>NZ_FOXD01000014.1 GCF_900115625.1 Salibacterium halotolerans | reverse complement strand
CTTCATTATACCGAAAGAGGCGATTTTTTTGTATATGAAATAGAAAAAGGAGCTGTAAAAGGTCATTTTTTCACAACCTTTTGATACAGCCCCTTTTTCCTTTCATCAAAACCCGTATGATATAATAGGAATATACATCAATCAGCAGTGGAGGAATAGACGTGGCCGAAGAAACACCCATGATGAAACAATATAAAGATATTAAATCGCAATACGGGGATACGTTTTTATTTTACCGGCTCGGTGATTTTTACGAGCTTTTTTTCGATGACGCCGTACAGGCCGCCCGGGAGCTCGAGATCACGCTGACCCGGCGCGGAAGCAGTAACGAGCAGCACATCCCGATGTGCGGCGTGCCGTATCACTCGGCGGAGCAGTATATCTCCACCCTTATTGAAAAGGGATATAAGATTGCCATCTGTGAACAGGTGGAGGATCCAAAAACAGCAAAAGGAGTCGTCCGCAGGGAAGTAGTGCAGGTCGTAACGCCTGGAACGGTAATGGAAGGCCGGGCGGTGAGGGAAAATGAAAACAATTTTACCGCCGCTCTTTATCCTTGTGACGACGGAACCGCCTCGTTTGTAAAAGCAGACTTAACGACAGGGGAAATAGAAGGCGCGGTGCTCGATAAAGACACACGACAGTGGCAGCGTGAAATAACGCGGACCGGAATTAAAGAACTGATTGTGCCTTCTTCTTTTGATGCCGGACATATCCTTCCGGCATCGATTGTCTGCTCTGTGGAAGAAGATACAAAGCTTCAGCAGGATTTCCAGGCACTCCTGCCCGAACATGCCGGCTCAAAAGTGGAGAGTGCTTTTGCGCTGCTGACAAATTATTTTGTGCGCACCCAGAAACGATCGTTATCCCACCTTCAGACGATGCAGCTGTACCGTCCGAAAGACAGCATGCAGCTTGATATTCATGCCAGGCGGAATCTGGAGCTGACCGAGACGCTGATGGACCATAATAAACGGGGGTCGCTGCTTTGGCTGATGGATCAGAGCGTTACCGCTATGGGAGGACGCCTCGTCAGAAAATGGGTGGAGCAGCCGCTTTTGAATGTGGATGACATGAAAAAACGCCATTCTGTGGTGGAATCGTTTCTTGCGCATTATTTTGAACGGGAAGAGCTCAGGGACAGGCTCCGCTACGTGTATGACCTTGAACGCCTTGCTGGTAAAACCGCCTACGGCAATGTAAATGCAAGAGAAATGGTGCAGCTCCGCCGTTCTCTTCAGGAACTGCCTGAGCTTTTTTCGCTGCTGGACTCGCTGGACAATGAAACAATGAAAGAATGGACAGAACGAGCGGGAGATTTCAGCGGTCTCCGTGACATGCTGGAGAAAAGTCTGGCGGACGATCCCCCGGTTTCCATCACAGAGGGCGGTCTTATTAAAGAAGGCTGGCACGATAAACTCGATGAGTATAAGGAAGCGAGCAGAAATGGAAAGGACTGGATCTCAAGGCTCGAGAAACAGGAACGGGACGCGACCGGCATCAAATCATTAAAGGTCGGTTTCAATAAAGTGTTTGGATACTACATTGAAGTGACCAGGCCGAACATTCCTTACCTCCCGGAAGGACGGTATGAACGGAAACAGACGTTAACGAACGCCGAACGTTATATTACGCCGGAACTGAAGGAAAAAGAAGAGATGATTCTGGGCGCGGAGCATCACAGCACGGAGCTTGAGTATCAGCTGTTCCTTGACATCAGGGATCAAGTCAAAGAATACCTGCAGCCGCTTCAGGAGACGGCGCGGATAATAAGCGAGATCGACGTGCTGCAGGGATTTGCTGTACAAAGCGAACGCATGCAGTACGTCCGCCCGGAATTCTCGGCGAACCGCCGACTGTCCATTACCGGGGGGCGTCATCCGGTGATCGAACAGATGCTGGACCAGGGGGAATACGTCGCCAACGACATGGAATTGAACGATCAGCGGGAGATACTGCTGATTACAGGCCCGAACATGGCCGGTAAAAGCACATACATGCGCCAGACCGCGTTGCTTTCCATCATGGCTCAGGCCGGCTGCTTTGTTCCTGCCGAAAAGGCGGAGCTTCCCGTGTTCGACCAGATCTTCACCCGTATCGGGGCATCGGACGATCTAACTTCCGGGCAGAGCACGTTTATGGTGGAAATGCTGGAAACAAAGCAGGCGCTCTCGATGGCGACCCCGGACAGTCTCATTCTTCTTGATGAGATCGGGCGCGGAACATCGACCTACGATGGGATGGCGCTGGCTCAGTCGATTGTGGAATACATCCATGAGCGTATTGGGGCCAAAACGCTGTTTTCCACCCACTATCATGAACTGACGACACTCGAAGACACGATGTCGAAACTGTTCAACGTCCATGTCCGTGCTGTGGAGGAAGAAGGAAATATCGTGTTTCTTCATAAAGTGGAACAGGGAAGAGCGGATCGGAGTTACGGCATTTATGTTGCCAAACTTGCAGAACTGCCCGACGGAGTGCTGGACCGCGCGGAAACGCTTCTTCACCAATTTGAAGGACATGTTGACCGCGTGTTACATGAAGAAAACGAGGAGCTAACACCCGCACCAGTACTAAACAGTTCATATGAATCGGATGCGGGGGAGGGAGAACAGCTTGCATTGTTCGAACCAACCCCAGCAGGTTCAGACGGTTCCAAACAAAAAGAAGAACGAAAAACACATCCAGTCATCGAAGATTTGAAAAAGGCGGATGTGCTTCATATGTCGCCGATACAGGCGCTGGAGTTATTGTATGAGTATCAACAGAAACTGAAACGATAAGGAGGGGCGGTCATGGCAGAAGTGAAAAAACTGACCGACGAACTATCCAATAAAATCGCGGCCGGAGAAGTAGTGGAACGCCCTGCATCGATTGTAAAAGAGCTGGTGGAAAATGCGATTGATGCCGAAAGCACCCGGGTCGATATTGAGATAGAAGAAGGCGGACTCTCCAAAATCCGGGTGGTGGACAATGGCAGTGGTATGACGCGTGATAATGCGGAACTGGCCTTTCTCCGGCACGCCACAAGTAAAATAACATCAGAGCGGGATTTGTTTCAGATTGCGAGCCTTGGTTTCCGGGGAGAAGCGCTCCCAAGTATTGCGGCCGTTTCCAACCTGGATTTAACGACCGGAACAGGGGAAGGAGAAGGGACACTCATTCGTTATCAGGGCGGAAAACGGATAGCGCTTTCCGCTGCCAAAGCCCGGAAAGGAACAGACATTACGGTGAGGGACCTGTTTTTTAACACGCCGGCGCGCCTGAAATACATGAAGACCATCCATACCGAGATCGGCAATATTACTGACGTTGTGAACCGTCTTGCGCTTGCCCATCCAGCTGTTGCCATCACTCTGTCCCATAATGGACGGCAGCTTCTTTTCACCAATGGCAGCGGTGATATGAAAGCTGTTCTGGCGGCCATTTACGGCCGCCGGACCGCGGCGAAGTTTCTCCCCGTAAAAACGTCCTCTATGGATTACAAGATTCAGGGTCTGGCGGCTGAACCAGAAGTGAACCGGGCCTCGAGGCAGTACATTTCCATCTTTATAAATGGTCGTTATGTCAGGCACTTCCCTATCGTAAAGGCTGTGGAAAAAGCGTATCACACGCTGCTTCCAATCGGCCGACATCCGATGATTGCGCTTCATATTGAAATGGATCCGGTTTTGATTGACGTGAATGTTCATCCGGCTAAACTGGAAGTAAAAATCAGCAAAGAACAGGAGCTCCTCACTCTTATCGAACAGGCCTTAAAAGAAACGCTTTCCAAACAGACATTTATTCCGGAAGTAGAAACATCACGCGCGAAAAACCCGAAAACGGAACAGGTACCGCTCGAATGGGAGGCTCGGCCCAAACAACCAGAACATACCAGTCAGGATACAACTCCTTCTCCGGTATACCGCCAAAACACACCTGAAGCTGCGCCGTTTCCTCCGGAAGAAGCATTGGAACCACGGGAGCCTGCCTATTCTTTGAATCGGAATCCTGCACCTGCTGTGGAAGAGTACCAACCGACTGAAAATGTGTCCCGCCCCGTGCCGGAGCCAGAGCCAAAGGCAGCGGCGGCCGGTGGGGAAAAAGAGAAACGGGTTCCCGAGCTTGAACCTATCGGGCAGCTTCAAGGGACGTACATTCTTGCCCAGAATGAAAACGGTCTGTATATTATTGATCAGCATGCCGCCCAGGAGAGGATTTATTATGAATACTACCGGGATAAAATTACCGAGACCAACCGGCACATCCAGGAACTTATGATTCCGATGACTCTGGAGCTTTCGCCGGATGAAGAACGCATCATCACAGCGTATGAGGAGGACTTAAAGCAGGCAGGAGTGTATCTTGAACCGTTTGGGTTCCGGACGTACCGTGTCTCTTCCCACCCGGCCTGGTTTCCGGCGGGAGAAGAAGAAAACACCATCCGCGAACTGATTCAACAGCTCCTTGAGGATAAACAGATCCGGGTTTCCGCGCTTCTTGAAGAAGCGGCCATATTGATGTCCTGTAAAGGGGCAATTAAAGCGAACCGCCATCTCCGGAGCGATGAAATACAGTCTCTCCTTGAAGATCTGCGTCATTGTGAGACACCGTTCACATGCCCTCATGGAAGGCCTGTATTTATACATTTTTCCGGGTATGACATGGAAAAAATGTTTAAGCGGGTTATGTAGCTTAGATGTTTGCATCTTCGTCACATTTTGGGGGATGCTTTGAGTACGTGTTATGTTATAATCGATGTAAACGGTTTAAGAAGGAGACGTAGATGTATGACTGCCTTTGATTTGATTGCTATACTCAGCGTTTCAGGTCTTGCTATTTTTATCAGTTCCATCATGGCTGTTTATTTTATGAAACAGTCCCAGTCCGATCATTAAATCGCGCTCTTATACCGACGTAAAATCCCTTTTCTTTCAAAAGGGATTTTTATTTTGACGCAGGCTCAAACAGGCCTGATTCTTTGAGTCCAGTAGAAAGCAGGGAGACGAGTGATTATTACGACAGCAAAAAAAGCCCTTCCGGAAGAAACAGAAGAAGCACGGACTCTGGCTGGTGAGTGGGGCGTGGCGTTTGAAGCCCGCAGAAAACGGTCTTTTCAAAAATGGCTGGCTTATGCGCAGGAACCTATTTACGCAGTAGGAAAAACGCAGGATAAACTATACCACCCAAAAGCCCTGAAACCACTTGCCTTTCATCCCAGCATGGCCTGGATCCGGTATCAGCGGATGGCCCGCGGGGAAAGAGACCCGATGGTGGAAGCCATGGGTCTGCAGGAAGGGATGTCGGTGCTCGATACAACGATGGGACTCGGTTCCGACAGCATCGTTTCCCGTTTTGTAACAGGAGCAAATGGTTATGTACAAGCGGTGGAGTGGAACCCTTATGTTACTCATCTTGTCGCAAAAGGCATGAAGATGTGGGAGTCTTCATCGGATGAATTCAATGTCGCGATGCGAACCATCGATATTATATCCGGCAGCTTCGAAAAAGTGCTTGAAGAACTGCCTGACAACAGTTTTGATGTGATTTATATGGATCCTATGTTTGATGAAGCCCTGAATGATTCCGTCCATCTGTCCCCGCTTCGATCGTTTGCCTGCCACCGGTTCCCGGCTCGTGACGCCGTGCACAAAGCAGTCCGTAAAGCTGCCAGGCGTGTCGTTATTAAAACAAGAGGCTTCCCGGATTTTCTTCGGGAAATGGGTTTTGCGGCGCACCACCGCGCCGTTTCAAGATTTTCATATGCTGTGTTTGTAAAAGGAGAGTCATCATGACAAAAGATAAAGTCGTCGTCATCGCCGGACCGACAGCTGTCGGTAAATCAGAAACCGCCATCCGCCTTGCTTCGTATTTTGACGGTGAGATTCTGAGTGGAGATTCAATGCAGATTTATAAAGGTCTTGATATTGGAACGGCGAAAGTCTCCGAAAACGAGCGGCGCGGCATCCCTCATTATTTCATCGATGAACGCCGGCCTGATGATTCGTATTCCGCGGCCTCCTTTCAGCAGAAAGCAGCCGAACATATCCGCAATATCAATGCAAGAGGGAAGCTTCCCATTATAGCTGGAGGAACCGGGCTGTATATCCGGGCTGTTATCCGTGGTCTTGATTTTCACGATACGCCTTCCGATCCCGAATTCCGCCGGGAAATGGAGGAGTTTGCCCGGAACCACGGCGCCCGTTCCCTGCATGATAAACTGCGGGAAATGGATGAAGAAAACGCAGCGCGGATCCACCCCAATAATGTGAAAAAAACGGTCCGTGCCCTGGAAATCCGCCATATAGGCGGACAAACAAAGCGGTCGTTTGAATCAGAAGACGACATGTTTTACCACCATCTCATGATCGGTCTGACGATGGAACGCAGTACGCTGTACCAGCGCATCAACACCAGGGTGGACCAAATGATAAAAGAGGGGCTTCCGGACGAAGCAAAGTGGCTTTTTGATAAGTACCCGCGTGATGTTCAGGCGGCCCAGGCCATCGGTTATAAAGAATTCTTCCCTTATTTTGAAGGGCGCTGCACATTCACAGAAGCGGTGGAAACACTGAAACAGCACTCCAGGCAGTACGCCAAGAGACAATTGACATGGTTTCGCAACAAGGAAAGGGTGAACTGGTTTGACATGACAGACGGACTCCATGAAGAAAAAATAAATAAAATGATCCAGTTGATAGAAGGAGAATACGATCTGCCGTCGAATACGTAGGAATAGAGGCAGAGTATGATGAGGAGGACGTTATGTCATGAAACAGCCGGTCAACATTCAGGATCAATTCCTAAACACGCTGCGCAGAGAGAAAATAGCTGTCACTGTTTTTCTCTTGAATGGGTTTCAGCTTCGGGGACACGTCAAAGCTTTCGATAACTTCACAGTAGTGCTTGACAGCGACGGAAAACAGCAGCTCATCTATAAACACGCAATTTCCACTTTTGCACCGCAGCGTCATGTGCCGCTGCAGATAGAACCGGAATCCGCAGACTCCGTCACAAATGAATAAACCAAAGCTTCCGGGGGATACAGCCCGGAAGCTTTTTTGATGTTCAGGCATCACACAGTCCGGTGAAGGTATCGGCCGGCAGAGTGTTTTTTCAGTCACTGTTTCCAGGTGGAGAACTGCTGATTTCAGTGGCATAATCGATGTATTTTGTTAATGTGAGTATCGTGTTCAGCCCAAGCATTTCCTGGATTTTTTCCGGACTCTGCCCTGACTGGAGCGCGCGGACTATAAATGTGTTGCGGAGATGTTTGGATGAAATGGAGCGCTCAATTCCCGCCCGTTTTCTTTCCTCCCGTATCATTTTCTGAATGGCAACTTCGGTTAAATGTTTGGGACGGTCTTCTTCATAGCTCCAGCGGTACGTTCGCCGCTGAAAATCAAAGGCGGCGAAAACCGGATGATGTCCAAGAAATGGACGGACGGGTTTCGGGATGACGTGAAAATAATGATATAATAAAGATTGGTCTTTTTTGGACAAGGAAACCACCCGTGGGTTACCGGTGGATTCCGGAATATGAAGAAGACCCTGCCCTTGATTGATATCTTTTAGACAAAGAGAAGACAGTTCCTGCATACGGAGCCCGTAACAGAGAAACCAGCGGATAATGACCAGATTTCTCGGAGCAAGCAGTGGACGTGCCGCTGCTTGCTTTTCGCTCAAGCCCGCATCGGACTGCAGGGTTTCCATTAATTTTTTTTCTTCAGAAGGATGAATAAGAGCTTCCGATGAAAACTCTTCCCTTGTTAAATCAGCCGGGTCGAAGGATTTCATCGGATTGGATGCACACCTTCCTGTATTATGAAGAAATTCGAAATACTGCTTCAGCACGGTGTGAATTCGTTTAATCGTGCGCGGGTGGTAATGCCTGCTCTGTACAAGAAACGAAAAATATTCTTCCACCCGGCCGGTTGCTGCCGCAGTCAAAGCAGACAAATGTTCTGCTTTTGCAGTCACTTCTATATATCGAAAAAAATCGGCGAGGTCGTAATGGTAACGGGTAATGGTGCTTTTTTTTCTTCCCCTGGCTTTTAGAAACTCGAGAAAATCCTGTGCCGGTGAAGGAAGAACATACATGTTTTCCGCCATTCTTTCCTTCCTTTCCCTGTCATCGTGTATTCATTATATCAGAATGCGGATTCACCAATCACTATGGATAAACGTATAGTATGGGTAGGCGCCCACAGGATATTGTGTTCAGAAAGAGGGGATGACTGTAATGGTACAGATGAAAGACCATAGAAAAATACAGATACAGCTGAACCATGATAATAAAGATACCGGTAAAAGCCAGGAATGGTTGTCAGACGCCGGACATTACCCGCTCCTGAAAGCCAAAAAACGGCTCAGCGGCATGATCGGGATGGATCCGGTGCTCACCTTCATCCGGGAAATGTATGCGCTCGTCTACGTGAATGAATGCCGGAGAGAGCTCGGAATGACGGTAACCCCTCAGAATTACCACATGCTTTTTATCGGCAACCCGGGCACCGGAAAAACAACGGTTGCCAGGATCATGGCAGCGATGCTCAAAGATATGGAAGTACTTGAGGAAGGTCATTTCATAGAAGCAGACCGGGCCGATCTGGTCGGAGAATATATTGGTCAGACCGCACAGAAAACCAAAGATATCGTAAAAAAAGCTGAAGGGGGGATTCTTTTTATTGATGAAGCATATTCGCTTGCACGGGGCGGAGAAAAAGACTTCGGCCGGGAAGCTGTGGACGCGCTTGTAAAAGCAATGGAAGACAGGCAGCATAAATTTGTTTTGATTCTGGCAGGGTATCCTGATGAAATGAGACAGTTTTTAAATCTGAATCCCGGACTTCCGTCGCGCTTTCCTAATACATTGACGTTCCGTGATTTCTCCGGAGGTGATATGCTGACACTGACGGAACGGCTGATTACAGAAAAACAGTATCAGGTCACTGATAGAATGCGGCAGAAGCTGTACGGTCATTTTCAGATGCTCCGGGAAGCGGATTTCCGTCAGAATGGCCGCTATGTGAGAAATCTGGTGGAACGCATCATCCGCCGGCAGGCCCTTCGTCTGCTGGAGGAACCGGAGCCGATGAATCAACACACGCTGATGACACTCGAAGAAACAGATATGCCAGGTACTGGAAAGGAGTAACCGCATGACAGAAAAAGTAGTAATCGCCGGCTGCCGGCTGCCGGGACATTCAGAAGAAGACCTGGAGAAAAGTCTGGAAGAATTGACCGCCCTTGTTCACACCGTCCAGGGAGAGGTGCAGGAACATTTCATCCAGGTGAGACAGAAACCGGATCCGGCCACCTTTATCGGTAAGGGAAAGATAGAGGAAATCAATGAAGCGGTCGAAGAAAAGGAAGCGGATCTCGTTGTTTTCAATGATGAATTATCCCCCGGGCAGATAAGGAATCTGGACCGGGATATCCCGGTCCGTGTGATCGACCGGACACAGCTGATTCTTGATATCTTTGCCGGCCGGGCCCATACCAAAGAAGGGAAGATTCAGGTGGAACTCGCTCAGCTTTCCTATCTTCTTCCCCGTCTTGCCGGCCAGGGAGAATCATTTTCCAGACTCGGCGGCGGGATTGGAACACGCGGACCCGGGGAGACAAAACTGGAAACGGACCGCCGGTATTTATTAAGACGGATGGATGATTTAAGAGCCCGGCTTCAGGAAGTAAGAGAACAACGGGAAAACTACCGGAAACAGCGCCGCCGGAATAAAACGGTTCAGTTTGCTCTTGTCGGCTATACCAACGCCGGCAAATCGACGCTTTTAAGCAGTCTTTCGGGAGCGGAAACGTTTCAGGAAGACCTGCTTTTTGCCACGCTTGATCCTCTGACGCGGAAAATGCAGCTTCCTGCCGGCTATCCGGTACTTCTTACGGATACGGTTGGGTTTATACGGAATCTTCCAACTACACTTATCGCAGCGTTCCGCTCCACACTCGAAGAAGTGAAAGAAGCGGATGTGCTGATTCATGTTGTCGATGCCTCCGATCCATCGGCGGACGACCATATTGACACAGTGGACAAGCTGCTCGAAGAACTGGATGCCCATACGATTCCGGTGATCACCGTTTTTAACAAGGCGGATGAAATGAATGGAAATTACGTAACAACCGCATCGAAACATCCGTTTCTTTACATGTCGGCCCTTGAAGAAGAGGACGTCGATTCCCTCCGTCATCTGATGGAGCAGACGCTCAGGGAGCAGATGCAGTACTACAAAGTGAAAGTGCCTGTCGAAGAAGGGAAAGCCATTGCCGACATTCAGCGGCTGACGATGGTTGATACGCAAAAAATGAGTGATGACAGCCGGTATGTGATCTTTACCGGATCTGCCTTTTTGGATCATCCGGTTCAGGGGACACTTCAGCAATGGAAGAAATAGAAAGGAAACCATGCCATGTATGTAACAGATAAAGTGAATTTCGTACGGGAACAAGCGGAAAAAACAGCGGCAAAAGGATATCAGGCGGTGGAAAAAACGGCGGAAGCTAATCAGCGCCGTCTGCTTCAGATTTTTCATAAACACAAGGCGTCTTCTGTTCATATTCAGCAGGCATCGAGTGGATACGGGTATGATGATGTCGGCCGGGAAACCCTGGATAACATATATGCTGACGTATTTGGAACGGAAGCGGCCATCGTGCGGCCCCATTTCATTTCGGGAACGCACGCCATCACTGCTGCGCTGTTTGGAGTACTGCGGCCCGGTGACCACCTGCTTTATGCAGGAGCACCTTATGACACACTGCAGACGGCAGTCGGTCTGAATAATGAGGAAGCGGGAACGATGATGGAGTACGGTATGGAGTGCTCGATTGCACCACTTGATGAGAATGGGTTTCCTGATCCTGGGATGCTGCTTTCGTGTGTCGAGGAAAATACGAAAGTCGTCGCATTGCAGCGCTCCAAAGGATATGACGACCGGCCGTCTCTGTCGATAACCAAACTGAAAGACATCATTTCCCACCTCAAAGCGCATCGTCCGGATATTATCGTGTTTGTTGATAACTGCTACGGAGAGTTTGTCGAAAAAGAGGAGCCGGGTCACGCGGGAGCGGACATTACTGCCGGCTCGTTAATAAAAAACCCGGGAGGCGGCATCGTCCGGAGCGGCGGCTATATCGCAGGAAATGCAAAACTCGTGGAGCAGGCTTCTTCGCGTTTTGCCGCGCCTGGAATCGGCCTTGAGGGCGGCGCGATGTTCAACACACTTCCTGAGATGTATCAAGGACTATTTATGGCCCCGCACGTTGTCGGACAGGCATTAAAAGGAGCGCTGTTTACCTCTGCTCTTTTTGAGCAGGCCGGGTTAAAAACGTTTCCTTCAAGCAGCGGAGCACGGACCGACATTGTGCAGGCTGTGGAATTTGAAGAAAAACAGAGAATGGTCCGGTTCTGCCAGGCGGTGCAGGAAGCGTCACCGGTGGATGCGATGGTTCAGCCCCACCCGTCATCAATGCCGGGATACGCGGATGACGTCATTATGGCTGCCGGAACGTTTATTCAAGGGTCGAGCATTGAACTGACAGCAGATGGACCGCTGCGTCCGCCATACCGGGCCTATGTGCAGGGGGGGCTGACCACTGCCCATGTCATCTATGCGGTGACGCACGGACTAGAGACACTGCTTCGGGAAAACCTGCTTTTTGTCCCGGCAGAATCGGGTATGTAATTTTCAATGTAAAAATAGTTAACATGTTATTGACTAAAAACCTTACATCCTGTAGGATGAATGTAACTTCAATGAGGAAAGGAGGCAGCCAGATGAATGATCAAATCCGGCGGAATATGCCTTTATTTCCCATAAGTATTGTGAAAAAACTGACAGAATTGTCGGCCAGGCAGATTCGGTATTACGAAGAAAATGGACTGGTCCACCCGTCACGGACAGAAGGAAATCAGCGCCAGTTTTCTTTCAATGATGTCGATAAGCTTCTGGAAATTAAAAGCCTGATCGAACGGGGCGTGAATATTTCCGGCATCAGGGAAATTTTTGATCTCCGGGTGGAACAGGAACAAAAGCCCGCGCCGGCGCTGAGAAACACCGAAAGTATGAGCGACAAAGAGCTGCGGCGTCATCTGCAGAAAGAAGTGATGATGGCGGGATCACAGGGACGCTCTTCCATGATACAGGGTCAGCTTTCGCGATTCTTTCATTAAGTTACGATGAACCTTCTTCTGCCGTCCGGTAGAGGATTTCATATTCATTTTATCTACAAGAGAGGAGATTACGTCATGGCCACTACAAAAAAAGACATTATGAGAATGGCTGAGGAAGAAAACGTAAAATTTATTCGTCTGCAGTTCACCGATCTCCAGGGGATCATCAAGAACGTGGAGATTCCGTACGACCAGCTCGATAAAGCGCTGGACAACCTGATGATGTTCGACGGATCCTCCATTGAAGGTTTCGTCCGCATCGAAGAATCCGACATGTACTTATACCCGGATCTTGAAACATGGGTTGTATTCCCGTGGACTCCGGAAAAAGGCAAAGTGGCGCGTCTCATCTGCGACATATATGAACCAGGCGCTCCCGGCGAAGAGCCGAAACCGTTTGAAGGGGATCCGCGCGGCGTGTTGAAACGCGTGCTGAAAGAAGCTGAAGATCTCGGCTATACCGATTTCAATATCGGACCGGAGCCGGAATTCTTCCTCTTCAAAAACGATGAAAACGGCGATCCTACAATGGAGCTTAACGACAAAGGCGGTTATTTCGATCTTGCTCCGACCGACCTTGGGGAAAACTGCCGCCGAGATATCGTTCTCGAACTCGAAGACATGGGATTTGAAATCGAAGCGTCCCACCACGAAGTGGCACCGGGGCAGCATGAGATCGACTTCAAATATGCAGATGCCGTTACAACGTGCGACAATATCCAGACGTTTAAACTGGCTGTTAAAACGATCGCCAGAAAACACGGCCTGCACGCCACCTTTATGCCGAAACCGCTGTTTGGCGTGAACGGCTCCGGCATGCACTGCAACATGTCCCTCTTCAAAGGGAAAGAGAACGCATTTTACGACAAGAAAACCGAGTCCCAGCTCAGCGAAACGGCTATGCAGTTCCTTGCCGGCATTCTTGAGCATGCGAATGCCTTTACGGCGCTTACAAACCCGATTGTTAACTCCTACAAGCGTCTTGTACCAGGCTTTGAAGCACCGGTTTATGTGGCATGGTCTCTGCGTAACAGAAGTCCGCTTGTCCGGATTCCGTCTTCACGCGGCATGAGCACGCGTATCGAAGTAAGAAGTCCGGATCCATCGGCCAACCCGTATCTCGCGATGGCTTCTATGCTTGCAGCCGGACTCGACGGCATCAAGCGGGGGCTCAGTGCTCCGGAGCCGACGGACCGCAACATCTACGTAATGACAAAAGAAGAGCGTGAAGAAGAAGGAATCAAGGATCTTCCAGGAGATCTGCGCGGTGCGCTTGACCACCTTCTTGCTGATGAAACACTTGTCAACGCTATCGGCTCCCATGCCATTGAGCACTTCGCCGAAGCAAAAGAAATTGAGTGGGATATGTTCAGATCCCAGGTTCACCCTTGGGAAAGAGAACAGTTCCTTTCCACTTACTAAAAAGCATAAAGCCCTGTCACCAAAGTGGTGGCAGGGTTTTTCTTTGTTTCAGGATTTGAGTGAGTCGGTTTGAGGGCAGATCGATAGGTAAATGTGGGGAATTGATAGAGAAAACTCGAGAATCGATAAAGAAATCCGGAGAATCAATAGAGAAAAAGACGAAATGTCCTGGAATCGATACAGAAAGAAGAGAATTGATATAAAAACTCCGGCAATCGAACCAAAAAAGGAAAGCGGTAAAGGGAATGAGAAGTACAAAACAGGCCCCGTTCCACAAAATGTGGAACGGGGCCTGTTTTGTACGTGCTGAATGATTCCATCCGGCGGTATGACTAATAATGCAGCGTGCGGAATACGCCGGACACTTTTCCGAGAATGGTGCAGTTATCGAGAATAATAGGTTCCATTGCAGCGTTTTCCGGCTGCAGCCGGATATAGTTGTCTTCTTTAAAGAATCGTTTCACAGTTGCTTCCAGTTCCTCGGTCATCGCGACGATAATATCGCCGTTATCCGCTGTCTGCTGCTGTTTCACGATAACAAGATCTCCGTCATAAATACCCGCTTCGATCATGCTGTCTCCTTCAATCGTCAGGACGAATACTTTTTCATCGGAAACCATACGATCAGGTAGAGGAATATACTCCTCGATGTTTTCCACCGCTGTAATCGGCTCCCCGGCGGTAACTTTACCGAGAACCGGAACGTACACCGCCTGGCTTTCTGAAATGGATACATTATCTTCTTCCAGTTCAAGCACTTCAATGGCCCGGGGTTTTGTCGGGTCGCGGCGTATATAGCCCTTGTTTTCCAGCCTGGCAAGGTGTCCGTGTACGGTGGAGCTTGAAGCGAGTCCGACAGATTCGCCGATTTCCCGTACGGAAGGAGGATAGCCTTTCAGTTTTACTTCATCTTTTATATAGTCGAGAATCTGCTGCTGTCTTCTGGAGAGTTTAGGCATAGGCTGCACCTCATTTTCCATAAATTTATTGTGTTTATTATATCATGGAAAACATACGTCCGCAAACACCCGTTCTAATTTTTTCTTGACGGGAACAATAGTTCTTTTATATACTGATGTTAGTTGAAGATAGAACAGATATTCTCATATTTGGAGGGGTCGAAATGAATTTCGGATGGAAACGGATCAGCGTGCAGGAATGGATGATTCTGCTTCTATTTATTCTTTCTATTGTTATGCTTATTGCAGTGGTGGAATGGTCACATACTCCGGAAGAAACCGGCGGATATGCCGATGCTGTGAAGCAGGAGGAGCCGTCTGATATACTGAGTTATAACTGGGCGGTTAATTTCGAAGAGAAAGTGAAGGAATGATATGACAAGCTGTATAATATACTGCCGCGTCAGCACAACAAAAGAAACCCAGCAGACCTCCCTGAGACGCCAGGAGGAAGAACTGTTTCAGCTCGCGCAGCAAAATGGGTTTCAAATCCGGCAGGCGGTGAAAGAGGAAGCTGGGGGCTATACTCTTGAAAGGGACGGACTTCTAAGCATGTTGGACATGTTCAGCGCCGGGGAAGCGGATGTCCTCTGTATTCAGGATGAGACGAGACTCGGACGTGGAAATGCAAAGATTGCGCTTTTGCACCAGATCCGGGCGCTGGATATTCCGGTGTATACCGTCCGTGATGAAGGCCGTCTGCAGCTGTCGGATAACGATACAATGCTGATGGACATTTTGTCCATGGTGGAAGAGCAGCAGCGCCGGCTGCACAATTTAAAGATAAAGCGCGGGATGAAGCGGGCAGTGGAATCCGGGTACCATCCGGAGCACAACCTTCCGGAAAACGGTGGAGGAGGAAGAAAGAAAATCGAAGCACCACTCGAAGAGATTATCAGGCTCCGGAACAGGGAGCTTCCTTTTTATGATATTGCCGCGATGCTCAGAGGGCTTGGTTACTCCGTATCAAAGGCGACCGTCCACCGTAGATACAAAGAATATATCCAAGGGCGGCATACATATGAATCGAATCAGGAGGAAATGGAATAAACGTGCTTTTCAGTTTGGCGGACCGCTTTTCACACTCTCTCACTATAAGCAGGTTTGTTTGCATTTGCACGCGTTCTGATTTACATTGAGTGTGGAATGATTAAGGAGCAAAGGGAGGGTACGCTGAGCCTATGCTTTCGCAGGAAAAGATTGACCGAATTAATGAACTGGCCCGCCGGTCTAAAACGACTGGATTAACCGAACAGGAAGAAAACGAGCAGCATGAACTTCGTAATGAATACCTGGCGAAATTCCGCTCCTCGTTTAAAAGTCAGCTTCAGTCTGTTAAAGTAGTAGACCCTGAAGGTGACGATGTCACACCGCAGAAACTGGAAAAAGCAAAACGAAACAATCCCCACTACCGCAGTTAACACGAACGTTTGCCGGCTGCTATAGATAATAAAATAAATAACCCCTGATGAACACACAACAGTTCATCAGGGGTTATTTATTTTTTCTGTCCTTGATACAGGCTTGTGCATTCGAACATTTACATTTATGATAAGAATACAGGAACAATATACATAAACAGCGTTCGCAAAAAGAAAGGCAGGGAACATAATGACAGCAGGTAATGTGGAAGATCTGGCCGTCAATACGATACGGACGTTATCGATTGACAGCGTGGAAAAAGCAAATTCAGGACATCCGGGACTCCCGATGGGGGCTGCTCCTATGGCGTATAAACTGTGGTCGGCATTTATGAACCACAACCCGGACAACCCGGACTGGTTTAACCGGGATCGGTTCGTTCTATCTGCAGGTCATGGCTCAATGCTGTTATACAGCCTTCTGCATTTGTCCGGCTATGATCTGCCGCTGGATGAACTTAAAAACTTCCGTCAGTGGGGAAGTAAAACACCAGGACATCCGGAGTATGGCGACACTCCGGGCGTAGAGGCGACTACCGGACCGCTCGGACAGGGAATCGGTATGGCTGTCGGAATGGCTATGGCGGAGCGTCAGCTTGCAGCAGCTTATAATACAGAAGACATTTCTCTTGTCGATCATTATACGTATGTTTTGTGCGGAGACGGGGACCTAATGGAAGGAATCTCCGCTGAATCGGCGTCGCTTGCAGGTCATCTGCAATTAAGCCGTCTCATTCTCATGTATGACTCCAACGATGTGTCCCTTGACGGTGATCTCCACCAGGCGTTCTCTGAAGATGTTCTGAAACGGTATGAAGCGTACGGCTGGCACACGGTTTTCGTCGAAGACGGCAATGACATGGCATCTATTGAAAAAGCATTGCAGGAAGCAAGAGAAAGCAGCCGTCCCTCTCTTATTGAAGTGAAAACAGAAATCGGTTTCGGTGCGCCTAATAAAGGCGGAACGAGTGCGGCCCACGGAGCTCCGCTCGGTGAAGACGAAGTCAAACTTGCAAAAGACACCTACAAATGGTCTTATGAAGATGCTTTTTATATCCCGCCGGAAGTGAAGGAACACTTTGCGGAACTAAAAGCTGCAGGTATTGAAAAAGAGAAAGAGTGGAACCAGCTCTTTGAGACGTACAAAGAAAAGCACCCTCAGCTTGCAGAACAATTCCGTCTTGCCGTGCAGGGAGACCTTCCCGACGGGTGGGATGAGAATCTTCCGGTTTACACAGATGAAAAGGCGGCAACCCGTGCCGTGTCTGGAGAAGTTATGCAGGCGCTCTCCAAATCCGTTCCTTCGTTTTTCGGGGGATCAGCCGATCTTTCGGGTTCCAACAAAACGCTGATCAAGGAAGAAACGGATTTTGGCAGAGATAATTACGCGGGACGCAATATATGGTTCGGCGTGCGGGAATTTGCGATGGCTGCGGCAGGAAACGGCCTGAAACTCCATGGCGGCGTCCATCCGTACGTTTCCACGTTCCTGGTTTTCTCCGATTACCTGCGGCCTGCTCTGCGTCTCAGTGCCTTAATGGAACTGCCGGTCACATACGTATTCACTCATGACAGTATAGCTGTCGGGGAAGACGGTCCGACTCATGAACCGATCGAACAGACGTCATCTCTTCGTGCCATACCGAATGTGAATGTCATTCGTCCGGCAGACGGCAATGAAACAGCAGCTGCATGGAAAGAAGCGCTTCAGAGCACACACACGCCAACCGCGCTTGTGCTGACAAGACAGGGTGTCCCTACTCTGCCAGGCACGGCTGATCATGCCGTAGAAGGTGTCAGAAAAGGGGCGTACATTCTGACGGAAGCGGGAACTACACCGGATGTGCTCCTCCTTGCTGCCGGATCCGAAGTTTCCCTTGTGCTGGAGGCGGCGCAGGCATTGGAAAAAGAAGGGGTTCAGGCGAACGTAATCAGCATGCCGAGCTGGCATTCCTTTGATCAGCAGCCGGTTTCCTATCAGCGTACGGTGCTTCCGGAAGGCGTACCGGCTCTTGCCGTTGAAATGGGTGCGTCCCACGGCTGGCACAAATACACGGGAGCATACGGAGCCGTGCTTGGTATCGACCGTTTCGGCGCATCAGCTCCCGGTGATGTGAACATTGAACAGTTCGGGTTCACCGTGGAAAATGTCACTGCTCGAGTAAAAACTCTGCTTGACTCCAAGTAATGAAATGACAATCTTCCCTGAACACTGGTTCAGGGAAGATTTTTTCGGGAGGGAGCCGGGGTGCCGGCATATCGAGTGCATCGCAGAATCTGCCATCTCTTTACCGAAGGCCTGATTTTTTTCAGGAACAGCACGAGTTTTGGTTTGCGTCGAGAAAAAAAGGCGATTTCGACAAAAACAGTTGTTTTTATATTCAGAAAATGACAGCTCTCTTACGCTTTATCGGATATGCTGGACTTGTACATCACACCAGCCGCTGCTCCCGATAAGAAGCGAAAGGAGTGCATAACCATGACAAGATACCAACTGATTATCATTACAAAAGAAGTGGCGCTTCAATACTACCAGACCGAGGACAAGCTCTACCGTTTATTTCTTGATTACCATCAGGCTTATGAGTGGGCCCGCCCGCTTTTGGAAAAACAGATTTACTATATTACCGAACCTCTGCTGTATCCATATTTCATCAGCACGCTCCACAACGATCTACAAAAAGCCGGCTTTCAGAAAAAGAATCGGTACACGTATACGCGTGCGCGAACGGGAAGCAGTATTTATCTGGACGACCGGGAAGTTATTTTTGATCATGCCGGGGATGCCAAAGAAGAATGGCAGGTTTTTGATTGCTTCAAAAAAGTTTCTCCCTACTTCTTTGCGGTCAATATGAAAAAAGAAACGTACGGATGGCTGAAGCCCCTCAAGGTCTACTCCGTTTTATAAGCAAAAAGAGAGTTCCTCTTTCCAACAGACCGGGGATACGTTATAATTGTATAGGTGAATTATTGTAACGATGATATACGTATCGCTGTAACGTAGTAGAAGGAGGAAATGAACGGGATGGACTGGCTTTGGTTTGTACTCGTCGGTGTTGTTTGTCTATTGGCGGGTGCTGCATTAGGGTTTTTTATTGCCCGCAAAACGATGATGAATTACTTAAAGAAAAATCCCCCGATTGATGAGCAGATGCTCCGGGTCATGATGATGCAGATGGGACAGAACCCTTCGCAGAAGAAAATAAATCAGATGATGAAAGCCATGCAGAAACAACAGGACAAAAAATAACACCAAGGAGGCTGTTTGTCCGGATACAGCCGGCATCAGCCTCCTTCCGCATTTTTCCGGGGTGAGATTGCATCCCGGCTTTTTTTCGTTGTATCATGGAAACAATGAGATCTAACAGACAACCCTGCTGCTTTGGCAGTCAGGGAATGGGAGTTGGCCTGACTTATGAATGCCATGCTGCTGTTATCCACTGCCGGAGCTGCGATGGTGGCACTCGCTGCGATTTTTATCCGGATGAAAGCGATCAAAAAACCGGCAACGGTAAAAAAAATCATTCTGCCGCCTTTTTTTATGTCCACTGGTTTTCTAATGTTTGTATACGAACCAACCCGGCTTGCACCCGCACAGATTCTCGAGGCGTTCTCGGTCGGGATTATGTTTTCGCTTCTCCTTATGAAAACCTCCCGTTTTGAGGTTCGGGACAATGACATTTACATGGTGCGCTCCAAAGCGTTTGTGTTTCTCCTTTTTACGCTGCTTGCAGTCAGAATCGTATTCAAGCTGCTTATCGGGGATGCCATCAACGTGGAAGAGCTGGCGGGAATGTTCTTTATTCTGGCATACGGCATGATTATTCCGTGGCGTATTTTCATGCTTGTTCAGTTTAAAAAGGTGGAAAGGAAAAAAAGAAGGCAGAGCAGCGGACAAGCTCCGGCTCATTCGCATTAAAAAGACCGTTCCGTTTCGTTGGAGCGGTCTTTCTTGCGGTTATAAAAATAAATGTTCGTAAGGGGATACATCGATTCGTTTTTCATCCAGTTTTTTTCGGAGGAATTTATGATCCCGTTTCGGAGTAGCCGTGATGTACCCGCGTATCAGCAGATCCTCATCAATCCGCCGGGCACGCTCTTCCAAAGCGATTTCCCCAACCTTGCCGGCGATTTTCTCGCGGGCGGTGTCGCGGAAAAGTTCCGGCACCGGCTCCACCAGTTCTTCCAAAAGATCTTTTTTATCCTGGGGCCATAAGTGAATGGTCCTCTCCAGATAATGATCCTGCCAGTCGAGAATGGAGCGGCCGTCTTCTTTAGGAAGCCTTTTTAAAAATTTGCGAAACATGAAATACCCGCCGATAAACATCATGACCGTTAAAAACACGGACCAAGCCACAATAAACCACATAAACATATCAGAAGGCATCTGTTTCACCCCGTTCGTTCTTTTTTATTTTAAGGATATTTTATCATAAACCGTTTTAAAAAACATAGACCGGGTCTTTTGTATTCCTGTTATATCTGTCTTGTGATTTGGTACACTGAAGTAGGGTGGAAAGGAGAGAAAAATGGCTGAAAAAAACGTGAATGATTATTTGGAAGAAGGCATATACGGTCCGAAGGAATTAAAACCGGATGAAAAACGGAGGTTTCTCGGCACGTTCAGAGAGAGGGTGCTGCTTGCTCTGACGAAAAAGCAGGTGATGCAGAAGGGGACGTTTCTGGAAGTGGAACAGATGCTTCAGCATCATCCGGATGCGGTAATGGTCGTGAATGGGAAGCTTGGATATAAAGCGGTTTCGGCCTACACGAAACTAGCCGATTCCTACGGAGTCGAGTCACAGCGCATAACATCCCTTAATAAAGAGACGGATATCGGTCTTGTGCTTGCAAAAGAGGAAGCTGTTCATAAAGAAGATATTTTTGTCGAGGAGAGTGTATCCACCGGGGGGCGCGGGGAAGACCAAAGATCGTGGTGGAAAAAACTGCTTGGTATAAAATAGAACATGGCGGGACCGTCTGGGAATCGAACCCAGCGGAGACGGCACGCGCCTCCCTGAAGTTTTGAAGTTCGCTCGTCAATTTTTCCGTTCAATCTGACCGGTCAATCTCCCGTCAAATCAACGTCACCTCACGTACCCGCGAAAAAGTCCCCGTAAGCCTAAGCGTACACCGTATAGTAGAGACGAACCTTCCGCGAGAGTAGTGTAACACAGTTCAATATGCGGTGTACAGCAGCGTCTGAAAGAGAAAATAATACGCATGATTGGCCGCACACGGTTACGGAATCCGATAGGTGTGCGAGTGTTGCGAGTAAATCGAAATAAAACGGTAAATTTATTGCGGAATGATTGTACGAAAATACGACCGATTGACATTCGATGGTGTTTCGGTAGAATACGAATATAACGTAGAATAGCCGGACAGACCGTTCAGTCTGTTTCGGAATAGGGCGATTTTGCCTGCGACACGCCGCCCGCGCGTGCGTCCGCATATATATCGGGGGTGTCTAGCAAGCGTCTACTAGCCGTAATATCCGCCTTCAATATGCAGGATCGTATGCAGCACGGACATATAGCCGGCCTTGATACGGCGCGCTATACAGCGTGCATAAGATAAGGCGATAGTATAAGCGGACACATAACGCCTGTATACGCTGGTGTGACGCGATTCTTAGCGTTGTGGCGATACAACAAAAGCCGGTTGTGTTGTGTCGTTTATGCCCGAAAATGTATGGTTTATTCACCGTTTGAACGTTTAAATTTCGGTCAGTTTTGCCGTGTGTGGAGCCGGTGACCCCCACGCTGCCCCGTTATATACCGCCTGCCTTGCGGATAAAAGGTACGGAAATCATTTTTTAGGTCGGGGGTTTTGCGCCCATTTCGGACTGAAATCGGAAGGGCGGACTGAAACGGCTGCATAACGTCTCTAGCCCGAAAATTTTGCGCAGAATATTTTTATACTCGGGGTTGTCTCCGGTGTATCTATCCGCTATACTCGATACAACAAAAACGAAATGACGTTGTATGTACGGAGGGATATACGATGGCAAACGAAGTCAACGCTATAAAATCGAAGGTTGACCGCGATAAGATGAAACGGGCACTACACGGCCGCGACCGGCTGCTGTTCGTTGTAGGTGTCTCGTTAGGATTGCGCATTTCCGACCTGCTTCCGCTGAAAGTCGGCGATCTCCGCGGCCAGGACACGTTATATATTGCGGAGAAGAAAACCGGCAAGCGCCGGCCGATTAAATTAAACGCTACCGTACGGAAAGAGGTCGCAAAGCTAGACGGGGAAGATGACGAGTATCTATTCCGGAGTAAGCGCAGTCACCACAAGCCGATTGACCGCGTGCAGGCGTACCGTATCCTAAACGCGGCGGCTGAACGCGCAGGCATTGCCGGCAAGATAGGCGGGATAGGCACGCACACCCTCCGCAAGACACACGGCTGGATGCTGTACGAGAATGGCACAGACATCACCCGGATCATGCGGATATTAAAACACTCGTCCGAGCGGGAGACGTTAAAGTATATCGGCATCGAGCAGCAGGAGTTAGACGAAGCTGTCGAAGCGATCGAGGTGTGAAAAATCTTTCATTTTTCTGTTGACTGGATATTCTTACCTAGTAGAATGAAGACAAACACAACAGAAAGGTGAGGATTGAATAATGATAGAATCTACTATTGTTGACAGGATTAAGTGTCAAGAGGATAAGTCTCTAATTACTTTTTTGCGTGCCATTAAATTTATGATAGGTGAGGAATTTTCAGGAATAGAGTTTGAAGAACATGGACAAGTAAAAGTAATAGCACTACATGAAAGTAACTTAATAATTTTTGAGTATGTAGAAAAAGAAAAACATAGTGATACACATTTCGATCATGCCATTAGCCTAACAAAAAAGGTTATACCTAAAAACCAAATTAATCAAATAGATGTAAATTATGATCTGACAGGTAAACTTATTTCTTTTGAAAAAGTGATTGATACAGTAACTATACATCTCCAAGATCAGAGAATTACTTTAGATCCATTAGATTACAGTTATGGACATCCAGACCACCCTAACGACTGGAGAGAAAGTGTTAGCACGCTATTAAAAGAAATTCAAAATTAACGCTATTCTTCGCGCCAGCATCCGAAGTCGTCACGAGTACCGGCAAGCAACTCGGCATGCAAAGCGTCGTCAGCGGCGGCGAACTGACCGGAACGTATCACGCCGGCGTCACGAAAGACGGATTCTACACGTTTACAACGGCCGAACCGATTGACGCGGAAGCCCTCGAATGGATTCGCGTATATGCCGACGCGCCGTTCGTGTCAGAGTCCGGTACTCCTGTCGGTGAATCGGTCGACACCGAGATAACATTCGAATAGCTCGCGCAGCACAGTCGCCCTCTTATCGGTTTAGGCCGGTAGGAGGGCGTTTTTTTTTCGGTTATGAACGATTGGCACATATAAGGGGATACTCCGAGATACGTACAAAAATAGGACATAGTGTAGAAAAACCTTTAGGTAACCGTTTTTACTCCCAGGAACCATACAACATAAGATCAATTGTGTTGTATTAAACGAGATCTAAAGTGGGCAATTAACTTTTTACGCAACACAATTAAATCTTTACGCCCATTTTTTCAATCAATCATTTTATCCATTCTTCACATGAATCAGCTAATTTTTGTAATTCATTAAAAAATAACCCTAGATGATAACCATCGGCAGCAAGGTGATCGATTTGTAACGAAACCGGAAGCATTATATCGTTATTCATATTGAATTTTTTTCCTGACAAAACAGTAGGAGATAGTAGTCGCTTTTCCCATATGATTGAGAAACTTGTAAAAGAAACCCACGGATTAGGAGAAATATTAACAATATTAGGTGGTAACGTTCTTGCAAAATAGCTGTTACTATCAGTATAGGTCGAAAGATCACTCATGTAGCACCTATTAAACTCAGAAAAATTTGGTTTGTATGTAGTCCAAGATGTTGTGTATCTACCTTCTACTTCCTTTTGATCCAATACATATACTGGATTAACGTAATCGTAATAAGCTAAATTTCCTTTTTCATTTACGGCCATTCTGAAATGTCTATCTTTATTCGCTATTTTTGCCACCATAAAACAAAAAGCAGCATTAAACTTAATATCATTTTTATTTATGACTTCTACTAATTTTGTAACATTAATATTGGCAGTCATACTTAGTTTTGATGCAAAATCCCCTGTCATAGCTTCGAACTTTTCTCTTTCCCAAGAAGACATTTCAACTTCTATTAGTTTCATATAAGAATCCCTACCTTATTTAATCGTTAAATTTATGTTAAATTGTTCCACTGTAATTGGTCAAGCTATCAAAGAGGTTTATAATTAAGCCTGCTGTTATCCTTATTAATAACCCTCAAATTGACTTTCTACATAACCATCAATAGACCATATATTATTGCCTTCTTGTTCCGCTTTTTCCTCTGCTTCTCTAAATTCATCAATGTATTTTGTGTTTGGCTCATAAACATAAGCTACTCAATTGATCTTATGTTGTATGGTTCCTGGGAGTAAAAACGGTTACCTAAAGGTTTTTCTACACTATGTCCTATTTTTGTACGTATCTCGGAGTATCCCCTATAAAATGGACGGGGCGTTATGCCTTGTCCTTTAATTTGTCTTTATATCAATTATTTCGCGTATGTCTGTTATCTGCATAGCTTCCGATATTCTTTTAATATGGTCAAATTCAATTCTTTTTCTCTTACCGTTTGCTAATTCGCTTAACGCTGCATGTCTAACATCGGCACGCCGCGAAAGCTCGCGCAGTGAAATATCCTCTTTATGCAAAATATCGTTAATTTTAATAACGACTTCTACTTCCACAAAAAAACCTCCCAAAAATTTTAAAAAACACTTGCATTTCGTTTAAGCGTACCATATAATGATAATTAATACGGTACTCATAAACGTACCAATAATCGGGAGGCGTTATTCATGAAAAAATCAATCGGCTTTCACTACAAAGCACCGCGTACACAAATCGGCTTTGGCTTTATGATCGTCACTCTACTCGAAACCGGCGAAAAACGCACCGTCTTGGCTCCGGACTGGATCGCCTACTTTATCGCGCCCGGCCTCGTTGCAAAGGACGTACAGGCCGGCACATTAGACGTTGACGCCGATTTACTGACCGACCTCGGCTTCGAACTGCCGGAGGTTGCTGCGGCTGTGTAATCGCAATTATATCGGTTTGTGCTTTGCCCGGAGATAATAGGCGTTTATTCCCCGCGTATTGTTTGCGGACAGCGTACGAGCCTTTCGATTATATTACCGGTTGTGCCGCGGCCGGAGTGTATGAGTTTATCGTACATTGTGGCGGCTGCATAGCCGGTGGCCGAGTAAGCTGCGCAGCGCTTGATGTGAAAAATCTTGCGGCCGAGGTTGCGCCAACAACTTCGGGACTGGCAACGTAAGAGCCTGCGGCCGGTAGTTGCGCCAACAACACGCCGGCATCGCCACTCAGGTGCGGAAAAGGGGCGGCGGCAACCGCCCTGGATTCCGCGAAAAAGAAATAGCGAAAAATTCCGGCTTTGACCGGGCTTGTTAAGTATGCCGTTTTCTCTGATGTCTTATTTATTATAATATACGAACACTCGTTCTAATTCAAGCGATTGTGGAAAACTTTTTAAAAAAATTCTGCACGTATATCCAATTGTGGATAACGCGGCGCAAAAGGGGAGTTATCTTATGATCCACGTAACCAACAACGGCAAGGCCGGCCGAATAACGGCGGTCATGAATTACGAAGAGTCCGCGGCCATAGCCTTTGCCCTCGGCGACTACGCGGTCCTGCACGCTGACGGACGGCTCGCCGAATTGTCCAACGCATTCCGGAATCCCGTGCCGATCCGCAGCCGGCCGGTCGACGCAACGGAACTGGCATCACTCGAAATGGATATCGCTCACATGCGGCAGAAGGGCGAAGTCACCGGCGGCGCTACGGTTATCGAAAAGCTGGAACGCGTTATCACCGAATTACACGAGAGGAGTCGATAATATGGCAATTGAACCCGTTGTATTTCCGCAGTATAGGCGGCCGAAGCAGGAGTCATCGCGAGCAACAGAGACGTACCGCAAGAACCTCCGGGCGGACATCACACCGGACGAACACGAAGCGTTGCGGTGACTGGCACGCAAAAACGGGATGACGGTGCCGGGGTATTTAGGGCGGATTGTCGCCGAGGATGTCCAGCGGGAATTTGATAAATTTTAGCGGACACCCTAATTTTTCCGCGATGGATTTCGATACTTGAGTAGATGCATTAAAAAAAACTTCGGACATTCTGTCCCAAATCAAGCGGACATCTGCGCCTTCAAAAGTAGAAGACGGAAACACATCGGAGAAATTTCGTAATTTATGTGCGGACAGTAAAAGTCACCACGTATATTACTAGTAACAGCGAAAATTATCACGGAGTTTTGTCCCAAATCCGGAATTTCACTCTAATATGTCCGATAAGAGGACGAAACGAATTTAAAAGGAGGCGGTCATCTGCCGGAAGAAAACCAACCGAAAGTCATCGATTTACAATCGGAAAAAATTTCGACTGGCCCCTAATTTTTAACGAAGCTATTACGGTATATACAGTATAGACGGAAAAAACAACGCAGAAAATTTCGGGATAAATGTGCGAAACCGATAAGTTCATACGCATAATACATTAACACCGAAAAAAATATTTCGGAAATTTTGTCCCAACTCTACGTAAACTCAGTGTTTCTTAAAGTAAGAGGAAGGAAAGAAAGGAGGCGATTATCTGCCGAATACTCCGTACACTTTGTCCCATCTCGAATTAAAAAATGCTGTATATAAAGCAGGGAGGGTGTTTTTTCGAGAAAATTTG
The DNA here is from genome assembly GCF_900115625.1 of Salibacterium halotolerans. Classification (GTDB taxonomy): domain Bacteria; phylum Bacillota; class Bacilli; order Bacillales; family Marinococcaceae; genus Salibacterium; species Salibacterium halotolerans. Next base: position 73,631 of record NZ_FOXD01000014.1, on the reverse strand, counting down.
TGCCAAACGAGACACTCGATTGACATAGGTGGGTAGGCGGCGAAAAACTTCGGAAATTTTGTACGAAATCGATAAGTCGTGTAACAAAATAGAGTAGGGATGATTTGTCCCAAATCGGAGGTTGACCTGTCTATAATATAGAAGCAGGAATTTTACGACTCCCCCTAATTTTTTAGCTTTGGATTTTGATAGTTGGGTAGAAGGTTTTTTAAGAAATTCCCGTGTCAACCCTAAGATTTATCCGATTTTGGTGTATATAACAATAGGAATTATTTTAAATTCACACGAGTGGGTGGTGGTCATCTGACGGAAAAAAAATCACGCGAAGATTCCCCAATCAGAACATTCGATTGGCATAGGTAAGTAGGACAACTTTTCGATGAGGGCGGACAAGCTGCCGGAGGATTGAAAACAAAAAATCAAAGGAGTGTGTTAGTTGTTATGAGAGCAGACGTTGAATCTTGGAGTATCAAGAATTATAAATTTGTAATGGAGTTCGATGGCGGTGGAGATCCAAACTTTCCTTTTGTTCTTTGGGTTTATAAAGATGGTAACCCATATTTTGATAAAAACGGAGTGCAAGTTAGAAAGTATTTTAAAGAAAAATATAGTAGAAGACATGTTAATAATTTTTGCTCAAAATTTGTAAACAGTGAAAATTATAGAAATTCAATGATAAATAGTAGTTAAAAATTAGATATGTTGGCAGGAGAAAGAGAATGAATATTAATAAAATTAAGAAAGGGAGCGATTGATTATGGCATTAAGACCGGTGGATTTTAGAAAAGGAGTCTCGACAAAACAATGCGGTGATTTCGAGGTTTCGGTACATACTACCGATCCAGTACCGCAAGAGGAAGCGGATAACGGTATTTCGGGTGTCTCAGAAATTACACTAGGCCTCAATCCGGAATTTATGGAGGAAGGCGGTTGGATACCGTGTAAACTCGATATTGACTTCGTAGGACAAGACCGGCAGACACTAACCAATTTCGGGTCGCCTTTTTTCGAGGCTCTAAAATTTCAAACGGGTTACGCGGAAGGTCTAGCGGATGCGTTGGAATTTGCTGCGGAAGAGTTGAGGAAACAGCATCGAGTGAACGCCGAAAAGATTAAGGGTTAATATGTTCCGATGAAGGTTGCGCAAAATGGCCGGAGGGTGAGAGCGTCCGTCATCGTTTCGCCGAATCCGAAGAACATCTGCGGCGGCAGGTTTCCGCGGCCTGTCGCCACCACAACTAATTAAGGGAGAGGTTCGATAATTATGAAGATATTCGAAGAAATCAAAGAAGCGATTGAAGATAATCCTATACTCACTCCGGAAGTTGAAACAACGCAAGGTAAAGAACGTTATATTCAGGTCATTGAGGAAAAAGATTTGCTAAACCCCCGTATTTATTTGCACGAGGTGTTTACAGGCGAGAGGATAAGTCAAATATTCATCTTTGATAGACAGGAAGAAGGTATGTCCACTTTAGGCGGAACACGAGTTAATGTATTTAATATCATCAATGAATTTATTGATAGCGTATTAGAATGGGAGTATCCCGAATATGCAGAAACAAAAAGAGAGTTTCATGAGATAGATAATTTAATAAAGGCAGCAGAAGAAACACAAGAGGAAATCCATGAATTTTATAAAGCAGCAGGTTTTATAAGTCGTAGGATCCTAAAAAAGAAAATAGAAAGGTTTGAATATGATCTTAAACAGATTCGAGATATGCGGGATAACAAGTTAGGAGATACGATGGAACTTGCTATGATTCTGAAAGAAAATGCGGAAAAAGAAAAACAAGGAGCGTGAACACATGCCGATAATCGAAAGTTCCGGTCAGGTTTACGATAAATCGGAGGGCATCGGCCATTTTATCCGGTTGCCTTCCGACCTTACCTGGTATATCCACGTAGACGGATACCGCGCGGAAATGAATTACCTTTACGCCTTAATCGTCGACTTCTATAACGTTGATTATGGATACGCGTACCCGTCGGTGATGAGATTAGCGCGACATTATGGCCGAAATGAGAAAACGACAAGCGCTCATCTATCGACGCTCCGAGACGTTGGGTTGATCGATTACAGCGACACATCGCAGGGGCGCGTATATGTCCCGTTTGTTCCGCTGACCCGTGACGAATTATTCGCATCCTCCCCGCAAGCAGAACGGAATTACCTGGATCGGCTCGCGCAGGAACAATCGGAACGGGATAGATCGGCACAAAGGTGGCTGTCGGCGAATGGCTACCGGTAAAAATTACTGTCATGCAACCGTAAAAATTACCGGTGGGGAAGGGCGATAATTACCGGCTAACTAGATTTATTTTAACGAGATTTACCGAACAAGAGTTAAAAAGACTAGCGGTCACTTTCGTTCCCTTAACGACATTCACTTTCGTTCATGTCGTCGTACTACTATTCAAACGCCATATTTCGGATGTATAAACCCTTCCGCGTCAGACCGTATATACGATAATACACGGAAGGACGGGTAGATACACTTTCGCGCAAATCTTTCAAAGAAAAGAAAAATACAGGCCGTAAAAAGAAAAGAAAGTTATGGCGGCCGTCACGCCGTCACGATAGAGAGGAGGACGCCGGAACATGGAATTATACCGATACGCCACCGAACAAATCCGCCGCCTGTGGTACGAAACTCCGCAACCGGCCAAGTCGGACACAGCAACGCGCCAGCAAAGGATCGAGGCGTTATTCGCCGACTTCCGCGCGAAAGGTGTCACGAACACGGACGCCGAGGGCGGGACCGTATGGCCGTTAGAACGCTGGACGATGCGGCATCCGAAACTGACGAAAAAAGGCGCAGAATCCGAATTAATCAACGTCATCACCGACTATCTCCTCGACGTCGACCAGGTCGCGGAACGATCCGAAGATTATCCGGTCTACAACGCGGAAACGGAGTGGCGGCAAGAAGGAGCACGGAAAGAAAACGAACGGACGTTAATGCTCGACGGGGAAGCCGGAGACATGGACGAAGAATGGCCGGCTGCGTTTGATCCGTATTCGATTAACGAAGATAAGATGGCTCACGCGCTGGATAACCCGGTGGAGGACGAACTGTTTCCGAAAGATAACGCGTCCGATCCCGACAGCCTTATTGCGCTTATTGATACCGCGAAGCAGAATCCGCGCAAGTATGCCGGTGGTTCCCGCGGTGCTGAGTCGGAAGTACGCGTGAAGATTCGCCGGTTGGATACGGATCGGGTGCGAGTTTGCGAGTGCTGCGGTCAGGCATATTACGCGCATGATCTCAAGCAGAAATACTGCGACGTGATGCGGAGTTTTAAGCAGCCGGCATTTTCACATTGTGGGTACGTAATGAACTTAAAAAATAACCGGAAAACCGCATCATATTAGGCATTTTAGTAAAGATAAAACCCTATGTAGAGTAGAGGGCAGGAAACGCTCTTTTTTTTGAACATTAACTAAAAGTTTATGAAAAATAATTAAAGGAGGGGAATGTAAATGAATGGAACTACGGTGAAGGCAGTTCGTTTATACCTCGGAATGACACAAAGAGAGTTTGCCGATGAAACCGGCATAGGCGTTTCCTGGTTGAGCCAAATTGAAAACGGCCGCGTCGAACCCTCTGACAGAATCCGTATGGCTATTGCGAAGATATTTGAAATCGACGGTGAATTTATAGAAGTATTGGAGCGCTCGAAGATGCTGATTTAATTTTTTGCTCTGTATTTATTAGTTTATACTATTATCCATTTTTATTTTACGATAAGAGAGAGGTACATGTCAACTACTAATCTAAGAAAAAGCCGAGGTAATCCGTTATGTCACTACGGGAGGACCTAAAGCGGCAGGCATCGGAACAATGCGCAACCTACGCAGGCGACGGTAACTGTCTTCTCGATAGACCTTGCGTATTTTTCGATAAGTCGTCCGACGAAATTAAACGCTGCCCGTACTTCGAAAACTGCGTATTGCCCGCGGACGAAACGCTGGAAGCGAGATACTGGCGATCAACCGGAACCGGCGAAGATTTGCCGGACTGTCGAAAGTGCGGCGAGCCATTCCATCCGAAGTCAAACGCGCAGAAATATTGCGGCGATTGCCGGGCCGAAACGCAGAAAGAACAGGCGCGGAAACGGCAGCGGGAATTGCGGCGGAATAAACGGGCTACAACGTAACGCAATCGAAGCCCAAACGCGGGCGTGAGCCGCAAAATTAAAGGCACACAGCGACGTTATATTCTATCGAGTATTAATGGAGGGGGAACGCCAAAATGCGGGGTCTATTGCGTGACATAAGGAGTGAGGGAAAATGGCCGGCAAACGTCTCGATTTAGACAAACGAAGCGAAATAAAGGAACACGGAGGAACGAGGCCGGATGATATGTATTCGCCGTTCGTCCACTGGCTCGTTGAAAATAGCGAGGACTTTGCGCACCTCCGGCGGCCGAAAATCCGGCTGTCTTGCGTACGTTTCCAGCAGACATTTGAGGTTGACCGTAAACCGCGGTCAGATAGGAGGCGGTCATACCGTGGAAATCGCCGAAAATGAATGCATATTGTCCGTTAAATTGGCCGAGAAGGACGACGGCGAGCCGGGCAACATTACCGCGAATATCCACGTCATAGACTACGAGACAGCCGAGGTTGTTGCGAGGAAACAAACGGAGTTTCCCGGTATTTGGCTGTCGTTTGCCGGAAGCAAGGCGTTGGAAGAGGCGCAGCATTTGGCGCAGGAAATGAGGTACACGCACGTCAGAGAACTGAACACTAATATCAATCAATAATTAAGAGGAGAGGATCAGTTATGTTAAAAAACAAAACATTGGAAGATGCAAAACAGCACCTCATGACCGCACATGAAATTAAAGCCGGCAATATGGGATTTTTAGCACAATTATACAAAGACGGTAAACAACAAATCGATCAAATAAACGGAAATACCAAACTATCGGAAGAAGGAAAGCAGGAGGAAAAAAAGGAGTTTCAGGCTGAATTTGCTTTGCACGCTTTTAGGCAAATGCATAATAGAAAAGAGCAGCACAACGTGGAAGTACAAAAGGCCAACCGTATTGCAAGAGAACTGGCTTACCAAAAACCGAAAAAGCCTAGAGGTTATGAGGTAGAAAGGTTCGAACAAGATTACAAAAGATTGAAAACGGAAATTATGCTTGAACCTAATTCCAATCGCGCCAAAGAAAAACTAGAAAAGTTTATTGATACTTATGATGATCCTTATTATAGAAGCGTCTTTCAGGAAGATTTTGCGGAACTGACATCATCGATATTATCAGATGCTGGACAAGATACCAGTAAACTTAAAACGGAACTTTATAAAAAATTCCAGGACATTGAACCATCGGAAGTTAAAGAGGCCCGTCAATTGTACGAGGAAACAAACGAGAGGATGGGCGAGGAAAACTTCTTCTTGAACCCTTTAATGGAAAAAGATTCAACTTTATCGCAAAAAGCTAAATTCCGGCCAATAATGGGAGATGATAACGTCCAATTTATCGACCGCACCTCTGAAATCTTCGAAGCGATGCCGGACGAAGCGCCGAAACCATATGTGGACGAAGAACTAGACGCGCAAAAACGCGCGGACGAAAGAGCGGAACAAGAACGCGTAAGACAGGCCGGAGCCGATGCTATTATGAGAAAAGGAGCGGGTGTATAATCATGAACATTAATATTCCAGGCAACCATTTTACGGAAATTACGAACGACATGGACGTACTAAACCGCGTGCCGGCGGAGAAAGACCTAAGCAAAGTCAATCTTTACGGCAGGTTCGTCGGCACTATGGAAAACCTCGAACATCTATACGGACAGGCGCAGCGGACGGAAAAAGAATCCTCCGCTGCTTTTTATGCCGCCGCAAAAACGGAATATCAAGAAAAACTTGCGGCCCAAACGCTTGAACACATCGCCCGGCTTTACGGCCAATATAAAACGAAGCTAAAAGCCGGCGAGCAGGATCGGACACTAGGCGCAGAAATCCTGACGTACCAGGACGACTTTGATGCGATGATCGCCCATGATGACAGCGCAATCTCCAGTATCGGGCAAAAAGGGTCGGATATTCTCGCGAAAGTGGCCGAATTAAACGAGGAATACCTGTCACAAACCGCCCAAAAGACGATTTTTGACGAGGTTAAAGCGATATTTGAAGGCTGATAAACGCTGCGATGACCGCTCTCTCTCTCTCCTACGCGAGCAGCTTAACGTACTGGCATAGGCGCCCTTAACAGCGGCCACTTTAAGGAAAGAAACGGAGGAATAACCGATGACAGACGAACAAATATTCGATTTGCTACGAGAAGTCCACGCGGAACTCGACAACGTAAACGACGTCATCACGGGACGCGCCGATAAGTCCACGCTGCAAACGCTCCGGGGCAAGGCCGCCAAACTTCGGACAGTCAACGACCCCGACGCGGTAGAGTTCGGACGGCTGCTCGTCAAAACGATAAACGCCGCGGAAAAGATGACACGCACGAAAAGCAAACGGAAACGCGACGAAGAAGCATCGAAAGTAGACCGGAACAGTATCGCTGCTTCATCGGCTTTCCAGCGTTACATGGATCGGAGAATAACGGAGGTGAGCGGACATGGCATATGATTTAACCGCCCATCTCCGGCTTCGCGATGATATGTCGGGGAAAATCCGTAACGCCGCAAAACAGGCGAAGAAAGCAAATAAAGAGATATCGGGGCTAGGCGATGCGCTCGGCTTTACCGCGGATGCAAGTGCCGATTTCCGCCGTAAAATGACGCTGGCCACAGGCGCAATCACGGCTGTTCCGGCGACAGTCGGACCGGCTACCGTGGCGCTTGGCGGCCTTGCGTCGTCATTCTCGGCGGCTGGTGCCGGGGCTGTCGGATTCGGCGCGGTGGCCACGAGTGCTATCGGCGGAGTCATCGAAAAGCAGGAGCAAATCGCAGAGTTGGAAAAGGAAATAGCGAATGCCTCGTCGTCATCGGCAAGGGCGGACGCACAAGCGGAATTGCAGAAGGCGATGGAAGGCGTTACTGGCGCGCAGCAAAACGCAATTACGAAGTTAACGGAGTTTAAGTCGTGGTGGGGCGATTTCGTAGCGGGTTTCGAGGAACCAGTTCTCCGAACCTTTAACGAAAGCCTGACGCTTATTCAGAAGACAATGGAAGGGATCAAGCCGGCCATTTCGACGACATCGCAGATATTAGGCGATTTTCTTGCGAGGGTAAATAGGTCGTTCCAAACCGATCAGGTACAGTCGTTTTTCGATTATATCAACAATAACGTCGGTCAGGGGCTGAACACGATTCTTTCGTCAGCCGGAAACCTTTTCGTCGGCTTTATGGAGATATTAAAGGCTTTCGCGCCTGTCTCGAATGACGTCGGGAACGGTCTGACGAACTTAACCGAAAAATTCCGGTCGTGGGCGGAAGGCCTCGCCGGGTCGAATGGGTTTAAGAGTTTCATCGACTACGCGCGGAAGAATGGGCCGGTATTAATGGATACCATCGGAAACATCGTCGGCTTCGTCGGTAAACTTCTTACCGCGTTAGCCCCGTTGTCGACGACAGTCCTTAATCTCGCGTCCAGCTTTGCGGAATGGCTGAATACGTCGAAAACGGCGAAGCAAGGACTCGATATGTTGTCGGACGCCGGGACGTTCCTGAAAAACAATATGAGCGCGGTGAAGACGGTCGTTCTTGGCGTTATCTCGGCCATCGCCGGCATTAAGATTATATCGACAATAACGTCTATAGTTTCCGCCGGTGTCGCGATATTCCGGACATTAAAGACGGTTCTAATGGCCGTACGAGGCGCGATGTTATTCGTAAACATGGCTATGCGGGCGAACCCGATAGGCGCGATTATTACGCTCATTTCAGGTCTTGTCATGGCCGGGATTTATTTATGGCGGAATTGGGACGAAGGACGAGCCGCGGTGAAGAAGCTGTGGTCGGCCATCAAGAGCGCGTTCACGTCGATTTGGAACAAGACAAAGACGATATGGAATAACGTAAAAGAAGCTGTCGGATCGGCTTTGAAGTCAGCCGGCACAGCGGTCAGCAACTTCTTCGACCCGTTGCTCGGCTTCATCAGGGACGTTAAAGGCGCGTGGCAGGATTTTACGGGGATGTTATCGAACTTTTCGATGCCTGACCTCGGTGGAATAGCGAGCGCCGCCGGCAATTTATTCGGCGGCGGAGGCGAACAAGCGGACAGACATGCCTTCCATGGGATGAACCGAATTCCTAGAAATAACTTCCATGCGGCGCTACACAAAGGGGAGATGATTGTGCCGCATCAACAGGCGAAAGTCCTCCGCGACCACGGTCTGAACAACGTTACGTCCGCATTATCCGACCGACAACAGCCGGCGGAAAGCGGCTTTGACGACACACCGTACCAACCGGTAAGTGCAGGCGGGCGGTCGCAGGCGTCCGGAGTTGCAGCATCAGCAACAGCCGGGCGAGTTTCCGGAGGCAAAAGCGGCGGGCAGTCCGCGCATGCAGGTACCGGCGGTGACGTTATCTTTAGCGGCGATATGTACGTCCGAAACGACAGTGACATCGACAAGCTGTCGAAACAGATTGCACTAGAATTACGGGAATCTCAGGGGGCAGGTGCGTAAATGAGCGTAAAAGCGGAACGAATCGAAGGCAGCGGCAGATCGCAGTTAGTGCAGGTTATACGTTCGATCGGCTACAACAAGGACGTCACGCTGACACTTGCCGAAGTAAAGGCGGTCGAGCCGCTTGTCGTCCGTATGGCCGGCGAGTCGTTCGACCTCGAAGAAGCCGACGGCGACCTGTTCATCGACCGGAATCTCCGGGAGCGGACGGTAAATACGACAATACGGTCGATTTCAACGGAATCAGCGGACGGCCACTCTCACGCAATAGACGGTGAGGCGGAGATAACGATTCCCTCGCCGCTGAAAGTCGGGGATACCGTTATTATCGCGATGCACGAGGTATCAGCGGCGGATAAGGAATTTTACGTCGTCGGCACGATATAGGAAACGACAAGGAGCGCTGGCTGACGTAGTGTCGGCCGGCCTCTTTTTAATAACGGAGGTGAAACGATGATACCGGATTTAGACCAAATAAAGCGACGGGTGAAAGAAGCGAAAGAAGCATCGGGGGATACACCGGAACCCGTGCCGGAACCAACACCGGAAGCATTTGTGCCGAAAGTGTTCTCCCTTGCGTGTTTGTACCGCGGGAAGATCATCCAGGACGCATATAAGAAATACGAAGCCATCGCAGAAGAAACGTGGGACTTGTTGCCGGTTTATAATTCCGCGAAGTTAGATGCCGCAAAAGGATACGTGGATGTAGCGTCATTCTGCGAAGATGCGGAGACAAGGTTTAAAGCGTATTGCTTCTGTGTCATGTACAACGTGATGACCGATGAGGGTGAAAGCACAGACATCGCCCGAGTAAAGTTTAGGATTTTTACCATAAAGTACCGGATCGAAGAGGAAGAAGGCTACGAACCGGCGGAACTAACCGCGGACGATAAAACGGAACTCCGCCATTTATTGGAAGACGACGACTATTTCAACGAACAATTTACGTATTATACCGAAGAACTAAACCAACGCAAGGAGGCGTTAAAACATGAGCCGAACAAATGATTTAGCCCGGAAGTTATCGAGTCAGCAACGACACGCTGCGCATTTGCTCGTCGATAAGGAGTTGACCGGAAACGGCCGCACCATTAAGGATATTGCGGACGAGGTCGGCGTAAGTGACCGAATGGTTTATCACTGGAAGAAAGAAGAAACGTTTATTCTGTACAAAAACGCGATTAACGAACAGCAGATCGCGGAGGTCGTCGGCGAAATTGACGGCTTATTAATCAATCATATCCGCGAAATGGGCAGCAAGAACGGCTCATTCAGCGTGAAAGCGATGGAACTAGCGTACAAGCGTCTCGGCATGCTGACGAATAAGTCCGAGATTGAAATGCGGACAGATGAAACGGCAAAGCAGGCGCACAGTAACGAGCAGATACAGGCAGAAATTGCGGAACTGGACGACATGCTTGCGGAAACAGACACGGAGTCAGACGAAGGGGAAAACGTACACTAACGAAAACAACACGGGGCTGCTTCGGCGGCTCCGGTATACATACAAAAGGAGAGCCGTAGCCCTCCTTAAATTTCGTCATCTTTTTCTTTTCCGGTCAAATACGCTGTTCAGCGGGCTATGCTTCCGGTGTTGTATGATAAGGTCGCCGTCCGCCATATTGACGTATTTTTTCACCATCGACGCGTCCGTGTGTCCGAGAATCTGCTGTAGGCTGAACGGATCGCCGCCGTCGAGAATGTACAGCAGTGCGCCGGTATGACGGAGGACGTGCGGGCTGACGCGCTTATTCGTGATGCCGGCGTCCTCCTTTACTTCCGTCAACCTTTTACGGAACGTAGCGGCGTCGAGCGGGTGTCCGTCATACGTCACGAACAGGTGGTCGGTCATAAAGTCCTCCGTCTCGATCATATACTCGTGCAGGTAGCGGAGAGAATGCGGCGACAACGGAACAAGCCGCGTTTTCTTCGTCTTTGTATTGTCGGCGTCCAGCCGGATGACTCCTTCGCGCAAATCTACGTTATCCCGTTGCATGGCGACGACTTCCGACACCCTCGCCATTGTATCGAGCATTGTCAGGATAATCGTGATTTCCCGGAAACCGACGAAGCGCGTGTCGTCAATCACGTTAAGCAGCCGTTTTACTTCGTCCGGCGTCAGCGCGTCTACGTGGTCATCCGGCACTTTCACCGGCTTGAACGTCTCGTGGATCGGCTCTACGATATGCCCTTCCTCGTAACACCACCGCAAAAAGGCACGGGTTGTCCGTATACGGACATTCATCGTTGTTTTGGCGAGGCCGCGGTCGGCCATGTACTCGATGTAGGCGACGAACACATCTGACGTAATATCCTCGTTCACTAAGTCCGGAAGCCCCTCCGCCTCCTCTAAATAATCGATAAACCAATCGTAATGCGTGTAGTACCCTTGTATCGTCATACGCGCGAATCCCTGCGTTTTCTTCAACGCCATGTATCGCTCGAATAACTCCGACAGGCTCAGATAAGCCGCCGGGTTGTGGTTGACGTTGCGCCGCATGCCAAATTTCCGTTTCCGCGAGTTCGGGTTAACCCGGTTATGCTGCGCCTTGCCTTTTAAGGCCATACGAAAACCTCCCGTTATTTATAGTAGCGGAAGGCGTCGTCTCTATCGTATAATGGCGGTTGGCCGCCGGTAGTCTCCGAAATAGGTTGCCGGAGTTGTCGCGGGATGCAGCCGGTAGACTTTCGGGCAATCTCCGATTCAATCTACGAAAAATCTTCGACTCCAATCTCCGCCCAAATCGCCGAATCCCTTGCGAGAGTAGGCGTGAGTTGGCGGGACCGTCTGGGAATCGAACCCAGCGGAGACGGCACGCGCCTCCCTGAAGTTTTGAAGACTTTGGCGTGCACCAGCATCGCAACCGGCCCCACGTTTTTAATACGGGACGTATTTTACGCCTTCCTTTCTAACAATGCAACAACTCCGTTTCATTTTCGTTGGTTTTCGACATGTAGTATGATGAAAGATAAAGAAAAGGCTTGATTGTAAAAAGGCGGGAATCAACATGGCACAGCGTATGTATACCATTGGAATGGCCGGACATATAGACCACGGAAAAACAGCCCTGACCAAAGCATTGACCGATCATGACACCGACCGGCTGAAAGAAGAAAAGGAGCGGAGTGTCTCGATTGAACCCGGATTTGCCCCGCTTCAGCTCAGAGACGATATGGAAGTCTCCATTATTGATGTTCCGGGACACGAACGTTTTATCCGGCAGATGATTGCAGGCGTGGCAGGCATTGACGCGGTGGTGTTAACGGTCGCGGCAGACGAAGGGGTGATGCCGCAGACGAAAGAACATCTTGAAATATTATCTCTTCTTGGCGTGACCGGCGGACTGATCGCAGTGACCAAAGCGGACAAAGTGGAAGAGGATCTCCGGGAACTGGCTGGAGAGGATATCCGGAGTGAAGTGCAGGGAACTCCGTTTGAGCAGGCGGAAATGGTATTTGTGGACAGCCTATCCGGCAGCGGCATCGAACAGGTGCGTTCGGTCATAACGGATATACTGGATCGTCTTTCTGTGCGGGAGGCCAGAGGTGCGTTCCGTCTGCCCATCGATCAAGTGTTTTCTGTTCACGGCCAGGGAACCGTGGTACGTGGGACGGTGTACGAAGGGCAGATTAAAGAAGGAGATACGGTGCAGATGCTTCCCCTCCGCAAAAAAGGGAAGATCCGGCAGCTCCAGCGGCACGGCACGCGGGTGGACAAAGGAATCGCCGGGCAGCGTCTTGCCATGAATATAGGCGGGGTGGATAGAGAGGAGCTGAAACGCGGCGATGTTGTTGTCTCGGCGGAACATTATGTGACGACCGAGCGGCTCAATGTCGTGCTCTATACGTCGCAGGAAACGGTACACACTCTGAAACAGCGCGGTTCGGTAAAGCTTCATCTCGGAACGGCAGAGGTATTTGGTACGATTGTTTTTTTTGACCGGAATGTACTGGAGCCTGGGGAAAAACAGGAAGTGTTGTGCCAGCTCGTACTGGACGGGCCGGTCGTAACGAAAAGAGCGGATCGTTTTATTTTACGCAGGCCTTCCCCGATGGAGACAATCGGAGGAGGCTGGGTTCTGAATCCGAATGCCGAACGACTTCGTTTTGGCGCGTACTCGATTAACCGGCTGCAGCAGGAAAAACAGGGGACGCCCGAGGAACACGTGCAGGAAGCGCTCCGTGAATATAAGTGGCTGTCGTCTGAACAGCTGGCTAAAGAAACAGGGCTGCTCCAGGAAGACGCCGAAAATGTGGTGGCAGAACTGCTTCAAAAAGAGCAGGCCAAAACGTATGATAACGGCAGAATCGCTTTGCAGGAGCTTTATGACGAATACATGGAGAGCATACTTGCCGAACTGCGTGCGTTTCACGAGCAGTATCCCCTGCGCAGCGGGAAAAACAAACGCGAGCTTTCTTTGTTTACATCCGGTGCCCTGCCTAAGGAACTTGCCGAACGTTTTTTTGAAGAAGCAGTGGAACAGAAACTGATTTCGCGGCAGAAACAGTATGCAGCCGTTTTTTCGCATGTTCCGTCCTATCCTGAAGGATGGGAACGCAGAATGGAACAGGCCCGCAGCAGCTGGCACCAGGACGGGATCGCTCCCCGGCCGTGGCAGGAATACATGGACGAACAGGGAATACCGAAAGAACTGGGAAATGAATTCCGCTATGCCCTGCTCCAGTCCGGCACGGCTTCAGCCATGGACGACAGACATATAAGAGAGGTTTCAAAGCTGCAGGAAGCAAAAGAGTTGCTGCGCACCTCCCATCCCGGGGCATTCACGCTGCAGCAGGCCAAAGAAATACTGCCTGTGTCAAGAAAGTTTCTCGTTCCATTTCTGGAATGGCTGGATGAACAGAAATGGACCAAATGGGAGAACGAGCAGCGAGTCTGGAGAAATCCGAATGACAACCGTACCTGATCCGCTCTGCATTCTGTATTTGACGCCGTATTACTACACTGCTCGTGGAAATGCGGCCACGGCCGGACGCATGAAAACTTATCTGGAAAAAGCGGGGCATGAGGTGATGGTGTATGCGTTTGAAGAAGAGGACTCCCCGCTTGATGAGAAACTGGAAAGAGCAGATATCGTTCATGCCCTTCATGCACGCCGGGCCGCCGAGTTTGTGGAAGCACATCGTCTTCGTATCAGGAAACCGCTTGTGGTAACGAGCGGCGGTACGGATATTAATATTGATCTGCAGGATGCTGTGAAAAAACAGAACATGGAGCAGTTTCTGGCAGATGCCGGAGCGGTGACGGTTTTTACGGGAGATGCGGAACAAAAAATCGTGGAAAGTTTTCCGAGGCTTTCAAGTAAGGTGACGGTTATACCTCAAGGAGTGGATATACCGCCGGAGAAACCGGAGGCGGTACCGGTTCTTCCGGAAGGATCACCGAAGCTTCTTCTCCCGGCCGGCCTTCGTCCCGTGAAAGATGTGTTGTATGTGTGCAGTGCTCTTCAAAAAAATCTTTCACGCTTTCCGGATCTTCAGTTACTGGTCTTAGGCGAAGAGATGGATGAACAGGTGAAAAAGGAAGTGGAGCAGGCGGAACAAGAGTTGTCTTGGTTTTTCCGGTATCCACCTGTGAAGCGCAAAGATATGTCGGGATTTTATCAATGGGCTGATGTTGTGCTGAATACTTCTGTTTCCGAAGGACAGCCGATGAGTCTGCTGGAGGGCATGATGCACGGTGTGCCTGCACTTGCCAGAAAAAACGGCGGCAGCGAAAGTGTTATTGCTCACGGCAGGAACGGATGGCTGTTTTCAACGCCGCAGGAATTCGTGGAGATTCTTGACATGTTAATGAGAGACACGTCCTTGTACCGCCAAGCTGCCGGTGAGGCAGAAAAATATGCGGCACGATACCACTGCCCGGAAGAAGAAGCAGCCGAGTACACCTTTCTATACGACTCGCTTCTGAGATGAATCCGGTGCGGTGGATTTCTTTACACGTTCTGTGAACAAACGAAAGGTAGACACCAAACAGGGGGTACATAAACATGAAAAAGTCGTTAATAGGAGTATTGGCGTCTCTTGCACTGATGCTTGGAGCATGCGGCGGAGGCACGGAAGATAATACGGAAAACGGTGGAGAAAGCAGCAGCAGTGATTCCGGTGAACAACTGAAGGTAGCTGTGATTCCCGCCCAGTCTGCCGGGGAAATGCAGGACGGCCTGGATGCACTCGAGAACACGTTGAATGAGTCGATGGACCGCGGGGTCGCGGTGGACCACTATCCAAGCTATAATGCTGTGGTGGAAGCCCTGAATTTCGGTCGTATCGATCTTGCTTATTTAGGCCCGCTTACCTACGTCATTGCTAATGAAGAAAGCGGAGCACAAGCGATTCTCACACAGGAAATCGGCGGTAAGCCTTATTATCATTCCTATATTATTTCCCATGTGGATAAGCCGTGGGACAGTCTCGATGAAATGCTGGAGCAGCCTGGAGATGTTAATTTTGCATTCGGCAGCGTCTCTTCTACTTCCGGTTCGTTAATGCCCGGGCTTGAATTGAGAGACCGCGGTGTCTTTGAATCCGAGGAAAACAATGACTTTCAATCGGTCCGCTATACCGGCTCCCACGATGTGACGGCCAATGCAGTAGCGAACAAGAAAGTGGATGCCGGTGCCATTGACAGTGCCATTTACAACGAACTGGTGGAAGCAGGAACGATTGATGAAAGCAAGGTGAAAAAAATCTGGCAGTCCGATCAGATTTATCAGTACCCTTGGGCGGCCCGGTCCGGCATGAGTGATGAAGTCAAACAGCAGTTTCAGGATGCTTTCACGGCCATTGAAGATGAACAGATTCTTGAAATCTTCGGCGGCGCTTCTGCATTTGTGGAAACAGATCACAGCCATTATAAAGACATTGCCCAGGCCGCGGCAGATTTTGGCATGCTGAACATGGACAGTGTTGAAGAGTAGAAGTTGTTTAAGCTAAAGGAGCAGAAGCAATGACCTGGTTACGAAAAAGAGCGTGGATATACGGACTTCTGCTTGCCGTGTTTACCTGGTGGAGCATGGGAAAAACCGAATTTGAATGGAGCAGTTTTCGGGAGTTTGATGATGCTGTCACGTTTGTACGCGAACAGTTTTTTCCTCCTTCCTTTGATATTGCTCCGAATTTAATAGATCCGGCTCTTGTTACGCTTGCCATTGCCTTTCTCGGCACATTTTTTGCGCTTTTGTCCGCGGTTCCGCTTAGTTTTGCTGCAGCAAAAAATACAGCGGCGAATCCGGTTCTGTATTATCTGCTTCGTTTTTTTCTGTCGATTTTAAGGTCCATTCCTGAAATCGTGTTCGGGCTCATCTTCGTCGTCGTACTCGGGCTCGGGCCGTTTCCAGCGGTTATTGCGATTCTGCTTCACAATATCGGTGTGCTCGGTAAATTAATATCCGAGCTCATTGAAGCGGCTGATCCAGGGCCTCAGGAAGCTATGAAGTCGGTCGGTTCCGGACGCAGGATCGGTAATCTTTTCGCTGTGGTACCACAAATCTGGCCGAACGTGTTGTCACATTATTTCTACCGGTTTGAAGTGGCGATCCGGACGTCCCTGATTCTGGGCTTTATCGGCGGTGGCGGAATCGGTCAGAAGCTGATCAATGATTTTAACAGCTTTCAATATTCAGCTGTAACCGTGGAAGTTCTGTTTATTATGCTGCTTGTTATTGTGGTGGATCTGTTCGGAGCTTTTGTACGAAAACGTGTGATATAGTCTGATGGAAAAGAGGGTTGGAAATGATCGAGCTGGACGATGTGACAGTTTATTACCCTAAGGCAGAAGAACCGGCGGTAAGTGGTGTACATCTTTCGCTCTATCCCGGCGAATTTGTATGTGTTCTCGGCCCGAGCGGTGCCGGGAAATCAACATTAATCCGTACGATTAATGCGCTTCAGCCCGTGACAGAGGGGCAGGTGCTCATCCAGGGGAAAAACCTTCAGCAGATGCCCGAGGCAGATAAACGGAAATGGCGGAGCCGGGCCGGCATGATATTTCAACATTTTCATCTGATTCCAAGGCTTACGGTGCAGCAGAATGTATTAACCGGATTGTTCGGAAAACGCCGGTCGTTTGCAAATGCGGTTGGCTTTTTCAACGAGAGTGAAAAGCAGAAAGTCAGGCGTGTACTCGAAGAAGTGGGACTGCTTGATATGGCACAGCGCCGCGTGGAAGCGTTAAGCGGCGGGCAGAAACAGCGTGTGGGGATCGCACGCGCCCTCATGCAGGAACCGGAAGTGTTTCTTGGAGATGAGCCGGTGGCGAGTCTCGATCCAGGTACGGCCCGGTCCGTATTTGGCATATTAAAAGACGTGCATGACAAACAGCATTTGATGTCACTTATTAATGTGCATGATGTCGCGTTGGCAAGGTCATTTGCGACAAGAGTCATCGGACTTGCCGGCGGAGAAGTCATTTATGACGGACCGCCGGACCAACTCGACAACGGAAATTTGGAAAGGATTTACGGAAAATCAATCCATACCTGAAGACAGAGTCCGGCTTAAATATTAGAGACAGCCATCATCATAAAATAGGGATTCTAAAAACGCTTCCGACTATCAAAAACGATAGTCGGAAGCGTTTTTCCTATTCAGAGGCTGCAGCATCTCAATCTGCTTCACCTAAAATGTTATTTTATCTGGATAGGGCGGCTGTTCTGTTGTTCTACAACACCGACGATGGCGGTATCGGTTTTCCCCTTCTCGTGCATGTCGTTCACGTACTGCGCTGCTTCGCCGGGATCCATTGCAATAAGCAGTCCGCCTGATGTGACCGCGTCATAAAGAACAGCGGTGGTAAGATCGGATACGCCTTCGTCTTGATCTATATGATCCTTTAGATACGATGCGTTGGCTTTTGAACCTCCGGGCATGACTCCCTGTTCAGCCAGCTCATATGCTCCTTCAAGAACCGGTACATCATCTGCGTGAAAAGTGAATGTTACATCGGAAGCATCGGCCATTTCAAATCCATGTCCAAGAAGTCCGAAGCCGGTCACATCTGTTACGGCATGCGGATGGAAGGATTTTAACGTTTCCGCGGCGGTATCATTGAGCTCTGCCATCACGTTAGTCACTTTATCTTCCTGTGCGGGGGTGATCCTGCTTCGTTTAATAGCCGTCGTCAAGATACCCACACCAATCGGTTTTGTCAGCACAAGCACATCACCAGGGCGTGCCCCGTTGTTGGCCCATACCTTGTCCGGATGAACGATGCCGGTGGCGGACAGTCCAAATTTCGGCTCCTGATCATCTATCGAATGGCCGCCTGCAATGGCTGCTCCGGACTCATCGACTTTATCAGCCGATCCTTTCATGATCCCGGCTAGAATCTCGTCGGGAAGGTCGTTAATTGGAAAGCCGACGATGTTAAGTACGGTGGTTGGTTTTCCGCCCATCGCATAGATGTCACTTAATGCATTCGCCGCGGCAATCTGACCGAACATGTAAGGGTCATCGACAATCGGGGTGAAATAGTCTACGGACTGAACGAGAGCGATGTCATCGGTTAATTTATAGACGCCGCCGTCATCGGATGTGTTCACCCCTACAATAAGGTTGGGGTCTTTATCTCGCTTTGGTAAATGACGCAGCACCTGCGCCAGGTCCTCGGGACCGATTTTGCATCCTCAACCAGCTTTTGTGGAAAGGCTGGTCAATTTGATTTCTTCGCCTCTGCTCACTGCGTCCACCTCCCTGCTGTCTTTACTGATTACAGTATACGTCGTTTGTTTGCATGAACACAAACGATACACTAAAATAAAAGCGGACACTGGATAGAGAGAAAACAGCCGGCTCCGTTTTCCGGCACCGGCTGTTTCTTTCTAAAAAACAAGGAAGTGACGTATTGATGAAAGAGAAACTGCGGTGGATTCCCCCTGTTCATGAGATGCAGAATAAACATAGGTTTCTTGAAATGAAGCAGGAACTCGGTAATGAAAACCTGCTGACAGATTGGCTGCGCCTGGAGATGAACCGGCTTCGGGAAGAATGGCTTCATGAAACAGGCCCTGACCTTTCTTCGCAGAATGAAGTGGAAACCTACCTGCTGCAGCAGGTGTCCGGCCGTTTCGAATCCTTTCGAAAAAGCCGTCTGAAGCAGGTGATTAATGCAACAGGTACCATTCTTCATACGAACCTCGGACGGGCAAATATGAGTGATGAAGCCGTTAAAAAGGCAGCCGAGGCTGCTGCAGGGTACTCCAGCCTTGAATACGACATCTCTTCCGGCGGGCGCGGGTCACGCCATGATATTCTGGAAGATTTAATTCAGACTGTCACCGGTGCTGAAGCTGCCATGGTTGTTAACAATAACGCGGCTGCCGTTTATATGGTATTGAAAGCACTGGCAAAAAAAAGAGAGGTCATCGTCTCCCGCGGACAGCTCGTGGAAATAGGAGGTTCATTCCGTGTGTCTTCTATTATGGAAGAAAGCGGGGCGGCACTTGTGGAAGTAGGCACGACGAACAAAACCCACCGCAGGGATTATGAACAGGCGGTCGGGCCGGATACAGCGATGCTGATGAAGGTACATACCAGTAATTTTAAAACGATTGGATTCACCGAAGAAGTACCGCTTTCGGAGCTCACAGAAGTGGCCGCAGAACAGCAGCAGGATATGATTGTTTATGAAGATCTCGGGAGCGGCGCTCTGTATGATTTTAAAGAACATGGAATTGGATCGGAACCTACCGTGAAAGAAGCGCTTGCCACCGGTGCTGACCTGGTGACCTTTTCAGGAGATAAGCTTCTCGGCGGTCCCCAGGCAGGCATTATAGCGGGGCGGAAGAAATGGATCGACCGTTTAAAAAAACATCAGCTGGCACGAGTGCTGCGTGTAGATAAAATGACAATCGCTGCACTTGAAGAAACATTGAAAGCTTACGCGGGGAACAGGGAAACAGAAATACCGGCCGTCCGGATGGTACTGGAAACAAAAGAGGAAGTGAAAAGGCGGGCCGAAATATTTCTGAATTCCCTGCAGCTGTCGACGTGGAAAGCGGCTGTGGAAGATGAATACTCCAGAGTCGGCGGCGGAACGATGCCGGAGGTGGAACTTCCAACAGCCGCCGCTGCCATTACTCCATCTTCTCTATCCGCTGAGGAAGCGGCTGCGTGTCTTCGTACGTATTCCGATCCTCCTATCGCGGTCAGGGTGAAACATGAGAAAATACTGGTTGATTTGCGTACGCTTACCGAAGAGGAGATGAAAGTGACGGCAGAAGCGCTTTCCAAAATAGAGAAAATGAAAGAGCTGCAGTAGGAAAACAGTTTTTTCTTAAAAAAATTATTTATATTTGATGGAAGTTTTGCTATTCTTAAATAGGGAAAGCCCTGGCTTTTTGACAAACAGAACGTGGAAATCATTTATTTCGACATTTTTTCGTTACTGTTCTATCATAGTTTAAGAGGAGGGACTACATATGAGTGCTTATCAGGATGTATTTAACGCCCGCAGGACTTTTACGTCCAACGGAACAACGTATCACTACTATGACATTAAAGCACTGGAGGAAGCCGGTTCCGGTAATGTATCGAAGCTTCCGTATTCAGTGAAAGTGCTGCTTGAGTCATTGCTTAGACAGCTCGACGGCAAAGTGATTAAAAAAGAACACGTGGAGAGTCTTGCTGGCTGGGGAACAAAAGATGGAGGAAGCGAAGACGTACCGTTCAAACCGTCACGCGTTATCCTTCAGGACTTCACAGGTGTACCTGCTGTGGTGGACCTTGCTTCTCTTCGTAAAGCAATGGCAGACATGAACGGCAGTGCCGGCAAAATCAATCCGGCCATCCCGGTTGATCTTGTCGTAGACCACTCCGTCCAGGTAGACCGGTTTGGAACATCGGATTCTCTCGAACAGAACATGAATCTTGAGTTCGAACGCAATGAAGAACGCTACAAACTGCTGAGCTGGGCTACAAAAGCGTTTGATAACTACCGCGCTGTTCCACCGGCTACCGGTATCGTGCACCAGGTGAACCTGGAGTATCTGGCTTCTGTCGTTCACACGAAAGAAACGGAGAACGGCGAAGTGGACACATTCCCGGACACACTTGTTGGAACAGACTCCCATACAACCATGATTAACGGTCTGGGTGTTCTCGGCTGGGGTGTCGGAGGTATCGAAGCGGAAGCAGGTATGCTGCAGCAGCCGTCATACTTCCCGGCTCCCGAAGTTGTAGGCGTCCGCCTGAAAGGTTCTCTTCCGAACGGCGCCACTGCTACCGACCTGGCTTTAAGAGCGACTCAGCTTCTCCGTGAAACCAATGTGGTAGGCAAGTTTGTCGAATTCTTCGGTCCAGGACTAAAAGAAATGCCGCTTGCAGACCGTGCCACCATTTCCAATATGGCACCGGAATACGGAGCAACCTGTGGTTTCTTCCCTGTTGACCAGGAATCGCTGAATTACATGCGTCTGACAGGCCGTTCCGAAGAACATATTGATATGGTGGAAGCTTATGCGAAAGCCAACAATATGTTTTATGAAGACGGAGCGGAAGAACCGGAATTCACGAAAGTGGTGGAACTGGATCTTTCCACGATTGAACCAAGTCTCTCCGGTCCGAAACGTCCGCAGGACCTCATTCCGATGTCAGAGATGAAAAAGACGTTCAACGAAGCGCTTACCGCTCCTGCGGGCAACCAAGGATTTGGACTGGCACCGGAAGATGTGGATAAAAAAGTGAAGGTCACCCATCCGAACGGCAAAGAGTCTGAAATGGAAACAGGCGCGCTGACGATTGCAGCCATTACAAGCTGTACGAACACATCGAATCCATACGTCATGATCGGCGCCGGACTGCTCGCGAAAAATGCCGTGGAAAAAGGACTCGATGTTCCGGAGTATGTGAAGACCTCGCTCGCGCCAGGGTCCAAAGTCGTTACACGCTATCTGGAAGATTCTGGTCTTATGCCTTACTTGAACGAACTTGGTTTTAATCTTGTCGGATACGGCTGTACCACCTGTATCGGAAACAGCGGGCCGCTGCCTGAAGAAATTGAAAAAGCCATTGCCGACAATGATATGCTCGTTTCGTCCGTGCTGAGCGGAAACCGTAACTTTGAGGGCAGGATTCACCCGCTTGTTAAAGCCAATTATCTAGCCTCGCCGCCGCTCGTTGTGGCGTACGCGCTGGCAGGTAACGTGAACTTTGACATGAACAATGAATCCTTCGGCAAAGATAAAAACGGAAACGATGTATATTTTGAAGACATCTGGCCTTCCGCTGAAGAAATCAAGAACTTTGTTCATGAAAATGTTTCGCCGCAGCTTTTCAAAGACGAATATGAGAGCGTGTTTGACAATAACGAACGCTGGAATAGACTTCAGTCCGACGATAACCCTGAACTGTACGACTGGGATGAAGAATCCACCTACATTCAGAATCCACCGTTCTTTGAAGAAATGTCGGAAGAGCCGGATGACATCAAACCGCTGAACGACCTTCGTGTCATCGGGAAATTCGGCGACTCGGTTACAACGGACCATATTTCCCCGGCAGGAGCGATCGCCAAAGACAGCCCGGCCGGAAGATACCTGACAGAAAAAGGTTTGAAGCCGTCCCAGTTTAATTCCTACGGTTCAAGACGCGGTAACCATGAAGTGATGATGCGTGGTACGTTTGCCAACATCCGTATCAGAAACCAGCTCGCTCCCGGCACAGAAGGCGGGTATACAACATACTGGCCGACCGGCGATGTGATGGCCATTTATGATGCCGCCATGAAGTACAAAGATGATAACACCGGCCTGATGGTCATCGCCGGTAAAGACTACGGCATGGGAAGTTCCCGTGACTGGGCTGCGAAAGGTACCAACCTACTCGGCATCAAGACCGTTATTGCCGAAAGCTTTGAACGTATCCACCGCAGTAACCTCGTGTTGATGGGTGTACTCCCGCTTCAGTTCCAGGAAGGGGAGAACGCTGAAACATTGGGACTCACCGGAGAAGAATCATTCGACGTGAAAGTCGATAACCATGTCACGCCGCACGAACTCGTCGAAGTGGAAGCCGCCGCACCGGATGGAACGAAGAAGACGTTTAAGGCAGTAGCCCGCTTTGACAGTGATGTTGAAATGGATTATTACCGCCACGGCGGCATTCTGCAGCTTGTCCTGCGCGATAAGCTTGCTGAAGTGGAACAGGAAAAGAGAGTATAATCTCTTTGCACCGGGCCTAAAAGGGCCCGGTTTTTTTCTTCAATAAAAAATTTCACGTACCGTATTTCTAATAAAATAAAAATCAATTCTTTATTATAATTCAATAAAATCCAGCATTTCACTTGTCAAACAGACAGGCAGAACAGATAATAGTTAAAGGAGACAGGCAGTGAATTTTTCAGGAGTGGACAAATGGGACATTTAAATACAAATAAATTACATAAGACAGAACGGCTCGTCTTAAAAGCAAAGCCGGTAATTATGATACTGCTTCTGCTTTATCTGGCCGTTTTATTTTACGTTACGCTGTTTGCCTGGAATCACGGTTCTTCTTATGGACCGGTGGGGCCCGGGGGGAGAAACTATAATCTGGATTTTTTCCGCAGCATTTACCGGATTGCCGTTTACAGTCCGGATGTAGTGGATCCTGTCGTCATTCTTGGCGGCAATATCGTGATGTTTCTCCCTTTTGGAGTGCTGACAGCATTAATGTTGATACATAGTAAAAAAGCGTGGTGGATAGTTCCGGGTTTATCTATTCTTCTTTCTTTATTTATTGAAATAAACCAATATGTTTTTACCCACCGTGTGGCGAATGTGGACGATGTTTTTCTGAATACCATTGGAGGAACGGTCGGTTTTTTGCTGATCATCGTTATTCGCAGCTGGATGCCGAAGATACAGACTGAAGACGCACAAAAGGATAATGTGTAAATTTTTCCGAAGAACGGCGGCAGAAAAATCCGGGAGGGAGAAAGGAGAGGGTCGGATTGGATGAACAGGAATTCCAGAACGCAGTATCTACAACTTCAGAATGGGAATCCGGTCATATTTCCATGACGCTTGAAGACATCCGCTCATGGCTCAGTCAACTAAGAGAAGACAATCCGGAAGAACGAAACCTGGCCTCGAAGCTTTATGGGTTGATGGCACGGGACAGGTTTTTTGAGAAGCATCGATTTGACCCGCTGGTGAAAAGCTGGCTGCAGAAAGGGCAGAGTCTATCCGCCGATGAACCTGTACTGAAGAAACTTTCCAGTGTGTATCAGCTTTTCACGATAAGGGATACCGTATTTACACATGCCCTTCCTTCCATACGCGAAACCGATCAGAGCAGTGCGCGAAAAAAAGCTGTAGAACAGCTGAAACACGCAGCAGAACAGGAAATACAGAATCTAAAAGAAGTCATGGAGTGGATAGACGATCCGGATGAATACGTTGAAGAGGCGGCGCAGGCTTATGACATCGATCTTTCAGCGGTGCGTCGCCTCCTGGATGAAGGCTCGTCCGCTTATGTTCAATTAAAAGAGGCGGCGCAGGGATACCTTGATACCGTATCCGGCTCGTTTTACCCGCCGGAACAGGTAAAAAAGATGCAATCGTCCCTGAATGAGCTGACAGGATGCAGCCGGCGCTGGCAGGAAATGATGAATCATGAAAGTCTGTCATCCCGGAAGGAAGACGACCCGCTTGCAGCACTGAATCAGGTAATTGGAATGGAACGTGTGAAACAAAGGGTGCATCGTCTGTATCACTATCTGGAATATCAGAGGATCAGAAAAGAAAAAGGTTACACCCTGCACGATGAACGAAGCCTGCACATTATTTTGACCGGTAATCCAGGGACCGGCAAAACCATGCTTGCCCATCTCCTTGCTGCCATATATAAAAGACTCGGTCTGCTGCAGCAAAATGAAGTGCTGGAAGCAGACCGTTCTCATCTTGTCGGTGCCTATGTCGGGCAGACGGAAGAGAAGACGATGAATCTTGTCAAAGAAGCAGTAGGCGGTGTTCTGTTCATTGATGAAGCCTACAGCCTGAAAAGAGACGGAATGGATTCGAATGATTTCGGGCAGACTGCGATAGACACACTGTTAACAGCAATGACAAACAGCGAATATGCGGGGACTTTTGCCGTTATCATGGCCGGGTATCCGGAGGAGATGAGGCAGTTTTTACGAGCCAATCCCGGCCTGCGCAGCCGTTTTCCGGAAACAAATCATATTCACCTGCCTGATTATTCGATGGATGAATTAATCCGGATTGCAGAACAGACTGCTTTTGATAATGATTTTGTTATTAGGGAAGATGGCAGGCAGGAATTGCAGAAACGAATTGAAAACGTCCAGGTGGATGAAAGTTTTGGTAACGCCAGATCGGTGAAGGATATCATTATGGATGCCATTTTTCAAAAAGGAGCATCTATAGGACATACGTCGTCTGATTCAATTGATGATTTTGCTATTCTTACAGGCAGTGATGTTAAAGATCCTGTTTTGGAGGAACGTCATGAAAAGGAAGAACAGCCGATGGAACGCCTGGATGAGCTGATCGGCCTCGAAGATGTGAAGCAGGAAATAAAAAAATTGGCCGCCTTTATCCAGGTTCAAAATCAGCGTAGGCAGAAAAACCTGCCGGCTGCACCGATCCAGCTTCATACGGTCTTCCACGGTCCACCCGGAACGGGAAAGACAACAGTAGCCGGTATTTACGCCGGCATTCTGAGAGAGCTCGGACTGTTGAAACGTGGTCATCTGATTGTTGCAGGAAGAAGTGATCTCGTTGCAGAATATACCGGACAAACTGCCGTGAAAACAAAACGGAAAGTGCAGGAAGCACTGGGAGGTGTTCTCTTTATAGATGAAGCCTATGCTCTCGGCGGAGCTGCTAAAACAGATTTCGGGAGAGAAGCATTGGATACGCTGGTTGAAGAAATGACAAAACACGAGGATAATCTCGTTGTGATTTTATCGGGATATCCAGGCCCGATGGAAGAGTTGTTTCAATTAAATCCGGGGCTTGAATCCCGCTTTAAAAAAACGTTTTATTTTCCTTCCTTCCCGCCGGAAGACCTTCTCCGGATCACGGCCGAATACTGCAGGAAATATGGATATATACTGGAGGAAGAAGCGCAGCAAAAACTTGCGGCCATGTATAACGAAATCGATACATCCGGCAATGCCAGATTAGCAGAAGATGTAAGTGAAGAAATGTTTCAGCAGCAGGCGCTTCGGATTTCAGAAGAACCGGTTGATTCAGAACATATACTCCGTCTTTTGACTGTGGATGATGCTGCGGCAGCATGGCATGATAAACAATTGGAAAAAAGAGGGGAAGATAATGAAAGAAACAGTTACGGACATTGAAGTAAGGTACGTGGAAACAGACCAGATGGGGATTGTACATCATTCCAATTATGTTGTCTGGTGTGAACTTGGGCGTACCCATTTAATCAAAGAATTCGGTTTTACATATAAAGAACTCGAAGATGCAGGTATTATCTCACCTGTTATCCACGTCGATCTGCATTATAAGACGCCGGTTCGTTACGGGGATCAGGTTAAGCTTCATACCTGGATTGAAACATATGACGGGGTTCGTGTCGTGTACGGTTATTCCATCATAAACGGAGATGGGGGGCGCTGTGCGGAAGGAACAAGCACCCATGTATGTGTGGATCAAGAGTCCTTCCGTCCGCTCTCGATAAAAAAACACCTTCCTGACTGGCATGAAGCTTATGAGATGCATAAAAAATAATACACCTGTCAATTTTTCTAACTTTATCAGCAAAAGAAGTTCAGCATATATGGTATAACAAGAAAGGGGGAGAAGCCTTGGCGTTTGGAATTACAAGAAAAGAACTGAATGATTGGAAAAAGGGTGTACAGAACAAAGAGATTGCCTTTCTTACACACTTTTGGTACGACAAACGGTTTCCCGAATATGATTCGGTAACAAAAGCGGGATGCTGCGATATCAGGAAATTGGCAGAATGGGGCCGGCAATACGGCCTGAAACCGGAATGGATTCATAATCGGGAGGCGTATCCCCATTTCGATCTGCTCGGAAGCACCCAGACTGAAATTATGAAAAAAGAAGGGATGCTTTACCAGCTTCGTCGTTTTGCCGGAACGTCTACTGATTATGTTTAAAATATCGACACAACAGGTAAATGAAAAAAGAAGGAAACAGGAGGGAAAACAATGGAAGCTGATCAACAGTCAATTATACAAGCGCTCGAAGTTAAACCATCAATTATCCCTGAAGAAGAGATAGAAGTACGTAAAAACTTTCTTAAAGACTATTTGAAACATACCGGTGCAGATGGATATGTGCTGGGGATTTCCGGAGGACAGGACTCGACTCTTGCCGGAAAACTGGCGCAGAAGGCTGTGGCCGAACTGAATGACGAAGAAACAAAATCCTATACATTTGCTGGACTGCGTCTTCCATACGGTAAACAGTTTGATGAAGAAGATGCTGCAGCCGCGATGGAATTTATTAATCCAGCTTCCATCATCACGGTGAATATTAAAAAAGCTGTCGATGCGTCGGAAGAAGCGTTTCGTGATGCAGTTGGAAGAGAAATGAGCGATTTTAACAAAGGCAATACGAAAGCACGGGAACGCATGAAAGTGCAGTATGACATTGCTGCTGAATTCAACTGCCTCGTTATCGGAACAGATCATGCGGCGGAAGCATTAACCGGGTTTTTCACAAAACACGGAGACGGTGCCTGTGATATAGCTCCTTTGTACGGCTTAAATAAACGTCAGGGAAAAGAACTGCTGCGAAAGCTCGATGCCCCGGGTGTGACGTTTGAAAAAGTACCTACTGCCGATCTGGAAAGCGACAATCCCGGACTGCCGGACGAGGAAGCGCTTGGTTTCCGATACGCGCAGATGGATGATTTCCTTGAAGGACGGGACATTGATCCGAACACAGCTAAACAGATTATACGGCGGTATGCACAGACAGAACATAAAAGACAGCTTCCTGTTACTGTTCACGATGACTGGTGGAAATAGAACATTCCGCCCCAGCATCGGGAAACCACGTTTTGTAATAGAGACACGCGCAGAAGAAATGGAGAGAGAAGGAAATGGATAAAAAATTATGGCTGCTGTTTGGACTTATTCTGGTACTGGGTATTTTCAGCGGTATGTTTATTCAGTCCCAGCGCTCAGCCGGAGAGCAGGAAACGTTCGAACAGAAGGTGTCTGCCAGTTCGAGCGGACTTCTTGCTCCCGGTGAAACGGCGGAAGTGGGAGATTTCAACATCACTGTTCATGATTCCTACTTTTCCAGTCAGCAGGAAAAACAGGTTTTGGTTGCAGATATTTCGTTTCAGAACCTGGCGGAACAGCCCCGGGAAATTCCTCTGTTTAATATACTCGTGACAGACGCCGATGGACACACGTATGAAAATTTGACTTCCTATGACGATCAGCGGCTGGTCGGCGGTCAGATTCGAGCCGGTGGACTCCGCAGAGGAACACTTGCGTTCGACGTAGGAGATTCCAATCATTATGAACTCTCCTATACCAATCACAGTGGAAACGGGCTTGCTGCATGGAATCTTAAACCCTCCGGCAGCACCTCAGGCGGATCCTGATGCAGAGTCTCCCCGGCTCCGTTGTACCGTAATTGATTCTTTTTCTATTTCATGATATTTTGTAGAATTAAGAAAGTTGATACCCGAAAGATCGTAGAAATAGAAAGAGAATAAGGAGTAAGAGAGACGTATGCCAATTAAAGTACCTGACCATCTACCCGCAAAAGATATATTAACACAGGAAAATATTTTCGTGATGAATGAGAGTCGTGCCTACACCCAGGACATCCGCCCTCTTAAAATTCTTATTCTAAATTTAATGCCACTAAAAGAAACGACAGAAACCCAGATTTTACGGATGCTGGGAAACACACCGCTGCAGCTCGATATTTCTCTTCTTCATCCGGACACTCACCGCTCCAAGAATACGCCTCAGGAACATCTGGCTGCTTTTTACAAGACCATTGATGAAATAAGCAGCAGTACGTTTGACGGCATGATCATAACCGGAGCACCGGTGGAGAAACTCCCATTTGAGCAGGTCGATTACTGGGATGAAATGAAAAAAATTCTGGAGTGGAGCAAAACCAACGTAACATCCACCCTGCATATCTGCTGGGGAGCTCAGGCAGCACTGTATTATCATTACGGAATTCCCAAACATCCGATGGATAAAAAACTGTTCGGCATTTTCCAACATCATATAAACAAACCGTACCACAGTCTGATGAGAGGGTTCGATGATGTATTTAACGCTCCTCATTCCCGTTACACCGAAACGAGAAGAGAAGATGTGGAGCAGGTGCCGGAGCTTGATATCCTGTCTGAATCCGGGGAAGCCGGCGTGTATCTGGCTGCGTCCAGGGATGGCAGACAGATTTTTATTACGGGTCACAGCGAATATGATGCAGAAACGCTCCGGGATGAGTTTGAAAGAGATGCACGGCGCGGCATTTCCACGAAGCTGCCGGACAACTACTTCCCGGAAGACAATCATCTGAAGCATCCACCGCTGCGCTGGCGTGCACATTCCAATTTATTGTTTTTAAACTGGTTGAACTACTTTGTCTACCAGCAGACTCCGTATGATTTTGCGTAGTTTTTTCTTTTTGGTCTGTATAACAACGGGATTATACAGACCTTTCTGTTTGACAGATTGTACAAAAAGTAAAGGTGATCAAGATGGATGCACTTGATATTGTGATGAATAAACAGAATGTCACAGCATACCTTCAGCCTATTATAAGCACTGACAGGCAGGAAATTACGGGGTATGAAGTCCTTGGGCGTTATCAGGACGAGGAACGTTCGATCAGTCTCCGTCCTTTTTTTCAGGATAAAACCATCCCGGAGGAATATAGAAGAGAGATAGAAGAGCAGATTCATCATCAGGCCCTCACTTCTTTTCTGGACGGGAACCGCACCGAACATATTTTTCTAAATGTTGATGTGGATTTGATTTTGACCGATGGGGGTGAACATTTTTTTGAAAAACTGTCCTCCTATAAAGATTACGGTTTATCTTTCTCAAGGCTTGTTCTCGAGTGCAAAGAGCACGATTTCGAAGGAGACGTCTCCAGATTGAAGCATTTTATACAATACGTGCAAAGCATGGGGATTCGTATTGCCCTTGATGACCTCGGTAAAACCAGTACGCCGCTTGATGAGATTGCCTACCTGAATCCGGATATCGTCAAAGTGGATCTGGAGTTTCTTGCTGATCAGTCCTTTCCGGAGATGTACCGGGAAGCGCTGCACTCTCTATCTGTATTGTCCGGAAAAATCGGTGCTTCCCTTCTTTTTGAAAATATCAAAGAATTCAACCAACTTCATTTTGCATGGAAACACGGCGCCCGCTATTTTCAAGGTTCCTATCTCGGACGTCCGGATCTCTCTTTTCTTGATAAAATGACGTTTGCCGAAACACTGCGGAAGCATTTCAATGACTTTCTATTCTTTGAAAAAAAGAAAATCGAAGCACAGATTGAATTGACGGACACATTGGCCAAACGCCTTGAGCGTGTGGTGAAAGATAAACAGAATCCCGATGATATTGATGACTTAACCCTTCATATTGCGGATGAGCTGAAGGATCTTTCGTTCCGCGTGTATTTGTGTAATTATGAAGGGTTCCAGCAGTCAGGGAACGCATTTCTCGATGAAGACGGCATGTGGCAGTATCAGTTTGAAGAAAAGAACCGGAACTGGAGCTGGCGTCCCTATTTTCTTGAGAATATCGTACGAATGAATATCGAGAAAAAAGGGATTCTGTCAGATCTGTACACAGACATTCATAAAGAAGAGCGCATACGCACGTATTCATACCCTATTAATGAAAACCTGTATGTGTTTGTGGATATTCCGTATTCCTATCTGTTTGAGAAGGATTTTTTACTGTAAAACCGGCATATAAGAAAAGCCGGTTTTTCTATTGGGACATGCCGGAAGAAAAGGGGGAGGCATCCATGACGCAAAAAGGCACAAAGATAAACATAAAGGAACGCGCAGCGTATGTGGAACAGCTTCAATTTTCGAAAGACGAGCTGCGCCGCATTCTTCATGAACTGCAAAATGATACGATTATTTCGCTCACACCGGCGTTGAAGCAGCAGACAGCATCGACAGCGGATACACTCTCTGCTTCCTTTTTGACTATTGCGTGCTTCGGTCATTTTTCCGCCGGCAAGTCCACCCTTCTCAACCGGATCATCGGCAGCGATATTCTGCCATCCCATCCAGTGCCGACAAGTGCCAATCTTGTTCACCTGCAATACAACAAGGAACCACTCTATCATTACCGTGATACAGAAACCGGGAAATGGAAAGAAATACCGCAGGAGGAGGCTCTGGATTCCTGGTTTCTTTCCGATCATGTGGTGGAACTTTCCATCCAGTCGCCGTCGGTCGAGCTTCCTGAACACGTCAAAATCATAGATACACCCGGCATTGATTCTACCGACCCCCAACACCGGAGAAAAGCTGTTTCATCGTTTACTGAGGCCGATATCGTATGCTGTGTTACCGACTATCAACACGTGGAATCGGCCGGCAATGAGGAATTGCTGCAAGAAATCAATGAACTTGGTGTCTCACCGGCATTGATCGTAAATCAAGTGGATAAACACGAAGAGCAGGAACAGTCTTTTGACACGTTCCACCGTCATATAATGGACTCGTGGAACAGGCGCGGTCTTTTCGTATCAGGCACTTATTATATATCTGCATTGTTTCCCGATGTTTCGCCCAAAGGATGGGAAGCTCTCCGGCGTCTTTTTCACCTTGATCAAGAACAGGCCGGTCACGTAAGAAGCCGGCACGCTGCGCTTCAGATATATCGGATAATGGAGGAGGCTGTCCGCTGTCAAAAAGCACAGGAAACCCGTAATCAAAACAACAATCGGTTGAAACAGAGTGTGAATGAAATAGACCGTTTGATAGAGGAATTGGATAACCAGCTTCAAAATCTGCCGTTCTGGGCGGAGCAGTTTGAGTTTCAAGTGGTGAAAATGGTGGACCACCTCTTTGAAAATGCCAAAATCACTCCTTATCATACGAGAAATGCTGCAAAAGATTATCTTGCTTCTCTCAGGGAAGCTTCGATTTGGAGAAAATGGCTGCAGCCAAAGCATGTACATAGAGAAGCAGCAGAAACCAAACAGCGGCTCCTGGACAGTCTCAGGGAAAATGTGCAGAGTTATATCGATATTCCGCTTCAACAGGAGATGCGCCGGACGATGCAGTATTATCATTTATTCGGGCAGGAACATAAAAGAACCCTGTTTTCTCTGTATTGGGAGCCGGATGAAACACTGATTACCGAAGCACGGTTAAACGGATCACGGCACGGCGTAAACTACAACGCGGTATTCTGCCGGAGCCTTGCTGAACAGATCAGGAAACATTATAAAGCTCTGCTGCGGGAATGGATGCCGGAGTGGAAACAAATGTTGGGAAGGATTCAGAATCAGGAGATCGAACGTCTTCAGCAGGAACGCAGCCTTTGGTGGGAAGTACGGGAGGAGCGCGTCCGGATCGACGAAAGGATATCCCGGCTGGATGAGAGAATTGCGTATTATGCGAAACGACTGAACGAAAGTGCCGTTTTGCTTGAGGCTTCCCGTTTTGACACAGCGGAGGATGAAACCGGCCGCCCTTTATCCCAGGTCTATGAACCAGCGTCCATTGATATCGGGGCGTTGTATCCGCCGGTTCCGGAACGTACCGGCTTTTCCTACCGTCAATCAAACATAATCTCTGCGCAAATAGCAGAGCAGGCCGTTTCTCTGGTGCAGAAGATCCCGCAGATGGAGCAGCGGATGCGTTCACTGCAGAAAAAAGCAGAGCGGTTACGGGGAAAAAATTGTCGTGTTTCTCTTTTCGGTAGTTTCAGTGCGGGGAAATCGACGCTTGTCAATGCCATCCTGGGTGAGCCGGTGCTGCGCGTCTCTGCGAGCCCGACTACAGCCTGTGTACAGCGGATACAATATCCTGATGAGCAGCATCCCCACCGAAGCGTGGAGCTGGTCTATAAGTCAGCATCCGGTATTACCGGCGACATGAACGACATACTGGGTAAAGCAGGACGTGAACTGCAGACGTTTGAAGAGTGGCCGGACCAAAAAGAAGACATGAGAAACACGCAGCTAACTCCTGATGAGGAGAACGGGAAAGAAAAAAAGGACGAAACCGAGGATACCTTTACTGTACTGGATCTGTTACAACCCGATGAAATCGACCTGCTTGATACATATCATGAGACGGCTTCAATGAGCAATAACAGGATGGGGCAGCTTGTGACAACCAATGAAGAAACGTACAGGGATATGTGCGAACAGGAAAAAGAACTACTTCTTATTGATTCGGTTACGATTTATTACGACTGTGATTTTACCCGCGCCGGATGTGTACTGACGGATACTCCCGGCATTGGATCGGTTTACAGAAGGCATTCCCAGACGGCGTTTCGTGAACTAAAAGAAGCCAATGCTCTTATCTATGTCACCTATTACAATCACGCGTTTTCCAAAGCAGATCAGGAGTTTTTAAAACAGATCGGCCGGACAAAAGACTATTTTTCGTATGATAAAATGTTTTTCCTCGTCAACGCGTCTGATCTGGCTTCCTCTGTTAAGGAGCTGCAGCAAGTACTGGACTACGTGTCCAATCAACTCGAGCGGTCCGGAATAAATTCCCCGCGCGTGTCCCCGGTTTCAGCGAGAAAAGCGGGAAAGGGGGAACGGTACGCATCCGGTCTGTCGTACTTTCTTGATACCTTCCATGCATTCCTGGATCTAAATCTGCAGGAAACGCTGCAGCAGGAACTGCTGGGGGAAATCGAATCCGCCATTCGGGCACTCGGGAACCATCAGGTTTTTCTCCAACAGAAAGAGGAGGAAAAAAAGAACGAAAAAGCTGAAGTCAAAAAGAAAGTGGCGGACTTTCAAACGCGGATGCAGCAGTATGATGTATCGGTCGATCGGAAGGAAGTCGAGCAGGAACTCGATGAACTAATGTTTTATGTGAAGCAGCGTGTATTTTACAGGTATTTTGATGAATATAAAGAATTGTTGAATGCCGGCCGCTTTCAGAAGGAATACTTTCAAACGCAGCTTCACCGGTATGTTAATGAGCTCATTACGTTGTTGTTTCATCTGTTCGCAGAAGAAGTGCGCGCGACGATGATCCGGATGGAATACTTTCTGAGGCGGAAATGGGAAAGTCTTCAGGAATACGCTTCCCGCGTCTTTCCGGAGGAGCTGGGCGGAGCTTTTGTAGAAAAAGAAACGAAACAGCGGATACCTGAAGTGACTGTTTATTCTTCTTTGCCTGCTGCCATGAAGGACCTTTCATTTATCAAGAAATACCGGTCGTATCGGGAGTTTTTTACGCAGGGGGAATATAAACAACTGAAAGATGAATTGGAGCAGGTTCTCCGCCCCCATGGAGACGCATATCTGAAAAAATACCAGGAGGAACTGAAGAAACAGTATGCAGACTGGATGACAACAGAGTGGAATGATGCGTTAAAATGGTATGAAAGAACCGCAGCTGATCTGTATGAGTCTTTCTATGAGGAACAGGATGCAAAAAATCAAAAACGCCTGGAAACAGCCATCGAGGGTCTCCGGGAATTGTTATAGAATAGTTGGATTTTTGCTGAAATTTTGATAAAATAGGATTGGAAGGTATCATTATCGGTCGGTTCCCAGGGTTATCAAGGTAGTAAAGGATGGATGAAATGGAACGACGAAACATTTTCCTTGACGATGTGAGGCCTGGACCTGAGGATCATATCCTTGTTAAAACAGCGGAAGAATGTATTCTGCTGCTGGAGGACGATGAACACGTGTCTCATCTGTCGCTCGATCATGATCTTGGCAGTAATAAAAGCAATGGGTTTGAAGTTGTTCTATACCTCTTGGAAAACGAACAGTATCCAGATCGAATTACCATACATTCGGCAAATGCTGCGGCAGGAAAAAAAATGTACCAGCACTTACTCGAAGGAAAAAGAAAAGGAACAATTCCTGAAAGAGTAAAAGTAACATTAAGACCGCTGCCGTTGACATTCTCTTAAATGCACAAGTGCACAAGGGGCTGTATCAAAAGGTGCAGCTCCTTTTTTATTCCGAAAATCCAGAAAGGGAGGCAGAGCAGATGGAGATGGTATTTATTAAAATGACGGACCGGGCAGAACTTGCCGCAGCGGCGTTTGACGTACCCGCCGCTTTGAAAATCGAGGCGGACTGGTCCGGGTCATGAGCTGCAGATGTGGATGTACGCCTGGTTCTGGAAGAACCAGCACAAATGGAGCAGGCTGCTCCCGTTTATGCTTATACCGGGGAGGACTCTTTGTTTCACCTTAACCCGGCGCCGTATGTCGATTATCATCCAACACTCGGCTGGATGGTGAAAAACAAAAACGAAACGGTGGCATCACGGTTAAAAGTGAAAGGAAAGATGTAACGACCAGCTGCATACCTTGAATAAAAAAGGTTGCGGTTTATAATGTTTATCGCAGATGCGCATTGTGATATGCTTTGGAAATCAGCGGAGGGCTCTGTTCCCGTAGTGAACAGGGATACACTGCGCGAAGGAGGAGTCCAGCTTCAGAATACTGCTCTTTTTGTTCCTCCATCTTTATCAAACAAGAGACAGTATGCTCTTTTGAATGAAGAACTCCGTGTGCTTCAAACGTTGACACAGGATTCAACAAAACAGGATTCGGATTTCATGCTTTCGCTTGAAGGGGCATCACTGATCGGGGACGATCTGAAAGAGTGGACGCGGTTGAAAGACGCTGGTCTGGAGATGGCCGGATTGACGTGGAATGAAAAAAATCAGCTTGCTGCAGGCAGTGAGCAGCCGAATCAATTCGGTCTGACGGATGAAGGAAAAGATATTATTGAATGGATGAATGATCACAAGATTATTCTCGATGCCGCTCATCTCAATGAGCAGAGTTTCTGGCAGGCCCTTGAATTTGCCGGCAGAACAGCCGTCAGTCACACAAATGTCCGGGCGCTGCACGATCATCCCCGCAATCTGACGGATAAGCAGATCAGCGCTCTCATCAAGCAGGAGGGATTTATCGGGCTGACGTTTTATCCGTATTTTATAAACGGGACGGAAGAAGCTGATTTTTCGGATTTCGGCAGGCAGGTGGAACATCTATGCAGTTTAGGAGCAGCCTCCATTACCGGCTTTGGATCTGATTTCGACGGCATTTCAAAAACAATGAACGGCATGATTTCTCCTGCAGGATTTCCGGACCTTGTGGAGTGGCTGCTGCAGCGTTTTGATGAAGATACGGTAAAAGGAATAGCAGGGGCTAATTTTCTTCGCTTCCGGCAGCGGGCCTGAACATCGTACTTTTCAAACGTGTACGTTTCCTCTAAAATGGAGGCAGGAAAGAGGTGAGTACACATGCAGATTTCAGATCAAGCGAAACAATTTCTCGAAGGTGTTATGGAAGAACACGGCATGAACGCAATCCGTGTTGTATTCTCCGGAATGGGCTGAAGCGGACCCAATATTGGTCTGGCTCTGGATGAGCCGGCAGAAGACGACGAAAAAAGAGTAATTAACGGTATCCACGTAGCAATCGAACAGCAGATCCTTTTGCATGTTGAAGGGGTGACCCTTGATATTGAATCGGATGAAGACGGTCAACTCGGTCTTGTCATGAACGGTGCTCCCGGAGGAGACTGCTGTTAACCTATAAAAAATGTCCCGGCGGACCTGAAATTCCGCCGGGACATTTTTTTATTTTTCCACCCATTCGCTGATGAGTTCCTGATGGTTCTCCACCCATGTTTCCGCGCCGTTAATCGGCTGTTCTGCTTCATTTACAGCAGTCATCAGGGTGCCGATTTGGTCGTCGGTCATTTTCCAGTTTTTAAACCATTGATCCAGTTTAGGATAATCTTCTGCAAAGCCCTGTCTTGTTGCGTGATGAATCTGTTCGGTTTTACCGTAAACGTTTTTAGGATCGTCCAGGAATTTCAGATTGTGCTTGGAGAAGACACCGTGTGGTTTCCACAATGGCGCGACAATCGGATTTTCGTTTGCAATGGCCTGATCGATTTCTTCCAGCATGGCCGGTTCTGAACTTGGCAGCAGCTCATAGTCCAAATTATATTTGTTGATCATTTCTCCGGTGACTTCCATTGTACCGGCCCCCGGGTCAAAACCAACGATTTCACCTTCAAATTTGCTGACATTGTCGTTTAGATCTTTTATGCTGTTGATGTCTTCCATGTATTCCGGCACGACGAGTCCGACTTTGGCATTTTCATACCATACTTCGTCGGAAAAATTAATTTGATCGCCGTACTGTTCGACGTAGTTCTGATCCTGAACAGGGAGCCATATTTCCAAACTGATGTCCAGGCTGCCCTCGGATACACTTTTCATCGTTGTTCCCATATTAAGATTGTTTAACTTTACGTCATACCCTCTGTTTTCCAGAATAACTTTCCACATATTCGTAACGGCTATATTTTCTGCCCAGTTTATCTGACCCATCTGAAGTGTTTCAGTGCCGCTTCCTGCTTCCGATGATGAGTCGCTTCCTGCTTCCGATGACGAGTCGTTTCCTGATTCCGACGAACCGGATTGATCGTTGGAACTTCCACTGCCGCAGGCCGTCAGTCCAGTAAGCAGCAACGCCGCTATGACAGAATGTAAGGTAAGTTTTCTCATGTTTATGAATCCCCCTTAAATTTTGTGTTACACAATGCATCAAGATCAACAGCTTACGCAAATGATCATCTTAACACATATGTTACATGCTGTCCTCCTTTTTGTTAAAACTGTTAGATTAATTAAATATTTTTTTAACAATTTTAATTTAACACGTTTATTATAAAAGTCAAATACTTTCGAATGGTTAATAGATTCTCCGTTCCTTCATGATGGAGTATAAAAAAATTTTATTGATTTATAAATGAAGGGTTATTCTGTTAATCAAATCTTCCATTTGTTACTCTTAAATATAAACAGAATTCATGAAGGCAGGGATAAAATGAGTGATTCATCACAACTTTTAAGATTTGATCATGTGGATGTTACATCCGGGGGAAAATCCAGACTCCAAAACATAACTTTTGAAATAAACAAGGGGGAACAGTGGGCTCTGCTTGGTTTAAACGGGTCCGGAAAAACGACACTGCTGCAGGTTATCGCAGGCTATGTGTGGCCGACATCCGGTACTGTTACGAGCTGGAAGGGGCAATACGGCAGAATCGATCTTCCTGCACTGCGCCGGGAAATCGGCTGGGTAAGCGATACACTGGATGATCGTTACCGAACCCGTGCCGGGGACAGTGCTCTTGAAGTCGTATTGAGCGGCCTTTACGCTTCTATCGGTCTCTATGAAACAACGACGGATGTTGATAGAGAGAAAGCAGCTTCCTGGATGTCTTTTTTCGGCATTCATGAACTGCAGAATCGGTCGTTTGCGAGTTTGTCACAGGGCGAGAAACGAAGAACGATGCTGGCCAGAGCCTGGATGGCTGAACCGAAACTGCTGCTGCTTGACGAACCCTGCACAGGACTTGATGTAAAGGGAAGAGAAGAATTTCTCTCTTCTGTTGAATCGCTCATGTCACTCGACGACGCTCCCGCCCTTATGTACGTTACTCACCACATAGAAGAAATCCCTGCTTCTGTCGGCAGTATCGTATTATTAAAAGATGCCGGAATTATTCAAAAAGGGGACAAAAAAACCGTTTTAAATGACGACAATGTAAAAGAAACGTTTGAAGTGAACGGAAGAGTGCATTGGGAAGAAGAGCGTCCGTGGCTTCTTGTACAAAACCAATCGTCATTAAGACAAAAAAATCAGTAGAAAAGTTTTATTTTAGCAAAAAAATAGAAAATCATCTTGCAGTTCGCTGTTAATCCGGTAAAATAGAGACAAAAGTACTAATGCTCTGTGCATAGTTGGGGGTAAAAAGCGTGGCACTTACAAATCAAACCGATATTCTGCTCGAAAGCGGTACGAATGAGCTCGAAATCGTAATGTTCAATGTGGGAAGCGGGATGTTCGGAATCAATGTTCTAAAGGTGAGAGAGATTATACAACCGGTCGAAGTGACGGAAACGCCGAACCGCCACGAACATCTTGAAGGGGTGGTGCGTCTTAGAGAGGAGGTCATTCCGGTAGTGGACCTGGCCAAAGTTCTCGGCTATCCGCCCTCGGAAGATCCTTATAACGATAAGTTTATCATTTCAGAACTGAATCAAATGAAAGTAGCGTTTCATGTACATGCCGTTTCCAGGATTCACCGTATCTCCTGGGAACAGATTGAAAAACCCGGAGAACTGTCCCAGGGTCATGACGCCAATACAATCGGTATTGTGAAAATGGAGGAAAACATATCTCTGCTGCTGGATTATGAGAAAATTGTCATGGATATTGCGCCGGAATCCGGAGTCAGTCTACCAAAAGGAAAAAGTATTCAATACAAAGACCGGACACAAAAGCAGCTGATGATTGTGGAGGATTCACCGATACTCAGACAGATGCTTGAAGATGTTCTGGAACAGGCTGGTTACGTGAACTCCTATGTCTACGAAGATGGCAGAGAAGCCTGGGATTTTATTGAATCGAAAGAAGAAGATCCATCCACCCTTCCGGACCTCATTATTACAGATCTTGAAATGCCGAGAATGGACGGGCATCATCTAACGTCCAAGGTGAAAAATCATCCTGCTTTTAAACAGGTGCCTGTCGTTATTTTCTCATCCCTGATTACAGAGGACCTTTACCACAAAGGGGAAAAAGTCGGAGCAGATGCTCAGATAAGCAAACCGGAAATAGTGAATCTGGTAGACCGCATCGATTCCATGATCTTAAGTGAATAGCCGATTCATGTTGTGAAAATTGAAAATCCCGGATAATATACCGGACGATGATTATCTGCCGCAAAGGCATCATCGCCCGGTTTTTTATGTTGCATGGGCTTTTTCAGCTTGGTTGTTAGAAAATTTCTGAAAAAGAAGTTGACTGTTTTATAACAACTTTGTATAATGAACAGTATAGTACAACAATTCAACAGATGGAGGAGTGATCAGCTTGATGAAGCCCACCGGCACATGGATGAAACAGCAGGGCGGAAATGTTCAGGAAGAGGAAACCATTCTCGAGATGATCAATGACTATCACACCATCAGATAAATAACGGTTTCGATCTTTACTCTTTTACAATAACGGGCAGCCGTTATTGTTTTTTTGCTTACTGTACTATTACAATGGCGCAGGTATACGTACAGAAGGTTTCTGCCTGGATTTTATTTATCGGTGTGAATGCGTTGGAAATCAAACGTATATTCGGTATAATGGAAGCATCGAGGTGAACGAATGCATGCAAAAGCAGAACCTTCAACAAGTCATGGACTGGATGAAAAATGACCCGGAGATGGGGCAGCGAATCGAATACTGGCATACGATAGATGAAAAACCACCCAGAACGTCCCCGTTTCCCGAAACGCTTGACACCAGACTGAGAAAAGCGCTCGAACAGCGCGGTATATCAGAGTTGTATATTCATCAGGCTGAAGCACTGCAGAAAAGCGGCGCAGAACGGCGGAATACCGTGGCTGTCACTCCCACCGCTTCCGGTAAAACACTCTGCTACAATCTTCCTGTTCTGCAGTCCATTTTGGAAGATAAGGAAAGCAGGGCGCTGTATCTGTTTCCGACCAAAGCACTCGCCCAGGACCAGAAAAGTGAGATGAATGAATTAATAGAAGATATGGGAGAGGATATACGCAGTTATACGTATGACGGGGATACCGATGCAGGCATCAGGCAGGTGATCAGAAAAGCCGGTCACGTTGTCATGACCAACCCGGATATGCTTCATTCGGCCGTTCTGCCGCATCATACGAAATGGGTTTCTCTTTTTGAAAATCTGAAATACATTGTGATAGACGAGATTCACACGTACCGGGGTGTGTTCGGCAGTCATACCGCCAACGTTCTCCGCCGGCTCAAGCGCATCGCGGAGTATTATGGAAGTTCGCCGGTGTTTATCTGCACCTCCGCCACTATCGCCAACCCCCGTGAACTGGCCGAAACACTGACGGGCGAACCATTTCACTTAATTGATGAAAACGGCGCTCCGCGCGGAAAAAAACATTTTGTTTTCTACAATCCACCTGTTGTTCATGAAGCATTAAATATCCGAAAGGGTGCGGTATCAGAGGTTAATACACTTGCTGCCCGTTTTTTGAAAGAGAACATTCAGACAATAGTGTTTGCCAGAAGCAGGGTCACCGTGGAAGTAATTTTAACCCATCTTCAGCAGCTCGTTAAAAAAGAGCTTGGCCCGAAATCGATACAGGGATACCGAGGCGGCTATCTGCCGAAACAGCGCCGTGAGATCGAAAACGGGCTGCGCACCGGTGATGTGATGGGTGTTGTGAGTACCAACGCGCTGGAGCTGGGCGTGGATATCGGTCAGCTGCAGGTGTGTCTGATGACAGGGTACCCGGGTTCCGTTGCAAGCACCTGGCAGCAGGCCGGACGTGCCGGCAGAAGACAGGATGAGTCTTTGATTGTAATGGTGGCAAATTCCACCCCGGTCGACCAGTATATGATCCAGCAGCCGGATTTTTTTCTGGAACAGAATCCGGAGTCGGCGCGGACTGATCCGGATAACCTGATTATTCTCGTCGATCATGTGAAGTGTGCTGCATTTGAACTGCCGTTTCACGAAGGAGAAACGTTTGACGGGGTCGATATTCGGGAGGTGCTTGATTACCTCTCCGAAGAACAGGTCCTTCATCCGCGGGGGCATAAATGGTACTGGATGAATGAGGCCTTTCCGGCTCACGGCGTCAGCCTTCGCTCCGCTTCTCAGGAAAACGTCGTCATTATCGACCAGACCGAGACCGGTTCCGCGAAAGTAATCGGGGAGATGGACCGCTTCAGTGCGATGACGCTGCTGCACGATAACGCCATCTACCTTCATCAGGGTATTCAGTATCAGGTAAGGGAGCTTGACTGGGACGAAAAGAAAGCCTACGTGGAGGAAGTAGAAGTGGAGTACTACACTGATGCCAATCTTGCGGTAGATCTGAAGGTGCTCGAAGAAGATAAAAGAACCGACTACCCGTCGTTTATAACAGCATTCGGCGACGTCATGGTGAACGCGAAAGCAACGATTTTCAAAAAAATAAAAATGACGACCTTTGAAAATATCGGGTCAGGCCCGATCCATCTGCCGGAAGAAGAGCTGCACACGAATGCATGCTGGCTCAGCTTTCCTGAAGAAACAGTAAATGAGTTCGGAAAGAACTCGCTTGAACAGGCATTGATAGGGTGTGCCAATGTTTTGCGCCACACCGCTCCCATTCATGTGATGTGCGACCGCAGTGACCTTCATGTCGTACCGCAGATGAAGGCCACGCACTCCGAACGGCCGACGATTTTCCTATACGATAGGTATCCAGGCGGGGTGGGGCTCTCTTCGGCGGTTCACCGTGATATGAAAAATATCCTGAATGACTGCCGGAAACTGATTACGTCATGCCCCTGCACATCGGGTTGTCCGTCGTGTGTCGGTTCGGACTTGAATCTTGATGAAGAAGCAAAATGGCTGTCCCTGCGTCTGATACGTATCTTAGAGGAGGAACGGCAGATTGAAGCTGAAACATAAGCTGAACCGGATGAAACATCATATGAGCCATGAGCCTGCTGAAAAGGCGGAGGAACATGGACAGACAAAACAGAAGGAAAATCCGCAGCAGGAGATTCCGTTTCTAGATAAATGGAAAGAGATGGACGCTGTCCCGTTGTATCTTGATGAACAGTACGTGCTGCGGCGCGAAAAACAGTACAGTCTTGATTACCGGCACGGGCGCCGCCGGCTCGGCAGTATCTTCCAGATATTTGAACGATGGGGGCGGGAACTGGCGGATCACCCACTCCGTCCATCCGGCCGCCGCCCGCAGGATCTGCTTTTTTTTGACACAGAAACCACCGGGCTTAACGGCGGAGCCGGGAACATGATATACCTGCTCGGCGGAGCATGGTTCTCGGAGGAACGCGTGCATGTCACGCAGTATTTTCTGCCCGGTCCGGAGTCAGAGGCCGCCCTTTATTACCACTTTTTAACGGAGATGGAGCACTCCATTCATCACCTCGCGACGTACAATGGGAAAGCTTTCGACTGGCCCCAGGTGAAAACAAGACATACTTTTGTGCGTCATGAGGTTCCGAAGCTTCCCGATTTCGGACATTTTGATCTGCTTCACGCGGCAAGACGCCTGTTTAAACGAGTGCTGCCGTCTTGCCGTCTGTCGGTGGTGGAAGAGGAAGTTCTCGGCATCATTCGGGAAAATGACACGCCGGGCTATCTTGCTCCGATGCTTTACTTCGATTATCTGAGAGAACAGAATCCCGTCTTAATCGAAGGGGTGATCGAACACAACGAGCAGGATGTACTCTCGTTAATTTCACTTTATATTGAACTGTCCGAACGTGTTCTGGAAGGGGGAACGACTCCGGAGGAAACATACGAAATCGGGCGCTGGTTTGAGCAGGTGAAAGAATGGGACAAAGCGGTGTGGTGTTATGAGAAAGCACGGCACACATCAGAGGAATGGCAGGCTGCCTATGATTATGCTCTTGCCCTCGTTTTGAAAAAACAGCAGCAAACTGCTGAAGCCTTCCCCTATTTAGAAACGGTCCTGCAAAGCGGCGGAGCATACGCAGCCGAATCAGCAGTGGAGCTGGCTAAATATATGGAACACGAATGCAAAGATCCGGAAAAAGCGCTGCATTACACTGGTGCGGCGCGTGCTGTTTCCACGGTTACAGAGCTTCGGGACGATCTGGACAAGCGCGAGAAACGGCTGGCCGGCAAAATACGTCCGGGGAAATGAAGCATTTCATTATTTCCCGGGCAAGCGCATAAACCTCTGCAATCCGTGTTAAATCAACACGTTTGGACAATGCCTCTTTCTTTTTATCTCTAATTGGATGAAAAGTATTGTCGAAAAAAGAAAAGATTCCGCTGCGGCTGAGGGAAATAACGGAGGGAAATGATCATGAAAGTGCTTGCTGTAAGCGGGTATAAACCACGTGAACTGGGGATTTTCAACCCCGAAGCCGAGGAAATCGGCTATATTAAAAAAACAGTTAAGGCACGTATTTCAGGATTTCTGGAACAGGGACTGGAATGGGTAGTCGTATCCGGCCAGCCTGGTGTGGAGCAGTGGGCGGCGGAAGTGGTGATGGAATTAAAGCAGGAAGGATGCAGCCTCCGACTTGCCGTACTGCCACCGTTTCTCCACCAGGACAGCATCTGGCCCGATCACGCGAAAGAGCGGTATCAGAAGATCATCGCTGAAGCCGACTATTCGGAAGCTGTTTCAAAAAAAGAATATGAAAATCCGGGACAGCTCCGCGCCAAAAACGATTTCATCATCATGAAAACCGATGCTCTTCTTGTGTTATACACCGAAGACCAGCCCGGAAGCCCGGAGTACTATCTGGAGGCGGCCGGGCGCAGGTCATCTGCCGGCCATTATCCTGTGTACCGCATTACTCCGGATGATCTGCAGCAGACAGTGGAGGAAGAAATGCTGCGGATGGCGGATGATATCGAATAGTAAAACGAATGAAAATTGACTTTTCAGTGAAGGTTTGAAAAAATAAAGAATATCTACTTCTATCAAAAAGCTTATGTTTTCGGGGTGAAGGATGCAATGAATAATATTCAATTAACAGGAAAAGATATTCTGGATAAAGATTTCAAAAGCAGTATGAAAGGCTACAATAAGGACGAGGTGGATCAATTTCTCGATACCGTTATTCAGGACTATGAAGCGTATGAACAACGGGTGAGGGATCTCGAACAGCAGCTGGAACAGGCCCGCTCCGGTTCCCGCCGCGAAACCCGCGTGAACAGTCAAGTCCAGGAAGAATCCCCTGACCGGAGCATGCCTCAGGCC
Organism: Salibacterium halotolerans; assembly: GCF_900115625.1. GTDB lineage: Bacteria > Bacillota > Bacilli > Bacillales > Marinococcaceae > Salibacterium > Salibacterium halotolerans. Next base: position 29,043 of record NZ_FOXD01000014.1, on the reverse strand, counting down.
GGCGGTACGAATTATGATATTTTAAAGCGTCTGTCGAATCTTGAAAAAGAGGTATTCGGGAAAAAATCTTATGAACAATAAACAACCGGGGGGATCGGTTTGATCAAATTATTTATTGATGGAGCCAGTGCAGGAAATCCCGGTCCGGCCGGCGCCGGAATTTTTGTTGTGAATCCGGAAGGAAACGATGAACACCACGCCGTTCCTCTTGAAATGATGAGCAATCACGAAGCCGAATTTGCCGCACTGCGGGAAGCATTGAAACTATGTGTGGAACGGGAGTGGGCAGGTGTGTCGATTCATACGGATTCCCAGCTCGTCGATGAAGCAGTAGAAAAGCAGTATACGAAGCACCCGCTTTACAGACCGAGACTTGAGGAAGTGCTGACCCTGTTCGCGCAGTGCAGTCTGTGTTTTATCAAATGGATTCCGTCCACCCGCAACCGTACCGCTGACCAGCTGTCGAAAAAAGCGGTGCGGATGAACAAAAGTTCCTCCTGAATTTTGCTGACATGGCTTGTCAAACCAGGAACAAAAGGATATAATAATCTATGCCGTAAAATGGTGCTGCTGACATTCAGGCAGTCGCTGCGCTGATACGCGTAGAGGAAAGTCCATGCTCGCACAGCCTGAGACGGCTGTAGTGTTCGTGCCCGGCGAAAAAATAAGCCGGGACGGTCCGACGTTTTGGATCGATGGCGGGGAATCGGCCTGTGTCCTAACCGGATATGGCCGTATTACCTTTAAAGTGCCACAGTGACGTAGTCTGTTTGGAAACAAACAGAGTGGAACGCGGTAAACCCCTCGAGCGGGAAACCCAAATGTTGGTAGGGGAACCTTTCGGAAGGAAATCAACGGAAAGAAAGGGCAGGGATGATCTCCCTGCAGATAGATGACTGCCACCGGCGTGCGAGGTGAAGAACCGCAGGCAGCACAACGGGACAGAACATGGCTTATATGAATGTCACGGCATCGGTCAACCCCTGTTACAGGGGTTTTTTCTTTATAAATGAAAGACACCATCAAAGCCGTATCATAGAGGAGCAGATGCAATGAGTGAACATGTCACCTTAATAGCAACCGCAACGATGGGGCTTGAAGCTCTCGTTGCACGGGAAGTGAAAGCGCTCGGCTATTCGGACGTTCAGGTGGAGAACGGACGGATTGAGTTCCAGGCGCCCCTGCAGGCCATAGCAAGAACAAACATGTGGCTTCGCACCGCCGACCGTGTAAAACTGAAAGCAGCCGAATTCACGGCAGAATCGTTTGATGAGCTGTTTGAAAAAACAAAAGCTGTTCCATGGGAGACGCTGCTCCCGGCCAATGCGGAGTTTCCAGTCGTCGGCCGTTCTGTAAAATCAACGCTTTACAGTGTGCCGGACTGTCAGTCGATTGTCAAAAAAGCGGTGGTGGAACGGTTGAAGCAAACGTATCAAAAAGAGTGGTTCCCCGAGAACGGCGGGCTGTATAAAATCGAAGCTGCGCTTCATAAGGACACAGTTACACTGACGATCGACACGTCCGGTGCAGGTCTGCATAAACGCGGATACCGCAGTGTCCAAAATACCGCTCCGCTGAAAGAAACCCTCGCTGCATCTCTTGTTATGCTGACGAACTGGCATCCGGACCGGCCGTTTGCCGACCCATTCTGTGGATCGGGGACGATACCCATTGAAGCCGCTTTAATCGGTCAGCAGATTGCTCCCGGTTTTAACCGGGAATTCGCGGCGGAATCGTGGCAGTGGCTTGGAACCGATATGTGGAAAGAGGCGAGAGAAGAGGCTGAAGACAAAGCGGAATACGATCAGCCGCTTGATATACAGGGATCCGACATAGATCATCGTATTGTAGAGCTGGCTCAGGAAAATGCGATGGAGGCAGGGCTGTACGGTGTCGTAAATTTTAAACAGATGCAGGCATCCGACTTCACAGCGCGAAGGTCTTACGGCTGTCTTGTGTCCAATCCTCCGTATGGTGAGCGGCTCAGCGGAAAAGAAGAAACAGAGATCCTATACCGGGACATAGGGGAGGCATTCCGTCCGCTGGATACATGGTCTGTCTACATTCTTACATCGAACGAAGCGTTTGAAACATTTTACGGAAACAGCGCCACGAAGAAGAGAAAGCTCTATAACGGGAAAATCAAGACCGACTATTATCAATTCTGGGGGCAGAAACCTCCAAAAATGTAGCATAATGATCCCCTTCGCTGTATATACTTATAAGGTAGTATGTTTTCAGGGAGGGGAAAAGGATTTGCAGCATATACTGAATACAGAAAAGCTACAATCGCTGCTGAAGATTGAACAGGCGGTCGGAAACGCGGAGAAAATGTTAAACACTCCGGAAGCACCTTCATCGGCTGGACAGAAGGAACAGGCTGTCAAACAGGCGAAAGCGCAGCTTGACCGGGCATGGAAATACCATTTGAACCGGAGATGGTCATGACATTAACGCGGATTGGTCAAGTCCTGTATGTTGGGATTTTCAAACGTTAGTAAATCAATCTGCGCATCATAGGATACAACCATTCCGTCCATATACCATTGATCCTGGGGATTAACAAAAAAATAAATGCCATCAACCTGAAGCACAGCGGATCCTGCTTCAGGTTTTTCTTTGGCCACTCCCATCGAATAACCTCCGGATCCTACGCCGCCGACCCTCACAAACAGCCTTACATAATCACCATCGGTCAGTTCCATTTCCTGTTTGTACAGCCGGGCTGCGTCTTCTGTTATGCGAAATGAGACCATGAGATATCTCCTTCCTTTCTTTTTCTGTTATAACACGGAATATACAGCCTTTAAAAATGATAACAATATGCGTTTATGATACGCTGACCGTAACACAAGCAAAAGGAGCCATGAAACAATGAGTCATACCATAAACAAAATCGAACAGCAGTTTCTTGAACATATGTATACGATGAATGCTTATGAACAGGCTTTGGGCCTTATGGAGTGGGATGCGAGAACCAAAATCCCCGAGAAAGGCACGGACGACCGTGCCGAAGCTGTCGGCAGGCTGTCGACAGAACTGTTTCAATTAACAACTTCCGATAAAACCGCGTATTATGTCGATACTATTCTGGCATACAAAGAGGATGAGGTCACACCGTGGATCCGCAAAGCCGCCGAAGAACTGAAAAAACAGTACGAACGTTCCGTCCGGATTCCGTCTGAAGAGTATCAGGAATACAGCACACTGGCAGCAAAATCAGAAGCAGTCTGGGAACAGGCCAAAGAAGCAGACGACTTTGAAATGCTTCGTCCGTATCTCGAGAAACTCGTGGAATTCAGCCGCCGTTTTGCAGAGTACTGGGGATATGATAAACATCCCTATGATGCTCTTCTGGAAGATTATGAACCGGGGATGACAACCGAGATGCTGGACGACGTTTTCAACCGCCTGCATAAGCGTCTGCAGCCGCTCGTCGATGAGGTTGCTGCTTCGTCTGTAAAACCGGACACGTCTATTTTGTTTGAACCATTTCCTAAACAAAAACAGACGGCTGTCAGCAGTAACATTCTTCGCCGTATGACATATGACTTTGCAGCCGGCCGTCTTGATGAAACAGCCCACCCGTTCGCCCTCGGGCTGAATCCGTCGGATGTCCGCGTCACCACGAATTACGATGAAAACGACTTTAGAACCGCATTGTTTGGCACGATTCATGAAGGTGGTCATGCGCTGTATGAACAGAATCTCCCGCAGGAATGGAAGGCAACAGTACTGTCCGACGGGGCTTCTATGGGCATCCATGAATCCCAGTCGTTGTTCTGGGAAAACGTGGTCGGCCGCTCGAAGGCATTCTGGGAGTATCATTACGACATGCTGCGGGAAGAAGCAGGCAGTGCGTTTGATGATGTGACACTTGATGAATTTTACCGCGCCATTAATACGGCCGGGCCTTCCCTTATCCGCATCGAAGCCGATGAACTCACCTATACCCTGCATATTATGCTTCGTTACGAGATAGAAAAACAGCTCATAAACGGAGATATTGAAGTGAAGGATCTGCCTCGTATCTGGAACGAAAAGATGCAGGAATACCTTGGTATCACGCCACCTGACGACAGCAAAGGTGTATTGCAGGACGTGCACTGGTCATTCGGAGCATTTGGGTACTTTCCTTCCTACGCGCTCGGTTATATGTATGCCGCTCAGTTTTACGATGCGCTGCGGCGTGATATCCCTGATTTTGATACAAAACTGCAGGAAGGAAACCTCGAACCAATCAAACAATGGATGACCAACCATGTACATCAATACGGAAAAAGCAAAACGCCGGTGGAAATTATAAAAGAGGCAACTGGTGAATCCATTAATCCGGATTATCTGCTCGATTATCTCGAAACCAAATACCGGAAGCTGTATTCTCTGTAAGTATGATATGCCGCTTGTTTTACAGAGGATGTCTTCTGATGTTCAAAACGGGTTTAAAAAGTACAAAAATGTGATATTAACTCTTATCATGGACTATTTACCTGAATACAAGAGGAGAACGGTACGATGATAACATTTGAAAGCATCACCAAAACATTTCCGGATGGAACAAAAGCCGTGGATGACTTTACGGCTGAAATAAAAAAAGGGGAGCTGTTTGTCTTAATCGGCCCGAGCGGCTGTGGTAAAACAACGACCCTGAAAATGATCAACCGGCTGATTGAACCGTCATCAGGTTCGATCCGCATTGAGGGTGCCGACTTAACAAGGTGGAACCTGCAGGAACTGCGCTGGAACATTGGATACGTTCTGCAGCAGATTGCGTTGTTTCCGACAATGACAATTGAAGAAAATATCGCTGTCGTTCCGGAAATGCGTAAATGGAGCAAAAATCAGATTTCGGACCGGGTGGATGAACTGATGAACATGGTGGAACTCGATCCATCCGTGTACAGGCGCCGGATGCCCAAAGAATTATCCGGCGGACAGCAGCAGCGTGTCGGGGTCGTTCGTGCGCTTGCGTCGGACCCTGATATTCTGATTATGGACGAGCCTTTCAGCGCACTTGACCCCATCACAAGAGAACAGCTGCAGAAAGACGTGAAGGAACTGCAGTCGCGGATCCAAAAAACAATCGTTTTTGTCACCCACGATATGGATGAGGCTCTTGCTATCGGGGACCGCATCTGCCTGATGGAATCGGGCCGGATTGTACAGACCGGCACGCCCCATGAACTCGTTCATCATCCCGCAGATGATTTTGTCAGGGATTTCATCGGAGACCGGACCAATGAGTGGGACACGCCTGTCAAAAAGATGATGAGCTGTAAAAGCGAACACAGCGTAAATGTGGCTGACCTTCCTAATTCCCCGCTGTATCCGGCCCCGATGTACATTTTCGACAGCGATTATCATTTTCTCGGACGCAGCAGGGAGGGGGAAATAGAGGACCATTCCGTAACCGTTTCCCCGGAGACGATGCTGAAAAAAGCGGTAGAGTATTTTGAAACAAGCGATGTCGATGCACTCCCCGTTATCGAAAACGGAAAACTGATCGGTGTGCTGAGCTATAAAGATATCGTACGCTACATGCAGCAGTTTCATAAGGAATCAGGAAAGGAGTCCGTATAGATGGGAGTTTTCCAAGAGATGCTGGACCTCTTCCAGAACCGGCAGAACATGTTCTGGACACTGCTTTGGGAGCACATACATATGTCACTGCTTGCTTTGTTATGCGCTGTTTTCATATCGGTACCGCTCGGTATTTACCTGTCCAGAAAAAAACGGGTGGCTGAGCCGGTCATCGGTGCTGCAGCGGTACTTCAGACGATTCCAAGTCTCGCACTGCTCGGCTTCATGATTCTTATTCTTAATGAAATCGGAACGTTTCCGGCCGTTGTTGCTCTGACGGCTTATGCGCTCCTTCCTATTCTGCGTAATACGTACACGGGAATCAGTGAAGTAGACCCGGCGGTTAAAGAAGCTGCTACCGGTATGGGAATGTCTTCATTCCGCCGCCTGCGCAAAGTAGAGCTCCCGATGGCGATCCCGGTTATTATGGCTGGTATCCGTACCTCCATGGTGCTGATTGTCGGAACCGCCACCCTGGCGGCACTGATCAGCGCGGGCGGACTCGGCGATTTTATTATGACCGGCATCGACCGGGCGGATAACGCTTATATTCTGCTTGGAGCCATTCCTGCTGCTCTGCTTGCACTGTTTTTTGATTTTATACTCCGGGTAACTGAAAAAACGTCCAAAGGTAAAGCCTTAACGCCGGTAGCCGCCGTTCTCGGTGCGGCTCTTCTTGTTGTCGCGCTCCCGCTTTTTTCCTTCAATCAAAAACCCGACCTTGTCATTGGTGGTAAGATGGGAGCGGAACCGGAAATTATCGCTAATATGTACCATCACTTGATTGAAAACGAGACAGATTTGAATGTAGAGGTGCAGTCCGGTTTTGGCAGTACGGCTGCTGCCTTTAATGCACTGCAGGTCGATGAAATAGATATTTATCCCGAATTCACCGGCACTGCCTTGACAGCCCTGCTGGACCAGACTGCCTCACCGGGAAGCACGGAAGAAGAAGTATATGAACGTGCTGCCAAAGGCATGGCACGGGAATACAATATGGCGTACCTTGAACCGATGCAGTTCAACAATACATATGCCCTTGCGATGAGAGAAAAGCAGGCACAGAAACTCGGCATTGAAACCATTTCAGATTTGGGGCCGTATACTGATCAGTTAACGCCGGGATTCACGTTTGAATTTGCCAACCGGCAGGATGGGTATCTGGGTATTCAGGAGGTATATGGTTTAACGTTTGAGAATGTGGAAACGATGGATGCAGGTCTGCGCGCCCGTGCGCTGGAAGTAGGAGAAGTTGATATTATTGACGCCTATTTCACCAGTGCCGACATCGTGGAATACAACATGCGCGTTCTCGAAGACGATAAAAATCTGTTTCCACCTTACCAGGGTGCTCCGCTCATGAAGCAGAAAACCTTGGAAGCCCATCCGGAACTGGAACGTATTTTGAACCAGCTTTCCGGTGAAATCACCAATGAAGAAATGCAGCAGATGAACTATATGGTCGATTATAACGATGCAGATCCAAGTATTGTTGCAAGAGAGTACTTGACGGATAATGGATTTTTTGACTAATCTATAGAAAAGGAGAAATGAGACATGAACATGTTTCACAATCCCTCCGAAGATAGAATATCCTCTGTATTAAAAAACAGTACCACTATTGCGGTCGTCGGTTTGTCCGGTAATCCCACGCGGACTTCCCATCAGGTCGCTGAAGCCATGCAGAAGGCAGGGTACCGCATTATCCCGGTCAATCCGAACGTGGAGGAAGTGCTGGGTGAGAAGGCAGCTGCACGGCTCGGTGACATTCAGGAACACGTTGATATCGTCAACGTATTCCGCCGCACAGAGCATCTCCCGGGTATCGCTGAAGAAGCAGCCGCGATGCCGGACGTTCCCGGCGTGTTCTGGGCCCAGCTGGAACTTGTGAGTGAGGAAGCCGCCCGGACTGCTGAAGAATCCGGGATGACGGTCATTATGGATAAGTGTATCAAGGTTGAACTTGCCCGGTTATCTTGATGATAAACAAACGCTCATCCTTCTACAGATGAGCGTTTCTCGTTTCACAACGTAATAAGAAGAGACCAGTGTTTTTGTTTTTCCGGGAGATTATTATCAGATTATAAAAAAATAAAACGTATGTTCTGCTTTTATGTGTTATAGTGTAGTATACAGGTTTGCTTGCAAGAGAAAGGGGTACACGTCATTGACACAGACCTTTGATTATAATGATGATTCAATACAGGTGCTTGAAGGACTCGAAGCAGTCCGTAAAAGACCAGGGATGTATATTGGAAGTACCGACAGCCGCGGCCTCCACCATCTCGTGTTCGAGATTCTTGATAATGCCGTGGATGAAGCGCTGGCGGGATTTGGAAACGTGATAGATGTTACCCTTCATGCCGACCAGAGTATCTCCATCACCGATTACGGCAGAGGGATTCCGACCGGCATGCACCGGACCGGTAAATCCACGCCGGAGGTCATTTTCACCGTTCTTCACGCTGGCGGGAAATTCGGACAGGGTGGTTACGTGACAAGCGGCGGTCTTCACGGGGTCGGAGCTTCTGTCGTCAATGCGCTCTCGGAATGGCTCACGGTCGTTATTCATAAAGACGGCGGCGTGTACCGGCAGGAATTTGCCGACGGCGGAAAACCGGTAACCCCGCTGAAAGAAGAGGGAACAACAAGAAAGACTGGAACCACCATTCGTTTTAAACCGGATTCGTCGATTTTTACAACCACCTCCTATCAATATGAAATGCTTGCCGAACGGCTGCGCGAAGCCGCTTTTCTATTAAGTGGTGTTTCCATCCGCCTGACCGATAACCGGGAGGCAGAACCGGTTTCGGAAACATTTGTTTATGAGACGGGGATCAAGGCCTTTACGGAATACCTGAATGAAGATAAGGAAGTTCTTCATCCTGTCGTTTACTTTGAAGGAGTGAGCCAGGATATTGAACTGGAGATTTCGTTCCAGTTCAACGATGCCTACACAGACAACGTTTTGTCTTTTGTAAATAATGTACGCACCAAAGACGGAGGAACCCATGAATCCGGAGCTAAGACGGCTCTGACGCGTGCATTTAATGAATACGCGCGGAAAATGAACTTCCTGAAAGAAAAGGACAAAAACCTGGATGGTTCGGATATCAGGGAAGGTTTTACCGCTGTTATTGCGATCCGGGTGCCGGAGTCCATGCTTCAGTTTGAAGGACAGACGAAAAGCAAACTCGGAACACCTGAAGCAAGATCAGCCGTCGATCAGATTTTTTCGGAAAAACTGACATATTTCTTTGAAGAAAACCCCTCCGTCAGTGCGATGCTGATCAAAAAGGCCATGAAAGCCGCGCAGGCCCGGGAAGCTGCCCGCAAAGCAAGAGAAGAAGCGCGCAGCGGCAAAAAAAGCCGGAAAAAAGAACTGCTCAGCGGGAAACTGACGCCGGCACAGTCGAGAAACACTGAAAATAATGAACTGTATCTTGTCGAAGGGGATTCCGCCGGCGGATCAGCTAAACAGGGAAGGGACCGGAAGTTTCAGGCGGTTCTGCCGCTCCGCGGGAAGGTCATAAATACGGAGAAGGCAAAACTCGATGATATTATGAAAAACGAAGAAATCCGGACCGTCATTTACGCACTCGGATCGGGTGTCGGCACGGATTTCTCCCTCGAAGACAGCAATTATGATAAAATCGTGATCATGACCGACGCTGATACGGACGGAGCCCATATTCAGGTGCTTCTTCTCACCTTTTTCTACCGCTACATGCGGCCGCTCGTTGAAGCCGGCAAAGTATTCATTGCTCTGCCGCCGTTATACAAAGTGAGTAAAGGCAGTGGAGCGAAAGAAAAGATCGAATACGCGTGGGATGAAGAAGGCCTGCAGGAAGCTATATCAAAAGTCGGAAAAGGCTACGCCATTCAGCGTTATAAAGGCCTCGGCGAGATGGATGCCACCCAGCTCTGGGAGACTACAATGAATCCTGAAACAAGAACGCTTGTCCGGGTGACCGTCGATGACCTGGCGCGCGCGGATAAACGTGTCACTACGCTTATGGGGGATAAAGTGGAACCAAGGCGTAAATGGATAGAATCCCATGTAGAATTCGGCATGCAGGAAAATGACAATATACTGGAAAATGAGAACCTTCATGTGACGGAGGAGGAGTAAATCGTGACCGAGGCAGAAAAACATCTGGATTTACCACTGGAGGACGTGCTGGGCGACCGGTTCGGCCGATACAGTAAATATATCATTCAGGAGCGCGCGCTTCCGGATGCAAGAGACGGATTGAAGCCGGTGCAGCGGCGGATTCTTTATGCGATGCTGCAGGACGGCAACACGGCTGATAAACCATTCCGTAAAGCGGCCAAGACGGTCGGCAACGTCATCGGGAATTACCATCCGCACGGAGACTCCTCGGTGTATGAAGCGATGGTGAGGATGAGCCAGGACTGGAAAGGCCGCCATCCACTTGTGGAGATGCACGGCAATAACGGCTCCATTGACGGGGATCCTCCGGCGGCGATGCGCTATACCGAAGCGAGGCTTTCCTCCATCTCAGCAGAAATGCTGCAGGACATTGAAAAAAACACGGTCGAATACATTCCGAACTTTGATGATTCGATTGAAGAACCGGTTGTTCTGCCGGCGATGTATCCGAATCTTCTCGTGAACGGATCGACCGGAATATCGTCCGGTTATGCGACAGACATCCCCCCTCATCAGCTCGGAGAAGTCATTGACGCCGCCTTGATGGAAATTAACAACCCTGACTGCACCGTGGATGATCTCATGACCGTCATGAAAGGGCCTGATTTTCCGACAGGAGGCATCATTCAGGGAACAGACGGCATAAAAAAAGCGTATGAAACCGGCCGCGGTAAAGTTGTTGTGCGCTCCAAAACCGAAATGGAAACGCTGAAAGGCGGAAGAAAACAGATTGCTGTAACCGAACTTCCGTATGAAGTTGTGAAATCCAACCTGGTCAAACGGATGGATGAGATTCGTTTTGACAAAAAAGTGGACGGCATTGCAGAAGTCCGTGATGATACGGACCGGACCGGCCTCCGGATTGTGATTGAACTGAAGAAAGAAGCAGACCCGCAGGGTGTATTGAATTACTTATACAAAAATACCGACCTGCAGGTGTCCTACAGCTTCAATATGGTAGCCATCCACAATAAAACCCCGCAGCTTCTGGGATTGAAGCAACTGCTTGAGGCTTATATCTCCCATCAGAAAGAGGTTGTCACGAATCGTTCCAGATACGAACTTGATAAAGCCGAACGGCGGCAGCATATCGTGGAGGGTCTGAAAAAAGCTATCTCCATTCTGGATGAAGTCATTGAGATCATACGGGGATCCAATGATAAAAAAGATGCCAAAACCAATTTGACGGCATCCTTTGATTTCACCGAACAACAGGCCGAGGCCATCGTCACCTTACAGCTTTACAGACTGACAAACACGGATATTACGACACTGGAAAAAGAGGCGGAAGATCTGGATAAACAAATTAAGAAACTACGCGGAATTTTAGACAGTGAATCCAAGCTTCTGAAAGTGATCAAAGACAAACTCGCTTACGTGAAAAAAACATATAACGATGAACGGCGCAGCGTGATTGAAGCCGAAATTGAAGAGCTCAAAATAGATCTGGAAGTCATGGTGCCGGCTGAGAATGTCATTGTCAGTGCTACGAAGGAAGGGTATATCAAACGTACCAGCTACCGGTCTTATTCCGCCTCCAATGAAGAACCGCCGGGAATGAAGGAAACCGACGATCTGCTGTATGCGGCGGAGCGCAATACGACCGATACACTTCTTCTCTTTACGGCAAAAGGGCAGTACATCTACATGCCGGTACATGAACTGGCTGATATACGCTGGAAAGATAACGGACAGCACATTGGCAATATTGTTCCGCTGGAGGCGGACGATTCGCTTGTCCGGGTTATTGCTGTCTCTGAATTCACCGATGACCGCTATCTCACATTCTTCACGAAAAACGGTATGGTGAAAAAGACGGTGCTTTCCGCTTATCAGGCACAGCGGTATTCGAGAGCTCTGGTGGCTGTAAAACTGAAAGACAGTGATAAACTGATAAATGTTGATGTAACGGACGGGTCGAATGAGCTCTTTATTGCGACGAATTTTGGTTACGGTCTTCGTTTTGCCGAAGATGAGGTGACAGCGGTCGGTCAGCGTGCCGCAGGGGTGAAAGGAATTGACCTGAAAGCGGGGGATTCCGTGGTGAACGGCTTCTCTCTCTCATCAGATGGTCCGTTCGAAGCCGTAGTTGTGACGCACCGGGGTGCCGTAAAGAAAATGCCCCTGAAAGAATTTGATACATCGAGCCGTGCGAAACGAGGGCTTGTTATGCTCCGCGAATTGAAACAGAATCCGCATCTTATTTCGAGCCTGCAGCCGTGGGATGGTAAAGAAAGCGGGCTCCGGATTCAAACCGAAACCGGAAGCGTGGAAACCGAAGATGTCGGCAGTATGCGTAAAAGTGACCGGTACAGTAATGGTTCTTTTCTCATTGACACGAAAGAACTCGGCACCGTGACGGACGCCTGGCCGGCGCTTGATTACCAATCTCTGCAGAAAACAAATGAAAACAGCAAAGAATCCAACAGCTGAACAACAAAATACCGCACTACAACAAGGAAGGAACCAACATCATGAATGCAGGTACACACACGATTGGCGCATTAGCCGCAGGAACGGCGGTGTATTGGGTCGGATCTCTTTCTTTTTCTACAGCAGAAGCAGTCGCATATACGGCTGCTGTTCTGATCGGCGGGCTGCTGCCTGATATCTGCCAGCCGTTTTCATGGTTTGGACGGAGAATCCGACCTGTTTCTACTATGATACAGAAGCTGTTCGGACATCGAACAATTACACACAGCATACTATTTATGGCAGTTCTTTATTTATGCGCCGGGTTAATCCCGTATGCCTGGGGTACAGTTGTTCAGTACGGGATTACAACCGGGGCAGTCAGTCATCTGCTGCTCGATATGATGACCCCGCAGGGTATTCATCTTTTGTATCCGGTGAAACAGAAAATTTCTTTTCCTCTCACGACAAAAACAGGATCGAAAGCAGGGGAGGGAGCTGTTTCCTTTCTCATGCTTTGCTGGATTGTGTATTTCGGTGTACATTTCATCTGATTTATGATGGAGACCGGATTACCGCCATGAAGACATCATAAAATTCCGAACCACTCTTTCCTGTGTGTTTCGGAATTTTTATTGTACGCTGGAACTCCAACGTACGAGAGCAGTGCTGATCCGCCGGTGCTCACCTAGGTTTTTGTAACGGGTCACGGGAACGGCCTATAAATGTCTTTTTCACAGCAGATTTCCCGGTGAACGTCACGTAAAGCCGTTCATGATGACGTTTGAGGTGTCGGCACCCTCATCAAACGTAACCATGGGATTTTAACGTTACGTTTGCTTCGTTTTTCTGCTTCTAAACGTCATCATGGCGTTTTTATAACGACGTTTAATCTTAAAAAAAAGTACTAAAACGCCGCCCGCCTTCTATAAATGCACGCTGGCCTGGGTTGCAGTCTGATTATTCTCATTGCTTTTTTTAAGAAACTGTTTATACTTCCACCGGATGCCTGTTATTCTAATAAGATGGAAGATATACATCGAAAAAGAGGAGAGTCCTGGAGATGAAGCGGGTCATTTTCACTGCTGTACTGCTGTCCGTTTTTTTAGCTGCCTGCTCTGCAGGTAAAACGCAGTCGGAGCCGATGCTCGAACGTAAAGAGCTGACCGATGATGAACAAAGATACCTTGATATGGGACTGGATTATTCCATGGTTTACAACGTAACGGGAGCCTTTCCTGAACAGATTCAATCAGCAGAGCTCATGATAAATGTCTACAGGAATGGAGAAAAACTGGAAGAAGCATCCATCAGTGGTTTTCGGTATGGCTTAATAAACGGAGAGGATGAGGAATTAAGCGAAATTGATTTTGGCATAAACTGGGATGGGGAGGAAGAGGATGCTGCGTTGAAGCTGACTATGGGTGATAAAAACATAAAAGGGCAAAAGGTTGTCTCTCAAGGGATGGCTCAGACAACAACGAACGTTCCATTCGTGTTTGATTCGACTGCTTATACGAATGTGAAAAACATTCCGATTGAAGCAGACGGCGTATCGCCACTGGCCATCATGACGTCAGGGAATCATATAACAGACAACTGGTATAAAGAAGAAAATCGGGAACGCATCATCAACCATGATGAAAAAGTAGCTATCTTTGAAGTTAAATGGCTGACTAAATAAAAAATAATGAATCATGGAAGCTGAACGAAGAATGGATTATGTTGCGTAAAACAGCATCTCATTTTTTGTTATGTCTCAAAACCTAAAGTTAACTTAATTTTTGATACATAAAGAAGTTCCACTCTTTGACTTCCTATAATATATATTATGTAAACTAAAAACAAATGAACTCCAGCTTCATTCTTCTGTATCCCCTTTTTCCTTTCATTGGGTATATCGTTTTAAATATTCCTGCTGACATTCTGCGGCCTAAATGAAGAGCCGCGTTTTTTTACTGGTAACGCGGCCTTTTAACAAGACTGTCCGTTGAAGCAATTCCGTTTACATTATTGAAGCAATTAGGTTTCTTTTTGGATTATTGTATTAATATACAATATTTATTGAAGCGATTGTGTTGACAAAATGTACAGCTGCCCCAAATTATTGAAGTAAATGTGTTAACATTATGGATAATTGAAGAAATTCTATTGACAAAGTGAACAGCAATCTCCTTTAGTGTTTGTGTAATAAATAGTAAGCAACTTCATTCATCTTTTGGAAAATCCATTTCATCAACGGCCTCTTTTAAATCTTCATTTTTTATATGAGTGTAGATCATTGTAGTCTGAATTGAGGAATGCCCTAGCTGTCTTCTTAATTTTGGTACATCATTAATTTGATTATGGTACCTGGTTGCGAATGAATGACGAAGCTTGTGCACTGTTAAAGACGGTTTACCATAAGCTTTAGCATATTTTTCGATCATCTTCTCTACAGCTCTTGCTGTCATTCGCCTTGTTGTTCCTTTAGGTCCCATTGGAGCTGATATAAATAACGCTTTAGTGTTTTTGCTCACTTTATATTTAGTTTCTCTGATCTTCAGGTATTGTTCTAAGTCGATCATTGCTTGCTTACTGAAGTAAACAAACTGTTCTTTATTGCCTTTTCTCATAACACGTACTAAGCACTTATTGAAATCTATGTCACTAATATTTAGATTTGTTATTTCTGATAAACGTAACCCTGAGCCTAAAATAAAAGATACTATCGCAGTATCTCTTTCCATGTTGAGCAAATAAAAATTGTGGATTTTTTTGTTATCTTTATTATTCTGACCGTAATCGTAGGCAATGAAAAGTCTGAATTTTTCATAATCATCTCCAGTTAGAATATTTCCTTCCATTTTATTTGCAACCGTTTCTAGATTGTCATTAATTTCATTAAACTCTACTTTTGCCATTACATTCCTTTGAAGATAAGGAGTTAAATTATCATTTTCTGCAATGTTTTGAAGGTAGTGAAACAGAGACTTTAGAGCAGATAGCTTTCGATTTACAGTAATCTCCTTATTACCTAATTGATAGCAAAGAAAACTCAAAAACCCTTCGATTTGTTGTACAGTTAACTTTTCTAAAGATTCTAAAGGTACGTCTTTGATATTACCTTCATAAATACCTTCAGTAATAAGCCAGTTAAAAAAAATTTTGTGATCATGACAATAATTCAGTAAGGAAGACGCAGATAATCTTCTTCTTTTGTAATCGATGAATTCTTCTATGTACCAGGGTAACTCTTTTAGAATTCGTTCTAGTTTCACATATTCTTGTTGTTGTTTTGAGTAGTCAGCCATGATATCACCTCTGAATTAGATTGTTCATTAAATTTTATAATTTTTAATATTATTACGTCAAATCTATATTTTACGTAATAAATATGTTTTATTTCAACTCGATATAAAAGTTAAATTACGGCCTCTTGTACAAATAAACGATTCCATTGTGTAAAAAGAGAGCTATCCAAAAAGTTAGCTCTCTTGCACACTGACATTAACTTAATAACTGTTATTCCACAGGGCTGATTTCCTCTTCAATAACCCATTTATGATTTTTAACTTTTTCACCATTCAAGATGTGGTGAATCAACCATGAAAACCGTCGTTTCTTAGCTGAATCAATTTCAGCCGTTGCCCCTTCCATGCCTTTCATATGAGAGGCATCCAATGAACCGGTTTTAAAAGAACAAATGAAAATTAAAAAAGGGTTATTCATATGGAGCTGAATGGAATTAGAAAGAACAGCTTTTTCTTATGAATTGTTTTGACTTTGTCCTTCTTCCACTGTTTTTGTCCATGATTCCCCATTATCTTCTGTATAAAAGATATCCCGTTCCATGGTGGTAACCATCATTGTTTTAGAAGACTCAGGATTTTGTGCTATGTATTGAATAGCATCTTCTTCTTTCACGTCAGGCCCGGGTATTTGCTGTGTGTCGCCGGATGAATCAATCACCTGCAGCGACATCTCTTCCCCCATCCCTTCAGCAGCAAGCATTTTACCGTTATGATCAAATGTTAAAGCTGAAACCGAGACCCCTTCTAAAACGGGGTCAAATGTTTCTCCGGCATCATGTGATAGGAAAACGCCCTTTTCTGTACTTACTGCTACGGTAGATTTCTCTTCTGGATGAGCTGCAATAGCAATAATTTTTCCAGATATCCCATCCATTTCTCCTTTTTCCCAATCTTTTGCTTCATTGGTGGTCATATACAGCCCCATGTCCTCCATGCGGGAGTTCGATTGTGGGTTTATCACATAGATAGCTCCTGAACGATAACCTGCTGCCATGAGATGAAAATCCACTTCACCTTCCAAACCAAGAACTTCAATCGATTTTCCTTCATCTGTGCTTTTAATAATTCCGAGTGGATTGTTATAATCCGTCTGCATAGAGGGGTGTCCACTGCTATAGAAACCATCTGCTGTCATCGTGAATCCCATATAATCATGACGTGGTCCTTCCACTCTTTCCCATATCCCGTCTTCAAAGACCCGTAGACCATCGTGAGCCGGTGTGTATGCTTTTTTACCATCTTCTGTAAAAGCAAGGCCATGCATGTGAGGAAATTCGATTTCATTTATATCTTCTTTAGTCTCTACTTCAGGTTCCGTTTGTTTCTCGTCCAGATCAGGCTGTCCTTCAACTCCTGGTTCAGCTGAGCCTGCTCCACATCCCGTAATAATTGATGCTGTTACTATACTTGCAATGAAGGTACTTATACGTTTCATCATACCTTTCCTTTCTGTTTTTTTATTGTCATAATAATGATGTAAATAATAAAAACTCCCAGGATGGGGACACACATCCAGAAACAAATACGTAATAATAGAGAAAAATAGGTGGAACCTTCCACTCCTCCTGCCAGAAGAGTCCCGGCCGTGACAAGACAATGAAGTCCCACAATAATGAAGATCGAGGCGATCACCCATTCGACTCCTTTCATTCTTCCCCCTCCCTTGCTTCCGGAAAACATAATGTAAAGGTTGTTCCTCTTCCCTTACGGCTCTCCACATCAATTGTTCCATATTGAAGTTCGGTTAATTGTTTCACAATCGCCAGTCCCAGACCTGTTCCTCCGAAGTCACGCGCCCTTGACTTTTCGACTCGATAGAAACGTTCAAAAATATAGGGAAGTTCCTCGGGTTCTATGCCGGGTCCCGTATCTGAAACCATTCCCTTCACTTTCCCGTCTTCCGCCCATATCTTGAGTCGAATACTACCATTCTCTGTATACCAGACGGCGTTTTGTAATAAATTCATAAAAATTTGTTCTAAACGAAAACTATCTGCAACAATATCAGGAATCTCTTCCTCTATTTCGGTGTGGAAGGTTATGGCCTTATCTTCAATATTGTGTCTTATTTTTTCCTCTGCTTTTTCTGCAATATACGCGAGATTTACGAGCTCCAGTTCCAAGGGAAACCGCTCTTCTTCCATCCGAGATAATTCAGATAAGTCGTCAATCAATCGATTCATTCGGTTGGCTTCTTCATGGATGACATGGATAAATTGTTGTCTTTGATTTTCATCTTGGTGAAAATTATTCATTAAGGCATGACTATAACCTTGTATATAAGACAAGGGTGTGCGGAATTCATGCGACACATTAGAAAAAAATTCACGCCTGCTTCCCCGATATCTTTTTAATTCCTGAGCAAGCTCATTCATGGAGTGAGCAAGGGACCCTACTTCATCTCTTGTTGTAACAGACACTTCTGCGTCCAAATCGCCACGCGCTAACCTTTTCGCTGTTTTTTCCATCATTTGAAGTGGGTTGGTAAGTTTTTTGGAAAATATATACGTAAAACCCAAAGCCAAAAGAAGGGCGCCGAGACCTGACAACCATAAAGCATTTTGTAATTGAACAGTTGAAGAACTCATTATATTGGAGGGAGAAAATACATATATCGAGCTGATCATTTCATTAGAAACGGGGATTCCGGCGTAAAAATAGTGTTGATCCGTTCCAGGATCAACATAATTTCCTGTTTCCCCTGTTTCTGACAAGTTGCTGCCTGGACGGAAACTTGCAATTTCAGACGTTTTTATTACTGTTTCCGCAGGGTCAAAAACGATAATCTCCCGCGTCGTTTCCTCGGATATAGACGCAACCAACAACTCTATATCCGAACTATCCTCAGCAGCAAGCATAGATGCATATTGAGAAGCCATTTCTTTTGTTTCTTCCTTCAAGTGAGTGTGACTATAATTATGGAAGACCTCCAATGTAACAAAACCAAGTGGAAGCAGGACGACCAGAAACAAGAGTGTGATCGCTCCGCCAAGCTTATAAAAAATAGTATTCATTGTTTCACACCATCTGGAAAGTTAAATTTATACCCGATCCCCCAAACGGTTTTAATGGGGTTAAACGACAGTTGATTATTCTTTAGCTTGGTTCGGATATTTTTTATGTGTGTATCAATCGTACGGGGATCCTGCCATTCATTTATCGGCCATACTTGTTCTATCAGCTGTTCGCGGGTAAACACTCGTTTTGGATGGTTTGCCATTAAGAGTAAGATATCAAACTCTTTGGCTGTAAGCTCAACGGGGATGTTTGTTACTTTCACCTCATGACGCTCTATGTTTATACATAATTCTTCAATGATTAGGTCCTTTGGTTTGTCTTCCCCAACAGGAGTGCTTCTTCTAAGTAATGCTTTTACACGGGCAACAAGTTCTTCGGGAGCAAATGGTTTTATGAGGTAGTCGTCGGCTCCAAGATTAAGGCCTTTCACACGATCTGTTACTTCCGTTTTTGCGGTAAGTATTAAAATCCCCGGCTCCGTATTTCCTTTCCGTACTTGCCTGCACACTTCCCATCCATCCATTCCAGGCATCATAATATCCAAAACAAGAGCATCATAGGATTGATTTTGTATTTTTTGTAAAGCTTCTTCCCCAGAACCTGCTTCCTCCAAGGTATACCCTTCGTTTCGAAGATAAACGTGTACCAGTTGGCGCATCTGTTGTTCATCATCTACTATCAGAATACGTGCCACCATTGTTCCTCCCATTTGTTTCTACATGTACAGTGTAGCGAATAATTATGGAATTTATGTGAAGCGGAACATATTATGTCCCAGGCAATATAATACATTTTAAAGAATTGTTAAAGGGGCGGTCTGCTCCTTTTAGTTGGTACTTCTCAGCTGTTCTTCTATATTAAATGGGGAGTATACTCCTTGATAATCAACAACAGTTACCATGCCAAGATCAGCATGATTATTGTCATGACAATGGAAAAGCCACTCACCTTTGTTGTTTGCTTCAAAGTAAACAACATACTCTTCACCGGGTTTGACGTGAATTAAATCTTTTACAATCGGATTGCCATATGCTGTCCCATTTTTTGAAGCCACTTGAAAACGATGACCATGTAAATGCATCGGGTGGTTCATCATTCCCGAATTCGTAATATGCACTTTCACAATATTTCCTTCTTCGACTCTAATTGGAGGAGTCTCCGGAAATGTTTGATCATTGATTTGAAAAGACATTCCTTCTCCCATCGTCATCCCCATGCTTAAATCCATATCATAAGTCACATCTGCCTCAGGGGTTGTCTCAAAAAGCAGTTCTTCACTCCCGTAAGACGTTCCATCCGCTATGTCTGAACTCGAAGAGACAGGGATACTATTCTGAATATCACCATTTTCTTTGGAGACCACCGGGATTTTCATGTCCTCTGCGTTCTCAACAACGGGATTTTCTGCGATAACTTCTGTTTCTTCCCCTTGTTTTGTATAGGCGACGTCGATTCTCTCCCCTGGTGCAATCTCCACGACTTGCGAGGAACCTTTTTCCCCTGTGACTTCTCCTGCGTCATTGGCAATTACTTTCATCGAGCCTTCCGGAAACACAAGTTGATGCTGCTGATACCCTGCGTTAACAAATCGTAATCTGGCAGTTTCTCCTTTTTCCATTACTAATGGTTCAATATCTTTGCCGATTTTTCCATTGACGGTAAATGTATTATACAGCTGTTTCGTATCCATTTCTCCGTCCCCTGACATATGCCCTTGCCTCATCCCTCCCATATTGAGAGAGTTTTGACTGTCTGATCCGGTGGCCCATTCGTCGAGTAGGAAAAATTCATCTCTTTCATATTCTGGTTCCTTCTTTTCAATCACAAAGGACCCATATAACCCTTTATCCACCTGTACTGCACTATGTTGGTGGGAATGATACCAATAAGTGCCTGGATCATTGGCAATAAATTCATACGTAAAGGATTCCCCGGGCTGCACGGCATCTTGCGTCAACCCTGGTACCCCATCCATTTTATTAGGGAGGATGACACCGTGCCAATGAATCGTAACCGGAACATCAAGTTCGTTTTTTAGATGGACACGGACAAAATCATCTTCTGTGACGCGTAACGCTTCTCCGGGCACAGTACCGTTATAAGTCCATGCATTCACCTTCTTCTCCTCACCAATATCCCATTCCGTTGCTTGAGCTGTCAGGTCAAATGTTTTTATCGGACGCTCACCAGCTTCTTGAGCGTCAACCTCTAAAATGCTGATGCCCTCTTTCGAATCTGTATCATATTGGCCGCCACTGTTATAAAACGAGTTAAAGAACATCCATCCACCGATGCCTAAAAGAATAACAATTAACAGGGAGCCAACCCATTTTCTATTCATGATGTTTTACCTCTTTTCCTCATTCATCCCTAGATACATCCGTTCCTGCACCAATCGCAATACCTAAATCAGCAGTCGCAAGTGCCGAAGCATCATTCATACCATCGCCTATCATGGCAACTTCCCGCCCTTATCTTGTATTTTCTTTACGCGATTTGCTTTGCCGTGTTCATTCTTCTTTCCGGCACCCTTTTTATGTATTATACATGTATCATGCGCGACTTTGTATCTTCCTCCATTTCTATCCTTGCTCATCTAACTTCCTTTTCAAGTGATCATATTCTTCTTCAGATATTTCTCCTTTTGCCAAGCGCTCCTTTAATATCTCTAGCGAATGGCTGCTGGAAGACTGGGAGGAATGATTCGTACCGGTCCCCCTTCTCATCCAAACAACGACCGCAATAATTGCTAAAATAATTAGTATCCCCAAAAAAACACAAAATCCACTACCCATCATGCCTGTACCATTCATCATTCCACTCATGCTAACCCTCTTTTCTGATAATTATTGAACACACCTGTTATTCTACTATGGAATTATCAAGAAACTATGGAGAGTATAATTTTCAGAATACAGCTAAAGTTTTTCCTTATTAAAAAAGAAAAAGACAGGAAAACTTAATCGCTGCCTTTTCTATATAACTTCGTATGGTTGTAAGGGTGGGAGGCTCTTTTCAATAAAATGGATGAACAAAAATTTAAAACGACTAGAAGGCGTTAAATCACTTATTCTACTTATAGGAACATGTGAATCACTATTGCTATGAAGTCTATCAAGATGTTTAAAGAATTCCAATACAAGGTATTTGTTTCTTTGAGATAATTTTAAGGAGGAATGCAAAATGAATAAAAGATTTACAAAAATAGTAGTTTCAGGTATAGCTGCTATTGGAATTACTTTCTCAACAGGACAAGTTTCAGCAGATTCAATGAATTCAGCTCCCCAAGCCAAGGGAGAACAAGGGCAGGAGGAAACAAAGGCTGAAAAACGAGTGGATAAAGTTGAGAAAAAAACGGACGCCATTCAATCTGAATTAGGGGAAATCGAAGGATCCCTCGAGGACGCTCCTTTAACGGCTAAAGAAGTACAGACCTATCAAGAATATCAAGAGGAATTGGATTCTCTACTGAACCGCTTAAACGCTGCTGAAAACCATTTAGAGGCTATTACTAAAAAATCAGAAAATCCGGATGCATTCGCTGAAGAGATAGATGCAGAAATCAATGACGTCCATGCTGAGGTTTTAGAGATCCAGGAAGCGATTCAATCTATTTTTGCCGAGCAAATGTCCAGCACCGGTGAAATTCCTGAAAATTTAAAGACAGCAGAGAGTCCAACTTATGAAGTAGGCAGCCAGGCTATCATAGAGGCAGCACATATGGATATGGAATCTATGAGTGGGGCTGAAGCAACAATCGTAGGGGCTTTTGATACTACTGCTTATACTGTTACTTATTACCCTACAACTGGGGGAGAGCCGGTGGAGAATCATAAATGGGTCATACATGAAGAATTAGAAAATCCAGGTGAAGCGCCGTTAGAACCCGGTACTGAAGTGACCCTGAATGCGGACCACATGAAAGGAATGGATGGAGCCACCGCTGTGATAGAATCTGCTGTAGATACCACTGTATATATGCTTGACTTCACAATGACAACTGGGGAAGAAGTAGAAAATCATAAATGGGTAACAGAAAGTGAATTGGCACCTGTTGAATAAATATAAATAATCTCAAAGAGCTTATTCTTACTAAATTATCTATCTCAGGTGGATATTTTACATGAATAAGCTCTTTTTATTTTACGAACTAACAGGTATATTAAAGACTGGTTTGGAGGGAATGAGAATCTCTCCTCCCTGTAACCATGTCTCTAATTGAACGAAATGGTTTGTTATAACTTTGTCTAAATCTTGTTAATCAAGCTTTTATATTGCAAATACATTTAGCGTATATTTTCGTTTTAAGAGTAAAAGATATGGATTATACAATGATTTTTATTTCTTTCATTAGGTTGCTCCCCCACATAATACTGTCCAAACATTTTTTGCTTTTTTGGTTTTCTCCATATAATTTTCATAAATAGAGGGTATCCCTAATTGTGGGCACGGGATAGACAGTCACCCCCCATCAATAAATCTGTCCCTGCCATATTACAAAAAGGGAAGGATGATTTGGATGACTTACGAAGAGTGCATTCAAGAATGTTTAAACTGTATGGAGCAGTGCAACCGTTGTTTTAATGACTGCTTAAATGAAGACAACGTGAAAATGATGGCTGATTGTATTCGGTTGGATCGGGAATGTGCGGACATCTGTGCTTTTGCTGCGAAAGCGATGCAAAGCAATAGTCCGTTTGCCAAGCAGATCTGCGGCTTATGTGCCGATATCTGCCAGGCTTGCGGCGATGAATGCGCCAAGCATGATGAGAAGCATTGTCAAGACTGCGCAGAAGCTTGCCATCGCTGTGCAAAAGCCTGCCGTGAAATGGCATCTTAAATCTAGCTTTAAGGACCTGGAAAAGGGAGTGCTTGCCCTTCCAGGTTCTGTTTATTGGGATTGTTATTACTGAAACATAAAGACTTGCTGTGATTGAAGGAGGCTATAGATCATGGAAAACTACAAGAAAAACAGTTTAACACTGACTAGTGCAGTCGCTTTGGGGACGGCTGTAATGATAGGCGCTGGCATATTTGCTCTCTTAGGTCAGGTCGCTGAGTTAGCTGGAACTTTTTTCCCATTACTTTTATGATAGGTGCTATCGTGACCGGTTTTAGTGCCTATTCTTATATTCAAATGTCTCATACGTATCCTGATGCAGGAGGGATAGGTATGTTCTTTGTCAAAGCTTACGGAAAAGGAACCATTACAGCCGTTGCTTCTCTTCTAATGGCTGTAACGATGGTCATTAACCAGAGTTTAGTTGCCCGTACATTTGGTACCTATACCCAGCAACTTTTTAATATAGATAATAACACGTTTTTCGTTCCTGCGCTGGGGGTCTTGCTGCTGGGATTTGCTTTTATCATTAATATTACCAATAATTGAATCATTGGATCCTTCTCTTTTTTCATGTCAGCCCTTAAAATCGGCGGTATCGTCATTTTTGCTATTTCCGGTTTATGGGTTTCCAATTTCTCAGTAAATACCACTGGAACAAGTGACTTTGAACCAACTATTATCAGTC
The DNA here is from genome assembly GCF_900115625.1 of Salibacterium halotolerans. Taxonomy (GTDB): domain Bacteria; phylum Bacillota; class Bacilli; order Bacillales; family Marinococcaceae; genus Salibacterium; species Salibacterium halotolerans. The sequence continues at coordinate 5,038 of NZ_FOXD01000014.1, read as the reverse complement.
ATATTGCGGCTGTAGCATTGACCATTCTTGCGTTCAAAGGGTTTACAACCATTACGAACAGCGGTTCAGAAATTGTGAATCCTCATCGGAACATTGGGCGAGCTATTATCATCTCCATCCTCATTTGTGCATTCATTTACGGATTGGTCGCTTGGGCTGTGGCAGGCAGTCTTTCTATTAATGAAATTATTCAAGCAAAGGATTATGCACTGGCCGAAGCAGCACGACCGGCCTTTGGTAACTGGGGAGTATGGTTTACAGTTATCATTGCCATTATTGCTACAGTTTCTGGTGTCATTGCCAGTATTTTTGCCGTATCACGTATGTTAGCAATGTTGTCCGATATGCAGCTAATTCCTCATAAACACTTTGGTATGCCGGGAAACATTCAAAAACACACGCTTGTTTATACATTGGTCATTGCCATCACTTTAACGGTTTTCTTTGATTTAAGCAGAATCGCATCCATGGGCGCCATTCTATACTTGGTGATGGATATCATGTTTCACTGGGGAGTGCTGCGTTACTTACGGAAGGAGATTAGAGCAAACGCTTATGTGATAGGAACAGCCATTATGTTGGACGCCATTGTGTTAGGTGGATTTCTTTGGGTTAAAATAAACTCTGATTTATTAGTCGTTATTATTTCTCTCATTATGTTTTTGCTTATTTTTATTGGAGAAAAATACTTTTTAACCGCCCATCCTCCCAAACACGATCATTCATCGATGCATTAATAAATCATGTAATACTATTGATCTTTCAGAAAAGTTATTACCCGCCATTACTATCCGTTCTTCCTAAGTGAGCTTTTACAACGTTTTGAAATGGAATCAACAGTAGAACCACCATTAATAAAAAATAAAGTTTTTTCCTAACCCCCTGTATAATACTGTCCAAAAAATTTTTTGCTTTTTTGGTTTTCTCCATATAATCTTCATAAATAAAGGGTAACCCTAATTGTGGGCACGGGATAGGTAGATAGACAGCCACCCCATCAATAAATCTGTTCCTGCCATACTACAAAAGGGAAAGGATGATTTGGATGACTTACGAAGAGTGCATTCAAGAATGTTTAAACTGTATGGAGCAGTGTAACCGTTGTTTTAACGACTGCTTAAATGAAGACGACGTGAAAATGATGGCTGAATGTATACGATTGGATCGGGAATGCGCGGACATCTGTGCTTTTGCTGCCAAAGCGATGCAAAGCAATAGTCCGTTTGCCAAGCAGATCTGCGACTTATGTGCCGATATCTGCCAAGCTTGCGGCGATGAATGCGCCAAGCATGATGAGAAGCATTGTCAAGACTGCGCAGAAGCTTGCCATCGTTGTGCAAAAGCTTGCCGTGAAATGGCAACAGTATAAGTAACATATCAGCCTGGAAGGAAGATCACCGCCCTTCCAGGCTTTTTAATACACGTTTCTCTACAAATTATTTCCCATTTTTTGCTTCCACTACAAGCAAAATGTCTTTATAATATTTTTCGATTCGTTCCACTTGAAAACCATTTTGTTTTATCAGGTTAAGCGTATTTCTGTTTAAATGACAGCCATCGCTCAGTCTTTTCCAAAATGGTGTCAGCCAGTCCTGTATACGACCTGGAAATGGGCGATCCACCCTTACATGTTCTATAAATAAAATAGGAACTCCAGGTATACACACACGGCGGATTTCCTGCAGTGCGCGATTCGGATTGGGGATGGTACATAGAACTAACGTTCCAATAGCAGCATCAAAGGTATTATCATCAAAGGGTAAATGTTCACCAGAAGCATCCACCAATTCTACAGGAACATCAGCCCTTTTCATTTTGGAAAGTGATTGGTTTCTCATCGATGCGTTTGGTTCTATGGCTACGACTTTTTCTGCGTTTTTATAGTAAGAAAAATTAGTTCCTGTTCCCGACCCAACCTCCAATATAGTCCCTTCTTGATGGGAAATTAAACGTTCGCGGAGGTTTCCTAATCGCTTTTTTTCAAATGGTCTCATAATCGGATCGTATATTTTAGAAAACAACGTACTCATTTGTCACCCTCCCCCGTGATACTTATTTTATAATGATAAAGCCTGATATGAAAAGGTTCATACACCAAAAGGAAGATCGATCGAGATTTTTCGATTTTATTACCATTGCTACCTTCCGACCCTTTATTCAAATGCTAAAAGGGACGAATTGAGCGAGATAACTGGAAAGCATCTGAAAATAGCCGAAAAAAAGCATCACACCCATGATTATCATTACAATACCGCCAGCTTTCTGAATCCGAGGCATGAGCTTATGAAAGCGTCTTAACTTATGTAGAGATTTTGAATAAAAAATAGCGACCAATAAAAATGGGATACCCATCCCAACAGAGTAAATAAAGAGCATTGCCATACCAGAAAACATCGTTTCACCTTGACTTGCGAGCGTTAAAATAGAACCAAGTACTAACCCTACACAAGGAGACCAGCCCGCTGCAAACAGCAAACCAAACATCACGGAACCACCGAAACTATTCGTTTTCTTTGGCTTGGAAGATAACTTTTTCTCAGACATTAAACTCCGAATGGACAGCACTCCTGCCATCTGCAGGCCAAATAACACGATAATAATACCACCGATTTGTGCTACTAGATTGTTATATCGGCTGAACAGTTGACCAATAAAAGTAGATGATGCTCCAAGAAGCATAAATATAATAGTAAATCCCATAATAAATCCAAGGCTTCTTAACAGAATCAAACGTTGATCCGCCTTAATTTTATTTTGGGATGCGGTAGTGCCAGTTAACTGTGCAAGGTAAGCTGGAACCAAGGGAAAAACGCAGGGAGATAAAAAAGAAATTATTCCTGCTCCTAATGCCAGCCAAATTGTTACTTCATTCATTTTCTATTCCTCCAAGTGTATTTTTAGGAAGGCTCGATTCGCTCCATATACCCTTGTATATCTTTTTCTGTCATTCCACCAGTCAAAATATCAAGGACCTTTCCGTCTTTGTTTATAAGAAATGTTGTGGGCAACGGACCAATTCCATAACTATCTAAAACAGCCTTGTCCTCATCCATAGGAATCGGAAAAGACAAATTATGGCGGTCCACAAAATGTTCTACTGCTAAGTCTGATTCCCCCACGTTCACCGCAAGAATCTCTACCCCTTTGTCTTTATATTCCTGATATTGATTATCCATGTAAGGCATTTCTTCTTCACAAGGAGGGCAATATGTTCCCCAAAAATTTAGAAAAACACCCTGGCCTCGGTAATCATTTAATTCAACGGTTTCTCCTTCAAGTGTTTCCAATTGAAAGTTAGGCGCAATATCCCCCTCCACCACTAATGTATTTTCGTTTTGAAAAAAATTGGAGTAAAAAACATAACCAAGCAAAACGCTAATGATACTTAGAAATAACGTTCGAAAATATAGTCGTTTCTTTTTTTTAGACATATTCCTTTTCGTACACCTCCTTGTTATGTAAATATATTAAAAATCTAATGCATACTAATGTACGAGTTGACCAAAATACAATACTTCTATTATTTTATAAAAATAATATGAAAAAACGATGAAGTAACGAGAAAAAGAAGTGAATAATTTAAGGAAAGCATATATATAAATGAGAGGTTGTATAACATCAGTTCTTTCCATTTGCACTGGTAACTTAAATGCAAAGAATATATTTAGAATCCAAATGCTTGTGAAGAACGAGAACATACGTTTATTTTGACTGGAGAACAACCTTATATCTGCAATATTATGGATGCCACAATTTTTTCCTGTACGTTTATGCGAAAGAACTAATGTTAAGATCATAGAATAAAAGAGGGATAAGAAAGAAAGTCATCCTTCAAATCCCTCTTTTTTTATATCATAATGGCATTCACAGCGTAATTCTCTTCATTATTTAATGAAATATATTCGACATCAAACCCATTATCCCGCATCATTTTTATTAAATCCTCGGAAGAAATACGATGGGAAAGGGGCGGCCCTGCTGCAGTTTCCTTAGCCTCCCACTCCACCACCATACATTGTCCCTGAGATTTTAAAATCCGTTTTATTTCATTCAGTGCCTTTGATACACTATTGACCTCATGTATAACAAAAGCAGCCAGTACTTTATCAACTGAATCATTATCCATTTGAATATTTTCCAGATCACTGACAACATATTGAATGTTATGAATGTGAGCGGTGTCCACCCTGTCTTTTAACATATCCAGCATGTTAGGTTCAAGGTCGACGGCGTATACCGGTTGTTCCGTTTGTTCTGCCATTAGAAGTGTAAATAAACCGTTCCCCGCGCCCAGATCGGCAATATGATCTTCAGGTGTAATAGATAAATGTTTCACAAGCTGCTGCGGCTGTAATGAAGCGATTCGTTCTTCATCTAAAAGCTTTTCTGCATTTTTGGAGTCAAACTTCTTCTCAGACATTTCCATTCTCCTTCCAAGATGCAGCGATTATATAAACAGGTTAAGGTTCGAATCTTCAGCCTCAGACAAGTAGGAAGCGACACCGGCATATTCGAGTCCGTCAATAAGTTCTTCTTCTTTCAGGCCCATTACATCCATCGACATCGTACAGGCGACCATTTTAATATCCAGTTCCTGCGCCATCTCGATCATTTCCTGAAGCGACGAGACATTATGATTTTTCATCATTTTTTTCATCATCTTTGGTCCCATACCGCCAAAGTTCATTTTGGAGAGACCGAGTTTTCCCGGACCGCGCGGCATCATTTTTTCAAACATTTTCTCCATGAATTTTTTGTCACTGCTTCCCTGGACGTTTTCCTTCCGGAGCACATTCAAGCCCCAGAAGGTGAAAAACATCGTAACCTGTTTTCCCATCGCTGCGGCACCGGTCGCAATGATAAAGCTCGCCATCGCTTTATCGAGATCGCCGTCAAAGACGATCATTGTGGTACCGTTCTTTTCTTCTTCTGCCATGACAAAGACCTCCCTCTTTGTAATTAATTATTCTTCCACATGCTCTTGTTTTCTCCGAATTTCTATCCTATCAATGATAACCAGATACGCGTGTTCCCACCT
>NZ_FOXD01000047.1 GCF_900115625.1 Salibacterium halotolerans | reverse complement strand
CTGTATCAAAAGCCCTTAACTAAAAAGCCATGGACGCCATCTTCAGATGGTGACCATGGTTTTTTACGTATTTTTAAAGCCAGCTTATACAGCTGGTTTCTTTTTGCGGTGTTTCGCCGCCGCCATCTTCCGTATATTGTGGGCAAGAGCCACCCAACCGAACTCCACCTGGACTTTTTCCTTCCCTCTCAGGTGGAATCGCTGAAAGCCAAGATTTTGTTTGACATGACCAAATACACTCTCCACGTCCGTTTTTCGGCGCGTGTAGAGTGTTCGTCCGAACTCGCTTTTCAGTTTGGTCGCTTCTTTGGCTTTGAGTTCCTCGTAGACCGGATTGTAATAGACTTTCCGGTTGCCTTTGGCGGTGGTACAGTCCGCTTTGAACGGGCATCCTTCACAGGATTCGCATTCATAGATTTTAAAGTCCCGGCTGTATCCGTACTTGTCTGTGCGGCGGCGGTAGTGGCGGAACGTGACTTTTCGCTGATTCGGACACCAGTACAGATCGTCTTTCTCATCGTACGTCCAGTTGTGCGGGTGGTAGGCTTTTTTCGAGAACGAGCGCTTCTGTTCCTGGTTGTACGTGTTATACGGGATCAGCGAGTGAAGGTCTTTTTGTTCGCTGAGATACATGTAGTTCGGTTCACTTCCATAACCGGCGTCGGCCACCAGGTTTTTGGGCAGCTTGCGTCCAGTTTCCTTGAGACTTTCCCAATGAGGCGCAAGCAGCCGGGCATCCGTTGGACTTTGGTGGATCGAATAATGGAGGATGAACTGGTCCTGCGTGCCGGCCTGGATATTATACCCTGCTTTGAGCTGTCCGTTCATCATGTGATCGTCTTTCATGCGCATAAACGTAGCATCCACGTCCGTCTTCGAGTAACTGTTGCGTTCGCCAAATAAACCCATTTGGGTTTCGTAGGTCTCCAAGCGGGGAAGGAAATCCTTGATCAGGGCACGATGAAATTGGCGCAGCGGCTTGACAGCCTGTTTCTTCTCCCGTTTTTCTTCGGCTGTGTCAGCAGCTTCAATGGCATCCTCTTGGGTCCGCAACTCCTGTTCGACTTTTTCAGCGACTTCTTCCAGGGCTTCTCGGGAGATTCGTTCCCGTTGAAACGTATCGTCTTCTCGTTTCAGGGTCTCCATATCAACCGCGATCGCATCTTCAATGGCACGCAGGTTGTCCTCGATTTTCGCCTGCAGTTTTTCTTCATGCTTCTCGGTACTTTTACGCCATACAAACGTGTATTTGTTAGCGTTGGCTTCCACTTTGGTTCCATCGAGAAAATAGTCTCTCCCATCTACATACCCTTCCTCGATCAGCAGCCGAACCATCTCTGCGTATAAGGTATCCATCAACGACTTACAGCGTTCCGAACGAAACCGATTGATCGTGTTGAAGTCCGGTGTCTGACTGGCGGCCATCCACATCATCGGCAGATGTTCGGTCAGGGCTCCCTCGATGGCGCGCGCGGAAAACAGGCTCTGGGTGTACCCGTATAAGACGATTTTCGCCATCATCTTCGGATGATAAGCTGGACGTCCACCTCCTTGATACGCATCAAAAAAAAGCTGATCGTCCAAGGCGTCGATCATGTCGCTTACGATCCGGGCAACGTGATCTTCCGGAATTAAATCCGAAAAATCCATAGGAAGATACAGCTGATTCATGGTATACTCTTGGAAAGTGACCGTTAGGTTACTCATAAAAAATCGCCTTCTTTCATTAATGGGTTGTGGTGACTTCATTATACCGAAAGAGGCGATTTTTTTGTATATGAAATAGAAAAAGGAGCTGTAAAAGGTCATTTTTTCACAACCTTTTGATACAGCCCC
>NZ_FOXD01000039.1 GCF_900115625.1 Salibacterium halotolerans | reverse complement strand
AATCTGCGCTTTGAATGCTGGGGTATATCGTTTACGTTTCATACCCACACCTTAACACATCCTTTTTTCGTGTCTGAAATCTTGGGTCCAGTATATTCATTTAAAAACATAATTTAATGTATTTATATTTATCGAACAATAACCTAAAATTCAATCTGTCCCGAGTACAACATGACGCTTTAATGTGTCCTGATTAACTTGATAAAAATGATAGGTCCCTTCTTTACGTGACAGCCTTAATGCCCCGCAGTCGACAAGCTGTTTTAGATGATGCGAAAGAGTCGAGCCTTTAAAATCCAAATGCTCCCCAATCTCGGTACAGCTTAATTCTTTATGATCGCATAATAGCTTTACAATATTTAACCGGGTTGGTTCGCCGAGTGCTTTGAATATTTTTATTGCTTCATTATCATTATTCATCTAGTACCATCCTTCATTAATTTATTATATCTTTATATTTATCGATATAATAAACAATAAAATTCACTTTGTCAAAAGAGGCGCTTTAAGTCATGAAATATTGCTGGCAAGATGGTCTTATCTTACGGAACCGCTCCTATTGGATATCCTATACACCTTTGGTGCTGTAAAATCTGATACAGCACATGCAAAAAACAAAAATTTACAAATCGACGTATGATATTACGATTAAAAACCTTATTGATATCAGGGTTTTTAATGCGACTCAACAACACTCGGCAACGACCACATGGAGGTAAAATAAACCTATTCTCATAAACTGCAACAATTTTGGTTATTTTACTTTCATCTGCAGTAACCATAGATGAAACAGCACCATGTTCAGTACAGAAAGCAATAGATCAAGAAAGCAGGAGAAATTGGCAGTGACCTATGATGACCAGGAACATCAAGACCATCCAACCACCAAACCGATTCTTCTCTTAGACACAGGCGCCTGCGAAGACGATGCCCTTGCTTACGCAGAAAAAATCGATTATACAATGAAGTCGCCGAATGTGGAAGAAGCCGTTTTTCTTCGCCCCGAGCGTAAAGTGTTGTATTATATCCAGGTTACCGTTGAGGAGATCCGCTTCCATCTCTCCGATCTTTCCCATCTGTCATGGCAGATTATCCTTGTATTACCCCCGAACGCAACAATCTACCCTGCGTATTTGCTGCATGGTCACGCCTTGATTGTTCATGACCGGGATATGGATGAAATATCTTGGATGCAGCAATGTCAGCTTGCTTATGACTGGGATTATTATGTTCACCCAGCTTTTCATGCAGAGGTTTTGAAGCAGTACCAATCCCCCGCTTCTGAAACATCGCACCCAGTCAGCCGTTCCATCGCTATTAATGATGAATTGACCACGCAATACCTGACCCATAAAGAGATCGTGGTTTTGTCGAACATATTGGATGTAGTTCTAAATTTATCAAAATACTATCCTTTCTCTTTGTAAATTTAGTTTGTGTGGGTTAATAATATTTTCCCTTTCAATGCTGGAAGTTGAGCGTGGTGAATTGCTTTTTTATAATAAGTAAAGCTATATTTTTTATTAATAGTAGATAGCTTAAGTTTATTATTTGTTGTTAGATCAATAATTTCGTTAAACTTTTTATGCCAATCAGTTACGGAAATACTACGGTTCCATAACCTTAAAGAGAATAACAATGTTTTAATTCCATATTCTTCATTCACTTTCTTCCAGTTAACTTGGATACCAGACAATAATCCTAAGCTAAGATACTTACCGCTTTGTCTTAGACATTTTACTAGTAATTCTCCACTTTCACCACCAACTGAATCTATTGAAACTGTTGCTCCTATACAGCCTGTGAAACTCATAATATTTTCATGAACGTTAGATAATGCAGAATTAATAACTTTCCAAGCCCCTAAATTCAATAATTCTTCTCTATGTATTTCATTTCTTATTACTAGAATGATTTTAAACCCTAAAATTTTTGATAATTGAGTAAATATACGAGCAATAGAAGACCCACCGGCATTCATAACCACAACATCGCCTAATTTTAAATTCAGGTATTCGGTACAAATCACCCATGCAGTTAGCGGATTTATATATAATTGGCTAGCTGTGTCATCGTCTACAGCATCGGGAACCTTAACAATTAGTTCAGATGAACACTTTACAAATTTTTGCCATGTACCTTCCCCCTTAACGGTAAAACTCTTTGGTTGATTAATGAGGGGGAAACTTGGTTACCCACCTTTACAATTCTACCAACTCCCTCATAACCACCTATACATGGAAGAGATATCCGGTGCGAGTAGGCACCTCTAATAGGTATGAGATCAGAAGGATTAATAGGGCTAGAAATCATCTCCACCAATACTTCATTGGGATCTAAAGGGTGAACAGCATCTTGACATAAATTCAATTCATTTAAAGGATCACCAAATGCTTTATATTTTAATGATGTATTCTCCAAGTTATCCCACCTTTTTTAAGATCATTGTTCTTTTTAGTCTAAATTAATTTACATGATTCATCGATATCTGGAAATATATTACCGAGAAGGTTCTCCACAATAAAGTGTGCCTGAAGGTGTGAAATAAAAAACAATGCTTTAGGACTAACTGTTTTAAAGTTTCATTGCGTATCGTTTTTTCAAGCAAATTTTTGTTAACTCGTCGGAGTGCATCAAATACAGCAAATAAAGCACCTAATTAAGAAATGCCCAAGGTTGATAATCATTTTTAAATGACTTATTTGTTTAAAAACGACTTTATTGTAAATTGAACAACTTTATTGTCACTCATCAGCACGTCCATCGTAAACTGAATCTTAATCCCACCATTGAAATGTTTCGTAGAGGGTTTGATACGGGCTCTTTACAGTTAAAACAAAGTCATGAATATATTTTTGATGTTAGCATCATAATGTGGTACAGTAAGGGTATAATAAAAGGCAGGGACAGCGGTAACTGCCCCTACCTCTTGTACGATGCGAACGGCCCTTCAAAGAGGGCAACTATTTCAATGGTTTATAAAAAACCCCATCCTTTTTTAGAGTTGCCCCTCTAATTTAAGGATGGGGTTTTACTTTCTGCCTGACACCACAATAAGCAATACAGTTAGCATTATCATGATAAGTTGATAATCAGACATAGAACCACCCCCTTCCTACTTGGGGAGTGGTCGCCCATCCTTAAAGGGAAATCCCGTTGCATCTATCATCTATGATACCATGAATAGACTTTTATTTGTTGCTATAAAAGAGAATCATTCTCTATCATTTATCCGCTTTTTTTCTGCCTGAAAAGCCAAGTGATCAATTGGTTCCGGTCAATCAGAGTGACTTTATTCTTGTCGGCTAAGCGATAAGCGTTGGATGTATAATGACTGTTCGTGATAACCCACGCTTGATTCGCTTGATAGTAATCCATTCCACTTCGGACTTCCTGGACGGCTTTTACCCCTACATTGGATTGGTATCGCTTGGCCTGGACGGCGATGATGGTTTTATCTTTTTGTAGTAATAAATCCACACCATAATCCGCTCCCTTGGCTGTTTGCTTTACTTTATACCCGTCCTGTTTCAGCCGCTCTTCCAGGAACAATTCAAATGTTTTTCCGCTCATTCGGTCCACATCATGAATTCCGGATTGTCGAATCCGTTTTCTTTTGGTCATTTCCATGCCGAGGATGAAAACCACGATCAACAGAAATGCGGCAATACCTGCTGCGACCAACAACCCAAAGGACCCTGTCTGCCATAAGATTAATAGAAAAGATCCAATAACAATAAAACCTGCTAATGATTCGATTCTTTCTCTTTCATTTTTCTCCACCTGTTCTACAAAAATGTCCCATCAGCAAACAAATACCCTATAAATCCCCAATCCACTTGAATATCTCTGTGGGGTACCCCGAGCGATGTCCATTTGTGTGTAATGACAATAAAGTTGTTTAATTTTTGGTGCAATTGCTGAATAACACTTCATGGATGTAACAATAAAGTCGTTTAAATCTATGGTCTTTCCACAATCGCGCCCAATTCTTGAACAGAGGAACAGGTCTTATTAAATAATCTCATGAAACGCATCTTTAAATTTATGTTTTCCGTACATTGGCGCGGTCACATTATGAGTCATCACGTTCATAAAAAAACGTAACACCCCATAATTATGTTTGCTGAACAATTTCATCCCCAGCGAAACGAAGTTTAATAAACCGGCCGGAATGTGTATAATGTGTTCCTTCTTATCCAATGCGAGTTGATCAGTTTGTTCATATGTAAGTATTTCGGGACCGCCAACATCAAGTGTTTGGTTTACCTCTGAGAGAGAGTGTATACAAAATTGGGCTAGGTCTTCGCCGTGAACCGATTCATTCTCGTTTCACATGGATTCCCCCCATTTTAGTTGTCACACCCTTTTTGACCCTGCTTTTTTAATGGCTCATTTAATTTTACTTATGATTTTGCTTAAGCAAATGATTCAACAATGATGAACAATATGTTTGATTTGTCCCATCAGTATTTGAGCATTGGATTCCTGTCTTCCAAATGCTTCTTGTATTTGCTCTAAAGATTTGTCTGTCCATTGTTGTTCAATAATAAAGATTCATCTGTCAAACCATCCAAAACGTTTTGAGTTAGCATGGCTTCCTTATTCCATTCTTTTATAAAGTCTGCAATCGTTACATACAATGTAATTCCTCCATAATCAATTGAATTGATTATTTACTCTTAAGACCCATTATAAAACATTTGTTCTTATATTTAAAAAGAGTTGCCCCACAATCCAGCCCTTATATGTGAAATTGGCGCCATCCCTTATTAAAAGCACCCGATTGCGGCATAATTTGTGCTTTTAGGTCAACCACCTGCCAATATCGATCAATTCATTGAAATCTAATTGCTAGACAGTTGGGGCCACGCCAACCGCTTACATCACATTGGCCATATTCAATATTACCCACAGCAACCATTGTGCCGTCTGATTTAAGACCAAGAGTATGAGCACAACCCGCTGCTATCGCCACAATAATTACTAGCAAATTAAAATCTTCAGGTTCAGACCCAATGATATAATCAACAGAAGTTTTAAACCCCCCTATTGAACTTACAATTTCTTTTTTTCATTAGTTTTCGATGACTCGCTCAACACGGATGACCTCGTTATAGAATGACTTGACACCACAGCGTTCGATTGTTTCAACGATCACAGCCGTCTTACTTTCGTCACTGGTAATGGTTTCCCAGGCCTCTCTTGAACGCCATTGGGCGTAGTTAACAACCTTTCTTCCATCCTCACTTACATGGAAACTTGCTGAAACAAACCCAGAATTTCCTTTAAAGTGCTGTGTGACTTGTTCAGTAATTCCCTCAATCAGGGCATGTTGGTATTCCGGATCGACTTCGAATACAACCATTACGGTGAAAAGTTGATTTTTTTCATTAATTATCGGCATTTCTATTCCTCCTCAAATCTTTTTGGTTTGGGGTTTCTACCACACGTTGGCAGTTCCCAGACCTTACCTTGCATAACGTTACTGACTTTGTTCCTCATGACTTGGCTTATACAGTATTTTAGAACAGGTACCTTTTGCTCTCTCAAACTGGAAATAATAAAGCAATACTGTACTTGCAAGTACAATCGCAAGGATGAAATAAATATTACCGTAAACGAACCCTTCCGAAAACAAAGTGACGGGATTCCAGCTAACAGCGGCTCCCTGGTCAACCACTTTGCCGTAAATAGCACCTGAAACGCTGCCCGTCATAAAGTTCAACATTGAGAAAATACCCATGCCTATCCCGATCTGTTCCTTCGGCAATGTTTGGGAAACCGAGTTCTGCATTGGAATGAGTATGAACGCTAACCCCACATCACCAAAGATCAAAAAGATGGCTATGAAAACCGGTGAACTTCCCACAAAGGACGATAGCAGCACAAAGCTAGTCAACACCAACGCTGATGACAGGTAGAATAAGAATGCATTTCCTTTGACATCCGCTAACTTGCCGCCTTTTCTTCCCAAAACAGCCGAAATGATGGCTGCCGGGACCATCACTAGGCCAATCAGCTGTGGATTCAATTGATAGACATCGGATAACATCAGCGGTGTTAGAAAAACGAGCGAGAATCCGCTGCCGACAACGAGGACCAGAATAACCAGGCCAAGGGAATAACGCTTATTTTGAAACAGGCGAGCTTGAACAAATGGTTCTGCAGCAGATCGGATACGTATGATGAACAACGCGAACAAGATCATGCAGCAGACGGTCAGCATCCATCCCCCTTTCGTAACAGACAAAAGCAAGAGCGCAACGGTTCCGGCTAGCAACCCACCTCCTATCCAATCGAGTTTGCTCTTTTGCCCCTGTTCATCATCTAAATATTTGCGGTAAAACGGCAACAGAAACAGCGTGAAAAGGGGCAGGCAAAACAACCATCGCCAATCAGCAATGCTGACAATGAAAGCGGGAACAATGGGACCCAGCACTCTGCCAAGTGCCAGACCGACAGCTACGACCCCCAGAGCATGACCGCGCCTATCCCGCGGAAAATAGCGGGCCGGAATAATCATTGCAGCTGCTGGAATAACCGATGCGCCCACGGCTTGTAAAATCCGTCCAAGGAGCACCATCCAATAAGCTTGGGAAATCAAGCCAATCATAGAGCCAAGAGAAAAAAAGATCAGTCCGAACGTCAACAAATTTTTGAGCTTATAGCTATCGGCCAACTTCCCATAAATGACTGTTCCGATGCCATAAATCAGCATGTAGGCTGATGAAACCCAACTTACCTGTGCATAGGAAAGGTCAAGATCTGCCACGATCTCGGGAAGCACGACATTAAACATCGTTGCACTCATCACGGATAGAATAAGCGTGAACATCAAAACGCGCATCAATTTATTTTCTGTTTGTTGCTGTACCTTGTGTCCCATTATTTCTCCTTTCTGATTAAATATTATATAATAGTTGTCACCACTGACTGTCATTTTGTTTTAAAGAATGGTAGAGAAAAAATTAAAGGGGGGCACCGTACAAAAAATTGGTACAATGACCCCGCATAGCTTTGTTCCTTTCATTTCATCTAGTTTAGTATCATATTGTTCAGTCTTTTCCTTCAGTATCCCGCAAAGTTTTCAACGCATCGCTCCAGGCGATGATTTGGTCAATCATGGCGTGAACCGATTTCTCTTGAAAGGCAGCTGGATTTAACTCACTAAAATTCTCAAAATCGGTAAAGAGTGAAAGTCGAACTTGGGCTTGCACGTCGGCGACCTGTAATTCAGCCATAATCATCCGAAGGTTTTCAACCGCCGTTGTAGCCCCAGCGGCACCGTATCCAACAAAGCCAGCTGCCTTGTTGTTCCATTCTTTATACAGGAAATCGAGGGCATTCTTTAGAGCAGCCGATAAGGCATGGTTATACTCAGGCGTGACAAAGATAAAACCATCAAACATGTCAATTTCTTTAGACCAAGCCTTTGTATGTTGTTTTGTATACTGTCCCGATGCTGCACCCATGGGTTCGTCAAGCAATGGTAGATCGTAATCGGCAATGTCCACGATTTTGAATTCAGCATCACTGCGCTGTTTGGCTATGTCGTATACCCAATGTGCAACAGCCTTTCCTTTACGACCCGGACGTGTGCTTCCAATAATGATAGCTATTTTGCTCATGTTAAATGCCTCCTAAAAAAATTTATTGTGAGATAATTAAGGGCAACACCCTTGGAATAACTAACTGATTTTTTGACTAAAGGTATTTTTCTTCCACATGTTTAATAACATCAGCGATTGATACTTTGGCTATGTCAAAATCATGTGCCTGAGAACTTTCTAGTCAGGCTTCTTTAACAGCCTAGTGCCCGTGGTTCACAATACCGTGTACCTCCCCTCTCGCATGAAAGATTACAGAATAATCCTGAATTATTTGAATCCAACCATTACCGTAAAAAGTTGATTTTCAACAATGATCGGCATATTTTATTTCTCCTCAAATTATTTAGGTTATTTTTGTTCCACTCGGTGGTTCCTTAAAAGTATTTAATAACTCAATCGAAATGAGTCACATCATCAGTCGCGCTGCTAAGAGGTTCATGTCGGAAAAGAATAATGGCTAGAATTGAAAGACCAAGCAGAATGACTGCACCGACAACACTGACAACGTTCAAGCCGGCCATAAAGGCCTCGCGAGCATTGAGTAACACGTCTGCAAGCTCAGTAGGAAGTTTCTCGGCAGCTGCCGTGGTACTGACGAGGGAGTCACGGGTAGCCACAGCTACCTCAGTCGATACATTGGCGGGCACATCCACCTGTTGACGGTACACTGCAGTGCCTATGCTCCCTAGAATGGCAACGCCCAGTGCCATGCCGAGCTCTCCGCATGTCTCGGATAACGATGATGCTGCGCCTGCCTTCTCCGACGGGGCAGATCAGATAATGATGTCCATCGTTAACACTTGCATTGGACCAATACCAATCGTGAGGAGCACACTACCAATCACCGGGATGGTTAGTCCGGAGGTGACATCGACCTGTGTAATCATCATAAACCCAGCACTCGCAATAACCAGCCCAATACTGATGACATAGGAAGGTGGTATCCAGCGCGTAGTGATTGGCGCCACCATGATACCGATAAAGCTTCCTACGGCATAGGGAATCATCCATAAACTTGCTTGAAACGATGCCAATCCCTCGACCAATTGCAGGTATTGTGCGAACAACAGTACGAAACCGCTGATTGTGATCATTCCTAGTAACAGCATACCGAGGGCACCGCTAAAGGTACGGTTTTTGAATAGTTCCAGATCCACCAGTGGATCACCAAGTCTGTTCTGTCGCCGCATGAAAATCCACCCGATTGCAGCACCGGCAACAACAGTAAAAACCGGAGACACCTGCCATCCATTCCTGGCGATTTCCTTCACACCATAAATCACCGGTAGGATAGCACCCAGTGACAGTGCGACGCTGATCAGATCCAATCGTCCGGCTTGGGGGTTTCGGTACTCGGGTAACAATAATGGCGCAGTCAATAAGAGCAACACCATGACCGGCACCCCTAGCAGGAACACTGATCCCCACCAGAAGAAATTTAACAATACCCCGCCAACAACCGGACCAAGTACACCTCCAGCAGCGAAGCAAACCATCCATAAGCTGATGGCCATTGTGCGCTGTTTGGGATCTTTGAACATGTTACTAATCAGGGCAATCGTGGATGGCATCAGAGTCGCCCCTGCTATCCCAAGCAAAGCGCGAGTCACGATAAGCATTTCAGCGCTGATTGAGAAGGCAGCCAGTAAGGAGATGGCACCGAACGCGCTTGCCCCTATCATTAGCAACCGCCTCCGGCCGAGTCGGTCGCTCAGCGGACCCATCGTGACAAGAAAACCGGCAATCATGAACCCATAGATGTCAAGAATCCATAATTGCTGAGTACTGCTGGGATTCAGGTCTGCAGCCAAATGAGGAAGCGCCAGGTGAAGCATGGTAAAATCCAGGGAAAGGAGTAGCGTAGGCAACCCTAAAACGGCGAGCCCTATCCATTCCTTCCAACCTGCGCGAGGCGGCGCATTGGTCGTCATATCAGGCGTTTCAATATTACTTTGATCATTTCCCGTATTAGTCATCATTCTCACCCTTTCGCCTTTCCAGGTTTAAAATCTCTTCTGTTAAGTTGATGGATCCGTTGCAATTATTTTACATTGAATACGCTAATTACATCGGCCAATTCGCTGTTCTTTCTCTACAACTTTAGAATGAGTGAATTTATCTCCAAACTATTGCTGCACCTCGTTCATCTCCATTTAATATCACCTTTCTAAATAATGAATTAATCATTTTTTACAGTCACTACAGACTGACATAAGCATTTTAAAAAATTACTAGGGGGTTAAAGCCCTAGTAAATATCGAAACACTTTCTTCAATAAAAGCTTCAATGGAAAAGGCGTTGAGGATGGGATCATTGTTCATCCGGCCCATTGCTGCACCAAAATTCATATACAGAAAGGCAACAGCTTTTCCTTCGGGATCGACCTGAACAATTTTCCCTTTTTTATACATTTCTTCGAAGTATTCGGTTAAAAACGCTTTTAACTGCTCCGGGTGTTTATGTGTATCTTCCTGAAACCCCGGAAGGTTCTTAGCCTCTTTTGTACTAATTTGGATCATTTTCCGATTCTGATACATGATCCTGTGATAGTTTTGGGAAATCATGTGCAAGTCAGCCTGGAGGTCCCAAATGACTTTTTCTGCAAAAATGTCTTTCATCTCTTCTGCATAATGATAACGATGAAAAGCTGACTCTAACAAATTTTGTTTGCTCTGAAAATGCCTGAATAGTGTTTTTTCAGTAAACCCGGCTTTTGTTGCAATGTCTTCGGTCGTTACGCCATTGTAGCCTCGTTCTGCCATAAGGTCGATAGCAGCAGTCATAATCTTATCAGAAGTGACCTGTTTTCTGTTAACACTCATTAGAACAACATCGCCCTTTTTAATTAATGTCTGTCACTAGTGACTGTCATAAATATATAACATCCTACTTTGATTGTCAAGTGATCAATCAAAATGGACGGCTGCGATTGTAACCGTCAAGTTATTTTAAACACTTTTTGCTCAGTTATTTTGAACACTTTTTTCATCGAACAACGTTTCACGGTATTTGATACGATGACTCCCGCCATCCAAATGAATGACCTCTGATCGATGGAGAAGGAGCTGTATCAAAAGCCATTAAGCGTTAAGGCATCCACTGCAGGCGGACGCTTGCCGCGGGCAGCGCCTCAGCTACATCAAACGGTAAAACCGCCGTTTGATGGGATCTTCGGCCGCTGCTCTTCCCGCTGGCGTCGCCGCCTTCCGTTTCTGCCTGAGGTGAATTTTCTATATTATTGAAAAGGAGCTGTACCTTTTGATACAGCCCCGTCGCAATGCCCTGATCTCCCAGAAGCTCTCCCCAATTCTCTGGTCCCTTGTTGGAGGTTAGAATAATGGAACTTCGTTCATACAGATGATTGACGAGATGGAAAAAGAGATTCGCTTCATGATGGTCCATGGCCATATACATTAAGTCATCCATTTTGACCAGATCGGCTTCCCGAATTCGTTTCAAACGAAGCTGAAACTTGCGGACATAGGTTTCCGTTTTCAGTAAAGTGACGAGCTCCCCCATAGACACAAAAGACACTTTCTGCCCTTGGTAAATATCCTCGACCCCTAACCCGATAGCCAGATGTGTTTTGCCGACCCCGGGCGGCCCCAAAAATACGACATTAAACGTCTGTTCAAGCCAGGTTAATTCCTGAAGCTGCCGGAGCTGTCTCTGACTGAGAGAACACTGTTCCCCAAAATCGACCTGCATCTGTTGTCCCTGCGGTGATTCTTCCAGAGCCTCAAAAGACCGGTAAGTCACCGTTTTTGGTATATGATATATTTCTCTCCATTCCTTGACATAGGTTCGAATGGTGCTGTCTCCTGCTTCCTTAAAAGCGTGTTTTTCTTGGCTCTAAAATAAATGTTGGGGTTTTAAGACAATTTCGTACTTAAAAAATACGCAAGCTCCTTTATCCTTTATACTTGAGTTGTCGAGAAACAAGAAAGGATAGGAGTTGCGTATCTATGCATTTTACCATGAATTTACCCGGTTTAGAAGAATTCAACATGATGAAAAAGGAGACAGTAGGGTCTACGTATTATATCCATGTGGAAAAGGAACGAAAAGCGCACAGATGCCCGGCATGCGGGGAAAGGACCAACCGTGTTCATGACTACCATATACAGAAGATCCAACATTTGAAGATGTTTGAACGGACATCGTACCTATTTTACCGAAAGCGGCGTTATGCCTGTTCCTGTGGGAAGAAGTTTCCGGAAAAGACCCGTGTGGTGGATCGTTATCAACGTCACACAGTGGAATGGAATCAAGCATTAGGTCTTCGAACCATTCAGGGTAAGAATTTTAAAGATACCGCAGACCAGTTTCATACATCCCCTTCAACAGCTATGCGGCGGTTTGACCGTCTGGCAGCGCCCATGATCCAGGAAGTGAAGGAACTACCCGAGGTCATTGCCATCGATGAGTATAAAGGAGATACAGATCATGGGAAGTATCAAGTCCTCTTCATTAGTCATATTGCTCATCAACTACATACTCCCCTATTCATGTCCAGCTTAAATTTTGACACAAATTACTCCACCATTTGGCTCTAAGTATGGATACGGGCGCTAGTTCCTTATTCCAGATAGGCGCCCGTTTCTAGAAGATCCTTGGCTTAACTTTATTTAATATTGGAAATCATATAACATGTTGTTATTAAAGTGGCGGATTCTCCTCACCTAAATGAACCCAATCTTCTTTTGGTGGTCCGTAAACTCCAAAAGGTTTTACCCCTGCTTGACGCATAAGGACTGTTAATTGTCCACGATGATGAATAATGTGCTTAATTAGTCCCATGAGGATTAAAGCATTTGATTGCTGTCTTCCGAATGCATTTTGTACTTGCTTCAAGGTATCATCTGTCCATTGTTGTTTAATCATTTGGGCTGTGTAAGAACTAACCTCTTTAAAGGTGGGTTCTATTTGACGCTTACATTATTACTAAAAAACCGGCAGCTTTATTACCTGCCGGCTTTCTTCTCTCCATAACGTTAGACCTTCACACGATGACCCAAGCCATCATTTATTCTGAACCGGACAACTCAGATATTTTAACTTCCTTGACTACACCATACCAATCGATTGATGTTTCTTTGACCATCGATCCCTGCAGATTTCCTCCCGTTTCCCCGTACACTTCCTGAATGTAGGGCGGTTGTTCTTGTGCTCTCATCTTTACACTGACGTACGGATCAGCGTCTTCACCCAGCTTGTCTTCACCTGGAATAGGTGCCCGCATCCGGAAACTTCCGTCCGGCCGAACATAGTCGTAGTCGTTATAACCCGAAATAATGTAGTTATCTGCATCAATACTGGCTAGTATCTTCGCACCTTGCAGAATATTACTCTGTCCTTCTATGTATACAAAGTCACCTTCTCTTTCTGCGTCAAAGTCCAGCCATGCCTCCGTCTCTCCATAATCTTCGGGTGGCTCGTTACCAGGAGGTTCTATCGTTATCGTTTGATCTTCTTCCCCCAAAACGTAATCGGTGTAAAGAATATACTTTGGTTCGCCGTTTTCCCGTTCTTCATCCGGGTCGATTCGAACAAACGGTCCTTCCAGGTTTTCTCCATATTCCCCGTAAGCTTCTACTATGTCTTCCTTCTGATCGTCCGGGCTGTATGTAATCATGAGATCCAGTGGTTCATCAACATTCGGATAGTCTACTTCACCGGAAAAAGATCCATCTTCTTCCACCGTGATGTTTGTCCAGTTCGAAAACAATATATTTTTTACCGCATCAAAGCTTACAGTCAAATCCGCGCCCGGTATTAGGTTGGTTGTTCCTTCGATTTGGACGGTATCATTATCCCGGCTGAACACAATCTTCCCATTTATGTCCACTCGAGGATCCCCCTGATTTTCCATCCCTTTTTCTTCTTTTGTACTGCCTTCTTCCTGCTTCTCCGCTTCTTCCTTCTCCGTAACGTCCTCCACTGTTTCTGTCTGATCAGAAGATTCTGTTGCTGCCGGATCTTCTGAACTGCATGCGGTCCCTCCCACAATCATCACGAGCAGACTCATAAAAAACAGACTGTTTTTTCCCATATCGTCTTCCCCTCTCTCCAGCTTCCGTGCTTCATTCCGTCTCTTCTGGTTTAACAATTATTTCCACGCGTCGGTTCTTCGCACGATTTTCTTCGGTATCATTGGAGACAACCGGTTCCGTTTCCCCAAATCCTTTCGTGGAAAAGTCGAAATCATCCATCGTTTCCTCTTCTACAAAGTAAGCCTCCACCGCTTCTGCACGTTCCTGGGAGAGCTGCTGATTGTATGACGCCTCTCCCTGGTTGTCGGTATGCCCATGAATCTTGACTTCCCCTGCTTCATATTGCTCCAGCTCCCCGCTGATTTCTTCCAGTAAAGCCAGTGCATCATCACGAAGCGTAGACTCATCAAAGTCAAACAGGAGATGATCCGGTACGTTAATCGTGATTTCCTCTCCCATACTCACCCCTACTTCTGGAACGGTGATCTCCGGCGCACTCACTTCAGGAGCTGATACTTCAGGTGCAGATACCTCAGGAGCAGACACATCGGGAGGTGAATAATCAAAAGAAGAACCAGAGTCTTCTTTATCTTTTTCCTGCTCTTCCTCTTCCGACTGCGCTTCATCGGTTGACTCCTGCTCCTGCGCTTCTTCTTCCCCTGTGTCGGCTGCTGGTTTACCGGATGAATCAGGTTCATCCTCTCCGGTGCAGGCAGCCAAAACTATCACAAGTAAAAAGAATAGCATTCCTGATTTTTTTAACATGATATCCTCCCTGTTTTAGAAAAATGAACGGATAATCGGCCAGTCGTTTTTCCATTCATAGAACAAAAGACCGACTATTGTTATCATTAGGCCCATTTGAAAGTGGACAAGCCTCACTTGGTCTTCCTCAAAATACTTGTGAACGAAATTGGTAATTGATCCAATACCTACTATAAATAGCAAAATCCTCAAGGATACACTCAACCATGAAATAGTAAAGAAGTCTTCTGCCACACCTGGCGTGAAACCAGCCATAAGAAAGGGAATAAATACCATACCAATAAATAAAACAACACATACATTTAATATCTTTACTAACATACGCATCCCCTCTCTCTTTGTAATTAATTATTCTCCCACATGCTCTTGTTTTCTCCGTATTTCTATCCTATCAATGATCACCAGATAGGTGCGTTCCCACCTCACGGAAACATAAATTGTTATCTATAACAATTTGATCCAGTACAGAATCCTTCCATCTGTCCAGACAGGAATTTGTTGGTAAATTAGTGTATGACCGTGCTCTTGGAAATCACCCACATCGCACATGGTCGCTAACCCTCCCATATATCACTGGCTGAAGGTCCATACATTCCTTCGTCCGGCGTATCCATGTGGTGGGGGGCGGCTAAGCTCCCTAGCTGGGTCTGGGCCCGAATGGAAAAAATGAACGCCGCCTCGGCACTATTGGTGTTTGTTCTATAGGCACAGAAG
>NZ_FOXD01000001.1 GCF_900115625.1 Salibacterium halotolerans | reverse complement strand
GACTTCATTATACCGAAAGAGGCGATTTTTTTGTATATGAAATAGAAAAAGGAGCTGTAAAAGGTCATTTTTTCACAACCTTTTGATACAGCCCCTTCTTTTATCATGAATGAACCTTCCTGCCGCGGCCGCTGCCATCGAAAAGAAAGCACGCAGTGTCCACGGGTCACCATTTCGTGGACACTGCGCCACTGAATTCAGGACGTAGTGGGTGCCGGTGGAAATCAATGGACACCAGCTGCCGGTACCGGGAGTCCTAGTGTCCACCAACACAGCCTCGGTGGACACTAAGTATGCTGCCCGGCGGTACAGTGTCCACCAATCCACCCCCCTTATCTTGTCAGTTTTTCTATCAGGCAATCCGTATTTTTACGCTCTATCACCCTGTCTCGTCCTCTCATTCATGTTAAAATGAATAGAATATACAGGGAAGCAGGAGGGATAGATTGGCTCTACAACAGGTAACCGACACAAGAAACCGGCCGCTGCGGGATTTGAGGATATCAGTCATCGACCGCTGTAATTTCCGCTGCACCTACTGCATGCCAAAAGAAATATTCGGCAGTGATTATCCCTTTATGACAGAAACGGAGCTTTTGTCGTTTGATGACATCGAAACACTTACGCGCTCCTTTACAATGCTCGGTGTCGAAAAATTAAGAATTACAGGCGGCGAACCGCTGCTGCGAAAAGACCTGCCAGCCTTAATGGAGAGGCTCTCCTCTCTGCCGGGGATTACGGATACTGCCTTAACAACAAACGGTGTATTCCTTGTGAAACAGGCCCGGGACCTGAAAGAGGCGGGGCTGGACCGTGTGAACATCAGTCTCGATGCGGTAACCGAACATATTTTTCAGAAAATGAACGGCAGAAATATGAAACCGCGGGCGGTACTCAACGGGATTGAAGCGGCGCAGGAAGCAGGTCTTGGGGTGAAAGTGAACATGGTCGTGCAGCGCGGAGCAAATGATGATGATATCCTTCCGATGGCCCGCTATTTTAAAGAACAGGGCGTGACGCTGCGTTTTATAGAATACATGGATGTCGGTACGACCAACGGCTGGAACTTCAAAGACGTCGTTCCTAAAGAAGAAATCTATCACAAGCTGACGGAACTGGCCCCTCTTCACCCCGTCGAAGAAGCGTATTTCGGAGAAACGGCCAACCGGTATCATTACGACGGCACCAACACCGAAGTCGGCTTCATTTCTTCGGTATCCGATACGTTCTGCTCCAGCTGCACCCGGGCCCGCATCTCCGCAGACGGACGGCTGTACACCTGTCTTTTCGCAGAAGAAGGGCATGACCTCCGTCCTTTCCTTGGAGATAATCCGGATACAGAAGGCCTCGAGGACAGGCTTTTTTCCATTTGGAAGCAGCGCCGCGACAGATATTCAGAGGAACGGACGGAAGAAACCGTCCGGAACCGCCGCAAAATCGAAATGTCCTATATCGGCGGGTGAAAGGAGACAACCGGATGGAACACCGTTACAGCAGGCAGGAACAGTTTGCGCCGATTAACAAAGAAGGACAGAAGCGGCTGCTGTCTTCTCATGTCTTAATCATGGGGTGCGGAGCGCTCGGCAGTGCCTGTGCGGAAATGCTCGTGCGTGCCGGCGTCGGGGCTCTCACTTTGATAGACCGGGATGTCGTGGAACCCTCCAATCTTCACCGCCAGAATCTCTATGCCGAACGTGATGCAGGCGGTACCGTGCCAAAAGCCGAAGCGGCAAAGGAACGGCTTCAGAAAATCAATTCCTTCACGAGCATCCATGCCTACGTTCTCGATGCCGGTCCCGAACAGATCGACAAACTCGCCCCGCAGTGTGACGTCATGATTGATGGCAGTGATAACTTTGACATTCGTTTTATTTTGAACGACGCCGCCGAAAAACACGGCGTACCGTGGGCGTTTGGAGCGGCTGCCGGGAGTGTTGGAATGAGCTGCCTTTTCCTCCCCGGCAGAACTCCCTGCCTGCACTGCCTGATGCAGGGCATGCCGGACGGCACCATGACCTGTGACGCTTCCGGCATTATCTCCCCGGCCGTGCAGATGACAGCCTCACTTCAGACAGCGGAAGTGATGAAACTGGTAACAGGAAACACCGAAGCCCTGCACAAGAAGCTCGTCCTGTTTGATATATGGAACGGCACCCATCAGCCGTTCGGTTTTTCTTCCATGAAACAGCAGAACTGTCCTTCCTGCGGTACTGCGCCGGAATTTCCTTACCTCAGGAAAAAGAACCGCTCCCGCATCCGAACCTTATGCGGCAGCAACACGGTGCATATTCATCCCGGAGCGGACGTTCATTACAATTTTCCACTGCTCGAGCAGCATCTCGCTCAGCACGGAGAAGTGAAAAAAAACAAGCATCTGCTTACGTGCATGCTTCCGTCACTGCGGCTCGCCGTTTTCACCGACGGCCGTATTCTGATCCACGGCACGAACAACCCGGAGGAAGCAGAGGCCGTTTACCATCACTACGTGGAAAAAGCAGCTTATACTGTAGAAAAGGAGCCGGAAACATGATGGAAAAAAGAACCCCAATGCCCGTGCAGGAAGCTGTCGCAGCAATCATGGAGCACCGGATTGAAAGCAGAATGGAGTGGACGGATCTGCAGGAGGCATCCGGACGTTATCTCGCCCAGGATATCCAGGCGGATCACGACGTCCCTCCCTTCGACCGGTCCCCGTATGACGGATTCGCTGTGCGTGCATACGACACACTTGAGGCTTCAAGGGATAACCCGGTATCTCTTCACATCGCAGGGGATATCGGTGCGGGCTCAGTGTTTGGCGGCACCGTGGAAGCGGGAGAGGCTGTCCGTATTATGACCGGAGCACCGATTCCGGATGGCTGTGATGCTGTCGTTATGCTCGAACTGGCGCACGACTATGAGAAGGATGGTCATCATTACATCGACGTGAAACGACCGTTTCACGTAAACGACAATATCTCGTTCCGGGGGGAAGACACAAAGCGGGGAACAACTGTCTTACAACGCGGAACAGTCGTTCACCCGGGTGTGACAGCCGTGCTTGCCTCCTTTGGTTACGCAGAGGTTCCAACGGTCCAAAAACCGCACATCGGCGTCATCGCAACCGGCAGCGAACTGCTCGATATACGCGAACCACTGCAGCAGGGAAAAATACGAAACAGTAACGCCTATATGATCATGGCTCAAATCGAACAGGCTGGCGGAGAAGCTGTGTCATTCGGCACGGTTTCCGATGATTTTGACGAAACGCTCTCCACCGTGCAGAAAGCGCTCCACTCCGTTGATATTCTTCTGACGACCGGAGGCGTGTCTGTCGGGGATTATGATTACATTCCGGATATTCTGAACGAACTTGGGGCATCGGTCCACTTCAATAAGGTCAGCATGCGTCCGGGAAGTGTCACAACGGCTGCATCGCTCGGCCCGCAGCTGATTTACGGCCTGTCCGGGAACCCTTCGGCCTGTTACGTCGGCTTTGAACTGTTTGTAAGGCCGGTTATCCAAAAAGTCCTCGGCTCCCCCGCCCCGCACCTGAAAAAGACAAAAGCCGTGCTCGGAGCCGATTTTCCGAAACCTAATCCATTTATGCGGTTTGTGAGAGCGGAGTTAAAAGATGAAAATGGCGGCTGGAGTGCCTATCCGGCCGGACTGGATAAATCGAGTTCCGTTACGTCACTGTCGGACGCGTCCGCCTTGATTGTCCTTCCAGGCGGAACAAGAGGCTATGAAAAAGGAATGGATGTCGATATATTACTCCTTCATTCCGCGGAAGGCAGTGAATGGCCATGGGACAATATTGTCCGGTCTTACAGGTCGTAGGATACCAGGGTAGCGGGAAAACCACACTGATGGAAAAACTGATTCAGCGCGCCGCCCGGAGCGGTATGAAGACCGCTGCTTTGAAACATCACGGTCACACCGGAAATCTGAAACGGCCGGATTCCCATCCTAAAGACAGCATGCGCCATAAACAGGCCGGGGCTTTTCTCGCCGCAGCATCCGGCAGCGGACAGCTGCAGCTGGAGGTGGATACAAGTCCGGATCTTCAGGAGCTGCTTACGTTTTATCGCTATTTCAACCCTGATATAATCTTTGTGGAAGGTTACAAACAGGAGCATTATCCCAAAGTAGTGCTGCTGCAGAGCATCCGTGACATTTCTCTGCTCCGTGAATGCAGCAACGTCACCTGTGCCGTTACTTCTATCTCCCTGCAGGAAAAAATAGACGTCCCCTGTTTTTTTCGATCCGACGATAAGCATTATCTTGATTTTATTTTGAACGAAATGGAGGTGGCAGATGACAATGGCTCTCTTCGAAATCACAAACCAACCGATTTCTGCTGATGACACCGCCGCTAAAGTGAAACGGCCGGAAGCCGGGGCCGTCGTGACATTTGCCGGCACCGTGCGCGAATGGACAAACGGCCGGCGGACCCGGAAACTGCAGTACGCGGCGTACGAGAGTATGGCTGTCAGGCAGCTGGAAAAGATAGGACGTGAAGTACAGGACAGATGGCCGGATACACAGGCCGCCGTCACCCACCGTGTCGGCGAACTCCACATCACGGATACCGCCGTCGTCATCGCTGTATCCTCTCCGCACCGCCGTGCTGCCTATGAAGCCAATGAGTATATGATAGAACGTATCAAAGAACTGGTCCCGATCTGGAAAAAAGAATTTTACGAAGATGGAACTGCCTGGGTCGGAGATCAGCTTGGAACAACCGCCTATTCAAAAGGAGGTCCTAAGCCGCATGATTAACATACTGTTTTTCGCCCGCCTTCGGGAAGAAGCCGGACAGGAAAGCCTGCATGTAGAAAAAGCGGGATGCACGATTAAGGAACTGAAAGAATGGCTCGACAAAGAATATCGTCTATCCGGACTAAACCGGACGATGACCGCCGTCAATGAGGAATTCACTACAGATGATACAAAGGTAACGGAAGGGGATACTATTGCGTTTATCCCGCCGGTCAGCGGCGGATAAACCGGTGTCCTCCACTCATAAGGACCGGCAGTCCGGTACGAAAAAAGGAGCTCGTTCCCAAATGGGAGAGCTCCTTTTTCATGACCATTATTCAGCCGGTGTCAGATCCTCGATGGAATTAACATCCATGTATTCCGGAACGACGAGACCGGTGCGTACACCTTCGAGATTGTTACCAAGATCCACAAGGTTATCCTTATGCTCTTCATAAAGATCACCGTGTGTCAGCGGAAGCCATGCAGCCACCATGCCGTCAGCTTCTCCGCCGGCGATGGACTGCCACATTACCGCGTTGTCAAGCGGAGTTGTAGTGACTTCAAATCCCATATTGGAGAGAACTTCGCCTACGACGTGAGTGGAAGCCACTTCTGTTTCCCATTCCACGTAAACGAGTTCAATCTCCTTGCCGTCTACCTGCTCGGCACCTTCTTTCCAGGAGCTGACCATATCCTGGTTTTCTTCAACGAAAGAAGCCGCTGCCTCTTCCGGTGAAGCACCATCTTGAATGTTAAGCATAACACTGTTCATCGATTCTTCGTCCCACTGGAACTGGTCAAGCACGGTGTATGCGTTCGGCATGTCTTCTTCCAGACCCTGACGCACCATCGTCTTAATATTCTCAGCATCTCCGAATACATTCTCCGGATCTTCAAGGTATTTCAGGTCATACTGCTGGAATTTCCAGTGCGGACTCCAGCCGGTTACAATGATTGGTTCTTCGTTATCGATAGCTTCCCCAAGCGCTGTTGTCATCGCACCACTTGATGAAGTTGCTACTTCCCAGCCTGCAAGACTGTCGTATGTTTCCACTGCTGTTTCCGCGGCTCCCACAACGCCGGCACCCGCTTCAATTCCAGTAATCTGGTAATCCATCTTTTCCCCGTAGTTAGTGGAACCTGAGCTTTCGCCTTCACTGCTTCCTTCTGAGCTTTCACTGCCGGAACCACTGTCTGTCTCTTCACCTGATCCACCGGATTCTCCACCATTGGAACCATCGGAACTTCCTGATCCTTCTTCACTGCCGCAGCCTGCAGCAGCAAGTGTCAGCGAAAGTCCGACAGCTAGTCCTAGACGTTTCCATTTTAATTTCAACATTATTGAAATTTCCCCCTTAAAATTGGTTTATATGGTTAACTTTTCATGATAGAAAAGCTGCCACCTTAATCATAAATGAAACATGTAATGCTTCTTATTTATTTAAGCTCTGTGTGAAGCGGTCGATAATGATCGCAAGAATAACAATACCGAGTCCTGCCACAAACCCTGTTCCGACTTCAGCGCGCTGCAGGGAGGAAAGAACGTCTCTTCCAAGTCCCGGCGCTCCGATCATAGAAGCAATAACAACCATCGAAAGGGCGAGCATAACCGTCTGGTTAATACCTGCCATAATGGTTTGTTTCGCCATCGGCATCTCTACCTTAAACAGTTTCTGTGAACCGGTACTTCCAAACGATTCGGACGCTTCAATGAGCTCCTCGGACACCTGTCTGATACCAAGGTTCGTAAAACGTACGGTCGGCGGGGTGGCAAAGACAAGCGATGCAAAAACACCCGGCACCATTCCGATACTGAAAAAGGCAACCGCCGGAATCAGGTAAACAAAGGCCGGCATCGTCTGCATGAAGTCAAGAATAGGGGTAATAATTGCCTGCGCGATTCTGCTTTTGGACATGAGAATACCGATAGGAACGCCGATAATCACACACAACAGACTGGAAATCAGAACCAGGGTGAACGTGGACATCAATTGTTCCCAGGATTCCTGGTTGTAAATGAGCAGCAGCCCTACAAGAGAAAAGGCGGCCAGGCCGAATTTCTTTCCACTTGCAAAAAATGCGCCGATTACAACAAGCAGAATGACAATAATCGGTGGAATGGAAGCCAGCTGTCCGGATGTCCACTCCATAAACGCCCCGAATTGATTCTGTATTGGTTCAAAGATAAACGAAAAAATCTCTGTAATTCGATCTGTCAGCCAGCTTACTCCCTCTGCTAAGGGTATTACTGGAACATTTTCCATAAAGTCAAGCATTTTCTGTCGTCACTCCATTCTCTCCTGCCAGTGCGCCGATAACGGCACCCCGGACAATCACTCCCAGCAGTTTTCCATCCTCCACGACCGCAATAGGGACCGGAGAATCGTAAATCTGTTCAAAAATTTCATTTAAAGATGTGTCTTTATCTACAGTAGGAACATCTGTATTGAGTATTTCACTGATATTGCGTACATCTTCATTACGGGCTTTTGATGCTGTGTCAGCGGAAACATACCCTTTCAGCGTACGCCGGCGGTCGGTGACGTAGATACTGGAAAGGCCTTCTTCCCGCATTCTTTCAAGTGCCACCCGGGGACCGTGTTTATCAATATCAACTGTCTCCGGACGTTTCATAATATGTTCAGCGGTTAATATTTTCGAGCGGTCGACGTCCTCCACGAATTTCTCCACATAATCGTTGGCCGGATTCACAAGAATGTCTTCCGGTGTACCGATCTGCACAATGGAACCGTCTTTCATCAGAGCGATGCGGTCGCCGATACGCAGTGCTTCATCCAAATCGTGTGTAATGAAGATAATGGTCTTTTTCATCGTTTCCTGCAGATCGAGCAGTTCATCCTGCATCTCTTTACGGATAAGCGGGTCGAGTGCAGAAAATGCTTCGTCCATCAACAGTACCTGAGGATCATTCGTTAGTGCGCGGGCAAGCCCGACACGCTGCTGCATCCCCCCGGAAAGTTGTCCCGGTGTCTGGTGTATATAGCCGCCCAGTCCGACAAGTTCCAGTGCTTTTTCCGCTTTTTCACGACGCTCCGCTTTGTCAACACCCTGGATTTCAAGACCGAATTCCGTGTTGGACAGTACGGTTCTATGCGGGAAGAGCGCAAAACGCTGAAATACCATGCTCATTTTTTCCCGCCGGATTTTGCGAAGGGATTCTTTATCCATCGTGGCCAGGTTCTCTTCTTCTACATAGACGTTGCCTTCCGTCGGTTCGATCAAGCGGTTCAGCAGCCGGACAAGCGTTGATTTACCACTTCCGGATAAACCCATGATGACGAATACTTCGCCTTCCTCTACTTCAAATGATGCTCTGTTCACCCCGACCGTGTTTCCTGTTTCTTCTAAAATTTCTTCTTTAGACTTGTTCTCGTCCAATAGTTTCAGTGCTCGCTCGGGGTGTTTCCCAAATACTTTCGATAAGCTTTCCACTTTAATAACGGGCACTATCTTCCACCTCTTTGTTTAATATAGCCTATGACAGCTGCGCTGCGTTAAATGAATATATGTCATGACAATGCAGGGCAATAGGACATTATTCATAAAATTGCAATGACTCTTTTTACTATACGCTACCGGGCAGAAAGTATCAAACAGCGTATGAATCGTCTGAAGTTTATTTAAATCGTAAAGTACAAACTGTACGGATTTCACATGCTTGTTTCTACAAATGGCTCTTTCTATCGACAATATTGCTCTCTTATGCTCTGTTTTGCCTTTTCTTATCTGTCTGTTAAGATTTGTCTAACGAATTAGATATGACTGCGGTGGCACTGTCCAACTGGGAGAAAGGGGAACCACAATGGCAGAACACGAGAATGGACAATCTGCGGGCTGGTATGAACTGCAGGACATCCGGCACCGCTTTATATCCGTTATGGCGCAGAATATGGGGTTGTACAATATTACGGAAACGAACGGCAGATTGTACGGATCTGTTTTTTTCTCTGACTATCCAATGACGTTGGATGAAATGAGCAGAGAACTTGAAATGAGTAAAACAAGTATGAGTACAGGGGTACGGCAGTTGACGGATGCTTCCATGCTGACCCGTGTCTGGGAAAAAGGAGTGCGTAAAGATCTGTATGTGGCAGAGGCTGACTGGTACCAGTCGTTTACATGTGTCTTTGTGAACCGCTGGCGGGAAGCAGCCGACAATAACCACAAAGCAGCCCTCGATGCCAAAGATCAGCTGGAGCATCTGAAACAAAAAACCGGGGACAACAGACTGCAGAAACAGATCAGCCGCGATCTGGAGAAACTGGACTACGCTCTCCGCTACTATAGATGGCTGGATAACGTCATCACGCTTTTCGAAAACGGAGATATATTTGATATCGTACCAAAGAAATAAAGAGAGCTGCGTCCATAGGCACAGCTCTTTTGTTCTATCTGTTATTAATATATATATTATGCATATTATGTTATGCTGAATGAGACAATCATTTTTTCGTAGGAGGAAAGGGGGTGCTCCTGTTGGAATTACATGACATCATACAGAACCGGCGTGAAATCACGGAATTTAAAGACACACCCATTCCGGCGGATGTCATGCAACGGTTAATGGATGCTGCCGTTCTTTCTCCATCCGGCAACAATCTTCCTTCCCGCGAGTTCATTGTCGTCCGGAATAAAGATACATTGGCACATCTTGCCGACACCCCGGCCGCCTTGTCCTGGGTAAAGAACGCCGATGCCGCTTTCGTTGTTACCGGCCGGCCGGATATCAGCAAATACTGGCTGCAGGATTCCTCCATTGCCTGTGGATTTTTGTGGCTGGCCGCTGTAAACGAAGATCTCGGCGGGGCGTTCGGAGCTGTATATCACGCTCAAGATGCCGAAGAAACAGAAAAGCGGGAAAACTTCGTCCGCCGTGTTCTCGATATCCCGAAGGACAGACACATTACCGCCATTCTCGGATTTGGCTGGCCGGCCTCCCACCCCGGAGCCAAAACACCGCCCGAAAACAGCGGACTTGTGCATCACGAAACATTTCAGAGTTCATGATTAAAACGGGACTGGAACAAAATCTTTATAAGATAGAAAAATGAGTCCGGGACAAAAGGGAATAACATTGATGAAAAACCGAACATTTAAAATCCAGGTTAAGAAGTACTCCTATAATAGCGTAGTCAAAACACGTAGACTCCTGTGGGAACAGCACGAGTCTCAAGACCCCGCAGGAAGTGGGGTTCTTCCGAGGAGGCTTGAGCCGTGCCCACGGAAAGCGAAGTGTTTTGACGAAGCGGTGTAGAATGCAAAACAAAAATTCCGAACGATTCTTAAATGAATCGTTCGGAATTTTTCGTTCCTGAGATCAACCGCTGCGCCAACATACTTCGCTTTTACTCCAGAGTACAAGGGCGGCATCGATTCGCTGGCGCTCATCGTGTCTTCTATGCCGTGGGCACGGCTCGCGGCCGCGGTCCTATCGGATCAGCTGCTTGTCGAAACCGCACCTGAGCTGCTCCGGCCGTACGGATGCAGAAAATGCAGGAATTTGTTTGTTGTGTTCAGATTGGGTGGACGGACTTCGTTGGGAATGGTCCCAAGGCACTTTAGGGTATCACGCAGCCTCTCAAACGTCGTTCGGCATAACGCCCGAGGCACTTTAGAGCACCTGGTTCACCCTTGAACGTCACTATGAATGATTCCGAAAGCACTTTAGAGTTTTTCGTGCCCCGGTAAACGTCATTATGAACGAATCGAGGCTGCGTTCAGCCGGGAAAATAAACGGTCCGATGCAGCAAAGAGCGCCTGCCGCTGCGTGAAAAGGGAGAGAAATAGTCCCTAAGGCACTTTAGAGCTTAAACGTCACTATGAATGGTTCCCGAAGCACTTTAGAGGGTTCTGTGCCCCCATAAACGTTATTATCCTGTGGAAGCACGTCACGTGCGGTCGCCGACCTGACCGCATATCCTGCGGGGCACCCACGACCCGTGCTGTTCGGAGCAGGAGTCGAAGCATGTTGGCTCTTCTGCAGTACGGCTGTTGAACAACGCCGCAGGACATTCGTGTTTTCCTCCGCCTATTTTACTTTTGTCCCAGACTCGTTTTCTTCCTACCCTTTCACAGAACCCGCGAGCAGTCCTCTTACAAAATATTTTCCGAGAAGAATATAGACAAGCAGTGTCGGCATCGCAGCAAGAAGCGCGCCGGCCATCTGCACGTTCCACTCCACAATCTGGCTCCCGGATAAATTCTGCAGGGCCACCATCACCGGCTGACTGTCCGAGTTGGTGATGGTCACGGCAAACAGAAATTCATTCCATATATTTGTGAACTGCCAAATGGCAACAACAACAAACCCTGTAATGGAGAGCGGAATCATGATTCTTCTAAAAATCCCAAGAAAACCTGCGCCGTCTATTTTGGCCGCTTCAATCATGGTGTCTGGAATACTCGCGTAGAAGTTTCGGAACATGAGAGTCGTA
Organism: Salibacterium halotolerans; assembly: GCF_900115625.1. Lineage (GTDB taxonomy): Bacteria > Bacillota > Bacilli > Bacillales > Marinococcaceae > Salibacterium > Salibacterium halotolerans. The sequence goes on along the minus strand of NZ_FOXD01000001.1, from coordinate 286,318 downwards.
ATCGGAAGACCATACACAACGTGAGTTAAAATAAGCCCCCAGATTGTATTGTAAAGATCAATCGTGCGCAGAAACTGAATCAGCGGAATTAAAATACTCTGATAAGGAATGAACATTCCAAACAGCATAAGCGTAAATAATAACTCAGACCCTTTAAACTTCCACTTCGACAGCACATAACCGTTCATCGCTCCAAACAGTGCCGACAACAGTGTGGCCGGTATGACGAGGTAAAAGCTGTTCATCACATTCGGAGCAAGTTCCATAAATGCTCTGCTGTAACTGGTGAAATCAATGCTTGCCGGCAGTTCCCACATCGTACTTAATGATACATCTTCGAGCGGCTTTAAGCTCGTCACGATAATCACGTAAACCGGGGACAAAAAGACAACAGCCAGAGCCAGCAGTACCGCGTATCTGAAGAAATTCGTCCATCGCAGCGCTGTCATCCGTTTTCCCCCTTCCGGTTATACCAGAGATACGGCACAATGAAGACCGCAACCAGCACAAGCATCATAATCGCAATGGCTGCTCCCTGGGCGTAATAGTTTCCACGAAACGTCGTTTCGAACATATAAACACCTGGCACATCGGTTACAAAATTCGCTCCCGACCCTGTCATCGCATAGACGAGGTCAAAAATTTTCAGGGAAATGTGCGCCATAATAATAACAACACTTACTGTAATCGGCATCAGCATCGGAATGACCACTCTCCGGTAGACCTGTCCTTCACTTGCTCCATCTACGCGTGCTGCCTCCCGGAGTTCATCCGGTATCCCCCGGAGACCGGCAAGATACATTGCGAGCGAAAAACCGGTCATCTGCCAGACCGCCGCAATAACGACAGCCAGGATCGCCACCGGCAGACCAAACTCAATCGCCCCCCACTGAAATCCAGCCAGAATATTTGTATCCGTGTACCAACGCGGCTGTATACCAAATACTTTAAGAAACTGATTGAAACCGGTGGAAGGATTCAGCAGCCACTGCCATACCACACCGGTAACGACAAATGACAACGCCATCGGAAACAGAAAAATATTGCGGAATATCGATTCACCTTTCAGTTTCTGATCCAGAAGAATCGCAATCCCCATACCGAGCACTATAACCATCCCGATAAAAAACAAGGTGAAAAACAGCGTATTCCGAAGATCCGCCTGAAAACGGAAATCACGGAATAAATATAAATAGTTTGATAAGCCGGCAAATGAAAAATCAGGAGTTAACGTATTCCAGTTACTGAAAGAAACGTACCCCGTCCAGCTGATAAATCCATAGACAAATACGGCGATCAGAATCAGTGAAGGGGCGAGAAAAGCAGCCGCTGTCCATTGATCCCGTGTTATACGTTTTTTGTGCGCCGTTTTTCCAGCCATAATCATCCTCTCCCCCTATCGTCCTGCGTTCCCCCTGAGGTAAAAAAGTCCGGCCGTTCTAAAGAGAAGGGCCGGACCCTGTACGTCACGTTATTGCGCGGAACGGGCGTTTTCCAGTGATTGGAGCAGCCTGTTTGTATCCCCCTGCGTCACGAAGATATTTACCGCTTGATTCGCTTTGGTCAAGTATCCTTCCGACGCCGCCGATCCGTGGGCAAGACTTGGTGCCAGGCTGGCTTCACGGAAATCCTCGATCGTATCAGTCCCATACTCATCATAGTTGCTCTCATCTGCATCCACCCGGGCCGGTATAGAACCTTTCAAAGGATTAAACGTGTCCTGCCCTTCCACGGATCCAAGCAGCGCCAGGAATTCCTTCACCTGGTCCTCATTTTCCACACCGCTTGGAAGCCCGAATGTGTCCGAAATCACCATGAAATTTCCTTCTGTTTCAGGGAATGTGAAGTAGCCGAAATCTTCATTTACTTCCATCTCCAAATCATTGCTGAAGTATCCTTTCGCCCAGTCCCCCATATTAATCATAGCTGCTTTGCCTTCGCTGACGAGCTGCGCCGAATCCTGCCAGTTACGGGATGCATGATCTTCATTGACATAGCCGAGCATCTGCTTGAACGTTTCGGCTGCCTCTACCACCCGCTCATCGTCAAACGCTATGTCTCCATCCCACAGTGCCTGATAATCCTCTGGTCCAAGCGTTCCAAGCAGAATGTTTTCAAAAATCTGCGTAGCCGGCCAAGTCTCTTTATCTCCAAGAGCAAGTGGTGTCACGCCGGCCGCCTGCAGTTCATCAGCGACCTCCATAAACTCTTCGAACGTCTTTGGCGGTTCAAGACCGTGTTCTTCAAAGACACTCATGTTGTAAAAAATCACATTGCCCCGGTGAATGTTGACTGGGACAGAATAAATATTTCTATTCTGACTGACCATATCAATCAGTTCCTGCGGAAATTTATCCATCAGCCCTTCTTCTTCGTAAAAATCGTTCAGCGGCTCCATCTTATCCGCTGCCACCCAGCTCTCATTCAGCTCCGCGCCGGCATGAACCTGGAAAGTGGAAGGCGGATCATTTCCCTGCATTCTCGTAGCAAGTACTGCTTTGGCATTTGTTCCGGCTCCTCCCGCGACAGCTGCATTTTCCACTGTTATGTCCGGATGCTTTTCCTGAAATAAGTCAATGAGCGCATTCAGACCAGCTTCTTCCCCGGCTCCGGTCCACCAGCTGAAGATTTCAAGATCCGCCTCGGAACTATTTCCGGCGGCTGCTTCCTCATTTCCGCTGCTCTCTTTGGTTTCACCACTCTGTTGTTCACCGGCTTCTCCACCGCTTTCTTCTGTCCCCGAACTTCCGGAGCCGCAGGCAGCAATAATCAAAATAAGTCCCAGCAGACCCATCCACCACATTCCTTTTTTCATGATGATCCCCCTTTTTTCATGAATTTTGTTACCGTTTACATATAATATTATAATGGGTGACAGCCTGTTTCTATAAGATAAACAATCTGTACATTCTTACGAATATCTTCATTTTTTTAAGATGGTGTTTTGATACTGTTTCGGAGAAAGTGCATAGTGTTTTTTAAACACGCGGCTGAAATAGTTTGGATCTTTGTAACCGACCATATAACTTATTTCTTTTAAACTGTATGCCTGTTTCTTTAACAACTCGACTGCTTTTTCGAGTCTATGGCGGGTGACATAATCGGTCAGGTTTTCTCCCGTTGTTGTTTTGAACAACTGCGAGAAATAAGAAGCGCTTATTCCCGCATGTGCTGCCGCATCTTCGAGCGTTAATGAAGCTTGGGGATTTTCATCAATCCATGCTTTCGTCCGTTCCATTTTGTTCAGGGAGCGGTAGTGCTGTCTGATTTTCATACAGCTCCACCGAATCAGTTCGAACCAGTCTTCAGCGCTGTCCATATCGTCTGGATCTTTACCGGGTGCGTCTATACGTCTGTCATTCAGTATCTGTTTGATACTGTAATACAGCTCCTCCATCTTCCTGTCTTTCTCAGGACGATCCATGAGCTGCAGCATAGGCGGCATTGCCCTTTGGATATCGGCTTCCTGCACAGCTTCCCGGATCCTTTCCAGCGTATCATGCGTCTCATACTCCAACACGTTTTCGTTTTCTTTGCTTTTCTGAAGGTGAACGAGGGCTTCCACGTAGGAGCGGGAGAGGGTTCCCTTATTCGTTGAGGGCTTCCCTGTTCCAATCAAAAAAGCACTCCCGCGTTCGTACTGGATCCTCTTGGCGAGCCGCAGCGGTTCATCGGAAGGCAGGTGCCTGCTGCTCATTATGCAAACGATGAGCTGCCGCCCTTCTTCCTGATTCACAATCGCATCATCCGCTGTCCATGTACTTAGTTCCTCCGCGGGAAGAGTAAACGCCTCGTTATGCTGCTTTTCGATTACGAGAAAAAAGCCGGATTCCATCCCTGGATACAATTCGTTCAGCAGGTTGGTCATCCCCGGTGCATCCTGAATGATATAGGAAAGCAGCAGCTGCTTTGCGAGTTTTATGTTGTGTTCTTTTTGTTTGTGCTGCTCCCTTTCTTCCAAAATATTATCCATCACACGCTGAACCGCTTCTATTGTTTCTTCTTTTTTGCCCGGTTTTAGAATATATTCCCTCACCCCCAGTTTCATCGCCTGCTTCGCATAATCAAACGAATCATAGGCTGTGACCATGATGAAGTGGACCGATGGCAGAAACGTCTGAATACGTTCCACTGCCTGCATGCCATCAATTCCCGGCATTTTGATATCCATCAAAATAATATCCGGTTCATGCGTTGCTGCAAGTTCCACCGCCATTCTTCCATTCACTGCTTCGGCAGTAACGACAAGGGACGAAAACTGTTCTTCGAGAAAACGGCGCATGGCTTTACGCTCCAGCAGCTCGTCTTCAGCAATCATTACGTTCATCCTGCTCCTCCTTTCCGGAAAGTGGTCCTTGTTTCGGCAGAAACAGCCGGATACAGGTGCCGCTGTTTTGTACTGATGTAATATCCATCACCTTTTCTGTCTGATAGAACAACTGCAGCCGCCGGCGTACATTCACCAGTCCCAGCCCGGTGGAATGTCCAACATGGTCTTCTTCCGGTTTATCCGGGTCAAACATATGCTGCATCTGGTGTTCAGTCATTCCAATGCCGTCATCCACCACTTCCACCACCGCCTGCTCTGCTTCGTCATAGATCCGGACCGTAATCGTGCCGCCCTCTTCCAAAGGTTCCACTCCGTGAATAAAGGCATTTTCAACAAGGGGCTGCAGAAACAGACGCGGCACACGAACCGGCAGCACATCCTGCTCCATATCCAGCTGAAAGGACACCCTGCCCTGGAACCGTGTTTCCTGGATATGAAAATAACTTTCCACCGCATTCACTTCTTCCTGCAGGGTCACCGCCTTATCCATGTTTCCAAGATTATACCGAAGGAGTACCGACACAGATTCCATGAGCTGCGATGTAAGATCCGCTTCCTCCAGATACGCCATTTTTGAAACCGTATTCAATGTATTGAACAAAAAATGCGGATTCATTTGATTTTGCAGATGCTTTAGTTCCAGCTCTTTCATCAGCCTGTCCATTTCTGCTTTCTCCTTCATTTCCTCTACGTACGTGCTGATGTCTTCGCGCATTTGATTAAACGTATCACCCAGCAGTTTCATTTCATCATTGGACTGAATCCGGACCGCATCTCCTTCAAAATTCCCTCCCGACACTTCCGCCGCGGCTTCTGAAAGCTGCTGCAACGGGCGGTTCAACCCGGCTGCGAACCAGAACGCAAAGAAAACGGCAATCATAACCGTCGTCAGAAACAAAAACATCGTAAAGATCCCAAATGCTTCGTTTCTTTGCTGCAGATCCGCATAAAACTGTTGATATTCAGTCAACTCCCTGTCTATGAGTTTCAGCGTATTCTCCTGAATATAAGACGCTGTGTTCCTCGTCTCCTGCAGATAAGTCGTGTAACGTTCAATATCATCCTGAAGAACGAAACCGACGGTGATTTCACTGTTTTCGATCAAAGAATCAATCAGATTCCGGTAATTCGAATCCTGAATCCCACCTTTTGCCGTTCTGCTTTGCTCCAGTCTGGATGCCTGTTCTCTTAATTCCGCACGACCGGTGTAATAGGCATTCAGGTTCTCTCGTGATGGATCACGGACATAAGCGTTCGTATCTTCGTAAAGAGCGTCCGCCTGCTGGGAAACAGCATTAAAAATCAAAAATCGTTCAAAACTGGTATTATATTCATCCATCAACCGGCTTGAGCTGATATAAATCGAAACGGAAACAATATTAAATAATAAAATGAATACGAAAAAATAGAACAGCAGTTTCCCCCGTATGGAAGTAAATATATTTTTCAAGATGTCCCATCCCCCCGCCGGATAACTTTTGTTTTCGTATGGTGAACGGGATCGGTATACCCCTCTTCCAGCACCTCAATCATGATTTCGATTCCCTTTTCCCCCATTCGTTCCGGGTACTGGGCAATCGTGGCGTCCAGCCTTCCTTCTTCAAGCAGCTTCATCGTCTCCGGCAGAATATCAAAAGCCAGCATATAAGGCCTCCCCTCTACCTTAATATCTTCCACTCCCTGAACCATCCCAATTCCATCCAGCGCACTTGTACCGAACAAGGCGTTAATATCCGAATGCTGTTTTATCATCGTGTAAGCCGCTTCTGCCGCTCCCACTTCGGAAATATTCGATTCACGCACAGCCACGACCTCCACCCTGTCCCGGCCTGCCACTGCTTCTTCAAAGCCTCTGATCCGCTCCTTTTGATTCAATGATTCCAGATTCCCCGTAATAATTCCGACATGCTGTTCCCCCTCTGTGGCGCGGAGCAGTTCCTCTCCAGCCAGACGCCCTGCCTCCACGTTATCTGTTCCGATATAGGCACTCCGTTCACTATCCGGACGATCGCTGTCAACGGTTAGCACCGGAATTCCTTTTTCTTCGGCCTTTTCAACAAGGTTCCTGAACCTCGGACCAGGCAGACCCTGCGTTAAAATACCGTCCACTTCCGCTGCAATCATCTGATCCATCGTGCGAAGCATTTCCGAGCGATCTGCTTTTTCCGGTCCGATACTCTCCAGATAGATATCATGTTCCTCTGCTGTCTGCTGTGCGTGTTTTTCGACCATACGCCAGTACTCATTGCCGGTTTCCTCGACTAACAAAACGACGTGGTAGTCATACACAGTGGATACCGTTTTTGTCCCCTCTACATAGAACGTTTCCTTCCCGTAATAAAGCATGAGCAAAAAGCAGAGCCCGAATGCTAAACCTCCCCCGGCGTATAACACCGCTCGTTTTCCCCGGTTCATTCTGTTCCCCCTCTTTTTTTTCTGTCTATCTTATTCTTTCGACAACCCCCGTTTTTTCCCTTCCCTTCACAAACGAATGTTCCCTTTTCATATTCCCCCGGGTCTTTCATACTGAAGAAAGGAAGGAAACGAACGACGAAAGGGGAAATACACGTGGATCCATCTTTTTTGATACAGGGATTATACGGGCGGACGGCACACATCGCACCGCCGGACATCTTTGAAGGAATGGACTGGAGAAAAGGAGGGGAAAAGCCGGAAGAGAGCCCCCATACGGTATGGGATATGCTGTTTCATATGACGTGGTGGCAGGACTACCTGCTGCAGATGCTGGCGGGGCAGTACCCGCCCTATCCCCAGCATAACCGGGACACGTTCCCGGAATCCTCTATGCCAAAAAACCAGGAGGAGTGGAACAGCACCCTCCAGCGGTTCCGGGACGGGTTGAAAGAAGCAGAGCGTGAAGCCGGAAAGGATCTGGAGGAAACCGGGTTTGATGAAAACGGAACGACGCGCGCCGAATTGATCATGGACTTGATCACCCACAACAGCTACCACAGCGCCCAGGCGGCTCAGCTCCGGCGCATGACCGGAACCTGGCCGCCGCCCTCCGGAGGACAGACATGGTGAATTCATCCTTTTAAACAAATTTAATGCTAATGAGATATGAATTGTCTATCGTCCATTATCCGGTCCGTAGTTGAAAATAATGTCCTGTAAGACAGGGTTACCGGACACCACCAGGCAAAAAGGAAAACATAATGGACGATAGAAGCTTCTATGTACCACTATCTGTGCACGCCTTCGTTCCAGTGTCTCCTGGAACTATTCTACCTGATAATGATGTTTACGGGGGGCGTTGGTTACCTTATGACTATTCATCCCTCATTTCACGCAGCGACGCGGGCTCTTGCTGCTTCGGACCGTTCCTTTTCCCGCTGAACGCAGCCTCGATTCGTTCATGATGACGTTTACCGGGGCACGGAACTATCTAAAGTGCTTTATGAATCATTCATGACGACGTTTAAGGGGGCACTAAATACTATAAAGTGCCTCAGGCGATGTGCCTAACGACGTTTACGGGAGCGCGGAACCCCCTAAAGTGCCTTAGAACCCATTCCCAACGAACATTTACTCAACCTGAACGAAATAAACGCTTCCATTTTCTACAAACCACCGTGCATCCGCCCTGCATTGTTCTGCATCCGTACAAGCGGAGCAGTTCAGATACTTTTTCGATTCCGGCAGCCAGGCCCTGGAACAGCCGGAGTCCGTCGGCTTCAACAAGCAGCTGATCCGGCACGACCGCGGCCGCGAGCCGTTCCCACGGCATAGAAGTCACGATGAGCGCCAGCGAATCGATGCCGCCCTTGTGCACTGGAGTAAAAACGAAGTATGTTGGCGCAGCGGTTGATCTCAGGAACGAAAAATGCCGAACGATTTCCTGAAATCGTTCAGCATTTTTCGCTTCTTTTAAAGGTTTTGTCCCAGTCTCTTTTTCATTCATAGTGGTTTTGTTCCACGGTCCTTTATTTACGTTGCTCCTGTCTTCGTTTCGCTTCTCCTGCCAGTACGTAAAGCACAATATTAGAGGCCATATGCGAGGAGAAACGGTTTACGTCCGTTTCCGGATAGACTTCCACAAAGTCCATGCCGGCGAGACCTTTTTTCCCGAACTCATGAATGAGCGTCAGCAGTTCGTACGAGGTCAAACCGTTGGCATCCGGCGGCCCGCCCGGATTAAACGCAAAGTCGAGCACGTCACTGCAGATGGTAAGGTACACAACATCGACATCGGTGGAGGCCAGGTTGTATATCTCGTCGGCCATCTGATAGATACTGCCTGCTTCGCGGATATCACGGCTCGTAATCGTCACGGCACCGGCATCTTTGGCGTAGCGCCCGGCTTCGGGTTTGTTGCGCGGGCCGTGAATACCGGAATGAATCAAACTTTCATTGCGGACGCCTTCGAGTTCATAAAGACGGGCAAACGGTGTATTTCTCGCGTATTTCTCATTACCGTGCGCGGGCATGTTGTCATAGTGGGCATCCAGATGAATGATACCGACTTTTTTACCCTGTTCTTCAACAAGTCCTTTCACAATCGGATACGTGATACTGTGATCCCCGCCGAGTCCGATTGGAAAGACATCTTTGTTCCACAGGTGATTCCGCGTGAAATCAGTGATCCGCTCCATCGTTTCACCGGGATCGTTCCAGTTGATGGTGACATCCCCCAGATCTCCGAGCGACAAATGGCCAAATACGTCGATAAAATCAAGTTCCGGGAGAAAACCGGAATATCTGCCGGAAGAGAGGCGCATCGATTTAGGACCGAGTTCGCAGCTCGTATAATCGCCCCATGTGACGCCGCCTTCCCACGGAACTCCGTAAATGACGGCATCCACTTCATCAGCATCGGTTACTTTGCGGCTATGTAAAAAAACAGGCGTATTGCCGTAAACATACTCGATTGTCATAACGAAACTCCTTTCCAATCCTATGTTGTTTCAGTGTAGCGGATTCATACCGCTCGTGCAAATGCTGAAGGATTACCGTATATTGACGTTCGCATAGGATTTCTTTACGATGGAATACACGCTGAAGCGGTTCAAATCAAAGGAGGAATGCGAAATGGAAACCTTTACGTTTTGGACATGGTTCTGGATTTTTTTCCCGATGCCCCTGCTTGTCCTATGGGCCATTCTATCTTATGTGAGAGAAAAAGGGGGGAATAAATCATGAATCCTGTTTATGTTACGTTTGGTTTATATCTCTTATTACTGCTTACGGTTGGTATTATTACCTACAGAATGACGCACTCGATGTCAGACTACGTGCTCGGCGGACGGAAGTTAAACAGCTGGGTGACAGCGTTCTCGGCACAGGCGAGTGACTTCAGCGGCTGGCTTCTGCTCGGCCTTCCCGGCGTGGCCTATGCTTCCAGTATGAGTGAAGGAAGCTTGTTTCTGGCGATCGGGCTTGCGGTCGGCGCCGCTTTTAACTGGCATTACGTTGCCAAACGTCTCCGGAATTATACATACACCGCAGGCGATTCGATTACGATATCGGAATTTTTCGAGAATCGTTTCCGTGACCAGTCCCATCTTATCCGCATCGTCTCGGCTGTCTTTATTGTAATTTTCTTTATGTTCTACACTTCTTCGGGACTCGTTGCCGGCGGTAAGCTGTTTGAAACGACATTTGGTTTCGATTATACGACCGCTCTCACCATCGGAGCGCTCATTATTTTTGGTTACACCTTTCTCGGCGGCTTTATTGCGGTGAGCTGGACGGATTTTATTCAAGGATTTCTTATGTTCCTTGCGCTTCTCATTACACCGATTATTGCCATCCAGCAGATGGGCGGTTTCGGAGAAGTACTGGCGGCGCTTGGGCAGATTAATCCGTCACTTCTTTCCATCGGCGAAACGGTGCAGTTCAGCTTTTCTGATAATATATTCTGGGAGTCTGCCGGCTCCATATCCTTTATTGCCGTTATCTCTTCCCTCGCCTGGGGCCTGGGTTATTTCGGGCAGCCCCATATTCTGATGCGTTTCATGGCCATCCGGAGTGTGAAAGACATTCCAAAATCCAGGCTGATCGCCATTATATGCGGACTCGTGCTGCCGCTTTACGGCTCTCTTCTTGTCGGAACGGTCGGCATTGCCTATTTTGGACCGGAAAACCCGTTGAACGACCCGGAACAGGTGTTTATTGAACTTGTCCAGATGACCTTTAATCCGTGGATTGCCGGCATGCTCCTTGCTGCAGTGCTATCCGCGATCATGAGTACCATCGACTCGCAGCTGCTCGTATCATCCAGCGCGCTTGTGGAAGATTTCTACCGGGTATTTATTCGTAAGAACGCTTCCCAGAAAGAACTGGTATGGGCGAGCCGCACCGCGGTCTTTCTCATTCTGCTGATTGCCTTTGTTCTGGCCTTTAATGAAAACAGTACCGTACTGGAACTGGTATCGTATGCGTGGGCCGGTTTCGGAGCGGCGTTCGGACCGGGGCTTTTGTTCTCATTGTTCTGGAAACGCACCACCATGCCGGCGGTTGTCACCTCCATTATACTGGGCGGAGGAACCGTTCTTCTATGGGGATTCACCGGCTCCGAGCTGTATGAACTGGTCCCCGGCTTTCTGCTTGCTTCCCTCGCGATTGTCGTGATCAGTCTGCTCGGGTCCAAACCACCGCAAGAGGTAACAGATGAATTCGAACAGGTGAAAAACATGTAAAAATGCTGCGCTTTATACCGGACGCGTTTTACAAACATTTTTCCGCACAAAGTGTCTGCTATTTCCTTATTACAACCATGCCGGCGTCCAACCTGTCCATAACACAAAAATAAAAGACACTTTGAGACGCTTTCTACTGAAAAATGTCCACTAAAATGATTTAGTGGACATTTGTACGTGCGGACTGGCTGTACATCTTCCTGCGGTTCAGCGGCTGCTTCCGCGGAGAATCAACGTGGTGGCGACTTCTGTTTTTTTGGCGGCAGCCCTTTCTCCGCGGAGCTGTTCCTGAATAAGATCCACCGCCGTTTCCCCCATCTGTTCTGTGTAGACTTTCACGGTGCTGAGCGGGGGATACATGTATTTGGAGATGCTGACGTCGTTCACGCTGATCAGACTGATCTCTTCCGGGACCTGTACAGAGTTTTCATGAAGCACCTGCAGGCATCCAACAGCCATCGTGTCGTTGGCGGTAAATACAGCTTCCGGCAGACGGCCCCGGTGTTCCTCGAGCATATTTCCCATCAGCTCCCGTCCGGAGCCGACCGTAAAGCTGCCGGTGTAAAACAGCTTCGGATCAAACAGACTCCGCTCCTTCAAAAAAGATTGAAACCTCGTTTCCCGCGCGTCTTCAATCGGTTCGGATTCAAGACGGTACGTTTCACGCCCGCCGATGTAGCCGATACGCCGGCTCCCCTCATTCAGAAAATGCTGCAGCACCTTTTCGGCTGCTTTTTCAAAGTTAACCGTCACAGCATCATACTGCTCGCTGTCCGGGGAAGAGTCGACAAACACAATGACGGGGGATACAGCTGTCAGCACCTCTACCTGTTCGGCACTGAATTTCCCAACTGCGATAATGCCGTCGATGCCGCTTGGATGCTGCCGGGTGAACTCGTCATAGACATACTTCACAAACTGAATGCCCTGCTGCTGACAGCGGTTCTCCACCCCCAGCCGGATGGACATATAGTAGAGGTCTTCCAGTTCTTCCTTTTCGGTATACCAGTGCACGATGGCGACCGAAGTCGAAGCTGCAGTTCTGCGCTTTCCTTTTTTATATTCCAGTTCTTCCGCCGCTTCAAAAATCTTTTTTTTCGTCGACTCTGTCACCGACAGGGACTCATCGTAATTCAGCACCCGTGACACGGTGGCTAGCGAGACTCCAGCTTTTTCTGCAATATCCTTGATGGTGGCCATGTCTAAGAATCTCCTTTATCATTGCGTGCCGAACGAAAAGGTGGTGGCTGCTTTATAGGCTTCTCCCGCCTGCACGAGACAGGTCGGCCGGCCGAGCCCGCGGAACATTTCCGGCAGACGCTGGGTTTCGATACAGATGCCCGCGTATCGTTCTCCCTTTCCATGTTCAAGTTCCAGAGCCCCACTGATTTTATTGCCGGTGTACACAACGGCGCCCGGTTCTGTCGTTTCCACCTTCATCGTACGCCCGCTCTCTTCTTCGGACAGATACACATAGCGTTCCCGGCCCTGTTCAAACACAAAAAAATGATCAAAACCGCCGTTTGCTGTGTCGAGCTGCGGGTGATCCGCTCCGAAAACACCGGACAGCTTTGTTTGTTCGCGTACATCAAACGGCGTTCCCTCCGACTGGATGAGCGTTCCTGTCGGAATCAATGTATCATCCAGTTCAAACACACATTCCACGGGTGCCTGCAGGGCGTGAGCATCCAGTTTCCGTCTGCCGTTTCCACTTAAATTAAAATACGTATGATTGGTAAGGCTGATCCACGTGGTCCGCTCCGGGACAGCTTCGTATTCCACCGTTAGGTTACCCTGACGCTCGAGGGTATATGTCACCGTTACGTCGACCCTTCCCGGGTACCCCTCCTCGCCGTCTACACTCAGGAGGTGGAAGGAAACAGATGGTTCCTCTCCATCACGTTTCACTTCATAATTCCAGAACCGGTGGCTGAACCCGGTGGTGCCCCCGTGCAGGTGGTGATCTCCTTCGTTCAGCGACAGATGATGGGTGTCGTCTCCGAGCTGCAGGCGTCCGTAAGGGATTCTTCCTGCCGTGCGTCCAATGACAGCACCTAAAAATATACTGTCGGTCCGGTAGTCCGCCGGGTCATTGTATGCCAACACGACATTTTCAAGCTTTCCGTCTTTGTCCGGAACATACAACCCGCGGATCCGGCACCCGAAATTCAACACGTCCGCCCGGACCCCCTGATCATCCTCCATAGTAATCTGAATCAGCGGTTCGCCGTCCCAGTGATCGATGGTTTCTTCTTTGATCATTACATGTCCCTCCTGCTATTTCGTATCATTGATGGTCCCAAGCAGGGCACGAAGACCCTGCTTTCCGTCTTCCGTTCGTTTGAAGACCCCGGCGTCTTCCAGCACCCGCAGAAATTTCTTCCCCGTCTCTTTCTGTACAATATCCGCCGCCTCGGCTTCGTCTTTTACCGGACCGCGCAACGCTTTCAGCTGCTCTGCCCAGGCCTGGTGTTCTTTTGCGACAGCTTCCTTTCTGCCGAGAAGATACTGTTCCACGTCTTTCAGATCATGCGCGAGTCTTTTGGGGAGTACCGCGAGTCCCATCACTTCTATCAGACCGATGTTTTCTTTTTTGATATGGTGCACATCTTCGTGCGGATGAAAAATACCCGCAGGATGCTCCTCATCCGTCCGGTTGTTCCGGAGCACCAGATCCATTTCATACGCGCTCCCTTTCCGCCGGGCAATCGGCGTAATAGTGTTATGCGGGGTGCTGCCGGTATGGGACAAAATATGCCGTCCCGGATCATTATAAGACTTCCACACCTTCAGAATACGGCTTGAAGCGCTTACTAAGGAAGCCGGGTCATCCGCACGCAGCCGCAGTACCGTCATCGGCCACCGTACGACCGAAGCTGCAATATCCGGATATCCATCCAGCACAAATGATTCATCATCCGGTGCCCCGGCAAGCGCGAATTCATAGCGTCCTCCCTGGTAATGGTCGTGGGACAAAATGGAACCGCCGACAATCGGAATATCGGCATTGGATCCCATGAAATAATGGGGAAATCTGCCGACAAAAGAAAGCAGCCGCTGAAACGTCTCCGGCCCGATCGCCATGTCCCGGTGTTTTTCTGCTAAAAGAATGCAGTGTTCCGGGTAATAGACATAAGGGGAGTACTGAAGATACCAGCGTTCCCCCTCAAGCGGGACGCGGATAAGCCGGTGGTTGGAGCGTGCAGGGTGTCCAATCCTGCCGCCGTATCCTTCGTTTTCCATACAGAGCACACAAAGAGGATAGGAAGCTTCTTTTTTAAGCTCTCTTTCTTTTTCGATCTCTTTCGGATCTTTTTCCGGTTTGGAAAGATTAATCGTAATATCAAGCGTACCGTACTCAGACTCCGCCTTGTAATGGATATTTTTCGCAATCCGCTTCGTCTGGATATAGTTTGAAGACCGGCTCAGATGGTAAAAGTAGTCGGTGGCTTCTTTCGGATCTTTTTCATATTTCGCATAGAACCGCTCATTCACGACAGATGGAAGCGGAATAAATACGTTCATTAACGACGCCTGCAGCTGTTCTTTTTCTTCTGTCATGGACCCGGTAACTCCAAGCTTCTCCGCCGCGTCACTGATTTTTTCAAGGAGGTCCGGGACACTTTCGTCCAGCTGTTCTGACACATCCGGGTAAAAATCGTCAATGCCGAGCTGCAAAAGCAGTTGGTTCCGGGAGTATACCGCGTCTTCGGCGGCAATCAATCCAAGGTTTCCAGCCTGCTGAACGAGCGATTCGACCCATGCACATACTTTTTCTACAGTCATGATGAATGTCCTCCATACCCGTTTGGATTTTTGCGGTGCCAGTTCCAGGCATCCCGGATCACCGTGTCCACTTTCGTGCGTACAGGCTTCCAGCCCAGCATGTTCTTTGCTTTTTCCGATGACGCGATGAGACGGGAAGGGTCCCCTGCTCTGCGCTCACCGTACTCCTGTGGAATGTGCTGTCCGGTGCTTCTTTCGGCGGCTTCAATCATCTCTTTCACCGAAAATCCTTCACTGCTTCCAAGGTTGAATACATCACTGTCTCCACCTTTTTTCAGGTGATCGAGCGCCTGCAGATGCGCGCTGATCAAGTCTTCCACGTGCACGTAATCGCGGATGCATGTGCCGTCTCTTGTCGGGTAATCGTCCCCGAATATGGTGACTGATTCCCGCTGTCCGAGTGCTGCCTGTAAAATAATCGGCACGAGGTGGGTTTCCGGCCGGTGGTCTTCACCAACCCTGCCGCTCTGCCGTGCTCCGGCGACATTAAAATAACGCAGGGAAACGTAGCGGATGCCGTGGGCGGCCGAGGCCCATTTGATCATGTTTTCCATCCCGAGCTTCGTCTCGCCGTACGGGTTCTGCGGCCGTGTCGGTGCTTCTTCGGTCACCGGCACGTCTTTGGGCTCTCCGTAAACGGCGGCGGTGGATGAAAACACGATATCACGCACGCCGAATTCCGCCATCATTTCAAGCAGCACCTGGGTACCGAACATATTGTTATCATAATAAGCGAGCGGCTTTTCCACCGATTCGCCAACGATGGAATGCGCGGCAAACATCAACACCTGTTTGATTTTTTTCCGGCGGAACACACTCCGCATGAACTCCCTGTCACGGATATCTCCTTCATAGAACACCGCTCCTTTGGGGAGTGCTTCTTTGTGGCCGGTCCCAAGATTATCAACAACGACCGGTTGTTTCCCCTGATCAAGCAGTTGATGAACAGCGTGCGATCCAATGTATCCCGCTCCTCCGGCAACTAGTATACTCACTCTATCACGACCTCTCCCGTTATTGGTTTGGCGCCATCTCCTGCTTTTGCTTCGTAAATGGACGGGGCGTATCCGATCACTGCTTCATACTGCGCAGCAACATGACGCCGGAATGCCTCTGTTTTTTCGGTTTCCACAAGCGCGATGGCACATCCTCCAAAGCCTGCTCCCGTCATCCGGGCACCGAGGACGCCTTCCTGCTCCCATGCAGCTTCCACGAGGGTGTCCAGTTCCTCCCCCGTCACTTCATAATCGTCCCGAAGCGACACGTGAGAAGCATTCATCAATGCTCCAAACCCCTGCAGATCCCCGTCTTTCAGTCTCTGTAACGATTTTTTCGTCCGGTCGTTTTCATAGACTGCATGGCGGGCGCGCCGGACGGCTGTCTCATTTCTGATGCGTGCTTTCCATTTTTCAAATTCTTCCGGACCCAGCGCACCGAGCGCCTCAATGCCGGTGCCCGCTTTCAAATCTTCCAACGCCGCTTCGCATTCGCTCCGCCGGTCATTGTATTTTGATCCGGCGAGGGTGCGTTCTTTGTTCGTATTCATAATCATCAGCGTGTAATGGTGTAAATGAAGCGGCGCATATTCATACTGAAGACGGTGGCAGTCGAGCAGTATGCCGTGATCGGACCTGCCCATTCCAATGGCAAACTGGTCCATGATGCCGCTGTTCACCCCGATATACTCATTTTCCACCTTCTGCCCGGTTTTCACAAGGTCCACCCGGTCTATCCGGAGATCACACAGATACTCCAGCATCACTCCGGTAACGAGCTCCATGGAAGCCGACGAAGACAGCCCCGCCCCGTTCGGTATATTCCCGTAATACAGCACATCCATGCCGGCCGGAATGTCCCATCCCGCTTCGATCAGCTTATAGATCATACCTTTCGGATAATTCACCCAGCCGTCTTCTTCTCTATAATCCAGACAGTCCAGGCTCACCTCGACAACCCCGCTTTCGGGCATATTTTCAGAATAAAGACGTACCTTCCTGTCGCTCCGCCCGGAAGCAAGCGCATACGTTCCTTTCGTAATGGCACATGGAAAAACATTTCCTCCGTTATAATCCGTGTGCTCGCCGATCAGATTAATGCGGCCCGGGGCGAAAAACAATTGTATATCCTTTTCTCCAAACTTTTGTGTGAACGCTTTCTTTAAATCGCTTACCTGCATACCTTTCCTCCCTCTCCGCTTCTCCTTTCTTTCATCTTACGGGTACAGGAAGTAAAAATTCAAGTAAAATTTTAATGTTTTTACCGAT
Source organism: Salibacterium halotolerans (assembly GCF_900115625.1). Taxonomy (GTDB): domain Bacteria; phylum Bacillota; class Bacilli; order Bacillales; family Marinococcaceae; genus Salibacterium; species Salibacterium halotolerans. The sequence goes on along the minus strand of NZ_FOXD01000001.1, from coordinate 269,279 downwards.
ATTTTTACTAAAGTGAAAAAATAACGATTCCTGTTGATTCAGGAACCGCTTCTCTTTCAGATATTACGCAGTTGTTCAGTGAGGAAAGTGCAGAAGCAGCACCCCCAAAATAATACATGCGATGGAGGACAGTTTTCGTTTATCCGCCGACTCCTGGAAAAACACAATACCTAAAAGGGTCGTAGCGGCAATCGTCATACCGGACCAAATCGCGTACGCGGTGCTGATTTCGATTTTTTGAACACTGATTGTCAAAAAGTAGATGCAGAATATATAAAAAAGAAAAACTCCCGCGCTTGGCAGGCGGCGCCGGAAACCGTCGGATAATTTCACAGAAATGTTTCCAATCACCGCGAAAATAAGACTAACCGCTAAAAAGGTATACCCCACTTAATACACCACCTTTCGTGTATGACGCCTCTGCTTTGGCAGATTTAAACCGAGAACACCAGCCACAATGAAGAGAATTCCGGTGATTTTAAATAACGATACAGATTCCTGAAACAAAATAATACCGCCGGCGGATACAATAACGGTACCTACTCCCGCCCATAACGCATTGATGATACCGAGACCGTGCCGATTTGTGAGCAGCACATAGAAAGTGAGCGCCAGAGAGTAGGCAGCAATCACAACAATCGTTGCCCCGGGCTCCGTAAAACCCTTCGACAGCTTCATAAATCCCGCGCCGACTATCTCAAGCAGTATAGCAAGACTTAAAAAAATGTAGTATCGTAACATAAAGACCCTTCTTTCATTTTTTCAGGGAGTGAATGCCTGATGAACCTGCAGATGCTGGAATATTTTTTAACAGCAGCAAAAGAAAAAAGCATCACAAAAGCGGCAGATATCTTATTCGTTTCACAGCCTGCCTTAAGCAAACAGGTCAGCAAACTGGAAGAAACACTGGGCTTTCCGCTGTTCATCCGTACGTCCAAAGGGATTAGTCTCACTCATAAAGGACAGAAACTGTATGATGATGTGGAACCAACCCTCAGAAAGCTGCAGTCTGAGTTATACAGCCACATGCATGATCGGGAAATACGCATGGGCAGCGATCCTTTTTTAGCGTCTTATTTTTTCCCTGATTATATTGAACAGGCAAACCCTTTCAATATAAAGCTGACATACGTGAAAGACGATTCCCTGGAATTACTACCATTGCTTGAATCCGGCGGTATTGATGCAGCTGTTATCCAGGATGTTGCCCGCCACAAAGGCCTACAGTCGACTTTTTTATTTCATGATACGTTCTTTGCGGCCGTTTCTTCCAATCATGACCTGGCGCAGCAGCATATGGTGTCCATTTCCGACTGTCTGCTGTATACGCAGCTGCTGCCGCCCGCCTCCACTCCTTTGTACAAAAGAATTCACCTGCTGGCGGAGGAACAAGGGTACACTGTGCCGCCTGTTATTGAACTGCCTTACCATGCGCTGATCGGTTTTGCCGCTCAAGGGTACGGCGTAACCTACCTTCCTTCTATCATGGTGAAAAAAATCCAGTACAAAGGTGTCGAGTTTCTTCCTATAGAAAACAATCCGATTCAACGGGAAATGCACCTGTATGCCCTTGATAGCAGCACATTAAAAATATTGAAAACCGGGTTCGATACGTAAAGTATAAACGACGGGATAATCTGTGACTAATACTCTTTTTTCATCTTTCCATAACCAAAAGTTATATCAACAGCATATAAAAAGGACGCTTTTATCGATTGCAGCGTCCTTTTTGTAACAGATTCAATTATTTGTTAATAACAATGGACAACTTGTAGTTGGCGTGCTCCTGCAGGCTTTTCAGAAACGTGTCCACATACTCGTGCGATGGAAATTTACATTCGAGCAGGTAACAGCCGTCACCACTTATTCTATAGTTGTTCATAATATAAGGCTGCTGTGTCTCAATGAAAGAAAGATATGGTTTATGAGCTGTGTGGATGATAATATGCAGGAAAACATGGACAGGGTATCCCATTTTGGCATTATTCACATTCACGGAGTATCCTTCAATCACGCCATTTTCCTCAAGCTTTGCCACTCTGTCCGACGCAGCCTGACCGGTCAAATGGACCTTCTCTCCAAGTTCTTTCATCGTAATCCGGCTGTTCTGAGACAATTCATTCAATATATGATGGTCGGTACGATCCACTATTTCTTCCCCTTCCTTACATTTTTCAAGTAAAGTCGTTGGCATACTTGATTCGTTCTATGTATACAGCCATCCTTATCCCTTATAATAAATCCAGATGGAATAAAAGGAGGCCTTAATCATGAACATACAACTGATTCGTAACGCAACACTCCACATCGACTATGCGGGGACATCGTTTCTTATCGATCCATTTTTGTCCGAAAAAGGCGCGCAGCCTGCTTTCCAAAACGCTCCGCGGGAAGACCAGAACAATCCTTTAGTGGAGCTGCCTGTATCGGTGGAAAGTGTTATCGATGTCGATGCCGTCATCGTAACACATCTGCACCCCGACCACTGGGATCAGGCGGCCGTCGATGCGCTGCCAAAGGACATTCCGTTGTTCGCCCAGAACGAAAAAGACGCGGAACATATCCGTCATGAAGGGTTCACCCATGTTCAGGTACTACAGAAGAATTCTTCATTTGAAGGAGTCCAGCTCGCGAAAACCGAAGGAGAACACGGACGCGGGGATATCGTAAATACAGCCGGTCCCGTATCCGGTGTCGTTTTCAACCATCCCGACGAAAAAACGTTGTACATTGCCGGGGATACGGTCTGGAACGAATACGTCAAAGAAGAAATCAACAAGCATCAGCCGGACGTCATTGTAGTCAACGGCGGCGACAACCAGTTTAACGAAGGCGGATCGCTTGTGATGGGCAAAGAAGACATTTATGAAGTATACCAATCTGCTCCTGATGCCTATATTATTTCCGTTCACATGGAAGCTGTCAATCACTGGACCCTGTCCAGGCAGGAGCTGAAAGACTACGCCGAAGAAAAGAGCTTTGCTTCCCGCCTTGCTGTACCGGATGACGGACAAACATACTCCCTGTAAAGAAAAATACGTATGAAGGAACGGTTTGCCGTTCCTTCATACGTATTTTTTTGGTACGCCTTTTTGACAGCGGCTCGTTCGGCGCGTATCAGCCAAACTTCTGCGTTTACCTGCCGAAGACGGCCATTTACATGCCAAATGAAGATCAATACCGTCCGAATCGAAACGTACAAGCCAAGGATGCTATGTTACATGCCAAATCATTCGATTTACGTGCGGAACAGAAGTGATTGCAAGCGGATGCCACTGCATAGATCACCCCGGCGTAATTACATCCGATGCTTTTTCTTGAGAAAACCGCAAACAAATAGACCCGGACGATTCATCCAGGAAGACGACAGCACCAGGCACAGCACCTTCCCATAAGAATCGTCCGGGTCTTATTTATTTTTAAATGTCCGTTCTAAAGAACACTTTTCAAATCCGCTTTCACACTCTGCTGCAAAGCACAACACGCAACTGTCTTACGATGTATGCTGGACCAGCAGCGTTTCTGCCATAGAAATGGAATACTCTGTCGCTTTTTCTGCACCTATCAACGTTGTCATGGAAGTTGTCCCTTCGAGAAGCAGTGTCAGTTGATTTGCTAAATCGCGTTCGTTATTTTTCCCTTTCTCTTCAGCCAGCTGCTGAAAATACCGAAGCAGCTTAAATTTGTGTCCCCTTGCAATGTTTTCAATTTCATTATCCATTCCCGCGTAGTCCTCAATCGCCCGCAGGAACATATCGCCTTTGTAGGACTGCTCCTTCAGCCAGCGGCCGTGAGCTTCCACGGCGGAAATGAACGGGGACTCTGAATTCACTTCCACATAGGAATCCAGGTAGGACCAATAACGTTCCTCCCGCTGTCTCAATACTTCTTCCACCAGATTATCTTTGGAAGAAAAATGATTATACAGCGTCATCGTGGCAATATCTGCCTCACTGATGATTTGCTTCAGACCGACTCCGCGAAATCCATGCTCGTAGAACAGTCTTTCAGCTGTTAAAAGTAATTTATCCTTTTTTGCAGATCGACTCATATACTATGCTTCTCCTTTGTTTAGAAAGAACAACCTTTATACTTTAGATTATCAATGAACGATGTGTCAGTCAAATCTATTCTCCTCATTCCGCAGACGGAACATTTAAAGGGAGCCTGTTTACGGCTCCCTTTATTCCATCAAAAAGGTTAGCAAGTTTATTTACTGCTCTGCAGGTTTAAGGTCTTCAATGGAGTTAACGTCTTCCATATATTCCGGCACAGCCAGTCCGATTTTTGCACCAGCTACGTTTTTTCCAAGGTCCTCAAAACTGTCTTCATATTGGGCGTACAGATCTCCATGAGTGATTGGCATCCACGGTGCCAAAGAAGCATCGCTTTCCCCATTAGCGACCGATTCAAACATAACAGCTGGATCAACAGGAGTAATCGATGTATCGTAACCCTTCTGATCCAGGACGACTTTCATAATATTCGCGGAAACACGCTGATCATCCCAAGGAGTCATTGCCAGGTCCACGGAAGTACCGCCGCCGTCTTCAATACCTTTCGTCCATTCATTCACGGTTTCCTGGTTGTCTTCCACCCAGTTTTCAGCGGTCGCTTCTATTTCCTGATCCTGAATAGTAAGCATGAAAGACTCTACGTCACTTATATCCAGCTCAAACCTGTCCAAAATGGTATAGGCACCGGGTTTATCTTCTTTCAGCCCTTCTCTGGCAATGGTGGTTACATACTCTTCTTCACCAAAAACGCCTTTTGGATCTTCTAAATACTTCAAATCATATTTCGCGAAAATAAAGTGGGGAGACCATGCAGAAACAACAATAGGTTCTTCATTACTGATAGCATTTTCCAAAGAGGTCAGCATGGCCATGGCAGAGGACGATTCCTGCTGCCAGCCAGCCAGATTGTTATACTGGGACAATGCGTCTTCTGTTGCCTGGTATGCACCGGATCCCGGTTCAATACCTGTAATGGTATAGTCGAGTTGTTCACTTACACTCGCTGAACTTCCACCGTTTCCGGACGAATCATCCTGTCCACAACCAGCAGTCACCAAAACAAATGACAAACCGGCAAACAACACGCTGCTTTTCCACATCCCCATTGTTTTAACACTCCTTTAGTATTACTGTGTTTATTTACAATTTTATGGGTTCACACAGCTGATGAGTTTTTTTCACACATGCACTACAAAGACAGAACATTCTATCTACATGATGTTGAAAACAGCCATATCACACTTGTAGAAAGAGTTCCTGTCATCAGCCTGCCGGAACATAAATCTGAACCTGCATGGTCCCGGACCACGCCTACAGCACCCGGGCCGATTTTGCAAAAGTGGATTCCCGGAAAACGGTTATCCCACCTGTTTTCCGGAATCAGTGCCTTATGCTCTGTTACTTGGAGGGATAGTCCTGCCGGAAGGCTTTTATCAGAGATACCATCATGAGCAGTAGAATGAACATAAATGGAAAGGCTGAGGCAATCGATGCCGTCTGTAGTGCATTCAGACCTCCGGAAGCGAGCAGTACCGCAGCGAATGCCGCCTGAATGACACCCCATGTCATTTTAACGCTGTTGGACGGATTCAGATCGCCGTTTGTTGTCTGCATACCAAGTACGAACGTTGCAGAGTCGGCGGATGTAACGAAGAACGTGCTGATCAACAGCAGGGCAATGACGATAAGTACCATGCTCAAATCGAATGATTGATACACAGCAAACAGCGTTTCTTCTTTCGCAAGATCTGTCAGGCCGGTATTGATTCCATTGAGTTCTTGATGAAGGCTTGTGCTGCCGAATACAGCAAACCATAGAATACAGAAGATACTTGGTGCAAACAGAACGCCGGTGACGAATTCACGGATGGTTCTGCCTTTGGATACGCGGGCAATAAATGTCCCGACGAATGGAGACCATGCGATGAACCATGCCCAGTAGAAGATCGTCCAGCTTTCAATCCAGCTGGCATGCTGCTCGTCCAGTCCGCCCGTTTCAAAGCTGAGAGACGGAAGCGTCTGAATGTAGGAAAGTAGCGTGGAAAAGAAATTATCAAAGATAAATACCGTTGGACCAAGGATAATCGTCAATATCAAAAGCAATGAAGCAAGTGTGATATTGATATTACTTAAGTATTTGATTCCCTTGTTGATTCCGGTCCATGCGGAAATCATGAAAAGGACTGTTACAATAACGATAATAATCATTTGCAGACTGAGGTTATTCTGCATGTTGGAAACAAACGACAGTCCACCTGAAATCTGGGATGCTCCAAGTCCGAGAGATGTAGCGACACCAAAAATTGTCGCAAATACAGCAATGACATCAATGACCGTTCCCATCCAGCCTTGTGTTTTATTACCAAGAAGCGGCTGGAACGTAGAACTGATGGCACCAGGTGCTTTTCTTCTGAACTTGAAGTAAGCAATCGCCAGTGCGATAACCGTGTAAACGGCCCATGTCTGCAGACCCCAGTGGAAAGCAGTATAACGAAGGGCATTTTCAGCGGCCTGAATGGATTCTGGATCCGCATTCGGCGGAGAAGCAAAGTGACTCAGCGGTTCCGCAGCCCCCCAGAAAATAAGTCCAATTCCCATTCCGGAACCAAACAGCATCGCAAACCATGTGACTCTGTTGTATTCCGGTCTGTCATTTGGATCCCCGAGTCTCAATTTTCCGTATTTACTAAACATCAGATAAATGGAGAAGATAAGGAATGCTGCAACAGAAAGAATATAAAGCCAACCAAATCTGGAAGTAAGGAAAGACTGGATACCATTCGAAACAACCCCCAGATTATCCGGTGCAACAGCCCCCCAGATTACAAAAATAACGGATATAGCGAGCGATATCCAAAAAACGTTGCCGACTTTAGACATGACATAGTGCTCCTTTCAGTAGTGTATATAACGTTCATTATAATTAAAGCAGAAAATTTTAGTACATCTTTCGCATGAATAGAGAAAGAAGTGTACTAAAATCAACTCCTCTTAATAGAACGTTCTTTATATTTTTATCATGATTTTTCATGTTCCACAATCTTGTCAGCGCTTTCTGACAAAAATCCAAATCATTCAGAAAAATCTTTCTTCGAAAAACCAGTTCAAAAGTCTGCAAATTTGTAAATCCATTGCTTAAGGAAAGGCACAGTGATAAAGTAATGTATATTAAACGTTCTATCTATAATCGAACCTGCTATACATGTACTTCGCAACAATTTCAACATTTTAAAAATTTTTCTCTACAATTGTAAAGATCGTTCTATATATTAAAGGAGGTGGACTCTTTTGCGCTTTTCAACATTGGTACCGCCGGGAATTCTCATGATTGCTGTTGCATACGGACTTGCGAGGTTCAGTTACGGACTGCTTCTTCCAAGCATCAGCTCGGATCTTGGGATGAATGCGTCAACATCCGGATTTATTTCGTCTCTCTTTTATCTTTCCTATTGCGTGGCCATTGTATTCGCCACTGTTTACACGACAGAAAAAGGCCCCCGTGCGATGATTCTCGCCGCGGGGGCCTCAGCCTGCCTTGGACTGTTTGTCATGGCATCCAGTCCCAACGTATGGCTTCTCGGAGCGGGGGTTTTGTTTGCCGGAGCAAGTACCGGGTTCGTATCTCCACCGTATGGAGCAGCGATTTCCCTCTGGCTGAAAGTCAAAGAGCAGGGACAGGCGAACACATGGATCAATTCAGGAACCAGCATCGGTCTTGCTCTTTCCGGCACAGGAGCTCTTATGCTTGCCTCCGACTGGCGGATGACGTACTTCATTTACGGCATCATTGCACTGATTGCTCTTATATGGAATGCCAAAGTCGTCCCGCCGCTTCCGAAAAATCCGTCCGTACAGTTTGAAAAAGGACACTATTCCTTCCGCGGAGTGGAGGGCGCCTTCCCTTTAATCATCTGTTCCATCGTGCTCGGAATATCGACAGCTGCTTTCTGGACATTCGCCGTCGATTTCATATCGTCCACCAACAACTACGGCAGTACCGGGGTATCGTTGTTCTGGGTAATGATTGGGGTTTTCGGTGTTCTTGGAGGATTTTCCGGATTCCTCATCGAAAAACTTGGACTTCCGTTTGCCTACAAATGGGGTGGTCTTGTAATCAGTTCGGCCTCTCTTGTCCTTGCCTGGTTTCCAGGCCAATGGCCGCTCGCTTACCTTTCCGCTGCAATGTTCGGAGTGTCCTATATATTCATAACGGGCGTTCTGATGGTCTGGGGAATCAGAGTTTTCATCAACAACGCCTCCCTCGGCATTGGTACCCCGTTTCTGCTGCTTGCTGTCGGTCAGGTTGCAGGTTCGTCGGCTGCCGGTGTGTTGATCGGCGTATTCAGTTACATGTGGACATTTACGATTTTCGGTATCGCGGGAATTATTGCCGTTCTTCTCGGACCAAAAGAAATCAAGAAAGCAAAACGGAAAAGAAAAATAACCGGATCTTCGCACTAAAGCATTTGATTGGAAGACAGACGCTTTTTCGACGTACAATGGATTTATCTATTTCTTAAACCAATACCTGTACGTTTAAATGAAGGAGAAAAGCGTGATGAAACTAAGTATTTTAGAACAATCCCCCATCTCTTCCGGTCAGGACGCCACAGACGCACTCCGAAGAACAGCCGATCTGGCACGATTTGCCGAAACGCTTGGTTACACTCGTTTCTGGACGGCTGAACATCACAGCACGTCGGGGCTTGCCGGCAGCTCTCCGGAAGTACTGATTTCCCATCTCGCCTCCGTTACCGAAACGATCCGGGTCGGTTCCGGCGGTGTGCTGCTCCCGCAGTACAGCCCGTATAAAGTGACCGAAAACTTTAAAGTGCTGGAAGCATTGTTCCCCGGACGGATAGATCTTGGCGTCGGACGCTCTCCGGGCGGCGGACAGACGATCCGGATGGCGCTGACAGACGGCGTACAGAAAAGCATGAATGAATTTCCAAGACAGCTGTCCGACATGCAGGGATTCATCGATGGAACCCTCCCGAAGGAACACGACTATGCCTCCATCAAAGCTTCGCCGCTGACGAGCACGCTTCCAAAGACGTGGGTTCTCGGTCTGTCGAGCCGCGGCGCCCGTCATGCTGCCGCAAACAGCACGGCCTTTATGTGCGGCCACTTCATTCAACCGGACAACGCGGAGGAAGCGATGGATGCGTACCTGAACAATTTCCAGCCTTCCGAAAGGCAGCCAGAGCCCAAAGCAGCTGTCTGTGTTTTTGTCATTTGTGCCGACACCGAAGAAGAAGCCGAACACCTCGCGCAGACGCAGGATATGTGGCTGTTGAACGTAGAAAAAGGACGCACCACCAAAATCCCCACCCCGGAGGAAGCAGCCGCCGTCACGCTCACCACAGAAGAAGAGAAAAAAGTACAGGAGAACCGGAAGCGCGCCGTTATCGGTACCCCACAGCAGGTCAAAAAAGAACTCCGCCGTCTGGCAGAGCTCTATCACACCGATGAAATCATGGCGATCACCAATATTTTCGATGAAGAAAAGAAAAAGCATTCGTTCCGTCTTCTGGCCGACGCGTTTAGACGAGATGACTTCTGATTCTGCTCGAAATGGCATCCAAAATGGTAACCATCACAATGATACCGAGCAGAATAATACCAACGCGCTCCCAGTCGCGCACACTTAACGCGAAGATAAGTGGGGCTCCGATACCGCCCGCGCCGATGACACCCAGAATAGTCGCGGCTCGTAAATTAACTTCAAACCGGTAGAGCACAAAGGAGAAAAAGTTCGGGAGCACCTGCGGAACGACAGCAAACATAAACGTTTTTACCGGATTCCCGCCTGTCGCAATCAGTGCTTCCCGTGCACTTAAATCAATGCCTTCCACACTCTCTGCAATCAGTTTACCGAGCATGCCGACGGCCCCGATTCCAAGCGCCAGCACACCGGCGAACGGACCGGGGCCGACTGCTTTAATAAAAAGCAGAGCCAGGACAATATCGGGAAAGACACGGATAAAGCTGAGGATGGACTTGCTCGAACCCACCATGAGCTTTGTTTTGGCGATATTGCGTGCCGCCATAAATGAAAACGGAATAGAGAGCAGCGCCGAAATGAACGTTCCAAGCAGTGCGATGGCAAGCGTTTCAAGCAGCGTCCGCAGCAGATCTTCTCCTGCCGGGTCATAAACATAACCCCAGTCAGGATTAAAAATTCCCGCCATAATGGAGGAGAACACCTGCCCCGTTGTTTCCTGTATTTGAATGACAGGTATACCGCTGAACGCCCATATGTATATCAGCAGAACGATTACAGTTATCAGTATTCTTTTTACATTACGTGACCAAATTTGCTGTCGTGTCATTGTAATTTCTCCCTTATCCGCGTACTGAGAAAATCAATCAGCAGAACAACGACCAGCGTATATACGATAATCGTACTTACTCTGCCGTACTGAAAAAAACCCAGATTCTGTTCATAATACAGACCGATGCCTCCCGCTCCTACAAGCCCGAGCACCGCAGCTGCGCGGATATTGATTTCAAACGCGTAAAGAAAAAAAGACATAAACGATGACATCACCTGCGGTACAACTCCGAACATGATCCATTTCAGTTTGTTCGCACCGACGGCTGTCATGGCCTCCATCGGACCGGAATCAATGGCTTCCACTGATTCAAAGAACAGCTTGGCAATAATTCCAAGAGAAAACAGCATGAGCGCAAGCACTCCGGAAACGGCACCAATCCCGAATATGGCAACAAACAAAGCTGCCAGCAGCAGTTCCGGCAGCGTCCGGATCAAATTCAAAACAATGCGGGAGAGCGCCGTAATCCATGCCGCCTGAAATATGTTACTGGCCGCCAGCATAGCAAGCGGAAAGGCAAGCAGACCCCCGAATGTTGTGCCGAGTACCGCCATTTGGATTGTTTCCATCACCGGGGAAGTCACTTCACTGAAATACGTCCAATCCGGTGGAATCAAATCTGCAATCAAGCTTCCCATTTGAGGAAGGCCGGTCATCAGTTCGTTGACGGAAAAATTAATCTGCCACCCGCTCCATACAACCAGCAGCAATACGAGAACGATGGTGAACAGTGATTTTGTTTTGGCAGGAGGTGCAGATTCTGTATTGGTTGACGGAGTTGAATTTGAGGTTGGTGTGATTTTCATTTACATTTCCCCCAGCATTTCTTCTTCTTGAACGGCTCTGCCGTATATTAGAGAAAATACTTCATCCGTCGCTTCTTCAACCGGACCGTCAAATACAACTTCTCCCTCTCGAAACCCGATGATTCTCGTTGCATACTGCCTGGCAACGTCTATAAAGTGAAGATTGACCACCATCGTCATATTCAGTTCTGTATTGATGCGTGCCAAATCATCCATCACCTGCTTAGTCGTCAGTGGATCCAGAGATGCAACAGGCTCGTCAGCCAGAATCAGTTTTGCTTCCTGGGCCAGAGCCCTGGCAATGGACACGCGCTGCTGCTGTCCCCCTGACAGCTCATCCGCGCGACTGTATGCTTTCTCTTTCATATTCACCCGTTCCAGCGCCTCCATGGCGATATCCTTGTCTTCACGCGGAAATAGCCCGAAAATCATACGCAGTGTGGAATGATAGCCCACTCTTCCTGATAATACATTGCGCATAACCGAAGACCGGCGTACGAGGTTAAAATTCTGAAAAATCATTCCTATATTTCTGCGCATCCGGTACAGAGTGCTCCCCCGTGCTGTTGTGATCGACTCCTCATCTATGAGAATCTCCCCTTCCGTCACTTCATGCAGGCGGTTGATAGAGCGCAGGAATGTGGACTTACCGGCTCCGGACAACCCGACAACAACGACAAACTCACCGTCTTCGATCTTGATATCCACATTGTTCAGAGCCGTCGTACCATTTGGATACACCTTGGACACATTATGAAATTCTATCAAGTGACTTCCCTACTTTCTTCAGGTAGTAAAAGGAGGCCGACCGGAGTTTTTCCGGCAGCCTGCCTTCTACACCCTATGCTTATTGTCTATGCCTTTACTAATTCCCGGAATTCTGCGTCACTTCTGTGTTGACTTTATTTTGATATTCGCGGACAGTATCAAAATTGCTGTCCTGAGATTCTACGTAGCCTTCGTGGGAATAGATATCACGGATAATCTGACGTCCTTCTTCACTTTTTCCGATTTTAATAAACGCATCTGTCACAGCCTGTTTCAAATCTTCATTGATGGCAGGACGTATGGTAATAGTGTCGTTCGGAATTTTTTTCGTGTACTTGATAACACGTGTTTTATCGAATACTTCCGGGTAATCGCTTTTCACTGTATTACGGGCATCCTGGAATGTCACCGCGGCATCGACCTGGCCGTTCAGAAGCGAAATCACAGCCTGGTCATGTCCTTTCACGGTTGTAGACTGCATATCATTGAGTGGGTGAATACCTGCATCAAGCAGTGTCGCCGCCGGCCAGACGAATCCTGCAGAGGATGTTACGTTCTGGTAGGCGATCTTTTTCCCTTCGAGATCTTCAATCGATTGGATATCAGAACCTTCTCTTACAATGAATATCGACCGGTAGAAGTTGACCAGTTCATCGGTCGCTGAACCGTCATCATTCACCCCATAGCGCTGCGACTGCAGAATGACTTCAGCAGCCCCCTGCTCCTCTGCCAGCACGTATGCGTTAGGTGGAAGGAATCCTACATCGACCTGTTCGGAATCCATTGCTTCCACAATGGTATTATAATTGGTGGAAACACTGACATTGACCGGCATACCAAGTTCATCACTCAACAGTCCTTCAAGCGGTTTGGCTTTTGCTTCGAGTGTATCTGCATTCTGCGACGGCACAAACTGAACATTCAGCTCGTCCAGTTCTTCACCGGACGTTTCAGACTGTCCGCTGTTTTCACCGCCTGAAGAACCTGTGTCTTCACTTCCGCCTTCTCCTGACGTGCTGCTCTCTCCGCTGCCTTCCCCGCAGGCTGCCAGCAGACCGACAGAGAGAAGCATGGTCATACCGAATTTTGTAAATTTTTTCATCATTGTACCCCCAATTTTTTGAAACTTTCTATCCTGTTTCACGATAACAGTCGTTTGTAAATGCACTATAATTTCCAAATGTTGTTTCGATTAAGTTTGTTAAGTATTTGTAAATGAAGATCATTTTTTCCAATAAGAAAGAAACGACTCATCTACTTTTTTTCCTGCCTGGGCTTCCATTTGGTGAAGCAGGGCATTCCATTTTCCATCACGGGAAGGATTATTTTTTGCGCGCTGCACGTTCTCTGCTTTTCTCTCCAGCCGGTCCGCTGTTTTCCCGTCATGAATATAACCCTGCCTCTCTCCCAGTTCTATCAATTCATCAATCCGGTCCGTGCCAAGCTCCATTTCGATAGGGAATGACCGCTCTGCTGTACGGCCGGTTTCGTCTTCAGCGGTTACGGTGAGTTCATATTCACCGGGCGTCAACTGCAGGGGAGAAAGGACGGGAGATCCGTTTGAAACCTCCCCGTTGATTTCCGATTTGAGCGAAACAGGGCCGCCTTCCTCGTCTTTCACCTCAATAGGGATGGCTGCTGATTCGGTGATGTCAAACGTGGATACCGAAAGATCCATAATCTCCGGTGCACTTCCATACGCCTCGATATCCGCTGATTTCAGGGGCAGAAGCTGGTACGTTTCACCAAAGATGGATGCAATGCCGGATACCGACACCTGATCTCCTTCCTGGACGCGGGATGTAAAATCATCAAACGAGATGTTCGTTCTGTTGTCGACACGGACTCTGGTTACCCCGTCCTGCACATGAAGATCAAATTCAAAGGCGCTGCCATATTCCTGTATGTTCTGCACGGAGCCGCCTTCGATCGTCACTCGTTCCGCCTGATGGCTGCCCTCCAGAACGTTCACCGTTTCATAGTCCGGCAGATTCTGTGTGCCCTGCACCTCAATAGAGGAGATACTGTCGATTTCCTTCATTCCCTGGTAAGTGGTAAGGCCGCCTGTTATACGCACTTCCTGCCCTTTTTCAAACCGGCTGTCGTGCTGAAATACATAAATGCCGCCGGTTTCATCCTGAAGGTAAAAACCCTGTCCCCCGAAGGTTCCGGGTTCGGACGTGATGACTCCTTCCACCGTCACCTCGTTTCCATCAGCTGCAACGCGTGCCTCTTCAATACTTGTCAGCTGCGGGCTTTCATCTCCGTTATCTCCTCCATCGTCCTGACCACCTTCTCCAATGGTGACCGGTGTCGTATACAAGTTGTTTCCTGATTGTCTGAGACGGAGATTAGCCGCGCCTTCTGTTCCTTCCTGCAGCCGTACAGTCAACTCTTTCACCGCTGTGCCGTTCTCATCAGCTGTAACAGAAAAAGCGTCGCTGTAGCCGTAGCCGGACGGCCAGCTTCCGTTTTCACGCTGAACCTGGGCCACCTGCTGTCCGCCGTCCAGATAAATACCTGTGTCATATCCGGAAACGGTCTGTCCGGGATTCAGACCTTCGATTTCCACATGCAAGGTAAATGCTTCACCGGCCGGCAGCGTATCCGGATAATCAAAGCTGTACTCCGGTTCCGCTGCAGGATCTTCCTCCGCACCGTAGGAACCGGGTGCAAAAGTAGATGGATCGTACCACTCATACCCTGGATCCGGCTGGGACCACGGCTCCGGCTCCGGCTGTTTCGACTGTTCCGGAATTTCTTTTGTCAAAAGCGGAGAAGGCTCGTTCAACGTAATGTCCGTTTCGCTGAACGTCTGGTAGTCTTCCTGCTTGGCAAGCCAATCCACCATGTTCAGAAGCAGCTCGGCATCATCGGCTTCCTGAAAACCGTCATACGTTGTTTTTGGATCGCCGGTCTGTTCGTTACGGTATTTCGGGCTCGCATCTTCGACAGGGGAGGAATCACCGATAAATGCGGCTTTTCCTTCCTGCTTTTTCGCAATAGCTGCAAATGGCCCTTCTTCTGTTCCACCTCCATGATAAATACCTTCATCCACAGACGGTCCCCACTTGTCGCTCTCTGTCAGGCCGTCCGGAAGATAGACAATGCCTTTGGCCGTTTCCGGGTCGGTCACAGCAAGTGTGGAGCCCGCATGCATGGCGGCTTCTTCCACTCCCTCGGTGATACCGAACGTTTCTTCCGGCGCTGCGATTTGATCAGCCGTTACAGTGCCCGGAGCATTGTATCGGAAACGGATGCCGAATTCATCGGAAAGCCAGTCCGAACTTTTCACTCCCTGCATGGCCTCGGAATTGATTTCGTCCTGTTCCATCCCTTTGGTTGGATTCGCATAAGCTCCGCGCCGGTATCCATTCATAATTTCCGATGAATCCCAGCGGTTCAGGTTCCGGTCCGCATTGTAGTG
This sequence comes from Salibacterium halotolerans, assembly GCF_900115625.1. Taxonomy (GTDB): domain Bacteria; phylum Bacillota; class Bacilli; order Bacillales; family Marinococcaceae; genus Salibacterium; species Salibacterium halotolerans. Next base: position 253,927 of record NZ_FOXD01000001.1, on the reverse strand, counting down.
GTCGGAAATGAAGAAAATACTTCCACCGTTTTCGGTGTATTCCACCATTGCTTCCTGTTCTGACTGCTTAAACGGAATGTTTGCTTCCGGGATGATGAACACATCATGCGGCTCCAGATCATCAACGCTGATAGGTTCTGTCTGACGGAGCTCGTCCACTTCATAGCCGTTGCCCGCGATACCTTCCGCAAATTCTGAAAATGCACCGTCTATCACCCAGTCCGCCTGCCCGGCTGTCTGACCGTGCGTATTGTCAAACAACACCGATTTCCCGTTTGGATTTTCCGGGTCAATCGACGGTGCCGGATCGTCCGGTCCTTCCGCCTCTATCGTTCCCGGAATCAGCAGCATACTGACAGCAAGCGAACCGCCGGCGAGTGTTTGTTTCCATTGTTTTTTCATTCTTTTCCTCCTTATTGTTTGTTTTTCCATAATCAGTATAAAGGAGGAACATTCAGCCTTTATAAATGGAATATTAAGATTTCATTGAGCCGCTGGATATCACGTTGGGAATAAGGTAAAGTGAAAAAAGCGGTTCTTTTTTCTGCCTGCTGTCATTTTTTCATCCTTTAGTGATATAAGTTTATCTTTTTCCCATTAAAAATGTGAGAATATTGTAATTTTATTTGTCCCGCAATTTTCAGGCAGGGGGTATTTCATTGACTTTTTCAAAAGAAACCATACGTATTGCTGTTTTTGATCTGGATGGAACGTTGTACGAAGATACTACTCATTTCAGGTACTACGCGGAGCAGCTCGCGGCCAAACTATCGGCAGACAAGCAGCCGTTATTCTGGAAGGATTATTATGACATGCTGGAAGGGAATCATCCGGCTGCCGTCGGCCGGGTGTATGATGCAGAAAAAGATAGGATACTTGAAGTGGATCCTGCTTCATACAGAGTGACAACGGTATGGGACTGGGAAGGAAAAGAGACGGGAGAGGAAGATACATACATGTCTCCGGTCGCTTTTGATTTTCACTCGATGATTGCAGTGGGAGATGGATGGTGGCTGCCGGCGGCCGCGGCAAAGCATTACGGGGTGAGTTCCACGTTTGATGCGTATCAAAAGACGAAGGCATATATGCAGACGGAGGATTTTCAGTTTGCTGAAATACCGGAGCGCCGCTTTTGGCTGCAACAGCTCGGCCGGCGGATGCATCTCATTCTGCTGACCAACTCGGAGTCGGATGACGTGGAAAAACTGCTGAAGACCTTGGATCTGGAAGGGATTTTTGATGAAGTCATTCCTGGTGCAGCAAAACCGGCACGTACCAAAACGCATTTTAAAAGGGTGCTCGAGAAGTATAATGCAGCACCGGAGGAAGTCCTTTCCATCGGCGACAATTACCTGAACGACATCGTGCCGGCTGAAAACCTTGCTATACCGGCTGTTCTCATCGATCCATCCGGCAAAACCCCGATTCGGTCCGTAACAGAGAGGATTGCCACGCTGCAGGAACTTTTCCCATTGCTCCGTAGATAGCCGCAGAAGGTTCCGGCCGCAAAGGGCGGCATTACCGCAGCAAACGTCGTTATGAAAGCTTCATAACAACGAACAGGATGCTGCGTTTGTGGAAAAACGTAAGTGTCATCATTCATGCTTACGTTTTTTTAGTGAATCAGATGGAAAAGGTAATCATAAACGATTTCTTCGTGACGTTTTCATTCTTTCATCAGGACGAAAAGGTATTAAATGCTGAAACGGCATACGGAAATGACATTTACTTAAAAAAACGCTTCCCATCATCTTTGATGACCGGAAGCGCTTTTTTTAGATCCTATTATGGCAGGGGTGCCATGTTATTTGGCATTTAACAGGTCGTGGTCGACGTGGCGTCCGCCGTTCATTTCGGTCAGGACGTTGACCGCTTTTTTGGCGCCGTCCCCGGAGGTGATGATTGTATGGACGCTGACTCCGGCGGCTGTACCGGCCGCCCAGACGCCTTCCACACTTGTTTTCCCCTGTTCGTCGGTATCAATAATCGACTTAATCTTTGGTTCGGTTCCTTCCGTCGTTTTAATCCCGGAAGTTTCGGCCAGCTTCGTATTGCCTCCGGTCGTCAAAATAACATGAACAGCTTCATATTCTCCGTTTTCCGTTTTCACTTTCACTCTTTGATTATCTGTCTTTTCCACTGCTGTGACGTGCTCACCGGAGAATGCGGCACCGTGCTTTTCGGCCTGTTCCCGGCCTGTCTTCAGCAGCTCGGGACCTTCAATGTCCGGCGCACCGTAGTGATTTTCCACCCAGGCTGCTTTCGTCATACTCTGGTCGTTATCGAATACAAGCGTCTCCTTTCCGGCCTTTGCTGTAAAAATCGCAGCACTGGCACCGGCCGGACCTCCGCCTATGATAATAACGTCATACATGTCGAAAACCTCCTTCATTTTCTTCCACTTAGTGCTGTTCCCGTTTCGTCAGGTTACGAACCCTCTTTTTTCTTTCTTTCCTCGACGTGTTTTTTCAGGTGAAAATCATGCACGAGTCGTATCGTGGGGCGTATAATCAGCTGTAAACTGCCGATAACAAACAACCAGATTCCGGCATTCTTAAAAGGCTCGAAAAAGAAAAAGATACTTCCAATCAGAAACTCCAAACCGAGGAGAAAATCATTCAATGTATTCAGTACTGTATACTTTTTCTGAAAGAAAAACTCATACCTTCCAAGCGATATATCTACATAATCTTCCTGGGATTGTTTTCGACTCACGCTGTCATCCCTCCTCTGACACAAACCTTCTTCCCCATCCAGCTTTCATTTCAAACCACCAGCATAAATAAATCCCCGATCGCTGCCATCGGGGATTTACCTGGTGAAGGAGACATATGGGCGTTTTTTTGCTTCATGGCGAAAATCAGTCCAGCCGGGCGAATCCGGCTGTATTTAAGGAGGAATTATCATGTTCACCAGAAGAAGGGTCTTTATGCTCTGCTTTTGTCTCCTTCCCAAAAAGGGGGACAGGATAGTGAATGTTTATGTCTGCTATCCTTATATTATTATCATAAAACAGCCATGTGTCAGCATGATGTCAAAATGATGATTTTTTTATTCTTTTCCAGCTTCATGATACACTCCCCGCTAAGGAGGGATAGAATGATTTCATCTGAAAATATCCAGGACAAACTCGGCACTGGCATTACACCTGAAGCGTTTATGGAAAAAATGAAAGACGATTACCGCAGACAGCTTGATGAGTGGCATGGTTTGTTCACTTGGAATGAACACGGTGCTGCAGCACTAGAACCGCTGCAGCACCGGAATGACCTGCGCTGCGCTATTCTCGCCGGCGACTGGTGTCCGGATGTCCACCGTAATTTCGGTCCCGCTCTGGAAGTGATGAAACAGGCCGGCATCCCGGTGGAAGTGTTCATTATGGAACAACACGATAACCTGATGGAACATTTTCAGACCATGGGCGGCCGCTCGGTTCCTAAAGTCATTCTGACGAACAGCGGCGGGGACGTTCTGTTCTCCTGGGGACCACGTCCGGCCTATATCCAGGAACCAATGGCGTCCTATAAACGAAGCAGCTTTGCTCCTGGTGATCCGGAGGCCGAAGTGGCGAAAAAAGCGGCGTATAAAGGAGTGCAGGCCCGGTACGGAAGCGGCAGCAACTATCAAAAGCTTGTCGTCTATGAACTGACAAACCAGCTGCTGCAGCTGTGATATCCTCCGTCTTTACTCTTGGTGCTTCGGCACTTCAAGAGTGAAGACGGTTCTTCCCTTTCTGCTCTCTGTGAGCACAAGATCCCCGCTCATGCTTCTTGCGATGATTTTACTGAACGGAAGGCCGAGCCCCAGGCCGTGCGTATTATACTTCTTATTTTCCCCGCGGTAGAAACGCTCAAAAATCATGTACTGTTCGTCTTCGGAGATACCAGGACCGTTATCCACAATATCAATGCCGGCCATGTCATCATCTTTATTATAAAGCCGTACATCAATCGTTCCTTCTTCGTTCAACGCCTGTTTGGCATTGTTCATGAGGTTGACAATAATCTGCTGCAGTCTCATTGAATCCACATTTACAAACACCGGTTTCTCCAGCGTATGCAGGGATACAAGAAGAGAATCCTCATCGTTTGCTACTTCCCACTGGTGAATAATTTCGGTAAGAAGCGTGTTCAGGTTATACGTATCCGTCGATATTGGCACGGTGTGGGCCGAAAACGAATTAAACTCAAGCAGATCTGCCACCATCGTCTGCATCCGGTTGGCCTCATTCAGTGATACATCCAGAAATTCTTTCGCTTCATCTCCGCTGACGACGTCGTCCCGGACTGCCTGAATAAGGCCGGTCATAGATGTTACCGGCGTTTTCAACTCGTGTGTCACACCGGCCAGAAGTTCCATCCGCAGTCTTTCGAGTTCCTGGAGGCGCCCCGACATCTCACGGAAGGAATGAACGAGCTCATGCACTTCGCGTTCCTTAATGTCACTGGGAAGCGTGAAATCGTAATCCTGTTCCTGTACGTGCCGAGCTGCCGTTGCCACATCCTGAATCGGACGGGACAGTCTTTTGGAAAGAACATAAATCACCGCCCATCCAATCAACGCAAGCGACACGAGCATGATCGCGAGCAGCCGGTATTCTTCATTCATCTGGGTAAGCTGACCCGCCGACTGAATGACGACAACCCACCCGGCCGTACCTCCCTGCGCTTCAATCGGTGTTTTCACGAGGTAGGATTCTTCCCCGCTGGACAGCTGGATACGCTGTACGTCTCCCTTATTCTTCAATAAACTTACAGGGAAGACTTCAAAAGAAAACGGATTCCGCTCCAGCGGATTGGAAAGGATTCTGCCGCTCCGGTCTACAATATAAATGATCGGATCCAGTTCCGTATCCAAAATCCCCTGCCGCTGTTCAATGTAATCGAAAATACCTCCCTGAGGAACCATCTGCCCCGACTGGGTTTCAACAAAACGGTCTGAAATTTCCTGACCGAGATACCTCGTCATATCCAGTCTATGTTCCAGATTCGTTTGTCTCAGCCATATGACGGACAAGATGCCGACAACAATCAGACCGAGCACAAGTGTAATCAGGTATCGTGTCGTCCAATAACGGAGCAGGGAAATCTTTTTCCCTTTTTTATTCATAAACACAGAATTGATACCCCAATCCCCGGAGTGTTTTTATTTCCCCTTCCGATTCGGGCCAGTTCTGCAGAGATTTGCGGATACGTTTAATAGAAAGATCGACGGCGCGGTCGCTTCCTTCATAATCCATGCCCCACACCCGTTCAATTAACTGCTCACGGTCAAATGTCTGATTCGGATGCCGCGCCAGAAACAAAAGCAGGGACAAGTCCCTCGGGGTTAACGGCACATCGACGCCATTTAGTTTCACGGTATGGGCTTTTTGATTGATCGTCAGGCTGCCGTAATGATTCACTTCATCTTCCTGCAGCACAGACCCTGACCGGCGCAGTACGGCTTTTGCTCTGGCAACGACTTCGCTGGAATCAAACGGCTTGCTGATGTAATCATCCGCGCCGCCTTCGAGCCCTTTCAGCCTGTAATCAACATCTCCGAGTGCGGTCAGCATAATAACAGGGACAGCTGACTCTTCCCGGATACTTTCCAGAATAGTCCATCCATCCTGCCCGGGGAGCATGACATCCACAATCGCAAGGTCCGGCTTATTCTCCCGGAATGCGGGCATGGCTTCATCTCCATGCAGAATCGCGATGACTTCGTATCCTTCTTTTTGAAAATAAGCCTTCAGTACTTTGCTTATCGCCGGCTCATCTTCAATGATGAGTATTTTCTGCATAACACGTCACTCCTTGGCTCCATTATATAAGAAAAACGCAGCAGAAAGCTATGTATAGTAAAGAAATCCCTGATGTCACCATCAGGGATTCCGTATTTAAAAAGGGGGAGTCAATGAAAAAAGTCAGCTGCTTTATCGCTGTTCCGGCTGCTGCCTGCCGGCTGCAAGCGGAATGCTGGGGGACACTCCGCTTCTCGGTTTAAACGTTTAAGCACCATGTATGCAAGGGGTAAACATCATGGGCTGCTGTTGATAGGGGGAAGCAGTTTCCCGTACTGCATATTCCTGCGGCTTCAACCTAAAGCCTTGTTCCGTGTGTTCTGTCTGATGATACCGGTTCTTCATCAACCAAGGGGGGGAGATTTTCCTTAAGCGTTGATGGTTCGGCATCTATCTGCTGTTCCTGGTTTCTTACTTCCTGGACAAGATCTGACATTTTCTTATCCCGGATATTGATGCCCAATTCAACGGCTCGTTCTGTTAAAACGGCTTCCCGGACTTCAGCGGTCAACGTATCAAGATTTTTTCCGAGGGTCGCAATCCCTAACTCTTTGGCCCGCTGTTTCACGGCTACTTCTTTTACTTCGTCAGCCAGCTCGTAAATGTTTTTGTCTCCGGTATCAATACCCAGTTCCTGTGCGTAATGTTCAAGATCCTGTGTTTTCATAGAGCGTTTGATTGGATAGGCGGCCGGGCTGTTGTTTTGTTCTTTCGCCAGGCCGGCTTCTTCGTGTGAAGCTTGATCGCTGGTTCCTAAATCGGCGGCGGTGTCTTGTTCCGCTGCTGCCATTCCCGGCACCGCACCTAACATTCCGATTGATAGAACAGATGCCAGTAAATAGTTGCCTTTTTTGTTCCACAGCACCTCGCTTCCCTCCTGGTTGTCAACTTGTGATCCGCTCTCTGCCGATCACATTTCTTACTTTAAGAGAATAAGATGTCAGCTGAATGTCAGCCCTGCATTTCTTTTAAAAATTTTTCAGACGTATATGATTTTTTATAAGAGATATACCAAATATAATTTTTTAAAAAGAAAAAGCGTTATATAAAAAGAGGCAGGCGCTGCAGGCGGACACTTTCCGCGGGCATGGCCCGATCCTCCTCGAACGAGCTTCAACCGCTCGTTCTGCGGGGTCTTCGACTCATGCTCCGACGAACAGGATGTTCTAGTATCGGCGTTGGTCACACGACGTGACCGGTTTTAGCCGATAAACCCCAAAAATGCCGCCCTCCACTTCTGCCTCTTGGTTATACGCTTTGTAATAAGGGAAGCGTAGTCTAAAAACTTAGTTTTCATCAATCATATTCCCGAACCTAAAAATCCTTTTATAAAGTTTTTACTTTATCCGCCCTGTTGGAACCGGGAGGGTATGCTTTGCAGGTCGATGCTCCATACCGCGGGCAGATACAGATTGACAGCCAGCACAATCAGAATGATGGAGAGCACGTTCAGCCAGAATCCGTTTTGCACCATCTGAATGATTTTCAGTTTCCCGGTTCCGAATATAATGGCGTTCGGCGGGGTTCCGACCGGGAGCATAAACGCGCAGTTGGCCGCCATCGCACACGGTACCATCAACGCGTATGGATGGATATTAAGTGCTATCGCAAGAGATGCCACAACCGGCAGAATCATCGTACCCGTCGCCGTATTGGACGTAATTTCGGTGAGAAACAGAACAAGCGCTGTCGAAATAAGAACAATCAGAACAAAATTTGCTCCCTGAAGTACCGTCAGCTGTTCAGCCATCCAGTTGGACAAGCCTGTGGTTTCAAACCCGGAGGCAATAGCAAGACCCCCGCCGAACAACAGCAGAATGCCCCACGGAATTTCTTTGGAGTCTTTCCATTCCAGAATTTTTGTTTCCTGCGGATGCGGCGACGGAATCGCAAACAGCAGAAGCGCCGCGGTTACCGCAATCATACCGTCGCTTATACCCGGGAGTTGTATGATATCCTGCCATAAAAACGACCTTGTTATCCACATAAAAGCGGCAAACAAAAACACACCCAGTACGGCTTTCTCTTCAAAACCTACACGGCCGAGCGCTGACTTTTCCTGTCTGATCAGCTCTTTTCCGCCAGGGAGCTGCTTTAGATTAATAGGATACACGATTTTCGTCAAATACAACCAGGCACTGAACAGCAGGATGATCACAACCGGTACAGCGTAAGCCATCCAGCCCGCAAAAGATATCTCCACCCCGTACAGTTCATTCACTGTACCGGCGAGCAGACTGTTCGGCGGCGTGCCGATCAATGTGCCAAGTCCTCCGATCGTACCCGCATAGCCAATTCCGAAGATAATCGCTTTCTCAAACTTTTTCAGATCATTTTCTTTCTGGTCATTTTTCAGAGCGTCTGTCACCTGATACACAATCGCCATGCCAATCGGTATCATCATCATCGTCGAGGCTGTATTGGACACCCACATGGATAAAAAAGCAGTGGCTGACATGAAGCCTAAAATAATCCGGTTCGTACTTGTTCCAATTAATTGAATAATATTAAGGGCTATACGTTTATGCAGGTTCCATTTTTCCATCGCAGTGGCAATAAAAAAGCCGCCGAAGAATAAAAAGATAATGTCATCCCCGTACGACGATACAACGGTATCCACATCTACCGCTCCGAAGAGAGGAAGCAGGATAATCGGGAGCAGCGACGTCGCCGGGATAGGAACGGCTTCGGTAATCCACCACGTTGCAATCCAGAGCGTCGAAGCGAGAACGATTTGAGCGTCCGGGCTTAAATCCGGCGGTTGGAAAAAAAGCATCGTCAGTACAAATAACAGAGGTCCTAAAATCAACCCGGTGAGCTGTGCTCTCGTATAGGCCCCTCTTTTATTGTTATCTCCCGAACCTCCGCCGTTTCCGCCGTTATTTCCTCCATCGCTGCCATTCCCTTCGGCTGTAGCTGCACCGTCCTGATTTTTCTGTTCCGATGCATCGGCTGCTTCCCGGACATGGGAGAAGGTCAGCAGTTTTTTGGTTTTCGTGTGGGACTTCCAGAGTCCTTTCCAGATGGATACTGTATTTTCTCTCATCAATGTTGTTCCCTCCTGTTTGTAAACGCTTTCTTTCCGTTAATATACCGCTCCCTTCTGCCTTTCGTCTACTTTTATTAATTAATGAAACCTTTACGTAAATAAAAAAAGCAAAGACAGCCGCTGAAACGTTTCGTCAATGGAGGTTTTTCAACCTTTCTTTTTTATTTGGAGGAACCCGGTATCGAAACTGCGGGCGTCCTGCGGGCTGGTATTTCACATCAGCTTCTATCAAGCCCTTTTCCGTTAAATAATGAAGGTACTTCCGCACAGAAACGCGGGATATGCCGGCAGTTTCAGCAATGTCGGCCGCGGAAAAAGCGGCCGGCGCAGCGAGTACCGCCTCTGTAATGTGCGATAACGTCAATCCCGTCAGCCCTTTTGGAAGATCGATCCCCTCCGCGGAATTGTCTGCCTCGTGGAGAAGGAAAGGATCGAGATCTTTCTGGGAGACGCGGCTTTCCTGCCCCATCATTTCCCGCTGGCGCCGGTATTGCTTCAACGACTCCTGAAACCGTTCAAATTCAAAAGGTTTAATTAGATAATCGACCGCGCCGTAGCGCAGGGCGGTCTGGACGGATGCATTATCATCCGCTGCCGTAATAATAATCACATCGACCGGCGTTTCGTTTTTTCTGATGTCTCTCAGCATATCCAGACCGTTCGTTTGGTTCATGTATACATCGAGCAGAATCAGATCCACGGTGTTTTCATTCAAAAATGTCCAGGCCTGGTCGACATTCTCCACGACACCGGCCACTTCAAAGTTTTCCACCTTTTCCGCGTACATGCGGTTGAATTTTGCCACCATCGGATCATCTTCCACAATTAACATCCGAATCATATCTCTCCCCCTTCGTAGGGAATGGTCACTTCCACCACCGTTCCCTCCTCTTTTTGTGAAAACCACTCCATTTCACCGTTTAACGTCTGCAGACTTTTCTGAATCAGCACGGTTCCATGTCCTCTTTCCATCCCTTTCGTGGAAAAGCCCGGCCGCAGCAGACTTTCTTTTTCAGCAGGCGTCATACCTTTTCCATTATCACGGATCGTGAAATAAAAAATACCATCTATATGATTAATGGTGATCCGTATCCATCTGTTGTTTTGGCCCTGCACCGCTTCCACTGCATTATCAAACAGATTACCGATTATCGTGATCAGCGCGTCCATTCGTTCGGTGTGCCGAAGAACAGGAAGCGGTTCATCCCCGTAGAGCTCCACTTCCATACCTTCCTCCCGGGCGGCATTTGTTTTGTTCAATAGAAATCCTGCCAATACGGGATCTTTCACCAGCCTGGAAACATCTCCGACTTCCTGCTGATAGGAATTGGAGATATGATGGATATAATCCTGTAATTCACTGTAGGATTCCGTATAAATCATGGCAGAAATCACATGGAGTTTGTTCATGAATTCATGAGTCTGGGCTCGGAGTGTTTCCGCGTAGTACCTTGCTCCGGTCAACTGTTCAGCAAGCGATGTTAATTCCGTTTTCTCACGGAACGTAGCTACCGCTCCCGCGATCTGGTTCTCGGCCAGGACCGGCATCCGGTTTACAATGAAAGCATACCCGCCAAGCACCATTTCCCGGTCATACTCCGCCTGCTGATGTTCGAGTACTTGCTGCAGTCCCAGTTCCGGCAGAAAAGAAGCAGCCGGTCTCGAAACAGGGTCTTCTGTTAAGCCTGCGCGTGTAAACAGATCTCTTGCAGCCTCGTTTACGATGACAATCTCCCCATCTGTATTAACGGCCGCAATGCCCTCGCGAACAGAGGAAAGCATCGCTTCCCTTTCTTTTAAAAGATGGGCAATCTCCCGCGGCTCCATGCCATGCATTGTCTTTTTAATCCGGCGTGCCAGCAGGTATGCGCCCAACAGACCAACGAGAAGTCCGGCCCCGGAACCGATATAGACCATCTTCTGCCGGTCCATGATGACTTCCTGTACATTATCGGTCAGGATGCCGACGGAGACGACTCCTATCTGCCCGCCTTCCCTGTTTCGAATCGGGACAAAAGAACGCAGCGATTCGCCAAGGGTTCCCTCCGCTGTGGATGTATAGGTTTCCCCCTGAAAGGCCCTGTCTTCATCATTACCTACAAAATACTGTCCAATCCGGGATTCCACAGGGTGGGAGCGCCGGATATGGTCCATGTTCATGACGACGATATAAGCCACTCCTGTATCCTGTTGTACGCTTTCTGTATATCGCTGTATGCTGCCGTTCTTGTTTCCGTTTTGCAGGCCCTGCTGCACGACGTCGGTATGTGCTACGGCGTGAGCGATGTCCATTGTTTCTTCCACCTGCACCTGCCTGGCCTGAGCGGCTGTTTCCCGTCCAATCAATAAACCGGTTATACAAAAAGCCGTTACGAGGACGAGCGAGACAAGAAGGGTGATCCAGGTCTGCAGCTGCAGTGTGTTCCATCGTTTCCTATTATGTATCATGGTCATTCTTTCCTTTTAGGCAGAACCGCAGCAAAAACTGCTGCCACGCAGCAGAAGGGGTGTTACGGCGGCTGAATGCCCTTTAGTATTTTCAGTTATTCTGTTTGGGCCTGGATAATACCACGGCCGGAAGAACCTGCTTTATACCATGTTTTATCTAATTTGTCCGGCGTCTGCTCCGGGATGAACCCTGATGCGATGACGAGTCCATCTAAATAACGAGTTACATAGGCATATCCTGCCGGACAGCGTAAAACAATTACAACTTTTTCAGCATTTATTACAATCGTATTACATGATAGCATGAACTTGAAACACGCTGCAGCACGTCACAGACAGAACAGCTGCATAGAAGGAAACTCTCTTTCATGGAGGTTTTACCAGCGTATGCACCGGGATAAAGGGGGAAGACAGTGAACGAAAATAAACCGTATGTGGAGCTGTTAATGCACTCATCCAATCCGCATACCAGTTTCTTATCTTTGTCTCAGACCATTATCGAACAAAAGGACGTCACGACATGCACGAAAAAGAATGCACTGCAGAAAGTTGTAGAAGCCTACGAGGAAATCTGCCGGCAGCCGCAGCGTTAACCAAACAGAGACCGTACTTATTTTCCATTATTCTTGAGATAAATGAAACCCACCCCCGTCCGGACGGGGGGTGGGTTTCATTGTATCATATCTTATTTTACAAGCACTGTCTTGATTGACGTGAAGAATTCTTTGGCTGCCTCTCCCTGTTCTCTGGAGTGGGAACTGGAGTTTTTCATTCCTCCGAACGGGGCCTGCAGTTCCACCCCGGCGCTTTCTGCGTTGATACGAACCAGCCCGGCTTCGATGTCATCCATAAAGGAAAGAGACTCCTGAATATTGTTTGTGAAAATGGAAGCACTCAAGCCGTATTCCGTATCGTTGGCTGTCTCGATGGCTTCTTCGAGCGTTTCCACCTTCATCAGAGCTAGTACAGGGCCGAAGATTTCCTCCCGCGCAATCGTCATATCGGGATCAACGTTGTCAAAAACGGCAGGTGTCACATAATACCCTTCTTCCGGCATCGTTTCACCACCGCAGAGCAGCGCTGCTCCTTCCTGTTTCCCTGTCTCGATGTAAGACGTTACGCTGCGGAACTGTTTTTCGCTGGCGCATGGACCCATCCAGCTGTCCTTGTTCATGCCGTCTCCAACTTTTATGTCTTTCACTTTTGTAAGCAGCTTTTCTTTAAATCCTTCATACACCCCGCTTTGAACAATCACCCGGCTCGTGGCGGTACATTTCTGTCCGGTTGACTTCAACCCGCCGCTGATCACAGCGTCGACCGCTGCATCCAGGTCAGCGTCTTCGGTTACAATGACGGGATTTTTTCCGCCCATCTCCAGCTGATATTTGGCTCCTCTTGCCAGAGCGGCCTGACCGATACCGCGTCCGACCTGCTCGGAACCGGTGAAGGTGATGCCGTTCACGTCAGGATGTTCCGCCAGTCCGCGCCCTATGACAGAACCACTTCCTGTGACAAAATTCAGCACACCTTCGGGCAGTCCGGCTTCCGCCAGGCATTCGACCACTTTGGCTGCCGTTACAGCGGCTTCCTGTGCCGGTTTAAAGACAACCGTATTGCCGTAAACGAGCGCCGGCGCGATTTTCCAGACAGGGATGGCGACCGGAAAGTTCCACGGCGTAATCACACCGACAACACCCAGAGGAGTGCGGTTGGTGAACATCAACGCATCTTTATCCGTGGACGGTATCACGTCCCCGTTCTGCCGCATGCCTTCCCCGGCATAATACCGCAGAATCTGAACGCCGCGCATCGTTTCACCTTTTGCTTCCGGAAGTGTTTTCCCCATCTCTTTTGTCATCGTTTCCGCAATCTCTTCGACACGCGCTTCGAGAACAGCCGCTGCTTTATAAAGAATGTCACCGCGGGCAGGCTCCGCCATTTTTCTCCACTCTCTTTTGGCGGCTGCGGCTGCTTCCACCGCTTCATGCAGCGTCGCGCTTTCGGACATTGTATAGTACCCGACTACTTCCCGCGGATGAGCCGGGTTAATGCTGGGCTTTTTCTCTTCAGAATCCGTTTTCCAGACACCGTTAATGTGATTATTGTACGTCTGCTCTACCGTAATCGTCATGGAATATCCTCCTTATGATTTGGTACCGGCTGTGCGGTCCTGAAGCTGATGGACTGTGACATCATTCCAGCTTAAATCCGGGACGGCGTAGTGCTTTATTTTCGTTTCATCGAGTTCGATACCAAGTCCCGCCGTTTGTCTTGACGGCGCCTGCAGATATCCATTTTCATAACGGATTTTGTCTTTTACGACATCGTCTACATACAACTCGGGGCCGGTCGGGTCCGATGTATAATCAAGATTTGTCATGGTGCTTCCAAGATGAGCCATAGCGGCGGTTCCGATGGAGAGCTCCTGTGTCGTGCCGAGCAGACAGCTCTTTTTTGCCGTATCGGCCGCTGCCACTGCTTTTTTCGCACTCGTCAGACCGCCGATGAATACCGGGGATATATTAAAAATATCAACGGCCTCCTGCTTGATCATTTCAAACTGCTGACGAAAGCTCCAGACGTGCTCGCTCACCGGATGATCGATTTTGTGGCGGAAATGACGGAGACCGTCGAAGTCGTTTTGATAAGCCGGGCTTTCTATCAGTTCGATGGGATAGTTTGAGAGTCTTTTGACAACCCGGGCCGCTTCTTTCCAGTCAAGCAGATGGCTGAAGTCGAGCGACTTTATCGTAACCCGGGAACCAAATTCCTCGTGAATCGCTGACAGAAAGGCTTCATCGGCCTCTATATTTTTTCCGGCATACAGACGGAACACATCAAACCCTTCGGCAAACCGCTGCCTCACTACTTCCACGTTCCTCTCCACTTCTTCCATGAAGCGGTGGCGGAAGATCGGGTAACAGACTTTGATTTTATCATGATACGTGCCGCCGAGAAGATCCGCTGCCGAAACCCCGAGATATTTTCCACACAGATCATAAAGGGCGTTATCCACGCCGTTACGGATGAAACTCCCTTTTTCGTAGTAATACATCGCCTCGGGGAAATTATCGAGCAGTTCTTTATTAATCAGGGTGATATCAAATGGATTTTTACCGACAAGAACCTGCTCCAGCACCCGTTTGAGGTCTTTCACATCAGGAGCATAGCGCGGAAGATGGGAAAAATCCGACATTTCCCCGATTCCCGCTACGCCTTCATCTGTATGAAGCCGGACGATGATATGTTTATTCACAAAACCAGTGTGACGTGGTACTCCCACTACTGTCAGGGTAATATCGGTTAGTTTCATGGTTTCACAACCTTTCATCGAGTATTAGACGTTCAGAAATGTTTCCCGGCCCAGCTTCCATCTGCTCAACAGATCTGCCACTTCCTGATTCTCATCACGACTGAGCGCGGAAACCGGTTCTCTCGTCGGCCCAGCCGGAAAACCCAGCATCTGGAGGGCTTCTTTAATGACAACCACATTATTTCCGGCATGGTGCCTTGCGCGCAGATCTTCAAACGGAACCATCTTTTCCCACAAGTCCCAAACACCCTGCCAGTCTCCGTCCCGGAGTTTTTCAAGCAGCGCATGCGAAATCTCCGGATGCAGATTAACCAATCCGGACGTGAATCCTTCCGCGCCGGCCGCCCAGAAATAAGGCGCCCATTTTTCGGCAGTGCCGCATACCCAGGTGACGCCGTGCCGATCCGGAGTCTGCCGGACGATTTTGGTGAAACGGGGCAGATCATTGATGGCATATTTCACCCCCATTAACTGTGGAAGCGGCGTCAATTTTTTCAGCACATCATCGCTGATTTCCGGATTTTTAAAGTAAATCACAGCCGGCATGTCGACTTCTTCGATGATCCGGCGGAAGTATGCTGCGGTTCCTTCCTCATTCATGTACGGATGGATCGGCATATGAATCAGCACCGCATCCGCTCCAGCCCGTTTTGCATCCAGGCCCATCTCCACCGCCGTTTCCACAGCATATCCGATTCCCGCGACAACCATTGCGCGGCTCCCGGCCCATTCGCTGACTTTCCGGTTTTCCTCTTTTGCCTCCTCCACTGTCAGAGAATAAAATTCACCTGTGTTGCCGGATGGAACAATGACATCGAGTTCATTGTCCAGAAGAAAATCTACATTCCGCCGCAGCACCTCCCAGTCGATAGTGAGGTCACCGCGGAACGGCGTGATATTAATCGCCGAAATCGTTTTCAATTTTTCCGCTGCTCTATTTACCTCCATTTTATTCTCCTTTCCTCTGCTCTTGTTTCATCACCTGATCCATCGTACGCAGGATATGATTTCTCATTTCCTGCTCTGCCGTTTCCCCGTCTCTGTTTTCCATCGCCTGAAAAATACGCCAGTGCTCCAGCAGCCCTTCGTCCTGTTCTTTGTCCTGCTGCAGCGCAAGCTTTCGAAAAGCCCGGTCGAAAGCGGCAACCGTGTTCCATGTCTGTTCCAGCATCGGACTGCGGGCATAGGTAACGACCATCTGATGAAACAACGTATTTTCCTCAACAAGTTCCTTCACCCGATGTTCTTTTTTCATGTCGTCCATTCGATGCAGCTGCTGTTTCATGTGTTCCTGTTCATTCTCTGTCATTTTTTCCGCGGCCAGCCTGGCACACAATCCTTCAACAGAGGCCCGGAGCATCAACACTTCCTCCACTTTCGTATCGGCCATATTCGATACGAAAGTACCTTTTCTCGGGACGGTAACAACCAGTCCTTCGTACTCCAGCGTCCGGAAAGCTTCTTTCAGCGGTGTTGTGCTGATGTTCATTTTTTCAGACAACTGTCTCTCTCGGAGCGCTTCACCTGGTTTATAGTATCCCATCACAATGGCTTCCCGGATCGTGTCAACCGCCAGCTGCCGCAGGGACTGAGTATTTGTCGTACGCGATGTTAAAAGCTGTTCGAGTTCTGCGTCCATTGCTTTCACCTTCTTGATATCTGATATATCATTTAACTTTATAATAAGTTTTTTTGGTTATCCTGTCAATGTGTTTTATTATTTAAATCATATCGGTCACATGCCGCAGCAGGGCCTTATCCTGAAACCGACCTGCGATAAAAGACAGTCCGACCGGCAGTCCTTCGTTGTTCTGCAGCGGAACATTCGCCTGCGGCAGACCCCCCAGACCTGCTATAGAGGTAAGCTGCAAATTGACCCGGCGCCGCTGTTCATCCATCTCAGACGGCATGTCTCGTTGCGGAGCAGGCCCCATGGACGTGGGAACAGCCATAATCGTATGATGTCCAAGCTTTGCATTCAAAAGACGGGCTGCAGCCTCCCGTTGCCGTTTGATATCGCTGTACCGGGATACATCAAGAGACGATGCCCACTGAAATCGTTCGGCGATCCCGGGGCCGAATACCGGATTCTCCTGCTGCACCCAGACGCCGTGCTCTTTCCAGATTTCGATCCCCTGCATCACCCGGAATGTTTCCGCCCATGACTGCAGTCCGTTATCTGAAATATTCTCCGTTTCCACGTGATCCACTTTCTGTTTCATGAAATGAAGCAGATCATCACAGGCATTGCGGGTGCTTTCTTCGGCAAGCTCCCATGCTTCGCATGGCAGAAGCAGGCGGATGAATGCACCGCTCCCTGCAGTATCAGGAAGCAGCGCGTCACCCGCGCGCTGCATCGTTTCCATATCGGATGTCATCCACCCTATCGTGTCAAAGCTTGCGGCGAGCGGTATAACCCCTGTCATGTCCAGTGCTCCGTGGGAGGGGCGCATACCGAATAAACCGCAGTAAGAAGACGGGATGCGGATCGATCCTCCGGTGTCTGTTCCTACACCAATATCAACGTCACCAGCTGCAGCGGCGGATGCAGAGCCGCTGGATGAGCCGCCTGGAATCCGGTCCGGTGCCTTCGGGTTAAGCGGGGTTCCGTCGTGAATATTTTCGCCGTTCAGGCTGTACATCAATTCATCGGTAATCGTCATGCCCCGTAAGGCCGCTCCGTTTTCAAGAAGCCTGCGGACAACGGCGGCATGGTCAGCCGCCGGCGCTGCCCTGCGCCGCCATTTTGGATGTCCGGCGCCGTTCACGACGCCATTTACGGCAATGACATCTTTCAATGCAAACGTAAGTCCTGATAGGATACCTTCCTGCCGTGGTTCGACGGAAATGGTCTGGTTCGTGTACGCCGTATTTTCATTCATCGCCGAGTCCCCCTTTCTTTCATTATTAAAGACGGGGAACGATATGTCATGAAGCAGAATCACTCAAAAAAAGTTGCTGCCTTGTATACTTTAACCATTTAGAGCGGCACAGCCACCGGTTTTTTGTTGCGGAAAAAATACCACTGTCTGTAGCCGATGGCTTTCAGGTGGTCCCGGACCTTTTCGAGATCATCACCGATCCGGTCAGGGTCATGGCTGTCCGATCCAAGGGTGATTGGAATTTTATAATAGCGCGCCCGTTCCAGAATGTCATCGGATGGATACCAGCCGCCGCAGTCTTTCATTTTCCCCGACGTATTCACTTCGATTGCTGTTTCTTCTTCTCCGATGGTCCGAAGTGCCTGATCGACTTTATCCGTCTGCACGTCGGAAATATCCGGGAAGTAGCCTTTAATCGCATCAATATGACCAAGAACCTGAAACATGCCGCTTTTGGCCGATTTTTCAATCAGCCGGTAATATTCTTCTTTCACATCGAGAATCTCTTTTTCTCCGAGACCGAACCAGCGGGTCTTATTAAAGATATTAATGCCGTTCACAAAATGGACCGACCCGATGACATAATCCATGGAATACGCTTCATACACACTCTGATACGTCTGCGCTGAAGCTTCCAGATAATCGGATTCCACCCCGAGAAGCACCTCAATCCGGTCTTTATATTTTTCTTTCAGCTGCTGTACTTCCTCCACGTAGCCTGCGAAATCACTTTTGGCCATCGTGAGGCCTGGATAAGGGTGGTCATCCTCCATGCCGAAATACGGAGAATGATCGGAAATGCCGATAACATCAAGCCCCCGGTCCAGCGCCGCCTGAATATAATCTTCTATATCCCCGCGCGCATGTCCGCAGCGGTAATGGTGGATATGCAGATCAAACTTCATGTATCTCCCTCTCCTTCTCCCAGTTCTACTAACAGAATACCATACATAAATCATAAACGTGATCCTGGCACCCGCTCCCGCATTATTTTTTTATGAAAAAACAGAGTGTATTGTCTTATAGAAGAGGGGATAACATACAAGTGCAGGAGGACCCTTGCACACATACGTGACACTTGTCATATACCAACAGTGACATCTGTGTCTTATCTTAAAATGGTGCAGTCTGTAAGATAGGATGTAGATTATATTGACACTACGTGAATATAAAATACTGGACTTCCGGGGGCATCTTATTTGAGTAAACAGCAGCAGGCAGAACTTAAAAAAAGTGCGTCACCTTTTGCCCAACCTAATATAAAAGCAAGTATCATTCAAATCATTAATTCCATTCTTCCCTTTTTCCTGCTTTGGTATCTCGCTTATCAAAGCACCGCCGTCTCGATATGGCTGAGCCTCCCTTTAACCGTTCTCGCAGCAGCGTTTGCCGTTCGGATCTTTATTATTTTCCATGACTGTGCCCATGATTCTTTTTTTAAAAACAATAAAATGAACCGCATCGTCGGCACCATTACCGGTGTGATCACTCACTTTGCCTTTGCAAAATGGAAAAAAAAACATGCGGTGCACCACGCCACGAGTGGAAACTTAGATAAACGCGGAACCGGGGATATATGGATGATGACGGTGGGTGAATACCGCATGGCTCCGACCTGGGAAAAATTAAAATACCGGCTGTACCGCAACCCTTTCGTCATGTTTGGATTAGGTCCTCTTTTTCTTTTTCTGCTGGATAATCGATTTAATGATAAACAGGCAAAAAAAAGGGAAAAAAGAAATACGTATCTGATCAATGGATCGATTGCGGCTATCTATGCCCTGCTGATATGGGCCATCGGCTGGCAGGCCTTTCTGATGGTGCAGCTTCCTATTTTGTATGTTTCCGGTGCCGCCGGGATCTGGCTCTTTTACGTGCAGCATCAGTTTGAGGATTCCTATTTCGAGAATGAAAGCGAATGGAATTTCGTGAAAGCTGCGATAGATGGCAGTTCCTATTACAAGCTTCCTAAAATCATACAGTGGCTGTCGGGCAATATCGGTTTTCATCACGTTCACCATCTCAGTCCGAGAATTCCCAACTATAACCTGGAAAAAACGCATGAACAGATAACACCACTGCAACAGGCGACAACCATCACGCTGGCATCCAGTTTACAATCCATCCGGTTCCGCTTGTATGATGAGAATAATAAGACATTCATTCATTTCAGGGACATGAAGCCATTTATGAAAAAAGAAAAGCACCAACCATACTGAACAGGGAGTTCCCTAAGCTGATGGCTGCGGGGAGCTTCCTTGTTTTTTTGTTATAATGAAAAGACCAAGACACGTCCCAAAGGAGATGCCGTATTGCAGAACTGGTTTCATATTTTCCCGAAAAATACCGGGCTGAGCTTGTATGCCTGGATCATATTTTGTCTTCTTCCTTTTTATTTTGTGATCACCTCTTCCGGACTGTTTGAAGTCTTTATAGGCATCTTATTGATTGCGCTGTTTTTTACAACCTACCGACTCTCATTCATTAAACAGGGCTGGACGGTTTATGTATCGTTTGGTATAGAAATGATAATAAGTATTGGGATGACGATGTATTTCGGCTATGTCTATTTTGCGTTGTTTCTCGCCTTTTTTATTGGAAACATACGAAATAAAGCAGGCTTTATCACGCTGTATGTCGTTCATATTGTTACGGCCAATGCTGCCATTACTGCCGCTTTTTTTATGCAGAGGGAAGCCTTCATGATGCAGCTTCCCTTTATTGTGATCAGTGTGATTGGTATCATCCTGCTCCCCGTTAACATCTATAACCGCAACAAGCGCGAAGAATTGGAAAGCGAACTCGAAGACGCAAACGAGAGGATATCGCAGCTTATGGTCGTGGAAGAACGCCAGCGGATTGCGCGGGATTTGCATGATACACTGGGACAGAAGCTGTCACTCATTGGATTCAAAAGTGACCTTTCGCAAAAACTGATAGATATTAACCCGGAAGATGCCAAAACCGAAATCGGGGATATTCATCAGACAGCACGAACCGCGTTAAAGGAAGTACGCGAGATCGTATCAGACATGAAAGGCACCAAGCTGAAAGATGAAATACACCACGTCCGGGAAATTTTGAAAGCGTCGGACATTGCTTTTTACCTCGAAGGAGAACCGCCGGAAGTCATAAATATGCCTGTATTAAGTGAAAATGTGCTGAGCATGTGTTTGAAAGAAGCCGTGACGAATGTTGTCAAACACAGTCAGGCGGACACCTGCTCTATTTCCTTTTTACAGGAGTCATTTGAAGTGGTCATGACCGTCCGGGATAATGGGAAGGGAATGCTTGATCCGGATGGATATTCCGTTAATGAAAGCGGGCTGCAGGGCATGAAAGAGCGTCTGGATTTTGTAAATGGAAGCCTGAAATATGAATCAAACCACGGATTAACGTTGACGATAAGCGTTCCATTTGTCATTCAGACGCCGACACAGGGGGAATCTTTATGATACGAATTGTAATTGCTGAGGATCAGCAGATGCTGCTTGGCGCGCTTGCCTCTCTCTTGAATTTAGAAACGGATATGGAAGTGGCGGGCAGGGCAGCCAACGGCGAAGAAGCACTTCAGCTCGTGAAAGAACAGGATCCCGACGTATGCATCATGGATATTGAAATGCCGGTAAAAAACGGATTGGACGCGGCCATGGAATTGAAAGACCACCCCTGCAAAGTGATTGTGCTCACGACATTTGCCAGAACCGGCTATTTTGAAAGAGCACGTAAAGCCGGCGTGAATGGTTATTTACTAAAAGACAGTCCAAGCGAAGATCTGCCAAGCTCCATCCGCTCTATCATGAACGGGCGGAGAGTGTACGCTCCGGAGCTCATGGATATGGCTTATGAAGAGCAGAATCCATTGACGGAAAGGGAAGTACAAATCATACAACAGATTGCCGACGGTAAAACGACAAAAGAAATAGCAGATACGCTGTTTATTAAGACAGGTACGGTACGTAACTATGTTTCTGTTATATTGGACAAACTGGAGGTGAGTAACCGTATCGAAGCCATTTCCAAGTTCAGAGAAAAGGGATGGTTTAAATAAATAAAAACACGGATTACATTGTAGAGTGACAATAAAGTCACTTCTTTAATAATAAAGATATGCCGCAATCGGGCCATTTAATTGAATAAACCTCCCTGTTTCCTCGTACTGCAGGTATATGCATACCCCCATGGAAAATAGGGATGCTATTTACGGTGGAAAAATACGCAAAATACTGGGAGGTAATGTTTCAATGGTTGAAAAGCCTAAAATGAGTTCTGCTGAACTTGGAGCACTATGGATGACATATCACAAAAAACAATGATCCTTCGGTTATTGGAGTATTTTATTGAGAAATCGGATGATTAAAAAGCAACGGATGTCATGTCAGAGTTATGGAACCAACTTCATCCTAAAGTCATTGAAGTGAAAACCATAATTGAAAATGAAAGGGCGACAGCTCCAGATGGATTTACTAAAGAAGATGTTAATTTGGAAGCATCAAAGTTATGGGACAACGGTTTTGACATTATGTTTTGCCGGATACTAAAGGAAATCAGTATGGGGATGTATGTACTCCATTTAACAATGTCTTACCTTCAAGATATTATAAAACTTTATTAGGACATTACTGAAATAACAGAAGCCTTTTACTTACATTGCAATAATAAATGGATCATCTCTTAAAAAAAGGTTGCAGTTCATTAGGATACACGATATAATCGGAATTGTGCGAAAAGATAGAAAAAAGCCGAGGTGCCCTAACACCCCGGGCGGAAAAGCAGAATGAGTGTAATACAGAATTAGTCTCTTCGTGTAACCAGAACCGCTATCAGCATACCAAAGCTTACCATCAGGTTTAATGCTTCAAACGGACTCACCGAAATCACCTCCTCCTGCCAGAGGATCACTCATTCTGCGAAGAAGGATTAGCACTTTTAGTATACCATAAATTATAGTCATTTCGTTAAAATTGTTAATTATTCCAAAATTAGCTGAAAAGGTATTGGGTTATTTTTCCTAAAGGGAATTGTTGGTTGGCAGGGATTCGATTCCTCTATACAAAGATTGGCATAAAATGACCGGTAGCCCTATGACTTTAGGCGCCCGGCTTTTTCAACCACTGATGATATGGATTCTGCAGGCGGTCTCACAGGCTCGTTGATATCCGCTGCTGTCCGCCATCGGTTTTATTTTTACTCGGTAACATCGGAACAATTTCACATCATTCTTTCAATAATTCCTGCAATTGAGCAGAGGGATGTTTTGGGAGTTTGTACAGGGTGGACGTTTCTTCGACTTTCATGACGGCTCCCTGCTCCGGGCCTTCCTCCAGCCATAAATGAAATTGTTCTTCGCTCTTGATCTGTTTCATGATTAACGGTAGAATGCAGCTTCCCCTCTTCTGAAAAGAAATAACTTTATTTGTACTGAACATACATCTCCCCTGTTGAAATTAAAAACAAGAGAAGGCCTTCATGATGGATGAATCGGTACACTTCCATTATTTTCTAAATAAACTCCCTGCCCTGACCCACCCCGCTCTTTTGTGCATCATATAACGCTTATCAAAACACTTCGCTTAAAAAAGGGGATGTCCCTATGCAGCCGGACATCCCCTTTTACAGATCTTATCAGTAACGAATATTTGATTTCTTCTGGGTCCGCAGTGCCTGGTAAGCGGACTCCACCAGGACGTTGACGTCTTTGGAATCTTCCATTGTATAACGGGGCTGTACTTCTTCCCGGATACACTGCTGAAAATGGTCGATTTCATTTTTGTAGGCGTCATCCTTCACGTTGACCGAAGAGACGACCTGCCCTGCTTTATCTTTCACAATAATCGTTCCGCAGCCGTTTGCCGATTTATCCGGACGGTAAGCGTCTTCCACCTGGATGGTGCCGTTTTCGCAGATGATTTCATACCGGTTCGACGAAGGAAGGTCAAAGCCTGCAAGGACTTCTCCGATGCGTCCGCTTCCATCTTCAAACAGTGCCACGGCCATCAGATCTACGCCGCCGTTTCTGTAGGTGCGGCCTCTTGTCGTCACTTTTTCCGGCTTCCATCCGAGAAGCTGATTCATCGTGTGAATGCCGTAACAGCCAATATCGTAGAGCGCTCCTCCGCCAAGCGTCTTGTCCAGGCGGATGTTGGCTTCATCCTGAATCTGAAACGAAAAATGAGCCCGGTAAAATTTCCATTCCCCCAGTTTGTGGGACTGGAGCACTTTTTTCACGACATCATGCTGTTTGTGAAACTGATGCATAAACGCCTCCATCAGCACAACCTGATACTGCTCCGCCGTCTCCTTCATCTGCCGTACTTCGTCGGCCGTAATACCGGCGGGCTTTTCAAGAAGCACATGCTTCCCCTTCTCCATCGCCTTGCCGGCCCACTCGGCGTGAAGGGCATTGGGGAGCGCAATATAAACGGCATCTATCAACTCGTCATCCAGCAGTTCTTCGTATGTCCCGTAAAAGACCGGAACATCTTCAAATTGTTCGGCCGAACCGGACCGGCTGGCAACAGCTCGTATTTCTCCTTCCGGGGCTCTATGTAATGCCGGCAGAAAAGCCTCCATCGCTATTTTGGCTCCTCCGATGATGCCCCACTGCAAAGTGTCCTCCATATACGGCACTCCTTTCCTGAGTTTTTGTTGTCTCCGCGTTATTCTTCACCTGTTTCCGCGAGAAACCAAGGGTTGTGCAGGTCTTTTTTATTATAATTCAGCGTTTCATCCGTTCCCGCGATCCGGACGGATCCTCCGGCGGCTTCCACGATGGCCTGCCCGGCACCGGTGTCCCATTCCATCGTCGGCGCAAAACGGGGGTAAAACTGAGCGTTTCCTTCTGCGATTAAACAGAGCTTCAGAGAGCTCCCCGTTGAAACAGTTTCCACCTGTTCACCGGTACTTTTCAGCTGATCGATGAACTCCTTGGTTTCCTTCGACATATGCGAGCGGCTTGCAATAACGCGTATCGTATCCTCGAAGTCAGAGGAAAGCGGCAGTTTCACCCCTGCGTGGTACCAATCTGACGTGTCTTTCTTTAAAGCGGCGGCATTCTCCACTTTCACCGCTCCTTTTTCCTGGTCTCCGATATACAGAAGATCAAGAGCCGGCGCATAAATGACGCCGAACACCGGACGACCATTCTCCACCCTGGCGATATTAACGGTGAATTCGCCGTTCTTCTTGATGAATTCTTTCGTTCCATCGAGCGGGTCCACGAGAAAGAACGTGTTCCACGCCGCTCTTTCTTCATAGGATAGAGGCTGACCTTCCTCGCTTAACACCGGTATATCCGGAAATGCGCGGTTCAAAACATCTGTAATCAGCTGATTCGCATGCTGATCGGCAATCGTCAGGGGGGAATCGTCTTCCTTGTACTCCACGTCGAAGTCTTTATTGTATATCTCCATTACAGTCTCTCCTGCCTCCAGGGCAGCCTCAATGACAGTATTCATCGCCCGTCTCCTTTATTATCAGAAATAAATGCCCGGCAGGTCCAGCCCGTACTGCTCCTGCAGCCGTCGGTTGCTCTTAGTATAACGGTCTTTCAGTTGGTTCTCCAACTCCCCCGGAAGATGGTACCGCTTGTAATGCAGCTTAAAACTCAGTTTGCTCTGCAGCACCTTCCTTGGTGAAATCTTCCCCTTAATAGGAGAAGGGTTGGATGGAATCAAACCTTTAGGATGCAGCCTGGTTTTAAAAAGATGATTAGCGCGCCGGCCGACAGCCATCTGTAGGGTGCCGTAACTGCGGTTGATCTGTTCATTCTCATAGGAAGGAATCTCGTCTTCGCCCATATATTGCAGCAGATCAAGCATGTACGCGTTCATGTCATTTTTGAAGTTCTCATAAATAAGAACATAATAATGGTCATCTCCAAAGAGCTCCCTTACCTTATCAAGGTAATACTCATAATGGTAATGATCGAGAATACCCTGACGCTCCAGGTTCTTCAGGTGGCGCTCCGGCTTGTTCACCCCGCCCTGATGGACATACTGAACATACAGGGACGTGAGAAGGTTCACCTGTTCCCGGATGCCGGCGATGATGTGAACGTCAAACTCCTCTGCGGGAAAAACACGGCGGATATCTTCCAGCACCCGGATGTTGGATTTGGACCGTTTCTGCGAAAACGGACTTCCGGAAAGCCCTTCATAGGATACAAGCAGCGGTTTCTTTTTATAAAATGACTCGACTTTATCCCGGATTTCCTGGACACGTTCATCCGACAGCCTTTTCAGCCGCAGGTCATACAACTCCTGTTTCAGCTTCCCGTACTTCACGTACCGGACATTCTTCAACTTCGGGTATATACAACGCTGCAAAAAAGATGTCGCTGTTTTATGAAATCCTATATGTACAAATATCTGTTTTCTCATACCATACTCCATCTCTTCATCATATTTATTCTTATGATACACCATTTTTCCCTGTCTTTGCTACATTCAACCTTACACACTGCCGGCTGCGACGTATAAATGATGGCATCATGACCATACTGACACATATATTTCACAACGGCAAAGGGTGTTTTTTTATGACGTATCCAGTACACGAGCATTTTTTATTCAAAGAAAAGAGAGAACATTTTGCACACACCTTTCACGCACTGGCTGAAGAAATGAGAAAAAAGGAAATCGATGTGTCTTTCCTGCACGAGGTGATTGACGCTTCTCAGGCGGTCGGTGACATTCAGGCGGATACAGCCTATCGTCTGGGGTATGAACGTGGATTCCAGACGGGGAGAGCCAACCGGAAGTACGAAATCTTCCAGGAGGAGTTTTGGAAAAAAGCAGCGGAATGAAGCAGATCAGTCTCTCCGTTTTTTTGAGTTCAGTATCTTTCCTGCCGGATGTTATGATAAGGGTATCTACCTATCAACCGGAGGAACAGTTATGAAAGAATATACAGCATTTGATATCGGAGGATCCTATATCAAGTACGGCATGGTGACGGAACAAGGAGAGCTGCGGGAACAGGACAAAATGAAGACACCGGATTCGCTGGATGTTTTAATGCAGCACATCACAGACATCGTCCACCGGCATCCTGATTCGGCGGGCATTGCCGTCAGCGCTCCCGGTGCCGTCGCGGACGAAGGCGTCATTTATGGGATCAGTGCCCTTTCCTACCTGCACGGACCGAATATCAAACACCGGCTGGAAGAGAAAACCGGGCTTCCTGTGTTTATGGAGAACGACGGGAACTGCGCCGGTGCTGCGGAACTATGGAAGGGAACGGCGAAAGGAAAACAGGATGTGCTGACTGTCGTCATTGGAACAGGCATCGGCGGTTCGGTCATCAAAGAGGGCCAAACACATAAAGGAGCCAGCTTGCATGGAGGCGAATTCGGTTTTATGCTTCTTGGCAATCCTGATACCGGCCGCCTGGAAAGCTGGAGCCAGCTTGCTGCCACACGGGCTTTGACCCGTTATGCAGAAGCGGAAAAAGAAATCGAACCGGACACCCTGACAGGTGAACAGGTTTTTGAATGGGCGGACGAAGGGGATCCGGCATGTGTCAAAGCACTCGATCGATTTTACCGGTTTCTTGCGCTCGGGTTATATAACCTGCAGTACATATACGATCCAGAGCTCATTCTCCTCGGCGGCGGAGTAAGCGCCAGAAAAGAGCTTGTGCAGCGAATCAATAAAAAATTGGATGAGCTCATGAGAGAAGCGCCCGTCGGCACCATCCGCCCGACCCTTGATGTCTGCCACTTCCGGCAGCACGCGAACCTGCTCGGCGCGGTTTATCGTTTTATGCAGCAGACCGAAGCGGCCAACCGCTGAAATGAACCCCGGCTTACACCCCGGGGTTCATTTCATTTTAATTAAGCAGGATAAGCTGAAAGAATCGAAGGCAACTCATTAATATTATTGAAAAATGGTGTTTCCTTCTCTACACTTCCTTTGCTTCTGCATTCGTTTTTATAAAGTTGGTGAATAAATACCGGACGAGCGGCCCCATCACAACAATTTGCAGAGGCAGTGCCATGACGAAGTTCTTTCCAAATACGTTGAGATAGTCCAGAAGAATAGATCCGCTTTGAAATCCGGTATGCATGTAGGCTGTAATTAAGCCGTATATCGACATGAAAAACGCCATACCGATCACCATGCATGTGGAAACAGCGAGGATCATGTACACTTTATTACCCGTGTGCCCTACTGCTTTTCCGGCTGTTTTTTTCGCATAAGGACTGACGACGAACATATCCAACATAAAAGCTATGACAAAGGCCGTTAGAAAATTAAACGTACCTTCCGTAAATGTTATGGTGCTCAACATATCATTGATATAGAGATTGTATAGTGTCATGACCAGCACCATACCAAAACACATCATAAAGCCAAACTGCCAGCTTTCTTTCCTGGTTTCAGGCATTATCATCCTCTCCTCCCGTTTGTAGTACCAATGTATTATATAAAGAAGACATAATCTTTCGTAAGTGAAACGTTTGTGAACAAAGGGAGAAGGAGCTGCATAAACACCTGCCGAAAAAAACCCGCTGCTTCTATTCAAGCAGGCGGGTTTCCTGAATACCGGCGTTCTACCGCATTAAGGCGCCGCCGTTCACTTCGATTGTTTCACCGGTGATAAAACTTCCATAGTCGGAAACTAGGTAAAAAACGGTTCCGAGCACATCTTTGGGAGTACCCTCCCGTTTTAACGGCAGACTCGAGACGATGTTTTTGCGTGCCTCATCCGACGTAAACGTGTCATGAAACGCTGTCTCTCCGATGAAACCGGGAGACACATTGTTAACGGTTACATTTGGCGCCAATTCTTTTGCCAGCCCTTTCGTAAACGTCATCAGACCGCCTTTTGAAGCAGCATAGGCCGCCGCTCCCGGACCACCGCCGTTCTGCGCCGCAAGGGACGTCATGTTAATAATGCGTCCGCCGTTTTCTTTCATCATCGGCACCGCACGCTGAGATACAAGAAATGCGCTTGTCAAATTCAAATCTATCACCTGACGCCAGAGGGCTTCCCTCATCTCTTCGACAGAACTTCGTTCCACCATATTGCCGGCGTTGTTCACCAGGATATCCAGAGTACCGTCAAATTCATTCTCCACTGCATCAAAGAGGTTATCAATTTCTTCTGTTTTCAGCATATCCGCCTGGACGATGATGCACTGCCGCCCCATATTCGTAATGATTTCTTTTACTTCTTCCGCGCCTTTCTGATTGCTGCCGTAATGAACGGCCACATCAGCACCGGCCTCTGCCAGTCCTAGGGCAATTTCACGCCCGATCCCGCTTGCACCACCCGTAACGAGAGCTTTCTTTTGGTCCAGTTCTATTTTTATCATGTCACGCACCTCCTGTATGTTAGTTCCATACTCGTGCCCTGCATTCCTGCATCACTCGGAAAATGCCGGCCTTTCTTTGATGTGATAGGATGGAAATGAAACAGACTGCCAGGGAGGGATATAATGAAAGCGTTGATTCATGAGAAAAAAACCGGCATTGAAGGCCTGACGTACCGTGATACCGAGACACCGGAGCCGGGTCCGGGTGAAGTTCGTGTGCGCCTGAAAACGGCCGGCATGAACCACCGGGATTTGTCGATTCTAAAGCGTCATCAGCCGGACGACCCGGCCTGCATAATCGGATCAGACGGTGCCGGAGTGATTGAAGCAGCAGGTACGGATGTTACGGCTGTTTCAACGGGAGATGAAGTCATTATCAATCCGGGGCTCGGCTGGGAGAAAAACAGTGATGCACCGCCGGAAGGGTTTGAAATTTTAGGCGTACCGAATGATGGCACATTCGCCGAACAAATTGTGATTCCGGCAGCCAATGTAGAGCCGAAGCCGGAGCAGTTGACCTGGGAAGAAGCAGGAGTCCTTGCGCTGCCTGCTCTCACCGCCTACCGCGTCCTATTTACAAGAGCGCGGGTGCAGCCCGGAGACACCGTCTTTATTCCGGGGGTCGGCGGTGGAGTGGCTACCTTCCTTCTGCAGTTCGCCCGGGCCGCAGGAGCGCACGTCTATGTCACGTCCCGGTCTGAAGAAAAACGAAAGCAGGCCCTTGAACTCGGAGCCCGGCAGGCCATCGACAGTCATGAAGACTGGACGAAGGCGCTTGGCGGCAGAAAAATGGATGTTGTCGTTGAATCCATCGGCGGCGCCACGTTTAACAAGTCGCTCACCCAGCTCCGCCGCGGCGGTACCATGGTCACGTTCGGATCTTCCACCGATGACACCGTGGAGCTGAATATCCGGCCGTTTTTCTACGGGCAGTACAACCTCTTCGGCTCTACGATGGGAAGCACCGAAGAACTCCAGGAAATGCTGGCATTTATTAAAAAGTATGACATAAAGCCGTTCATGGATCAGACGTACCCTCTTGCTTCCTATGAAGAAGCATTTAAGCGGCTGCATCAGGCTGCACAAATCGGCAATATCGGGTTCAGCATGACATAATTTAATGGCATCAGTGTTGGTCATTTACACGAAGCGCTTCCGGGTGTACTTATGATAACCGGGAGCGTTTTTTGCATTTTCCATCCCCCCCCTCTAGCCACCACAACTATTTCCAATACTCTGTTATACTTTTCCGGTCATTCTGTTATACTTCTAGACAAACAGTCTTAAAAAGTTCATATTATTTAAATTCCCTGATTTTTCAATATTTCTCCCGCCTTTTATTCCTCTTGCAGCTTCCTATACATTCTATTTTACAATTTTTAATTATAGGTACTTTTGACATTAATAATTATATTATTTTCCCAATATAATATCCTTTGTTTGTGTAAAAAGAACCGTGACTAAACTATTGATTTTGATTTTTTTGAAAAAAAAGATTTCTAAAAATATTAAAGACAGCGCTTTCATTACCTGTTTGTCAGTGTCTGAGCTTGTTCAAGCTGGATAGTTAACATACCGCGGCAGATTTGGTAAGGTATAATGAACCTTTCATTGATACAGATTGTGATGAAAGATTAATACAGAGAATACAAAGAGGAGGTTTTTATGATGACAACCCATAGTGTCGAAGCTTTTCGTCAAAAAAACGTTCTCTTGGGTGGAGAATGGCAAGAGAACGAACAAGGAAATAGAATTACGCTGGACTCCCCGTCAAGCGGTGAGAACATTGGTAGTGTACCGGCTTTGAATAAAGCGGAAGTTGATAAAGCCGTTGAAGCCGCGCGCGGTGCACAGAAACAGTGGCAGAAAACCCCGCTTCATGAGAGAAAACAACTGCTTCTCCGCTGGGCGGATAAGCTTGAAGAAAATAAAGAAGCCATCGGAACCGTGATTA
Source organism: Salibacterium halotolerans (assembly GCF_900115625.1). Lineage (GTDB taxonomy): Bacteria > Bacillota > Bacilli > Bacillales > Marinococcaceae > Salibacterium > Salibacterium halotolerans. Next base: position 223,176 of record NZ_FOXD01000001.1, on the reverse strand, counting down.
TGCAGGAAGTCGCCAAAAAGAAATCTTCTGCGGTGGATGAAGTCGTCCGCACAGCCGATTTTATCCGCCACACGGCTGAAGAGGGTGTACGGATCAATGGAGAACTGCTGACAGGAGACAGCTACAATGGTGGTCCCGCAGGAAAAACTGCGCAGGTCAGCCGCGTTCCCCTCGGTGTTGTTCTTGCGATTGCACCGTTTAACTATCCATTGAACCTGTCCGCTTCGAAAATCGCACCGGCACTGATGACTGGGAACAGTGTGATATTTAAACCAGCCACTCAAGGGTCTCTGAGCGGCATTATGATGATGGAAACACTCGAAGAAGCAGGTCTCCCGAAAGGCCTTGTAAATGTCACAACCGGCCGCGGCTCCGAGATCGGTGATGTGCTTGTCACGCATGACGGCATTGACCAGATTTCTTTCACCGGCGGTTCGGGCACCGGCATTTCCATGGCGGAAAAAGCGGGAATGGTACCGATGGTTCTCGAACTGGGAGGCAAAGATCCGGCTATTGTGCTGGAAGACGCCGATCTCGACAAAGCAGCCAAAGAAATCACAGGCGGCGCGTTCTCTTACTCCGGTCAGCGCTGCACCGCAATCAAACGGGTGCTCGTGAAAGAGGAAGCCGCTGATGAAGTGGTCGCCAAACTGAAAGAAAAAGTAGAAGCTCTCTCTGTCGGCAAGCCTGAAGATGACGCTGATATTACACCGCTCATCAATGATAAAGGCGCCGATTACCTGCAGGGTCTCATCGACGACACCATCGCAGACGGGGCTGAAGTGGTGACAGAAAACAAACGGGACGGCAGACAGTTTTCACCGGTACTGTTCGATCATGTTTCAACCGACTCCCGCATTGCCTGGGAAGAGCCGTTCGGCCCGGTCCTTCCGGTCATCCGTGTGAAAGATGAAGACGAAGCCGTAAAAATCGCCAACGATTCCGAATACGGGCTTCAGGCCAGCGTCTTTACCCAGGATATCAACGCAGCACACCGCATAGCGGACGAGCTGGAAGTCGGAAGCGTCCAGGTGAACGGAAAAACATCCCGCGGCCCGGACCACTTCCCGTTTCTTGGTGTAAAGAACTCCGGCATGGGCGTCCAGGGCGTACGCTACAGCCTGCTCAGCTGCACCCGCGAAAAAGTGACCGTGATCAATCAATAATCAGGAGAAGGAAAAGGAGAAGGATGCCGCCCTTCTCCTTTTTTTATGCTCTGGAGGAAAATAGCCCGCCCGAACCGCATGCCGGGTACTTCAGCAGGACATTTCCGGTTTTCGCTTCTGTTCACCGGGTTGTGGACACTATCATCGAAAATAAAGAACGTAGTTTCCACCGATCCTCGTTTTATGGACACTACACCGCTGAAGTCAATCATTAGTGGATGCCGGCGAAACTCAATGGACACTAATCTCCGGCATTAGAAGTCTAGTGTACACCCACATTACCTCCGAGGACACCGCGAATGCTGCGGGCCCATTTAATGTCCACAGAGCAGCTCCGGCCCGGAATAAAAGCAGCCCGGCTCCTGATGCCGGGCTGCTTTTATTTAATCCATATATTTAATCGTTTCCGGAGTGTCGCCGGTGATTAATTGACAGAGGGGGTGATCACCTGCATGCTGAAATTCGTCAAACAGCTGCATCACTTTTTCTGCGCCTTCCCGGTTTTTTAATTTCTCCACTTCTGCATGATACATACGGAGAATGGAGGGATACACATTAGGTTCCGTTCCTTTGTCCGTTTCCTGATTCCGCAGCATGGCACCAAGATAACGGCAGCGGAATTCCAACCGCTTGGTTAAATGTACGACGTGGCGAAGGTGGGCTGTGAGTTCAGGCGAATGATGTTCAAGTTCGTCGATCTGCCGCCCGGCGTCCCGAAGAACCTGCAGACTGCACAGTGCAATCATGAATAAGCCTCCTTCTTATCTTCCCACGGTTTCTGAAGGCTGATAGATCCAGCCAGCTCCTTGCTTTTCTCCCGCTTCAGCTTCCGGATTTCCTCCCGTTCCGGGGCGGTTTCAAACAATTTGAGCTCCTCTTCTGTTTCCGGTTCAATACCCGGCACCTGCATCGGCCGTTTGTTTTCATCAAGCGCTACAAACGTCATAAAAGCCGTGGTCGCCATACGCCGTTCCCCCGACATCATATCCTCGGCAATCACCTTGCAGAAAATCTCCATGGAACTTTTTCCGGTATAGGAAACAAACGATTCCACACAAACCGAATCCGACTGGTATATCGGACTGAGAAAGTCTATCGAATCTGTCGAGGCGGTGACGCATTCTTTGGCACGCGAATGCCGGCGCGCCGACAAAACCGCACAGCCATCCAGCCTTTTCATCAAAACTCCGCCGAACAGGGTGTTATAGTTATTTAAATCACTGCTGAGAACTTGATCTGTATTGACGACTTTACTTTCTTTCGGATGTTTTTTATCCATGCTGATGCACCTTCCATCGTGTAACATTACTTTTTCATGATAACGAGGGAAGGTGTATGCGTAAAATGGAATCCTTACATAGGGTCATATAACGTTTGTCTATGAAACCGTCACCTTTTATGTAAGATGGGTTTTTGCAAACCGGATCCATTCTTCTGCGGCGTGGGAGAGATAACTGTCTTTCCGCCAGATGACGGCAAGGCGCCAGTACATTGCTTCCTGATCTATGTCCTTCACACAGACATCTCCCTTCACCTGCCTGCAGATACTCTCTGGAAGCAGCGTCACCCCCAATCGAGACGCGGCCATGCTGCCAAGCAGATCCCACTGCGAGCTTTCAAACACAACGAAAGGATCAAACCCCTCCATCCGGCAGGCTTCCACCACCCGGTTCCGCAGCGCGAAATCACTGTTCAACAGCATGAAGTGTTCGTGTTTCAGATCGGACAAAGGAATCGATTCCCTGGCGGCAAGCGGGTGATCGGAGGCAGTTACCATCTGGATCGATTCTGTTCCAAATGAAAAATAAGCAAAGATATCCTCCTTCACCGGCTCGACGACCACACCGAGATCAAGATTGCCGTTTTCCACGTCTGCGGCAATCTTGTTGGAGCCATCCTCCATTAATTCAATCGTCACTGCCGGATACATATCCCGGAACTTTCCAATAATCATCGGAAAGTAGCTCGATCCGACCATCGGAGGCAGGCCGATGCGCAGATGGCCCTGTTTCAGACCGGAGAGATCTTCCAGCTGACTTTCCAGGTCTTTAAATGCCTGATGAATTACCTGCGCCTGCTCCAGAATAATTTTTCCGGCATCCGTCAGGACGACCTGTTTTTTGGAACGGTCAAACAGCGTTACATTGAATTCCTTTTCCAGGTTCTTGATCATTTTGCTGATTGTCGGCTGCGTGACATATAGATGTTCCGCCGCCCTGCTGAAACTGTTAAAACGATTGATCTCAATAAAATACTGCAGCTGTTTGATATCCATGTTCGTTCTCCCCGCTTTTCTCGTGTTTTCTGCCCTTATCTTACTATAAAAAAACGAACTTTTTCAGAAAATGAAAAAGTCCGGATTTTCTTTCTTACTATTTCCCCACCCTTTGAATAATCTCTTCTGCAATCATTTTTGACGTTCTGGATTGGGCTTCTTCTGTCAATCCTGCGATATGCGGCGTGATAAAGCAGTTACCTAGCGTCAATAGCGGGTGATCCGGATCAACCGGTTCTTTCTCCACGACATCCAGAAAAGCTCCTCCTATTTCTTCGGTTTGAATCATGTCATACAAGTCATTTTCTTCAATCACGCCTCCTCTGGAAGAATTGATCACCCAGCTCCCCGGTTTCATCTGCTTCATCCGCTCCCGGTTGATTAAATGTTTGGTAGCGGGGGTCAAAGGAACATGCAGACTGATGAAATCCGCCTGCTGCAATGCAGCGTCCAGCTCCATCATATCGATGCCGGTTTCCATCACGGCATAATCATATGTTTTCACAAAGGGATCGTATCCAATTACATGCATCCCCAGGGACTTTGCTCTGTCTGCAGCACGAATACCGGTCTCGCCGGTTCCAATCAGGCCGAGGGTCTTTCCGTACAGCTCGCCTTTTGTAAATCCTCTGCGGTCCCAATTTCCGCCTTTCACATCCAAGGCCGCCTCGGCAAGAGGACGCGTGACATGAAACATCGCCGAAATAACATATTCGGCCACAGAAGCAGCGTTCGCATTTTTGGCGGTAATCACCTCGACTCCGGCCTGTTCAGCCGCCTTCAGATCAATATTGTCCAGCCCCACCCCGAGGCGGCCCACTATCTGCAGATGCGGGACCTGCTGAAGAAGGGCTTCATCCACCTGCGTCTGATTACGCACGATCAGAATCTCTGCGTCCGCTGTTTCCTGTACCAGTGCTTCTCTATCTTTCCACAACTCCGGTTGATAGATAACGGTAAATCCCTTCTCCCGTAACATGTCTATCCCAACCGGCCAGTTCAATTCCGTGATGACGGCTTTCATCGTATCTGCTCCTTTACAAGGGGTCCGGAAAGGACAACCCATATGTTGATGCCAGGTTCTGCAATTCTCTTTCTATATTTTCTGTCAGCGGTATACCTACCGCCCTGCTTTTTTCATACGAACGGGCGCGTCGTTCTCCCGGATACAGGATTTCCTCAAACCCTTCCGCCAGTGGAGAGCTTTTGATTTCGGACAGCATCTGCGCCACTCTCTCTTCGTACCGCTCCATCTCCATCCAGTGACGGATGTTCAGCAGGATAAAACCATGCCCCACATCAGCAGGCGGATTCCCTGACTGAAAAATACTGTTTACATGAGAACCGAAAGCAGCGCCTGTCAACACACCTGCCATCATTTCCACAGCCAGTGCCATCGCGTATCCTTTCGCTCCTCCCATTGGCAGCAGGGACCCCGCAATCGCTTCAGACGGGTCTGTTGTCGGAACCCCGTTTGGATCCAGAGCCCAGTCTCCCGGAATCTCCTTTCCCTCTTTTTCCGCGACCAGAATATTTCCGCGAGCTACCACACTGGAAGACATATCAATAATAATCGGCTCTCCCTTTCTGTGTGGAAATCCAAACGCGAGTGGATTGGTACCGAAATACGCCCGGCTTCCGCCCCACGGGGCAATGCCGGAAGGAGAATTCGTCACGGTGATTAATGCCATATCCTGTTCAAAGGCTTTCTGACAGTAATACGCCGCTGTACCGAAATGGTTGCTCCCGGAAATAAAGACAGACGCCGTGCCGTACCGCTTCGCGATCGAAAAACCATGCTCCAGCGCATGACTGGATACCACCTGCCCTAGACCATTGTCTCCATGGACGTTTAACACAGCGTCCTGTTCTTCAAACATCGGCTCAGGATTGGGGTTAATCTGCTTTTCTTCCAGGCGCGGTACATACATGAGAAGTCGATTCACCCCATGCGTTCGGGCGCCTTCCATATCTGCCCGCACAAGAGAATCAGCGGTGATCTCCGCTTCTTCCCCCGGCATTCCGGTCTGTTGTAAAAGCTCGGAGCTGAACTGTTGCAGCACGCTGCTCTCATAACGTTTTTCCACTGTCTCCACTCCCCTTTTTTCTACTCAAGACGTAAATATTCCTGTCGGCAGCTGCACCAGAAACACATAACGGAACAGGAAAAAGAAAACGACTGTCACGATAATGGAGCTTCCGGCCGCGTTGCGTACTCTTTTTTTCCCTGAAACGAATCCTCCCTGCAGGTACCACGTCATTCCTCCAAGAAATAGAAGGCTCGCCGCCAAAAAGCCTATCACCCATATAAACAATACATAGCCGAGCAGACAAAGCCCCGTAATAACAGCCTCTTTGGAAAAAATGGCGGATGCTGTTTCGGTGCTTTCCCTCCCTTTCATGATACTTATGAAGAAATAAATAATCGAAAACAACAGCAGCAGGGATAATACGAGAATCGGAAATACAGCGCTCATTGTATTGAAGGAAAGCGCCATCCATAATCCACCGGCCGCAAGCAGGATGAAAAATACGGCGCTCCCTGTATCCTTTGTCATAATGATTCCTCCGCTTCCTCTTTTTCCTGTTCTTCTTTTGCCTTCTGGCTTTTTAATAATTTTCCAATATAAGGGCTGAGCAGGGACAGAATACAAAACAGCATCAGAACGAGCGTAATCGGGCGGGTGAAAAACAGCCCAAGAAGACTGAAGAAACCTTCACTGATAAGAATCGACTGGGCTAAGCCTTCTTCCGCTATAGGACCTAGAATGAGTCCTAATACAATCGGTGCCGGGGCAAATCCTCTTTCGGACAAAACATATCCGATCAAGCCGATAATAATCAGGGTAACAACATCCGTAAAGTTATTGCGGATCGCATACGAACCGATGATGGTAAGAAATACGATCGCCGGCGCGAGATAGTACGTGGGAATATTGATAACGCGGCCGATATATTTCGAACCAAACAGCGCAAGAATCAACATCACAACATTGGCCAATATAAAGGCGGTGATAAATGTGTAAATAAGATTGGCATTCTCTTCAAATAGATTCGGCCCGGGCTGGATCCCCTGCATCAGCAGCGCGCCGATAATGACCGCGGCCGGCGGGGCACCCGGTATACCAAGTGCCAGCAGCGGAACGAGAGATCCTCCAACTTCAGCGTTATTGGCCCCTTCCGAAGCCGATACACCGCGTACATCCCCTTTACCGAAAGTGGATTGATCTTTCGACATACGCACGGTGGCATCGTAAGATAAAAGACTGGCTACGTTGCCTCCTGCGCCTGGTATGATTCCTACTATAATTCCTATAACAGCCGAGCGGAGAATAAGAAATGGACGCATAAAGATCTGTTTAAATACATAACCAATCACCCCTTTCTGAGACTGGAACGGCTTCACCTGTTCTTTGGTATTCGATTGATTCTTGATCATTCGGATAACCTGCGGAATGCAGAAGAAAGCAATTAACATCACAATGAGCTCAAAGCCTGCCTGCAACTGCGAAAATCCAAAGGTGAATCGGGAATCTCCTCCGATGGGAGCCAGTCCCACCGTGCTTAAAAGCAGACCGATGCTTCCACCGATTAATCCTTTTAAAAGCGACCCGGAGGATAGTGTAGCCACCATCGTTAATCCGAGCAGTGCGATCCAGAAAAATTCCGGCGGACCAAATTGCAGGGCAAGCGCCGCCAGCATAGGGGTTAAGAAGAGGAGGGCCAATCCTCCGATCACTCCGCCAATCCCGGAACTAACCGCGGCAGTAACCAGAGCCTGGTCCGGTTTTCCCTGCTGCGTCATAGGATAGCCATCGAACGTAGTAGCGATGGATGATGGAGTTCCAGGTGTGTTAATGAGAATGGCCGCGATACATCCTCCAAATATAGCGCCGATATAAATACCGCCCAGCGTGATTAAAGCTGTATCCGGCGGCATCGAAAAGGTGAAAGGCAGCATAACGGCAATCGCCATCGTTGCCGTTAATCCCGGCAGCGCTCCCACTATCATTCCTGCTGCTACACCGAATATCATATATATTAAATTAAAAGGCTGGGTCAGCGAGCTTAAAACTTCTTGAAAAACTTCCATCCTGTTACCTCCTCGGACAGCATGATGCCATTATTCAATCTCGCCCAGTTCTCTCATCGTTTCTTCATACTCGCTCTTAAGTTCGTCAATATGTTCCTGTGTTTCTTCCCGACCCATCGAAACCGGCTCAAATCCTTCATTGACCATTTCTTCCTGAACACTTTCATCATTGGCTATTTCCAGAAAGGCATCTTCAAGGGTCTGAATGATTTCTTCATCGGTATCCGGCGGAACAGCTACACCCCTGTCAATACTGGCCGTGAAATCCGCTCCTTCTTCCTGAAACGTAGGAACATCCGGCAGCGCTTCAAATGTTTCTTCCGCACCGATGGCCAGAATATTCATGTCTTCCTTGTACTTAACCAAATCATTGGAGTTGGCAAAAATCGCATCCGTATTGCCGCCGAGAAAGTTCTGAATGGATTCGGCAGCTCCGGTGGAAGGAACATACTCCATATCCAGGTCTTTTAGATTGGATAGCTGCATGAATGCCAGATGATGGCCGGAATAAGTGCCAGAACCGGAAATGGTCATCTGTTCCCCGGTCTCTGCCTGCTCAATGAAATCATCCAACGTCTCGATATCACTGTCTGCCGGTACGGCAAGGCCGATCGGTGTTCCCTGAAAAATGGCGACCGGGTTAATCTGATCCGTTTCATACCCGGCATCATCCTGTGTCATCGGCTGCAGAATGATATGGGGAATGTTCATGCCGGAAATAAAATAGCCATCTCCCTGCTCACTCACCAGTTCCGTCCACCCAACAGCTCCTCCTGCTCCTTCTTTATACGTAATATTCACTTCGGTATCCAGGATTTCTTCCAGCATAGGCTCCTGTCTTCTTGCCTCCACATCCGACTGTCCTCCGGGCCCGAAAGGAATGCTGTAGGTAATAGGCTCACTTGGATAATTTTCTGCGCTTCCGCCTGTGCCGCAACCGGTGATTGTCATAACTGCTGCAGCCAGTGTTGTCAGTGTGACCGCCCTCTTCATTATTAAATCCCCCTTTTCATGTTTTGTGTAGGAAACGCTTTCATTCTATCTTTAGAAAAACAGCCTCCGTGAGAAAAGATTATTATCTGACAGAGGCTGTTACCGCTGTTTTTTTTACGCGCTGCGATACAGTTTCGTCATGACAAATTCCTGATGACCAAGCGCCTCCGCACTGGTTAGACGCCCGTTCACGGTCCGCTGGAGACATTCCATCAGTTGATCTCCTGCCTGTGGCAGGTTGATCTCTCTGGAGAGGAGTCCTTTCACATCTACATCGATGTGTTCACTCATCGTTTCCGCCGTATCAGGGTTGGCCGTTACTTTCACCACGGGTTCAATCGGATTGCCGATAATGTTCCCCTGACCGGTCGGGAAGAAATGGACGACCGCTCCTCCCGCTGCCATCAGCGTTATACACTCTGCCGCGGCAGAAGACGTATCCATGAAATACAAACCGTTTCCGTTGGAAGGCATCTCCGCCGGTTCCAGCACACCAATCACCTCTTTATCTCCTGTTTTCGCAATGTTTCCGAGCGCTTTCTCCTCAATGGTGGAAAGACCGCCTTTAATATTTCCCTGGGTCGGCTGGGAGCCGAGGAGATCCACTGCCTGCGATTCAATTTCGTTAATATAGTCGTTATACACAGCCATGAATCTTTCTTTTAATTCAGGGGTCGCCATCCGGTCCGCGATCAGGTTTTCGCCGCCGGTCAATTCAGACGTTTCTCCAAAAAATACGGTAGCGCCGGCATCCACAAGCCGGTTCACGGCCTGCGATACCGTCGGGCAGGAGCCAAGGCCTGTTGTTGTATCCGATTCGCCGCATTTAATACTTACGGTCAGATCTTTCAGTTCCACTGGTTCTTTCTGAAGTTCCGAGGCCCACTGTACATATTCTTTGGCTTTCCATGAGGCCCGGCGCACCGTTTCCAGATCGCCGTATCCTTCAATCGAGAAGCCGGTCACTGGCTTGCCTGTTTCAGCAATACCGTCGACGATCGTTTTTGTCCAGTTGTCTTCAATTCCGATGACAATGACCGCTGCGACATTGGGATTTGATCCTGTTCCGATCATGGTTCTGAAATGAAGATCCAGGTCCGCGCCGTATTGCAACCTTCCATACGCATGCGGAAGAGGCAGCGTTCCTTTTATCTGCTGGGCCACTGATTCACATGCGGCGTTGGAAATGTCGTCCACCGGTAAAATAATGACATGATTGCGGATGCCTACTTTTCCGTTTTCTCTGCGGTACCCATATAACTGCTGATCCATCATTTCTACCACCTCTTTGTTTTTATGTTATGTGTGTGTACGTAATCGCCTTTAGACAGTGATGCTGTTGTCTCGCCGATGGTTACGAGGTACTTAATGACACTTTCACCTTCAGCCAGATCCGCCACTGCTATTTTGTGGCCGAGCGGAATGTCTCCGTGAGAGGTTACGTCCACTTTTTCATCGGTATCCATATACACCCCCGTCACCTTTTCCCCTGATTGAATAGGGGAGGTTGCTACTCCGACATGATCGCCTTGATTATGAATCAGAAATTTGTGCAATGTTTTACCTCCTTTAATTGGTCTATAGGTTAAGTGACCCAACCAATTTGACTTTATAATATATGAGTATTCAAAAAATTTCAACACTATATTTTTTCCTGTTTTGTATGTGAAAGGAGCAGAATTCCCGGCAAAAAGGGATCCAACATTTTCTTATCACGGTTTTCAATATGATTTATCAGCAGATATAATGATACATCACGATTCCATTTCTTCTTCCATATTGTCTGTGATGGACCGTTCCACACTTTCAAGATGCCGGGCCATACATTCTCCCGCTTCCTGAGCGTTGCGGTTTTTAACGGCCTGTACAATGCGTTCGTGTTCCAGCACCGACTGCACCCCTCTGCCGGGAATCTGCATCGACTGCAGCCTCGATTCCTGCAACAGGTCAATGAGATTATGCATGACATGAATCAATACCGTGTTTCCCGACATATGGGCCAGAGCGAGGTGAAATTTCTGATCCAGCCCGGCCAGGTTTTCGTGTCTGTCTTCCTCCCGTGCTATTTTTTTTGATTCTTCCACTACTGCGGCCAGCTCCTCGATCTGATCCACCGAAGCATGTTCCACCGCCCACTCGACCGCACTGTTTTCGAGAATTTTGCGGATCGCAAACAGATCCTTGAATTGATCAGTAGAAACAAAAAAGAATGAAGCCATTTTACTGATCTGATATTCTTCCGATGCGACAAATATGCCGGTTCCGTGTTTGATGGTAATATACCCATATGCTTCCAGGATTTTGTACGCTTCCCTGACGGTATTTCTGCTCACATTTAAATTACCTGCCATTTCTCTTTCACCGGGAAGTTTATCATCCGGTTTATATTTTCCTTCCACAATAAACTGTTTAATATAATCAGCGGCTCTTTCAGAAATACCTTTTCTCTCGAAATCGAAAGAGTCAAACATGCTGCATATCCCCTTCCATGGTATGTGACAGTGGATCATAGACCCAACCACTTTATTATTTATAACTATATCAAATATGAATGATTCTTTCCAATGTTTGTCTCATTCATGTCTCTATTTACCGGAAAAACAAGATCTCCGGACAAACCCTTCTTGATAAACAGGAGATAATTTATTAATTTCAATGATAAATAATATAAGAAACCCTCATAACCACAGACTGTGATCCTGTGCTACGGTGCATGTAACGATAAATTTTCGGCGCGGGACTCAGGAGGGGTTATGATGTTTTCTGAACAACGGCTTCCGCAGAAGCAGAAACGGTCATCCACACTTATCAGCAGAACAAAAACATTGGGGATGTACCAGGGAATACTACTGACATTTATGCTTGCCCTGTTGGCAGACAGCCTGGCTTCCCTTCCTTTCCTTTCTATTTTAGGAATTATGATTATCGCGATTCTGCTCGGCATGGCCTGGAAAGCAAGCATGGATGTTCCGGCGAATGCCTCGGCTGGCATAACGTTCAGCAGCAAGTATATTCTACGGGGCGGGATTGTCCTTCTCGGCGTGCGCTTGAATTTAGTAACCATCGCCGACATGGGAATTTCCATTCTCGTCATTGATGTCGTTGTGATTACCGCCACTCTGCTTTTCGTTGTTTTTATCGGAAAAGTGATGAATGTCGACCGGGACTTGACGCTTCTCATCGGCACAGGCACAGCCATATGCGGGGCGGCTGCGATTGTGGCCGTTGCTCCGATCTTAAAGGGCAGTGACAAAAAGACCCCCCTTGCTGTTGCCTGTATCGCCATTCTCGGAACTGTCGGAGCCATAGGTTACATTGTATTGTTCCCCTGGCTGGATCTATCCAACGAAACTTACGGAATACTTGTCGGCGCAACGCTTCATGAATTGGCCCACGTCGTTGCCGCAGCAGTACCGGGCGGCGATATCAGCAGTGACGCCGCCATCGTCGTGAAACTGGGACGGGTATTAATGCTCGTTCCCGCCGCTTTACTGTTGTCATTGTTCCTCAATAAATCAAATACAGAAAGAACCAGATTGAAAGATATTCCATTTCCATGGTTTGTACTCGGCTTTTTAGCGGTGAGCATTCTTAATACCCTCGGATTTTTCTCCGTGCCGGTGCAGGACTTTCTGACGTCCTCCAGCGTATACCTTATGGCAATGGGAATGGCGGGGCTCGGCCTCAGCATGAATGTCCACGACTTCCAGAAAGCCGGTTTCCGCCCTGTGATCGTCGGAATTGCCGGATCCATTTTTATTGTCGGCATCGGCATACTCCTTGTCGTTTTGATATGATAAAAGAATAAGGAGGCCGTCGCATGAACCTGGAACACTTGAAATCGTTCTATATTCTGGCAAACCACCAGAATTTTTCCGAAACAGCTAAAATTCTGCATTTAGCCCAACCGACCGTCAGCCTGCAGATCAAAAATCTCGAGCAGGCCTTGGACGCCACCCTGTTTGAACGGACGACAAAAAGTGTAAAATTAACGCCTTCCGGAGAGATTTTATATAAATACGCCGATCAGATTTTCTCGCTCGTAAAGCAGACAGAGAAGGAACTGGATAGTCTTTCCGAAACGATTCACGGGGACCTCCATATCGGCGCCAGCCTCACCATCGGAGAACATATTCTCCCTTACGTGCTGGGACAGTTCCGTAAAGAGTATCCAAATATCCAGATGAAACTGAAAGTGTACAACTCCGAGCAGATTATGGAGCATTTAGCCAACGATGACATCGATCTCGGTTTCATCGAATCGACGAAATCGTATCCGGATTACGATCAGTCTGCCTTTCTGGAAGATGAATTGGTCGTAACCGCATCCGCTTCCCCATCATCCCCGGTCAGCCCTCAGAAACAGATTATCCAGCCGGAGGAACTGTTTGAATTTCCGATAATCATGCGGGAGCCGGGTTCCGGGACGCGCCAGGTTGTGGAAAAGCATCTGCAGAACAACGGCCTGGATCCAAACAAACTCGATATCATCATGGAGCTGGAACACACCGAATCGATCAAATCCGCCGTGGAATCGGGGCTGGGCATTATGATTATTTCCAAAAATGCCATCAAAAAAGAGCTGGAACTCGGAACGCTCCGCCAGATTCCGATTAACGGCATCCGTCTCCGCCGCTTCTTTTATGCGGTCTACAACCAGAAAAAACTGACACTGCCAGCCGAAACTTTTCTATCCTTTATTCAACAGTATTATCTCCATGAACACTTCCAACTGTAACTCCGCTGCCGATCGCTGCGGCCGGCCACTACGCTTAGTAAAGACCGGAATGGAAAAAAGAAGAATCTGCAAATCAAACGTTCCTGGAATGTGTGTTAAGAGTAGTCATGAAAAATATTTTCACGAAGCGGCAGCTAATACACAACGGGGCTGGGACAAAACCTTTATAAAATAGAAAAATGCCGAACGATTTAAAAAAACCGTTCGGCATTTTTCGTTCCTAAGATAAACACCGCTGCGCCAAAATGCTTCGCTTTCCGCGGGCACGGCTCAAGCCTCCTCGGAAGAAAACCCTTCCTGCGGGGTCTTGAAACTCGTGCTGTTCTGAGCAGGAGTCGAAGCATTTTGGCTCCGCTGGATTGCCGTTTTGAGGCTTCCTATATTCTTCCTTTTATGATGAGATCAGCTTCCCTTTCTATTCAGCGGAGGCCGGCCACGGAGACTCCAATGGGACGAGAACGGGCTGAAGATCCACTTGGTAAAGCGGTTTTCTTTACCAAGTTAGCTGAAGCCGTTCCCATGGAAAGCGCAGTGGCCGGGCGCAGCGAGCTCGTCATTCTTGATTTGTTCGGGTTTTCAGTTGGCTTCTATCCTTTTATCCCAGACTCTTTATTTTATATTCAATTTCCATCGAGCATTTCCTTGATTTGAATCACTTCTCCTGTTTTAATGGAGCGTTCGGCTGCTTCTCCTGTTACAATCGACCAGAAACCCTCTTCCGCTGTGGCGGTGGACTGCGTGTCTCCGTTTATATTGTCGATAAAGTATTTATGCTCATAATAGGTGGCGCCGTTATGCCCGCTTTCCTGAATGACCGAAGGATAGCACGGGGCACCCACTCTCGCCGTCCCGCTTTCCCCGCTCAATACTTCCAGATGGGTCGACGGACGTTCCAGCGGGAGAAAATCCTCATTTTCATACGCTTTTAACCGGCCCTGATCGCCGCACAACGTGATTTCCTCATAAAACATCGGCGCAAACATGCAGAGGTTGAAATGGGCTTTCATACCGTTCTCATATTTCACGGTAACAAACGCATCGTCGATGATATCCGAGTCCCGCCCCTCATAGTGGAAATCGCGGAAATTGACGTCCATATCCCCGACAGCATAGACCTGTACGGGCCTGGAACCGGCAAACAGGTTCATCAAGTCAAAATAATGGCAGCATTTTTCGACGAGTGTGCCTCCGGAATACTCGGAAAATTTATTCCACTGATCGACTTTATCCAAAAACGGCACCCGGTGTTCCATGATGCTTATCGTTTTCACATCGCCGATCGACCGCCGTTCCAGTACTTCATGCACCGCTTCCCTGTAAATCGCTTTATACCGGTACTGCAGTCCGATCTGAAAGACAGCCTGGTAATCCTCGGCTGTCTGTTTCAGCTCCAAAGCGTCTTCCAGCGTCGTTGCCATCGGCTTTTCCAGCATAATATGTTTGCCTGACTTCACGGCTTCTTTGACGACCTCGAGGTGTGTGTAATTCGGCGTGCAGATAATGAACCCATCCACTTCCGGATCCATACACGCGGCGTCAAGGGTCTCATACAACACAAGGTTCCGGCCCGGAAACTCCCGGTGAAACATTTCTTTCGTATTCTCCATGCTGCCGGCATTGCTGTCATAAATGCCGTGTATGACAGCCCGGCCTTCGAGCATCGTTACGCGGATATGTTCCTGGCCGATCATTCCTGCTCCAATGATCGTAAAACGGTACTCCGGTGTATCGTCAGCAAAAATATATTTATCTTTTTCTGTTAAATGGTCCGACTTAAAAAAGGGATTGTAGTAATTGGTACGGAATTCCGGCATTTTTGTCCGCCTCCTTCAGGATATGAGCTACAGGTTCAATACAACGAGACGTTCCTCCGTCATTTCTTCTATCGCATATTTCGGTCCTTCTTTTCCATTCCCGCTTTTTTTCACGCCTCCATACGGCATATGGTCCACTCTGTACCCCGGCGTGTCATTAATAATCAGGCCGCCGACTTCCATCTCTTCGGAAGCTTTCATGGCAAACTCGAGTGAATTTGTAAACACGCCGGCCTGCAGCCCGTAATCGGAGTCATTCACCCTGGCCGTTACCTCGTCGGTGGTCGTGTAAGCGTCGACAGCCACAATCGGGCCGAATGCTTCTTCTTTACATACTTTCATATCATCCTGAATGTTGGTGAGCACCGTCGGTTCATACACCGGACCGTGCCTCTTACCTCCCGTCTGTATTTCTGCACCGTGTGCGGCTGCTTCGGCCACCCATTGTTCGATACGGACCGCTTCCTCTTCCGAGATCATCGGGCCTACATCGGTTGTTTCTTCAGACGGATCGCCTGTCTTTAACGATTCTGTCTCCTGTTTCAGCGTTTCGAGAAACGTGTCATACACATTGTGATGCACATAAATGCGCTGCACCGATATACATACCTGCCCGGCATTGTTAAAGCTCTTCTGTGCGCACGCTTTGGCTGCCGCCTCTATATCCGCGTCATGGTGCACCACAGCAGCTGAATTATTCCCCAGTTCCAGCGCCACATTCCGCAGGCCGGCATTCTCTTTCAGCTTCCTGCCTGTTTCCGGACTTCCGGTGAATGTGTACATATCAATATCCTGATTTTCACACAGCCAGTCTCCGATTTGGGAACCGGAGCCGGTAACGACATTCAGGCGCCCGGCAGGAAGTCCCGCCTCTTCCATCAATTCAGCCAGCCGCAGCGCCGACAGCGGCGTCGTACTTGCCGGTTTCAGCACGACACTGTTTCCGGCTGCGACAGCTGGACCGACTTTATGACAGACTAAGTTAAGGGGCACATTAAACGGCGTGATCGCTGCAATGACACCGACAGGAACATGTTTCGTGAATGCCTGCCGGTTTTCCGACCCAGGCGCTGCTTCCACCGGAACACCCTCTCCGTGCATCCGCTTGGCTTCTTCAGCAGAAATTTCCATCGTTAATGCGGCGCGTGTGACTTCTCCGCACGATTCTTTCACCGGTTTTCCTACTTCTGCGACGAGAATAGCAGCCAGCTCTTCCTGATTTTCCCGCATGAGACGGGCCGTCTTCTGCAGTACTTCATAGCGTGCATAAGGGGAAAAAGCCTGTCGGAATGCTTTCTGTGCGGAAGCGGCTGCTTCGTCTACATCGGCTTTCGATGCCTTTGAGGTTTCCGCCC
This sequence comes from Salibacterium halotolerans, assembly GCF_900115625.1. GTDB lineage: Bacteria > Bacillota > Bacilli > Bacillales > Marinococcaceae > Salibacterium > Salibacterium halotolerans. The sequence goes on along the minus strand of NZ_FOXD01000001.1, from coordinate 206,742 downwards.
ATTTTTCCCCGGTATATTTATGAAAAACCGGCTGCGTTTCCTCTTTATGTTTCCTTTCCCCTCCAATAAACAGAGGGCTCTTCGAATAGGGTGTGGATGCTGTCATTATTACGTCCTCCCTCATGATAAGATTAAAGTGATGAAAGCAGCAGTTCGGACTTGCCGCTGCTCTGGAACACACGAATTTTCTCTTTGACTTTATCTTTCATTCTCGACTTCCCGCGGCCTAAAGAGTTAGCGAGAACGATTTCATTTTCATTTTCTGCAAAGACTTCTTGGACGCCTCTCGTAAACGCCTGCCGTAATTCCGTATCTACATTGATTTTAGCCACTCCCAGAGAAATAGCGCGCTGCACCTGTTCATCCGGCACATCGGAACCTCCGTGAAGAACGACCGGACGCTGCACCGCTTTGACAATGTCACCCAGACGGTCAAAGCGAAGGTTCGGTTTTTCTTTGTAGATGCCGTGGGCGGTGCCGAGAGAAACAGCGAGGTAATCAACGTTCGTTGCCTCCACAAACGCTTTTGCTTCCTCGGTTGTCGTAATCATGGCATCTTTTTCGTCCACCGTATTATCATCTTCCGTACCGCCGATTTTTCCAATTTCGCCTTCCGACCCTATGTTCAGAGACGCTGCGATGGCTGCTGCTTTTTGTGTCAATTCAGTATTTTCTTCAAAACGCAGCGCGGAGCCGTCAAACATGACCGATTGAAAACCGAGCTGAACGGCCCTCAACGTCTGCGAAAACTCCCTGCTGTGATCCAGATGAATGCAGATTGGTATACGTGCATCGCGGCCGTACCAGTCAATGAGCATTTTCATCGGTTCCATGCCGAGCGTCTGGATCACTTTCTGGCCGACCTGTATCATAATCGGGGCCTGTTCTTCCTCAGCTGCTTCGATGACAGCGAGAATCGTTTCTGCATTATGGGCACTGAACGCCCCGACCCCGTATCCGTGCTCAAAGGCATGGTTAAGCATTGTTTTCCCATCTACAAATGGCATGCTCTCTCTCCTTTTACCGGTTTAGTTCGATATCGTAATGATACTGGTCACTGCGGTATTTCGTTTTTGTGAATTCCATCGGATGATCGTTCATCCCGAAGCTCAGCCGGGTCATTTCAAGCAGGGCTTCGCCGGGACGGATCCCGAGGAGATCCCCTTCGTGCTGCGTTGCATTAATCGCGATGATTTTCTCGGATGCTTTTTTCAAAAAGATATTATGATGCTCCAGAATTTCGTAATATCTGGCTTCGTTCAGATCATACTGCATCAGGATATTCCCGATATCATACGGCCAGCAGGTCCTCTCGAGCGCAACCGGCACATGATCGGCAAAGCGGATCCGTTCCACGAGCAGGATGCTGGCTTCTTCCTCTACTTCAAGCATCGTCTTCTCCGTATAAAGCTGGTCGCTGAATTCCGACCGGATGAGTCTGGACCGAGGCGTCTGTCCTTTCTCCACCACTTCTTCGGCAAAGCCTTTCAACCGTCCGAGGCTGCCAACCAGCTTCTGTGGTTTGACAATCGTGCCTCTCCCCTGCGTTTTTTCCACAAGCCCGGTCTGTACAAGAATGGAGATCGCCTGTCGGACGGTGCTGCGGCTTACATCAAATTCTTTCATCAACTCCTGTTCGGTCGGGATCAGGGAATGAGCTTCCCATTCGCCATCCTGAATCCGCTGAATCAGGATATCTTTAATCTGCAGGTATAATGCTTCATTTTTGTTTTGGTTGATTTTGTCTGATGACATGATGATCCCTCCTTTGAAACGGGGGAGGGTACATTTCTAGCCCCTCCCCGAGAAGCGGCCGGAGCCAGTCACGAAAGGCGTCCTGATCATTGATGAACTTAGAAGGCAGCTTTCGTTCACCGCTTTGTTCCACCGCTTCCAGCCATACCGGTGTGAAGGAGACACGGTACGGAGATGTACTGATTCGTTTCAGCGAAGCCATAACCCCGCTTCGTTCTTCCAACACCCATTCCGCTCCTGTTTCACCCGTCTGAATAGCTTCTTTTAAATCAACAGTCGACACAGCAGGGGAAAAAGATCGTTGATTCATACCAAGAAGTTCCGAACGTACCATGACACCCAAATTTTCTTTCAGCAACTCTTCCACTTCTCTGGAGACACCGCCTAATACCGGACGCCCGTTCACGATTTCTTTTTCCACCTGCTCATCTCCGCTCCATGCGGAACCCTCACTGACAACGATCAAAGCAGATCCATACGTTTCCAATGCTGATTCGGTTTGCTGCACCAAAACCTGCGGCTTCATGGGACATTCCGGCAGACTTATGACATGAGGACCGTCTTCGGGGTATTCATTAAAAAATCCGCTCGTCGCTGCCAGCCACCCTGCATTTCGGCCCATTGTCTCTAATATCCGAACCTGCTCAAAATTGTTCATCGCCTGCAGGTCCCTGCTCATATCCCTTGCTGCCATCGCTGCATATTTAGCCGCACTCCCAAATCCCGGCGCATGATCGGTGCCGGCTAAATCATTGTCCACTGTTTTAGGCAGCCCGATCACCTGAAGCGGGTAGTGCTGCTGATCCGCTTCCTGCTGTATATCATGCAGGGCCTCCATCGTGCCGTTTCCGCCCATGAACACCAGCGTCTGGACCCCGCGGCTTCGAAGGTTTTTCACCGACTGCTTGACCTTTTCACGTGTAAAACCATACCGGCCTGCGCCAAGACACGCCCCCGGCACCCTTTCATGATCCAGCACACCGCTGATCATTTCTTTTGTCCCTTCGAAAAAAACATCTTCCGCCAATCCTTCATACCCATTCCGGATAAATGTCAGTTGATGATCCTTATATAATGTTCGGACAAAACCGGCCAACGTCGCATTGATCACAGCTGTGGGACCTCCGGATTGCCCAATGGCAATATGTTTCATCGTTCCGCAGCTCCCTTCACCTTGACGTATAGACCGATACCGGCAGACGCAGCTGTTTTCCAAGCTCCATCAAGTCTTCTGTGACATCTTCATAAACAAGACCGTAATGAGGTTCAAATCCTTCATCCATTAAGTCATATAATGTCTCTGTTACATTCGTTTCCAGCTGTACTTCCACCGACGTCCCGTTAAAGCGCTGCGGTGTATCCAGCGCCTCGCCTCTCATCACAAGCAGGCGGTATCCACCCGGTGTCCAGCCGACACGGAACATCGTTACTTTGCCGGGCTTCAGGCCGAATTCCATCGTAAACCCGAGCTTGCGGTTCGGATGCACACCGGGCCGCGCGCCCTGATCCGGATGAGCCAGCGAATAAGCCCCGGCCCCGCAGTGCCAGAACACCACGGAACCCGCCGCTTCGTTGACATGAACCATATCTCCCAGATACGGGGATTTTCCGCCGGAGAGTTCCTGCAGAATAAACATCGTCACCGCCCCGTGAATATCCGATTCACAGGAGGAGACAACGCCTTCTTCTGTGAACTGCGATAAAGTAGAGCAGGCTGCTGCTCCCAGTTCATTAAAAAATTCCGGCCAGCATCGAATCGCAAGAGCAGAAATATCCTTTTCCTGAACTTCCTTTCTTACATACGAAGAAAACTGAGCAAACCGCTGTACGGTTTCATCGGAGCGCTGCAAGCCGATTACCTGCTGTTCCGCCCTGTCGATCTCCGTCTCCCATTTCTCGCGGGGCATCTGTTTGCTTTCATCAAAAGCTTTCTGCAGATCAAGACGCAGCACATCAATGCCAAACTGCTCATTCAGCTGCTTTTCATCGGTGCCGGAAAAGAAAAAGCCCGGCTGGTAGTCCCCGATGACTCCGATTTTAAAATCTGCGAGTGACTCGAGGAGCGCCTGGATCCTGATCTGCTGCTTGATCCGGCTCTGCACCTGCGCTTCCTCGGTATTGCCGAAAACAAAGGTATAGCGCCGCCCCGCGCATTTCAGGACGTGGCTGGTGCTGTTTCCGCCGGTCAGGGAGTTGAGGCGAAGCCGGGCCCCGACCACCGGTTCCCGGATCGACCAGACGATCACGGGCGCCTTCACGTGTTCCATGACGCTCTGAATAAATTCACCGTCGGCGAATGTGATACTTTGATAAATAATCACGGAAACACAGCCGCTTTCTATGGATTGAAGAAAAGTGTCCAATTCTTCCGGTGAGGTGACAATCCCTTCCGGTTCGATAACCTGTTCGGACAGCTGGCGCAGAAAAGCAGAGCTTTTCTCTCTTTCTTTTTCTCCGGTTTCCAGGTCAAATGTTTTTCTTCCAATCGGAAGGTATAATAGATTCTCCACTTCGTTGTTCCTCCTTTTTACTCGTTCTCCGTCGTGCAGTAAATATAAATATCAGGACCATACATGCCCGGATAAGCTCCCTTATCCAAAAAACGTCTGTTTTCCGGGTGGGACAGCAGCCACTTGTTTTTCATGAAAAGCAGCTTATCATCCGACTCGTAATCGAGCGGAGCATTCGTCCCGCGGGGTAGAACGACCATGCACCGGAAACCTGCTTCTGTTGTTTTACAGGGAGCCAGATGCAGGGTTGTCTGAAATAATTCCACCGCGGTGGCTTCGGGCACATAAAAAGCCTGAATGTTCTCCGTGTCATAGCGATTTTCTGTGATATCCAGTACAGAGCCAACCAGCAGAATAAAATCCGACGCCCCCACATTGATTTCACTGCCTTTGTGAAATTCAAGACCACGGAGGGTTGAACTGTTGCCGTTGCAGTAACCGATCTGCACCGGCATTTCCCCATAAAACTGCTGCTCCACCTCTGTTCGGAAGGCGTCCTGTTCCCATTCCGGCACCGACCTCACGTATATGTTGCCTTCCGGCGGAGTATCGACGGTACGGAGCTTCTGAAGCGCGTCTTCCACCGGAAAGTATTCAAGTACCCGGCCGAAAACGGAGAACGCTTCATGTTTCACATGGTGAATCGTGATATGCGGATTCCGTTCCTGAATGTCTTTGAGCATTGTTTTCCTCCTTTTCTCATTCGGTCAGCCCTTCACAGCACCAGACGTCATTCCTGCTACGAAATAACGCTGCAGGAAGATATAGATGATAACCATGGGCGCAGAAGCAATAAGTACGCCGGTGAACAGCATCGGATAATTGGTCGAATACTGTCCCTGAAAGTCAAGCAGAGCAAGCGGCAGTGTTTTATAGGCGTTGTCCGTGATGAAAAGCAGTGGATACAGAAGATCATTCCAGTGCATCACGAATAAAAAGATGGCCGTTGCCGAAAGGGATGGGAGAGAGAGTGGAAGCGCCACCCGGGCATACATCTTCCAGTTCCCTGCTCCATCCACCGTCGATGCTTCAAACAATTCTTTCGGCAGCGTCTTCATGAATCCGGTCAGAATAAACACAGCCACCGGAAGGGTTGACGCTATATTCACAAGAATCAAACCGAGCAGGCTGTTTGTCAGGCCTAAATTAAGTACGACGGAATAAAGCGGCACCATGTTCACCTGCGGAGGCACCATCATGCCGAGCGTAAATACGATAAACAGGACATTCCCTTTCCAGTTATCGAGACGGGTGATACCGTAAGCGATCATGGAAGCAAAAAATAACGTCAGAAACACAGAGCTTAACGTCACGGTGGCACTGTTTACAAAATAGCCGGCCATCGTCTGTTCATAGAAGATCGAGATGAAGTTATCAACATTGATCCCTGCTTCCGGCAGTCCCAATGGGTTCTGGAAGGTTTCTTCCCGGGTCTTCATGGAGGTTAAGAGAACCATAATGAGCGGTATCAGAATAAGAACCGCGTAAATAAATACGGCAAATCTTCGAAAAAACATTCCGATCCTTCCTTTCTTTTAATAGGACACCCGATTGGAGCGCAGAACTTTGAACTGGATGAAGGTGATCAATGCGATCAGCATCATGAACAACACAGAAATGGCAGAAGCGTAACCAAAGTCATACCCGCGGAATGCAATTTCATAAATGTAGGTGGAAATGATTTCGGTCGCATTATTCGGACCGCCGCCTGTCATCGCAAACACCAGATCAAACGCCTGAAACGACTGAATCGTCGTATAGGCAATTACAATCGTGGCAGAAGGGGCGAGAAGCGGCCACGTTACTTTTTTAAATGTCTGCCATTTCGTGGCCCCTTCTATTTTCGCCGCTTCATACAGGTCAAACGGGATGGCATGCAGCCCTGCCACGAAGATAATCAGCATCTGTCCGGCATGGAACCATACCTGGGTGAAAGCCAGGGCATAGATTGCTATATCAGCATTCCCAAGCCAGTTCATCGTAAGCATATCCAGACCGACCAGACCAAGAATCTGGTTCAGAATTCCAAGCTGAGGGTCATAGACGAACGTCCAGATAAAGGCTACGGATACAGACGACAGAATCGTAGGGAAGAAAAACAACGCCCGCAGCAAGTAATTCACTTTTGTGTTTTTCACAAGGAAGATAGCGAAAATTAATGCGATGATGGTCTGGAAGATGACAACAAACAGCATAAACTCCATGTTGTTACCGACTGACTTCACGAATATACTATCGCCCGTAATCGCTTTTTCGTAATTTTCAAACCCGACAAAGTTAAAGTTTTCGCTGATGCCGTCCCAATCCGTAAAGGAATAGAAAATGGCGCTGAAAGTCGGATAAAGAAAAAATATCGAATAAAGGATCAACCCGGGGATAAAAAATAGATAGATTGTTTTTGAGATTTTCATGAAATCAATCCTTTTTAAAATTTACTTTATACGGACGTCCACGATCAGCCGCCTATGTTTTCTTCTACAATCTGCTGTGCTTCTTCGGCCGCCTCTCCCGGCGCCGTCCCGCCGAGCGTGTTTTCAATGGAAGATAGCACCGCGTCTTCCACCGCAGCTTCTGTGATCAGATAACGCGGCTGGAATCTTGTATCTTTTTCATCGATCCAGTGAGAGGTATTCTGCAGCGCTTCCGAATCATATTCCACATCGTTTACCGTCAGGTGCTGCCCGGTTTCATTCGCATACTGTGATGCAATATCCGGCTGGCTAAGAAACTCAATAAACGTTTTAGCTTCTTCTTTCTTTTCCGAATTCTGATTCACGGCAAGCATAAAGGTCGCCGTATGGATGCCTTCATATTCCACTTCTTCTTCCGGCACCGTTATAGGCGGAAGAAAACCGAGTTCCAGATCTTCATTCAAATCTTTCAGCGAAGCCATGTGGTAGGAACCGGTCGCGAGCATGGCCGCTTCTTCATCAGCCACCATCTGCATCGCCGAATCCTGGTTTGTTCCGAGAGCATCTTCCTGGAAATAGCCGTTCTCGTTAAAATACTGGAAATCTTCAAGCGTGCTGACCCACCAGTCATTGGTCAGTGATTCTTCCCCGCTTTCAAGCTGGGCAAAGACATCTACATTCTTGGCATTATTCATCATCATACTGTTCATCGTCTGGTTCGGGCCGATATCGGCGCCTGGAAACGCAATCGGCGTAATATCGTTTTCTTTCAGCGTCTCCGCCATCTCCTGATATTCCGACCAGCTTGTCGGCACCTCAATTCCAAGCTCTTCAAACATACCTTTGTTATACACCGGCATATTAAAGACAAGCTGATAAGGAATGGCAAGCTGACTGCCTCCGGACTGTCCTACTTCGAGAGACGTTTCCGCGAAATTTTCTACAAAACCTTCATCTGACAGGTCGGTAAAAAAGCCGGCATTATTAATTGTTTCAAACTGCGTGCCTGGAAAAGAAGTGAAAACATCGCCGGTCGAACCGTCCCGGAGCATCTGCTGTGCGTTGGATTGATACTGTTCCGAAGGATAGATATTCATCTGAACGGTGATATCCGGGTTCTCTTCTTCGAATTGACTGATAATGTCGTCAAACACTTCTTCATCTTCCCCGCGCCAGTGAATAAAGCTGATTTCCGTTGCATCTTCACTGGAAGCAGAAGAACCTTCGTCCCCACCCGAATCATTGCCGCTTTCTTCCGCTTCCTGCTGACTGCTGTTGTCCGCACAGGCTGCAAGCATAAACGAGACTGTCAGCATTCCGGCAAAAACACCATACTTCTTTTTCAACATAATGACCTCCCTGCAATACATAATTATAAATTTAAAAAGGTACGAACCTTTTTAACCAAAAATAAAAGCGCTTTCATAGAGCGGTAAAAAATAAAAGATGTTTATGTCATCTTATGCAGCCCCTTTCATCGTTATTCGTATATACTGCTTTCATTTAAACATCCCCTTTATGTATTTTCAATACTTTTTTAATTTTACAACAATTAAAAATTCCAATAACTCTTATATGTTTCTTTCATGAGTCGGATCGAAAAGCCTCTTCAACAAAATCCACCCATGCTGCTGCAGCATGAGACTGGTACCCATTCCGCCGCCGGATCAATGCCAGATTCCAGTGCACCGCCGGATCGGTGACAGATAACACAGCGACGTGTTCCAGATTCGCTTTTTTTACGACCGTTTCCGGTAGAAATGCCACTCCAAGTCCGGCCATGGCCAATTCAACCAAAAAATCCCACTGGGTGCTTTCGTGCTCAACCGCCGGTTCAAACCCTGCCTGAATCGCCGCTTCCCGCACTCGGTCATATAAGGAAAAGCCTTTGCGGAACATAAGAAAACGTTCCTGCTCCAGTTCTTTCATCTTCGCGGTATTCCGGCCGGCCAGCGGATGGTCCTTTGAAACGACAAGCAGCAGGTCCCTTTTCACAATCGGCCGGACTTCAAACTGTTCTTCATCCACCGGCAGAATCGCCACCCCGACATCAATCGTCCCTTCCAGAAGGGATTGTTCCATAATCTTGGCTCCCTCCTCCACGATCTGTATTTGGGCTTCAGGGTACGTTCTCCGGAAGGAGGCAATCAAGGAGGGAAAAAAGCTCGATCCGATTACCGGCGGCAATCCAAATGTAAAGCGTCCTTGTTTACGGAGCTTTATTTCATTCGCTGCTTCCCTCAGATCTTCTGCGCCGCGCAGCACTTTCTGCGCATGAAGCAGTATCTTTTCCCCCTCCCCGGTGATTTTCAGATAGCGGGTGGAGCGGTCAAACAATCGGATATCCAGTTCCTCTTCCAGTTGATAAACCATCTTGCTCAATGCCGGCTGGGATACGTGCAGTTTGTCGGCGGCTTTTGAAAAACTTTCCTCTTTATACACTTCCACTATGTAACGAAGCTGTTTTAGATCCATCGGCCTCTCCTTTTTATTCTTATAAAGAATAAATATATTATATTTATGTATTTTACGCATGTAAGCGCTTCTAGTAAAGTGAAAGAAACTACTTTTCCGAAAGGAGCGGGGACGGATGAGCAAACGATCCACATCCTTCAGCGCCAGAATTCAATCGATTAAAGACGGGGACACGATCATTGTAGGAGGCTTCGGTCTCTGCGGCATTCCGGAAAAGGCTATTGCCGCGCTGGCGGAACACGGAGCGAAAGATCTTACGGTCGTCAGCAACAATTGCGGAGTGGATGACTGGGGGCTCGGCTTGCTTCTGGCAAACAAGCAGATCAAAAAAATGATTGCTTCCTACGTCGGCGAAAACAAAATTTTTGAAGAGCAGTATTTGAGCGGCGGACTTGATGTGGAACTTGTTCCGCAGGGGACACTGGCGGAACGGATACGTGCAGGAGGCGCCGGGATCCGCGGCTTTTACACACCTACCGGGGTAGGCACACCGATTGCAGAAGGCAAGGAACACAAGGAGTTTGGCGGCAGAACCTGCATTCTCGAAGAAGCAATCACCGGGGACGCCGCTCTTGTAAAAGCGTGGAAGGGAGATTCGTTCGGCAACCTGATCTACAGAAAAACGGCCCGGAATTTCAATCCCCTTGCGGCGGCTGCCGGCGAAAAAACCATTGCGGAAGTAGAAGAACTCGTAGAAACCAGAGAGCTCGATCCGGATGTCATTCATACCCCGGGGCTTTACATTCAGGATGTGCTGGAAGGAGCCGAATATGAAAAGCGGATCGAAAAACGCACCACCGCACAGGTGTAATCATCATCATAAGGAGGAGTAAAACATGAGTGATGCGCGTGAAAGAATCATTCAACGGGCCGTCCAGGAAATCGAGGGCGGCATGATTGTAAACCTTGGCATTGGGATGCCCACGATGATTGCCAACCATATTCCGGCAGATAAAGATGTCTTTCTCCATTCGGAAAACGGGCTTCTCGGCATCGGTCCTTATCCGCGCGAAGAGGAACTGGACCCGGATCTCATTAATGCCGGAAAAGAGACCGTTACGGTGAAAGACGGCGGCTCCTTTTTTGACAATGCCGAATCATTCGCCATGATCCGGGGCGGACACATTGACCTGGCAGTTCTCGGCGGAATGGAGGTATCGGAAAATGGAGATCTCGCCAACTGGATGATTCCCGGCAAAATGGTAAAAGGTATGGGCGGTGCGATGGACATTGTACAGGGGGCCCGGAATGTCGTTATTATCATGAACCACGTAAACAAACACGGAGACTCCAAAATTCGTACATCATGTGAACTCCCGCTTACCGGTGAACAGGTGGTCAGCCGTCTCATTACGGATATGGCAGTATTTGATTTCACAGACGAAGGCATGGTACTGAAAGAAGTGCTGAACGGAACAGATATCGCGGACATCCGCGATCACACAGAAGCTGCCTTTACGGTTGACAGCGCACTTGCACAAAAGGAGGATTCCAGGTGACATTCGAAAACGTCGTTCTTGCCGGAGCAGTCCGTACGCCGATTGGCGGATTTCAGGGCGCATTGAAAGATGTGGAGGCTGTTGATTTAGGATCACCAGCGCTGCAGAGTGCTTTAACACGGGCCGGAATAGAGGCTGATCAGGTAGATGAAGTGATCATGGGCAATGTTCTGCAGGCCGGTCTCGGCCAGAATCCGGCCCGGATCGCCGCGATGCATGCCGGCTTCCCGGAATCAACACCTGCCATGACGATAAATAAAGTATGCGGATCCGGCCTGAAAGCTGTCCATCTTGCCGCTCAGGCGGTGCAGACAGGAGATGCCGACATCGTTATCGCAGGCGGCATGGAAAATATGAGCCGGGCTCCCTATCTCAGCATGAATGCCCGCGAAGGCCTCGGCATGGGAGACAAGAAGTTGATAGACAGCATGGTACATGACGGTCTGACGTGCTCATTAGAAAACTATCATATGGGCTTGACCGCAGAAAATATCAATGATCAATACGGATTTACCAGGGAAGAGCAGGATACCTTCGCTGCCTCCAGCCAGCAGAAAGCAGCAGCAGCCCGGGATAACGGGACATTCAACGAGGAAATCACCCCAGTAGAAATACCGCAGCGCAAAGGGGATCCTCACTTTGTCGATACGGATGAACATATCCGCAGCGGAACAACGGCCGAAAAGCTTGCAGCATTACGCCCGGCCTTCCGCAAAGACGGCAGTGTCACTGCCGGCAACGCTTCCGGCATCAATGACGGCGCCGCCGCTGTCGTTGTGATGAGTGAGCGCCGCGCCAAAGAGCTTCAGATCTCCCCTATGGCGCGGATGAAGAGCAATGCCAGTGCCGCAGTGGACCCTCGCATCATGGGAACCGGCCCCATTCCCGCCACGCAGCGTGCACTGCAGAAAAGCAGCATGAAAATGGAAGACATCGATCTCGTGGAAGCCAACGAAGCCTTTGCCGCGCAGTCTCTCGCTGTGCAACGGGATCTTGCTATTCCAGAGGACCGCTTGAATGTGAACGGCGGAGCCATCGCCCTCGGCCATCCGATCGGCGCAAGCGGGACACGTGTCCTTGTTACGTTATTACATGAAATGCAGCGGCGCGGCAGCAGCACCGGCCTTGCCACCCTCTGTATCGGCGGCGGCCAGGGAGTGGCCACCATCGTGGAGCGTACGTAAAAAGGTCAGCCTTCTGGATAGGCTGACCTCTACTTTTATGCTGCCAGCGAGCGAATGTTTGTCGGTTGCGGGCGGTTTTGTGTCGATGACGAGCGAATCTGTGTCGATTGTGAGCGATAACCTGTCGATTGCGAGCGAATCACTCTTTTTCAGTAAAGATTAAAATACCTGTTTTAATTTCCTCGCAATATTTTCCGCTGTAAACCCGTATTTTTCCACAACAATATCTCCCGGAGCGGACGCACCGAATGTTTCAATACCAAACACGTATCCATGATCCCCTGTGTACTTGTGCCAGCCCAGCGGACTTGCCATTTCAAACGCTGCCCGCTTTTTAACGTCCGGAGGAATCACCGACTGTTTGTACTCTTCGGTCTGCTGTTCAAACAGATCCCAGGACGGCATACTGACAACATTCGACCGGTATCCTTCTTCTTTCAGCTGCGCTGCGGCTTCCAGCGCCAGCGCCACTTCGGATCCGGAAGCAAGCAGTACAAGATCCGGGTTCTCTGACTTTTCTACACTATAGGCACCTTTGGCTGTCCCTTTTTCTACTTCGTCTAAAGAAAGGGGGAGAGACGGAAGCTTCTGTCTGGAAAAAATCAATGCAGACGGCTGCGAGGAACGGCTTAATGCCCTTTTCCAGGCTGCCGCTGTCTCTTTGGCATCAGCCGGACGGAGCACGTTGACGTTCGGCATGGCACGAAGCGAAGCAATATGTTCCACAGGCTGGTGTGTCGGGCCGTCTTCACCAACGGCAATGCTGTCATGGGTAAACACATACGTCACCGGATTGTTCATAATCGCAGAAGTCCGGATGGCTGAACGCATGTAATCGCTCTTTCATCAGATGGTGTAATACAATTTATCCTAAAAAAGGATCGCCCCAACAATATGGGACAGCCTCTCCTTTCCAAACAGCTTATAGTCAATTCAATAATTCTACATTCACTAGATGTACAGGTTTTTCTTCGTTTAAACCTTTTAACAAATCCTTCGCAGCCAATTTAGCCATTTTTGTTCTGGTTTTTATACTGGCACTTCCTATATGAGGCAGCGTAACTACATTCGACAAACTTAACAGCGGATTATCCAGACCGATCGGCTCTTTTTCAAACACATCCAGACCTGCTGCCCAAATTTTATTATCGTTCAGGGCTTCATATAAGGCCTGTTCATCTATAATACTCCCTCTTGAAGTATTAATTAGAACAGCTGTACTTTTCATCATGTCAATTTCTCTTTCGCCTATCAAATGATGCGTTTCTTCATTATAAGGGGTTAAAACCACAACATAATCCGATTCATGCAACAACTGCTCCAAATCACGGTATATTAATCCCAATCTTTGTTCTTGGTCTGGTTTTCTTGAACGATTATAATAAATAACATTCATATTAAATCCGTTGGCGCGTTTAGCAACTGCTTGTCCAATTCTTCCCATCCCTATTATCCCAAGAACAGAACCGTGAATATCTTGTCCGGTTAATTGCATGGGAGACCACGACTGCCACTTGCCGGAGCGTAAATAGTCAGATGCTTCCATTAATCTTCTCCCGGCAGACATCAACAATGCGAAAGTTAAATCCGCGGTGGTATCGGTTAGAACTCCCGGTGTATTGGTCACCATAACACCTTTTTCCGTAGCGTCTGCCACATCAATATTGTTATATCCTACTGCCATATTGCTGATCACTTTCAGCCGAGGAGCCTGCTCCATAATTTCCTGATCAATTTGATCGGTCAACATACAAAACAGGCCGTCTATATTTTCCACTTCTTTTTTCAGAATTTCTCTTGGAACTGGAGTCTCTTCCTCATCCCACATGTTAATTTCACATTCCTGCTTGAGCAGTGCAAGTGCTTCATCAGGAATTTTTCGGGTTATATAAATTTTCGGTCTCATTTGCCACCCTCATTTATTTGGTATTAGGATCTTTTTTGAAACAAAAGTTGCAGCGCGGGATAAAGCTCTACGAAAAAAGCATATTCATCTTCATATAATGTTTTATTTATTGCTGAAGGTTCAAATAAATGAAAACAATTTCCCCTTATTTGTTTTTCTTCAAACGAGGTAATTAAACCTGCCCCCCTGGAAGCAATTAAACAAGCTCCATATGCGGCGGCTTCAGAAATTTCTTTTACAGAAATATCAGCATAAAGTACATCAGCTTTGATCTGACCCCAGTGTGTATTTTTGGCACCTCCCCCAATCGCTGAAAAAGAGGAAATATTTTTCACGGTATATTTTTCTCGAATGATTTCGTAGATTTGTTTCAATCCAAAAGCACATCCTTCATAAACCGCCTGAAGCATATCTGCTTTAGTAGTTGTTAAATCCAGACCGAAAAATACACCTTGGGCATAGGGATCCCATACCGGAGCACGTTCCCCATGCATATAAGGTAAGAAATATACGCCGTTTGCTCCCGGGGACGAACCTTTAGCGTAATCATTCAATATGTCCTTTTTATCCTTATCCCCTACATCATCTAAGAACTCCTTGTAAAACCAGTCAATACTTGCTCCGGGGGTAGACATCGGACCGTGTGAAAGCCATTGATTCTCCAAAACATGACAGCGATTTAATAAACGTGTATCTAATTCAGCTGTATCCGTTGTACATACGGTAAGTACATTAGATGTCCCGGCAGATTCAAACATTTCATTTGGTTTAAGGCCAATAGCCAAAGAGGCACAGGCAGTATCAGCACCACCTGCGATAACAGTCGTTCCATCTAATGCAGTATCGACGTCTTCCACCACCCCGATTTGTTCACGAGGATTCACAATGGAAGGCAGGATTTCTTTATCAAGGTCTGCTTTTTTAAGAATAGATTCCGACCAACAGTAATCGGAAATAGAAAAAATCCCTGTGAATGAAGCCTGTGTCCAATCCATAACAAATGTTCCAGTCAAACGAAATAGAATATAAGATGATATATGTCCCCAATAGTACGTATTCCCGAAAATATCAGGCTCGTGCTGCTTGACCCACATAAGATTGACGACAGAAGTCATTCCCGGATCTATCCGGTTTTTTATTTGATTCTCATCCCTGTACGATAGTTTTGATTTTAGTTCTTCTGCTTCATTTTCTCCGCGTTTATCCATATACATAATCCCATTCCGCAATGGACATCCCCGGCTGTCTAAAAAGACAGAAGCATGACAGAAAGAGGAGAGCGCAATGCTCTCCAGTTTTCCACCGTGTCGTTGAATCTCTTCTGCCGTTTCCACTAATAAGTCCTGCACAAGACCCCATAGATATTCTGCATTGATTTCTACTTTACCATTTTCATAATGCAGGATATAAGGTTGATGCTTATGCAGTACAAATGAACCCGAATCATCCACCGTACCAATTTTTATCCCGCTGGTTCCTATATCCACTCCTACGACATGAGACATATTCCGGCAACTCCTCTTTATCGATTTACTTTAGTCAGTTCCTCATAATACTCCACCGCTTCGTTAACCGAGGCATTTCCGTGAATCACAAATTTTAAGGCCTTTACAATTGAAGTTGGATCCTCTGTATTCCATACAAAACGTCCAAACGTTATACCTATCCCACCGGCATCGATGACATCTCTTGCCATTTGAAAATAGTCCCGAGCTTCTTCTCCAATATTACCTCCGGCTACTACAACTTTTGCGGGAGACGACGCAACTACTTTTGCGAATGACTCTGGATCACCTGTATATTTTGTTTTTACAATATCAACACCCAATTCAGCGCCGGTTCGTACTGCGTAAGCAACATGTTTCCAGTCCCCTTGTTCTTCTTTCGGTATCTGGTTACCTCTCGGATATATATGTGCAATCATTGGTAGCCCATACTTAAATGCCTGTCCCGATATAAGTCCAAGATTTCTTAATTGCTCCGGTTGGTCATCACCTCCAACAATGCACCCCATCGAAACAGCATCTGCACCAAGTTGGGCCGCTTCTTCTACGTCTGTCACCCATGTGTCAAAGTTCGGCTGCCACGGACTGAAAGTTGAGCATTTTAATATAAAAGACGTCTGATCAGCATGTTCTTTAAAGCAGGTTTCGGCTAATCCTTTATGCATCGTAATGGAATCGGGACCTCCAGCTGCGATTTCGTTCACTTTTCGCTCGATCGGCATAAGTTGTTCGAATACACCCCGCGCAACTGCCTGGTCAACCGCTACACCCAGAAGCTTCCCTGTTTCATTGTTCAAAAGTCTCTTCATTCTAATTTCTTTTCCTAATACGGTCATTGTATCCTCTTCCTTTCTATTCGTTAATAGTTAAAACCGATTTCATTCCTGTGCCATACATAACATCAGTAATCGCTTCTTCAATCGTATTTAAGGAATATCCCGACGTGGTTAGTACTTCCGTGTCTACCTTGTTATTGGCGATTAATGACAGGGCGTTTCTATTGTCTGCTCTCGTTGATGCAGTTGTACCTACAACATGCAGTTCGTTATAATGGATGAGATTAGGATCAACCTGGCTCCATTCCCCTTTCGAAAATCCGGCAAATAGATTCAGGGTGCCGCATTTCTTTAAAACACCGGCACACTCGTTCACTAATGCACCTACACCAATTGCCATGACACAGACATCTGCACCCTTTCCTTCGGTAAATTCTTTTACTTTATCCTGAAGTGATTCCTGTTCAGGATTAATAACTTCGTCTGCCCCGGCTTGAAGCGCTTTTTCTCTACGATGATCTACGATTTCGCTGACATAAACTTTTCCTGCTCCAGCAATTTTAGACAATTGAACATGCATCAACCCAATCGGACCTGCTCCAATGACTAATACTGTATCATTTAATTGGACATTACTTTTCCTCAAACCATTAATACAACAAGCCAATGGCTCTGTGATGACCGCCTGCGAATAAGTTACATGATCCGGAATTTTTAATAGATTCCCTTTTTCAACTGCCTTTTTTGGAATCTTGACATATTCGGCAAAACCACCATCAAACTCGTATCCTATAGCCTGTCGGTTTTCGCAGGCATTTTCTAATCCATTTAGGCATGCATCACAATGTTGGCAGTAAATAATGGGGATAATACCCACTCTTTCGCCAACCTTGTAATTAACTACGTTTGTTCCTATATCGACAATTTCTCCAACGGTTTCGTGGCCAATGATGGATGGAGTCCTCACATCCTTGGTTTTTTTTCCAGTGTATATTCTTACATCCGTGCCGCAGATTGCACTGTTGAAAACCTTTAATAATATCTCCCCCTCCCCTATTTCCGGTCTTTCCACCTCTTTGGTTTCCATATTTTCAGGGCCTTTAAATACTGCTGCCTTCATTTTCTTCCACTCCTATCTGTTTATAAGTTAAGCCAACTGGTGGGTTCAGTAATCAAATCAGGGAAGATGATAAAAATCATAAGCATCAGAATTGCAATGAGCATCCATGGCACTGTACTTTTTGAAATCTCTTCGATGGATAATCCCGTAATATGCGATGCCGCATATAAACATACCCCGACGGGTGGTGTAATCAGACCAAAGGAAAGTACCATCACCATAAACACTACAAAAAACAAAGGATCGATTCCGACAGCATTTATTGTAGGAAGTAAAATCGGAGTTAACACAAATATTGCAGCGGTAGCGTCCATGAACATGCCGACTATCAACAGGAAGATAAACAGTAAAAATAAAATAATAGTTGGGTTATCACTAACACTGCTTACATAAGCTGCTATTTGACCAGGAAGCCCGTCGAATTCAAATACCCAACTGGCGACTTGTGCAGTCACAGCAATGAACAATATCGTCCCCGTTAATTTGGCTGTTCGGAAAAAAATCCCTGGTAATTCTCTGATCGTCACACCTCTATACACTACAACCGCAATGATAAGAGTATATAGTGCAGCTATAGCTGCTGCTTCCGTCGCTGTAAAATAACCGCTCAGAATACCTCCCAACAAAATAACGGGAGCAAGAAGTGCCGGAAAGGCATGAAGAAAACTTTTCACTATATACTTGGGACTGAATGTTGTTTTATCCCCTATATTCTTCTTCTTACAATAGATATAGTTTATGACCATCATGATCAAGGCAATAATTAAACCTGGAATCAAACCGGCAAATAAAGCCTGACCAATAGAAACTCCTGCAGTGGAAGCGGCAATTACCATTAAGATACTTGGCGGTATTACCGTAGCCAGCATGGATGACACCAACGTAACTGCCGTCGCATATTGTTTCGAATATCCGTTTTGATGCATGGCATTAATACTGATTCTACCGGTACTGGCTACGTCAGCGACTGAAGACCCTGCCATTCCTGCAAAAATTAAACTTGCAAATATATTTACGTGCCCCAGACCACCGGACAGCCAACCTACAACACTTTTCGAAAAATTGAAGATTTCTTTTGCAACATTCCCTTCATCCATTATGATTCCTGTCAGAATAAAAAGCGGGACAGCTACCATAATAAAGCTGTTCATAGAACTAAACATAGATTGAGCTACGATATTTAAAGGTATATCGGAAAAGGCAAATATGGTAACAATACTTGATACTCCTAATGAAACAGCCACGGGAAGTCCTATCATCATGAAAAGGAAAAACAAAACAATTAAAAATATAGACATGCTATTTCTCCCCCTTCTGTTCTTCGTTATGTGGGGAGAATAGGAATTGCGTAAGATTGAAAATGCTGAGACATGCGGATACCGGCATACATAACCCCACCCAGGCAATACTCACTCGAAGGACTGGACTTATCTCGTCCATCTGCTGTCCCATTAGGCTTAAACCGGTAAAAAACAAAAACACGAAAAACCCGTATGTGACAATTAACGTTACCATCATTATTACTTTTTGGGTTTTTTGAGGAAAAAGGTTTACAAAAAAGGTGATTCTAGGTGATTCATCTTTTCTGAAACCTAATGATACACCGAGAAAGATCATCCAGATGAATACATACCTTGTCAGTTCTACAGTCCATGGGGGAGACTGTTCCAATAATCGGCCTATAACCTGTGTCAATACCACAATAAGTAGTACAACAGTTAATGCACCAGCTGTGAAATCAGTTATCTTATTAACAACCTTCACTGCCGTATAAAGTTTAGCTGGCTTTTTTCCTGCATTAGCCTCAGGACTGCTCATGTCCGACTCCCCTTTTATGATGCCAGGATGGTAGAAAAACCAATTCAACCATCCTGTCGTAAATTATTATTGTGCTTTTCCAACAAATTCTAATACTTTGTTAAAATACTCATCATCACCCACTACGTCACGGAACGAAGAATATTGGCTCTGGGAAATTTCAACAAATTTCTGCTGATTTTCATCTGAGACTTCATTGACTTCCATTCCTTGGTCTTTTAAGGTCTGGATCATCTCTTCTGTTTGATCGGTATCATATTCTCGAAGCCATTGCTGCATTTCATCGGCTGTATTTTGAATAATGTCCTGCTGTTCCGAAGAGATTTCATTAAATACTTCACTGTTTATCCCTACTACCCACGCATCTGCCATGTGATTTGTCATGCTGATGTAATCCTGGACTTCATAAAAGTTAGCATTGACCGGTATTTCCACTGGATTTTCCTGGCCGTCTATGGTACCCAGTTGCAATGCATTGTAGACCTCACCAAAATCCATTGGTGTAGGGTTTGCCCCAGCTGCTTCAAAAAAATCCACCCACAACGGATTGTTTGGTACTCTGAGTTTCAACCCCTCTAAATCAGACGGCTCGTTAATGGGATTAACGGAATTTGTAATCTGCCTGAAATTACGCGGCCAATAGTTTAATCCATTAATGCCTGAATCTTTGATATTTTCTAATAATTGTTGACCTAAATCATCATTTAGTAAATCTATATATTGATCTTTATCGTCATACAAGTAAGGGATGCTTATTGCATTAAATTTAGATTCTGAATTTGCATACACGGTAGATGATAAAGCCAGCATATCAAGAGAACCTTCTCCGAGCTGATTAATCGCAGCAGATGGATCCCCGCCGTATAAACTTCCATCCCCGTGCACTTCCACTTCTATACTGCCATCACTTTTTTCTTCTACACGATCCGCAAACTCATTTGCAGCCACTGTTATTGAAGCGTTTTCAGGATCAGGAGTAGCAAAATTAATGGATACTGTTTCCTGGTTATTGTTACCTTCTTCACCTGTGTCTTCTGTTCCTTCAGCACTGCCTCCCCCTGTCTGAGAGCCTTCAGCATTTCCGGAAGTGTTTTCATTTTCTCCTCCGCCACCACATCCACTGAGGAACACTGCAAGAGACAATCCTAATAATGAGAATTTCCATTTCATACTATCCCTCCACTTAAGAATTTCATCCTCTGAATTATAACGCTTTCATAATTCAGAGGACGAGAAGAATTATTTCTTAGATATAGTGTATAACATGGTGGTAATTTTCTTCAATATGTTTTTTAAAAAAGCAAAGATTTTTTTCAAAAAACTTATAGACGTTTATTTGAAGTTGAATCTCTTGTTTTTTGGATATTTGTGTAAGCATCTTCATAATTACGATTAGCTACCCCTGTAAATAGCGTATCTACAATGGTTAACTGAGCAATTCGCGAGGCCGTTGCATCGGTTCTGAACATTGTTTCTTTTGACGTTGTATATAAATTGATATCAGCGATTTTTGTAATAGGTGACTTCGAAAAGTTGGTAATGCTTATCGTTACGGCTCCCTGCTCTTTAGCCAATTTCAGTGCATGCAGCGTATCTGTGTGACTTCCGGTATGAGATATTCCGATGACCGCATCATCCGGCGTGAGCACACTTGCAGACATCGATTGTAAGGCGACATCTGTATAAGCATAGCATTTAATACCTACCTTTAAAAATTTGTGCTGGGCATCTACCGCAACGTTCCCAGAACCCCCTACTCCGTAGAACTCTACATTTTTTGAAAAGGCTACCGCTTCAATCGCTCTTTCCAGCTCTTCATCTGAGCATATTTCCATTGAATCGTACAATGCCTGGATATTTGACTGAAATATTTTCTTTTTTATCGTTACAACATCATCTTCAGGTTCAATAACCTCATGAATATGTTGTTCAGGTTTTATGATTTCTCGTGCAAGGTTTATTTTCAAATCCTGAAATCCCTTATATCCAAGTTTTTTGCAGAATCGAACTACCGTTGACTCACTGGTATTACTACGCTCTGCTAACTCCGTTATGGATTGATGAATAATTTTTTCATGATGATGTGTGATGAAATCAGCAAGTTTTTTTTCGGCACCCTTTAATTTTGGCAGGAGATATTCAATACGGGTGAGTAGACCTGTCATAGCGTTAACATTTAATTCTGTCATGACTTCTGCCCCTTTCAAATTCGGAATTATTATTATTGTACAATATCTAAAAACTTGAATAAATATATGGGATAGTAATCAAGACCAATGATGAAAATTTTCTTCATATTGAAATAGAAATTGTTCAATAAAAATAGAGATGTTTATTTTTTATAGCTTGAAGCCGCATTCTTCCATTGAAAAATGCGGCTGTTTCAAAAAAAGTTGTTTACTTTTCATATTCGCGCAACCATTACACACAAAATTTGTGATAAAAAGTTATTTACTGTTCTTCAATAATCGTGCCTGTTAACTTAATAATAACTACCGCATAATTGATAAACCTCTCAAGATCTCAACCATTTGCGAGATTAAAGATGGCTGTTAAATTAAACCTGTGCTTGCCCGCCATCTACAAAAAATTCACCACCCGTCAAGTAGCTGCTTTCGTCTGAAGCAAGGAAAGATACAACGTTTGCTACTTCTTCAGGTGTCCCAACTTTCCCAGCTGGAACAGTATTTCTTGTATCTTCAAGTACTCCTTCAAGTGCATCACCAAAAAGCTCATTGTAGGCAGGTGTATGAATAACTCCTGGGCTAACCACATTTACGCGGATTCCAGTTCCTTTTAGGTCAAGAATCCAGTCACGAACTAGTGCTCTTAGTGCTGCTTTAGATGCTCCATATACACTAAACGCTGGGTTGCCAATTGATCCAGCAGTAGAGCCCGTTACAATAATAGAACCTACTTTGTTCGGGAATAGTGATAACGCTCTTTGAACAGTAAAGATCGTTCCTTTAACGTTAATGTCGAACGTTCTATCAACCTGCTTTTCAGTAATTTCACCTAATGAAAGGAAGCTGCCAACGCCTGCATTAGCAAAAAGAATGTCCAACTTACCTTTTTCCTGATTTATAATGTCATATAGTTTGTCTAAGTCTTCAAGCTTAGAAATATCCCCTTGAACACCGGTTACGTTCTTGCCAATTTGGTTAACAGCTTTATCAAGTTCGTTTTGTCTCCGTCCTGTGATATAAACATATGCACCTTCGTTTACAAACTTTTGTGCTGTAGCAAGACCAATCCCACTTGTTCCGCCCGTTACAAGCGCTATATTACCTTCAAATTTACCCATACTTAACACTCCTTTAGAGTTAATTTTGTTTTATGTCTAGTACCTTTAAGTACTTGAAAAACATCTAACAAGATATAGAATAAATCAGTAACCATATTATTGGAAGTACCCACTTTTTTGTGATATAGTACCTAAAAAGTAATAAATGTGGAATGAAGGGGTTTATACATGAAAAAATTTAGTTGCGGTTTTGAAGTGACAATGGAAGTTATTGGCGGAAAATGGAAAGGCCTTGTATTATACTTTTTAATGAATGGACCAAAGAGAACGAGTGAATTAAAGCGCATTATCCCAAATATAACTCAGAAAATGCTGATTCAAACACTTAAAGAGCTTGAAGCCAGTGGACTTGTGAGCAGAAAGATGTATAATCAAGTACCACCGAAGGTTGAATATTCACCCACTGAGCTTGGAGAATCTCTTAAACCTATCTTGCAGGAGCTCTGTCAATGGGGAGGCCATTATGCGGAGCAAGAGTATGTAGAAGGTGAATTCGAAATCGTACCACCAGAAGAGGCTTCTTAATAAGGAATACAACTTTTAACACCTTATATGTAAAGTGTTTTTTTGTTGCACTGAGATGAGGTCAGTCGGTCACTTTTTTAAAGTCGCGCCATTAGAGTAGTAATTTATTCCGTTAAATGGCCCTATTCTAGAATAATTATTGCTTAAACAGTACCATATCTTTCTCGTAAGCACATAGATTTTTAAACAACTTTTTTATTACTCAACAGAAATCCCTACCGCAAAAAGTTGTGTTTTTTTCGATGTCACCGGGATAAACAAAAAAATGTCCGAACACTTCGGCACTTTTTCATTCTGCCATGAAGATGTTCGGACATATTTGTAATTTAGGATGATATTGTCATCATGCCCCATTGATTCATTTTACATTTCCTGAATATCAAATGACACAACGCGGTCGGTATCCGGATTGAAGGTGACTCCGGCTCTTATTTTTCTGGTCTCCTGAGGAGATTGCAGGGTGAATTCATATGTTTTTCGTGTTTAGTTCTGATTCTACTGCGTAGTTTCCAATGACTAGTAATCAGTAACGTTGTAGTTAGGATAAGCATTCTGGGTGATTTCCAGCAGATACTTCCCCCACGCTCCTATTCGAGTTCCGGAGACGGGGTGATATCAATAGGAATAACCCCCATTACTGGACCCGCTCCCAGTACTTCAAACACTCTTCTTTGAAGATTCAGGCGGTTCGAAGGATACCCCGCACCTCATCTACAACAGTTACGATCATTTCCCTTCCGCTGGCGGGATATCTGATCTTAAGGTTCTACCTGATGATTCTCCCACAGCTGCGGTCATATATTGATAATCAGACCAAGACATGCTGCATTTTGTCAACCGGACCTCTATCCGTCCATGTCGCCTTCCCCCTAATGGTCTGCTGACGTGGTTCATTCCCGGAAAAAGGGATCATTGGATAATGGACTGCCCCTATTTTATTGGACACTATATGCCAGAGAAGGTCTCATCATGGAAGCACGGTTTACGGAAGATCAGAAGTATCGGGCTGTTCAAGGCTATCTTTCCGGCGGCTTTTCCTATCAGGATGTTGCCGATAAGTTCGGCGCCGACAAGCGTTCCATTCGTATGTGGGTGGCGCTGTATCAGGAACATGGACGCCCGGCATTAGCCCCGTGGGATCATTGTTATTCCTACAGCTCATCTTTTAAAATGGATGTAGTACAATACCGATGGCGGACGAAAACCTCGTATTTCCGGACAGCCGTTATATTTAATCTGGTTAGTCAGCACACAGACCGCAAAGGGGAGAATGTGCTGTTTCACGAGGATAGCGAGGCTTTTCTCCAGCCGGAGAAAGAATATGCCGATATGACGAAAAAACCGGACAACCGAAGCCGGGAAGAACTGCAGGAGGAAAACGAGCGGCTGGAGCTGGAGAATGCCTACTTAAAAAAGTTACACGCCTTCGTTCAACAAAAAAAGTCCAACAAACGAAGACCGAACGCGGGCGGTCGACGAACTAAAGAAGGAATTTCCTTAGCCTTCGCTGCCTCTTCTTTTAAAGGCTGCCGGCCTGAAGCGGAGCACGTATTATGCGGTTCGGAACCGGCTCCAGCAGCCTGATCCCGACGCTTCCTTAAAGGATGATATTAATGCAAATTAACAAATATTAGTTTCTAATGACAAGGGAGCACCTCATTCCGTAGGAGTCTCGTGTTTTGACTACGCCATATGAGTATTTCTTAATCTGGGATTTTAAATGTTCTGTCTTTTACCACTTTTATTCTCTTTTGTTCCAGACTCTTTTTGGTTATTTCAAAGAATGCCATCCAAAAAGAGTTCGAACTAGGCACACTGCGGGAAATTCCCATTAACGGCATTCGTCTCCGGCGTTTCTTTTATTCCGTGTACAATAAAGATAAATTAACACTCCCCGGAGAAACGTTTTATCGTTTATTCAAAACTATTACCTGAATGAAAACTTTCCATTATAAAAAATCCGTCTTCACAATTCGGGCGGAATGCATAAGATTACGAGCGGAAACATGTCGAAAACGAGCGATTTTTTGTCGATTGCGGGCGAACTGATTGTTTCCGCATATAATGATACGAATATAAGTGAAATTCGGAGGTTGCCATATGCTTGTTTCTTCCCTTCAAATGGATATAGTGCCGGGTGATCCGGCAGCTAACCGTGCCAATGTGGCAGAGGCGGTGCGGCAGGAGGCAGATAGTACAAGGCCGGATGTCATCGTTCTTCCTGAAATGTGGACGACCGCTTATACCCTGCCGGACCTTCCCTTTACCGCAGATCAGCCGGGAAGTGAAACGATTCCTTTTCTGCAGAAGCTTGCTGCCACTCACCACATACACCTTATCGGCGGTTCCATCGCCTGGAAGGAAAACGGGGACATATTCAACCGGGCCCTTGTCATCAACAACCATGGAGAACTTATTTATCAGTACGACAAACTTCACCTGGTACCGATGCTGGATGAACCGGCTTATTTAACCGGCGGGCGTCATAAGTGTAGGATTTTTGAGCTGGACGGCATCAAAATGGGCGTTATCATTTGTTATGATCTTCGCTTTCCAGAGCTTTTACGTGATCTTGCTCTACAGGGGGCACAGGTTATATTTGTTGTTGCGGAATGGCCGGATGCCAGAAGAGATCACTGGTATCATCTGCAGATCGCCAGAGCCATCGAGAATCAATGTTACATTGTTTCATGCAACCGCACCGGCAGTTATAACGGCACTGATTTTGCCGGAACGTCGATGATTATCAATCCATGGGGACATGTGCTGGGGGAAGGACACCGGTATCATGAACAGTCAGTCCACCGTACCATCCAACCGGATCAAGTCTCCGAAATCCGGAGCCGGGTGCCGATTTTCGAGAGCCGGCGTCCGGAATTTTATCCATGATACAGCTACCTAGTGGAACGCAGGGATGCCGTGCTGCCGGAACGACTTCACATCTTCCACCCGTTGTTTCTGCGAAACCGTCATCGGAAGCGTGGCTGCATCAAAAAGAGACACCCATACATAATCGCTGGATTCTGCGTCCAGCTGCACCTGCCCCCCTGTGATACGGGCTTCGTATAATATCAAAAACTCCCGCCGTACTTCACCGTCGGAGTAAGCAATGACAGTTCCCGGGTCGGTGTACGTGCCGATGAAGCCGGTCACTTCGATCTCAAATCCGGTTTCCTCCCTGACTTCCCGCTTCACACAAGCCGCAAGGTCCTCTCCTTCTTCCATCGTACCGCCCGGCATCGCCCATTTTTCATTATCGCGGCGTTTCACAAGCAGGATTTCCTCCTTTTCATTGACGATTGCCGCAGCTGCGGCGGGTTTGACGGAGTTTGGATGCGGCGCTTCAGGGTCATTGAAGTAATCGGTGCGTGTCGTTTCAACAGAAGCCTGCCTCCACGTGAATACCGCGTCCGGCTCTTCCACCTCGACTTTATCATTGCCGGGTGGTGTTTTAATAAAAAGCAGTTCGGTTCCCGGCCTGGAACGCTGGGCATACACAGTACCCGGCGTAATCTGGAAAAAGTCTCCCGCATAAAAGGTGTATTCCTCATCTGTTTTCAAATCTATGTACTGTGTCATTCCGTGCATCAGGTACATGTACTCCACAGCTTGGGTATGGTAGTGCGGAGCCTCGGATTCCGGGGTGTCATAAGACGTTATTCCAACCTCGACTGTACCTTCCTGAAAATGCGGCACCGTCTGGGGTTTTTTCAAATCACCTGCCAGATACTGCCGCGTCGTCTGCGTCAAAGCCTGTCTGATGCTTTCATCGCTGATGCGTTTCATCGTGTAATGGATCCACCACCCTATGAAAAAAGCCAGCTTCAGCCGCCGGCTCTTTTTGTTATTTTTCTTTTCTCTGCCGTTTCTTTTTTTCATTCAGAATAAACTGTCTGAATTCCTCTTTTGTTATATCTGAATTCATCGCGGTCTTCACCAGCTCGAGCCACTCTGCTTCGAGATCTTCCTGCACTGGATCAATCGAAGATACCGGTACCTGGAGCGCTGCTGCGACGCTCTCCATTTCAGAACGCGTTGGGGAGTGCCGCTCTCCTTCTTCTATATCCCTCAGCGTATGTTCCATCATCCCTGATTTTTCTGCAAGTTCTGCAATAGTTAATGCCTGTTCATGCCGCTCTCGGCGTATGCGGACCCCAATCATGCATGCAAACATCCTTTTACTACTATGATACAAGATTCCACACAAAACACCAAGTTTTTATGTGAAACCTTTTCATGTGTACATTGTATACACGACGCTGACCGTTATGATCATGCATAGGAGCGTCAGTGGAAAGCCGACACGCGCATAATCAGCAAAGGAATAACCACCCGGACCGAATACGATGAGGTTGGTCTGATACCCGATCGGCGATAGAAAACTGGCAGAGGCCGCCACCGCCGTAAGAACAGCCATACCCACCGGCTCCATACCGATTTCGCCGCTGATTTCATAGGCAATCGGGAACATAATGACTGCTGCGGCATTATTGGTAATCAGCTCAGTGAAAATATTCGTCATGAAATATATACTGATGAGAACAGCCAGAATACCAAACGGCTGCAGCGCATGGATCAGAAGGTCCGCCGCCCATTCCGCCGTACCTGTTTCTGTAATCACATTTCCGATGCCAAGAGCACTGGCGATCAAGAGCAGCACCTGGAACTGAACGGCTTCTTTTGCTTCAGATGGTGACGTGATTCTAAGAACGAATAACGCGCCGACCATAATGACCATCGCTTTAAAGATGGTCAACCATCCAATCATAACACAGCTGATCAGTGCCATGAGCATAATCAGCGTCATCCAGCCCTGAGATTCATCTTCATAAAACTTTTGCTTCTCAAGCGGGGTCGTAATATAGAGATCCTTTCTCTCCCGCATCCGATTATGAAACTCCGGTCCGCTCACAAGCAGCAGCAGATCTCCCGCCTTTGGCACAATATCACCGATTTTCCCTTCCACCCGCTCGTCGTTACGGTGCACCGCCACCACCGCCGCATCATACGTTTGGCGGAAACGGCCCTGTTTGATCGACTGCTGTGTCAAAGGTGACTGATGGGAAACAACAGCTTCCACGAGACGTCTGTCCCCATTTTTTATGTTTTCAAGCGAAAGGTCGGTTCCCGTATTGACGATCAGCCCTTTTCGCTTCTGGAGTTCGGCAATCGTTGAAATCATACCGGTAAAAATCAGCCGGTCCCCCGTCTGAATGACTGTCTGGCTGCTCACCGGAGATATCCGTTCCTTTCCGCGGATAATCTCAATAAGATAAACGCCTTTCAAGTTCCGAAGCTGTGCTTCTTCCACGGTCCGGCCGGAATACTGGAATTCCGGAGTCACTTTCATCTCACTTAAATAATCTTTCGTGCTTTCATTGACACGTTGAATCATACTGCGGTGATCCGGAAGCAGCTTTCTGCCGAACAAGAGCAGGTAACACAGGCCGGCGATGGTGATCGGTACACCGACCCAGGCAAGCTGAAAAAAGGAAAACCCTTTTTCTCCCGCATCGATCAACAGGCCGTGAACCACAAGATTGGTAGACGTACCGATTAATGTGACCGTACCACCCAGTATAGAAGCATAAGAAAGCGGTAGCAGGTACTTGGAAGGAGAAATATCGCGTCTTGATGTCCAGCGGCGGACGACCGGAGTTAACGTTGCAACAATGGGTGTGTTGTTGAAAAAGGCGGAAAACGCCGATACGGGGAAAAGCAGTTTCCCCATCGCGCCGCGTTCTGTTTTCGTATCTGCCAGAAAAGAAGACATCAGCCTTTCAATCAGGCCGCTTTTTTCAAAAACCCCAGCCACAACAAAGAGAAGGGCCACCGTCATCATGCCCTGATTGGAAAAACCGGCGAGCGCTTCGTCCGGTGTCACAAATCCAAGCATCAAAAAGACGAACAGCGTAAAAAATACGAGCAGATCAGGCCGGGCTATTTCCAAAAAGAGCCCGGACAGCATGCCGGTTATTCCAATTAATACGACCGCGATTTCTATCGTCATATGAAACCTTCCTTATGTATCATCCTCTACTATCATTATATAGCAACCATATCGAGCCGGCAATAAATATAAGTTTTCTTATCGGAATTATTGATTTAATGATTGGGGATAGAAAGAAGTTGTATCAAAAGTCTACGAAAAGAAATAAATTTGCGCTGCAGCTTTTCCTGGGCGCATAGGCTCCGTTGACACTATATCGCCGGGCAGCATACGTAGTGTCCACGGAGGTAGTGTTAGTGGACACTAAGCCCATGTAACCCGCAAGATAGTGTCCATTGATTGCTGTCAGCGGACACCAATTCCTAAACTCAGCAGTGTAGTGTCCACTTACAACCCAGTGATTGGAATGTCTAACCACGGCTTGATGGATGACAGGCAAAAGCTTGCCTCTGACATATTGAAGCTGCACTGCAGACGTATCCTTACCATTGCTGCATTTACTTTTCAAAAAAAGGAACTGTACCTTTTGATACAGCTCCCCTGATATTTTACATTTCCTGAATATCAAATGAAACAACGCGGTCGGTTTCGGGATTATAGGTGACGGAGGCCTGTATTTTTCTCGTCTCCTGCGGCGATTGCAGGGTGAATTCATAAGAAGCCCGCGTTTGATTTTCATTTACCTCGGATGTCCCAAGCGCCTGATAGTTCGTCACGTTGTAATTGGGATAGGCATTCTGTGTTATTTCCAGCAGATATCTTCCCCATCTTTCCTCTTCGAGTTCCGGTGAAGGCGTGATTTCAATGGGGATAACCCCTGCTGCAGGATCGGCGCCAAGTGCTTCAAACACTCTTTTCTGCAGGTTGAGGCGGTTCGGCGGGTAACCAGCAACCTGATCGACAATCGTAACAATCATCTCTCTTCCAGTAACGGGATATCTGATTTTCAGATTCTGCCCGCATGAGTAAGGAGAAGATTCTCCTACAGCCGCTGTCATGTACTGATAGGCCGACCAGGGCATACCGCATTTTGTTACAGGGCCTCCCTGCGTCCATGTCGCCTGCCCCTGAACAGTCTGCTGTCTGGCTTCCGCGGAAAAAGTACGGGGCATGGAGTAAGACACAGGTGCCATAACAGGCGGCACGTACGGATAATAATACATCATGTTCCCTCCTGTTCAACTTGCCGTTCGGTTCTATCCTATGCACCAACCGCCCAGCGGGGAACGTTCGGATTCAAAAAAAGCTCCCGGCAGTCTTTTATGACCATCGGGAGCGTGCCATATATAAACTTCTTTCTGTACAAAAAGAAGACAGTTTCCAATGTCCGGATTATTTTTCGACCGCTGCGCAGCTGTTTTTGCTTTCCACACGTCCTATATAAAAAAAAGGCTTCACCGTTTCGGACATTTCCAATATTTCTTCGGTCGTTCTTCTGTGTACCCGGATCACGCCTGAATTTGTATATATCACTTGATCGTCCTGAATACCGGCTTGTTCATCTTCCACAACATAGTGAAAAAGGTGGGAGTCCGTGGCTTCTTCCTTGACGAATACATTGGCTGCATCAGACGAATGAAGGGTTCGCGCCAGCTCACACCAGTTCATATAACGCTGCACCAGTTCACATATATCATCATATGCCTCATGTCCGCGATTCGCCCGGTATATTTTCAGATTTTTTTCCATCCGGTAAGTAAGCATATTCTGACCCACAAAGCGGTTCAGCTCCACCCGGACAGCATTTGTCGAATCTCCGAACTCTCTGGTTATACTACGGAGATATCCTTCCGTGCCTGGATTCAGAAAAAATTTCAGCAGCAGACGAAGTCTTGTTTTGGAAGTGATTAAATGATGAAGCATGACTCGTATTCCCTTCTTTACATGAACTTTCAGAACGGTATCATTCATTTTTCATATGATTCCAACAATTGACATTATATCCGCAATCAGACCTAAAGTAAATGTATTTAACAGGCGTATATCATCTTTTATTGTTTGAAGGAAAATGTAACCGTCGACTTTACCGATACACAGATACCCTTCTTTCTCTTCCTCAAAACCTTTTTCAAGAATGGGGAGATTATTTTTTCAGATAAACCAGAACATTTTCATGTAGAATACAGTCAAATATCGAATATTTCCCGGGAAATATGTTGATTTTCGGCGGGAAATCAACATATTTTTCAAAAAGAGCCTGGTGTGAAGCCAGGCTCTACATTCATAACGAGTTATAATTCGATAGTTTTTTCGTTCACAACTCTCTCTATGATGTCGTCCCTGCCGACCGTCGAAGAAGTGATGTATCTGCTTCGCTGCGAAGAAGCGGGTTTTTCAAGTATTCCAAGGTGAAAGGCTGCACGGAAGAGGAGTGTTACAAACTGGCGCAGTGTGGATGTTTGGTACGTGGCATATGCTTTCAAAGTTTCTGCATATTGATCGAAAAAGTCTTTTGAACTGAATGGTTCCCTCTCTCTCCACTCTTCCAGTTTGTCCAGAAATACTTTCAAAAACTCCATATCAACAGAATAGGTCTGCGGGGATTTTCTGAACTTTATCAGATTCTCATCCTGTATGTAATAGATGGTAATACCTTCGCCGGCAGACTTCTCCGGTATCTTTTTTTCCTCCGTGCTTTCCACCGCACCAGTATTTTCTTCCCTCTTCTCGTTTGAACGGGAATTATTCTCTGAAGCCGGTGCTTCCTGAATAAAAGATTCAAGAGCAGATAACTGCCGTAAATGATGTACCGCCTGCTCCGCGCGGTCAAACTGCTGATTATCTATAGCATGCTGAACAATGCCGCGCAGTTTCTGCTTTTCTTCCAATGACAAACGTAAAACTCCTTTCTCTGCCTTGCATCATGGAATGTATTTCCATAATAGAATATGCCTTTTAATATATTATATCCATAAACACGGATAAGAATAAAGATTTAATTAAAAACTTCTGCATTTTCGATGCAGAAATTTTTTCATTTATTCCAATACAAATGAAGTGCTGTGATAACAGTATTCACAGACAGCATAATTTTTCGTTTTTATCAATGTATCCACATAATACGTGTCCTGGGAAACCTCCCGTTGTTCAAGCGGCGTTTCATTAAAGCCGCAAACGTCTCCTGCATAGGCTGTTTTATGGATTAACTGTGTGTTGTGATCAATCAGATACTTCAAATGATTCCATCCTTTCTGCTGCGATGTAAACAAACGTTTGATGAACGCCTGAAAATTAAAAAAAGCCGAAAAGGAGTCATGTCTCCTCTTCGGCTTATGTTTGGCTCTATTGGTCCAACTCATTTCCACCGTATGGCTGATTTGGTTGTAAAATAATGATAATATAGCTTTTATCTATATTGAAATCCCAGTCGACAAAGATATCATTGACTTTGCTGCCCAGGACTTTTTCAAATTCACTGACATGCAGCAGCCTTTTTTCCAACTGTCGTTTGGAAAGCTTCAGCTGCTCTTCAAAACCTCTGCGGATCAATTCCTTTTCAATTTTTACAAGGATACCGACCCTGGTGATAATAAGGGTTTTGTCATTTAAAAGACAGGAATCAACCGCTTCCGGACACTTCTCCGCCTGCATGCTTACCTGCCCGATTTGTTCATGAACCGCTTCTTTCTTTTCGTAATTCTCAAGAAGAACGTCATTTTCGCCGTCTTCATTTACCATTTCACCGACGAGCATCCCGGTTTTATTATGAAGCGACCAGTCGTAATACATTTCTTTAATATCGAGCCCACCGCTCACTTTCAGCGTAGCCTTAATATCGGGAAGCAGCTCCTGCATCAGAAGATCTCTTGTTTCTTCCACTTTCATAGTTTTATTCTGATTGATTAACACCCTTTCCATCGGGGCTAGAAAATCCCTCAGATAAATGGTGATAAACGGACGTTTTATTGAAACGTAGACCGAAGAAGGTCCCTTGCCGAAATTGTCGCGGAGCAGTTTCCCCGTGTAACTGGCAATTTCAGCCTGAATCGAGTTCTTTTCCATGACAACCAATCCTTTTATGTAGACAGAGACGTTATTTTCTCTCTCCTATGTTTTATTATAAAGGTTACAAATGGAATGTTAAAGTAATAAGATTCATCTTCTATGGAATTCAACTGAAACATGTATTATCCCGATTATTATGATTCAAAACTTTTTTACTCACATAAACAGCACCTACAGATTAAATGGTAAGCATCCCAGCACCTGTTATCAGGAAATATTAAACAGGATCCCCTTTACCTGAATCCGTGATAAAGAGGGTTATTGTTTGAGTGAGGTTCCGTTCTATATCTACAATTCGTTTTTTATTTCAGGTATACGTTGAAGATAAATAGGCATCCACTGCAGGCGGACGTTTTTACTCCGGAGTACAAGAGCGACATCGGTTCGCCTGGGCTCACCGTGTCTTCTTTGCCGCGGGCAGCGCCTCAGCTATATCCTGTAGAGGAAGATCGGTTAAGTTCGGCACGTCCTGTGCCAACACCGATCTGACTCCCGTCGTGGGAGCCTTTGTTTGATAGGATCTTCGGCTGCTGCTTCGACGAACAGGAGGTTCCAGCATCGGCGTTGGTCATAGGACGTGACCGCTTTTAGCCGATGAACCTTCAAATGTCGCCGCCTTCCACTCCTGCCTTCGTTTTCTTCTCTTTAGAAAAGGGTGCTCTTGCAGCAACACAAAGAAACCTACAGGGTTTCTATAGGTTCGCTAATCGATAGGACAGGCTGAAGCAAAAGAGGGCACGTTGTCTTTTTATGCGGAGGCATACCGATGGAATAAACGGACAAAAAAGGCTTTCCAGGGGTAGCCGCGAAATAGGGAAAGACGTTGTTCACGTGCATGCTGAACCACGTGTGATGCAAACAAATCATGTGCTGGATAACCGTCTTTAACCGCTGGCGGAAAACGCTTTTCGATTCAGGAAGATCATTACCGCTTAATACATCCTGTCCAATGGAACGAAGCAGATTATAGGTCAGGGATCCAAGAGCCAGCACAAGCGCATTCGTTGCGAACGTTCCCGAGGGGAACCTTTCTACATCCATATCAGATTTCAGTTCGCTGTGAAATTGCTCGCAGGTCCCGTGCTGCTTGTAGAGATGGATAATGGTTTCGGCCGGCAGATCCAGGGATGTCCAAAAACCCTGGAACTCTATGTCCGGGAACATGTTGATCTGCCCGTCTTTCATGATAGTTCGTACCACGAGACGGTAGACTTGATAGACTGGACGCTCTTCCAGACACCGGAAACCGAAATGCAGCCGGTATCGATCGTCTTTCCTTCTCGGGGATTTGAAGCTGTTCCATGTTGTTCAGCATGAGCCAGCCATGCTTCCGGTGATTCTAGGCGCGGGTTCCGTTTGATAATAAAGTCAGCACCATGGTCGTCACACAGCTCCAAATTTTCTTGGGCATCATTTCCTCCATCCATGCGGACACAAAGTCGTTCCGAAGTAATTTCTTTGGCGGAAGTCAAGGCCTGTTGAAGAAAGAACCTCCGGCATGCTTTTCTGCACATGTTCGTTCCCTTCATGCAGCTGAGCATAGACCAGGTGTCCTTCTTCCCCTAAGTAAGCAAAAGCAGGATTATAACCTTCGATCTTTTTATACGTGAAACGAACGCCTTCTTTTTTGGTTCCGCTGTTATCAAACGGAGAATGGTCTACATCAAGAGGAAGAAGAGACAGATCGTCCGCCTTCTGTGTTGTATCGGTTGATACAACTGTCGGAGTAAGCGAAGACGACCGTTGCCGGGTGTTTTCCTCCCATATCAACGGGAGGGTTTCCGGATGCTGAGCCAGTTGATTGAAACGCTGCCACAGTGTCGGGGAAGACGCGACTCCTTGAAGACCAAGGGATTGTTGGAAAAAGACATCACAGCGGGATTCTTCCATCCAGTCAAAATCATTTTTCCCTTGAGAGAGAAGGCCGAGATAGCTGTATACGACATCGCCATGGGAAATGGCTGCGGATGATGTTAAACCGGGCATGGATAAGAAATGGAGACGTTTATGTAAGTTCAAGGATTGAAGGAGTTCCCCTATCAAAAGAAGTCCGCTGGCAGATATAATATAATCATCCGTTCATTGGATACCAAATCGACGTTTCATGTTTTCACCTTCCGGGTGCATTCATCCAATAAGATGAATAGGATCTTACCCCTATTTTATCAAGATTTTGAAGGGCATGTCGAAAGTTATTATCACGGATTCAAGCTTTAACTAAATTAGCGAATATTGGATATTCACGTTCATTATTAAACTAAAATTGCGTGAGATACATATTCCCACTCGTAATTGCTTTTTTACTCGAGTTATCTTATCTCATACGCAATTCAGCTTGAGTAATACGTGTAAATGAGTTTGTAAAAATTTCATAAATATAAATAAAGAGCTCTATAGCTGCATAATCGATAATAGGAATATCCATTAGAATGAATATTTTACTTTGGAGCTTGCATACCTCCTTAAGCAATCATCATCTCTTTTTCAAGAGACTGCAGGGACACGCCCTTTTGGGCTTTTTGATAAATATAGAACAGGAGGGAACGGTGCCTTTCCTTGTTAGCCCTAATCTAGCAGTTACAATTAAGCTCGTGTCTGAGCAAAAGAAAAAACGAACCGATGATTCGCTGGCTGCTGTATTATTAGGCCGGCAGGCAAGCACCGTTCCCTGAAGTCCGCCTTTCAATGTCCCGTCATAGCGATGAAAGCGATAGGCAGTGTCTCCTACGGTGACGATGCAAAATGATTGGTCTTCCTATTGATTTGCCCAATCCCTGACGGGTTGAGGAATACAGCCATTCAGCAGAACACGGTTGCTTTTCAGACCTCCAATGAAATGCCATCCGCGTTGCAGCACATTGTGAATCAAGGACGTGGCAGCATACCAGCTGTCTGTCAGGACATAGACGTCTCGCATACTGGTCGGTATTTGATCCATATGATGCTCAGCAACACCGAGTTTCGAATACTCTTCTTTCACATAAGGTGTCATGGCAAACGGTAGAAAGAAGCCTCGGGCTCCCATCATCGTCGTTCCCCGTTGATGAGCGTATATAGGTTTTCCTTGTTTGTGATCAATGGGCTACGAAGCTCCTTCTGTCGGTTCCATAGCCTGTTACGAAGGCTTGGTTTTATGACAGATACTCTCAAAGGACCCTCGGAAGAGGATATCTGTTTTACTTGTTGATAGATAGATGTCTGCAGATTTCGCTGCACACTCTGTTCTTTCCACTGCCCATATTGAAAAAATCGCGTCAGGGATGTGAGATGCCGGTGCTGTTCCGTTACACGGTCATACTTCCATTCCGCCGCTCTTGAATCGTACCCTTCAGGAAATGAGAAAGATGCCGGTATCCGGCTTTGGTGCATGAAGAGATACATTTATTTGGCCTAAAATTTTCGATAGACGATGACTGTGCTATAATAGACTTACGGTAGAATCCCTCTATGTACATATTTGTCAGCTCATCCATCGCATGAGCAGATTTGGAGGTTCTGTCTTTTTATAATCATGTATGGAAATTTTTCTATGAACTATACAACGTCAGAGTTATTAATGGTTGTTTAATTGCGACTGAGTATAAGCGTTTTTTTGATGTAAAGTTCCTTCTTTCATTTTATATAGATAATCCGATTGATTGATCCAAGTTTCTTGGTGAGATATGATGATCTGCGTGGGAAAGTGTCGCTTAAGATGATACGAAACTTTTCGCTCTAATTGCTCGTTTAATGCGCTGGTTGCTTCATCCAGTATAAGAACTTTAGGTTTTCGGAATATTATTCGAGCGAGAATAATGCGTTGGCGCTGCCCTCCTGATAGATTATTACCATTTTCAGCAATTATAGTCTGATATTTCATAGGTAGTGCACTGATTTCTTGATGAATGCAAGCAATTTTCGCAGCGTGCATTACATCTTCCATATGATAATCACTGAAACCGATAGTTATATTATCTAAAATACTGCGGTTAAAAAGTTTCGACTCTTGAAGAACAGCGCCGATTGACTCTGAGCTTAAATATAATTCACCATCTCTGGGTTGATATAATCCAGTTATTAGTTTTACTAGTGTGCTTTTACCTGATCCCGAGGCTCCGACGATAACTACTTTTTGGCCTTCTCGAATTGTCAGATTAATATTTTTAAGAACTGGTTCGCTCATCCTTCCATAAGAAAACGAGACTTTATCAAACTTAATAACGTCGCTTCCGGTTGAAGGTTTAGTTTTCTTTTCCGAGGGTGTTTGCGCGAGCACATCATATAAACGTTGTAAAATAGAACTAAGGAAGATAATTTGCATATAACCGCTACTAACTGAAACGATAGGCATTAAGTATATGCTAGCCATGGAGGCGGTTGCTAAGACTGTCCCGAAAGTAATAGAACCTTTTATGACTTGATAACTACCTATCCAAAGTATCAACAAAGGCATGATAAACTGAATTGTAGAAGAAAAGGCATTTAGCCACGTAGTCCACCGCCCTGTCTTTTCAAACACATGAATCTGCTTGTTAAATACTTGCTTCCATTCTTCATAGGCTAATACTTCTAAGCCTAGTCCTTTTATATCGGTCATTGAATTAAACTGTTCCGATAAAACGCTTTGAGTTTCTGTCTGCGTTGATACTTGTTGATTTGTAAACTGTCTCGTAATATTTGTTGTTAAAAATAGAGTCAATAAAATTAGAATGCTACATGTGATAACAATGGTACCTAGCAGTCCAGACTGCAGAAGCATCCCAATCATCAATCCAACAATTAAAAGTCCATCAACAATTGTGCTGACAATTCTTTCAGACAGTATGTCACGTATTTGGACATTGGAGTTGGCCCGATATAGAAGATCTCCCTTAGATCGGTCTTCAAAAAAAGAATACGGCAATTTCAAAAGATGCTCTATGAAATGAGTCATTAGTGCTTTGTCAAGATGCTTTTGAAATCTCGTCACAATATAGCCTCTAATAACAGATAACAGAAAACGGGTCGTTGCCAGCGACATTACAAATATTCCTAAAATAGGCAAAAGCCTACTAGATCGAGGAACTAGAATACGATCGGTTGCCCACCTGGTCACAAGCGGTACAAAGAGTGTAATGCCAGTGAAAACTATTGACGAAATTAAAAGAAGTGAAAATAAGAGCTTATATCGAGCCACGAAGGAAAATAAAAAATTAAAATAACCAACCTTCTTTTTTCTTGGCAGTTGTTCTCCACCTTCAAAGGTCATCATGTATCCGCTAGCATACTTATCAAGCTCTTCTATCGTTATTTTACGTCTGCCAATAACCGGGTCTAAAATGATAGCTGTTCTTTTCTTTATTTTTTCCAGTACCACAAAATGATTAATATCCCAATGCAGAATACAAGGAAACAAAGCTTTATCGTCCAACATGGAAACCGAACCATCAATTTCATATATTTTTGAGATCAAGTTAAAATCTTCAGCAATGTGTTTAATTTCCAAAAATGATAAGCCGTTTTTTGAAGCATAATAGTCGGTACGCAGTTCTGCAAGTGTTGTATGATGTTTATAGAACCCAAGAATCATTGCAATACAAGCTAAACCACATTCACTATGGGTCATCTGTTCAATGTAAGGTACGCGTCTCATTTTTAACCTCTGAAATACTCCACGTCCATTAAAGCTTTTTTATACATATTTATTATGGACGGAAGCAATCCCTCGTCTTTCAAAAATTGAAAGTACTTATTTGCTTGTTCATACATTCCACACTCAAATAAAAGCATTGCGATTACGGTATCAATACGAAGTTCCTCCGAATGCAACTCGTCGTATTCTAAATCAAGTTGATTTTCTCGGAAACTTATAACCTCGTCAAGCATAGTTTTTAATTCTGTTTTCATTTTAAATATATAAGCGACAGTCGAGTAGAAAACAGCATCACTATCTTTAGGTTGGTAACCCTTAAGACGATTTGCAACATCTTGAACTATATCATATTTTTGTTGCTTGAACCTATAACGTAAGAGCAAACGCATGAGTGGAATAGTATAGTTTTTCTGACTTTTATAATTTTCTTCATTGCTATAGTTAAATGCTTGATCGAACAATGTTTCTATGTACGTAGATGAGACCGTATCCATGCCTTCTCTTATAAGAAAATACAACCATCTCGGATTATAAGATTCAATCTCCCGCATTTTGAACAACAGCCGGAGGTTACGCTCTGCTTTATTTTTTTCCTCTAAGATATCTGGCATATAGCCATCATGATAAATAGGGAGTCTTAAGTTAATATTTTCTTGTGATTGCAGTGTGGCATCACCGTGTCTTCTTGGTTCTTCATGCACCTTTCCATAAAAACGTATTTCACTTCTTTTATGGAAAATACGTTTTACTCCCATAATATCACCCTCATTTTTGTCTTTAATGAGCGGGGATAGTGTCAATTGATATTTTAGTGGAAAGGTTGAAAATAAACTCAAAAATTCTTTTAACAAGTATTTCTCGTTAGAATTTAACCACTCATCAGCATCAATAAAAAAAAGCCAGCCATCGTTCGATTCATCGATACCAAGATTTCTTAATTTAGAAAAATCTTCTTCCCAAGTAGTTTGTAATACTTTAATATGTCCTTCATTTAATTGACCAATTATTGATAATGTCTCATCTGTTGAACCAGTGTCGATAACGATAATCTCATCAACTTCATCACGAAGACTATGTATACATCTTCTAATGCATCGGTCTTCGTTATATGTTAGCACAATCGCTGTAGTAAATTCGTCTTTTGTGCAAAGGTGCACCTTCAATGATTTTTTTACTTCTTCTAAAGAGTCGTAGATTGAAACAGAATAGTCATTGACATCTACGATTTCCTCCCAAAAATCTGGGGTGATTGTAATCTTAGAAAGCATATGCAAACGATAATCAATTAGTCCCAACTCATCGAAATCACCTAATTTTTTATACAGCGTTGTTCGTAGCTGTGACAGGAAAGACTGATTATACCAAACGGCCCTTGCATCGTTCAAACCAATACCTCCTTGAATGAGGCAAGTAAGGCTATAATAAATAGCCTTACTTGCCTACTTTATTAACCAGAAATAGATGCGCACGGGTGACCTCTACCACCACTCGAACCTGAATTATCAGACTCTCCACATAAGCGTCCCATATGACAAGAATACATAGCATTCATTGTTTCAGAATAAACATCATACCATGTACAGCTTCCGCCATTAATATCTTGTAGATCAACGTCCTCCTTCAATTCCTTCAGTAGCGCTTTGGATTTACTCACTAATAAACCTCCTAACAAATTCAATTTTAATAGAAAATTATCTATGTTAAAATATTTACCACAAATTCATAAAAATAAAACATCATATAATTATCTGAACCTGTGATAAAAAGCGTTATTGTCTGAATAAGGTTTCGTCTCTAAAGTCGCATAATCAGTGACAGGAATATCCAATAGAATGAATATTTTACTTTGAAGCTTGCATATCTCCTCAAGCAATCATCAACTCTTTTTCAAGAGACTGCAGGGACACGTCCTTTTGGACTTTCTGATAAACATAGAACAGGAGAGAACGGCGAATATCCTGTAGTGAATCCTTGCTGCTAATGCTGCATGATGAACGTGTAGGCAAGTTAAAGCATTAGCATGTAACGCTTGATAGCAAAAAGGGATCGCAGCCTGTAATCCCCCATATGAAGTTTGTCCTTCGTTTCCTGAAAAAAGGTTTCGATGTTCCAGCGTTCAGCGTAGAAATGCAGGATCTTTTGGGCGGTTAAGCTGGAATCTGTACAGAAGAAATAGCGAACCGATGATTCGCTGGCTGCTGTGTTCGTAGGCCGGCACGCCAGCACCGTTCCCTTTAGCCCGCCTTTCAGTGCTCCGTCATAGCGATGAACGTAGTAGGAAGCGTCTCCTACGGTGACGATGCAGGATGTTTGGTCTTCCTTTTGTTGGGCCCACTCCCTGACGGGTTGAGAAACGCGGTCATTCAGCAGAACACGGTTGCTTTTCAGACCTCCGATGAAATGCCATCCACGTTCTTGAATGTAGGCCATCAGGGATGTGGCAGCATACCAGCTGTCTGTCAGGACATAGACGTCCCGCGTGCCGTCCGGTATTTGATCCATATGGTGCTGGGCCATATCAAGTTTCGAATACTCTTCTTTTACATAAGGCGTCATGGCAAAGGGTAGAAAGGAGCCGCGGGCTCCTATCATCGTCGTTACCCACTGATGAGCGTAAATAGGTTTTCCCTGTTTGTGATCAAAGGGATAGGAAGCTCCTTCTGTCGGTTCCAAAGCCTGTGACGAAGGCTTGGTTTTCGGACAGATGCTGTCATCGATAATAACTATCAAGGGATCCTCGGAAGAGGACATCTGCTGAACCTGTTGATAGATAGACCTCTGCAGCTTTCGCTGTACGCCCTGATCGTTCCACTGCCCATATTGAAAAAATCGCGTTACAGATGTGAGGTGGCGGTGCCAGAAACTGCTGTTCCGTAGTACCGTCATACTTCCATTCCGCCGCTCTTGAATCATCCCCTGCAGGAGGTGGGAAAAATGCCGGTATGCCGGTTTTGGTACATGGAGAGACACATTCACATGATTTAAGAAATTGTCGATAGATGATGACTGTGCTACAGTAAACATACGACAGAACCCCTCTGTGTGCGTGTTTGTTGGCGCATCCATCGCATGAACAGATTTGGAGGTTCTGTCTTTTCATGAACACGTATGGAATTTTTTTCTATGTATTATGCGACTTTAGAGTTATTATATCTTGATATTATTAGTAATTAAGATGAAACAACATGATATTTGATAAAAACATTACATACATCAATTAATAATGGTATAGACAACTATATTTTTAAGTGGTACTATTGTCTCTAAGATTAATATTATTTTTGATTGTTTAAAAAATTGTAGGCGCTTCAGTATGAAATCTGCAAAAAGGGAGGGATGCTTTATGTTGAAAGAATTATTACCAAGGGAAAATCTCCAAAATTTCTCAGAAGTAAGTAGTTGGGAAGCAGCAATAGCTATTGCTGGTCAACCACTGTTAAAAAAGAAAATAATCGAAGAAGAGTATATCAGCAGCATGATAGAAAGTGTACATGAAAATGGCCCATATATTGTATTAGCCGATTGTTTTGCATTACCTCACGCTAAGCCTGGTGAAGGAGTCTATTCCATGGGAATGTCATTGTTGACTTTAGATAATCCAGTTGATCTTAAAGGAAATCAAGTTAAAGTATTTTTGGTTTTGGCAGCTATAGATTCCACCTCTCACTTAAGTGCTTTATCTGAGATTTCGGAGATATTAATGGAAGAAGAAAATTATAAGATATTTATGGAAGGGTCATTAGATAAAATTTACGAATTACTTTAAAAGGGAGGATGAAAATGAAATTTTTGGCTGTATGTGGGTTTGGTGTAGGATCTTCTATGGTGTTGAAGCTCAGTATTGAGAAAGCATGCAAAGATAGAAATATTGGTTGTGAAGTAGAGAATACAGATTTAAGTTCAGCAAAAGGGGCTAATGTTGATGCCGTATTCACAAGTCATGAACTGGCTGAAGAACTGGAAAACAGCATGAAATGTCCTGTTTTTCCCATTAAACGTTATATGGATAAGGAAGAGGTTGGTCAGTCTCTTGATCAACTTCTAGAGAATAGGGGGAACTAACATGATGGCGTTTATCACTGAGAATATTTTAAGAAATCCTCCTGTTCTGCTTGGCCTGATTGCCGCTCTTGGTCTTATTGTTCAAAGAAAAAATATTGCCGATATTGTTAAAGGGGCTTTTATTGCAGCATTTGGTATGTTGATTTTAGATACTGGTGTTGGACTGATCACCGGAACTATCTCACCAATTAACACAGCTTTTCAAGAAGCTATAACCGGCAATGAGTCTGTACCTGACGCTTTGAATGAGCAAACGTTCACAACCAGTTATGGCGGGGATGTAGGGCTGGCCATGTTTATTGGGTTGATTTTTCATTTATTAATTGCAAGATTTACAAAAGTGAAAACAATATTCTTAACAGGACATATGTTATGGTGGTTTCCTTTCATATTTATTGCCGCTGGGGTAGAAGCAGATCTTTCCGGTGTATACTTGGTAGTTTTTGGAGCATTATTCTCAGCTCTATATTGGTCATTCATGCCGTGGATTATGAGAAAGTACGTTTGGGCAGTTACAGAAGATGACTCCTTTTTAATTGGCCATCCCACCGGCATTTTAAGTATTATTTCAGGTGAAGTTGCAAAACGAGTTGGAAATAAAGAAAACTCAACTGAAAATATCAATGTTCCAAAGAGTCTATCGTTTTTCAGAGAAATTTCGGTAACTGGTGCTATTGTTATTGTCGCTATGTATTTGGTAGTGGCAGTAATTATTCCAGATATTCTTGCTGACGGACAAAATGCCATTATACTTGGAGTTAATCAAGGTCTTACATTCGGTGCAGGACTTCTGATTATGTTATATGGTGTACGCCTGCTGATTAATCAAATTATCCCTGCATTTCAAGGGATATCTGAAAAGCTTATTCCTGGTTCCAAACCCGCATTTGATGTTCCCATCTTGTTTAATTTTCGTCCAAATGCGGTCATAATAGGTTTTCTTATAGCTATGAGCACTTCAACTGTTCTCATTGTAATTGCCAACTCTTTTAATGTTTTTGGTGTTGTGTTGATTCCTCTCGTCGTCACTTCATTCTTTGAAATGGGAGGTGCAGCTGTAGTTGGAGAAGGACAAGGTGGAATAAAAG
This sequence comes from Salibacterium halotolerans, assembly GCF_900115625.1. Classification (GTDB taxonomy): domain Bacteria; phylum Bacillota; class Bacilli; order Bacillales; family Marinococcaceae; genus Salibacterium; species Salibacterium halotolerans. The sequence continues at coordinate 163,238 of NZ_FOXD01000001.1, read as the reverse complement.
GGGCTGTTGCAGGCACCATAGTATCAGCCTTTGTCATGGTCCTATTAGTTAGTATTTCAGCAAGTATCTACAGCGGTACAATTCAGAATTGGATTTTGGTTTTCGGAGGGAACGATTTATCTCTATTTGGAACTATTGCAAAATGGATAGCTGACTTATTTGCAGGAGTGTTTATGTAATGTTTCAGTACTTTGATGAAATAAAGAAAATTTTGAACACAGTTGAAAATCAGGAAAGATCAAATATTGAAGAAGCAGTCACAGTATTATCGAACGCCATATTAAATAAAAATGCTTTATTTTCATTTGGTGCCAGTCATGCCGGCATATTAACGCAAGAACTTTTCTACCGGGCAGGGGGATTAATTAATCTGAATCCCATATTCGGTAAAGAATTGATGTTGGATACTGAACCAATCACTCATACAAGCAGGATGGAAAGGCTGGAAGGTTACGGACAGATATTGGGGGAAAAGACACACTACTCAAAAAATGATGTTTTAATCCTTCACTCCGTCTCAGGACGAAATTCTTCCACTATAGATTTAGCAATCGATGCTGGAAAAAAAGGAGTTAAAACTATTGGTATAACCAATCTCGAATATTCGAAAAGTGTCTCTTCAAGACACTCTTCAGGTCAAAATCTTTATCAAATCGTTGACATTGTTATTGATAATCATGGTCATACAGGCGATGCTGTATGCGAAGTAAGTGGTTTGGATCAAAGAGTTTCTCCTTCCTCCACAGTAGTGGGTGCGACGATAGTTAATACTATTGTAGCAGAAGTAGTAAATAAATTAGTGGAAGAAGGAGTGAACTACCCACCTATATTTTACAGCGCTAACTTGGATGGCGGAGATCAATTGAATCGTCAATTGTACGAAAAGTACAAAGATACTATACATTACAAATTTTAAAAAATGCAGGAAGTGTCTAATCGACACTTCCTGCTTTTTTATTTTATCATCTTCAGTTCAAAAAAGTTTATTTAGTAAAACGCTTTGTTTTGATATTGAATTTATAGCGGTCCCCGCGGTAAGCGGACTTTACGTACTCAAGCGGTGTTCCGTCTTCGAGGTAGGTGATGCGTTGAATCAACAGCACCGGGGCTCCTTCTTCGATAGCCAGTTTATCCGCCTCTTCGGTGTTGGCAAGCGATGCTTCAAATGTCTGCTCGCCGTCCCCGATTTTCAGCCCTCTCTCTTGTTCGAGAAAGGAGTAAATCGATCGGTTTTCCACGTCTTCCGGTATGTCACCGGCAAGCTCCAGGTTGATAAAGGTGGTTTCGTACGCCATCGGGACGTCGTCCGCGAGGCGCACCCGCTTGATTTCATACACCTCGGTTTCGACTTCGGTCTGCAGAGCTTCCGCTACTTTCCCCGGCGCCGTGCGAAGGCGGTACTGAATCAATGTACTTCCAGGTTCAAGCCCGCGTGCTTTCATATCTTCGGTGAAACTGGTCAGCCCCTGCAGCGGCTGCTCTATTTTCGGTTCAGCGACAAAGGTGCCTTTGCCCTTTTCCCTCATGAGCACCCCTTCGTTGGCGAGCTCTGTCACTGCCTGACGCACGGTCATACGGCTCACATCAAAGTCTTCGGAAAAAATCCGCTCAGACGGCAGCATATCTCCGGGCTGCCACTGACCGGTTTCTATTTTTTTACGTATCATTTCCTGTATTTGATAATATATCGGCAGGGGTGAGTTTTTATCAATCATCTCGTTTCCCTCTCCCTTCCTTCAGAGATCCATTTGTTGAACGAAATACCTGATAGAGCCGCTTCATCCGCTATTATTGTAACATATGGATGATTCTGAAGAACGGACGCAGGAAAATCCTCATTTATTTTTCCTTCAAGCAGGTTGGTTACGGCTTCTTGTTTCCGGGTCCCGGAAGCAAGAAGAAGAATATGGCGGCTTTCCATGATAGTTTGGATTCCCATCGTCACCGCATGATACGGCACCTCTTCTTTGTCGTCAAAAAACCGGGCGTTAGCCTCACGGGTGGACGGCTTTAACTTTACAATATGGGTCCGGGAATCAAAGGAAGTACCAGGCTCATTAAATCCGATATGACCGTTTTCACCGATACCGAGAAGCTGGAGGTCGATCCCGCCGCCTTCCTGTATGTCTTGTTCATACCGGCGGGCTTCTGCCTGAAGGTCATCAGCATCTCCTTTGGGCAGGTGGGTCTGGCCGGATCTCAGTTCGAGCGGCCGGAACAGCTTTTCTTCCATATACCGGTGGTAACTGTTCGGGTGATTCGGGGAGAGGCCGGCGTATTCGTCCAGATTAAAGGTCTGGAGGCGGGAAAGAGGGAGGCCGGCGGCGTTACGTATCCATTCCCGGTACGTTCCTTCCGGCGTCCCGCCTGTAGCCAGCCCCAGTACGATGTCCGGATTGTCGGTTATTTGTGCTGCGATGATCGACGCTGCTTTTTCACTCATTTCCTGTTCGTTTTTTACCGCTATCACTTCCATCTTATTCCTCCTTTCCTTTTTCATAAGCCGGTACTCCCCGGCACCAGGTCCGACGGACTTCCTGGTTTCCGTCAAGAAGCACCATATCCGCATCCATGCCCTCTTTTACTTCTCCTTTACGGGACAGGCCGAGCTTTCGCGCAGCATTTCGGGAAGCCATGGCAGCGGCTTCTTCCCATGAACAATTCGTGAAAGCCATTATATTTATCAACGCTTCGTTCATTTTCAGCATACTTCCGGCAATCGTGCCGTCTTCCAGATAAGGCCTGTTTCCTTCGACAGTCACCGTCTGCCCGCCCAGGTCATACCTGCCGTTCTGAAGGCATTTCGCCCGGATGGAATCGGTAATTAACAGCAGTCCCGCCGCCCCCTTCATCCGAAAAGCCATATCCACCATCGAGGGATGCACGTGCACCCCGTCGGCAATGATTTCATTGGTAAGACTACGGTTTAACAAAGCGGCGGAGGCAAGGCCGGGATCGCGGTGATGAAGACCGCTCATGCCGTTAAAAAGGTGCGTAACATGGGACACGCCGTTTTCTGCCGATTCATTTATTTCTTCCAGTCCGGCATTGGAATGGGCGGCAGCCGTTACAATTCCGTTTTGATGGAGAAAGCGGATCAGGGCATGGTCCGGATCCTGTTCAGGGGCAAGTGAAACCCATTTTATCAAGCCGCGGGCCACCTGCTGCCACTGTTGAAACAGCGCTGTATCGGCCGGCCTTACATATTCTTTTGGCTGGGCTCCCGCTTTTTCAGCGGTGAAAAAAGGACCTTCAAGATGAATGCCGAGCATCTCCGAACGTCCAGCCGGCTGGTTTAAGGCAAATGTGGCTGCATTCTCAAGCGCCCTCGTAATCACATCTTTGTGCTGCGTAATGGTAGTGGCAAGAAAAGACGTTGTTCCTTCCGACGGGAGGTTTTCAGCAATGGCTGTCAGGGCTTCTGGTGTGCCGTCCATCACATCGGCATGATTCGTGCCGTGGATATGCACATCGATCATACCCGGTATAAGCACATCATCCGGCTCAGCTTTTATTTGTACGGTGGCTTCCGTGACGACTTCTTCAGCACTGCTGTCTCTGCCAATGGCGGTAACCACACCGTTTTTCACCAATACATAGGCATGCTCCTGTGTGCTATCCGGATTCACAACGGTAACATCCCGGAGAATAAACTCTTCCATCCCGCTTCCTCCCTCTCATCTAATCTGATACATACATTATATCGTCCAAAAATATAGTTGTCTATACCATTTTTGAGCGGTAAATCCTTTATCCCCTAAAAACCGATGGCATGTACTTGATAAGCCACTATGACAAGACGTCATCCAGAAACATCCATAAAGGAACCGGGAGAACAGCGCTCACCGCATAATATACACATTGCGCGGGCATACTTTCATGGTATAGGGTAAAGACATGCGTGTTTCGACATATTCTGCAGCCTTGGGAGGAACTTGAAATGAACCGAAATATTATGGATTGGCCCACGTTTTTTGGTGCTTTGTTTCTGCTGATTGCTATTGCTGCTCCATTAGTGATTATTCCCGAATTCGGAGCAGCCGTCGTGAATGCCGCGAATACGTTCGTTTCCAAAAATCTTGGAGCCCTGTATCTCGTCATCGGCATGGTATTGTTTATTTTCTTATTATACATAGCCTTCAGCCAATACGGCCGAATCGTTCTCGGAAGCCGCGGGGTTAAACCGGAATTTAATACTCTGACTTGGGCAGCCATGCTGTTTGCTGCCGGGATCGGTTCCAGTGTGCTGTATTGGGGAACGATTGAATGGGCGTACTATTTCACGGGGCCGCCGTTCGGCATTGAACCGGAGTCGGCGGAAGCTGTTACGTGGGCTGCCACGTACGGCCTTTTTCACTGGGGACCGATTGCGTGGGCAATCTACTGCCTGCCCGCGCTTCCGATCGCCTATTTCTTTTACGTGCGCAGAAGACCGGTTCTGAAAATCAGCGAGGCCTGCCGCCCGGTTTTGAAAAAATATGCCGACGGGCCTGTTGGCACCATCGTCGATATTTTGTTCATGTTCGGACTCCTCGGCGGCGCCGGTACAACCATGGCATTGGCTACGCCGCTGATTGCCGAAGGAGTAAACTATTTCACCGGCATTGAACCGAATATGGTCGTTAACACGATTGTGCTCATGCTCTGTACGATCATTTTTGCCGTCAGTTCCTATACCGGGCTTCGCCGGGGGATCCGCTGGCTCAGCAACATCAATCTATGGCTGTCCTTTGTCCTCCTTGGATTTATCCTCATTATTGGACCGACGGTATTTCTCGGAAATACGATGGTGAACAGCATCGGCACTCTCGCGGATAATTTTTTCAAAATGAGTTTATGGACGGAACCATTTGCCGGTATGGATGGCTTTGAAGAAACAGGATTTCCGGAGAGCTGGACCGTTTTTTACTGGGCCTGGTGGCTCGTCTATGCACCGTTTGTCGGTTTGTTTGTCGCCCGGATTTCACGCGGACGCACGATCCGGGAAATGATTGTCGGAACACTCGTCTACGGTACGATCGGCTGCGCCCTGTACTTTGGGATTTTAGGTAATTACGGGCTGTATCTTGAATTAAGCGGACAGTACTCCGTCGTAGACGTGCTGAACAACGAAGGTGCCCCGGCCGCAATCATCGGCACGATCGCCCAGCTCCCCGGAAGCGCCCTGTTTGTCGCGATTTTCGTGATCCTGGCCATCATCTTTCTGTCCACCACCTTCGACTCCGGCTCCTACATCCTGGCCTCGGTGACCCAGAAAGAAATCGACGACGAGCCGGAACGATGGAACCGCCTGTTCTGGGCATTTGTCTTAGCCGCTCCGTCTCTTGTGCTCATGTATCTCGGCGGCCTCGAAACCCTGCAGACCGCCAGTATCGTAGGTGGGTTCCCGCTTATCTTCATTATGATCATGCTCGTCATTTCGTTTACGCGGGCAATCAAGGAAGATATGCCGAACACCTTTGGAGGCAAATATTTTATATACCGGGAAGATAAAGACTGAGGAACAGGTATGTTGTGGACAGATCAGGCGGTGAATTGTCTATAACCCTCTGTTTCGAACCAATTGACGGAGTGATATATCATAAAGTGTCCCTATCCCATTTTTTCTGGACATTTCTGCGTTTGTACAGCATGAAATGTCCTTTATTTCTTGGTTATGGACATTTTCTCCCTTGAACTGTCCATAAAAAAACAGCTTGTATTATGCTGGAGGTTTGGTAAGATATAAGATATCAAAAGGAGGGAAATATGATAAGGAAAGCCTGCACCCCGTCCCATGAACTTCAATGTCTCCGCGTTCTCCACCGACGAATGAACTTCTCCCCCGGCCAACGGCAGTATTACGTCAGCCTGGAGAAAGGGTTTGAGGGAGAACAGACGTTGAATCAATCGCTGCTTCAGCTTGAACACGACACCATCATTATGAATGATCTATTGATCGAACATCATCACAGTTTTTACCAAATCGATACGCTGGTGCTGACATATGACCAGGCTTATCTGTTTGAAGTAAAACATTACGAAGGCGAGTATTATCTTCATAAGAACCGGCTTTACCTCATGAACGGAAAAGAAATGAAAGATCCATTGCTTCAACTGCAGCGGAGCGAAGCGTTTCTCCGGCAAACCTTTCAAACTCTACCGCTGACTCTTCCCATTCAAGCCCTTGTCGCTTACACCCATCCTTTTTTCATTCTTTACCATGCCTCTTCAGAACTTCCAGTACTTCTCCCGAACCAGCTTCAGCGTTTTATCCAAAAATGGAACCAGGAACCCTCTTACCCTCTCACAGATCAGCACCATCATGCTGCGGAACAGCTGTTGACGCTGCATTGGGATATGTCTCCTTATACACGTCTCCCGGATTACGACTATCCTTCTTTAACCAAAGGAATGTCCTGTCCTTTTTGTTCCGGATGGATGAAGGAAAGGAAAAATACATTGACCTGTTCCTCGTGCGGGCATAAAGAAACCCGCCGCAGCGGTATCCAGCGTAGTATCGAAGAGTTCAGACTGCTTTTCCCGCAGGATAAGTTGACGACCAGTATTATCTATGACTGGTGCGGCCTCAGATGCAGTAGAAAAAACGTCAGCCGCGTCCTCCTTTCGCATTATCAGCGTGTCGGGAAGGGAAAAGGATCGTATTATGTTTCACCTCCACATAGATAGCCGACAGTTCTCCGCTGTAAATGTCCATGAAAGAAATTTACTGGACACTTTAAACTGTGCGCACGTTAACTTGTTCAGTTAATAAAAATACTGGACACTTCGATCACATCTTCATCGAATTGTGTCCAGTACTATGTAATAGAAGACATTTCCCTTTCGAAAATGTTATCAAAACCCGTACCCCAGCTTTTTGGATAAAGCGGCGGCGGTTTCTTTCAACTGTTCAATATAATGAGACATTTCTTCTTCCGACGTTCGTACGATCAGAGTCGAAATGCTGAGAGCGGCGGCAACCCGGCCGTTATGGTCATAGATCGGTACAGCAGCGCAGCGTACGCCGGGTTCATTTTCTTCCCGGTCTTCGGCATAGCCCTGCTCCCGCACCTTTCGGATCTCTGCCCAGAATGAAGCGGCATCGGTAATGGTGTGCTCGGTCTGCCGGACAAAATGATAGTCCTTCAGAAAAGCAGTGATCTCTTCGTCAGGCTGGAATGCAACCAGTACTTTGCCGACACCGCTGCAGTGCAGGGGGATGCGCCGGCCGATGCGGGAATATAAAATGGTCGCCGAGGTGCTTTCCACTTTGTCTATGTAAACCCCTTCCCGTCCGTCCTGGATGACAAGGTGCACCGTCTGGTTCGTCTTCTGTGAAAGCTCATACAGATAATCCCGGGCCGTGGCGCGGATATCACGGCTTCGGATCACGTAGTTTCCCCGTTCGAACAGTTTCATCCCGAGACTGTATTTGCCTGATTCTCCTGTCTGCTCAATATATTGATGTTTTTCCAGTGTCTTTAAGAGCGAATGAACGGTGCTCTTATGAAGGTGGAGCCGTTCACTGATATCGGTGATTTTCAGTTCCGTTTCGTTGTCATCAAATAAATCAAGAATCTGCAGGGCACGGTCGACGGATTGAATAATCGGCACCGCACGTCCTCCTTTCTACAACACGTATTGAATGAGCAGCGCGAGCGCTGTTCCTCCGCTGCTGAAGAGTAAAGCAGCCGGTAGGTTCCAAAGCGAGATGCGGTGCGGATTCTGGTGAAGAAGCATACCCGTCAGTGAGACGGTAATGTTAAATGGCCCCGCCATGACCGTGGACAATCCAGACGTGATCAGTACAACGGCTGCTCCGGCCGGCGCAATATCCCCAAGCAGCGGCTGCAGCATCTCTCCGGCCAGCGTGATCGTCACAATCGGATGAAAACCGATCATCGCAAGCGCGAGAAACATAACCTGAATGGACATAAACAATAAAACCGGCATATCTTCCAGAAATAAAAACGGGTACTGCAGCCAATCCATCCACACCGTTTGTTCCAGCACACTGATAAAAAAACCGACCGATAAAAACAGCACAATGTAATTCTGCATAGAAGCCGTGCGGTGTTTCCAGTTTTTCGAAGCATATACAAGAAACGAGCGGATTCTGCCAATCACCAGTGCCCAGCTGAAGGAAAACGGAACAATGACCAGCGCCACCGTTTCGAGAAACGATACCGGCATCACCCGCTGCAAGACGACGACGGACGTTATAAATAAGATGAGAAAAAAGGTTAATTCCGCGATTTTGCGATATACCATGTTCATGTTCACAGAACCGATTTCAATGGAAGCCGGAATATGCCGATACTTCCGTCCGCTCACCCAGGTAATCACCAAAAACACACCGGCAAAAAGAAGCAGAAGCGGTAGCAGCTCCAAGTAGCCGGCTCCGGTGATATCCAGCGATATGGCAACGAGCAGTTCCATCGGACTCCAGACGAGACAGAGCGCATAGCCCCGCAGCATCGCCGAGCTGATAAATCGGGCGGAGAGCTTCGCGCTTTGTTCACGCAGGTTACGGCGCAGAACATGAATAACGAGCGGCAGGGTGCCGATATTCAAAAACGTCCCGATTAAAAAAGAAACCCCCGCTGCACGCCGATACAGCTGACCGAGATGCGAGATGTTTGTTTTCAGCAGTTTATTGACTTTCTGATCATAGCGACCGACAACAATCACACTGTTCATAAACGGCAGTACATAAAATACCATCATCAGCATGACCATGGATGTCATATAATACGGAAACTCACGAACAGGGAGTCCTTCCGCCCAGGCGGCCGCAAGTGCTGTTACAAGAAAGACCGCGGCGGTACCTTTGTACAGACGTCCGGCTTTTGGAAAAGAAACGAAGACAGCCGCTGCCGCAGCCAGACCTGTCAGATAGGACAGCCACTCGGCTTCCGTGAAAAGAGAAACAGCGTAAGATCCCACCAGTACGCTGTATAATACAATATACATCATAGCAGACGTTCCTTTACCAGCTGGAATCGTTCAAAAAAGAAAGCAGCGCGTCCTCCTGTTTAAAAACGCCCTGCTGCACATACTTTTTTACTGCATGGCTTGATGAAATGCCTCCGTGAAAGCCTGCGCCCGCTTGGTGAGAGCGGCTTTTTCCTCTTTGTTCCAGGGGTTCTTCGTATTAACCAGCGCGCTGCCCACACCTGCGGCGACAGCTCCCTGGTCCATATAACTTTTCAAGTTATCCGTTGTAATACCGCCGGTCGGCATTAACGGGATTTGAGGAAGCGGTCCTTTAATGTCTTTCAGGTAAGACGGGCCGAATTGATTGGCAGGAAAGACTTTAATGACGTCTCCGCCGTACTCAAAAGCCGTCAAAATTTCTGTTGGCGTCATGGCACCCGGAATGCTGACCACGCCGTACCGCTTGGACATCCGGATCGTTTCCGGATTCACGGTAGGAGAAAAGATAAACTGGGCTCCTGCCATAATGGCGGAACGTGCGGTTTCGGGATCAAGTACGGTGCCTGCTCCTGTAATCAATTCATTCCCGTAGGATTTGCGGAGCTTCTCAATCGCAGCCAGTACATTCGGCGTTTCCATCGTGATTTCAAGCGTCCGCACACCGCCTTCCAGAAGCGCTTCCGCCATATCCTCAATATTGTCCGGGTCCGCTCCGCGGATGATCGCCACAATCCCGTTTTCTTTAATATCCTGAATAGATGTCATATTATTGATATCCTCCTTAGCGCCGCACATCTTCTGTGCCGCTGTTTTTATTCACCAGCGCATCGACATCTTCGGGTTCCGGCAGACCTTCCACATCACCTTCCGCCTGGGTGACAAGCGCGCCGACCGCATTGCCCCGCTGCACAGCGTTTTCAGCTGAAAGTCCGTCGATCAAGCCGGAAAGATACCCGGCAGCGAATCCGTCTCCCGCTCCCACCGGATCGACCACCGTTTCTACATCAAAGGACGGAATAAATGCCGATCCATTTTTGTTGAAATGGTAGGTGCCTTTGCTTCCCGCCTTCAACACGACGTCACCGGCTCCCTGCTGCAAAAAGAGACGTCCCAGTTCATCGGGATTCTTCGTACCAAACAGAAAATCCCCTTCGTCAATACCCGGCAGAACAATATCCGCCAGCGCAGCCAGTTCAAGCAGTGTCCTGCGTGCCTCCTCTTCGCTCCACAACGAGCGCCGCAGGTTTGGATCAAAAACAACTGTTACACCGTGTTCTTTAGCCGTTTTCACAGCTTCGGGCAGCATGTTCCTACAGCTGCTGCTGAGTGCCGGTGTAATGCCGCTGATATGTAAATAGTCCGCCTGTTTTATATAATTTTCATCGATATCAGCTGTGCTCAAACGACTTGCCGCCGACCCTTTCCGGTAATACTGCACGCGGATATCCCCGGCTTTTCGGAATTCCTTAAAATACAGACCGGTCGGGGCTTCGGTGTCGTACGTCACGTGACTGGTGTCCACCCCTTCCCCGCGAATAAAATGAAGCATCGCTTTTCCAAGTTCATCGTCGCCGACACGGCTGATCCAACCCGCCTGATGGCCAAGCCTTGAGAGTCCTATGGCCATGTTTGATTCCGCTCCGCCGAACTTTCTCGAATAGGAAGGAGCATACCGCATAAGCCCCTTCTGGTCCGGAGTGAACAGCGCCATTGTCTCCCCTATCGTAACTACATCCATGTTGGCACCTCCGCTTGTTTTATAATATAAAACATTATTCTATTATGTTAATTCTATCGTATACCACGACAACCGAGTCGTCAATTTCCTGTAAAAAAAAGAGCTCCTGTCATCGGGAACTCCTTTCATCCGGCATGTGCGTGGGATACCAGTCCCAGCCGAGTTTAAGCAGATGTACAATCTCATCAGCCGCTTCTTCTTCACTTTTACCATCCGTATCAATCTGCAATGTGTTCAGTGCATAAATTCGCTTTCGTTCATAGAACAGGGCTTCCATCTCTTCCAACGTTTTATTCTGCAGAACAGGCCGGTTTCCCTGGATATCAGGGAGACGTTCCTTCCATGTTTCCCAGCTCAGGTTCAACAGAATTACAATACCGTATTTCATACAGACTTCCCTTATTTCAGGCTGACCGTATGCCCCTCCGCCGAGAGCCAGAATTTTCAGCCGTTCCTTTTCAGAGAGGTGGACCGTTGCTTCCTTTTCAATCTCCCGGAACGTTTCTTCTCCTTTTTTACGAAAAATATCCGGGATGCTCATCCCCTGCTGTTCTTCAATATATGTATCCACATCAATAAAATCCCTGTACAGTTTTTTCGACAACAGGCTTCCGATCGTGGATTTCCCTGATCCCATAAATCCAATCAATACAATGTTTCGTTCCCGCAAAGCCGGTAACCGCTCCATGTTCCTCCCCGCTTTCTATCATCATCTAACCTTGATCACAAATACGTTTCCAGCTCTCTCATGACGTCGATTGGTATCTGGCCGGGCGCCGAACTGCTGGATCCTGCCGCAAACGTGAACAGCGAACCGAACTGCCAGCCGGCTATTCTTGAAACAACCCCCATTTTCCCCATCGACATGGTAATGACAGGGACGTCCAGTTGGTTTTGGGCTGCCCGTGTTACCTTCAAAAGAGAAAGAACATCATCCATCGTTTCAGGCATCACGGCCAGCTTGGCGGCATCTGCACCGGCGCTTTCCATGTCTTTTAAGATAGTCAACATGTCATCCTCAGGCGGTGTGGAAGAAAAATCATGAAAGGAAACGACGAAAATCACACCATGTTCGCTGCAGACTGTTTGAACGTCCCGCCGTTTCATCTGATCCTGCCGCCATTCATAATCTATCATATCCACATATCCACCACTGCACAACCTGCGGTACAGCTCGATTTTATCAGTTTCTGAGAGGGATGTATTCTGTCCGCCTTCCGCTTTAGACCGGATGGTAAAAAGAAGAGGAACGTCCTTCAAGGATCCCCGGATCCGCGCTGCAGTACGTTCCACCTGTTCAGGATCGGACAGGTCTTCAAAAAAGTCGGCCCTCCATTCCAGAAGGTCCGGCTTTTTTTGCTGTGCAGAAACCAATTCCTCCAAAAGTCCTGATTCTGTTCCGGCTGTCATCGGCAGGCAGAGAGAAGGCTGCCCCGGTGAAAATGTACGGGTTCTGGTATGAATGTCTTTCGCTCCCATTTCGACCTCCTGAACTGTTTTTCTTCCATTTTCTAAAAAATCATCGATATATGTTACATTTTTCAAGAGTTATAAGCTATAATAAAATTATTATACTACATTTACTACGTTGAATGGCAGGTGCAGGCTTTGTCAAAAGGGGATTATACCAACACGACACATTCAGAAGGAACTTCGCAGCTTTTTCCTCTGATCATTTTTCTTTTTGCTGTGGTCGGCGCGCTGCTTATGGCCTTTCAGCAGTACGATCAGACGTTATCCAATAATCCTTCTTCTCTTATCGTAACAGCTTTTCATTTATTTCTCACCACTGCTGTTGGTGTGTCTGCTTCATCCTACGGCCGGATGTGCGGCTTTGGAGCACTTCTGCGCTGGGAGCATTCTCAATAGGGATACATTTCTCCAGGCCGTTTTATCCCGGCCGCTGAAAATTCAAGCATGATTCATCCCATCGGCCGCTGGGTTTTCAAAGAAACGTTCCATTCCTGACAGACGTCTTTGTTTTTCTGCGTTTAAGCTTCATTAAGCAGGGGAAAATGAGTGACAGCTGTATTCATAATAGAAAGGAGTATGCTGATGAGCCTGAAAAAGAAACTTTTCAGTACCGCGAAAGAGTATTTAAAAGACGAAAAAAACCGGGAAAAAGCAAAGCAGATGGCCAACACTGCTGTAAATAAAGCAAAACAGATGAAGAAGAAATAAGCCTGTCCTCCTGCTTATTTCACAAAAATATTTTGACAATTATTCATCTGCATGATACGTTATAAGCAATCGCATACAAAGAGGCCGCTAGGGGCGCTTAAAAAGCTGAGATAAGGAATGCTGTATTCCTTGGTCCCTTAGAACCTGCTCTGGTTAGTACCAGCGAAGGGAAGTGGAGCCGGCAGATCTGTTTTTGGATGAAAGGCGGGCTTTTACGCCGCCCCGACCATAATATCTCCTACCAAGCAGAGCCGCTCCATTTCCGGAGTGGCTCTTTTTATGTGAAAAATCACAGAAAGGCAGGAGATTAACCATGAGATTTTCAGAGAAATTGAGGGAGAACACGAATCACATTTTTGAGGCTTGCTATGACCACCCATTCATTCAGGGAATCGGAAAAGGGCATCTCGAGAAAGAACAGCTGATTCATTATGTTAAACAGGACTATGAATATCTGAATGCAATGATCCAGGCCCGCGCGCTCGCGATAGCCAAAAGCAGAACACGGGAGGAAATGGAATTGTTCCACTCCGGTATCGGCTTTATTCTAAACAGCGAAATCCACCCGCACCACAATTTATGCGACCAGGCCGGGGTCGGGTACGATGAACTGCACGGATATCCGCTCGCTCCCGCCGCCCAGCATTATGCCAAACATATGCTCCATACCGCCTACGACGGCAGTATCGGGGATATCATCGCGGCCACCCTTCCCTGCCCGTGGATCTATCTCTATGTCGGCCGCCGGCTCATCGAAGACTTTCAGCCGGATGACACCCACCCGTTCTACGACTGGATTACCTTTTATGGACAGCAGGAAGAACCGCGCATGCAGGAATACCTGGATAAACTCGATCAAATGGCAGAAACCGCGTCCGAGGAAGAAGTCAAGCGCTGGGAAGAACATTTTCTCGACGGCTGCCAACTTGAATACATGTTCTTTGATATGGCTTATAAAGCAGAAGACTGGCCGTTTGCTGAAGATAAAAAACCGGAGCGTACAGCTGAATGAGACAAAGCCGCACGATGAATCTCCGTGAAATCGTAGTGATGGCTTTTATCTCCGCTGTTTTCGGAGTTCTTTATTTAGTCTGGATTTTTCTCGGGCAGCTGGTGACCGGCATCCTGGGTCCTGTAGGAGGCGGACTGATGGCAGGGTTCTGGATTATGGCCCCCATCGTTTGTGCGCTGATTATCCAGAAACCGGGGGCGGCCCTGTTCGCTGAGCTTATCGCCGCCGGTACCGAAATCATGGTCGGATCCGTGAATGCCGGATCCGTGCTGATTCTCGGTTTCACCCAGGGAATCGGCGCAGAGCTTGTATTTGCCATGTTTCGGTACCGACATTTCAAACTGCCTGTGCTCATGCTTGCGGGAATGGCGGGAACCACCGCCAGTTTCCTGACCGAATTCGCCATATACGGATACAGTCAGTTTGCAGCAGGCGTCGTATGGTTCATGCTTGGCACGATGCTGCTGAGCGGACTGCTGCTTGCCGGCTGGGGAAGCCATTACCTGACCTGGGCACTGGAGAAGACCGGTGTACTGCATAACTTCGCGATCGGCCGCAACAGCCGTGCAGAGAAACAGGAGAGAGGTGCATCATGATGAATGCTGCCGCCATGCAAAGCTTGACCATCACCTATCCCGCCGAAGAACATCCCGCTCTCCAACCGCTTGATCTTGAAATCAACAAAGGGGAAAACATACTTCTCCTCGGCCCTAGTGGATCCGGCAAAAGTACGCTTGCTCTTGCACTCCAGGGGTTGATTCCACGAGCGGTCGAAGCAGAGATGACCGGAGAGCTGACCGTACATGACGCAGCGCCAAAACACTGGAAGATCACCGAGGCATGCCGGCACGTCGGTATTTTGTTTCAGGACCCGGAAACACAGTTCTGCATGGAAACGGTCGAAGACGAAATCATTTTCGGCATGGAAAACATCGGTCTCCCGGTTGGTGATATAAAGGACAGACTCGAACACGTCCTTAAGATAACGGGACTGAAAGAACAACGCTTCAGCCGGCTCACAACCCTCTCCGGCGGTCTGAAACAAAAGACGGCAACCGCCTGCCTTCTGGCACTGGACCCGGGCATGTTTATTCTGGATGAACCGACGGCCAATCTGGATCCAAAGAGCAAGGAAGACTTTATTCAGCTATGGATCAACACCGCCGCCCGCCAAAACAAAACCCTGCTGTTTATCGAGCACAACATGGAAACCGGGCTCGAACATATCGACCGTGTGATTGCGCTGCGAAAAGAAGGGGGAGTTCTGCTCGACGGGCCTCCCCATACTGTTTTCCGGGAACAAGCACACATCCTGGAGCAGGAAGGGATTCATGTGCCGGAGGTCTGCCGGACGGCGCGCCGCATGGAACAGGAAGGGAACATAACGTGGAGTCCTTTTCCATTAAGTCTTCATGAATGGGAAACACAATGCATGCAGCACGGCTTTCAAAAAAGAGAGGAACCGTTCTCCGGTCTTTTTCCACATGCTCCAGCTGAACCTCCTTTGATCGAAGCTGAAAACATGACATTTTCATATGGTTCCAAGCGTATTCTCGACAACGTTTCTTTCATACTGCACGCCGGAGAGTTCACTGCTCTGTGCGGATCGAACGGCGCAGGCAAAAGCACGCTCGCGCGCCTGCTCACAGGACTCGAGGATCCGGAAGGGGGCACTCTTTTTCGAAACGGAAAAGATACCAGGCACCTCAAAACACGTGACATCTTGAAACAAACGGGCATGGTGTTTCAGAATCCGGAGCACCAGTTTATCTGTGACACTGTAGAAGACGAATTAACATTCGGCTGGCGTGCTGCCGGTCTGGCTTCATCGTCATTCCATAAGGAACTGGAGAAACTGCTCGATCTCTTTCAACTGCAGGAGAAACGACACAGCAATCCGTTTTCCCTCAGTCAGGGCCAGAAACGGCGCCTATCGGTGGCTGTCATGCTGACTGGAAACCAGAAATTGCTGATTTTGGATGAACCGACGTTCGGTCAGGATGAATCCGGAACCAAAGCATTGATGGGCATGCTGAAAAAATGGCAGCAAAAAGAAGGCGGAACGATCCTGATGATCACCCATGACATGTCACTGGTCGACCAGTATGCGGACAAAGTCCTGCTGCTGGATAACCAATGTACCGCCTTTGAGGGAAGCACCGACGCCCTTTTCAAGCAGACGGATCTGCTGGAGAAAGCGTCCGTAAAAGTGCCGGTGTCCCGGGAACTCAGGACCTGGGTTACATCTCTTGAAAGGCAGGAAACACCATGTTAGAACATTACCAGCAGAAAGATCGTTTCCTGCAGAGGGTCAACCCTTCCCTGAAACTAGGTGCCGTCCTCGTTATTATTATCATGATGGTACCGGTGTTTGATCCGTGGACCCCACTGCTTTTATTCGGAGTCACGGTTGCCTTGATCACCGGATTGGGCGGGGTACACCTGCGTTTTCTGGGACTGCTTCTCCTCCCATTTCTGCTGTTTGCGTTCAGCTTCGTCTGGATCCAGGTTGTGTTTCCGGATGAGCGCGGGGGAACGATTTTATTTACCATCGGGAGTCTCCCGGTATCCCTTGAAAATGTATCGACAGGCGTCTCCCTTGGCATGCGCGCCCTCGTTTTCGGATCCTGGTCCCTGCTGTTTGTGCTTACGACAGAACCGTCCCGGTTTATGCTGAGCCTCATCCAGCAGTGCAAACTCCCGCCCCGCTTCGGCTACGGCATGATGGCGGCCTTCCGCTTTCTTCCGCTGTTTCGGGATGAGCTGCGGCAGATCCGCACCGCCCACCGCATCCGCGGTCTTGGAGAAAAGCGTGGACTCCGTCAGCTGAAACGGTACTTTATACCGCTCATGGCCGGCGCCATCCGCAAGGCCGAACGAACCGCCGTCGCGATGGAATCCAAAGGATTTGACGGAAGTCGGAACCGCACCTTTTATCACCGCATACACTGGAACCGGCATGACGCGTATTTTACCGGATTGTTCCTGCTTCTGCTCACGACGATCTGGTTTGTCAGCACCCCCTGGTCCGCCTGACAGGATAGTGTATTTTAGGATGGAGGGGCTGTAGTGCGGTGCCTCAGGGTCAGGGTATGGACACTAATTGTCCGAAATCTGCCTTTAGTGTCCATACATCCCGGTTACGTAGAAACTATGCCATCAGTTCGTGTAAATAGTGGACATAGACACCCACCGGCAGCCACTAATCCATCATTTCAACATCACAGTGTCCACGAAAGACTATGCCATGACCACTAACCCGTAATTTGCACAGATTAACAGCCAAGCAGCTGAACCCTTTTTAAAAAGAATACTCTTTACAAAAAGAGACTGGGACAAAACCTTTATAAGATAAAAGAATGCCGAACGATTTTTTTGAATCGTTCGGCATTCTTCGTTTCTTAGATACACCGCTGCGCCAAAATGCTTTGCTTTTACTCCAGAGCACAAGGGCGGCATCGATTCGCTGGGGCTCATCGTGTCTTCTTTGCACTCCGGAGTACAAGGGCGACATCGATTCGCTGGGGCTCATCGTGTCTTCTTTGCCCCGGGCACGGCTCGCGTCCGCAGTTCCTCCGGATCAGCTGCTTGTCGAAACCGACGGACCCCGGCCGTTCCAGGGCCCGTTTGCCGGGATAGAAGCCACACCTGAGCTGCTCCGCGATGTGATCACGACACCAACCGGTATAACGGGGGAAAAGGTAGCAGATCCGGCCGTACGGATGTACGGAAGTTCGTTGGGAATGGGTCATAAGGCACTTTAGGGGGTTCGGCGACCCCTTAAACGTCGTTAAGCATGGCTCATGAGGCACTTTAAAGTATCCGGTGCCCCTCCAAACGTCATTATGAATGATTCATAAAGCACTTTAGAGGGTTTCGTTCCCCCATAAACGTCGTCATGAACGAATCCAGGTTCCGTTTAGCGGGAAAATGAACGGGCCGACGCAACAAAGAGTTCGCGTCGCTGCATGAAAAGTGGGATGAATAGTCATAAGACACTTTAGAGTATCCGGTGCCGCCTTAAACGCCATTATCCTGTGGAAGTACGTCACAGGTACCCTGCTTCCTGCGGGGCACCCGTGACTCGTGCTGTTCTGAGCAGGAGCCGGAGCATTTTGACTCCGCTGCTATGCGGCTCTTGAACAACGCCGCAAAATATTCGTGTTTTCCTCCGCCTATTTTACTTTTGTCCCAGACTCTTTATCTTTCTTTATTTATCTTCTTGTTTCGACAACGAGCCGGGAGAGTCGTGTAGGCGGACGACGGCCGGGATGAAGAGCGGCAGAATGACAAGACCGAACAGCAGCAGTCCGGTAACGACGACCGTGCCGACCTGCATGAGCGTGAGGACGCCGGACGGGATCATCGCGCCGAACGTGCCGGATAGAATAATGGCCGCCGTAATAATGACGGTCCCCATTTTCTTCATAGCCTTCAGCAGGCCTTCCCGGACACCTAGCTCCGCTTCTTCGCGGTACCGGTCAAACAGAAAGATGGAATAGTCAACGCCGAGTGCCACCAGCATCACAAAGCCGAAGAACGGCACCGGCCACATCATGCCGGGATAGTCGAGCACCTGAACGAAAATCATTTCCGCTGCTCCCATGGCAGTGTAATAAGCCAGCAGTAGTCCGCCGAGAATAAAGGCAGGCTGCACAATCGAGCGGAGCAGCACCGCAAGAATCAGGAACAGTCCGATCAGAATGATAATGATGGTGTTTGTGAAATCTTCGCTGGAAATGTTCTCAAGGTCCGCGTTCGTTCCCGGAACGCCGCTGTAGGTGATCGTATCCTGCTCAAGCGGCGTACCGGCGGTTTCCATCGAAACAAGCTCTTTCACGTTCTCCACGGCCTCAATGGCTTCCACCGAGTATGGATCCTGTTTCAGACTTACTTCCATCGTCATGCCGGTCCGGTCTTCAAACGCATATTGGTCCACACCTTCCTGAAAATCTTCGTTTTCCAGAAGATCATCAGGCACAAACACACCACTTCCTCTGACATAAGAAGCATCTGATGCCTCTCTCGTGTACGTTTCGGCGCTTTCCAGCCCGGAGTTAATATCCTGAAGGCCGTTTATGGCATCCTGCACGCCGCTCGTCAGTTGATCGAGACTGGACGCGAGGTCATTAGCACGGGCCTGCTGCTCGTTGCTCAGCTGCTGTGTTCCCTGCTGCATCCCGTTCTGCACTTCCGTGAGTCCCTGCTGCACTCCGGAAAGCTGCTGGATGGCCTCCTGCGTATTACCGGTCTGCTGCAGTTGACTGGAAATACCTGCGACCCGGCTGTTGATGGTTTCAATACTGGAAGCTGCCTGGTTTAAAGACCCTGTACTGCCGGATCCGCTTTCCTGAATCCGGCTGTTCATGTTCTGCAGGCCGCTTTGAACGTCACTCAGACCGTTTTGAACTTCCGTCAGGCCGTCGCGGGCGTCTGAAATCCCGGTCGATACATCCTGCAGCTGGTTATCGACGTACATAGAATCCAGCACAGAACCGGTCGGACGAGTCACACCGCGTACTTCATCCACAGCGTCCGACCGATTCAACGTGCGGGCCAGGGACTCCACCGCCGCCAATTTCTCTTTTGTGATCATGTCATCGTCTGAATCAATAACGATTTCAAGCGGCAGTGCATCCCCCATTCCAAAGGCACTTTCAATGACGTTCAACCCTTCAACCGATTGGGCGCCGCTTCCTATTTCATCCGTATTATTGTAAGAAATATTGTTGTCGTAGGTTAACAGAAAAGGAACCGTCACGACAGCGACGATTAGAATGGAGAGGATTGGCCGGAACACAGAAAGCCGTCCCATCGCTTTCCAAAGTTTATTATCCTGATGGGCAGCTCCTTTTTTCGACGGCCAGAACAGTTTGTCTTTCAGTACGGCCATGAAAAACGGCATCAACGTGTACAGCACAAGAAGCAGTACGATAATACCGACCGCCACCCCGACCGCCGACTGGAAGATTGCAAAGTCCGCAAAACCTATCGCAGAAAAGCCGACCAGTACAGCAACACCGCTGTACAATAATGTTTTCCCGGCGGAACGGTAGGTGTTCACAATAGCGTCTTTCACTTCATGCCCGTCGGAAAGCTCTTCTTTATACCGGCTGAGAAGCAGAATACAGTAATCCGTCCCTATGCCGAACAACACCGCAACGAGAAAAACCTGCGTGTACGTCGACAATGGAAAACCAAAACTCTCCGCCAGCAGCGCAATGACAGACTGACTCAACAGATAGGTAACCCCGACGGCAATCAGTGGTATAAACGGGGTAACCACCGCTCGGAACACGATAAGCAGCAGCGCAAAAATAAGCACCACCGTGATGCCTTCCGTGCGTTCCAGGCCTTCCTGTGTTGTTTCATCGACGGCATCGCTGATGATCGCATCCCCCGTTACATACTGGGTCATACCGTCCGGAACCGACAGCGACTGCACCGCTTCCCCGGCCTGAACCGCCGCTTCCTGTCCTCCGTCCACGGAAACAGGCACAAGCACCACATTTTCCTCACTCGATACGAGTTGATTTCGTATCTCTTCACGCTCAAACGGAGACGTTACTTCTTCGATGTTTTCATCAGCTGACCTGACGTCTTCCATATACTCGGTAATGTTTTGTTCCTTTTCTTCCGTCAGAGAACCGTCGAGTTCCAGCACCAGGCTGATGGACTCCGCTCCTTCCCCCGCTTTTTCCAGTATCTGATCTGCCTGCTGCGAGGTCATTTCATTCGGCAGCTGAAAACTGTCTTCCTGCTCTGACAGGCGGGACAAATCCGGCGACAGGAAAAACAGCAGCGCGGTCAGAGCAGCCAGTGCTGCCGCAATCACCCACCGGAATCTTAATATCGTGCGCATTGGTTTCTCCTCCTTCTTTTTTACACAAAGGAAGAACGGGAACCGCCTAGCCTTGGTTTTTCAGCAGTGTTTTGACTTTCTGGAAAATATAGATGAATTCATCCACTTCTTCGTCATCTATTCCGGACAGAATCGAACTTAAGTATTCATTCACCTGCTGATTCGCATGTTGATAGGCTGCGGCTCCTGCTTCCGTCAGTTGTACATGTTTCAGGCGTCCATCGATCTCATCCGGTATCACCCGGACATATCCTTTTTCCACCAGTTTTTTGAGACGGCTCGACGTGGCGCTCTTATGCCCGCCCTGCAGCTCGGTTAACTGTTTGGACGTCATCGGTCCGTGCCGCTCGAGCAGATTCAGCATCTTGATCTGTTCCATCGAAAACTCTTTGTGGAGCTCGTTTTCGACCTTTCGGAACACTTCGTTCTGGCCGTCAATCATCACGTCTGTGAACAGACGGATCGCTTCCTCCATTCTATTTTCACCCATATAAAGTTGACCCCCTAAACTACAATTTAGTTTACCCCTTGAACTATCATCCTGTCAATGAATAGGCTGATTGTGATGTGCTAACCGCCACTTTTTGCATCCAACCGTTGAATTGCGGCGGTTAAAATGTGACGGGTAAAGCCGGGATGCTCCATAAAAAAACTGCTCCCGTCTTAAACGGGAACAGCTTTTAACCGAATAATAGATTCATATTGGCTCACAACATCAGAATCCGAAGCGGCGGGACAGTGTGCCGGTCACTCCCGGCTGTACGGCGAACAGTCCGCCGGCGTGAGGCTGGCCGGCAATCTGTTCTTCGCTTAAATTGTTCCGGGCTGTCGTGATGTAGAGAGTCGTGAGATCCTTCCCGCCGAAAACACAGGACGTGACCTGACCAGCGGGGACGTCAATTTCCTCCAGACACTCCCCTGTTTCCGGATTCCAGCGGCTCACTTTCCAACCCCGGAAGTGGGCAATCCAAAGCATTCCTTCCTTATCTATCGTCATCCCGTCCGGACGCCCGTCGTCTCCTGAAAAGGTAATCACCGGACGGCGGTTCGAGATGCCGCCGGTTTCGATATCATAATCAAATGCGCTCACTTCAAGGGCCGGGGTGTCAATGAAATACATCACGGTGCCATCCTCACTCCACGCCAATCCATTGGAAATACCGATGTGATCGACTTTTTTACTCCAGGAAAGATCAGGCTCAAGACAATAGAGCGCCGCCTGGTCTTTCTGTTTGCTGTAGGCCATCGTTCCGGCCCAAAAGCGCCCGGCTGGATCGACTTTTCCGTCATTAAACCGATTGCCCGGCAGGTGTTCTTCCGGATCAGCCACCGGCTCAAACGTCTTCCGGTCAAAGTCTATATGGTAAAACCCGTGCTGCATCGCGCCGATAAGTTCCGTACCTTTATGCACCACAACCGCTCCCGGTTCCTGACCGGCATCTATCGTTTCATTGGTCTTCTCCGCCGGAGAATAGCGGTGGATCCTGCAGCCCATAATATCAACCCAGTATAAAACGTTCAGGCTCTCATCCCAGGTCGGTCCCTCCCCAAGAAGTGCCTTTTCATCCACAATGAGTTCTGCCTTTTTGTTCATGGTTCACCCTCCCTGTATAACGTGTTCCGGCGTGCGGCCGTGTACTCCATCCACACACTGCCGCGCGGCATCCATTGCCATCGCATGTCTCGTTTCATGCGTAGCGGTTCCGATATGCGGCAGTGCGACAACGTTTTCCATCCCCAGCAATGGATGCTCCGGGTCCACCGGCTCCTGCTCAAACACATCGAGCCCGGCAGAAGCAATTTCTCCGTCGTTCAGGGCCTGAATCAAATCTTCTTCCACAACAACCTGTCCGCGGCTTCCATTCAGAAATACAGCGTGCTGCTGCATGCTGCCAAACGCTTCGGCATTAATCAGTCCGCGCGTTTCGCTCGTGAGCGGGGTGAGCACCATCACAAAATCGGATGACTGCAGCAGTTCATGCAGTCCGGCATAAGAAGCGCCGGTGTTATGTTCAGCGTCCGGTTTCCGGCGCCGGTTGTAATACATCACTTCCATACGAAAGCCAAGCGAAGCACGCCGTGCCACTTCCTCTCCGATCCTTCCCATACCGATAATGCCAAGCGTCTTATGGTGCACATTGGTGCCGAAATACTCTGACGTGAGCGGTTTTTTCCAGCCGCCGGTTTTCACCATGTTGTTCAGCTCCGGCATACGACGGGCTGTGGCAATCATCAGGCCGATCATCGTATCAGCCATCGTATCAATCAAGACGGTCGGCGTGTGTGTGGCGGTTATTCCTCTTTTTGAAATCGCTCCCATATTCAAATTATCATAACCTACCGACACATTGCTGATTACCTTCAGGTTCAGCGCATGTGCCAGCAGGTTTTCATCAATCCGTAGACCTGCGCCATACAGGGCATCGGCTTCTGCAAGTTCTTCATAAAACCGTTCTTCTTCTTTTTTCGGGCGCACTACAGTGACTACTGCGTGTTCTTTCATGAAGGCAAGAACGTCTTCCGGCGGTTCTACATAAGAGAGTATCTTCGGCATCGTGCTCATCCCTTCCCTGTAAACTATGCTTTTATTCTATCATATATCCGCTTTCACAGGGTGGAAGTACATAGCTTATCATCGGAATCTCTTCTTCAAAAACCATCCCGTCGTTTAATCCATCGACAGAATGGGAAATTGAATACTAACAACACACAGAGAGGTGATGTATAAATGGCCGGTCAAGAAGCCTGGAGCGACAAAATAAAAGGCGCCGTCAACAAAGTAAAAGGCGAAGCCAAAGATCAAATCGGCAACGCCAAAGATGACAAAGAACTGCAGGAAGAAGGACAGAAAGATAAATCCAAAGGCAATATCCAGCAGGATATCGGCAGCATAAAAAATGAAAAAGATAACCAAAACGACAATGGAAATGAAAATAAAAAATAAACCAAAAGAGACTGGGACAAAACCTCTATAAGATAGAAAAATGGGGCTGTATCAAAAGCCATTAAACTTTAAGGCATCCGCTGCAGGCGGACGCTTGCCGCGGGCAGCGCCTCAGCTACATCAAACGGTAAACCGCCGTTTGATGGGATCTTCGGCTGCTGCTCTTCCCGCTGGCGTCGCCGCCTTCCGCTTCTGCCTTGGGCGAATATTCTATATTACAGAAAAGGAGCTGCACCTTTTGATACAGCTCCATTTTTCGTTGCTGAGACAAACCGTTGCGCCAAAATGCTTCGCTTTTACTCCAGAGCACAAGGACGGCATCGATTCGCCGGGGCTCATCGTGTCTTCTTTGCACTCCGAAGTACAAGGGCGACATCGGTTCGCGGGGCTCACCGTGTCTTCTTTGCCGCGGGTACGGCTCGAAAGGAGGAAGATCGGCTAAAACCGGCACATCCTGGCGGGCGCCGACCTGACCCGCATCCTGCGGGGGGTCCCCGTGACTCGTGCTGTTCTGAGCAGGAGTCGAAGCATTTTGGCTCCGATGCTATGCGGGTTCTAAACAGAAACAAAAGACGTTTGTGTTTTGTTTTATACATTTTTCTTTTGTCCCAAACTCTTTTTATGAATACCTTATCCGGACGTGGAGGTTAGTCCGTTGATAAAGGCTATGCTTTCGATTGCTATCATTTCTTTGTCGTTATCAAGTACGGCGGTGTGGTAACTATCGTGCATCGGAATGATGCGTTTGTTTTCCGAGGAAATCGTGTGGTAAATATCTTCACTGTTCGCAGGTGGTACAACGTGATCGACATCCGACACAAAGATTCTTGCCGGCACCGTGATGTCCATCAGGTTGCTGCGGGTTTCAAGCATCAAGCCAAACAGCTCTCCATACGCTTTCACAGGAGTCTGACCGTACACGGCTCTCACATCGGTTTCTTTCTTTATATCGGGAGGGGCCGTATGTACAAATCGTTGATCCGGCAGCTGCCCGGGATCGGCATCCGGAATCTCAATGGCAGCGTTGATGACAATAATGCCTTTCATTTCCGGGATACGCTCCGCCAGATACAGCGTCAGTGTGCCTCCCATGGAAAGCCCGACGACATATATATCCGTACAGGTCTCTTTTAAAAACCGAAACCCTTCTTCCACGTTGTCGCACCATTCCTGCCAGGAGGTCTGTTCCAGATCTTCCGGATGTGTGCCGTGCCCAGCGAGCCGCGGCCCGAACACCGTGAATCCGGCCTCATGAAAACTTTCACCCAAAGGACGCATACTATGGGTGCTTCCTGTGAATCCGTGAATCACCAGTACACCAGTATCGTTCCCTTCAAAATAGAAAGGCTCCGCTCCTTCCATCACCGGATAACGTTCCGCCATCTTTCTCACCCTCCCGTTCATGGTATAAAACTATTTTCCCACAGAATAGCGTAAAATCAGAATTTTGTCATGTGAAACGTTTTATTTTTCACAATTTCTTTATATCAGCGGCTCTGCTGCTGGATGGCTTCCACCGTCTGTTTCGGTATATGATGGCCGTGGTCTTCTTTCACAGACCGGACGATCATCGCACCGAAGGTAAGAACAACACCCGCGCCTATGACAATATACGGCGGCAGCCAGGGCTGTTCCATCGTCAGCATTGTCATCCCAAGTCCCCACCAGAACAGGCCGAAAGCTATAATGAACGGGAGAAACGACGCGTTCGGCATATGAATGGAATCCAGCGGTGCCGCCGCCTTCATCCGGCCGTCTCCGTGCACTTTTTCATAAAACCAGGGATCCAGCGCGCGGACCTGCGGCACCTGAGCGAAATTGTATTCCGGCACCGGGGAAGGAACAGACCATTCCAGTGTGCGCGCGCCCCACGGATCACCGCTTTGCACCCGTTCTCCCTTCAAAGCAGAGTAAACGATATTGATGATCAGCACGATGATGGCAGCCGTCATCAAAAACGTTCCCATTGTTGAGATAAAATTGTACGTATTCATCCCTTCTCCGTCCATATAAGTGAAGTAGCGCCGCGGCATACCGATAATACCGAGAATATGCTGCACGAAAAACGTCACGTGAAAGCCGATATACATCAGCCAGAACATCAGCTTCCCAAGCGTTTCATTAAGCATATGCCCAAACATTTTTGGATACCAGTAAAACAAACCGGCCAGCAGCCCGAGAATAATGCCGCCGATGAAAATATAATGAAAATGCGCCACCACAAAATACGTATCATGATACAAATGATCCACCGGCGCCATGGCTACCATGACACCAGTTATACCGCCGAGTACGAACGTCGGAACAAACGAAGAAGCACAGAGCATGGCTGTAGTGAACGTGATTTTTCCTCCCCACATCGTAAACAGCCAGTTGAATATTTTAATACCAGTTGGAACAGCGATGGCCATTGACGAAAGGGCAAATACGGAATTCGCAATCGGCCCCAATCCCACGGTGAACATATGGTGCACCCACACCATAAAGCCTAGAAAAGCAATTAAAAGTACCGCAAACACCATCGTTGTATACCCGAACAACCGCTTCCGCGAAAAAGCCGGCACCACTTCGGATATGATGCCAAACGCCGGCAGGACGAGAATATAAACCTCCGGATGGCCGAACACCCAGAAAATGTGCTGCCACAAAATCACGTTTCCTCCGGCATCCACCTGAAAAAACTGCGCCCCGAACAGCCGGTCCAGCATGAGCATCGCAAGTCCCGCCGCGAGAGGGGTAAAGGCAAATACGATGAGAATGGAAACAATAAGCGTTGTCCAGCAGAACAGCGGCAGCCGCATCATCGTCATTCCCGGCGCCCTCATATTGATAATTGTCACGATGAAGTTGATCCCGGAAATCAACGTTCCAAGGCCGCTGACCTGGAGACCGAGCACGTAAAAATCCATCCCGGACGAACCGTATTCCCTTGTGGACAGCGGGGTGTAAGCGAACCATCCCGCATCCGGCGCCCCTCCAAGAAACCAGCTCAGACTGAGAAGCAGCCCACCGAAAAAGAAAATCCAGAATCCGAGCGCGTTCACAAACGGGAACGCAACATCACGCGCCCCTATCTGCAAAGGAACAATATAGTTCATAAAAGCAAAAATAAGCGGGGTCACCGCAAGAAAAAGCATAATCGTTCCGTGCATCGTTAAAAGTTCATTATATGTCTGCCCGGACAGAAAAGACTGTTCCGGATACATGAGCTGTATCCTCATCAGGACAGCCATCACACCTGCTTTCAAAAAAAACAGCGTGCCGCCGATTAAGTATAGAATCGCTATTTTTTTATGATCTACCGTCGTCAGCCAGTCCCAGACAACATTTTTCTTCTGATAAGCGGTTTCCATATTCTATTCAACCTCCCGGGTTCATTGTTTCCAACCCTCAGAGCTTCTATACTGGAACGCCGGGAGAAACTTCCAAATAAAAAATCCGAACGGGGAAGCAGCATTAAGCGCTTGAGCATGCTGCTTCCCCGTTCGGATTCCGGTCTCTTTCATTTCCTTTTTATAAGTGCCGTTAGGATTCTTTAATTGTCAACAATTTAACAGAGTGTGGGAACAGTTCTTCTTTGATTTTATTGTAAAAGGATCTGGCCTGGCTCTTGCATTCAAATGTGACTTCGTCGTTTTCTATATGTCCTGCGTAAGATTCAAGACCTACTTCATTACCCTGCTGATCGACGGCTACAATCAAATATTTTTCGTTATGCATGCTATACCCCTTTTTGTTCTTTCATTTGTTCACATACCACATGACCATTTAAAAAAGTTTCGATGTCCGTTTTATTCATCGCCCCTTCATATTTGCCGCTCTGCTCCGCTCCCTTCATTACATATAAAGACGGATAGCTGCTGACGCCAAAATACTGGGCCATGTCTTCGTCCTTGGATGAAATAACCTTTATATCCATCTTATCGGCACTGCAGTTATTACTTTTAGTAAGTAATGCTCTGTAAAAAGGCCGCTCCGCCTGTAGATTGTTGTCATCGGAAAACAACAGCACAGACGTTTCTGCATGAAGCTCCTGTATCGCAGCGGGCTGGCTTTGAGCGGCGCAGGCAGTCAGAGGCAGCATCAAACAGATCACTGCTGCCAAAAGCCGCTGGGTATGACCCGGCATATTCGCGTACTCCCTTTCTCCAATACCTTTAACAATCCACTTATGAAATGCTGTTTTCAGATACCTTTTTAGAAGAGCAATAAAACATGTTACGTAGAAAGTACTCGAAAAATGAATATTTCTTATCAAATATGCTGCGATATCAAAATTTCGTGTTTATGGTTCAAAAGACTCGGGTATCAATACTTAAAAATAATCCTACGTCCATTCGGTAAAGGAGAAAGATTCTTATGGAATATATTGACCGTCGGACAACTTCTTACTGCAGGGTGGTACAGCGCAGCGTGAAGGTCGAGTTCTCCATCTTTCTCAAGAAAGGTAATCTCGAAGTATGTGCGACATGCACCGGTATTGAAGAAGTCTGCAAAAACTGCCCTGTTATACAATACAATAACTTATATCCCCCTGCCACCCAAAAAAGGCTGCCACCAGTGTGACAGCCTTTTTATTAGTGATGTGCCGTTGTTAAGCTGCAGTCGTCCGACGTGCATTCCGTTTCAATGGTAATATGCTCCAGGGAATAAGTCTCCAGTGCCTCTTTGATGGAAGCTTTCACCCGCATCATATCTGCCTTCGTGACATCTTCGTTCAATACGACATGCGTGGAGAGCACGTGCTGCTCGCCGTCGAGTGACCAGATATGCGTATGGTGCGTATCTTCCACATCAGGAATACGCCGGATACTCTTTTCGATCTGCCCGGCGTCCATCTCTTCCGGGACGGCGTCCAGGAAGAGAAACAGCGTTTTTTTCAGGTTCTTTAATACATTCACGAGAATGTACAGCGTAATAAGAACAGACAGAAGTGGATCCAGAATGGCTGCATCCCAGAACATCATAACGACACTGACAACGAAGACGGCCGCCCACCCCATGACATCTTCCAGCAGGTGCCAGGACACCACTTTTTCATTCATCGACTGTCCGGATTTCATCCGCAGCACCGCCGCGCCGTTCACGGCTATACCGAGAAGGGAGAGCAGGAGCATTCCACCAGCGTGGGCGGATTCCGGGTTCAACAGACGCGGCACGGCTTCGGATAATATAAATAAGGATCCGGCAACGAGCACGAGGCTGTTGATAAGCGCTCCGAGCAGGGAAAAACGACGGTATCCGAACGTGAACGTCTGATTGCTTTTCTGCTCGGATTTGTTCTGAAGAAACCACGCTGTGCCAAGAGACAGCGAATCGCCGAGGTCATGAATCGCATCCGAAATAATCGCCATGCTGTTCGTCAGAATACCGCCGATTAATTCGATGATCGTAAAACCGAAATTCAGAAAGAAAGCGGTTTTGATATTGGAATGGCTGTGATCGTGATGATGATGATCGTGTCCCATATGTCTCAGGCCTCAACAACAGACCGCTCGGCTTCCCGGTCCTGCATTTCCTGCTGATGGGTCTGAGCCAGCTTGATCATGTCTTCTACGTGACTGTCTTCGAGCGAATAATAAACCAGTTTCCCCTCTTTTCGGTATTTCACCAGACCCAGTTTCCGAAGATACCGCAGATGATGGGACGTAGTCGCCGTGGAAGCACCGAGAAGATGGGAGGCATCACAGACACATATTTCTCCTTCGGCAGCCAACGCCTGAAGTACTGTCATTCTGTTTTTATCGGCCAGTCCTTTGAACATGGCAGCCATCCGATCCATCTGCCCGTCATCAATGGAAGCCTGCAGCCTCGCTACTTTTTCTTCGTCCACACAGGTGACTTCGCATACTTCTTCCCTCTTCATACCGTTCACCTCTTTTTTCTCAACTGTTTATTCATCCATTATACTACATTCAAGCGTGAATTTGAATGTGTGTACTGCAGTATCACGAATTTCTATCGGCGAGCGCTTCGTTTAACTTTCTCATTTCATAATAAAAATAAACGAAAAAGCAGAACCAGATGACAGTGTAAATGATCAGAAATAACCCCATTCCAATCAAAAAGCCCCAAATGGTAAAAGGAATCCAGCCGATCAAAAAGGAAAGGACGAAATAGAGCATCGTCACCGTTATAAAATGAACGATGGTGCGTTTCGTAAGACTCCAGTTTTCTTTGGCAAAAATCAGTCCCCCTGTACTGAAAAACCAGCCGCAGAACATGCTCCCGAGTGAATCCAGGACAAACCTTCCGCTTTCAATATTTTCCACTCCTCCAAATAAAATGACGCCATAATGGATAAGAATACTGACGAGGGCCCCGAAACAGATACCAAGAAAACTTTGGTACACGATGGTTTTCATTTTTATCCCTTTCCTTTCCAGCGGATTTTTTCCTTAATTCCGTTCACGTATTTTCTTGAGACATATTCTTTCTCTCCTGACCGGAAATAAACGCAGAGAGACCCGTGGAATGACGCTTCGAATTGTTTTAATTCATCCAGATTGGCAATGGCGGATTTGGAAAGCCGTACAAACTGACTATCCGGAAGCTGTTGTTCAAGTTCATACAAACGCTCTTTCATCTGGAAGGTTCCTTCTTTCGTTTTTGCCATAACCGTTTTATCCATAGTATAAAGATATATAATATCATCCGGCCGGAAGATGTGGCGTGTTTCTTTGTCCATCCCCGCAAAGTACACTCTTTTCTCTTCCTGCAGCCGGTCAAGCAGCTGCTGCACTTCTTTGTCCCATACATTGGATCGTATCCATACTTCTTTCGTTTCCAGTGTTTCATCAATCTCCACTTGAATTTTCACCGCAGTCCCTCCTTCCTCTGCTGGTTTCAGTATATAGAACGTAAAGAGCTTCCGTACAGCAGATACCGCCAAGTGGTATAAAAAACGCGCCAACGTGTCTGTATTCCGCGTTGAAAAATGGATTAATAAGGAGGTGTCTGCGGGTAAAGAGTAATAGTATATACCATAACAATAAAGGAGCTGGAATAAAATGAAAGAAGTACAGGAAGACAAACACAGTGATTACGTCCTTCGGTATCTCGTGCGTCTGGCGGACCGCGGCGCGGAAATGGATATCACCCTGAATGTCGGCGGCGCGACGATAACCGGGGTCTTGATCGGCAATATTGCCTATCTGGAAGAACTCGAACGCACCCTGCACCGCGGCAACAGCGAGCTGGAAAGTAAAATGACAATTTTTTTCGAGAAAATGGCGGATAAGTTCCAGCGCGAAACTGATCAGGACGAGTACGAAAGCGGCTATCTCCATCTTCGTAAAGCAAAACTTGTGGATTCGCAGGGGAAAGTACCGATCCACGGCAGCCTGTGGAGAGGAAAAATTTCCGACGTCAACGGGTTCAGTTTCGAATCCGTGCAGTAGCGGGATCCAGCTGGTGAGCAGGCTGCCGGAACCCGCACAGCACGTCGTCAAAAAAACATTTACCAGCCAAACGTTTCCGTTTACCCGCCAAATGAAAGGCAATACCAGCCGAATCATTCGTTACCAGCCAACGTTGCATGACTACCAGTCCACATAACAAACGAGGCTGTCTACGCGGCAGAGTATCTCAATCAAAAAGACGGAGCAGGATGATTCTCCCGGACTCCGTCTTTTTGAATTTTTTCGCTTTGCCCCGGATTCTTCCTTAATGTTATTGCTGAAGCATACGCTGAAGGGCGGTGGTGGCTTCGCGTGTCGTCTGTTCGTCGACTTCAATTCTGTAATGCGGTTCGGCACTGAGAATGCTTTCCAGAGACCAAAGCAGATGCGGCAGATCGATGCGGTTCATTGTTAAGCAGGGACACATATTCGGATTCAGCGACCGCACTTTTTTATCTGTTTCTTCCTGCATGAGCCGATTGACGAGATTCATTTCCGTTCCAACGACCCATGTGCTTCCGGCCGGCGCCTTCTGGATCATATCGATAATCTTATTCGTCGATCCCGCCGCATCTGAGGCCTGAACGACATCAAACATGCATTCCGGATGAACGATGATATGTGCCTCCGGATCATCCTTTCTCACCTGCCGCACATTATCCATCGTGAATTTTTCATGAACCGAGCAATGCCCTTTCCACAAAATCATCCGTACCTTTTCCGGATCCCCGTCACAGTCCAGCTCCTGCCTGATTGGATCCCACACCGCCATTTCCTCAAGAGGGATTCCCATATCATAGGCGGTGTTACGCCCAAGATGCTGATCGGGCAGAAACAAAATCCGTTCTTTGCGCCGGAATGCCCACTGCAGCATGGTCCCGGCGTTGGAGGACGTCAGAGTGGCTCCTTCGTGCCTGCCGCAGAATGCCTTAATGGCCGCGGTGCTGTTCACATACGTAAGCGGTGTGATTGTATCAGCAAAGGTTCCCTGCAGGTTCTCCCAGGCTTTCTCCAATTGCGTGATTTCGGCCATGTCCGCCATCGAACAGCCGGCCCGCAGATCCGGAAGCAGCACGGTTTGATGATCCTCCGATAAAATGTCCGCTGTTTCGGCCATGAAATGCACGCCGCAGAACACGATATATTCCGCTTCTTTGTTGGCAGCGCCGGTTTTGGCGAGCTTCAGGGAGTCTCCGGTTTCATCGGCAAACTGAATCACTTCCTCTTTTTGATAATAGTGACCGGGCATAAACAACCGGGTGCCCAGCTCCCGCTTCATGTCCCATACCCTTTTTTCCATGTCGCTCTGAGTCATGGCCTGGATATGATCCGGCAGTGATGGTACTTGAAACTGTTCCAATACACTCATCGATGCTCCTCCTTTCTCATGTCGCGCAGTTGAAAACTAAGATCCAACGCTTGAACCGAATGGGTGATCGATCCTGCAGAAATGACGTCTATTCCTGTTCCCCGGTATGCCCCAATGGTTTCCCGGGTGATAGTACCGGAAACTTCTGTCCGGATGGAGAGTGGAACGACTGAGGCCCACGCTGCGGCCTCTTCCGGAGAACAGTTATCAAACATAATGACATCGGCTCCTGCTTCCACGGCTTCTTCCACTTCTTCCAACGATGTGGTTTCGATTTCAATTTTCACCATATGCCCTGTCTTCTCTTTCACTTTCGCTGCCGCTCCGGTAATGCTTCCCGCCGCAGTAATGTGGTTATCTTTGATCATGACCGCGTCATAGAGACCACAGCGGTGATTCACTCCGCCCCCGCAGCGCACGGCGTATTTATCAAACATCCGTAGTCCCGGCATCGTTTTTCTCGTATCACATACGTTTATCTGCGGATCATTCAGCGCTTCTACGGTGCGGCGGACTGCTTCAGCGACGCCGCACATCCGCTGCACCAGATTCAAAAGCACCCGTTCCCCGCTGAGTAACGCCTGCACCCGCCCCTTTACGGTCAGAAGCGTCTGCCCCTCCTCTATCCGCTCTCCTTCATTCACGTGTACGGCGATACGCGCCGATTCATCGAGCATTCTCCAGCCTTCTTCAAACACAACGGCGCCGCAGAATATACCGTCTTCTTTTGCTTTCACGATGCCTTCCACTGTTTCTCTACCTGAAAAAACAGCTTCGGTTGTGATGTCACCGCTTCCAATATCTTCTTCAAACAACCGTTTCAATGCTTCTCTAACCTGATACCTCTGCACAGCCTTCCTCCCTTGCTCCGTCCGCTTCTTATTTTCATACAAACCGACACTCCCAATAAAAATTACATTTGTCTTGACACATATGTTTACATAAATCTAAACTGGATACAACCGTTTTTGTGAATTTTTTAACAAAAGGAAGGAGAAAGAATGATATATCTGGACCATTGCGCTACCACCCCCATGAGTGCGGCTGCGCTGGACGGCTACCGCCAAGCGGCAGAGCGTTTTTTTGGGAATGAGCAGAGTCTGCATGGACACGGGGAAGAAGCATCACACCTGGCCGGCCACTGCCGGAAACAGCTGGCTGCCATTATCAACGGCAGCGAAGAAGGCATCTACTTTACCAGCGGCGGTTCCGACAGCAATATCACGACGCTGCTCAGCCTGGCATACGGCAGAAAAGACCACGGACGCCATATCGTCACCTCCCCCTTCGAACATCCCTCCATCGGTCAGGGACTAGGGCGTTTGAAAGAAGAGGGATTTACGGTTAGCGTCGTAGATGTCCATCGTAATGGCGAAATCTGTCTGGATTCTCTCACATCCCTGCTCCACGCGGATACGATACTTGTTACGATCTGCCATGCTTCCAGTGAAACCGGTGTACTGCAGCCTCTCGCGGATATTGGAGCGCTTCTGCACAACCATCAGGCTCTTTTGCATAGTGACTGTGTGCAGACCTTTACCACGATACCAATTGATGTGACGGCTGCCGGACTGGATGCATTGTCGCTTTCGGCTCACAAAGTTCAAGGGCCGAAAAACACCGGTGCCGCTTATATCGCCCCGGGTATAAACTGGCAGGCTGTATATCCAGGTGTCGTGCACCAGCACGGTTTCAAGCCGGGAACGCTTGATATACCAGGCATTGCCTCGTTTATGGAAGCTGCGGTGGAAGCTGCCAACGCTATGGATGAACTACAAGACCGGTGGCGTTCCATGCAACAGTGGCTGCTTGCGCAACTCCATCCTGGAGCTTACCGACTTTTCGGCGACCGGTACCAAAGGCTTCCTCATCACCTTGCACTGCGGGCCGTCGACCGGGAAGGGCAGTGGATCATGCTCGAATGCAGCCGGCGCGGTATCACCATTTCACCGGGAAGTGCCTGCAAAACCAGCTCGTCCGCGCCGCCGGACAGCCTGCTTGCTATGGGATATACCGCCGATGAAGCACACGGTCTGTTCCGTATCAGTTTCGGCCGGGACACCACTTATGCGGAACTGCGGGAAACCGCTTCTGTCTTGAACCAACTCGCCGGAAAGTGATGGTAACCACGCTGCCGGCGAAACATAGATTAAGCAGGAAGTGTCAGCGGGTAAAGAATAACAACGGATAGAGGACGCATTCCTTTACATGCTGCGTTAAAAATTACAAAGGGGGAAACAGGCAGTGAGCATCGTTTGGTATAGCATACAGATGATGATAGTTGTCCTCGTTATCACTAGTGTCACCGGCGTTGTACTGTTTGCTTTCATGAAGGAACGTATCAGAAATGACCTCCGGTATGCGGCAGGCTGGACCATCGTTACGGTTCTGGTATTCATTGTATCGCTCCTTTTCGGACTTCAGACGCTCCCCTTCCCCTCTTCGTAACGCTGTCCCGCGATGTGTAAATTCGACCATTTCACCTGCTGAAAAACAGCAAAAATTAGAGTACACTAAAAGGGTGACGTAATTTCTTAGAAGAGAGGGATGGCTCATGGAACACGATATAACCATAAAGCAGGTTACAACCGGAAAAGCAAAACCCGACTACAATCATTTAAGTTTCGGCAAATATTTTACAGACCACATGTTTGTGATGGATTACAATGAAGAAGACGGCTGGTTCGATGCACGCATCACCCCGTATGAACCACTTCTGATGGACCCGTCCTCCCTCATGTTCCATTACGGCCAGTCCGTATTTGAAGGACTGAAAGCGTACACTTCCCAAAAAGGCGGCATCCAGCTGTTCCGGCCGGAAAAGAATTTCAACCGTATGAATATATCCAGTGACCGGATGAACATCCCTGAGGTGGATCCGGACTTTCTCGTGGATGCCTTGAAACAACTCCTACATATCGACAGGGACTGGATACCGGTCGAGGAAAGGCAGTCGTTGTATATCCGTCCGTTCATCATCGCCACCGAACCGGCACTGAGCGTGAAACCTGCCTCCCAGTATAAACTGATGATTATTCTGTCGCCGGTGGGCTCCTACTACGCACAGTCCGATCAAATGAGCCCGGTCAGCATTTACGTAGAAGATGAGTACGTCCGCTCCGTCAAAGGCCTCGTCGGCTTCACGAAAACAGCCGGCAACTATGCAGCCAGCCTCAAAGTGCAGCAAAAGGCGGAAGACCTCGGTTATGACCAGGTACTCTGGCTCGATGCGATCGAGAAAAAATACATCGAAGAAGTCGGCAGCATGAACATCTTTTTCAAAATCAACGGGGAAATTATTACTCCCGCTCTGAACGGAAGTATTCTCGACGGCATCACCCGCGACTCCGTGATCGAACTTCTCCGGTACTGGGGCTGGAACGTGCATGAACGCCGGATTTCCATTGATGAGGTGAAACAGGCGCACACGGACGGTGTTCTGGAAGAAGTGTTTGGAACCGGCACCGCCGCCGTGATTTCGCCGGTTGGCAGGCTGAAGTGGAAAGACGAAGAGCTTGTTATCAATGACAATCAGACCGGCCCTGTATCCTATGATCTGTATGATACGATTACGGGCATTCAGACCGGCGCGACAGACGACATTCTCGGCTGGACCGTGCCGCTTCAGGAACAGGAAACGTAAGAAAACGGTGCGCTGTTAAAAGGCCCGGGCGATTCATGGAAGAATCGTCCGGGTCTTTTTTGTCTGTCGTGAACGTGGTGAAGGCAGTGCTTGGCCGGTAAATGACCGGATTCGGCTTGTAACCGGGTTTACTCCGACTGTACTCGGCTGCCTTTGGCATGTAAATGACCTCATGCGGCTTGTAAATGCCCTCATTTGGATCGTATTAACCTTTCTCCCCGCTCTCCCATACTTCAGGGTTCAGCAGGTTCGGCGGACGCTTTCCCTCAAGGGCGGCTTCCACGTTTTCGGCGGCCAGAAGCGACATGTTATCTTCCGTTTCGCCGGTGGAGGAGCCAATGTGCGGCGTCGTCACCACGTTGGTCAGCTGCAGGAGCGGGTGATCCGCAGGCACCGGCTCCTGCTGATACACATCCAGACCGGCTGCAAGGATCTCTCCGGTCTCGAGTGCCTGAATCAGCGCCCCTTCGTCCACCGTGGCTCCGCGGGATCCGTTGATGAAAATGGCGCCCTGTTTCATCTGCTGAAACTGCTCCCGTCCGATAAAGCCTCTTGTCTCCGGCGTTAACGGCGTCATCAGGCAGACGATATCCGCCTCGGCAAGCAGCTCCTCCAGGCTGCAGTACGATGCATCGTACGTCTCTTCCACCTCCGGCTTCGGCGACCGGTTATGGTACAAAATCTCCATATCAAAACCGAAATGCGCGCGCTTGGCAATGGCTTCGCCGATCCGTCCCATGCCGATGATACCGAGCTTGCGGTGGTGCACATCTGTACCGAACTTTTCCTCCGGGAGGTCTCCCTCCCGCTCCCACTCTCCTGCTTTCACAAACCGGTCCAGTTCCGGAATCCGCCGCGCGGTCGCAAGCATGAGGCCGAAAATGGCGTCGGCCGTGGTATCATTCAGCACGTCCGGGGTATTGGTGGCTGCCACCCCGTGCCGGGTGAGAGCTTCCAGATCAAGATTATCATAACCGACCGAGACGTTGCTCACCACTTTCAGATGCGGGGTGCGCGCAAGCAGGCGGTCATCAGCCGGTATCCGCAGCCCTATCAACGCTTCAGCCTCCGCAAGAGCGTCAGCAAAAGAAGCATCCGACACATCTTCCTGTCCTGAAAACACGTGCAGGTCATAATGTTCCCGTAGTTTCTTCTGCGCTTTTTCTCTGACACGGCCGTAGGTGATTACTTTCTTCATCATCTTCAAGTCCTTCCTTTATGAGTCATCCAGCATCCGAAGGGCCTCCGCTGCCTGTGTCACCGGCTGTTGGCAGGAAAAATTCCGGCACACGTAGACGGTTGTTTTTCCTTCGACTTTATGGTACAAAGATGCAAACGGCGCGGCTTCTGCCAGGGCGCCTGAATCGTCGTGAATCAGATACGTCACTTCCGGGTAAAACCGCTGCTGCAGAGCGTTTGTTACAGTACGGGCATCTTCGTCGCCGCCGGTGAGCACCACCACTTCTTTCATATCACTGCACAGCAGCAGGTAACTTTGCAAAAAGTGCAGGTGCGCCCCGGGAATCTCCGTCAACTCGCGGGCGAACGCATCCTGGGAGCTGCGCACTTTTTCTTCATAAGCCATTTCTCCAGTGAAACGGGCAAGCCGCAGCAGTTCGCGGACAGCGGTACTGTTTCCGGACGGCATCGCGCCGTCAAACGATTCTTTCGGCCGCGCCAGCAATTCCTCCGCGTCCGAACCGTAGAAGTAAAAACCGCCGTTCTCCTCGTCCCAGAACAAGTCAATCATCTGATCTGCGTAATACCGGG
This sequence comes from Salibacterium halotolerans, assembly GCF_900115625.1. Classification (GTDB taxonomy): domain Bacteria; phylum Bacillota; class Bacilli; order Bacillales; family Marinococcaceae; genus Salibacterium; species Salibacterium halotolerans. The sequence goes on along the minus strand of NZ_FOXD01000001.1, from coordinate 125,400 downwards.
CTTTCGTCAGGTACTCCGGCTTCAGCGTACTTTCATAAAGCTCAAGGAGCGCCCAGAGAATATTGGCGTAATCATCAATAAATCCTTTATGCTTCACATCACCGCCGCGGTACCGGACCATCACGCGGCCATCCTGGACGAGGTGCGATTCGATAAACGTAAACGCACGCTCCGCCGCGTCAGCATAACGGTCCGAATCAAAGGCGCGGCCGGCGCGGGCAAGAGCGGCGGTCATCAGCGCGTTCCAGGACGTAAGCATTTTGTCATCCGTATGAGGGTGAATCCGTTCTTCGCGCGCTTCGAACAGTAACGGTTTCGCCTGCTCCACCCGCTCCCTCACCTGTTTTGGATCGAGGTCATGGCCACGGGCGAACGCTTCCGGCGACTGCCCGATCAGGTTCGGAATGTTCACTCCCTCAAAATTGCCATCTTCTGTGATATCGTACACTTCGCAGAAAAGAGAGCCGTTTTCCTCACCCAGGATCTGTTTGATCTGGCCGGGGGTCCAGAGATAAAACTTGCCTTCCACCCCCTCGGAATCCGCATCCTCGCCGGAGTAGAAACCGCCTTTGGCATCCTGCATGCCACGCAGCACGTAGTCCAGCACTTCTTCGGCCGTCTGCCGGAAACGGGATTCTCCTGTCACCTGCCATCCTTCTGTATAAGCGATCGCAAGCAGCGCGTTATCATACAGCATTTTCTCAAAGTGCGGCACGAGCCATTTCTCATCCACGGAATAACGGGCGAATCCGCCGCCGATGTGATCATACATGCCCCCTGCCGCCATGCCGTCAAGTGTTGTCCGCGCCATCTCGAGCGCCTTCTCGTCACCGGACCAGCGGTAATACCGGAAGAGATACATCAGCACGTGCGGTGTCGGGAATTTCGGCGCGTTTCCGAAACCGCCGTACGTGGGATGGAATGTCTGCTGGAGCTCGTGAAAGCCCTTTGCGAGCGCTTCTTCGGACAACACGCTGTCCTGATCGGCGGTTTGGGGCTGCACCACTTCCGCCATCTGTTCGCTCACTTCTTTAATTTTCTCCGGATCGTCCTGGTACCGGTCGTAGAGTTGTGTGATGACATCTGTCATGCCCGGCATGCCGCGCATGCTTTCTTTTGGGAAGTAGGTTCCGGCGTAGAATGGCTTTTGGTCCGGGGTGACGAATACGTTCAGCGGCCAGCCGCCGTGTCCGGTCATGGCCTGGCATGCGGTCATGTAGATGGCATCGACGTCCGGCCGTTCTTCGCGGTCGACTTTAATGGCTACAAATCGGTCGTTCATTAGTTTGGCGATGCTTTCGTCTTCGAAGCTTTCCCGCTCCATTACGTGACACCAGTGGCAGGTGCTGTAGCCGATGGATACCATGACGGGTTTGTTTTCTTTCCGTGCTTTCTCAAAGGCTTCTTTGCCCCACGGATACCAGTCCACGGGGTTGTGGGCGTGCTGCTGCAGGTACGGGGATTGTTCATGAATCAAACGGTTTGCCGACATCACCACATCCTTTCCAATCACTCTTTCTAAAAGTGTAACCTATATGTTCCAATTAAAAAACCGAACCCTTTGATGCGGATTCGGTGTGAGGCTTGGATGCAGAGCGGTGCCGGGGCTTTCTAACGTGCACTTTGGGGACGGTACAGGTGCATTGTGACGCTTAGCCCGCATCTAACATTTAAAATCGCAGTCCGATAAGCAAAAAGTGACGCTTAGCTCGATTCTAACGTGCACAATCCGGCAGGCGGTGGTCCATTTTGGGGGTTAGCGGCCTGGTTTGCGACGGGCGGTGACCCGTTCGAGGCGGGCGCGGTTGGTGCGCTGCAGGATGATGATGGGAATATTCAACGTCAGTGCGTAGAAGACATTGAGCCATGCTGCCCAGAGCGGGTTCCATAGAAAAAACAAAACACAGGGCAGGATGGTGAACCAGTGGGTCAGTTCGGCGCGGCGCGACTCCAGCACAAATACGCCGAGATAACCGGCGTCCTGCTGCTGGAGTTGTTTCTTGGCGAAGCCGTTCTGGAACATCGCGGCACCGTCCGGTACAAGATGCTTCCAGCTCTTTACCCGCAAGTATTTCTGCCAGAAATGTCCGCCGCGCTCCCAATTGCGGATGCGGTACAGACCGGCAGGCTCACTGAACCAGCGCGCGGGCATGTAGTAACATCCGGCTGATGCGGCCATATGAAACACACCCCAGGCCAGAATATCGAGGATGACAACCCAGTACAGCGGAAGCTCAACAAGCGGCATAGCCAAAGCCCTTCCTTACACGTTGATTTTACGTCCGCGCCATGTGACGGTGCCGCGGACATTCGTCAGATACAGCGACCAGAGAAACAGCCCGAGGAAAAAGAGAAGCAGCACCGGGAAGAATAGAAAAATCCAGCGCGGAAACGTTCCGGTACGCCGCGCCAGCCAGGCCGTGTGAATCACATACACGCCGTATACCGCAGCGGCTGCGACAGCGGTCCACCCCGGAAGCGGAAAAAGAATTGCTGCGAAGGGAAGCAGCATCCCCGCCATGCCTCCGCTTATCCACAGGCTGATAAGTACGGTCACAAAAGGATGCGTCGCCTGCGAGGCGGTGCCGAAGTTCTTCGTCCATCCTTCGACGAGGGAACGAAAGCCTTCCGGATACATCCGAAAATCAATGATGCCCCGCCCCCCGTAACAGAAAACGGGGAACCCCGAGCGGCGGAACGCGGCGCCAAGTTCCAGATCATCCATGACGGCTTCACGCACCCCTTTATGCCCGCCGGCGGCGAAGTAATCGCTGCCCGAGCACATGATGCACGGTCCGAAAGACCCGGCTTCACGGAGCGCGGTCCCGCGCGGCGTGAATACGTTCATGCCCGCCATCACAATCACGTTAAACCAGGCGGACAAATACTCATAGCCCTCATACATCACGTGATACGGCTGTACGGACAGAAGACCGCGGCCGCCGTTCCCATCAAATGCCGACCGGATCCGGTGCAGGCTGTTCTTCTCTCTTAAAACCGTGTCCGCATCGAGAAAAAGCAGCCTCTCCCCGGCGGCCCGCTGCGCCCCGAGCCAGCACGCAGCCGATTTCCCGGTCCAGCCATCTTCGAGTTCTTTACTCGGCAGCACCTCCGCTCCGTACGAAGCCGCAATTGCCGCTGTATCGTCGGTGGACGCATCATCTACAACAAGAATCTCAAGCGGCTGCACCGTCTGCCGCCGCAGCGATTCCAGCAGCGGCCGGATCCGGCGTGCTTCGTTGCGTGCGGGAATAATAACAGTGACATCCGCCACGCCTTTCTCCAGGGTGCCGCCCGTCTCTGCCGGAACCGGTATCCGCCAAAGCATCAACGTGCCGGCTGCCACACCAGCTGCAGCCAGCACCACTGCCGCTCCAAAAAGAAATGTAAGCATTATCTGCTCCTTCCTCCGCGGTCCCGTTCCACAATCAAATCACGGACCTGCTGGCCGCTTTTGGTCACCATCGGCATGCCGCCGCCCGGATTCACCGTACCGCCGGCAAAATACAAATTGTCGTAGCGGTCACTCTGCTTCGGGTGCTTGAAACCTTTATTTTTTTTCTTATCCGACAAGGTACCGTAAATCGATCCACGGTGCGACCCGTACATGCGCTCGATGTCATGCGGCGTCCAGCGGTCTTCGGTGACAATATGATCCCGGAGCCCCTCAAGCCCCATATTTTCCAGCTTATCCAGCACGCGCCCGCGGAACCACTCATAATCCCGGTCCGAAAAAGGTTCATCCTGAATATACGGAATGTGGGGAAGCACCTTAATATTTTCATGACCCTTAGGAGCCTGGGACGGATCGGTTTTGTTCACATTCACAAGATATATCGTCGGATCATCCGGCAGTTCATGCCGGTGGAACACTTTATTCATCTGCGCCTTTACATCATTTGAGAAGAAGAAATTATGATGCGACAGCTGCGGATACATCTTATCCACCCCGAGGTGAAGGACAAGACCGGAGCTCGATGGTTCATATTTTTTCTCCAGTTTTCTAAGATAAGACGTGTCCTCGCCAAGCAGCATTTCATACGTAGGAATGACTTCCCGGTTCGAAATGAAATAGTCGGCACGGCGCTGGGTGCCGTCCTCCAGTTCGACCGCCGCAATCCGGCCGCCTTCTTCTTTCACAAAACGCCGTACGCCGGTCCCGGTGTGAATCTCCACGCCGATTTCTTTGGCAAGTGCTGTGATGCCCTGTGCGATCTTATGCATGCCGCCGGGCACGTACCATGCCCCTTCGGCGTGCTGCATGTATACCATCATATTGAGCACAGCCGGGGCGTCGTACGGAGAAGAGCCGACGTACTTGATAAAGTAAGAGATCATATCGCGCAGCTTCGGATGGCTGATGCGTTTTGCAATGGCCTCATGCATGGTAGAGAAGAAATCAAACCCGTGCCACGATTCCTTCAAGCCGTGAAAACGGAGAATCTCCGGCAGCGTGTCCAGGCCGCGGTCAAGATACCCTTTCTCCGTTACGTCATAAATGGTCCGGGCGTAGGAAAGAAAGGTTCTGTATTCTTCGATATCCTTTTCTTCAAGGGCCTCATTTTCTTCCAGCATTTTCATCAGATCGCCGTACAGATCCAGCACCGTGCCGTCCGGAAAAAACGACCGCCATTCCCGCTCCAGCCGCACTGTCGGTATATAATCTTCCATCCGGCGGTTACCGCCGGTAAATAATGCTTCAAAGATACGCGGCATCGTTAAAAGGGACGGTCCGAGGTCAAACCCGAACCCGTCCTGTTCCAGGCGGTTCAATTTGCCGCCGAGATGGTCGTTCTGTTCATAAAGAGTGACGTTATATCCGCTCTGCGCCAAGGACACAGCCGCGGAGAGTCCGCCCAGACCGCCTCCCGTCACGATAACCGTTTTTCCATCGTCATTCATGCCGGTTCACCTCTTCCCTTCTTCACTGAAAACAGTTGTACTGCCGGCTGCGTACCCGGTCGAGAATCCCCCGGTACAATCTGGCGGAAAGAAGAACCTGGTCCCGGCTGTCTTCATCAAACCAGTCAATGTACTGTCCAAACCCGTCATAGAGTGTTTCCGCACGCTGGGCCATCGTTTCCCATATCGCTGTGAAGCTGTCATTAATAACGCCCTGCTCCAGATCCGTCAGCTCATAAGACACTCGTTCCATTTCCTGCCGCGGCAGATAAATCCGGTTATTCTGCGTGAGATCTTCGCCCACGTCCCGCAGAATGTTTGTAATCTGCATCGCAGTGCCAAGGTCGATGGCCGCTTTTTTCAGGGAGCGGACGTTGTCCATCGCGAGAATGGGCAGCAGCATGAGCCCTACTGTTCCGGCAACGTAATAGCTGTACTCTTCCACGTCCTCCATCGTCTCCGGCATTGTGAAGTCGATATCCATGCGCTGCCCGGACAACTGGTCAAAAAAGGGCTGCAGTTCCATATCAAAGCGTTCGAATACATCCCCCAGCGCGTTCCAGATCGGGTGGTCCACCGGTGTTCCTTTCGAAAACCATACCAGCTCGTGGTGAAGCTGCTTCAGCTGCTGGACCTGCTCCGGTTTGGACGCCGCCGTATCGATGCTGTCGTCGGCCCTGCGGCAGAAGGCATATACCGCATAAACCGCCTCCGCTTTCTCTTTTGGAAGCTGGGAAAAAGCATAATAAAAACTGTTAGAGTGCTGCCTTATAATATCTTCGCAGTATTTATAATCCATCTCCAGGCTGCTTACTTTATTTTTCTCCGGCATGTGCACCACCCCGCTTCTGAACTTGTTCTCCCTGATCGTCTGCGATCAACTCTTCCGAAGCGATCCGGGCCGACAGCAGAACAATCGGTACACCGGCTCCCGGATGCGTGCTGCTTCCAGTGAAATACAGGTTCTCACATTTAGGCGCCTTACTCTGCGGCCTCATATGATTACTCTGCGTCAGATTGGGACGGAGACCGAAACAGGCTCCGTTGTAAGCATGGAACTTCGATTCAAAATCGGGAGGTGTCATGTGCGTTTCCGACACGATGTGGTCTTCCATATTTTCAAAACCTTCTATTTTCTCAAGCTCTTCAAATATACGCGAGCGGTAGTACGCGACCGTGTCTTCGTTCCATTCGTAATCCGCGGTCGACAGATCCGATACCGGCATCAGAATATACAATCCATCTTTACCTTCCGGCGCCATGGACGGGTCCATTTTCGAACCGATATGCACGTAGAACGACGGATGTTCGAGTTTCCGGCCGGCGAAAATGTCTTCAATGTTTTCTTTCAGGTCTTTACCGAATACAAAGTTATGGACATTCACGCGTCCTTCATACTTTTTATCCATGCCGAGATACATAATGAAGCAGGAGCAGGAATATTTCATACGGTCGATTTTTTTGTCGGTATATTTCCCTTTCGCTTTTTCATCTGTCACCAGATGCTTCATGGCATAGGGAAAATCGGCGTTGCATACCACATAATCGGCATGAACATCCTGTCCGCCGGTGCGGATGCCATACGCCTGCCGGTTCTCAATCAGAATCTCTTCCACCGGGCTGTTGTAGTGGACTTCGCCTCCCAGTTCCAGAAACAACCGCTCCATCGAAGCCGCCATCGTATACATCCCGCCTTTGATGAACCAGACGCCGTACAGATGTTCAATCATCGGAATCATCGTGTAAAGGGAAGGACCGTTATACGGGGACACGCCGATATACAGCGTCTGAAAACTGATCATTTCTTTCAGCCGTTTATTTTTGATGAATTTCCCGACAAACGTATCCGCGCTTACGAGCGTCCGCAGTTTCGCCGCCTGCCGGAGGACAGAAGGGTGAAGCACCTCCCACGGGCTTCGGAACGGCCGCTGGATGAAATGATGCTTTGCGGTAAGAAAGCGTTCATGAATCGTCTGCAGGTACTTCAAAAAGCCGGAAGCATCTTCGTCCCCGAAGGACTCGAGGGTTTTCATCAGCTCCGCGTTATCTGATGACATATTATAGCTGTCTTCCTTGTTCTCCCCGAAAAAGGCTGTGTACATCGGCTCCAGTTTGTCCATCGGAATGTAATCATCCGGATTTCTGCCGGCAAGCTCAAACACTTCCCGGTACAGCTCCGGCATCATTACAATGCTGGGACCGAGGTCAAACTGGTATCCGTCTTTTTCCATGCGGTGCATTTTGCCGCCGGGCATCGATTCCTTCTCATACAGAGACACCTGATACCCCGCGTGCTGCAGGCGGATGGCCGAAGCCAGTCCCGCCACGCCCGCACCTATTACAATCGTGTTTTTCGTCTTTGTCATCATTTCCGCCTCTACTTCTGATCGATCCGTCTGCTATTTAACACAGCAGACGGATCGATTCTACCACCGGGAGAAGCATCTGCCTTAATCTCATTATCTTATAAAAACAACTTCTGCCCTATACCCGGACAGCTGAAAAATCAAGCATGGATTTTATTGGGATAACTGCTGTTTCCACTTCCTGATTTCGGCGTTAAGCTCTGCCTTTTCCATCACATCCGGGGACTTGGATTCCAGCCCGGATTCCTGTTTCAGCTGCAGGATTCTCGTCACGCTTTTATTGATACTGTCTTTTGTTACATCTCCGTCTTTCACAGCCTGAAGCAGAGCATTCTGCAGTTCTTCAAACCTTCCATTCCCGGCCTCGGCGATCAGTACCATATCCGCGCCGGCTTTCAGCGACTGCACGGCAGCTTCAGTCATACCGTACTCGTTCGTGATGGCTCCCATCGTCATATCATCGGTCACCACCACACCGTCAAAATGCAGCTGTTCCCGCAGCATCCCTGTGATCACCGCTTTGGACAACGACGCCGGATACTGCTCGTCCACGGCCGGAAACAGAAGATGCCCGGTCATGACCATATCCGCGCCCTCTTCCACGGCCTGCTGAAATGGAAGAAGTTCCATGTTCTCCACTTCCTGTCTGGTTTTATCCACGACCGGAAGCTGGACGTGCGAATCGGTGGACGTATCCCCGTGGCCGGGAAAATGTTTTACAACCGGAATCACATTCTCTTCTTTTATTCCTTTCATGACTGCGGTGCCGATACGTGACACCTGTTCCGCGGTTGTTCCGTACGAGCGGTCGCCGATCACTGGATTATCCGGGTTGCTGTTGATATCGAAGACGGGAGCGAAATCCATATTGAACCCAAACCGCTTCACTTTCTCAGCCAGCAGCTGTCCCGCCTGACGCGCCGTTTCTTCATCTGCCGAGCGTCCGACAGCGGCTGCCGCCGGAAGATTTTCGATTGTATCCGGGATCCGGCTGACACGGCCTCCCTCCTCGTCCACGCCGAGAAAAAGAGGAATGTCCGTCTGGGCATCCGTTTCCTTGATGTTATTCATATACCGGGTGAGCTGGGCTTCGCTCTCAACGTTGCCTCCAAGAAGAAAAACACCACCTGCTCCCGCCTGGATCATGGATCTTTCCTGGTCGGATAAGGACGTACCCTGCACCCCGACATACAGGAGCTGGGTCACCTTCTCTTCCAAGGTCATGTTCTCCAGTTGTCTTTTCACCGGATCCGGTTCTTCTTTCTGCATGTTTTGTTCTGTATTTGTTTTGGAAGGCTGTTCTTCAGCGGGTGGGTGTGCATTCTGATTACACCCCGCAAGAAGAGTCGTCACAATAATGATGAGGCAGAGTGATTGTTTCATGCAGACCTCCTTATGTTTGTACACGGCTTTCAAGTGGAACACAGGCCGTGCCGGATTGTTTTCGGTACTGCTTCGAAAGTGACCCCATTTTATCATGATATACAAGACAGGAGGTACAACATTGACCACCTTTACTCATTATATAAACGGCAGCTGGGTGACACCGGTGCATAACGAAACGATTACCGTCGAAAACCCCGCAACGAAAGAGACGATTGCGACCACCCCGTCCGGTACGGCGGAGGAAACCAGGCAGGCGGTCCAGGCTGCGCGCAGCGCCTTTGGCAGCTGGAGTCAGACACCGGCGTCCGAACGCGCCGGGTATTTAAGCCGCATCGCCGACCTGTTTGAGCAGAACAAAGATCACCTCGCCCGGACCCTGACCGAAGAAAACGGAAAAGTCCTCGCCCTGTCCGAAGCCGAAGTGGACACCGCCGTCGACTACTTCCGGTACATGGCCGGCTGGGCCAGAAAATACGAAGGTGAAATTCTGAACAGTGACCGTTCGAATGAAAATATATTCGTTATGAAAAAACCGATCGGCGTCATCGGCGGTATCATTCCTTGGAACTTCCCGATCTTCATTTTTGCCCGTAAAGTCGCACCGGCGCTCTTGACCGGATGCACCGCCGTCATTAAACCCGCGCAGGTCACACCAGTCACAGCCGGGGAAATGATGAAACTGATTCACTCTATCGGTCTCCCGGACGGTGTGCTGAACATTGTCTACGGCAAAGGCTCCTCGGTCGGCAGCACCCTGGCCAGCCACGAAAACATCGGCATGGTCTCCATGACCGGAAGCAAACCGGCCGGCACCGCTGTGATGGAAGCCGCTGCGCAGACGATGACCAAAGTGAACCTCGAACTCGGCGGCAAGGCGCCGGCGATTGTGACCAAGCACGCCGACCTTGACACCGCAGTGGAAAACATCTACCAGTCCCGCATGATCAATAACGGACAAGCCTGCACCAACGCAGAACGCGTTTACGTGCATGAAGACGTCGCCGAAGCATTCACGAAACGCATCACAGAGAAAATGAAACAGGCCACGTACGGCGATCCGCTGCAGGACAGCGATGCCGATATCGGTCCGCTCGTCGGGCAGGAACAGCTCGACAGCGTCACCGACATGGTGAACGAAGCGGTGAAAGCCGGCGCCTTCGTCGAAACCGGCAGAACACCAGCTGAAAACACAGACGGCTATTACTTCGAACCGACCGTGCTTAGTAATGTGACGCAGGACATGAACGTCATCCAGCAGGAAATCTTCGGACCGGTTCTTCCGATTGTGACGTTCCAGACGATGGACGAAGTCATCGAAAAATCCAACGACACCGAATACGGACTGTCGTCTTCGATATTCAGCGAAAACATGCACGAAATCATGAAAGCCGTCAACGGCCTTGAATTCGGCGAAACCTTCGTGAACCGCGAAAACTTCGAAGCCATCCAAGGCTTCCACGCCGGCCGTAAACAATCCGGCATCGGCGGCGCCGACGGCCGTCACGGACTAGAAGAACACCTCGAAACCCACGTCGTGTACATGCAGTATAAAGACGATATCCAGTAATAACGGCTTCGTTCCTACGTGCGGAAAAGAAACGGAAAGGAATAAAAACGTAAGTATGGCTGTTCCATACTTACGTTTTTTTAGTGGTCGAAGGAGAAAAGGCAATGTTGGAAGATCTCATGTTACATTTTTATCATGGATGCAGGCAACAAATAGAAGCATTTTCGTGGTATCATAGATAATAGATGCAACGGGATTTCCCTCTAAGGATGAGCAGCCACTCCCCATAGAAAGGGGGTGGTGCTATGTCTGATTATCAACTTATCATGATAATGCTGACAATATTGCTTATCGTGGTGTCAGGCAGAAAGTAAAACCCCATCCTTAAAATAGAGCGGCAACTCTAATAAGGATGGGGTTTTGAATTCCCCGTTAAAATTGTTGCCCTCTTTGAAGGGCCGTTCGCATCGCTCAATAGACAGGGGCAGTTAGCAGCTGCCTCTGTCTTTTATTGTATCCTCAATATACCATACTATTCTCATAACATCAAAATAATAACTACGAATGATTATCTCCTTGTTTGCATATAAAAAAGCCCTGCGAAACAGCTGCTGTAATCCACGCCTATTGAATATTTATCATTTAACATATTTGTCCCGTGAGACTGCCTCCACCTTTTTAAGGAAGCAGCCATTTCACTCAGCCAGTCGATCGGTAGATTTTGAGCTAGAAAATGGCGTGTGAAGGAGATGAAAGACAGCGTTTCTATCACTTCTCCTTTGGAGGTACGCTGATATAACCAACGCAGCAGGAGATGCGTAATCAAGGCTGCATAAAGCTGGTTAAATACGGTGTTCGGCGTCGTTCCAAACAACGTTGGTATGTTCAAATACTGCTTGATCCACCGGAAAAAGGATTCAATCTGCCAGTGTTCCCGGTAGATGGCGGCCATCGTATCGGCATCTACCGTTCTAAGATCGGTCACAACCCGGATTTCATTTCCGTAATCATCCCGGAAGAACACCACGCGATGCCGCTGCTTCGAACGGACCTGGGCGGAACCCAGATGGCAGGTGATATCCCGGGTGACACGCGAGTCCTCCCTGTGCAGGTTTTTTAACGATGTCGGCCGGACAATCTTGACATTTTCTTTCATCCGGATGACAAAGGACTGCTCTTCTGCCAAAAACGAATCGATGCGCTGGATCTTAAAATAAGCGCGGTCTTCGACAAGGATGGAATCCCTATGATTCAACGATGGACCGATGGGACCGTCATGTTTTCGAGCCCTGGTCTCCTCCACCTGCAGCGGCATTCCCGTAGAAGGTGTATAGGCCACATGAAGCTTCACACCGGAACGCTTGCCATGATAAAGCGCCCAGGGGAGCCGGTTTTCCCCAACGGTGATCATGGTGGCATCGATAACGAGAAGGTCCTTGTCAAGGTTCAAAGCCAGGCGTGTGGGCCGATTGCACATAGCTATCAGCGTATGGAACAGCTTTTTAAAAATCGTATAAGGAACATTCCCCGCTTTTTTAGAAAGCGGGGAATGTTCCACCTCCGGCCGTTCATGCCGGGGTCTTCCAAAGCACTTTGGCGGTATCCTGTCCAAGCATGGGCCGACGCGTTCGTTAAATAGTGAAGCAGGGTGAACCCATCCAATTTGCGGCCGGTATCGATATAACCGACGGTTTCTAAGAGCTCCTGCAGCCTATCATAGCGCATCGAGATGTCGTTTTTGGAGTAAGTTCGGGAATGTGATACGATGGTTCAAGAGAGACATCCTTTCTGATGTGTTGTGTCGCAACTCCAGTCTAGCTAAGGATGTCTCTTTTTGTATACATTTTTAATGGATATTCATGTCAAATCAACAGACGTGGTTGTTTAGTTTTCTACACAATTACTAAATAATAACCCCTGAATGTAACAATAAAGTCGTTTAAAATCCAGTCTTTATGCCACAAACGCTCCCTATAATTGAAGATCGCTTTTTTAATTTTTTCCCTCCACCTTTGGAATTTGTCTGAATGCAAATTCAACCCGATGAATGTTCTTGTTCTCGTCTCTCACAAAACGAATAGTAGTATCCAGTTCCCTCATGGTAAATAAAAATTGGTCATCCCCAATTGGCTTAAGCACGACATCAAGCAATCCAGCGGTTGCTAAATGCAGTTTTCCATCTTCTACATAAAATACATTTTTCATACCATCACCTGATATGAACGTTCCCTCATATTCCTTTAAACTTTCAATTGCCAAGTCAACAACCTCAACGTTTAAATGCGATTCATCGATGGGCTTGCCCAAGTAACCGGCACATGCACCAAAGAGAAGTTTTGAAGACGGGGCTCCAGCTAAGTTTGCAAGCGATATTCCCGTTAGCCCGAGTTCGGGAAGAATATTCATCTGAGCCGTTACCCCTTTAATATCCCCACCATGCTGAATGAGCTTATATCCAAAGAAATCTGGAGTGATCATTAATCCGTAACCGTAGTAAGTCCCGTGGGCACATTGGATATATGGTGTTGTCATGGACGCCACACTTTCAGGCGAGAGGACTCGTATGTGACCTACCTCCCCGTCATTTCGAATCATATTTGCAAATTTGAGCATGTCATTCACTGTCGACTTTAAAAATCCTGCCGCACGCATTGCTGGAGCGTCACAAGGATTATTGGATCTAAATATAATATCTCCATTATCTTTATTTCGCATGTCGTATAAGACAGCTATATCTTCATATTCCTGCAATTCTTTATATTGAAAAACACTATGTTGCATACCGGCAGGCTCTAAAATGTTTTCTTGCACATATTGTTCATACGGTATACCGCTGATGCGTTCGATTATGGCACCTAAAAGGGCATAGGCGTCATTTGAATAACTGAATTCGGTTCCCGGTGCCCCAAGTAGTGTGAATTCTGCATTTGCAATGGCATCCATTAACTCCGAATGTGTATCAATCTCCTGGATCGCATCCAATGGATTCTCTTGCTGTTGATCTTCTTCGAATTTTGGATCCTTTTCCATACTTTTCTTTACTGCACCCATTAACGTGGCTAATGGTGGCAGGCCTGATGAGTGTGTCAAAAAATGATGAATCGTCATTTGTTTGGTTTGCTCTTCACTCGGCGTCTTAAATTCCGGTAAATATTTGATGACAAGGTCATCTACATTCAGCCTCCCCTTTTCTTGTAACTGAAGAATAGCAACAGCTGTTAGTGCCTTCGTTATTGAGCCGACTCCAAAAACGGTATCTGGTGATAAGGGAAGCTTTGCTTCAATGTCACGAAAACCAAACTCTTTCTCATAACACAACTCACCATCTTTGGATAACCCAATTGCAAAACCAGGTATTTTGTACTTTTTCAAAATCTCATCACAATATCGTTCGAAATCACGAATCCCTGTTCCTTGTTTCATAAAGTAAACCCTTCTCTCTTTTTATTTCCTTTAGGTGCATTTTAACCATTTAAAGTTGCTTCTGCATCGTTTTTAAGAATGGGGCTTTCTACTACCTCAGACCGATATTTTGGTGAAGATTGTCGTCACTATTTATTTCGTCAAATGACCCGGTAAACACTAGTCTTGCAAATAACTTCCTACAAGTGTCATTTGTGGGTTATTTTGCATGTACAAACATAAAAAATCTCCTATTGTAGAGGCCCAAAAACTCTACAAAGGAGACTAAACCATGGGTAACAGTATACCAGAAAAAACGGTTTGTGAACATATTCTTTCCTCCATTCACAGCATTGGTTTTCGGAATCCCTTTCACGATCATGGGGCGAAGAAGCTGTTGATCGGTCAGGCTCTCGACCTTCTTATCAAGGCTCAGCTGCGCCAGCACGAATCGCTCTCGGATATTGAAGAAAATCTCCGGATGAGGCCCGAACTCCGACGGGCGCTGAACCTTGAAACGGTGCACGGGTCCACCATCTATCGAAAGATGGAAGCCTTATCGGTTTCGACGCTGCAGGAACTGGCTATGCAGTGTTTACAAAAGCTTGATCATCAGTACAGCGGTACGCCTTCTTTTCCGAACCTTGGAAAGCTCCATGTCGTAGATGGAAGGGAAATCAGCCTTCCTGACAAAGCGGGGGAATGGGCGTACTGCAACAAAGATAAGAACGCGGTGAAAATCCATCTCCGCTATGTTGTCCTCAACGAGGAAACAGGCTATCCGGATGATCTGGTGTTATCCACAGCCGTGGTGTCCGATAAGGAAGGAGCCGCCGGTTTGATTGTGGATCAGGACACAACGTATGTGCTGGACCGGGGCTACATCCACTACCACCGCTATCATCAATGGGAACAACAGAACATTGCTTTTGTGGCGCGGATCAAAAAAAACATGAAATGCCCGGTCGTCCGGTATAACCAACCTTCCGATAATCCCAACGCGCCGTTGGATGCCGAGGTGGAAATAACGGATCCCGAAACGGGAGAACCCTTCCGGCTGCGCCTTGTGGCATTTCAGGACGAGCAGCACCGGGAGTATCGCGTTCTTACGAACCGATGGGATCTCACGGCCTGGGAAGTAACGGAAGTCTACCGGCACCGGTGGAAGATTGAATTATTTTTCAAGTGGCTGAAACAACATCTCCATCTCGTTCGGTCCTACAACCATAAGCAAGAAGCCGTGTGCCTTCAAATTTATACGACCATCATAGCTTACAGTCTTATCGAATGGATGAAGACACAGGTCGAAAAAAAAGTTACCACGTGGGATATTCTGAAGAAAATCCGCCACTACTGGTTTCTGACCTGGCACCAATGGATGGAGGAATTCCAACGGAAACCAATACGTTCATCCAAAGGACGGCGGAAAAAAGGCAAACCAGGACGACCCCGGAAACACCCAAAGAAGCAGCATCCTCAAAAAAAGATCCTAACATAACAGCATGTTATTAGAAAAAATGGTAGAAGGTCTAGGCGTTTTTGGACGCTGCTGCCTTTTTTCATTTTCCGCCCGAAACCTTATGTCAAAAAACAATATTAATGGACTTTCACCCCATCTATATTGGAATATCATTATCCTCTTCCTGTCTATTCGAGAAGAACCGAAAACGAAAAAAGGTTTTATTTCTCAATAAGAGTATTTTATGTTAGCTATTTGCAAGACTAGTGCACTTATCGGGAATAAGATTGTTAATGTGCAAGGCCACACTATTACAAAAGCAATCTAGATTCCCAATCCTTTTCTATCTTAACTCTCCAGCCTGGTGCAGCACTTTATAGTACAGAGACTTGGATACATGAAAGTTGTATTCCTTCAACTCATCTAATATTGGCTTGATGGCTTCAATTTTTCCTTTTTTCTTAGCGAGTATTAAAATACCGAGGGTTCCAATTGGCGTAAGCATAAAAGTTTTCGATAAAGTACGGGCAGCCTTTTCGTCTATAATCACATATGACACATTTAACTCCTTCGCTCCAACGATAACTTCCAGTTCACCCTCATGAAGTTTTCCGTACAACTTTTGGACCATTGGACTGTTTTCGACGCGGTACAATTGAAACGTTCCTTTATCTATAAACTCTAAAAGTTCCTGTTTTCCATGAGACTTTGAGGTGTGGTCATGAATGATTTCATAAAAAACCGCTTCGGGGACCAGCACATCATCAAATAAATCTGTTAAAAGAGAAAGCTTTCCGATCATGGAAAGGCCAATAATAGGCGTAGAGTTAACAAGAACTTTTGTCATTTCTCTTCCTCTTTAAGAATGTCATGTATTGCTTTCTGGTCCTCTTTTAAATGATCTTCCGTATATTCCAACCATGGAAGATTTTTTGAGCGTAATACATCAATGAATTCAGCCAAAGGCATTTCCGCTAACGTTGCCGCACGGGCCAGAGTTACCTGTTTTTCGGCAAAAAGTCCGATTGCAAGAGATACTCTTACTTTAGCATCCACATCTGATCCTTCCATCGTTTGAATCACTGGGAGAAATTCTTTGGGCAGGTTTACCTTAAAGGATTCCATCGTCACATTCATCACGCTCCTTTTGTTTATCTTACCATGATCTACAAAGCAGTTGACATTCTGTCCTATTCTTTCACATATCGGTGGCTTTATCATTCAGCAGTCCCTCACTAGTCAAAATCGTTAATGGACTGTTATACCATCCAAAGCGTATTCACTGCGAAACGATCACTTCAGGGTCAAACAGCTCGACCAGCACGAGCGAGACGGCGCCGAGTGCTGTGACCTGGTCGCCGAGTCCGGAAACGACGACGTCGGTGTGCTTGGCTTTTGTCGTCAGGGCCCGCTTCTCAATTTCTCCTTTTATCGGAGGAAGGATATAAGATGCTGCTTTGGACACACCTCCTCCGATCACGATTTTGCCGGGGTTCATGACGTGAATCAGGTTCGTGAAGCCGATGCCGATGTAACGGCCGGTGTCTTCGAGCAGCTTCCGGCACACCTCATCTCCTGCCAGCGCCGTTTCATACACCAGTTCCCCGGTGATGACGCCGCCGCTGCGGGAAGCTCTTTCAGACAGTGCCGCGGCTTCCCCGGATGCTGCCACTTTCTCTGCTTTAGCGGCAAGCGCCGGTCCGGAGGCCATCGTCTGAAGGCACCCGGTATTGCCGCACTGACACGTTTCTCCGTGAATATCAATCGTCATGTGCCCGACTTCTCCAGCTGTATCAAATTCCCCGTGATACAGCTTTCCGTCTATGACCATACCGGCTCCGATACCGCGGCCGATGTTGACGGCCATCATGCTGTGGGCCTCCCCGCTTTCGCCGAACCAGGCTTCTCCTAGCGCCATCGCTCTTGCGTCATTTTCGACCTTCACCGAATAGGGAAAAGCAGCTTCCAGTTCCTCTTTTATCGGCATGTCACGCAGATTCAGATTCGGCGCATAAAGCGATATCCCCGACGCCGCATCCACCACACCGTGCATGGCGACACCTATGCCGATGATATTTTCACGGAGATGATTATATGTGTGTAAGAACCGGTCTATTCCGTCCTGCAGCATGTCCATAAAATCCTGCTCCCCGATGGACGGTGGGATCGGCATCCGGGCGTGGTCCACGATGTCACCGGACAAATCCGAGATGATCATTTCCATTTCTTCCGGGCCGGCGTCGATACCTATCACAAAAAACGCGCTGTTGTTCATCTCGAGCATCGTCGGTTTCCGTCCGCCCTGCGACGTTCCAAGACTGCTTTCTTTCACAAAGCCCTGATCCAGCCACTCTTTCACGATACTGCTCACGGTCGGGGGTGTCAGCTTGGTATCTTTGGCGATCTGAGCGCGTGAAATCGGCCCGTTCGTGCGTATTTTATTTAATATAATAGATTTATTTAATGATTTCATCCATTGAAAACTTCCGGTTTGTACCATTTTGTGCCCTCCATCCTGTCGTTCCTTTCATTATATCATATAAATTAACTTAATTAATGTTATATTGTATGCGTTTACATAAAGCTTTTTTATATGTTTTCCCTTCGTGAAAAACGGTATGCTTTTGAACAAATCAGGGTGTGGACACTAAATCACCCGGAGGCCTACATAGCGTCTACGGAAGTCATGTTCGTGAACACTAACCTGCCGTCGCGACTAAATAGTGTCTCTACCTATACGTCCATGGTACACTAGCTTCCTATTCCGGAAAGATAGTGTCCACCAACCATCGATGAGCGTACACTAACCTCTCGTTTTCAACACGTAGTGTCCACTACAAGCATAGCAGGCATCACCTCCTGCTTTTTCCATCTACAAACAAAACGCTCCCGGCTATCGCTCAGGATAACCGGAAGCCGCTTTTACATGCCCTTCCTTGTTCTACAACGTTTCATCAAAAAACACCAGGTTGTACGTTTCGGAGTCCGGCACAACCGGGGCGGACAGCTGCAGGACAGCGGTGTCGCCCTGCGGCCGGGCTTCGTTCAGATTCAGGGTAACGGTATCCCCTTCCGCCTGAATGCTCTCGACCGATATCGTACTGCCTCCTGTAGTAGCCAGTCTGTACGCTTCAGAGTCCGTTACATTCATTCCGTTGATGTCTCTGTTGAACTGGACCGTGACCTGCTTCAGGCCGGAAGCCATCACGTCTTCCACGACCGGTTCCGGTGCTGTTTGGACGGTTTCTCCTGTCCACGTCCCTTTGTAAGACAGGGAATAAGACTGATCAGGCTGCATCCCCTCTACCGTTAAACGAACCGTGCTGCCTCCTGCCATCTCCGCACGTGTCACATTCACGGCCGGATCAAGTGAAAACTGTCCGGCAGCCGGGGTGTCCGGGGCCTGCGTGAATTCCACGTCTATCGTGTTGTCATCGACGACGCTCACACCGGTCAGTCCCTGCTCCTTCGTATACTCATCAGCCATCGCTCTTTCCAGAAACACAGCAAACTGAGCTCTTGTGACAGAGTCCCGCGGGTGAAAACGCTGATCAGGTGTCGAGGTAATACCGTGGCCGGCGAGTATTTCAATGTTCGCCCGGTGGGTTGGGGAGGCATCCTCGATATCGGCAATAACCGTCTGCTTATCTTCCTGCGGCTGCAGTCCGAAAGCCCGCACCAGAATCGAGGCCATCTGCTCGCGGCTGAGATTTCTGTCAGCGGAGAACAGCGTATTGTTTTCCCGGCCGCCCATCAGTCCTGCTTTCTTTACAGCTTCGGCTGCCGGGGTGAAATAGCTGTCCCCGTTTAAATCTTCAAATGTGGATGCCGGCTGTTCTTCCATATTCAAGTCAAAAGCCCGTACGAGCATAGACGCCGCCTGGCCCCGGTTTATCTGCTCCCCGGGGGCAAAGGTGCCGTCGGAGTAACCTCCTAGTATGTCCTGCTCCGAAAGGCGCTGAATGGATCCGGACGCCCAGTAGTCCTCTCCGACATCCGAAAAGGCTGTCGCTGCTTCTGCCCTGGGTGCCTGCGGACTGATTACCGCGGACACACAGACAGCAGCAGCCATTGCTGCGCCCATTATCCACTTGCTTGTATAAGACATCATCGTTTTGTCTCCCCTCTTATTGTGACGACATCGTTAAAATCCGTTGGCCATACGTTCATCTTTGTAGTAAAGGGTGTGTCCTCCTGTTTCATGCGTTCCTGTCGTCAAACGGACGACGGTTTCGGTCTCACTGCTGTCGACCGAAGATTGTTCCTCGTCCACAAAATTCACACTCAGCACACCGACAGATGGTTCAAAGGAAAAATCCTCCACGCTGATCGAGGACAACGACCGGTTGAAGCCGACATCCACCGTGTTTTGACTGGAAGCAGCCACCTCTGTAATGCCGGCATCTTTTGTATGTGCCTGGGCCCTTGCACGGTCCAAAAATACCGCAAACTGGGCTCTCGTTACCGTTTCATCAGGACGAAACATACCGCTGCTTGTCTGCGTAATACCGGTTTGGGCGAGAATGTTTATATTAGGACGGTGGGTCGGAGACGCTTCATTCAAATCACGAACGTCTCCCCCTCCCCCACCGGCTTCCAGGGAAAACGCCCGGACGAGAACCGTCGCCATCTGCTGTCTCGTCAAGTCCTGCCCTGCTTCAAACTGACTGCCGTTTCCCGTCATAAATCCTGCCTCATTTACCGCCTGGGCAAAGGGGGCGTAATAACTTCCACTGTCGAGGTCGCTGAATGACGGGGCTGATCCGCCTGCATCAAGGCTGAATGCTGTCGTCAGCAGTTCAGCCACTTGACCGCGGTTGATTTCTTCGCCGGGATGGTAGGTTCCGTCAGAATATCCATTCACGATGTTTTCTTCCGCCAGATGTTGTATAGATTCCGAAGCCCAGTAACTATTTCTGACATCGGAGAACGCTTCTGCCGCGGCTGCATCACCCGCGGAATACAAAGAACTTCCAATCACTGCTGCCGTCGCTGTCGAGAGAAGCAGGCCGGCACGATTTACAGGCTTCATCTGCTGGACCTCCTTTTTTATCCAAAATACCTTTTACAAAACTAAAATTCCCGCTGTCTTCCTTCCCATAAACGTTTTCATCCGGAAAGTCCGCCGGTGCCCATTTTCCGCGCGGCAAGGCTTGCTGTCACATAGCCGGCACACGATAACAATACCGGCAGAGTTACCGTATGCATCCCGAACGGTTCCGGCCACAGATTATGGATTAGACTGTACGCGGCGACTCCGATGATGATGGAGGCAAGCGCTCCGTACTTGTTCCCTTTCGACCAGTACAGACCGAGAACGACCGGCCAGATAAAGGCAGACTCAAGACCCCCGAAAGCGAACAGGTTCAGCCAGATTAACAGATCAGGCGGGCTGAGCGACATCGCAAATACGCTGATACCAAGAACCGCCGTCACCCCGAAGCTGACCCGTTTCACCTGCTGCCGGGAAGCATCGGGTTTCATGTAGTTCACATACACATCTTTCACCACCGTCGAGCTCACAAGAAGCAGCAGCGAATCCACGGTGGACATGATGGCTGCCATCGGCGCAGCCAGCACGATACCGGCAAGCCAGGCTGGCAGCACTTCCATCGCTATCCGCGGCATCACCGAATCCGGTGTTTCAATGCCGGGCAGAATTGGACGGGCCATCACGCCGACAAGGTGCATCCCAAACATCATAAACGCTGTTACCACTGTACCGATGATGAGCGCCCGATGCATCCCTTTGGAACTCTTATAGGACATGGCCCGCACCGCTACCTGTGGCAGGCCGATGACACCCACACCTACAAGAATCCAGAACGAAGAAACATACCTCGGGGTCAGGCTGCCGTCGTGACCAAACGGCGTCACAAGATTTGGATTCTCCGCGGCAAGATCGGCCATGATGTTACCCATGCCGCCGCCTGCTATAATGGTTCCAATAAGTATAATAAGTGTACCGAAAAACATGACGATACCCTGCAGTGTGTCCGTTACGACGACGGCACGGAATCCACCGATGATAACGTATACAATCACCGCGGCGGCAAAAATGAACAAAGCGGACGTGTAGGAAAGCCCCGTCAGCGACTCAATCAGACGGGCGCCTCCCACCCACTGCGCGGCCATCGCCGAAAACAGGAAAATAATAATGCTTGCCGCACTGAGCAGCACGACAGCCTTGCTCTCATAACGTCCTTTCAGGTAATCGACGAGTGTCACAGCCTTATACTGCCGTGCCTTTACCGCAAATTTTTTCCCAAGAATCATGAGCACGAAGTAACCGGTTGCCGTCTGGGACATCGCAAGCAGCACCCAGCCGAGACCTTGGGTGTAGGCGACTCCCGGACCGCCGACAAAACTGCTCGCGCTTCCATACGTTGCAATCATCGTCATCGCAAGGATCAGCCCGCCAAGCTCCCGGCTTCCGAGAAAATACTCCTGCAGGAAGTCACGCTTGGACGCCATCTGCCTCGATGCCCAGAAACCGATACCGAAAATCGCCGTGACAAATATAATCAGAGGGATCACAACTCCCCAGTTCATGAGGATCCCTCCTCATCGTCAAGCGGTACTTCTTTGAAAAAAAGCTTTACTACGGCGCTGACCAGCACCATCATCACAACCGATCCCAGCGCGCAGCTGTAGAAAAACCAGGCCGGCATCCCCAGGATATAGTGGTACTCCTCCGGCTCAACCGACCCCAGGCCGTAAGCAAAACCAAACCACCAAAGAAAATTGAATACCACCAGGCCGACCCCAATCCAGGCTTCCCGGTGTGCAATACGAAATCGCTGATCCACGTTCTTCATCTCCCTCTCCCCTCAAGCAATCATCTACGACAGATTTTACTATGTATCGTTCCTTTTTCACATACAATTCGCAAAATAATTCGGTGTTTCTTCTGTTTTGGGAAGGGTATAGTAAGAAGTGTGGAACACGTTCAAACCTTGGAGGATGGTTATATGATAGCTGCTATTATCGTTTTACTCTGTGTATCCCTGTTTTTATCAGGCAGCGAAACGGCTCTTACCGCCGTCAATCAGATGAAAGTAAAATCACGCGCGGACAACGGAGATAAAGCATCCCAAAAATTATTACATATGATTTCACGTCCCGATGAAATGATCACCGCGATCTTGATCGGCAATAATATTTCCAATATTACCCTGCCCACGCTGGTCACTATCGTAGCTCTCGATTACGGCATCAACGTCGGCATCGCATCAGCAGCCCTTACGGTAACGATTATTATCTTTTCTGAAGTGCTGCCAAAATCAACGGCAGCTACCTTTGCCGACCGGATTGCCTATTTGGTCGCCCCGGTTATTCGAGCTGTGATGACCGTTTTCAAACCACTGACCTTTCTGTTGTCGCATTTCACAGGAGCGGTCATACGGATTATCTCCAAAGGGGAAAAAGAACAGTCCTCTTTCTCCAAAGAGGAACTGAAAACGATGGTCGACATCGGTTCGTCGGAAGGAACGTTTGAAAGCGATGAAACCCAGCGGATCAAAGGGGTCATCGACTTTTACAACAAAGATGTGAAAGATGCCCTGAAAACGCCGCGCATCGACATTACCGGCATTCCGGCCGGAAGCTCATACGACGAAGCTGAAGCCATCGTGCTCGAGAATAACCATACCCGCTATCCCGTGTATGACGGGGATATGGACCATATCATCGGTATTTTTCATTCCAAACTTCTTCTTCGCTGGGCTCAGGAGCCGCACCGGAGCCTGGCGGATTTCACCGATAATTATCCGCTCTACATTGTCGAAACGACTAACATCGAGAGAGTCTTTAAAATGATGCTCAAAGAGAAAAAGCATCTGGCCATCGTGCTCGATGAATACGGCGGCACCAGTGGTATTATCAGCCACGAAGACATTATTGAAGCGATGATCGGCCAGGAAATCGCCGATGAAACCGACGACGGGGAAGAGAAGCTGATTGAGGAACTGTCGGAGAAACATATCGTCTGCCACGGCAAGCTCGGTCTCCGCCGTCTCAATGATCTGTTCCGGGAAAGTATCCCCGAAGAGGAAGATATCATTGCCGGTTTTCTGTACAAAGAGATGGGGCATATTCCCCGGGAAGAAGACAAGCTGGAATATGATTCACTGTACTTTGAAATCCTGAAGATGAATCAAAACCGGATTGAAAAAGTGAGAATCACAAAAATGACGGAAGAATAACAAAGCTTCCGCCTGTCGATACAGATGGGCGGAAGCTTTTTTGGTATGCTTTATTTTCTTACCGGAAGTCTTTTAAAATCATCACCCCTTTTGGCTCGATAGTGTGCGCTCCTGTCACCTTTTGTCCTGTAAGCAGATCCTCAGTCTGCCTCTCTCCGATATCAAACGATGACGTGCGGTCGTTGTGATTCATGAGAAACAGATAGGAACGGCTGTCCCTGTGTCGTTCCGAAGCTTCCACCCCGTCGTCGGCGTGTGTCACAAGCGGGTCTATTCCCTGCTTTTCACAAAGGTCGCGGAGAAAATCTTTCAGAAAATCCCCTTCCGGACTCGACGCCACATAATAGGCATTTCCGCTGCCGTAGGAGTTCTTCGTTACAACCGGCATGCCCGCGTAAAAGTCGGAACCATACTCCGCCAGCACCTCAGCGCTTTCTGCGTGGATAAGATCAAACAGCATCCGGCAATCATATTCTTTCTGCCCGTGCTCCCATGGTTCTTTCATAATGATCTGATTCTTTTTCTCCGGCGGCAGCGCATCGATTTCTTCAGCCCAGATACCGAGCAGACGTCGCAGCTCTCCAGGATAGCCTCCGAGGGTGACGAGATCATGTTCATCCACGATACCGCTGAAGAACGTCGTAACAAAGGTACCGCCATTGTTCACAAACGCCTTCAGCTTATCGGCGTAACCGCGTTTCACCATGTATAACACAGGAGCAATAACGAGGTCATAGCCGCTCAGGTCTTCTTCCACCCCGATCATGTCCACCTGGATATTCTGCTGGTACAAGGCGTCGTAATATTTGTGCACTTCCGTCACGTAATCAAGCGCCACGGACGGCCCGCTCGACAATTCAACCGCCCACCGGTTTTCCCAGTCAAAAACGATGGCGGCTCTGGCCTGCACCCGGCTGTCCAGCACTTCATCCGACAACATGTCCAGCTCCCGGCCGAGCTCCGCGGTCTCTCTGAACACCCTCGAATGCTCATGACCCGCGTGTTCAATAACAGCACCGTGAAATTTTTCCGTAGCGCCGGCGGAACGGCGCAGCTGAAAATACAGAACCGTATCGGCTCCCCGCGCCACCGCCTGGTAACTCCACAACCTCATGACACCGGGCCGTTTCAAAGAGTTGTAAGGCTGCCAGTTCTGCTGGCTCGGTGTCTGTTCCATCAGCATGAACGGCTGCCCGCCTTTCAGCCCGCGCATTAGATCATGCGTCATCGCGGTGTAGCTGAGCGGGGTATCCATGGCCGGGTAATTGTCCCACGAGACAACATCCATCTCTTTTCCCCATTTGAAATAATCAAGCATTGGAAACGTGCCCATGAGATTCGTCGTCACCGGTGTATCGGGGGTATGTTTTTTCAGCGCGTTGTACTCCAGCTGAAAACACTCCAGCAGACTGTCCGACATAAACCGGCGGTAATCGATGGAGATACCCTGAAAATCTGTTTCACTCCCTTTCCGTTCCTCACTCAATGCATTGGGGGCGACGATTTCATCCCAGTCGTAAAACGTGTGACCCCAGAAACGGGTATTCCATACTCTGTTCACTTCATCGAGTGTCTTGTACTTTTCTTTCAGCCACTCCCGGAACGCCGCTTCGCAGTACCCGCAGTAACAGTAGCCCCCGTATTCATTGGATACGTGCCAAATCAGCACTCCGGGATGCTCTTTGTATCGCGCTGCCAGCTTATCCGCAATTCTTTCGGAGTACTTCCGGTAGGTCGGACTGTTCGGGCAGGAATTGTGCCTGCCTCCGAACTTCCGCTGCTGCCCATGGAAATCCACCCGTAAAATATCGGGATACTTCTTTGCCATCCACGCCGGGTGAGCGGCCGTGCTCGTGGCCAGGCACGTATAAATACCCTGTTCATACAGGCGGTCAATCTGTTCATCGAGCCACGCAAAATCGTACGTATCCTCGTCCGGCTGATTCAGCGCCCAGGAAAACACATTTAATGTCGCCACATCAATGCCGGCCAGTTTAAACATGCGTATATCCTCATCCCACGTCTCCTTATCCCACTGCTCCGGATTGTAATCCCCGCCAAACCAAATCTTTGGAAGTTGTTTGTTTATCATAAAGAACCCTCACTTTTTTATAGTAAATGCAATGTCTGGAGTTATTCTTTCGTAGCTCCACCCAGTATTCCTGAAACAAAGTGCTTTTGCAGTACGAGAAATACGATTAATACCGGAATGATCGAAATGGCAGTTCCAAGCATAACCTGACCGTAATCGACGGATCCAAGACCGGCGATGGTAGATAAAGCCACCGGCAGGGTATACGTGCTTTCATTCGTTAACACAATCAAGGGCCACATAAAATTGTTCCATTGAAAAGTAAACAGAAATATACCAACTGCAGCCAAAGCAGGCCTCATGGTCGGGAGAGCTATCTTGAAGAAAATAAATAGTTCTCCGCCCCCATCTATCCTTGCTGCTTCAATTAAAGAATCCGGCAGTCCCTTCATGTTCTGTCTGATTAAAAAAATGGCGAAGGGATAACACATTTGAGGTAAAATGACAGCTCTGTACGTATTGATCCAATCCAGAGAGCTGAACAACTGAAACAAGGGAATGATGGTAGCTTGATACGGTATCATCATAGCCAGCAGTAACACCCCGAAAATGACTTCTCTTCCTTTAAATTGATATTTTGCAAAAGCATACCCCGCTGCTGAACAAACGAGTAAACTGAAAACGACAAAAATAACGGATATCGCCGAAGAATTAAAGAGAGACTTAAATATATTAATAGAATCACTCAAGTTCCTCAGATTCTCCATTAGATGGCCGCCTGGAAGAAACGGCGGCGGTGAACTCAATATCGCTCCTGAAGGATTAGTGGCACCAATTACAATCCAGTAAAACGGAGCCAATGAAAAAATGAGCCCCACGATAAGAACAATATACATCAACGTTTTTTTTACTATCTGTCCGTTATTCATCATTTAATCATCCCTCGCCATCTTGAATTGCAGCCAGGACAGTACAGCGATAATGACTACGATGACATAGGCAATCGCTGACGCATAACCAAAGTCAAAATATTGAAACCCTTGGTTGTACAAATAATACGTAATGGTCAGCGTAGCATTGTTGGGACCGCCGCCGGTTAAGTTATAAGGTTCATCAAAGAGTTGGAACGTACCGATCGTTGATAAAACAACAGCAAATAATAGTACCGGCTTCAGCTGTGGAATAGTAATAGTGAAAAACTTTCTTACCGCTCCCGCCCCGTCAATGCTGGCTGCCTCGTATAAATCATTCGATATATTCTGGAGACCGGCAAGTATGATAACCATATTGTACCCGGCCCATCTCCAGGTCGTGACCATAATTAACGATACTTTCGCCCAAAAGCCATCGGATAACCAGTTAATCTGCGGCAGTCCGACCGACTGAAGAAGATAGTTGACCAACCCGTAGTTGCCGTTAAGAAGCACGACAAAGATCAAAGAAGCTGCCACCAGCGATGTAACAGCGGGGGTGAAAAAAGCCGCCCTGAAAAACCCTTTCATCCGGATCAATGCAGAATTCAGGATAACAGCAAGCAACGTACCGATGATGAGCATAAGAGGAACCTGAAAGATAAATACGATAAACGTATTGCCTAATGCTTTATAAAATAGTTCATCCTGAAATAGTCTTATAAAATTACTCAATCCTACAAACTCATAGTAACCGTCTACGTTTGTCTGAAAACTGAGCAGGAAGGAAGAAACTATGGGATAGGCAGTGAACAGTAAAAATAGTATTACAGCTGGTGCTATGAATAGATAAGGTGCTGTTTTAAGGGTTATCCACCCAATCCGCAACTGGCTTGATGAACCAGACTGTGATAGTTTTTTCCGCAGCAACACCGGCGCCTCCTTTAAGTATCCTCAAGGGCTGATTGTCATAAATCAGCCCTGAGCATGGTTGTGGTTATTCACTTACCTCCCGGCCACTTTGACTTTTTATTTCTTCCTGACTGTCCGATAATACGTCCTGCACGGACTTATCTTCCAGCAGAAATGCCTCCAACTGACTTTCCATGATATCCCGGGCCGCCAGGTTGTCGCTTGTATAATTAATCGGCGGAATATCTTCTACGGTTTCTGCAAAATCACTGTAGAAGGTTTGATTATTAAAATACTCCTGCTGCTGATTAAAATAATCGCTCTCATAGGCAGAGGTTAAAGAAGGAAATAATCCTCTGTTTTCAATACCCTGAACCTGCAGTTCTTCCTGAGTCGTGGCAAATTCAGAGAATACGTAAGCTGCTGCTTTGTTTTCTGATGCTTCCGGAATGGCTAAGGCAGAACCACCATTGTTCGCAGCTCTCGCTCCCCCTTCTTCAAAGGCAGGAAGCGGGAACATTCCCCAATTTCCGGACAATTCCGGCATCTGTTCGATCATGGTTCCTCCCCACCATACGGCATCCGGCTGTGTAGCAACCGTCGAGTTCTTCATGGCTCCGATATGACCATCCCAATCATTGGTGTACGTGAGCAATCCTTCGTCTTTCATCTGCCCGATTGTTTCCAGTGCTCTTTGTGCTTCTTCTGAGTTCACATTAATATTTCCGTCCTGATCGAAGTAGTACGTGCCTTGCTGCTGCAGCATGACGCGGAGAAGAGTATCGTCATAACTTCCCAGCATGTATTCACCCGTGTGATCTACAATTTGTTTACCGGCTTCAATATAATCGCTCCAGGTTTCAATACTCGAAGGATCGACTTCGGCTTCCTCAAAAATGTCCGTTCGATAGATCACCCCTACCGGTCCTAAGTCTCTCGGCATAGCAATAATATTACCGTCGGCATCTTTTAAGCCTTCCAGTTTTGCTTCCGGGAACTTATCTGCATGTTCTTCAAAACCTAACGCACTAAGATTCGTAAAACCTTGCGGAAACTGCCCTGAAAATGAATTAATCCGGCTGTTTTCAATCTGGGTTACATCCGGCAGGCCGCTGCCGCCACCTGAGAACCCTGCATTAAGTTTTTGATATACCTGGTCCACACCTTGTTTCTCAATCGTCACATTTACATTGGGATATTTTTCTTCAAATGCCGGGAGAACGTCCTGCTCTAAAAAGTTAGCCTCCAGTTCCCACGCCCATACCGTAATGTCACCGGATACTTCCTCTGGATCTTCCGGTATGGAAACCTCTTCCCCGCTGCTTTCTGAATTATTTCCACAGGCCATAAGGAATATTGTCAGCACGAACACACTGCCAACTACTTTTAAACGTCCCAATAAAAGCCTCCCCTTTGAATTTAATTAAATTAATTAAATAATATGTGCAGTTTATGCCCTCCTGGAAAACAGAAAGCTGAACCGCTTTTTCTCATTGCTCCCTGAAATGTTGAAGCTCATATTCGATAACATAATTAGTGATGTCTGTAAGCTCCTTCTTGGTAACTTCTGAAATATGCTTACTTGGACGCTTCTCCATAAATTGTATTACTTTGTTCAACTGGTCATAACTTTTATTTGCCTGTTTTTCTGCCTGTTTTGTCATTCCACGATCCCGAAAACGTTCGGCCCGGTCCACATACTTTTCAGCCGTGTTTATTTTGGACAGGAGGGCTTTTCTAATGCCGGGAGAATTGATGGCAGCCTGGTCCACTTCTGCTCTTAAGTCATCAAAAGTATAGTTGTTTGGGATTCTGATTAATTCCCATACCTGATGGTCTCCAGCGTTAGGTTCCCATAATCCCAGTTCAGCGTTTTCTTCCGTCGATTCACCTGGGATTTCAAGAAGATCCCTTTCCTTGTCGTTAAGAAACGTATATTCTTTATCTCCTGATGTGGACAATAACCACTGTTGATCCCCTGCACCTTCTGCCTCTTTCTCCTGTACAATGCTTCCATTATCCAACCCGATCACTCTGCCGCTCTCTTTATTCATGATTGTATAATATTCTTTTGAGCTGTAGCCTTCTGTTACCTTTTCGATACTCCATTTTTGACTTGGCTGATCGTCCTGTTTTGTGCGCTGAACGAGTTCATTCCCTTCTTCGCTTAGATCCATCACTTTTCCGCTGTTTTTATTAACGATTTTATAGTCATCCCGTTCATTCAGGAAACGTTCGCCTGCATCCACTCCCGATACTCCATCTACTACATACGTCGTTATGGATTGTGCGGGAACCTTATCAGAAAAATGTTCATCGGAAATAGAAAAGCTTTCTTTTTCTTTCAGGTTTTCTGTTTCAGACGTTACATGTGGTGTTACCGAACCCTCCACCGATGAAAAGCTGGACAAATCAAATTCAACTTCTTTCTCATTCTTGGAATGGTTCGTGTGAACAAGCACCAGTTTTTCGTCTTCTTTACTTACAGCAGCCAATGTATCGCTGTTATTCGTGTTGATGAAATGATCGCCCGGGCGGATGAATTTACTGTAATGTCCCATAGCATAATATTTTTTGTTTTTGTAATAGTTCAATCCTTCGAAACTTTCCGGGTCAAAATCAACATGAATCAGCCCCCAATTCATATTTTCATTGTTTTCATTCATATTGACCTTATCTTCAATTGCCTGCCACATCACCCATGCTTTCGGTTCCAGTTCCTGAACATCGCCTTGAATACGTTCTGAAAAAGAAAGCGCAGGCCTGATATCGTCAAAGTCCTGTGGTATGCCGCTTGGACCAAGATCCACTTCAGACATCCAGAGTTCTTTTTCCTCGGCTTTCGCTATGTCTCTAATACTCGCTCTCTGCTCCGGCCAGTACGTGTGCACATTCAATTGCCCCAGGTTATCACGTGCAGCCGAACCATATTGATTCCAGTTATGCCTGAACCTTTCGGGATTGGTTTCATCCATTCCTGATACGACCGTATCCATATTCTTTGCATCCAGTTTTTCTTTTACCTCATTTATAATTTTAACCTGTGATGATGGTGACCAATTGGATCCTTCCTGCCGGCCCATAGCCCCCCAATATCCATTATTCGGTTCATTTACGGGGGAAAGCGTATCAAATTCAATACCCATATCTTTTTCGAGATGGTCCACGACAGTAGTTAGATAAGTTGCAAAATTCTCAAATTTATCAGGCTGAATATTATCCTCCCAAGGGTCCCAGTTCCCTGATACCAGACCGCTTCGGGTCATGAAATACGGCGGAGAGTTAGAAAAAGCTTCAAATGTATCCGCTCCTCTTTCCTTTGCGGCCTGCAGCCACCACCGTTGATTCGCATCAGCATCCCAGTTCCAGTGGTCCGGATTTTCAGGGTTCCACCAATTTTCCTCCTCTTCCCAGTCGTCCCCCGCATCTTCCGGCGGTGAAAATTCTTCCGGGCGATTCCAATAGCCTGGCACAGCTCCTCCGAGTCTCATATACGGTTCGGTTTCAGGGGCATCCCCGCCGCCGATATTGTACCTGCTGATATTAAATTGGAGTCCCTTTTCACCATAAAGTTCATCTGCCAGATCTTCTTTTATCTCATCCGGCCAGCCCCCC
This sequence comes from Salibacterium halotolerans, assembly GCF_900115625.1. Classification (GTDB taxonomy): domain Bacteria; phylum Bacillota; class Bacilli; order Bacillales; family Marinococcaceae; genus Salibacterium; species Salibacterium halotolerans. Next base: position 94,704 of record NZ_FOXD01000001.1, on the reverse strand, counting down.
GTTACATTGGCAAACCAGGTTAAGGCAGTGCCCCAGCCTTCAAACGATTCATGCTGATAACCCGGGTCCACCTTGATTGTTTCCGGATCCGTCCCTTCCTCAGCAGAAGAGTGACCTGACATGTACGAAGAAGTAAACGGTGAGACAGCAATAAGTATCGTTAAACTTAACTTAAAACATTTCATTTTTTTCATTCCATCATGCCCCTTTCCTTTTTCAAATGCAGTTGGAAATGAACGCTTTTGTTCGGTTACCTTTCTCCAGCATGAAACGCCCCCTTCGTAACATTATATGGAACAAAGAATACAAGCATGGACTGCCGCAGCTGTGGTTGGATGACAAAGATAAATTGAAATCGCTTTCAAAGGTAGTTTAATTAACTTCCTCTAAAATGTCAATTATTAATTAAATTAATTAATTCTTGAAAGGGGCAAAATGAAAGGCTTTTTCTCTTATGATCTTGAGAGATATGTCCACTATCTTCTCGAAAGGAAAAACTAGTGTCCACGAAATGGCATTGCGGGGACACTAAACAGCTGAAATCATGGATTAGTGGTTACGGGCTGACGGCAATGGACACTATTTGCTCACGTCAGCGTCGTAGTGTCCATCAATTTCACTCCGGTGGATACTATAAGTTCAATCCAAATATTTAGTGTCCACGGACGACTCCTATTAAAAAAGCGCGGTGCCTTCAACAGAAGAAATTCCGCTGAAAACACCGCGTCGTGCCGGATTTTTCAAACTTCATGTAACAGTGACTTTGTTTTCTGAAAAGAAGGCTTCAACCGAAAATGCCGCGGAACCGAGAGCGCAGGATTCAATGCCGAACTGGGAGAATGAGACGTCCAGCCCCTCGTAAAAAGGGGGAAACAGCCGCTGTTCCAGCACGTGGTGTACAGGGTTCTCGAGCCAGCGCTGAATTTTGGACAGGCGGTTGCCTATGATAATCTGTTCCGGGTTGAACGTGTTCACGACATTAGTCAACCCTATACCTGCGTATTCCCCGATGCGGCTGAACAAAGAGAGAACCTCCCCATTCCCTGAATCCGCTTCCTGTATTAACTCGTCCAGATTCAACTCTTTTCCTTCCATCGAAGGCAGTTTCGCCGCCTGCTCAAGCAATGTACTTTCTGAACTGTATAATTCCCAGCACCCTTTGTTCCCGCAGCGGCATTTCTTTCCGTTCGCGTCGATCGTGACATGGCCCATTTCCCCCGACATTCCGCGGGCGCCTTTGTATAATTTATTATCAATAATAATGCCGGTGCCAATCCCGATGCCTAGACTGATGTAAACAAAGTCTGAACTTCTTCTGCCCGCTCCGTGAATATTTTCGCCATGGGCGCCGGCTTTTGCTTCGTTTTCAATAACCACCGGCAGCTTGAAATACTGCTCCAGGTCCTGCTTCACATTCACCTGTTCCCAGTTCAGGTTTGGCGCGAATAAGATAGATCCGTTATTGTCCGTAATACCCGGCACACCAACGCCTATGCCAACAACCCCGTAGGGACTGGATGGCTGCCTTTGCATCAGCGTATTGATAATATTCTTAAGCAAAGGCAGAACAACTCCGGGAGATGTTTCCTCCAGCGGTTCCTCCATTTTTTCCACTACCTGGCCCTGCAGGTCCGTCAGCACAGCCAGTATATAGTTTACCCCGAGATCGATACCGATGGCATAGCCGGCTGTCTGGTTAAAATAAAGCATAACCGGTTTCCGGCCGCCACTCGAGAGCCCGGTCCCGATTTCAAGTACAAAGTCTTCTTCCATCAATTCGCTCACCAACCCAGATACCGTCGCCTTGTTCAACCCCGATTCCTTGGAGATTTGGGCCCTCGATATCGGACTGGATGCCTGTATCGTCTGCAGAACGATGGATTTATTGATTTTTTTCACTAACTCCTGATCACCGGTTTTCATGTTAATCCTCCATACTTTGTTTGCCCAAAAAACATAATATCATATTTACCCACCGTATAACCATCATTAATCATATAGGAAAAATTAAAAAATAAATCATTTGAGAAATATGGCGTTAAATGTTGACAGCGTTTTCATATTAGATTTATACTTTGTTTATCGTTAAAACAAACTTACAAAACAGGAGGGGAAGGCAATGAAAATAAGACTTGGAGTGCTGTTTTTATTCATCATATGTTTTTTGGCTGCGTGCGGACAGGATGTCGCTCAAGAAGGGGAAGGCAGTTCCAGTGAAGAAGATGACTCTCTGACAATCGGTCTGTCTGTCGCGGATTTGACACTGGAAAGATGGCAGCATGACCGTGACATTTTCGTTAAAAAGGCAAAAGAACTTGGTGCAGATGAAGTCATCGTCCAGTCTGCTGATGGAGACGAGGCAGAACAAAACAGTCAAGTGGAAACGATGCTGACACAGGGTGTGGATGTCATGGTTATTATCCCCGACAACTCGGACAGTATAGGATCTGCCGCTTCCATGGCTGAGGAACAGGGAGTTCCTGTCATCGCATACGACCGGATGATCAATAACGCTGATATCGAAACTTATGTATCGTTTGATAACGAGCGGGTCGGCGAAATGCAGGCTGAATATCTGCTTGAAGAAGTTCCACAGGGGAATTATTTCTTAATGGGCGGCGCCCCCACTGACAGCAATGCCCAGGTTTTTAGAAACGGTCAGATGAATGTACTGCAGCCTGAAATAGATTCTGGAAACATCCAAGTGGTTGGAGATCAATGGGTGGATGACTGGTCTGCTGCGAATGCTCTAAGCATTATGGAAAACGCTCTCACTGCAAATGATAATAATATTGATGCCGTTGTCGCTTCCAACGATAGTACGGCCGGTGGTGCCATTCAGGCCTTAAAGGCGCAGGGACTCGCTGAGGAGACAGCTGTCTCCGGACAGGACGCTGATTTGGCTGCCGTCCAAAGAATTGTCGAGGGCACTCAGACGATGACGGTATATAAACCGATCACCAATATTGCCACCCGTGCTGCTGAAGTTGCCGTGAAAGTTGCTAACGGCGAAGAATATGAAACAGATACGCAGGTAAATAACGGAGAGTACGATATTCCGTCGATCCTCCTCGATCCGATCGCCGTCAATGAGGACAACATGGTGGAAACTGTAATCGCAGATGGTTTCCATAGTTTTGAAGAAGTGTATACAAACGTTCCTGAAGAAGAAAGGCCGGAAAGACCACAATAACATTCTCATTCTGGAGGTGGATTCAAATGTCGATACTTCACATGAACAATATCTCAAAGTCTTTTCCCGGGGTGAAGGCGCTGGATAATGTAAATTTTAAAGTAGATGAGGGAGAAATTCATGCGCTCTGCGGCGAAAACGGAGCCGGTAAGTCCACTCTTATGAAGATATTAAGCGGAGTCCACCCTTCTGATTCCCATGAAGGTGATGTCTATATCCATGATCAAAAGCAGCACTTCGAATCCATCAGAGATTCGGAGGCTGCCGGCATCACGATTATTTATCAGGAACTGGCGCTGGTTGAAGAATTATCTGTCGCCGAAAATATATTTCTTGGAAACGAACCTGTTCATAATGGGATGATGGACTGGAATCGCATGCACGACCGTACCAAACGTCTACTCGACTATATCGGGCTTACCATTCCTTCCAACGAAAAAGTGAAAAATCTGGGGGTTGGCAGGCAGCAGTTAATTGAAATCGCGAAAGCATTGGAAAAACAGAGCAGCCTTATTATATTGGACGAACCGACTGCAGCTTTGGCCGAAGGAGAAGTAGATATTTTAATGTCTATTCTGGAGGATTTGAAATCCAAAGGCATAACCTGTATCTATATCTCCCATAAACTGAAAGAAGTACTTCATATCGCGGACAGCATCACTATTCTCCGCGACGGAAAAACAATAGAAACCATTGCCCGCTCTGAAGCTGACGAAAACCGGATTATCGCTTCGATGGTAGGGAGAGAGCTCACGGAGCTGTTTCCCTATCAAAATAACAGCACAGATCATACCATACTTTCCGTCATGGAATATTCCTTCCTCCGTAAAAAAGACACCGACCCCATGGTGTATAATATCAGTTTTGAATTAAAAAAGGGGGAAGTGCTCGGCATAGGCGGGTTGATGGGCTCCGGGAGAACAGAACTTGCCATGAGTCTTTTCGGCAGTTATGAAGGAGAAGCGTCCGGTTCTGTTTATCTAAATAATGAGCCGGTAACACTGCGCTCTCCCAAAGAAGCTGTCGGGCATGGCATCGGCTATGTATCTGAAGACAGAAAACGATACGGGCTCGTAACAGGCATGGATGTGTCCAAAAATACAACACTCTCTTCTCTGTCCCATATATCCTGGTATGGCATCCTGAACAAAGAACAGGAGGTTTTCAACACCCGTCAGGTCACCCGGAAAATGGGAGTGAAAACTCCGTCTCTGCAGACGATAGTGAACAAACTCAGCGGCGGAAATCAGCAGAAAGTAGTATTAAGCAAGTGGCTTTTAACATCCCCGGACATACTCATTCTTGATGAACCAACGCGGGGAATTGATGTGGGAGCGAAACAGGAAATCTATCATTTGATAAATGAGCTGACATCCGAAGGAGTTGCTATTATCATGATTACGTCCGAGCTTTCAGAGCTCATCGGCATGTCCGACCGTATCATGGTAATGGCTGAACATACGACAGCCGGAGAAGTTAATAGAGAAGACGCAGATCAGGAAACAATCATGAAGCTGGCTACAGGGGGATCGGTCCATGCTGAATAAGTTATCGTTCAAAATGAATATAAGAGCATATGCACTCATTATCGCTTTTCTTCTCATTGTGACAATCTTCACCATACTGACAAACGGAGACTTTCTGACGTCAAGAAACATTACGAACCTGATGAGACAAATGACGGTAATAGGAGTACTCGCAGTCGGAATGACATCGGTGATTATTTCAGGAAATATCGATCTTTCTGTCGGTTCTCTGCTTGGCCTGACAGGAGGAATAGCGGCTATTCTTCAAGTATGGCTTGGCTGGAATACAGTATGGGTTATTATTGCCACCATTGCCGCCGGTGTCCTGCTTGGTCTTTGGCAGGGCTGGTGGATTGCTTACAGAGGAATACCCGCATTCATTGTCACGTTGGCAGGAATGATGATTTTCCGGGGAATCCTGCTTGGAATAAGCGGGGGACAAACCATTGCTTCTCTTGATCCCGGTTTTATGGCCATAGGACAGAGCTACCTCCCCTATTCCATCGGTTACATCCTGACAGCCTTGTTTATTCTAAGTCTCTTCACTTTAAAAATTCGGAGCCGTCAGAAGAGTCATAAGCTGGAACTGGTAACGGAAAGTGTTTTTGTTGACTATGGAAAATTGGCTGTTTATTCTGGTTTATGCTTAATACTTGTTTATTATATAAGCCGTTATCAAGGTATTCCTATGCCTATGCTGATTCTCACCCTTTTGGCCTTGTTGTTCATCTTTATTCTTAATAATACAGCATACGGACGGCATCTATATTCCATCGGAGGCAATCATGAAGCTGCGTTGTTGTCGGGTATCAATATTAAACGAAACACCTTAATGGTTTTCGTTCTGATGGGGGCATTGTCTGCCGTAGCTGGAATTATTTTAACAAGCAGGTTGAATGCAGCGACGATCAGTGCCGGCGAAATGTATGAACTGGATGCGATTGCAGCGGTTGTTATCGGCGGTACCAGTCTTATGGGAGGAACGGGAACCATCATCGGCTCTATTCTGGGTGCCTTGATTATGACAAGCATTGATAACGGAATGAGCATGCTGAACGTTGAAACATTCTGGCAGAATATTGTGAAAGGTATGATACTGATTCTGGCCGTCTGGCTGGACATATCTTCAAAAAAATAGCTTGAAAGATCAGCTCAGGTTGAGTGAAGATAGTGTTACCGTTCATCCCCCGCTATCTGATCAAAAATCAGGATTAGTGACCGGTAGAGAAAGTCTATCGGACACTAACGAATGAGAAGGTAGAAATAGTGGTTCATAGAACATCTCTATGAGCCACTATCCAACTGCTTCGTGTGTGCTTGTGTCCATTAGGACCGTTCTACCGGATACTATGTAAACAATGTTAGACTGATAGACAGCCGGTCACCCCCTGCTGATACAGAAAAGACCCGGGAGTCCAGCGCTCCCGGGTCTTTCCCTGTCATCTTTACGTTCGAAATTCTTGCAGCCTGCTGTTCAGTGCCTTCGTCTGTTCGTACACTTCCTTGTATAAGCCGTATAGTGCTCTGTACGTTTCGCGCCTTTCCTCGTCCGGATAAAACACTCGGTCCACCTGAAGGAAAACCTCGGAGCATTCCTGCAGACTTGAAAACGCTCCGCTTCCGTAAGCCGCAAGCATGGCTGCACCTACACCCGGCCCCTGCTCGCTTTTCAGTTTGATCACATCGGCTTCAAATATATCCGCCTGCATCTGCAGCCACGCTTCATTTTTCGCGCCTCCACCGATGGAGACAATGGATGAGATCTCCCGGCCGTGATTCCGGATGATGTCCACCGATTCTTTCAACGAGAACGTAATGCCTTCCATCACAGACCGGACGAGATCCTTTCTGCCATGCGAACTGTCCATGCCGATAAAACTGGCACGTATATCAGCATCGGCATGGGGCGTGCGCTCCCCGTCCAGATAAGGCGTAAAAAGCAGACCGCCGGCGCCTGACGGGATGTCCTCCACTCCTTCTACCAAATCGCCGATAGATTCTCCGGGGGCAAAAACGTCCTGAAACCAGCGGAGACTGTTGCCGGCGGATAATGTGACCCCCATGGCATAATACGCATCCGGGGCCGCGTGATTAAAGTAATGCACGCTGCCTCCGAAATCTTTTGATCCGTCTTCTTCGTACGACAGCACCACTCCTGACGTGCCGACGCTGCATAACGTTCTGCCTTCCTGTAAAATGCCTGAGCCGACCGCACCGCATGCGTTATCGGCGCCGCCTGCGATGACCTCTGTTTCCCGGGACAGTCCGGTACGCTGTGATATTTCCTCTGTCACCGGGCCGACAGGGGCAGTGGACTCAAGCAGCGGCGGGCAGAACGAGGGATCGATTGCAAAAGCTTCGCACATGTCCCGGCTCCAGGTGCGCTCTACAATATCAAGCAGCAAAGTTCCCGCAGCATCGGAATAGTCCATATGAATACGCCCGGTTAGTTTGTAACGTACATAATCTTTCGGAAGCAAAAACGTTGCGGCCTGCTCCCATGTATCAGGTTCGTGCTCTTTCACCCACAACATTTTGGAAAGGGTGACGCCTTCCACCGCAGGGTTTTTTGTAATGTCCAGAAGACGTTCTTTCCCCAGAACGTCTTCTATCTCCCGGCACTGTGCTGTCGTTCTCGTATCATTCCAGAGAATGGCGTTGCGGAGCACGTTGTTTTGTTTATCGAGTAAAACAAGGCTGTGCATCTGACCGGAAAAGCTGAGACCTTTAATATGTTCTGCATCATACGGAAACCGCTCCACCAGTTCCTTCAGCGCGCGTGTTGTCTGCTCGGCCCATTCTTCCGGATTCTGTTCGCTGAAACCGTTCTGTGGCTGCATGAGGGAAAGGGGTTTGGATACCTCGTCTGACACCTCTCCCTGTTCACTTACCAGCATTGCTTTGACGGCACTTGTTCCAAGATCTACTCCAATGAAATAGTCCATAGCTTATGCTCCTTTACCGGGAAAATTCCGTGAGCAGATATTGATTGAGGATCGATCTGATTTTTTCCAGACGTCCGGACTGATGCTCAATCGAACCTGCATCCAGGATATGTTCCTCCAATTTGTGAATATCGGTGCGGTCATTTACAATATCCGCTCCGATTCCTTCGCCGTAACTGCTGTACCGCTTGGAGATAATATCTTCGAGCACACCGTCATCCAGCAGGCGGGAGGCGACTTTCAACCCGGCAGCATACGTATCCATACCGGAAATGTGGGCGTGGAAGAGATCTTCAGGTTTAAAGGAACCTCTGCGTACTTTCGCGTCAAAGTTCAGACCTCCTTTACCGAGCCCGCCGTTTTTCAGAATTTCATACATGGCCAGGACCGAAGAATAAAGGTCCGATGGAAACTCGTCAGTGTCCCATCCCAGAAGCAGATCTCCCTGGTTGGCATCCACAGATCCTAGAATGTTATGAATCCGGGCGTAATGCAGCTCATGCTCAAACGTATGACCGGCCAGTGTAGCGTGATTGGCTTCAATGTTGAATTTGAAATGATCAGTCAGCCCGTAGTTCTGCAGAAACGCATAACCCGTCGCTACATCAAAGTCATACAGGTGCTTCATCGGTTCTTTCGGTTTCGGTTCGATCAGAAACTGACCTTCGTATCCTATTTCCTCCGCGTAATCCACCACCATATGAAAGAACCGCGCCAGATTATCCAGCTCCTGCTTCATATCTGTGTTCAAGAGCGTTTCGTAACCTTCCCGTCCGCCCCAGAACACGTAATTTTCTCCGCCGAGTTCTTTGCCGATTTCAAGTCCCTTCTTCACTTTGGCAGCAGCATACGCGAACACATCCGCATTATTGGACGTCGCTGCGCCGTGGATAAAGCGGGGATGGGTGAAATTGTTCGCGGTGTTCCAAAGCAGCCTGGTGTTACTGTCTTTCATGTACTCTTTGATCATACCGACAATCGTATCGAGATTCCTGTTTGTTTCTCTTAATGTATTTCCTTCCGGCGCGATATCTACATCATGGAAACAGAAATACGGCACGCCGAGTTTCTCGAAAAATTCGAATGCCGCCTCTACCCGCGCTTTGGCCAGGTCCATCCCGGTGTATCCGTCCCATGGCCGCTCCATCGTGCCGGCGCCGAACGGATCCGACCCGCTCTCTACAAACGTATGCCAATACGCTACCGAAAACCGGAGATGCTCCTCCATCGTCTTTCCCTGTACTTTTTCCTCTGGATTGTAGTATTTAAACGCGAACGGGTTCGTGGACTGTGGTCCTTCATACGCAATCCGGCTGATGTCTTTGAAATATTCCATAAAACAAATCCTCCTTCACTATTAAAAACCGTTTACAATATATTTTAAATGTCTGAATCTTACTTTGTCTAACAAATAAACAAAGATTTATTGATTTAATATCTAACTTTACTATCTTACGTACGATAATCGAAGTATCGAAAATCAGCTGCCAGTTTGGCACCGCTTAAATCCTGGCTGCATATGCCTGTAAATGTTCCTGTAAATCGAACGTCGTCCGCTGTGTCATCGGATAAATGAGAAATATCCATAGAATCACCGGCTGTCTGCCAGGCCCCCCTGTCCACAGAATAATAAAGCTGCAGCCATTCCTGTTCCAGTACGCCTTTCAAACACACCTCTCCTTCGTCCGGAATAGAAATTCGCATCGTGGGTTCTTCATATACACCATAAATGGTCCGCAGCACTCCCACGCAACGCCCCTTTTCTTCATCGTGACCGACAAAAAGATAAACATGATCCGTTGTATCGTAGTAAAAGATGAGTCCGGCCATCTGCTGAAAGGTAACCGGATGAAAATCAAGACATGTTTCCACTTCTGTTTCCAGACAATTTAACCTTCTGGCCATAAGACTCTGTCGATGCAGAGAGTTTAAAGATTCCCCGCCTTTCAACCGCAAATATCCCGCGCGTTCGGTCCATGATATCCATTCTTCTGTAAACGGTCGTCTTAAAGACTTCCAATACTTCTTAAGGTATTCTCCTGTAAAATCATCTTTATTTCCTTCTGTCCGCGGATAGAACACTGGAAAGTCCGGTACTTCAATGGATGTCTGCGGCCGGCTTCCTCCCTCCACCCTGATCCAGTCATCTTCTGTCCAGTAACACTTCTGCAGCGCCGTCTCTCTTCCCAGAATGCAGCGCTCCTTTTTTACAGGACGACCACAAAGATGAGCGAGATACCAGGTTCCATCCTGTGTCTGCACCAGACTGCCGTGTCCTGCTTTTTGAAGGTACGCATCGGTATCTTTCGATGTCAAAACAGGATTGGCTGGATCCACTTCGTAAGGGCCGAACAAAGAACGGGAACGTGCTATCGTGACAGCATGCTCATATTCAGTGCCGCCCTCAGCTGTGACAAGGTAATAATACCCGTTTTGTTTATAAAGGTGGGGAGCCTCCGTTACACCTATCGAGGTACCTCTGAAAATTGTTTTAACAGGACCAATCAGCTTCTGTTCTACCTGTGAATACTCCTGTATGACAATACCTGCAAAGGAGTGATTGCCCGCGCGGTAATCCCATAACATATTAAGCAGCCATTTTGTGCCATCCTCTTCATGATACAAAGAAGGATCGAACCCGCTGCTGTTCAAATATACCGGGTCGGACCACGGGCCTTCGATATCAGCTGTTGTAACCAGGTAATTGTGGGAATCTTTATAGGCTCCGTGCCTGCTTTTCATATCGGTGTAAATCAAATAAAACAATCCATCGGAATAGCTTAGACATGGCGCCCACACTCCTCCTGAGTCACAGTTTCCAATCATGTCCAACTGGGACGACCTGTTCAATGGAGAAGGAAGCATCTCCCAATGCCGCAGATCTCTGGAGTGGTACAATTCCACCCCCGGAAACCACTCAAAGGTGGAGGTCGCCATGTAATAGTCATCTCCCACTCTCATAATGGAAGGATCCGGGTGGAAACCTGTTAAAATTGGATTCTCAATCGCTCTCATATGCATCCGCCTTTCTTATTATCCTTTTACTGATCCGGCCGCGAGACCTTTTATAATCTTTTCCTGGGCCACAAAATAAACAAGCAGCAATGGAATACTTGCCATAGACAGTGCCGCCATCAGTCCGGGAATATTAACGGAGAATTCCCCATAAAATTCTCTCAGTCCTATCGGCAGCGTAGCTGCTTCATCTGAGTTTGTCAGTACAAGCGCAAAGATAAACTCATTCCAGATATGAATAAAGTTATAAATAGCTACGGTTGATGTTGCCGGCACGAGCAGAGGAAATAATATTCTCCAAAACAATTGAAAATGTCCGCACCCATCAATTTTGGCCGACTCTTCCAATTCCTTAGGCAGATCAGACATGAACTGCGTATAAATGACAACGGAAATTGGGAGAGCAAACGCAATGTATGGACCAATCAATCCCCATAACGTGTCGTACAGACCAAGATTCTGAGTTAAAAGAAAGATTGGAATCAAAGTGGTATGAATAGGAATCATCATACCGACCATGAACAACAGAAGCAGCGGGCGATTTAACTTAAACTTCATTCTGGACAGCGGATAACTTGCCATGGCTGAAAAAATAATCACGAGCACCACTGAAATAACAGAAACAAACAAGCTGTTCCCGAAATATTGAAAGAAGTTTGTTTCAAACAGCGCCGTGTAATTATCCAGAGAAAAATTCTGCGGCAGCGCCCAGGGAGCCGAACTGAATTCCCCCTGATCCTTAAACGACGTATTCAGCATGATGAAAAACGGAAGTCCCGTAAACAACAGAATCAAAATCGCGATAACGTAGAGCGGAATATGTTTCGCCTTTTTCATCATATCAGTAATCCGCCTTTCGTTTATTATCCAGAGTTATAATAATCACTGTGACAATAAAGGCTATAATAAACATCATGGAAGATATTGTACTTCCATATCCCATATTGAAATTAGTGAAGGTCTGATCATACATATAGGTGGCCATAAGGTCGGTCGCGTTATTTGGCCCCCCGCCTGTCATAATGTAAATTAAGTCAAAATATTTAAGCGCCCCGATAATAGACAATATAGCGGAAGTGACAATAATAGGTTTTAAAAGCGGCAGTGTAATACTAGAAAACCGCTTCCAGCCGGTAGCTCCATCAATATCAGCGGCTTCATACAGCTCCTCAGGGATTCCCACGATGGCAGCCCGAAAGAGAATCATATAAAAAGGAGCAAACTGCCAGCATATCGTTACAATAACAGCCCATATCGCTGTGTTCTCATTTCCCAGCCAGCCCCTCTGCAGTGATTCCAGCCCTATGGATCCGAGCACCTGGTTGACCAAACCAAAGTTGGCATCATAAATATAAACGAAAAGAATCCCGATCGCCACCGTCGACATAAGAAACGGCATAAAATAGACCGTTCGGAACAATCTCATTCCCTTCACCGGGCTGAAAAGAAGCAGTGCCATAATCAGTCCGAGAGGAATTTGAGTGAACAAAGACGCGGCAATTAAAAGAGTGTTATTTTTCAAAGACTGCCAGAACGTCATATCTCTGAATAACTCTACATAATTCTGAAGGCCGATAAACTCCAGATCGGCATCTATACCTGTCCAATCAAATGTACTGTAGTAAAACGTCATACCTATCGCATAAACCACATACAGCCCGTAGACGATAAGAGCCGGAGCCATGAAACCTATAATGACCCAGGTCTTTTTCCTTTTTTGTTTTCTTCTGAAAGCTGCTGCACCGGCAGACGACTGCTGTGACTGTGCATGTTCAGACAAAAGAAGCTCCCCCTTATGTTAAGGCTGCATCAGGATGCAGCGGCATTGCCTGATGCAGCCTTATGGTTATTCCAATACTTCCTGTGCTGCCTGCTCGACTTCCTGTGCTGCTTCTTCCGGGGTGATGGATTTCCCAAAAAGTCCCTGGGTTGTATCTAAATGCACCTGCGCCACCTCAGGCGGCAGGGTCTGATCATAAAACGTCTGAAGATAGTTCGCTTCATTCAGCGTGCTGTTCAGTCTTTCAATATAACCATCTTCATATTCCACACCCTGAACCGCTGAAATATTTCCACTTCGATCAGCCAGTCCCTGCGCGGTCTCCTGACTGCTCAATTCTTTCAACAGCTCCAGAGCCAAATCAGGGTGTTCAGTCTTTGAAGAAATAGAAAAGGCAGGACTAACTCCTCCAATAGCGTGATTTTGACTTCCTTGTCCCCCTTCTACTTCTGGAAAAAGAAAATAGTCTAATTTTTCTTCGAATTCAGGCATTTCTTTCCTTACATTATTCAGCATAGCTCCGCTGTTCATAATTTCCATAGCCGCATCACCGGAATACATCAGTTGTCTTGATTGGCCGTTATCATAATTCATCCCGTTTACTCCATCCGGGAAAGCTCCCATATCGACCAGTTCCTGGATCTTCTGTCCTGCTTCGATATAGGCTTCATCATCAAACGTTCGGCCGGTGCGGTTATACGCTTCATTAAATAAATCCGGTCCGCCTATTCTTTCTGCCAGATACATCATGTAAAAGGCTCCGGGCCACTGCGGCTGATTGGCCAGCGCAAATGGAATGATATCGTTAGCTCTCAACGTTTCTACAATTCCGAGAAGATCATCATACGTCTCCGGAACTTCAAGGTCGTATTCTTCAAAGATAGCAGTGTTGTACCAAACCGGCGTCAGCTCCATGCCGACCGGTACTCCATAAATTTCTTCATTAAAAGTGACCGTATCCAGTCCGGTCTGCAAATAATTATCAGGGTTTATATCCTCTGTGATATTCATGACCTGATCCGAATCTACAAAGTTTTTCAGCCATCCTCCTCCCCAGGAGTGAAAAATATCGGGTGGAGAGTCCCCGCCCATCGAAGTGATAATCTGTTCCTTATACGGATCATTCTGATATTGATTCAGCTCGACGGTGACACCTTCATGTTCTTCTTCAAACCGTTGAGCGGCTTCCTGCAGTACCTTTTCTGCCTCCCCTGTCTCAATATGCCAAAGCGACAACTCTTTGTTTTCAGAACTCCCCCCGGAATCTGAACCTCCCTCCGGAGTCTCCGCATTCTCGGAAGAGGGCTGGCATCCTGCAGCCAGAACTGCCAAAGAACAAATAAGAACAACAGCATACTTTTTCAACCGGCATAACCTCCCTTTCTTTTTTGTTACCGCTTTCAAATACCTTCAAAAAACCCTCGCTTCTCTTCCCCCCTTCTAAAGTATAAAAACCACTAAGTTTGTTCATTGGATAAACTTAGTTAGGTTACATTTATACTAACTTATGATTCAATGAATGACAAGCAGGTTTTTGAAATCCTCTCGTTTTTATGGCAGCATCTTTATCTTTTAAAAAATTTACTTCCTATTTACACTGCCTTAATATTAATCCTTCACAATCGTACGTGCAGTGAACTTTCATGTATTTGGAAAATTAATAGGAAACAGTAACTAATACATAGCTTAGGAGGAGAAAGGCTTTATGCTTAAAAGGCGCTGGAACAACCTGAACATCGGTAAAAAGTTCGGAACAGCATTAACAGTTACCATTGTACTATTTCTTATTTCTACCATTATTGTCTCCATTCAGCTGACACAGGTTCAACGTAATATGAACGCTGTTGAAATGCAGGCTGAGCGCTCGATCGATATCACACAGATGGCTTCCTTGTTCCGGTCCAAGGATGCGCGGATCGCAGACTATATGATTGCTGAAGACGAGCAGCTTCTCGAGGAATATGAAAATCAGCGTGCTCAGTTCCAGGAGCTTTTGAACTCGATTCAGCCGCAGATGGACACAGAAGAGCAGCTGAATCTTCTTCATCAGATCCAGAATAATGACGCCGAAGCCGATCGTGTGTTTACCGAGCGTATTGTCCCCGCCATTCAGGAGGGGGACACACAGGGGCTTTACACGTTCCGCGAACAGACCATTGATTACCGGAATGAAACGAGTGAGCTGCTCGGACAGCTCCGGCAGCTCGTGGATGAAGAAAGACAGGCCTCGATTCAGGCAGCAGACCAGCAGGCATTAACGGCGTTCTGGACATTAATCATATCCATTGTTGTATCAACGCTGCTCGGTGGTTTAATCGTACTTTTCGTCAGTCGTTTTGTGAATCGGAATCTCAAAAAAGTTGTCTCGCTCAGTAACAAGGTCGCAGAAGGCAATCTCGACACTGGCACACTCTCCTACAATAGTAAAGATGAAATCGGGCAGATCGCCAATGCGTTTGACACGATGGTGGCAAGACTGCGCAGTACCGTTCACCAAATTCAGGATATTTCAGAACAGGTGAGCATCCGGAGCGCAGAGCTGACCCACTCTTCGCGCGAAGTAAGTTCCGGCGCACAGCAGATTTCTTCAACCATGGAGGAACTGTCGTCAGGGGCGGAAGAACAGGCAGGCACCTCCAGTGAGATATCGACCATCATGTCCGAGCTGGATGAACAAATCCGCGAATCCAATGAAGAAAGCCGCGAACTGGAGGAGTCCTCTCAGGTTGTGAGTCAAAAATCCAGAGACGGGCGCACCCAGATGGCCGAATCCGTAAACCAGATGCACAACATCACGTCTCTCGTGCAGGATACGTCTGAAAAAGTAAAAGGACTTGAAAGCCGTTCCCGGGAGATTTCCAAACTGATTGAAGTCATCGAAGACATTGCCGAGCAAACCAACCTGCTGGCGCTCAATGCAGCGATTGAAGCCGCCAGAGCGGGAGAAACCGGGAAAGGGTTTGCCGTGGTGGCCGAAGAAGTCCGCAAACTGGCGGAACAGGTATCAAACTCTGTTTCTCACATCACCGGCATTATCCACGGCGTACAAACCGATACAAATGCCGTCGTACAGTCTCTCGATGAAGGACAGCAGACCGTTGCAGATGGAAGCCGGCAGATTGAAGTGAGCCGGGATTACTTTGATGCGATCAATGAATCCATTGACTCCATGCAGCACCGCATCCAGACGGTGGCTTCCAATTTAACCAGCATCGCCGCCCACAGCGCCAAAGTCAGTGCTTCCGGCGAAGAGATTGCTTCCACTTCCGAGGAGACATCCGCCGGTATTGAGCAGGTATCAGGCACAGCCGAGCAGCAGAACTCAGCGATGCAGGAAGTTGCCGGAAACGCTGAATCCCTGTCCCATATGGCGGAGGAACTGAACGGCTTAACGAAAAAATTCCGGCTCTAACTCACTGATCACCACTGACGCAGCATAATCCGCTCCCGTTTATCCCGGCAGATAAGCGGGAGCTTTTTTTCGAAAACATTGTTTGTTTTATAAAAAATATTTTTTTCAAAACGTATCACTGCTTTTCACTGAAGCTCACTGACGTTCACTGAGCATTCTCATGTGCTGTGACAGCCGGTCATCGACGTTGGAGGAAAAAATCGGGTGTGGTACGATGTTTCCCAGTTGATTAGAAAAAAAGCACTTCCCGCGGCGGGAGCTCTGGAGGAGGAAATTCACAATGTTAATTGATACCGATGTTCACGAACGCGTCATGTACGAAGAACTGCTTCCTTACCTGGAACAGCCATGGAAACGATATATCGAAGACTGCCACTGGATCCAGGAAAAGCATATGCCTTACACCCAGCCGGCCGTAGCCGGTGTCGACCGCGCCGACGCCCGTATTCCGGACGGCCGCCCGGCGGGGACGGATCTTTCCTTTATGCAGCAGCAGCTGCTCGATGCCAACAACCACGAAAAAGCGATACTGACCGGCGCTCTCGACCCTTCCCCGTCTTCCATGCATGGCTGGTACGAAATGGCGACGGCTCTGGCCACAGCATATAATAACTGGCAGATTGACAAGTGGCTGGACCAGGACGAACGCCTTTACGGGTCCATTCATATCGCAGCCCAGGAACCATGGAACGCGGTGAAAGAAATTGAACGCGTCGGCTCCCATCCGAAAATGGTGCAGGTTTTGCTCCCGATCGATGATAAACTGTGGGGCGATCCGTACTATCATCCGATTTTTGAAGCAGCCCAGCGGCACAACCTCGCGATCGGCATGCACCACAATGAACCGCCTGTCTATTACGGGCAGTGGCCGAAATACTTTATCGAGTGGCACACCCTGATCCCGACGTCCCACATGAACGTCGTGACCAACATGATCTTCAACGGTGTTTTCGATAAATTCCCGGATCTGAAGCTGATCATGATCGAAGGCGGCTTTACGTATGTTCCTTTTCTCATGAATAAAATGGATCAGCAGTATACCGATCTCCGTCACGAGGTGCCGTGGGTGAAGCGGATGCCAAGTGATATTGTGCGGGAAAATATGCTGTTTACCACGCAGCCGCTGGAGAGCATGAAGAAGAAAGAACTCATGCAGATTATCGACCAGCTCGGGTCGGATGAGATTATTTCGTTTTCTACCGATTATCCGCACTGGGATTACGATTCCCCGGACGCAGCGCTTCCGCCGAACCTGGATGATGATCTCAAAGAAAAACTCTACACC
This sequence comes from Salibacterium halotolerans, assembly GCF_900115625.1. Taxonomy (GTDB): domain Bacteria; phylum Bacillota; class Bacilli; order Bacillales; family Marinococcaceae; genus Salibacterium; species Salibacterium halotolerans. The sequence continues at coordinate 77,548 of NZ_FOXD01000001.1, read as the reverse complement.
GAAAACGCACGTAATTTTTACCCTAAATTTTAGTCTACTTGGAGGTGTCGTTCATGGAACAAAAGGTCTGCCATAAAGAAGACCTGCAGCCCGGGGAAATGATGGAAAGCACCCTCGGCAAACATTCCATCGTCGTCTGCCGGGCTTCCGACGGACATTATTACGCTTTTCTCAACCGCTGCATACACCAGGGCGCTCCGCTCTCCAAAGGAAAATTGTGCGGCGCCCCCGCCCCTACCGACAACGTCGGGGAATACAATTTCGAAAAAGACGGCGACATTCTGCGCTGTCCCTGGCACGGCCGCGAATTCGATGTGAAAAATGAAGGCCGTATGCTCGTGAATGAAAAATATAAAGTTAAAAATTTTAGTGTATCAGTCGAAAATAATGACGTGATTGTTTACAATTGAGTGTGGGTGATGTTATATGATCAATGAAGAAGAGCTTTACGATATAGCGATCATCGGCGCCGGCCCGACCGGCCTGTTTGCCGCATTTTACGCAGGTATGCGCGGAATGAGTGTCAAGTTGATCGACAGTCTGCCGCAGGTGGGCGGACAATTGTCCACTCTCTACCCGGAAAAATATATATACGATGTAGCCGGATTTCCGGGGGTGAAAGCGCAGAAACTCGTGGATGACCTGGCTGAACAGGCTTATGCCTTTGATCCGACCGTGGTTCTCGAAGAAACCGTACAGGAAATTGATAAAGATGCCGACGGCCGCTTCGAACTTTCCACAAATGAGAAAACACATTATGCCAAAACGGTCGTTGTTACAGGCGGCATCGGTGCATTCGAACCGCGCCGTCTGAAGATGGAGGAAGCGCGGGAATTCGAAGGGAAAAACCTGCATTACTTCATCGATGACCTGCAGGCCTTCTCCGGACATAATGTCCTCATCTCCGGCGGCGGCGATTCCGCCCTGGACTGGGCCTTAATGCTGGAGCCGATCGCCAAAAACGTGACGGTCGTCCACCGGCGCGAGAAATTCCGCGCCCATGAACACAGCGTGGAACAGCTTTTCCAGTCCGGCATGAGTGTGAAAACACCGACGGAAATCTCGAAGTTCGAAAGCCAGGACGGCAAAATCAAAAAAGCCGTGCTGAAAAACATTCAAAATGAAGAAGAGGAAGACCTCGATGTCGATTCTGTCATCGTCAACCACGGCTTCATATCGTCCATCGGACCGATCAAAGAATGGGGCCTCGATCTTCAGAAGAACTCCATCGTTGTCAACTCCCGGATGGAAACGAACATCGAGGGACTGTACGCGGCCGGTGACATCTGCACGTACGATGGCAAGGTGAAACTGATCGCCACCGGATTCGGGGAGGCGCCGATTGCGGTGAACAACGCCAAGCACCTCATCGACCCGAAAGCCAAAGTACAGCCACAGCACAGCACAAGCCTGTTTTCGTAAAACCTTACAATGGAGACCCGCGCGCCGGATTTCGGCAGCGGGTCTCTTTTTTTGGTTCGGCGTCCGGAGCCGGCCTGCGGTTGTTCCAGGCCGCAGCAGCAAGGCGGCATGGCAGGCATGGTAGCGTGGCTCCGTGGACACTAAATCGCACGACTGCTTCCGTAATGTCCACGGAAGGATGTTCGGCGGACACTGCGCCTCCCGCACCGCCGGTTAGTGTCCATTGATTTTCATCAACGGACACTACTTCCTGATTTCAACGGGATAGTGTTCACGGAACACTGCTCCATGGACACTATACCCTGATGTTTCAATGATAGTGTCCACGGCGCCAGGAACGGAAGCTTAGACATACGCTGTAAGCTCCCCCTGCCACTCACTACAATCTATTTTGTAAAAAAGAAGCTGTACCTTTTTGATACAGCTCCTTTCATTACTTACCTGAACATTGTCCCAGATTCTTTTTCATCAAACGTTTGTTTACTTCCTATTTTTCCTTCAACTGCTTCACAAATTCGCGCATGATGGCGGGGAGGTCGGGCCAGGCGTGTCCGGAGACGAGGTTGCCGTCGACGTAATCCATTTCGTTCATGTACTCCGCTCCGGTACTTTCCACTTCCGGCTTGCAGGCGGAATACGCGGTCAGTTTCCGCCCTTTCACTTTTTCTGCGATCGGGGTGAGGACAAGGCTGCCGTGGCACATGATGGCAATCGGCTTGTTTTCATCGAAAAAATGAACGACGATATCAAGCAGATCTTGGTGCATGCGGATGTGTTCCGGCGCCCGTCCACCTGGAATAATCAGCCCGTCGTAGTCAGCCGCCTGAACATCAGCAAATGTCTTGTTTGCATCGATCCCGTACCCGCGTTTTTCAGTATAGGTCTCCCAATCTTCAAAATCGTGAATCACTGTGTTCAGTTTCTTCTGATGGGGCGCTGCAATGTCCGTGTCAAAGCCTTCTTCCAGGCAGCGGAAATACGGATAATATACTTCCAGCGCCTCTACTGCATCTCCGGTCACAATAAGAATTTTTTTCGATGAAGCCATAAGATCCCTCCTTTTTCCATCATTATATCATGAAAGGAAACCATCATTGAGATTCGCAGGTCATCTTTACATCATATTTATAAATAGGAACGTGTACTTGTTCAGCTGCCGGGACAAATTGTGGCGGTTGGAATCATTCTAACGGTTGATTTTTCATCCCTTACAGCTGCATGTGACGGTTACACCAATTCTAAAGGTTACTTTTCGCTCCGACGTTCGAAAAAGTAATAATTTGAGCAGAATCCCTATCCTCTAAATCTTAAACTGGTTCACAGAGTTCTGGAGATCTTCGGCCAGGGAGCTTAGGGATTTGGCGGAAGAATCGATTTCTTCACTGGAAGCCGACTGTTCTTCCGATGCCGCCGCCACATTCTGAGTGCGCCCCGCATTATCTCTTGAAATCTGGGCGATGTCCTGGAAGGATTCCGACACCTGCTGAGAACTGGCGGCGATTTCTTCGGAAGTGGCCGCCATCTGTTCAATCTGTTCCGCCACCGATCCGATATAGTTCTGAATTTCTTCAAAACTCTTCTGGGAGCCGTCCGCCAGGGTCAGTCCTTCTTTCACTTCGCTGCTCACCTGTTCAATGGACTTCGTGGAGTTCTCAATGTCGTGCTGGATGTCCTGAATAATATGGGCGATCTGCTGGGAAGAGGACTGGGACTCTTCGGCGAGCTTTCTGACCTCTTCGGCAACAACGGCGAATCCTTTGCCGCTTTCCCCGGCGCGGGCCGCTTCAATCGCTGCATTCAGCGCAAGGAGATTGGTCTGTTCCGCAATGTTGGTGATCACCTGCAGAATATTTTCAATTTCTTTGGAACGCTGATTCAGAGACGTATTGACTTCATTGGAAGATTGAACTGATTCATCAATGGAACGCATCTTGCTCAACGTTTCTCCTACATTTTCTCCCCCGTCTTTGCTCTTTTGCAGAGCAGAAGATGCATTTTCGGAAACAGAGGACGCATTTTCGGCCACATCCTGAACGCCTTTGGATACTTTATCCATTGTCTGCACGCTTTCGTTAATTCGTTCCGTTTGCGATTCGGAGCCGGATGCGACTTCCTGAATGGAATTGGAAGTCTCCTCCGAAGCACGACTCGCTTCTTCCGAGCCGGCCTGCAATTCTTCGGAGGAAGCGCTCACCATTTCCGCGCTCTCTCTCACCTGATACAACAGCCCTTTTAACTGCTCTTTCATGGTATTTACACTTTCAGCGAGACGACCCACTTCATCCCTGGACTTCACCTGTATGTCTTCTCCGGTCAAATCACCACCGGCCACAAGCTGTACCTGCTCACTTACTTTGTGGATCGGCCGGCTGATGGAGCGGGCGATGAACCAGGCCAGTACAATGATAAGGACAGCCGCCGCTGCAATCATAAGCCCGGCCTGCAGCTGAAGAGAATCGGTGACATGAAGCACCGTGCTCATCGGGACGGCGAAATACAACCCGTACTGCGCCATGTCAACCGGTGCGTGGGCGAGCACCTTATCCCGGCTCTGCAGCACTTCCGATCCGATATTCGTTTTTCCTTCTTCCAGACGCTGCCGGTATTCCCGCCCAATATCAGCCTCGTCGAGTGACTGGCCGATCAATGCTTCATTCTGGTGAAGCTGAATCGTGTTGCTGTTGTCGATGAGAATCGGCTGCAGCCCTTCTTTATTCAAAGTGTCTTCTGATAAAAACTGATTAATTAATGCCTGAAAATTTGCCACCGCACTCAGTACGCCAATCACATTGTCCGATTCACCGTATACTGGTGTCGCGAGCACGATAATCCGGTTGCCTGTAGCCTTGGATTCCAGCACATCCGAAATCGCATGTTCTTCTTCCATAGCCTGTTGATAATACTGTCGTTCACTAAGATCCAGCTGACCGATATTGTCTTCTGTCGTATCAGCACGCACGATTCCTTCTGCGTCCGTAAAGACTACATTTTCATAGGACTCATCGCTGTCTTTAAGAATCCTGGCCATCCGCATCTGCCGGTCTTCCTCCGCCGACATGATCTCTTCGGTTTGCGCCATCAGCTGCAGCTGTGACATTCGTTTATCAATCCACTGCTGCATGCTCGCGGCCGTCGTATCCGCCAGCGACTCCAGATTTTCCCTTTCCTTTGCTACTATTTCGTCTGTGCTCGTCTGGTAGATGAAAAAACCGATAACAATCGTCGGTACCAACCCTGTAAGCAGCAGATAAAGCATCAACTTGTTTCTCATCGATCCCCTTATCGTCAACCGGTTCGACCGCCTCTCCTGCTTTTCTTTTTTCACCACTGTTTCTCCCCCTTCAATCAAACTGAATAAAATTTCTATTCATTTTATCGGTGTAAGATTTTAAGATTAAAGAATTATTTATTTGAAAAAAATACCTTTCCGGTGCTGCCCATGATTTTTCGTTAGATAATGTAACAATTTCAACATCCCCTTCTTTCTTTGAGCCGCAACGTGAAGAAAAAGTTTTCCACTTGTCTCAGCCGCCGATGCATCAGTCATAATTCCAACTGATTATGAGGATACTACTGACTGCCTTTTCTTAACATTGTCGAATTATGTCCGATAAAACAAATAATTTAGTATAAAATTGTCTATTGTAACAAGGAAATGAAAATGTCTAAATTGTATGATAAGTCTAACGATGATACTTCATCATGATACTTCATCATTTTATTTTAACTATTCTACAGGGGGGCTATCATGAAAATTCCAGCAAAACTTGCGGGAACAACGGCTTTTGCCTTGATGCTTGCATTAACAGCATGCGGCGGAGGAGGTCAGGAAGAAAACAGCGGCAGTACGTCAGGAGATTCAGGCAGCAGCGGGTATAACGACATCACCATCACATTCAGTCACAACCAGCCCGAAGACAGCCCGGAACACACCGGCGCCGTAGCGTTTAAAGACCACATTGAAGAGGCGACAGACGGCAGCGTGACGGTGGATCTTTATCCGGCTTCGCAGATGGGAAGTCTCCGCGAACAGGTGGAAGGAACACAGCTTGGTGAAATTGACATCACGATGCAGCCATCCGCTGTTGTTACTCCATTTGTCGATGCGGTCAAACTGATCGACCTGCCTTATCTCTGGCCGGCAAGCAATGAAGAGAAATACGAAGTTCTTGATTCCGAGGTCGGAGATGAATTACTCGGCACATTGAATGAAGGTGGTTTCGAAGGACTTGGTTACTGGCCGGGCGGATTCAAACTGTTCACGACAAGCGGAACAGAAATTCACAAACCTTCCGATTTTGAAGGGCTCACCATGAGAACGATGGAGTCTCCCGCACTTATCACACAATATGAAGAGTGGGGCGGCAGTGCCGAACCGGTCGCTTACGCAGAAGTTTACAATGCCCTGCAGCAGGGAGTTGTAGACGGTCAGGAAAACCCGCTTCAAACCATTTATCTAAACGATTTTCATAAAGTCCAGGATTACGTCATCGAAAGTTACCACGGCACGATGACTTATCTTCTGATGGCAAACCAAAGCTGGTTCAATGGACTGAATGAACAGACACAGAACGCCATCCGCGAAGCAGAGGCCGCTGGTGTGCAGGCAGCCCGTGAGGACCTCGCCGCTACCGAAGACGAGTACCGGCAGAACATCAAGGACTCGGAGGCAGAGTATTACAAGCTGACCGAGGAGGAAATCGCGAATTTCCGGGAAGCTTCCCAGTCTATCCATGAGGAAATCGTCCAGGATGAGTCCCAGCAGGAGATTCTCAGCAAACTGAAAGAAAAAATCAACGAAGTGCAGAGCGAATAAGCAGATTCTGCAGAGAACCAGTATGCTGACAGGCTGCTGGTTCTCTGTTCCATGAAGCATGTCTTGAAAGGAGGCTCGTCATGAACGCTTTACAGAAAGGGCTTCGCTCATTTTATAAAACGGAGGAAGCCATTATCGGCCTGCTGATTATCGCCGCGACCGCTGTGTTATTTTTCAATGTGGTGATGCGGTTTGGCTTTAACGCCAATGCCAGCTGGGCGAACGAACTGATTCGGTATATGATGATCTGGATTACATTTATCGGAATGGCTATCTGCTTTCGTAAAGGGATGCATGTCGGTATTGATTTCATTTTGAATTACCTATCCGAACGTGTCACGAAAGCTGTGAGGCTTACTGTTTACCTTCTCTCCATTCTGTTTATGGCTTTTCTTGGGTATTTCGGGTTGGAACTCGTGTTGTTTTCCATGAATACGGGGCAGATCACCCCTTCTCTTGAGATAGCCATTTACTGGGTATACCTGATTATACCGATTGGATGCCTGCTCTCCATTTTTCATCTTGTCACCGTCTCGATTCAGCTTCTGATGAATAAAGAAGAGCCATCCGAGAACAACGTGAACGAAGGAGACTCCCTATGATTACATTACTGATCATTCTTATCATCATCCTGTTATTCATCAGTGCCCCGATTTTTGTGTCACTCGGGCTGGCTTCTTTTGTCAGTGTTTTGCTGCTCAGCAACATAGAACCTATGATTCTTGTCCAACGTATGTTCGCAGGGCTCGACCAGTTTGCTTTAATGGCCCTGCCGTTTTTCATTCTGGCTGCCAATATTATGGAAGGCGGTGGTCTGTCCGACCGGCTTCTCCGCTGGGCGCGCGCACTTGTCGGACACCTGGCCGGAGGTGTCGCTATGACGACCCAGGTATCCAGCATGTTTTTCGGCGCGCTGTCCGGATCGAGTCCGGCTACCGTTGTTGCCATAGGGAAAATCATGTATCCCGAGCTTGTGCGCCGGAAATATGATCCCGCCTTTGCTGCAGGACTGCTCGCGTCTGCAGGATCAATTTCCCTTATTATACCGCCGAGTATCACCTTGATTGTGCTGGCTTCTGTCGTAACGTCCGTGTCCGTCGGCGAATTGTTTACCGCAGGAATCGGCGCGGGGCTGATTTTTGGCATCGTGACAATCGTCTATATTTATTTCTATTCAAAAAAACAGAACCTTCCCCGGGATAAGCGCGCCACATTCAAGGAATTGATCCAGGCAACGGTGAAAGCGTTCTGGGCGCTTTTGATCCCCGTTATCATTCTCGGCGGAATATATGCCGGTATCTTCACCCCGACCGAGGCCGCCGGAATATCTGCGGTATATGCGCTGATTATCAGCATGTTTGTGTACCGGGAAATGACGTGGAAAAAATTCTATCACGTCTGTGTCGAGTCCGCGGTGACATCCGCCCAGGTACTTGTGCTTGTCGCTTCCGCGCAGATCCTCGGCTGGCTGCTTACGAGATCCGGCATTCCGCAGCAGATCGCCGGGTATGTCACGGAACACGTCGGTTCGGTGCTTTTGTTTCTGCTGCTCATCAACATCGCCCTGCTTATTATGGGCATGTTCATGGAGGGAATAGCCGCCATCATTATCGTCGCGCCTCTGATCTTTCCAGCGGCATCGGGCCTCGGAGTGGATCCGGTCCATCTCGGTATTCTGATGATCTGCAACCTGGCCATCGGCATGTATACGCCACCGTTTGGCATCAATATATTCGTCACCCAGACCATCTCTAAATTAAACATGGTGCAGATGATCCCCGGCCTGAAACGTTTTCTGGCCGTGCAGATAGCGGCACTTCTGATTATTACCTATGTTCCGGAATCCGCCCTGTTTCTGCTCCATTTTTTTGACTAAGACATGAATTGGTGGGAGTAAAATGACTATATCGCTGCAGGATGCCATGAAAATAGGAGGACTCCGTGAATGCCGGGTCATTGCCGGCTACCAGGGGCTCGATGCCGAAATCCGGTACGTCACCATAATGGAAGTCCCTGATATTGTCCGCTGGCTCAAAGGCAGAGAGCTGATGCTCACCAGCCTGTATCCGATCAAGGATGACCCGGAGGCCCAGAAGCAGCTGATTAAACAGCTTTACGAAAAAGGAACATCCGCGCTTGCGATCAAGCCGAACCGTTTCGTCGAAGATATCCCCCTGCCGATTCTCGAGGAAGCCGAAAAATACGGATTTCCGATCATAGAAATACCAGAGCCCGTCAGTTATCTCGATATTCTGTCTCCGGTCATGAATACGATTTTTGACCAGAAAGTTGTTCTTCAGGAAGATCTGGAGGAAGCTTACCGTCTGTTAAACGAAGTGTCTCTGAATGAACCGGGAATTCAATCTCTGATTGATATTTTGACGCATCTGACAAAGCATCATATTGCCATTGAAAGTCTCGTCTCTTTCGTTGACACCCCCCTGTTAAACAGTCCGTTTCACGATTTCAAGCATCAGCAGATCGAGGAGCTTGAGCATGTGCAGCGGCCGATCCGGCTGAAACGCAGACACAAAGAAGCAGGAGCGGTCAGCTGTATCACCGCCCCGATTATCGTGGACGGAACGCTGTACGGCGCCATTTCCAGCTGGGACGACACTCACGATCACATCGAGGCGGATCTCGCCATTCTCGAGCGCGCCTCCTCTGTTCTGGCTCTGGAGTTCATGCGCCGGAAAGTCCGCTATGAAGTCGAACTGCAGTATAAGAGTGATTTTTTCCGGGCGTTGTTTAAAGGGAGCACCTCCCACACAAAAGATCTGGAAGAAAAAGCGCGGGGCTACAATATTCTTCCGGAACGGTGCTACATGTGCTGTGCGGTTTATTTTGAACAGGCGGATACGACAGGTGCGTTTTTGACCGATCATATGACAAAGCTTGAAATGATCATTCATCACATCGAACCGCACGCCGTTGTGGGCATGATGCATCACGTGCTGTACATCCTGTATCCAACGAAAGGCAAAGGAGAGGAACGGGCACTAATCGATATTAACCGTTTCATCCGCGAATTTGAGAAAATGTTTGCGAAGACGCCGTTCGCCGGAGTGGGAAGAGTGAGCAGCAGCAGCTTCAGCGAACTGCAGGAAACGTTTGAGCAGGCCGAAACCGCTTTGTCGATCAGCCGCACTCTCCACCTGCAGGACAGCCGACCGGTTCATTATGATGAACTCGGCGTGTACCGCCTTCTCGCACAGGTAAGCGAAGAAGAGGAGCTGACAAGGTTTTACCGTGAAACCGCCGGCCTTCTAGCCGAATACGATGATAAGCACAATCTTGAACTCATCCGCAGTGTAGAAGAATATTTTTACCACAACGAATCCGTATCAGCCGCGGCCGACAGTCTGTACATTCACGTCAACACCCTGAAGTACAGACTACAGAAAGTCAAAACATTAACCGGCTGGAGCCTTCAGGATTCCGAAGGGAAATTGATGATTCAGCTCGGACTGAAGATCGGGCACTACATCCATCATGGTTATCGATGACAATGAAAAAGCAGTCCGCATTATGTCCCTGCAGCCGAGGAAACCCAAACCGTCAGAATATTAAAATGTAGATAAAGACAATGACACGGGTTTTTCACAGCAGTTAAGATATCGATTCTTATAAGAAGAGGTGGACATGATGAGTTTGGAACGTATCGATGAGTGGCTGGAACAGGTGAATAATATCGGAAAAACATCCGCTCCCGGCCTGTATCGTCTCGCGTATACAAGAGAAGAACAGGATGCGCTGGATGTCTTCCGCGGACTCTGTGAAAAAGAAGGAATGACTGTGCGCGATGATGCGGCCGGCAACCTTATCGCCCGCCGGGAAGGAACAGCCGACTTCCCCGCAGTCGCCCTCGGATCTCATCTGGATACCGTTTACGCAGGCGGACAGTATGACGGTACACTCGGTGTTCTGGCCGGTCTGGAAGTCATACACCGCCTGAATCAAAAAAACTTACGCACCACGCACCCTGTTGAAGTTATTGTATTCCGGGCTGAAGAATCTTCCCGGTTCGGCACCGCCACAATCGGCAGTAAGCTGATGAGCGGAAAAGCGGATCTTTCGAAACTCGCGGCTCTGAAAGATAAAGATGGAATCCCTTTTCCGGAAGCTGTGGAACGGGCAGGTTTTTCATTTGAAAAACTTGCTGATGCCAGACGCCCGCAGTCTGACATCAAAACGTTCATGGAACTGCATATAGAGCAGGGTCCGGTGCTTGAAAGCAAGCAGCTGCCAGTCGGTATTGTCACTGGTATCGCCGCGCCGCTGCGGCTGCGGGTGCATGTCAAAGGCCAGGCATCCCACTCCGGCACAACCAGCATGGATATGCGCAGAGATGCATTGACCGGCGCTTCTGCATTGATTCTCGATCTCGAAGCCGGCGCCCGGAAAGAAAAAGACAACCATACGGTCGCAACTGTCGGCAGTATTGAAGCTTCCCCCGGAGCCATGAATGTCATTCCGGGACAGTGCCGCTTCGACGTCGATATACGAAGTACCGACACCGCTTCACGGGAACGGGTCTACCGGCAGTTTCTGCAGACGGCAGGGCTGCTGGAGCAAACACGCGGTCTTTCTGTTCAAATCGAGACACTCGCCGAAGAACAACCGGTGCCGCTTTCTTCCCAGGTCCAGAACGGGTTGAAAGAGATATGTTCGAATTTGAACCTGACACCGGTTTGGATGCCGAGCGGCGCCGGACACGACGTGATGAACATGGCTGAACAATGGCCTTCGGGTCTTCTTTTTGTCCCGTCTGTCAATGGACTGAGCCATCATCCGGATGAATTTACCTCTCTGGCTCATACGGTGGAGGCGGTGGACGTTCTGGAACACGCGGTTCACATTGAAGCAGACGCAGGACGTTCTAAAAATCATATGGAGGTGAGATCATGATGAAACAGCACCTCCTGCCCATTCTTACCAATGTGCAGGTATCCGAGCGTTACTGGCATATGACCATTGATACGTCGAATATGAACGAGCGTATCGAACCCGGCCAGTTTTTTCATATTCGCTGCTCCGACAACGCATTCCCGTTTCTGCGGAGGCCTTTCAGTATTTACCGCATCAACCGGGAAGAAGATACGATCGAATTTTTGTATCTCGTCAAAGGCGAAGGTACGAAGGATTTAACAAAAAAGAAGCCCGGGGAGACGGCCGACCTTCTCGGTCCGCTCGGATACGGCTTTAAATTGGATCCAGGTTTTGATGAGATTCTTCTCACCGCGCGCGGTGTGGGCATAGCCACACTGGCAGCACTTGCCCAGGAAGCCGGGCGGAAAGGCGTACGTTGTACCGCGATTCTAAGCGCCCGTTCCAAAAATGATCTTCTCGCGGCGGAAACCCTTCAGGATTTCGGAGCCGAAGTGCATCACGTGACCGAAGAAGAAGAAACGAGCGGTGTGGAATCGGTGGAATCGCAGATGCGCGATATTATCGAACGAAAAGACGTGAACGCGCTGTATACGTGCGGATCGCGCCGGCTGTCCCGGCTGAACCAACGACTTGCCGCCGAATACGGACTGCCCGGTGAAATTGCACTCGAAGAGCAGATGGGCTGCGCGATGGGAGCCTGTTTCGCCTGCGTCTGCGATTTGGAGGAAGAAGGAAAGCACCGCTCTGTACGGGTCTGTCTGGAAGGACCGGTCTTTCCACTGGAAAAGGTAGTGATTTCATGATTGCACAACGTAAAATGGGCATATCCATCGGATCCCTCACCCTGCCGAACCCTGTGATGCCGGCTTCCGGTGCGTTCGGACCGGAAATGCATGAAGCACTCGATTTCAACCAAATCGGCGCTATCGTGCCAAAAAGCATCACGAAACATCCGCAGCCGGGCAATGATACACCGAGGGTATGCGAAACCTACGCCGGCATGATTAATTCCATAGGTATTCAGTCCAAAGGGCTGGACGCTTACCTTGCCAAAACCATCCCGGAGTTTTCCGCCTATGACGTTCCGCTGATTTCAAGCATTTCGGCGGAATCGATCGATGAATTTGTCGAGATGTCTGATGTTCTCGGTAATCACCCGGATATTGACGCGCTTGAGCTGAATATTTCCTGCCCGAACCTGAAAGGCGACGGGCATGCTTTCGGCATGGATGCGGACGTGACGTATGAGCTGATGCAGCGGGTCCGGAAGGTAACGGATATCCCGCTGATCGCTAAACTCACCCCGAACGTGACAAGCATTCAGGAGATTGCGAAAGCAGCGGATGCAGGCGGCGCCGATGCGCTCACCGTCGCCAATACGATGCTGGCGATGGCCATAGATACGGAATCGAGGAAGCCGATGGTCGGTAATGTCATGGGGGGACTCTCTGGTCCGGCGGTGAAGCCGATTATGGTGCGTATGATTTATCAAACCGCCCAGGTGACCGATCTTCCGATTATCGGCTGCGGCGGTGTGATGAACGGAAATGACGCCATCGAGATGATCATCGCCGGCGCTTCCGCCGTACAGGTCGGCACCGCAAGCTTTATTACCCCTACCGCTCTGACGGATGTTATTGAAGAGATACGTGAGTATATGGACCGCCATGATATCATGGATATTAACGATCTCACGGGGACCGTGGAGATTTAGAAAGAGACAGCTTCCTTATGTGAAAGCAGCGTGGGGAGCCTGTATTCTTTTTCCATTCCGATCAAGAAAGGATGATGCATGTTGGCATGGCAGCAGCGTATTAAAAATGGAACGATTGTGACAGGAAAAGAGACGTACCAGGCGGATATTTATGTGGAGGATGGCCGTATTGCAGCCATTACGACCGAAGAACTGCCGGGAGATGTGGAAGAAGATATTGATGCCGCAGGCAAATACGTGTTTTCCGGGTTTATGGATACGCATATTCATTCCCGTGATCCGGGTCCCACGCACAAGGAAGATTTCACGCATTCCACCAGAGCCGCAGCAGCCGGCGGGCTCACAACTGTATTTGAAATGCCGAACACGACGCCGCCTGTTAATGATGCCGAGCACTTTGACAGTCAGCATGAGCACCTCGGTTCCCAGGCGAACGTCGATTTTGGACTGTGGGGCATCTGTCTCGGCCACCTGAACGAAGAACACATCCCGGACCTGCACGATAAAGGAGTCATCGGATTTAAATTCTTTTGGGGCTATGCTGTACACGCCGAAACCTTTCAGCTGATGTACAACTACAAACCCGGCATGGAAAACGTCATCCCGCCGTTTCATGACGGAGAGGTATACAAAATGATGGAAAACGTTGCGAAGACCGGCCAGGTGTTTGCGGTACACGCGGAAAATAATGATCTCATCCAGACGCTCACCTCCCGGGTGGAAGAACGCGGCGGCTCCACGTACGAAGATCTGCTCGAAGGCCGTCCGGCGCTCGCCGAAGTATTGACCGTTCAAACCGGGATCGAAATGGCAAAAGCCACTGGCGTCCGCTTTCACGTACTCCACGTCAGTGCCGGCGAGTCCGTCCGCCTGATACGCAAAGCCCAGCAGGAAGGACTGCCGGTCACGGTCGAAACGTGCCCGCACTTCCTCTTTTTATCAGCCGAGGACTTCGATCGGGTCGGTCCGAAAATGAAGGTGTACCCCCCGGTAAAGCATAAAATCGATCAGGACGAGATCTGGCGCGGGATTGCCGACGGTACCATTTCGCACGTGTGTTCCGACCACGCGCCGCATACGCAGGACGAAAAAGACGGCAGCCTCTGGTCGATACCGGCCGGCATGTGCGGCATCGAAACCCTTGCCCCGCTCATGCTGAACGCTGTAAGTGAAGGACGGCTTTCCCTGCAGCGCGCCGCCCAGCTTCTCTCTGAGAATCCAGCCCGCCTGTTCGGCATCGCTCCGCAGAAAGGGACGATGCAGCCCGGATCGGATGCGGACTTTACGATTGTGGATATGGACAAAGAAGGCACCATCGACCAAAACAAGCTCCACAGCAAAAGCAAAGTAACGGCCTATCACGGTTTTGACATTAAAGGATGGCCGGTCCAGACAATCGTCCGCGGCCGTACGGTCATGAAAGACGGCGATATGGTGTCAGAGGGGCACGGTACACTGATTCAACCTTCGAGCACTGGGCAGACAGTCTATGGAACATCGTAATCCAACGTCCGAATTGATTCAGAACCACCGCTCCATACGCCGTTTCAAGGCGGATCCGGTGCCGGATGAGATGCTCGAGAACATCATACGGTCTGCCCAGTGGGCACCGACGTCTCATAATGTGCAGGCGTATACGATTATTTCCGTCACGGACCCGGATGTCCGCAGCAGTCTGGAACAATGGTGCGGGCCGCAGCATTACGTCGGCTCCGCCCCTGTCTTTCTCGTTTTCACCGCGGACTTTCACAAACATGACATCATCAGCAGAGAGCAGGGAACGGCTTTTGAAATGGCAGAATCCGAAAATGTACTTGTCGGCGCAGTCGATGCCGCCTTAGCTGCCCAGAACGCTTTTATTACCGCCAAGTCATACAGGCTCGGCGGCGTCATGATCGGAGGAATCCGCAACCGCCCGTACGATGTCGCCCGGCTTCTTGAGCTTCCGACGTATACCTTTCCTGTCATGGGAATGTGTCTCGGTTTTCCGGAGCATCTGCCTGGACAGAAACCAAGGTTCCCGCTCTCCGGCGTCCGGCATGAAAATAAGTACGAGGAACAGCGGATCCGGGGCGCGCTGCCGGTGTTTGAAACATCAACCCGTGATTATTACGAAAACCGCCCGTCCAACCCGAAATTCGAAAGCTGGGCGGAGCAGATGGCGACTTACCTCGCCGCGCCGCGCCGCCCGCAGATGACGGCGTTTCTGAAAGACCAGGGATTCACTCTAAAATAAAGGAGAATGCAGCATGACCGGACCCATCACCTTCACCGCAGCAGGAGACTGCTTTATTACTAGAAGACTCCCGGAGAAAGCATCGCAGGCGCTGGCGTTGCAGCGCTTCCTGATGCAGGCGGACGTCCGTTTTGCCAACCTCGAAGTTACCACCCACAACCGGGAAGGTATTCCTTCTCCTGTCAGCGGCGGAACGTGGGCGATGGCTGAACCCGGCGTGCTCGATGATCTCTCCTTTTATGGGTTTAACATGTTAAACGGCGCGACCAATCATGCGCTCGATTATCTGTACGGCGGGCTGCACGCCACCGAAGAACATGTAAAAAACCGGGACTTCGTCTATGCCGGTACAGGGGCGAACCTCGCCGATGCCTCTGCCCCTTCCTATCTCGAGACACCGAATGGAAGAGTGGCTCTGATTGCCTGCACGTCCACGTTTTTTGATTTCTGGGCGGCAGGAGATCAGGGCCGGGACATGGCAGGGCGTCCCGGCGTGAACCCGGTGCGCGTTCAGACGGTGCACCGCGTGAGCCGGGAAGATATGGATGCGCTCCAGCGGGTGGCACAGAAGACGGATGTGAACGCCGACACGAACCTGGCGGTCAAAGAAGGATTTCTGCCGCCGCAAGATGATAAACGGCTGAAGGTCGGAAACCTCTCGTTTGAAGAAGGCTCCCCTTCCGGAACATACCGCTCGCCGCATCCTGCGGATAAAGACCGCCTGCTCCGGAAAGTGAAAGAAGCCAGACGGCAGGCCGATGTTGTGCTTGTCAGCATTCACTCCCACGAGATGGACGGCGAAGACAAAGCAGCTCCCGCCGATTTTCACAAAGACCTGGCCCATTCGCTCGTGGATGCGGGAGCCGACAGCATTATCAGCCACGGCCCCCATATTCTCCGGGGCATTGAACTGTACCAGGGCAGGCCGATCTTTTACAGTCTCGGCAACTTTATTTTTCAAAATGACAGTGTCACACATCTTCCGCCGGATTTCTTTGAAAAATATTCGCTCGATGACAAGGCGGGAATTGCAGACGCCCTCGATATCCGCAGCGACTATGGCCGCAAGGGGCTCGGCGTGAATCCGGAAGTCTGGCGTTCGGTGGTGCCGTACTGGGAAATGGAAAACGGGGAGCTGACAAAACTGACCCTTCACCCGATTGAACTAGGATTTCACCTGCCCCGTTACCGGAAAGGCTGGCCCGCCTTTTCCGAAGACCGGAGCACCCTGGAGCACCTCCGGAATCTGTCCGCCCCGTTTGGCACGACGATAACCATCAATAAAAACGGAGCCGGAGAAGCACAGGTATAACCCTGCTTCCCCGGCTTTTTTTGTTACAGCTCCTGTTTTAAATCAAGTTCTTCCACGAATTCATCGTAATCTATACCAATAATACCGCAGTACCGTTTCACGCTTTCGAAAAAATCGAAATTCTCGTCTACCGGCTTGTCACGGTTTTCAGAATAATACAACAACAATTCATATAACTCCTTGAACGCCTGCGCTTTCGTCATCTGTTCACTCATCGGGCTTCCTCCTTCCGTGAATAAAAAAATCCTGATCTACTGTGTGCCCCTCTCTATCCCCTGGTATGAGAGAGGTGGAAAAAAGGATAGAGGGTATAGTATAACACAGAGATCAGGATCCATGACACAAACCTGTAATAAAGGGTTCTATTATCATTATCTCATAACGAAAAAACGTGCTGAATGTCCGTATGACCGTAAATCTTCCCTGGTTCTTGTTGCGGGCGACGACAGGAATCAGGAATAAACATGGACCGTTTGGCTTGGACTTGGTGTTTCGATTCCTGTCAGTGAAATGGATATCTCTTCCCCAATAGGGAGCTGCACATCTGCCGGGGTATCGACTGTCCATGAATGCCCTTGAACCTCTACAACATAATGCATTTCTTTTCCTTGAAACTGAGAATTCACTACTCTTCCTTTCAGACCGTCTCCGTGTTGGTTCAACTGAAACTGCTCCGGCCGGACCGGAAATGTTCCATTCTCTATAAAGGTCGATGCAACCCGGGTGCAGGGCCACACAATATCGGTGTCAGATAATGGATGAAATCCTTCCGGTGTAAAGGTACCAGGAACCATATTAGCTTTTCCGACAAAGCCGGCAGTAAATTCAGTCTGCGGAAAACTGTAAATATCGCGCGGACTTCCGATTTGTTCTATCGATCCGTGATTCATAACAATAACTCGGTCAGCCATGGCAAGCGCTTCGGACTGATCATGAGTGACATAGACAATCGAGGTCTCTGTTTTCCTGTGAATGGCTTGAATTTCCCTCCGCATCTCCAGACGCAGACCAGCATCCAGACTGCTCAGCGGCTCATCCATTAAAAGCAGGGAAGGCTGTGCAGCAACAGCTCTGGCGAGAGCGACACGCTGTTTCTGCCCGCCCGATAACTCATTTGGCATACGATCCGCATAATGCTGCAGTCCGACCATCTCCAGTACCTCCTTCATCCGTTCTTTTTTCTGTTTTTTGAACCTGTCCGGGACATATTTATGATGATCCAGCGGAAACTGCACTTGTTCTTTCACTTTCATATGCGGCCAAAGGGCAAAAGATTGAAACACCATGCCTATATTACGCTTTTCCGGCGGTACCATGTGTCCAGGCTCTACTGCCTCTATGTCATCAATTCTTATATTTCCGCTCGTGGGTGTTTCGAATCCGGCAAGAAGCCGAAGCAATGTAGTCTTGCCGCAGCCGGATGGTCCCAGCATTGCAATGAATTCCCCGTCTTTTATATCCAGATCGATAGATGATAAAGCGACAGTGTCTCCGAATGTTTTTCTCACATCCTGCAATGTTGCACTCATGTCTTCACCACTTTCTTTTTCCAAAGATGATGGGCAAGCATTAACGAACCAATAACCATCAGCATTAAAACAACCACAACAGTGGAAAATGCGGTGGAATAATGCGTGTAACCCGCCTGTTCAAAATCAAATATCGTGACGCCAATAGTTTCATTTCCTGCCGACATCAAAAGAGATGATACTGTAAGCTCGGTAAATGATGTTAAAAATACAAGCATTGTGCCGCTGATTAAACCGGGGAGCAAAAGAGGAAGCATGATTTTTCTCCATTTGATGAGTCCCTTGGCTCCAAATACATGGGAAGCTTCTTCCATTGAAATATCCACCTGCATCAGTGCTGTCATACTGCCCCGTACCTGCAAAATCATAAAGCGGGTGATGTAGGCAATCATTAGTATACCGATACTTCCATATATTCCTGGGTTCCATCCTGGTATCGGCTCCATCCAGGTAAATATCATCGCAAGAGCCAGCACAATACCAGGCAGTGCATACGGAAGACCTGTAATGAGTTCTGTACTTCTTGTGAGTGTCGAAGGCCTCCTCACCCGGTAATATGCCAGGATGGTACCCGCGATTAACGCCGTTACCGCTGTCCATAATGCAAGCATAAGGCTGTTTCCAATCGCTCCCTGCGTTTTCTCGTTTTCAAATAATATGTAACTGTAATTGGAAAATGTGATGGTCTCCAGGCTGAAATCTACGCCATACGCGGAAAGCAGCGAAGAAGATACCATCGAAGATAGTGGTACAAAACTGATAAACACCAGCGCCACCCACACTGCCGTCTCAGCCGGAAACCTCCATACACCAAGACGGAAACGAGGCCCCGTCTCTTCATGTGCCGTCTCCAGCTCCCGTGATTTTCGTAAAAGCATCCACTGCAAAAAAGTGCCAAGAAGGGCTATAACACCAAGCAGAACGGATAGAACAGCTGCCCGGGCAAAAGCGGATGGTCCGAAACCAACTACCTCTTGATATATGGCCGTGCTTAGAACTGTAATATTTCCCGGAATACCGAGAAATGCAGGGATCCCAAAGTTATCCAGGTTAGCCAGAAATGCGAGTAGACCTCCCCCGGTAATGCCTGGTAGAGCAAGCGGCAATGTAATTTTTCGAAAAACTGTCCACTTTCCCGATCCGGAAGCCCTTGCCGCAGATAGCAGTTCCTGTGGAATTTTCCGAAGAACGGCTACGGTAAAAAGATACACCAATGGATAATTCGACAGCCCCAGCATGAATATCATACCGGGCAGCGTGTATAAATCGGGAGTCTCCAGATTCCCCGGCAGCCACTGGAGTATACCGGAGAACCAGCTGGAATCGCGGAAAAGCTGCGTCCAGGATAAAGTGATGATATAAGACGGAATGATGAAAGGAAGCATAACCATCACATGAATCGCTTGTTTGGCACGTATATCGCTGTACGTAATCAGCCATGCCATAAATACCCCAAGAAGCAGAGTCATTATAGTAGATCCCAGCACCATCCAGAACGTATTCTGTATTACCGTCCATGTTCCTGCGTCTGATAATACCTCATTATAATGCTGCCATGTTGGAACCGCGTCTTCAGTGAAACTCAGCCATATAAGGCGGACGATCGGCAGTACAAAAAAAAGGATCAATACCACCAAGGTGACCGCAAGCATCATCCGTTTCCATAATACTGGGTGTGCAGAAAGCGCGGAAAACCAGGAAGCAGGTCCTCCCTGGTTTTTTTTCGCTGTATTATCCATGGAACGTCACTCCTTACTCCTGCGCCGCTCCAACGATATCGGCAAACTGCTGTTTATCCTGCTCGCGGGTTTCAAGAAGCTCCTGCACATCATGGGAAAGAATGTTTAATTCATCCACTGTTTCCAATCCTTCAGGAGCATCTACTCCTTCTCTGATCGGCGTGTAGCCAATCTCTGTTGAAACTTCCTGTCCCCGTTCAGAAAGGACAAAGTCCACAAAAGCCTGGGCGGCTTCCTTGTTATCTGTGTTCTTCATGATTCCAATTGGTTCGGTAATGACCGGTACCCCTTCATCCGGATACACCAATTCAACCGGTGACCCTTCTACCGCCGCGCGGGCCACAATAAAGTCTACAACCATACCGTAGGATTTCTCACCTGAGGCAACCGACTCGAGGACTCCTCCGTTCCCCTGTACAACCGTGACACCGTTATTGCTTACGTTTTGGAAAAAGTCCCATCCGAATTCATCTTTCCGACTCATCACCCCGACATTGTAAGCTGCAGCACCGGAGTACAATAGACTAGGCATAATACTTTCACCGGCTGCCGCTTCCTCGGTGAGCACTTTCCAGGAGTTTGGGATCTCTTCCACGTTGTCTGTATTGACGGCCAGAATAGTGGACATGATTTTCGTACCATAGTATTGATGGTCCGGATCAACGAAGTCATCCGGTATCCCCCCTGCTTCCGGTGATTCATAAGACATAAGCATATCCTGTTCCTTCAGAGACTCAAACGTAACCGAATCCGCCACGAGCATCACATCAGCCTGAACATTACCTGCTTCTTTTTCAGCCTGCACCTTGCTGATCACTTCTTCCGTGCCGGACCTGTAAACTTCCACGTCAACATCCGGATACTCTTCGTTAAAGGCAGATACAAGAGCTGTTGCATCTTGATCCGGCTGCGAGGTATAAAAACTAAGACTTCCTGATACACCTGACGTTTCTGCGCCTGCTCCGCTGCTGCTTTCCTCATTTGCTCCGCAGGCAGCTATCAGACTCATGGTCATCGTTCCAATGAGAAGTGCTGACATACGTTTCATTTACGGTATCCTCCTTATATTCCTTATATTGTGAACCCGCTATTTTGTTTCGCTCATTGTCTGGTGCCCCGGATGAATGGTTATGTTCGACGCCTTGAATTGTTCCGCCAGTTCAATGGAACGCCATATCTGCTGATAAGATGCTTCCCGGATATCTTTATTAATGGATGCCGGATTCAAATCCCAGTTCGGAGCACCGTCTCCTGAACAGATTCTGTCTGGTTCAACTCTCCCCCTTTGGCGGTATGTAGTTTCTCCCTGACGATAACCATACGATATGAATATTAACCTCTTATGAAACAAGCACTAGCTTTTTGTAAAGGGATGTGAAGACACGTTAACATTTTTTGATTGGCAGTCAAAAAGGAATGTTATGTAGAATCCGGGCGGAAATGGCAGTGGACACTAAAATGTTTATTCGCAGTATTAGTGGTTCCCGGACTCTGCCGGCATCCATCAGCGTCTCCTTTCCGCAGCGTAGTGTCCGTAAAACAGTGCTCCATGGACACTACGCAAAAATATACATAAAATAGTGGTCACGCAGCCGGCTCAAAAGCTGTTCAGCCCCACGCGCATAACGCATGCAGCACAAAAAATCCGGACGATACCGAATGCCCGCAGCATCCAGGATGATCGTCCGGATTGTTTTGATTTATATGCTTCTGCCTAAGTTCAGATTATCCCCGTTTCGAATCGGATACACCATCAACGATGAGCCATATGGCTGCGATGACGTGCATAATCCAGCCGACTACAGGAATCCAGGCTAGCAGTGAAGTGACAAGGCCGAAGATATTTGGTGCTTTCGACCGGCGGTACACAAACATAATCGCCAGAGCGACAAGATGTAGAATGAAAGCTGTTCCGAGTGCCCCGTAGCCGGTGAACACAACAATGCTGCCGCCGATAAACGGAATGGCAAGCAGTGCTTCGAACCCGCCGGTAATAAATTTCGCGAGAGCCGGTATCATTTGATAAGAACCTCCTTCTGTACAAAACGTGCTTCTTCCTATACGTTACCCTATACGCTTAGGTTTCACGCTTCTATTTTATGTGACATGTTTCCTGATGGTTCCCAAATATGAAGTCATGAAAAACCCCTGAGCAAAAAGCTCAGGGGAATGGGGAGGAATTACAGGTTGATCGATACGTCCGCATTTTCACGCAGACTCTGCACAAGAGATTGTGCGGCCTGAGATTCTTTCTGGCTTACGATTTGCTGCTTAAGCTGTGGTTTCATTTCTTCGTAGGAAGGAATACTCGACTGGCTGCTGCTGTCGCTGCTTCCGCTTCCGCTGCTTCCTTCACTACTGCTGCTGTCGCTTCCACTGCTGCTCTCTTCGCTGCTTCCGCTGTCACTGCTGCTGTCACCACTGCCGCTACTGCCACTGCTGGCCTGCTGCTGTTGCTGGCGCTGCGACTTGAATTGATCGTAGAGGTTTCTCATTTCTTCTTCCGACGGCTGCACATCGCCGGCTTCTTCTGAAATCAACTTATCGAGTTTTACTTGATTCGAAAGTTGATTACGTACCTCTTCTTCACTCATTCCCTGCTGCTCTTTTAACGTGGAAAAGAGCTGATCCTGATTTTTTATGCCGCTGCTTTGTTCCACCAGATTACTGATTTGGTTGTTCACTTCTTTCTCGGTAGCTTCCAGATTACGGTTTCCTGCTTCCTGAATCAGAAGTTCCTGGCCGACCATGCTGTCTGCCACCTGCTGTTTAAGCTGATCCTGTTTGATTTCCTGACCGCTCATCTGAGCCTGAAGCGCCCGCTGTTGAAACTGTGATTGATATCTTGTTTTAAATTCTTCGCCGGTAATCTCTGTGCCGTTTACCGTCGCTACGGTGTCCGGAATATTATCAAGTTTCGGTTCAGGCATGGAGGACTGCTGTGAGCTGTTTCCGCTGCCTGAATCCGATGAACTGCTTCCTTCACTGTTGCTGCTGCCACTGTCTTCAGACTGTTCTTGGCCTGAACCTGCCTGACTGCTGTCACCTGAAGAGCCACTGTCACCGCTGCCTCCGCATGCAGCCATTACGGAAATAATCAAAGCAAGGGAAAAACCAAATAATACTTTTTTAATCAATGTCATTCTCCTTTTTTTAAAAATTTATACTGATGTACCTGAAACAAACGCACTGCGCTTACGCCGTCATTTTCGCATTCCGGCGTTAACCCTGCATGCTTCATCCCCCCAACTAATCGAACAACCTCTTCTTCATGTTCCTAATCTATCATCGCAATGTATCAGGAATGTGTCAAAGATAAAAAACCCTGCAGAGAATATTCTCTGCAGGGCAGACACCTTTTATGAGGAGGTATTCATTGCGCTGACAACGAAGCTCTGTCCGCCGTAGGCTTCTTTGAGTTCAACGACAGCCTGCTCATCGTTCGGGGAATACGCAACGCTTGCGATCATGTCGGCGCTGAGTTGTGCATCAGAGGATGTCAGCTGACTGATGTCATCAATCTGCC
Source organism: Salibacterium halotolerans (assembly GCF_900115625.1). Classification (GTDB taxonomy): domain Bacteria; phylum Bacillota; class Bacilli; order Bacillales; family Marinococcaceae; genus Salibacterium; species Salibacterium halotolerans. The sequence goes on along the minus strand of NZ_FOXD01000001.1, from coordinate 54,364 downwards.
ATGTACCTTCCGAATCCTGGGATACGTCCAGCGCATCCACATCATCGGCAAGCTCGAGGCTGTCAATTTGTGAAATGCTGTTTTCGACTTCTACTTCCACCTGCGCAAGGGTGGTTGTAAAGTCACCTTCCACGTGTTCAAGATAAATTTCGGCTGTCCCTTCGGATTGACCCGTCACGTTGAAATCCAGCGCTTCATCCGCGGTGACGTTCATTGAATCACTGCTGGCTACCGTGGCGACGTCTTCGTCACTGCTTCGTACCTGCAGGCTGCCGGAATCATTCAAGTTAGACAGCGCACTTTCAATTTCACTGTTACTCAAGTTGATGCCGTCATACATGGCACCGGTTGAAACGGTGAACTGAATTTCTTCCGAATCTTGATTAATGGAGCCGCCTTCGAGCGCGTTCTGAAGATCGACCGATTCGGGTTCGGTGGAAAGACTGAACTCATCGACTTCGGAAGAATCAAGCTGGACGAATTCAAGGGTTGTCGTACCGATGGTCTCGTTATCATACGTGAACTCGACTTCATACTCGCCTTCAAGATTATCCGGATACGATACATCGAGTTTGCCTTCACTGTTTACCGTGGCACTGCCGGATGTCACTTCGGAACCGTCAGAGTCGGTGATGGTATAACTGATCTCTTCGTCGTTACCGTACGGCTGATCATATTGATCCAGGACGGTGAATGTGTCAGAAGTGGAGTTTGTTGTATAACGTTTTGTCGTTTCATCTGCTTCCATGCTGCTGATTTCTTGATTGGCCAGAACTTCTACGTTATATTCCACTGGATTGTCCATGCCTTCAAAATGAACGCTGAAGGTCACATCCCCTTCGCCGGTTACCTGAAGACCGTCTTCGTTATAGTAGGCAATGGAGGCATCACTTGACGTCACGCTCTCGACTGCCGGGAAGGACGCTTCATCGGCATTCACTTCGTCACCGAAATCGTTGGTTCCGGTAACCGGTTCAAACATCATACCTTCCTGAGCCGGAGTCACGTAGTCCTCTTCATAACGGCTGCCGCTGTCATTAAACAGGGCCACTTCGGTAACCTCGGTCACGTCACTTTCTGAACTTACATCGACTTCCATCTCTTCGGATTCAACTTCATTTCCGTCTTCATCTGTAACCGAAACAGCGTAACGGAAGGTATCAGAAAGATTATCGCTTGTTCCGTCGATAACACCTTCCTGCTGCGCCTGATCGGTATCAAACGGAGCATTGTTGGAATTATAAAGGAACTCTACTTCATAGCCGGCGTCTTCCAGTTCTTCCACCGACAAATGACGGATTCCATTCACGGTGAACTCAAGCTGCTGGTCTTCTGCCTGACGAATGGTGCTGGTGGTGGCTTCCACGGAATCCACATTGATTTCGGAATAATCAAAGTCCATTTCAAAATTGTTCACCATCAATGTGCCGGCCATGCCTTCCAGATCATTGTCCGCATGCTCCACCATGATGGTTTCTCTATCGTCACTGATTTCTACATTGGTCGGCGTGACATCCGTCTCTTCGTCGTCTTCGTTCATAACGGAGATATTAAGCATCTCTTCCACATCGGAGCTGTCCCAGTCTTCATTTAATGCTTCATCGAGGTTGATATTAAAGCTGGTCGTAGACTGAACCGACACGTCATCTACCGTGATGTCACCGGACTGCGTCGCTCCACCGGTAAAGGTCATGCCGGTATCTTCGCCGTCATACGAAAGACTGTATTCTTCATCATCAGTCTGTTCTTCTGTTGTCAGACGCACAACAGTGCCTTCCGCATTCTGGCTTGCTTCCGAATCTTCCGGTGCGATGGTTTCCGCGTCCACGACATCCAGGCTTGGATCAATGGAGAAATGATCGGCATCGATATTTCCTTCCACACTGCCGTTAAAGCTTACTTCCACCGTCGTATTATTTACCGCTTCCACGTTGGAAACCGTTGTTTCTTCTTCTTCATCCTGTCCAATCTGCATGGCACGGTCAAGGAAAACAGCGAACTGTGCTCTTGTTACCGTTTCATCCGGACGGAACATATTGTTGGCGGTGTCGGTGATATCATACTGAGACAGAATGCGCACGCTGCCGCGGTGGCTTTCATGTACTTCATCAAGGTCCGCGACGTCTGCCTCTGCATCTTCTTTTTCATCAAGATTAAATGCTCTCACGAGAATGGTTGCCATCTGTTCACGGGACAAATCCATGCCCGCCGCAAACTCGGTGTTGTTCTGGCGTCCCCGGATCAATCCTGCTTCTTTCACCGCTGCCGCAACAGGAGTGAAATAACTGTCGTCGGAAAGATCGTCAAAAGGAGCCTCTGCATTCTCATTCACATCCAGGTTAAACGCTGACGAAAGCATCGCTGCGACCTGGCCGCGGTTAATCTCTTCACCAGGACGGTATTCGCCGTTTGGATAACCACTGATCACTCCGTCTTCAGCAAGTTTCTGGATGGAGTCCGATGCCCAGTAATCATTATCTATATCAGGGAAGGACTCAGCGGCATCTGCGTGCTGCACGTCCGCTGGTACCGCAGCACCTGCTGCCGCCACCATGGCTGCTGATACAGATCCTGCTAAAAATTTGCGATACGTTCTTGGTTGATAAGCCATACTATCTCCTCCTTAGGAAATTCTGCTATCACATTTTCGGGCCCTGACATGCTGTATACCTGAATCTATCAAGTATTAAACATACCACCCAAAAATGGTTGGGGATAGAAACCTATTCCGTTCATTCCCTATTTACACTTTAGAAGAAACTTCTTTGGTTGAAAATCATTCCTCTGTATCATTTCTATGCCGCTTGGGAAGGCCCTGGGCAGATAGTTTAGGCGGTTTTTCGTTATTTTTTCCCAAATCTATCAGTGAATGGTGCTTATATCTACTCTCATCCTTCTTTTTCCTCTTAAGTGAAACAAGGAATTCATGCACTGCTCTTCATAGGAGCCCTTTTACGGACACTGTTTGAAGCAGAAATAGAAATAACGGGCATTATACGCAGCACGGTGAACACTATCCTGCTTCTTTTCAGCGTCAGTGGGGCCAAACAGACGTCGGCGGACACTAATCGTCGGTGACAGAACCGTAGTGTTTGCGAAACAGTTGTCTACTGGAAATGAGAACGCCGGCCATTCCCGAATCGGCTGTATTTTTTACTCAAAATACGCTTAATCCGCTTTTTATCAATGTCCAATCCACACCATTCATGCACTCCTCTGGTCGTAAGCGGCTCTTCGGGAAATAACAGTTTCCATTCTTCTGCGTTTCGTATGACCCCCTTTTCCAGTGATTCTGCTCTACCGCATGCCGGGCAGATCAGTGTCCGCTGCGGCAGTTTGAGGAAAGCAGAGCACGCCCGGCACCGGATTCCATTTTGCAGCTGTCTTCGCGTAAACGCCGGAAACTGGCGGAACGGGGACATCTCTATATGAAGCGCCTGGAGTTTTTCAGCGGCCCGGTGTGATTCATGGGAAAACTGCACGGGGTCATGTTTCCATTGTGAAACAAACGGTTCGATTTGGTGTGGAAAAATAATAGGAAGATCATAAGAGGCTTGATAGACATAGAAATCCGGGTTGGTGAAAACGAGAGAAGCTTTAACAGGGAGGGAGATGCGGTACTTCTGAAACAACTGCCGCAGCAGGGATTGATTTCGCTGCAGCTGCAGAAGCGGATTTTTGATTTCATATCCCGTCGTGGTGTACCACACTTCATTTTCTATCATGAAGTCTCCTTCATAGTTTTTTACTTCGAAAAGATGGACAACATCGTGGGACAAAAGAAGGGTGTCTATTTGAAAGTGCGTGTTATTGATTTCAAAAAGAAGATCGCATAAAATCACAGACTCGTCGGGCAATGCCTGCAGCTGGCTGTCAAAATATATTTCACCTTCCAATCCTTTTTCTATGTTCATTAGCTGCTGCCTGTATTTCAGGGGAAGTTCCATGCGCGGAGCCAGAGAACGAAGACAGAGGAGTTCTCGGGAGGGAAATCGGGGTTTAAGAAACATGGTCACCCGCCTATCTTGGTTATTTTGAATTAATCATATAGTAGCTATGTAGAAAAAGCAAGAAAAAAATGGAACGCCGGCGCTCCTTATATGTGCCGGGTCGGGCCGCGGTGCAGCATGGGGATGAGTGTGGACACTAAGGGACTCAAAAAACCAGCTAGTGTCCATCGGAGAAAGGTCCGGGGATACTACCTCCCCTCAATCCCACGCTAGTGTCCCCTCCCTACCTTCCGTGGACACTAATCCACTTTAACCAAACCGTAGAATCCATTCACCCTGCTTCCAGGGACACTAACACTGCATAACTATCAACTAGTGTCTCCTCCTCTCCCCATCCTTCATGAGATTTTTCTCACGCAGCATATCCCCTGACCCGGGGAGTGGTGTGGACACTAAGGGACTCGAAAAAACGATTAGTGTCCATCGAGGTAAGCTCCGTGGACACTATCCCGCTCCAATCCCGCTCTAGTATCCCCTCGCTCCCGCTGGGGATACTATTCATCTGTGTTTGCTGGATAGTGTCCACCAATCCTCACTCCATGGACACTAAAGCAGTAAATCTTTCAACTAGTGTCCCCTCTCCTCCTTTCCCTCTTCTCCTTATCAACCCAACATATAACAAACAAAAACAAAATTATTTTCTTTTCTTTTTGCATTTATTTATATTGATTTATGTTGACCTTGTGTATGCTGTGTTATAAAATACCAATTGTAAAAATGAAAACGCTTTAAAGAAGGAGGCGGAGAATGAAAATAGGAAAGAAAAGTACCACCGGATGGCGCGCGACGATTGCAGTGGCCATGGCGAACTATATTGAAGCCGGATCCATCATCGCCGCTGCCAGTAGTTTGACGTTATGGGAAGCTTATCTTGGACTGGATAATACCGCGGTCGGACTTTTAAGTGCATTAAGTGCAAACGCTTTCGGTGCCGCGATAGGTGCTCTTATCGGTGGCCCTTTAAGTGACAAATTGGGACGGAAATTTATTTATACGTATGATCTGCTTGTTTATATGCTCGGCGTCCTGTTAGTGGCCGGATCGGTCAACTTCACGATGCTTCTTGCCGGTACAGTGATCACCGGTATTGCAGTCGGAGCGGGTGTGCCTGCTGCCTGGACCTACATTGCAGAGCAGGCGCCGGACAAAGAGCGTGCGAAACACGTGGGCACAGCACAGCTGGCCTGGTCGATGGGGCCCATGATCACCTTTTTGCTGGCTGTAGCCGTCGCACCGCTTGAGCTGATGGGAAGCCGTTTGATTTTCCTGCATTTATTTGTAGTAGCCCTTATCACCTGGTACGTACGGCAGGGACTTCCCGAATCCGACCTCTGGAAAGAAGACAGAGATACCAAAAACAAAACCAAAAATTCCACCCCTATCTCAAAAGGAATGCTGGTTGAACTTTTCACCATTAAAGCAAACCGGCAGGCTCTCTTTCTGTTGGTCGGGATCTATCTGTTCTGGAACTTGACCTCCGGTGCCATGGGCTATTTCATGCCGTATATTTTTGAAAATGTCGGGGGATTAAGCAACGAAAGTGCCAATCTGCTTCAGGCCGTGCTATGGTTCTTTACCGTTGTCCTCACATACTTTGGCTTTATGCTTCTGGGAGACAAAATGAGCAGACGCCTGCTGTTTTCCATCGGAGCCGTTGCCGGTATTGCCGCGTGGGTGATGCTGACGTTTGCAGGCATGAGCTGGCCGGTGCTGATCACATTCGTTATCCTGTGGGGAGGATCGGCAGGCATTGGAGCGCAGGCTTTTTACGGACTGTGGGCCGCAGAACTGTTCCCGACCCGCTACAGAGCAAGTGCGCAGGGACTAATGTTTTTCATCGTCCGTTCCGGCATCGCCATCTGGTCGTTTGTTCTGCCAACCGTTATGGCCACACTCGGCTTTCAGGCGGCCGGTATCGTCATGATTATATTCCTCGTCATCCACCTCATCATCGGCGTAGCCCTTGCGCCTAATACACTGGGTAAATCACTCAGCACGATTGAAGAAGAACGATTTGGTGAAGTGATAAGTGAAGACAAAGTAAAAGAACAATAGAGAAACAGATCCCGGACAGTTTGCTGCCCGGGATCTTTTTGTACGCAGGTTATGCCTCGACATAGGTAGTGGCGGGAGGTGGTTTGGATACTAAGGAACTCGGAAAAATAATTAGTGTCCACCGGAGTGAGTTCCGTGGACACTATCATGCTCAAACTCTGCGTTAGTGGCCCCTGCCAGCCGCCCGTGTACACTATCCGTCTGCGCCAGCTTGATAGTGTACACCAATTCCACTTCCATGGACACTAAAGCTGTCCCATCTATCAACTAGTGTCCACACCCTGCCACTCAAAAAACGACCCCCGTTTCTCCAACGGGGGTCGCGCTATTATTCATCTGAAGGGCCTTCGAGATTTGCTCCGTTCGTCCGGATAACCTCCTGATACCAGTAAAATGATTTTTTCCGTCTACGCTCCAGTGTCCCGCTGCCGTCATCGTGCTTGTCCACATAGATGAAGCCGTACCGTTTGGCGTATTGGCCGGAAGAGGCACTGACGAGGTCGATGCAGCCCCAGGCGGTATAACCGATAAGATCAACACCGTCCTCAACCGCTTCCCGCATCGCCTGGATGTGGTTCTTGAGATACTCAATCCGATAATCGTCCTGGATGCTGCCGTCGTCCTCCAGCTTATCGTAGGCGCCGAGCCCGTTTTCCACGACCATTAACGGCAGCTGGTAACGGTCATACAGCTCGTTCAATGCGATACGAAGTCCCGTCGGATCAATTTCCCATCCCCAGTCACTAGCTGCGAGAAACGGATTTTTCACGCCCTGCAGCAGATTACCGCTGCTCAGCTCTTCCTCTGATTTCTCTTTTTTCTCCGTCTTGGACATGTAATAACTGAGAGAAATGAAATCGACGGTGCCTTCTGCGATTGTCTCCAGGTCGCCTTCCTCCATGTCGATGTCGATGCCGTTTTCTTCGAAGTACCGTCTGCTGTAGCCGGGGTACTCCCCGCGGATCTGCACGTCCCCGCACAGGAAATTGAAGATCCGTCCTTCGTCGAGTGCGTGCATCACATTTTCCGGATTGGAATCATAAGCGTAGGTCGGCGCATACAAAAGCATGCAGCCAATGCGGGAGTCCGGGATAATATCATGACCAAGCTGAACGGCTCTGGCACTTGCGACGAACTGATGGTGCAGCCCCTGGAACGATTCCTGAAGCCGCGTTTCTTCACTCGTCGCTGAAAAACCGAGTCCAAACAGTGGAAAATGCACAGCACCGTTGATTTCATTGAAGGTCAGCCAGTATTTCACTTTATTTTTATAGCGGTTGAAAAGAACCATCACATAGCGTTCGAAAAAGTCCACGAGCTTTCTGTTTTTCCAGCCGCCGTACTCCTTGATCAGATGCAGCGGCGTTTCGTAGTGGGAAATCGTGACAAGCGGCTCGATGCCGTGCTTATGCAGTTCATCGAACACACGGTCATAAAACGCCAGCCCTTCTTTATTCGGTTCCTCTTCATCTCCATTCGGAAAAATACGGCTCCAGGCAATACTCATGCGGTAAACGTTGAAACCCATTTCCGCAAACAAGGCGATATCTTCTTTGTACCGGTGATAAAAGTCGATCGCTTCATGGTTGGGGTAACGATACGTATCCCGGTCCATTTCAAAATCAAAACCAGGCTCTGTGAGAAGACGGAGACGGGCCTGTCCGCCGGGAAGCACATCGGCGAGATTCAGTCCTTTCCCGCCTTCCTGATAGGCGCCTTCCACCTGATTGGCGGCAGTGGCGCCACCCCATAAAAACCCTTCCGGAAAACTGTTACGTGACATCGAATGACCTCCTTCTTAATAGTAAACGTTACGCTCGGTCTGGTGCTTCTGCCTTCATCAGGTAGTCACCAACGTTAATTTCTTCTGCTTTTGTCATATGCAGCTCATCGAAGTCACCGCTGTTTGTCACGATGACCGGTGTGACAACAGAGTAGCCCGACTGCCTGATATTATCTATATCAAAATCAATCAGCTTCTGTCCTTTTTCCACACGGTCTCCCTGTTTCACATGGGATTCAAAATAGTCCCCGTTCAGCTGCACCGTATCGAGTCCCACATGGATGAGCAGCTCCGCGCCTTGATCAGTGGTGATTCCAACGGCATGGCCGCTCGGGAATGATACGGATATCTCACCGGAAGCTGGGGCAAAAACAACCCCGTCGGAAGGATCTACCGCAAGCCCTTTTCCGAGCTGTCCGGTAGAGAACGCTTCATCCGGCACTTCTGATAAAGGCAGGGCCCGTCCCGGCATGGGACTGACGATGTCGTGATTGTCTTCTTCAGCTGCACCCTGCTTCTGTTTTGCATCGGCACCCAGCGCTTCGCGGTCTTTCTGACCAATTCCTCCAAAGAAATACGTCAAAAGAAAACCTACAATAACGTTCAGACCCATTGCTATCATACCGCCCCAGAATCCCATATCCAATCCATCCGGACCGATTTTGGATGGAATACCGAAAATACCAAGACCTCCGAGCATGTACACCCGTGTTCCCATTAATCCCATCACAGCGCCGCCGATAGCGGATGTAATTAAGGTAATGATGAACGGTTTCTTTAACGGCAGGGTAATGCCGTAAATGGCCGGCTCGGACACACCGAACACACTTGAAATCGCAGCGGGAATCGATAATGATTTTAACTGTTTCTGCTTTGTTTTAACCAGCACACCCAGAACCACACCGGTTGTGGCAAGAGAAGTAGCTGAAATGTAGGCCAGAATAGGATCGGACCCGTTGACCGAAATATTGTTCAGGCCGATCGGCACCAAGCCCCAGTGCAATCCGAACATGACAAAGACCTGCCATAATCCTCCAAGTAGAAAACCAGCTAATATGGGGCTGAGTTCAAAAACCCAGATGGTTCCACTTCCAATGATCGTTCCAAGCCATGTAGCAATTGGACCGATAACAAGAAACGTCAGCGGAGCAATAATTAATAAGGTGAAAAACGGTACCAGAAACGTCTTCACAACATCCGGAATGACTTTTTTCAGCCAGCCTTCAAATCTTGACGCAACGAACGCGGATAAAATAATCGGAATCACTGACGAAGAGTACGTCATGAGAATGACCGGTATGCCGAGAAACGTGATATGAATCGGAGACTCAAATAACGTACCCGAAAACAACGTATACTGCGGATCGCCTTCTGTCAAACCAGTAAGTGCCGGGTAAGTCAGAGCAGCACCGATGGCCATACCAACGAGCTGGTTTCCGTTGAACTTTTTCATGGCTGTCATACCAATAAATATAGGAAAAAAATGGAACAGTCCATCGCCGACTGCCTGCAGAATCTGGTAGGTTCCGGACTCTTCTGTGTAGAGCCCAATGGCATGGAAGAAAGCGTTGAAACCTTTGATCATACCGGATGCGGCAAGCACCCCGAGAATTGGGGCGAAAATACCTGAAATAATATCAATCAGCTTGTCGAATACCTTTTTATCCGACTGATCGTCCTGTTCTTTTGTGTCCTGCTTCTGAAAGCCGCCGACCTCCACGACTGCCTGATAGACATCGGGCACATGATTGCCGATGACAACCTGGTACTGGCCGCCGCTTTGCGTAATCGTAACCACACCGTCCATGTTTTTCAGCGCATCTGTGTCTGCCTGGCCTTCATCTTTTAATTGAAAACGAAGACGCGTGACACAGTGTACAACATTGTTCACGTTTTCCGTTCCGCCAACATGTTTTATAATGTCATTGGCTAATTGTTTATATTTCATCTTCAGCACGTCCTTCTGTTTGTGTCATTCAAAAAATCCCTTTCACTCAACCTGCATGTGAAAAAATAAATAATTGCAACCCCTTACAAATAAAGGCCGATATACAGGGTGGACGAATCATCCACCCTGTTTTTACAGCGTGCGTCATTCCTTTAATCGATACGAAGAGCCATATTTAACTGGTAGGTCAAAAAAGCCCGGTCCTTTTCATCCATCTCCTGCTGGAGCCAGTTTCTTAAATGATTCTCCGTCACCTTGTGCTGCTCACTGATTTCCTGAAGATCACGTTGTATCTGTTCTTTTTTCCGAGTATCCTGGATGGAAGCGATGAGCGTTAAATACCCTTCCTTCACCATGTAGTCGGCGAAATGGATATGTTCACTGACAGCTTCTTTCTCCCTGTTCAATTCTTCCTGCTCCTGCCGTACGTCCTCGACGCTGTGAATATGATCAAGACCGTAATAGACGTAAAGCGAAGAAGGTGCTTCGTTTTCTTCCATCAGCTGCTTCATTTTGACGATCATCTCAAACTCTTTTTCCGGATCGGTGATCGGGTATTTCTGACCGGGGTCCTCAGCGTGATGGAATAATTTGTTGCCAAACCGCTGGTGGCTCTCAGCCATAAAGTCAGACGTCTGTATTTTCAGTGCGCCGGCCCCTTTGGTGAAGGAAAAGGAGTGATCCAGCTCCGCCCCTTTCAGTTCCTCCGGCTTGAAGCGGCTGTTCATTCTCATCGGCATGAGGGTGTACTCATAGAGATAGTCCTCTCTTCCCGGATAAGGTGTTCTCATATAGATGTAATCTCCGTCCACCACATTGATGTTGTTCCCGAAATTACCAAAAAGGGCTGACTCGTGAATGACATCGTTCGATTCAATCACAGAGCGCAGCGGTTTTCCTTTCATCATCTCCGGCACCTCGAGGTCAAAGAATTCCAGAATAGTCGCCGGGACATCAATATTCTGCGCGAGTTGATCCCTCGTTTCATCGTGAACCTGGAGCTGCGGGTTCCAGATGAAAAACGGGAGATGAGCAATCTCGTTGTAGACCGGCATGATGTTTTTGCCCCACCAGTCATGCTCGCCAAGCAGCAGGCCGTGGTCCGTGTTGACAATGAGCATCGTATCCTGCCACATGTTCTGTTCGTCCATGACATCGAGGATTTTTCCGAGATAATCATCACACATCGTTACAAGTGCCTTGTAGTACCCTTTCATCACTTCCGCTTTTTCGTTCGTGAAGTCATCGTTAGAATAAAGCAGCCAGCCGTTGAAATCATCCTGGGAAAGCCCGTACATCGCTAAATACTTTTCAGGAACGAAAAATGGCTCATGAGGGTCGAAACATTCAATCTGCAGAAACCATTGATCGGCATCCTTATTTTCTTTGAGAAAATCCAGCCCGCCTTGAACGGTTCTCGCCATCGGATGATCCAATTCAGCTTCCATGTATTCGCGGTTCACAAAATCCTGGGACATGCTTTCTGCTTTTCTCGCTTTAAACGCATCCGGCAGATGTTCAATGCCAGCCACGTCTGTATCCTTATTCACTCTTGCTTTCCAGCGGTCACCTTCCTGTCCGCGTATCAGTTCATAGGAAGAATAACGCGGATGATACGTAGAACCGCCGTCCCGCCAGTAGTGCTTGTGGTCCGTTACCATGTGCGTGTAAATGCCTTTGGATTTAAGAATCTCAGGCATGGAATCATCAAACGGTTCCAGTGGCCCCCAACCGCGGTGTAAAAAGTTATATCGTCCTGTGTGCAGATCGCGGCGTGCCGGCATGCAGGGAAGACTGCCGGCAAAAAAATTATCGAATTGAACCGTTTTCTGCTGCAGGCGCTTGAAATTCGGCGTGCTCACATCTGTATGCTCATAAGGAGTCAAGTAATCCCTTTTCAACGTGTCAAACATCAGTTGAATCGCCTTCATTGGTCTATCTCCTTCCATGCAGCCTCTGTTCTGTGTATGTATTTCCATCATGCATGAAGATGTCCCAAAAAAGAAGGGCTGCAACGGTTTGTGGGAAACGGTTTCACCGATTGGGAACGTTATCATTTCAATAAAAAAATCCCAGACAGTAGAGTGCATCCGACTGTCCGGGGTTTTCTTCCTAATTTCTGCTTAACAGATTATTTTTGTATTCAAAATAATGATAAGACAACACATCAATGGCGCTATGAAAGGCACTTGATGTACTGATGGAAGCGGGATTGATTTCGTTGTACACAGGCATTCCATAATCAGCATGATTCATCAGCCAGTTTGTATAGGAACCGGTCACCGCGAGAATTTTCACGTTTTTCAACATAGGAATATGAAGGGCCTCTTTCAGAGCGGGGTTGTTACCGCTGCCTGAAATAACAACCATCATGTCCTCAGCTGTCATCCTCTCTACTACGAGCTGATACAGGTTCGTATTAATATCGAGCGGGACGATCTGCATGTTTTTCCCCATACCGAGAAAGATCCGCTGCAATTCCTGGGCGCAGTTCTGCTGAAGCTGGCCTGTCCCCGTCACGTAGACATTCGAGCTGTCTTCAATCGCCCGGCAGACCTGGTACAGGTCCATGTTCATCAGATTCGTTACCGTCTGCTCCACGCTTTGAATTAACGAGTCGGCAAAGTCTTTATGCGTAACATTGTGCTCGAAGAGTTCGGTTTCCCATTTCATGAAATTTTTCATTTCCGTATAGCCGCTGAACCCAATTTTCTGTGCAAACCTCAGTATCGAAGACTTAGAGCTTAAACTTTTCCTGGCAAACATGTTGATGCTTAAATCACTGATTTCTTGTTTGTTGTTCAGAATAAAGGTGCCGAGTTCCTTTTCTCCTTCACTCAAACTCGAAAAATTAGTATTTATCAGCTCTTCAATTTTCACGAGCATACCTCCCTGGTTTGGAAGTTCTCTGCGGAGGAAAAGACCATTGTTCAGTTTTTGGCATCAGCGGCGCACCGGAAACCCATATTCCCTGTCGAACTGTCGATCGTGTTGGAACTGCGCGCCGCCACCCGGTACCGGTTGCAGTAGGTATAGTGACACAGGTAGGAGCCGCCGCGTGTTACTTTAGCGTCTCCTGTTTCCGGTCCTGTTGGATTGATAGACTCCCGCTTTTCATACGACGTATCAAACCAGTCCGAACACCATTCCCATACATTTCCCGAGACATTGTAAAGTCCATATCCATTGGCGGAGAAAGACCGCGCCGGCGCCGTTCCTTTAAATCCGTCTTCCAGCGTGTTCTCTTCAGGAAACGTACCCTGCCATATGTTGCAGTAGTGTTCGCCGCCCGGCGTCAACTCATTTCCCCATGGATAGCGGTTCTGTTCCAATCCGCCGCGGGCTGCCATTTCCCATTCCGCTTCAGTGGGAAGACGTTTCCCTGCCCACCGGCAGAAAGCTTCGGCATCATTCCATGATACGTGAATCACCGGGTGGTCCATCCGATCTTCAATCGAAGAACCCGGTCCTTCCGGCTGATACCAGTACGCCTCCCCGACCGCATACCACCACGGAATGGCAGGGAGCTGCTGGGTTTTCACGCCTGGGTTGTCCGGCAGAAAAGAATAAAAAACAAACGACCAGCCGAATTCTTCTGATTCGGTGCGGTACCCTGTTTCTTCTACAAATCTGCTGAATTCGCGGTTGGTCACCGTGTACGCATCGATATAGTAAGGGGATACGGTCACCTTTCGGACAGGCCCCTCTCCATCTGCCTTAAAGCCTTCCTCATCATCAGTGCCCATGAGAAACTCCCCGCCCGGGATGTACTGAAGTTTATCACGGAATCTCGTTGTGTTCCCGCTCGGCACACCGATATTTTCCTCATTTCTGCTTGCCGTAAAATCAACATCTACCATCGAGCGGCTTCCCGCACAACATGACTTCTGATTTTCCTTATGTTCCATGACACACACCTCTCCCTTCTCATAGGATAGAACCATCTTTTCGTTACGATTCCTGCTCGTCTATTGTACGTTATCGCCTGCACGCTTTCCAATCAATTAGACGTCGGACTGCAAGTAGTTACTGTGGAGACCCGGCTTCGATTGATCAATGATATTGGATGAAGCTGCGTGGCGGACACTACATGATGGTATTCAGGAAATAATATCCACCGAATCTGTTTTTGTGGACAATATTCCGGTGAAATTGCGGCTTAATGGCTGATGATAACTGCCGGTGCACACTATTTTCCCGGACAGGTTTCATAGTATCCACAAACGCTTCGTCCGGAGACACTACGGCAGTATATTCATCCGTTAGTGTCTCCACCCCACCTCAACTCTCTCCTTCTTCAATACAGAAAAGAACCCCCGTTCCTCCCTATCACCGGGAGGAACGGGGGTTCATTATCTGTCGATTATTCAAGTGTGGTCTGCTCGAGCAGTTCGCCGCCTTTGGCGTAGATAAGGCTCACATTCTGATCCGGATACACCTGCCGGATCATATCGGAATAGGTGGTTTTCAGCTCTTCGGTCAGCTCCTGGTTGGAGGCAATCGTAATATCAATGTTGACCTGCTGTTCGTTTTCACCGTTCACTTCCTGCACCGTGGCTTCCTGCACGCTCTCTTCACTTTCGAGCTGTGACTTCAGGTCGCTGTTGGAATTGAGTTCGGTGGACGTCTGCTGTTCTTCCGCGCGCTGCTCGCTTTCAGATTGCTGATCTTGGTTTTCCGTCTGCTCCTGTGACGTTTCCTCGTTGTTCTGGCTGCTCTCACTTGAGCCGTCCCCGGAGGAGCAGGCGGCGGTAACCGCCAATCCCAACGCTGCAATTCCTGTTAGCAGTATCTTGCGTTTCTTGATCATAAGCCGAGACCTCTCCTTTTTCTGCTGGGTAAAACGTAGTATAGGCAAAAATCCCAAAGATGTACAGGGATTTTATGCCTATTTTGTTACATCTCTTCTTTCGGCTGTTTTTTCAGCCTTTTCTTCTCCCGGCGGTTTTCCGCTTTTCGCTTGAACCAAAGCACGATATTGTCCGACGAAGCGTACACAACAGGGATTAGAATCAATGTGAACAGTGTGGAGAATGCAAGCCCGAAGACAATAACAATCGCCATCGGCGCCTGTGATTCGGCACCTTCGCCAATGCCGAGAGCCACCGGCAGCATTGCAAGGATCGTTGTCATCACCGTCATTAAAATCGGACGGAGGCGGGATGGCCCTGCATCCATAATGGCCTCATCGCGTTCGAGACCATCGGAACGTCTCTGGTTGATGTAATCCACGAGTACGATCGCGTTGTTCACCACAATTCCCGCCAGCATGATCAACCCGATAAAGGCCGTCACACTGAGCGGTGTCTGCGTGATAAACAGACCAAGTAACACACCGATCAACGTAGCCGGAATCGAGAACATGATAACAAGAGGCTGAATAAAGGATTCAAACTGAATCGCCATCACGGCATAAACAAGAAAGATAGAAGCAACGAGCGCCAGTCCGAGGTCACCGAACGCTTCCTGCATATCCTGCTGCTCACCGCCGTAATCCACGGTATAGCCGTCCGGCATATTCATGCTGTTCATCGCTTCCTGCACTTGGGTGGATACGCTGCCGAGCACATAGCCGGGAGCGACATCACTGGTGATGTCAATCTGGCGCTGGGAGTCTTCTCTTGTAATCTGGGTAGGTCCGGTCGTTTCGTTCAGTTCCGCTACCGCGGCAAGTGGAACGCCGGCTCCCTGGGCTCCCGTCAGTGTCAGATTACGGACGTCGGAAATCTGCTCTCTGGCGCTTCCGGGCAGAATAACCTCTACAGAGATTTCTTCCCCTTCTTCGTTATACTCGGTCGCAACCTGCCCGTTAAACGACGTCATCACCTGTCCCATAATATTCTGGTAGGTCAGACCGTACTGAGAAGCCTGCTGCCGGTCAATGTTCAGTTCAAGCTGAGGACTTCCTTCTCCGGAAGAATTCTCAACATTCATTGTACCCGGTATACTCTCTACTTCAAACACAGCCTGTTCCGCCAGGTCCCGAAGAACGTCCTGTTCCTGGCCGCTGATACTTACCGTTATCGGAGTACCGCTTCCTGCCGCACCGGAGGCGACATTCGATACGGACACCTCAGCGCCGGCAATCCGGTCGGCCTGTTCAGACAGATCTGAAATCATGCCGCTCGTCTCAATCTGCCGCTCGGAAGAATCGACGAGCGAGATGTTGACGGTAGCAGTGTTGCTGCCTCCGCCGCCTCCTGCTGCTGCGGCACCGCCGCCTCCTCCAAGGGAGCTGTACGTGGAATCAATACTGTCCTGATACGGCTCAAGCATGTTCCAAACCTGCTGTACAGCGCGCCGTGTCTCTTCTTTCGTGGAGGCTTCCGGTGTTTCCACGTTCACCGCGATTTCACCCTGGTCGGATTCCGGTATAAATACCGCACCGATAGCAGGAACAAGGGCAAGCGACCCTATCACGAGCACAAACGTCATAAGCATAACCGTCTTACGGAACCGCAGCGACCACCGCAGCATACGCTGGTAACGGTCGTTCACCGCGCGGCCCAGCCGGTTGAAACGGCTGTTTTCATCCGGTTTCTTACTTTCTTCCTTAATGAACTTGGACGCAAACATTGGTACGATCGTCAGCGCTGCAATTAAGGAAGCAATCAGGGCAAACGAAACTGTTAAGGCAAGCGGTGTGAACAGCTCGGACGAGATGCCCTGCACAAAGACAAGCGGCAGGAATACAACCAATGTAGTACTCGTCGAGGCAACGACCGCGCTTCCGAGCTCTTTTGCCCCGGCAATGGCAGCTTCTTTCCGCGATTTTCCGTATTCAATATGCTTGTAAATACCTTCGAGAATAACGATGGCACTGTCCACCATCATACCAACCCCGAGCGCAAGTCCCCCCATCGTAAGAATGTTCAGGGACTCCCCGGTGAAATACATCAGAGTGAATGTCGCCACAATCGAAATAGGTATCGAAATAGCAATGACCATCGTGGCGCGTACACTGCGTAGAAAGGCAAGAAGCACAAGGACAGCAAATAGAGCGCCAAACAACAGGTTGTTGAACACACTATTAATGGAAGATTCTATGTAATCCGCAGAATCATAGACTATTTCAAGCTGTGCCCCGTCTCCCAGTTCATTATTGTTTAGGTTGTTCACAATGTCGGTCAGAGATTGCGACACTTCCACTGTGTTGGCATCTGACTGCTTCATAATCGAAAACATGACAGAGGAGCTGCCGTTTACATACGTTTCTGATGAATTATCCGCAACTGTATCAACGACATCCGCCACATCACTGAGCTGGACATTGCCGCCGTCCGGGAGCGGAATGAGCGTGTTCTCAATGTCCTCAACCGACGTGAATTCCCCGTCGACCCGGAGCTGCAGGTCCTGCCCCCCGCTCTGCACTTCTCCGACCGATCCGGAGTCATTTTCTGCATTCAGGGCGTTGACGACATCATCGGCTGTCAGCTGATACCGGTTCAAATCTTCAATGCGGAGCTGGGCTTCAATTTCTCGTTCTTCGAGTCCTTCAATACTGGCGCTGGCTACACCGGAGCCCTGCTCCAGCTGCGGCTGAATCCGTTCCTGGGCCAGCTGCTGCATATTCATATTCCCGGTGTCTCCGGAAATACCAATCCACATCATCGCCTGCGAATCCGGATCAAAACTGAGGACAGAAGGGTCATCCGCTCCTTCCGGCAGCTGAGCTGACGCACCGTCAATCGATTCCCTTATATCAAGCATCGCCTGATCGAGGTCTGTGCCGAATTCAAACTGAACCTGAATCAGCGATGACCCTGAAGAAGACTGGGAAGACAACGTGTCCAGTCCTTCCAGGGTACTGAGTGAATCCTCGAGCGGCTGTGTTACGGTTTCCTCTATATCTTCGGGAGCGGCCCCGTCATAACTTGTAGTGACCACAGCAAACGGAAGTTCCATGTCCGGGTATAGGTTAATTGCCAGATTCCGAAATGAAACCAGACCCAGTACAAGGACCATAGCCACGGCCATGAAAATACCGACGGGCCGCTTTACCGACCAACTGGAAAGATTCATGATGTCATGCCTCCATTAAGTGGGGCATGCGCCGTTTTCTCTGAACTGGATGAGTCTGCATTGTTTTGCTGACTTTCTTCATTACTGCTTTCCTGATTTTCTTCGCTGTTTCCTTCTTCAGACCCGCCGGATCCATCTTCTTCTGAACTGCCGGAGTCACTGGAGGAATTCTGGGAACTTTCTTCGACTTCCTGCTGGGACTGCACTTCACTTCCGTCTTCCAGGAAGTACTGTCCGCGTGTGATAACAGGCGTACCTGCTTCTATATCTGCTTCAATAGCTGTGAGATCGGACTCTTCCCGCACGACTTCGACCGGTACGAGTACCGCTTGATTTTCTTCACGGATGAAGACAGAAGACTGTCCGTCCACGTTTATCACAGAGCTGGTCGGTACAAGAAGTCCGTCTGAGACATACGTTTCATACAACAGAATCTCTGCGTATATGCCGGAACGCAGTTCACCATTAGGATTCTCCACCTGTACTTCCACGTTAAACAAACCATTATCGTTGGAAGAATCAGCGATATAGGTTACCGTTCCGGTTCTTGTTTCTCCAATAGAAGGAAAACGGACATCCATCTCCGCCCCTTCTTCAAAACTGGACAACTGTTCTTCCGTGACGGTTGCCGTGGCATTGAGCGTATTCATTTCACCAATGGTTATCATCGCTTCCTGCTGGGAATAATACTCCCCGGGATCCACCGCCACCGTCAGTACCCTGCCGGAACTGGGAGCTGTCACAACAGCATCCTGAAGGTTCTCTTCAGCCTGCTGCACAGCCTGGCGCTGCTGTTCTACACTGGCCTGGGCATTATCGGTATTACCCTCTGCTTCATCCACAGAGGCGTTTGAAGATTCAATTCTTGCCCGGATTTCCTTTTTGGAATCACGCGCCTGCTGCAGATTGGACTGCGCTGTTTCCACCTGGGACTGCAGCTGTTCGATATTATATTCCTGTCTGGTCTGTTCCAGACTGTTCTCCGCTTCCGTTACGCTGTCCTGTGCATCTTGCACAGCGGTCTTCGCGTTCTCCAGCTCCTGTTCTGAAATCAAACCTTCGTCATAAAGCTGCTGGCTGCGGTTCCGTTCATTTTTGGCGGTCTGCAGATTCCGCTCGGCAGTCTGCAGAGCCTGTTCCGCATTCTCAATCTCATCTGAGCGGTTCGCTCTGGCCTGCTCTAGATCAATCTGTGCCCGGTTGAGCTGTTCTTCAGCCTGGCGGATGGAATGGTTCGCATTCTCAAGCGCCGCCTGCTGCTGATCGACACTTGCTTCTGCTCCTCTTTCTCCGGCTTTAGACACCTCAACATTACTCTGGGCAGCCTCTAATGCAGCACGCTCCTGCTGCAGTGTATTGCGCAAAGAAGAATCATCCAGCCGCGCCAGTACCTGTCCCTGCTCTACCTGCTCGCCTTCTTCCACGAGCACTTCTGTGACATCTGCGGTCAATTCAGGCGTGAGAGAAACTTCCGAGAGCGACTGCGTCGTAGCGTTCACGATACGCTCTCCTGTGAGATCCCCTATCTCTGCTTCCTGTGTCTCCACCGTTACGGCTTCCTGCTGCGAACCCACCTCAGCCGACGAACACCCGGCGATCACCATAATCACCAGAAGGCCGGCTGACAGTTTCCATGTATGTGATAGTCGTCTTTTCAAATTAAGGCGGCTCTTCAATTCACCGTCTCCCCCATTCTCTCCAATAGTTTTAAAGTTTTAAAAAACATGTACAGCCCCGGATATTATGATTATGCATCTATGGTAAAGGATATCATAGATAACGTGTTTCCATCATCGATAAGAGATCCCCTTCCTGTTTTTCCAATAAATAATTATATCACATAACTATTTAAAAACTTAACTATTCGTAATATAAGGCAAAAGAACTAAAGGGTCAACTCATTTACTGAAGTTCATAAACTCTTCACATTATGGCTGTAAACGCTTAGATTCCCATAAAAAACTGCAGGGAGTATATCCCCCTGCAGTTTTTCGTCCCTATTGTGCAGATGCCTGCTGTCCGGATCCTCCTGCAGAGGAACCTCCTCCCGAAGCAGATCCAGCTGATCCACCGGTGCCGGCGGCAGGCTGTGATGCACCACCGGACTGCTGTACGAGTCCGTCCTGCATCGCTTTAATCTGCTCATTAATGAGAAACAGGTTCCAGCGGGCGGAAGTCAATTCCTGCTCGGCCTGATCAACCTGGATGCCGGCCAGGTCGTATTCAGACTGTGGAATCACGCCGATCTCGGCCTGAACACGAAGGTCCTCGACATCCGCCTCAGCGTAGCTGACTTCATCACGGGCCTGCAGCACAGCCTGGTACTGCGTCTGTGCCTGCTGGAACGTGCTGTTTATCGACGTCCGCAGGTTCTGCCGCAGCTGAGCGATATTTTCCTGTTCTGTTTGCACGCTGATATCAGCCTGTTCTTTTTCAGCACTGGTGGCGTCTTCATCATTCTGCGTCTGCTCCCGGTTGTATTCGGCGAGGTCCAACGCTTCCTGCGCGTTCTTCATACTGAAAGATTCTTCAATGAGTTTTTCTGTCTCTGTTGTCTGCTGAATCGGCTCCAGTTTTCCTAATTCCGGTGCTTTCAGCGTCAGGTCCTCATGGTAGGTAATCCCGATGTCGAGAGCGAACATTGCCAGATCATGATTGTACTGCGAACGCGCGTCGGCGAGATTGTTCTGAAGCCGTCTTACCTCACGCTGTGAGGTCTCATATTCACTTTCCGGCGCGGTGCCGATTTCGACCCGGCGCTCGACGTTGGACGTCTGCTGCTTCTGGTTCTCAAGAGATGCCTGCGTCATTTCTATCTGGTTCTGCTGCATGAGCAGCTGGACAAACGTGGACTTCGCAGAAAGCTCCGCACTACGGTGTGCCTGTTCCCGGTTATAGCGGATCTGAATTTCATTGGAATTCAACTGCCGGATTGAATCTTCCAGACTGTCCAGGTTGTCTTCTATTGTCTCCTGTTGATTCTGAATCTTCAGACGCTGCTGGAAAGAACCTGCCATGTCACGGAGTTCGTCCATTTGATCGTCTAGATCATCGAGGTCATCCTGCAGATCACTGTAGTCATCTTCGGAGCCCTCAATCTGGCTTCGGATGTTATCAAGCCGGTAATTCATGAGAATCAATGATGAATTATCGTTCAGTGCCGCGTCCACCGCCTGCTCCATCGTTAACGTCTGTACAAGATCTTCCTGGGACTGCTCACTGTCGGTCTGCTGGTTTTCTCCTGACGTCGATTCTTCCGGCTGCTCCGATGCCTGCTCCTGTTCCTGATTTTCCGCTTCCTGAGCCGATACCGCACCGGTCAGCCCGGAAGAAACAAAGAGCACCGCCAACCCCGCAGAAAAAATGCGTTTCATGTTCTCCTCCCCTATCTGCAAGAAATAATTGTTTAGATTTCTTAATAGTTTCCTTCACTAATCAGTTGCTATTATAACGTAAATGAACCGGAAGGAAAACAAAAAAGCCATTATAATTCTGTGAAAAAAAATCCGCGGGTGATGTATCTCCCCGCGGCAATTAAGTATATATCTTCGTTAGATGAATTTTTCAGAGTATCTGTCTTTTCATTAATAATACCTATTCCATAGATACTGCAGCCTTTCTAACTTCCCCCAGGCTGTAAAAACAGATTCATTATTATAGTTGTAAGACGCATTCTCTTGAAGTATACAGTTTAATTCTGTCTTCTTCCTTTTTTACCAGGATGGTTTCTGTATGTATGCCGCCGGAAACCTGAAGCTGGTATCCTTTGCATTTGGCCGGATGGTTCTGACTCCGGATTACGTATTGTCTGCCATCGTGCGGGAAAAACTCAAAAGTCTCCCACTCGTCTTCAAACCTTTCGTCAGCTGTAATACGCACAGCAAATGCTGCCAAATCTTTGTCCACTTCGTTTTCAACATATTCGCTCATATAAATCGAAAAATTCGGATGTTTCATCATGTATCTCCTTTTCTCATAAAAGACTGCATCCCATTTTAGTAAAAATAAGTAATTTGTATGGTGTTTCCATCTTACTTTTTGCCATTTTGTTATCTGTGTTCCAATTTTTTCAGTTTTTCAATTTTTCCGCCGGCCTGAATAACTTTTCTTTTGATACTGAAGAGGTGTCTGCCCTGTAATGCGTTTAAACGCTTTTGTGAAATACGTCTGATCATTAAAGCATAATAATGCCGCAATTCCTGAGAGGGTGTGTTCGGTAAAAAGAATCAACCGTTTCGCTTCTTCGATTTTGCGCTCCAATATATAATGTTTTAACGTCACACCGCACTCTTTCTTAAACTGTGTGGACAAGTGCCCTTTTGATATATTCATATAATCGGCCACAGCTCTCACATCCAACGGCTCCCTCAAATGGCGCTGAATAAAATCACGAATTTTTTGGACAAACGGACTGTGATGGGTATTACAATGTTGGTGGATCAAAAAATAAAATGCATCAAAAATTTTTCTCTGTAGTTCATGCAAATCGGTGAGATTAGACGTCTTTTCTATTGTAAAAAGAAACCCATTTGAAATTCTCAAAGCTTCAGATGCAGCAACACCTGATTCAATCATCGCCCGGACCAGTATTGTCTCCAGTACTATCAGTTTGTTTTTCGAATGACGGATTGAATCTGTGGAACCAAAAGTAATACTGGAATCTTCCTCCATAACCTGAAGCATTGTATAGCTTTCAGGATCTGCACTCTTAAAATATTCCAGAAACTTTCTTTCCTGTTCATATGGATATTCCACGTTCTCGACTTCAGCCTGGAATATATCTGCCGTCATCCAGTCATACTCCCGTAAAAATCCGGGATAATAATAGAAATAGTGCCTTATGAGGCTGTTAGATATAGTTATTACATGGTGATGCTTTGATATTACGGAAATGTCACCAGTACTTCTGGATACATTCACGTCTAATTGAAGCAGTTCCTTCCCCGGACTATCATCGGTCGTATGATAGGGACCTGTCAGCATATAACCATGCAGCGCCGGAATCCATACGGAGAAATAATAAATATCATGCTCTGCAATATATAGAAAACACTCTGCCGTCTGAGAGCTGTCATTCAAAAGCTGAAACAGCGAGAAACCCTCTTTGTTCGTTTCCCATGCAATAAAGGAAGTTGACGTGATAGAGAAGCTTTCGGTATAGAAACCCGCAGGAATATTTGTCGTGTCGGTCAATACATCTACCAGTTCATTTATTTTAGTTTCCGTGGCCTTTGTGATTGTCATCGATGCATCTCCCCCCCTGCTTCTTGCATGTCATCAGCTGTAAAACTACAAAATTAGTGGTATTTTTGTCCTATTATATATTGCTTAAATGCACTCGTCTGTTTTTTAAACAAAATGGCAAAAATTAAGATGTATGTACCAAAGAGATTTGTTATTCCTAACATGAAGACTGCCTGAACGTTATAGTTCAGACAGTCTCTGTTTTTACTATTTACGTAACTTTTTAAGGGCGGACCTACGCCAGTCTTTGACGGTATGGGGCGATACGCAAAAGCGCGCGGCAATCTCCTTAATGCCGCGGCCGTGGATGCTGTACTCAAGTACCCAGTCCTGCTCGCGCAGGGTGAGCCTGTCAAGATACGGGCGCAGGCTGTCCAGTTCCAGAAACAGGCTGGCGGTATCAGGCGCCGGCGGTTCGGGAGTATGTTCGAAATCACTGGGTGTATACCGCTCCTCGTGCACCGAATCTTTGCGCAGCTGTTCCTGCATCTCCCCCTTCACCGTAATATACGCGTAAGAGGAGAACGGCACATTTTTCGTCTCATCGAAACGTTCATACGCCTTCCATAACGCGATAAACCCCACCTGCATAAACTCTTCCTGATTCTTGTAGATCCGGAGCCGCTTAATCATACCTGTCACAAGCGGTGTGAAATCTTCCGCCACTTCTTCAAACGAAATGCCCAGTGCCTGATTCATCATTCTAACCTTTTCGGCCGGCGCGCCGCCGCTTTATTCCATGGTAGCTTCAGCGTAAGCGAAAACCCGGTGCCGCGCACCCTGCTAAATGTCAGGACCCGACATAGGGAATTTGAATTTCCGCCGGGAAACCGCCAACCATTAAAGACTGCCGCTTCAATGTTAAACGAATCGGTAATGAAGTTTCATTGGGTTTCGACACCTGGATCCATGGGGTGCTTCAAGGTTTGGCAGGTAAGTGAGGTTGTTTGGCATGTATTTGGGTGGATTCGGCATGTATTCCTCCCGGTTTGGCCGGTACCGGCGGGCCCCGCTTGTATTATGGTGCCTTTGGCTTGTAAAGCATGCCGTTTGGCCTGTATTCGACAAAAGTCCGCCGGTAACACCCGGTCCACCGACCGAACCCGCGCACGTGCATACCGCGATAAACACAAAAATCCGGACGGTACCTAGTGCCACGCAGGGCACTTCGGATACTCGTCCGGATATTTACGTTCAAAACGTTCCACTTTATCGATGCTGCCACTACAGAAAGAAGCGCTGCGTCAGGCCGGCATAGTCTCCGGCGAGGCGGGCGAGCGGATTCAGGGAATCGAGGTCGATTTTATGATCGCCGAGATAGGCGGCCGTCTCTACATGGGCGCGCTGGACACGTCCTAGTACGAGATGATCGGTCCCGACCGGCACGATCTGATCCAGCACACATTCAAACGCGATCGGCGCTTCCTGCACCAGCGGAATATCTATCGTTTCCGACGGATATGGTGTGACTCCCGCTTCCGCCGCTTCATCGACTTCAGGCGCCACACTCCGGGCGGAAGTCTGCATCTTCTCCCCCAGCTCACAGGAAACGATGTTAATGGCGAATTCGCCGCGTTCGCGGATGTTGGTCAACGTATCTTTCACCGTCCCTGTCCGTTCCTGGATACCCGGTCCGATCGATATCGCCAGTGTCGCCGGCTGCCTCGAAGCTACCGTGAAAAAGCTGAACGGCGCCAGGTTCAGCACGCCTTCGCTGCTCCTCGACGTCACCCACGCGATCGGCCGCGGCACGACAGACCCCGTCATGATTTTATAAAAATTCTGCGTATCCTCCACCGCCGGATCAAACGTTTCTGCATGGTTACCTGGCATGCGTATGCATCTCCTTTCCATCTTTCAACCAAACTATTATTCCCTTCTCCACGCATTCAGAAACTAACGGGAATGCGCTGGCAGCAAAAAGCCGCTGCGTTAAGGTGACACAACGGCTTTCTTTCCATTCATTATTGAAAATAGAACACTAGATATTACCTCGGCCAGTCTCTCACGGGTTTGTACCCGGAGTTAAGCAGAAAGTCCTGCTCCTGCTCTTTATTCAATCCCTGCATGGTAATACCTTTTTCTATTGCAGTAATGTGCATTTTAGCGGTATACTCCATCGTCTGCAGAGCCATCCGGGCTTCTTTGATACTTTCATCGTAAATGAGGATGCCATGATTTTCGAGAAGCATGACGTTCGTATCCTTTGCTTTTTCTTTCACAGCATCAGCAAGCTCCCGACTGCCCGGGTGACAATACGGAATTCGCTCTACCCTTTCAAGATAATACATAGCCTCCACAAAATAATTCGAAGGCAGTTCCACATCGGAGCAGGCGATTAATGTGCTGTAGAAAGGGGATGCATGAAGAATCGCTCCGATTTCCGGACGTTCTTCATACACGGCACGATGCATGTTGAATTCTTTGGATGGTTTTTTTCCGGAAACCCATCCTTCTTCGAAAGAGCATAGAGAAAAACCGTCCATCTCCATATGGCCGACACGGGTGCCGCTTGCCGAAATATAGAATTGATTCTCTCCTGCTCTTGCACTGATATTGCCGGCAGTTCCCCATACAAGATCATTTTCTTTCATAAACAAACCTGCTTCGTGTAATTCTTTTA
Organism: Salibacterium halotolerans; assembly: GCF_900115625.1. Taxonomy (GTDB): domain Bacteria; phylum Bacillota; class Bacilli; order Bacillales; family Marinococcaceae; genus Salibacterium; species Salibacterium halotolerans. The sequence continues at coordinate 28,679 of NZ_FOXD01000001.1, read as the reverse complement.
CTGTCGTAAGGTGTTCCATTTTATATTCCTCTCCTTTGTTATAAACTCAGCAAACCAGTAGAAACCTGCGGGACAAATATAATGATAAGAAGCGTCAGCAAGACGGCCACATAAAAAGGAATCATTCCTTTTGCTAGTTCATCCAGTCGTAAGTTGGCAATACGACCAGCTACAAATAAATTCAATCCCAGTGGAGGTGTCACCATACCGACCGCCAGTGTCACAATCATCACCATTCCGAAATGAATCGGGTCTATACCCAGTTCCAGTGCGACAGGTGCGAGTATTGGTGCCAGGATGATTATTGAAGCGTTCGTTTCCATAAACATCCCTACAATCAACAACAGTACAACGACAGACAGAAGGAATACAGAAGGATTATCTGAAATCGAGGTGAAAAACCCGGCAACCTGCTGCGGAATATTTTCAATGGTCAGTACCCAGCTGAAAAGTCCTGCCACCGCAATAATAAACATGATAGTAGACGTGGTGGAAATGGCTTGATTTAATATTTTCCCAATATTGCCAAAATAGATCGAACGATAAAAAACAGTGCTGATAATAAAGGCATAAGCCACAGCGACGCCGGCTGCTTCTGTGGCGGTAAAGATACCGCTGTAAATACCACCTAAAATAATGAACGGCATGATTAAAGCAGGAATGGTCTGCACAAAGGCTTTTCCAAGTTCACCAGTGCTGGTCTTTGCTTCACGGTTGTACCCGCGTTTTTTGGAAATAATAATGACCGTAATAATCAATCCTGCGCCGACAAGAACCCCCGGAAGTACGCCTCCTATGAACAAATCACCGATGGATGCGTCTGCTGCGGTACCATAAAGGATCAGGGGAATGCTGGGTGGTATGATAATACCAAGAGTTCCTGATACCGATTGCACACTTCCGGCAAAATCACGGTGGTATCCTCTTTCGACCATAGCCGGAATTAAAATAGAGCCTAGTGCCGCCGTTGCTGCAATGCTCGATCCGGATATTGCAGCAAAAAACATTGTCGTAATTACTGTTACCATCGCCAGACCTCCGGAGAAATGCCCCGTTAATGCGTTTGCAAAGTTAATAAGGCGCTGGGATATCCCGCCAAATTCCATAATGACACCAGCCAGAATAAACAACGGGATTGCAAGCAGCGGAAAAGAATCAAGCGATACGAAGGCACGCTGAGCGAGCACAACAAGCGGCGTCCCCCCTTCAATCAAAAGAGCAAGGCTCGTCGATAAACCCAGTGCTACCGCAACCGGTACTCCAAGTACAAACAATACAATAAGTGATATAACTAGTGCCGTAATCAAGGTGTTTCACCCCCTGCAGCGTTTTCATTTCCAATCGCTGAATTCAAAATATTAGCAATGCTGTTTAACGCCATAACAAAGGAACCGATCGGAACTGCGGCATACACCCATGCTATCGAGAATTGCAGAGTTGGTGTGACCTGCCCAATCACTGTAATGGTTAACACGGTGCCGTAATAACAAAGAATAATAAAAAACACAGTTGAAATAATGGAAACAATGAGCTGAAGTTTTTTCTTCTTTGCAGCGCTTACAATGTCGAATAAAAAATCAATTGCAATATGCTCTTTATTTCTAACAGCCAGTGCTGAACCAAGAAATACAATATAGATGGTTAGGTAACGGGAGATTTCCTCCGACCACGCTAACGGAAAATTAATCACAAATCTCGTAATCACCTGAAAGAATACAAGAACAGCCAGCGCAACAAACATTATGGATGCCACGTATTTCACACATTTATTCACATATTCAACAGCCGTTATATACTGCTGCATTCTGCAAACCTCCTTTTTACTCTCTCATCTCTACTATTTCGTCATATAGTTCCCGTCCATATTTGTTCGCAAGCTTTTTATTGACGGTTTGAACTTTTTCGCTGAATAATGACCTATCTACTTCCACGATTTCCATTCCAGCCTCTCGCATCGTCTGCATCGCTTCTTCCTGCTGTTTCGAAACGAGCTCATTCTGATATTTCCTTGCTTCAAGTGCCGCCTCTTCCACGGCTTTCTGCTCACTGACAGTCAGTTTTTCGTAAGTCTTATCACTCATAAGCAGCTGCACGTAGCCATATACGTGTTCCGTCATCATAAGGTAATCCTGCACTTCCTGCAGCTTTGCATTTGTAATGAACGACGCAGGATTTTCCTGGGCATCAATGACTCCTGTCTGCAGAGAAGAATACACTTCACTGAAGTTCATTGGAGTAGGGTTGGCCCCCATCGCATCCCAGCCTTCCACGGACGCTTCGATATTCGGTACTCTTATTTTCACACCGCTGAGGTCTTCAGGTGTTTCCACACGTTTATTGGCGGTTAGCAGTCTAGGGGAGCGGATGAAGAATTCCAGCCCTCTCACACCGGTTTGTTCGAGCATGTCCGCTTGAAGATTTTCACCGCCCTCGCCGTATAAAAAGTTTCTTAAGTGTTCATTATTCTCAAATAGATAAGGTAGTTCGAGAATCGCGTATTCCGGATGAAAGTTCGAAAGCACACCGGCAACCAGAGCAAAGTCAACCGATCCAATCTGCATCCCTTCTACAAGATCACGATCCGAGCCGAGCGTAGAGCTTGGATACAAATCGACCTCGACAGATCCATTCGTTTTCTCTTCTACCAGTTTGGCAAAGCGCTTAGAACCAAGGTGCCAGGCATGTTCCTCGTTTTGAATGTGTCCGAGCCGAAGGGTTGTCACAGAACCGGCTTCTGCCGTTTTGGACGAGCCGGTTCCCTGTGAACATCCCGCGAGTGTCAGAACCAGTATCATGGCTGAGACAGCAAGCGTTTTCACGTTTTTCACACTATTCCTCCTCTTCGTTAAAGGTCACTAATACTTTGACAGATTCATCTTCTTTCTTATCCACCATTCTGAACCCCAATGCAGCCTCCTGTACTTCGAGCCGGTGGGAGATAACGTTTTCCACCGGAATGGTCTGCGCTTCAATAATGTGTAAGGCTTCTTCTGTATCCGGGCGGTTGTATGTCATACATCCAACAAGTTCTTTCTCTTGCTGCTGGAGCTGTTCCACATCCAGCTGCTGCTGCCCATGAAACATAGCGACGGTGACGGCGCGCCCGCCTTTTTTCAGCAGTTTAAGAGAGTCGTTTATAATCCCGGGAACGCCAGCTGTGATCAAAACTTTGTCAAAGGAACCACCCATGGTCTCCTTCACATGGCTGATCCAGTACTGGTCGTCTTTAATGTTGTATGTTTCTTTAGCGCCAAGATCCGCCGCCTTTTCCAATGAGTAATCCAGCACATCTGTTACGATTGTGTTTTCAGCTCCTTTAGCCCGCACTGCAGCAAGCGTCAACAACCCGATCGGTCCGGCGCCAATCACTGCCACCCGGTCATCCGGGTGAATACCGGCTTTCTGTGCGGCATGAACACCGACAGCGAGTGGTTCCGTTAAGACACCACGGTCATAGCTGACTGAATCAGGAAGAGGGATAATCAAAGATTCTGGAGACACGAAATAATCAGCCATCGTTCCAAGCCACGTATCCATCCCAGGGGCCAGTCTCTCATCCGAGTAATTGATATGACCGGTCATTTCTCCTTCACTCTCTCCTGTACCAAGCTGCGGTTCGACCGTTACCCGGTCTCCAACTTTGACATGTGTAACATCGCTTCCAATACTTACAACCTCTCCCGCTACCTCATGCCCAATTACAACAGGCGGCTTCCGGAAAGGATGAAGACCCTTATACGTATGGATATCTGATCCGCATATTCCTGCCACAGCAACCTTAATCAGCACCTCATCTGCTTTGATTTCCGGTGTGTCAATGTCTCTCACTTCTACCTGTTCCGCGTCTTCTACAAAAACTGCCTTCATGATTCTCCACTCCCTTATTCTTTACTGAAACAACATCTGCTTCGATTCCTGAAGATGCGTCCTCATAACCTCTACACTTTCCGGGTCATTGTTTTTTAGTGCTTCGTACAACTGCATATGGTCTTCATAGAACTTCCGGATCCTTGTGGGATCTTTTTTCAAGTGGCGCAACGTAATCCGCAGCAGATGATCCTGGTAATTGATCAAAATACGTGTAATCTCACTGTTTCCTGCAATTTCACTGATTGTTAGATGAAATTCATGATCCAGATTGGCAAACGTTTTGACATCAAGAGTCTCAGCTGTCTGCCTGGTTTCTTCGAGATTCTTCTCCAACTCCTTCAGCTGGTCTTCTGTAATACGTGGATACAACTGTTCACAGGTGAACGTCTCCAGCGCTATCCGAAGATTATAGATATTGTTGATCCGCTCCACCGATAAATCGTGGACAAGAATACCCTGTTTGGAAGAAACGGTTGCAAACCCTTCCGCTTCGAGGCGGGTCAACGCATTTTTAATCGGTGTCTTGCTCATCTGCAGATCATTTATTAACGTCCGCTCCGACAGAAATTCTCCAGGAGGGTACTCTTCTTCCAGTATTTTTTCTTTAATTTTTTGATACGCGGCATCTTTTAACAACATGGTTTCTGCCACCTTTCTTAGCGTGATCCATTATTCTTTTCCAGCTTGGAATACTTTCTCAAAGAAGGCCTCTCCGCCGAGCTGCCCACTTTTCAAAGCTATTTCCAGCCCGTTGAAACGTTTATCATCAGAGTAGGCATGACATAACGGAGCACCAGGCGCGGTGGATTCCAGCACTTCCAGACCATAGATACCCAGCTGCGATGTGACAAAGCCGGATGTATCGCCGCCTGAAATCACTAGCCTGCGCAGAGAAGATTGTTCCATGATGTGTTTTGTCCACTCTCCCAGCCGTTTTCCAAGATAAATACCCATGTCTTCCTCTGCGATTCCTTCGTTTTGCAGGTGGGTTCTCGTCTTTTCAATCGCTTCATCGGAGGGACCCTTCGCTGTGTACAACACAACTTTCTTCTTCTGCTCCAGAAGAGTCAGGACGTGTTGGATAAAGGAACCCAATGTTTCCTCAGACGTAAGCAGCTCATAAGGAACCTGCTCCAAGTGAAATCCTGCCTCTTCTGCCTGCTCGAGCTGCTTCTTCGTAACATCGGACACACTGCCTGATACGACCAGCATTTGTTCAATATCCTGCGCTTGTGCTGTCTGCTCGTACGCGTTTGTCTGTCCTTCGGCTTTCCATTTAGCAGCCATAGCAAATTCAATACCGGAAGAGCCGATCAAGAATTGAGGTTCATCCTGCCTGGATGCCCACATTACGTCTGCAAACCAGTTCATGTGCTTTTCTTCCAGAGCATCGAAAATAGTGATGTCTTCTGTATCTTCCAGAACGGTAGGCTCAGGTGACTCCTTCTCCATATCCAGTACTGTTTTATATCCAATTGACTGACTTGTCTGCTTCTGCAGATGCTTGCCAAGATCTGCTTCATCCATCGGCGTCACAGGATGTTTTGACATGACAGGATGTTCATCAAGACGGAAAACGTTCCCGTGAAAATTTGCAAAATGACTGCCAAATACCGTGTAACGCCCCAAATCCGGCGTTCCTACCAACAGTGGATAAGTGGATCCCTTAAAATACCGGCGGGACAACTCACTCACAAAGCCGATGCTGCCCACCTCCGGAGAAGAATCAAAGGTGGAGCATACTTTGTAATGAACAAAATAAGGGCGAATGCTCTGAAACAAGCTCCACACCGGTGTCAGTTCTTTCTCCATGCCGGCGGGGTTTTTGGCCCGGGCCGTACCTGCTATACCGATGCACTGAACACCTTCAAACTGCTCCAGCATGGACTCTGTAGGTACATCCAAAAACAATATCGTTCGTAGTCCGAAACGATGCAGCGCTTCCATCGCATCGGTTGAACCAGTGAAATCGTCTCCATAAAACGCCAGAAGAACACGATTGTCCATATATTCAAACTCCTCTGCATATGAAATCCAACTTAGATCTAAGTTATATCTAAAAGAAATCTATCACAACTTAATGGACAAATCAACACCAAGGTTCAATTTCATAAAAACATTATCGGTATAAGAAACGTGTTTGTTCAGCGCCATATAATTCATTGAAATAAGTGTTTTTCGTGCAGCATCTCTCTGGATTATTTACGAGCGCAATCCACTGGCAGTGAAAGCTGCATCATCGCAACATTCGACAAAAACCGATGCGTGACAGGTGCTGGTAGACTTTGGTACGATATTTTTAGGTTTAATCTATGGGAGGGTTTTGCATGAATTCCAGAAAATTAGGGGTTATTTCATTATCTGCCGCCTTGGCGGTTAGTGCCTATGCTTCCGGAGTTTCCGCCGAAGAAGCGGGCACTGATCAAGTAAAGGCCGCGGATGAGCAGATGGTGAAGATAAGTTCTGCCGACGTCAATTTCACGAAGGAAGATTTGATCAATCGTTTCAATGAATTGTTTCCTTCCAGATTTGATTCTCTTGAGAACAGCGATTTCCGCATGAGCCATCTTCGCGGACCTGGAAGTGAGGAGGACGTCCTGACCCATCATTTAAGTTTTGATAGAGAAACCACTGATGGTAAACGGGTGTATGGAAATGTACGTTTTATCGGGGAAGAGCTGCAGCTGCAGAGTTTTAACTATCAGCCCGGCAATGTTCCGGATGCGCTGTATCCGGCTGAGGTGACACAACAGGAAGCAGAGGACGTGGCCCGGGAATTTGTAAATAATACTGCAGCCGGGGACTATACGTTAAGTGAACAGCAGCGCCCAACTATCATTGCGGGCAACCAAACGCTGACGGAGCCTGTACAATATCAATTTACTTTCCAGCGTATGAAAAATGGCATCCCGGTACAAAATCAGACGATTCACGCAACGGTACTCGGAAACGGCGAGCTGTCCCGTTACAGCAATGGTACATACCAGCAGTCCGCTTCCTATGAAGATCAGGAAGGTATCGTGGCAAAAGAAGAAGCAGAAACATCCATCAAAGAGAACCTGGACCTGCGCCTGCAGTATGCTGTCCAGCGTGATTATACAACGAATGAGGAAAACGTCAGTCTGGTGTACGTTCCTTCTCCCACCATTCAGGGAGTTCACGCCAAAACCGGGGAGTGGAGTATAAACAACTCCTTTGTTTCCGAACTGCCGGAAAAGGAGCAGTTGAATCGTCTGCGCGAAGAGCCTCTTGAGGAAAAGACGTCCCCTGTGTCGCGCGAGGATGTGAAACAAATGGCTAAGGATTTATTAACCGTTTCAGAGGACGCTGAATTAAATATCCGGTCTGTCCAGGAGACGGAACGAAACGGTGTCGCCGTGTTTTCTCTCCAGTATATGATACAGCGCGGTAACTCCGGCCACGGTACGAGTGTTGTTGTGGAAAAAGAAACCGGCGATATTGTAAGTTTCCGAAACGTTGATTACAGTGAGCGCTCGCTGGAGAAAAACTTATCAAGAGAAGAAGCGTTGGAAGCTGCAGTAGAAGCTGCAGAAACGTACGGCAGTTCCTTTGTGCACGAATACGCGTATCCCGTTGACAACGGAATCTCAAACTCCGGTATTGAAGGGACGTACCGCTTTTCTTTTCCACAGGTGAAAAACGGCCTTCCTGTACAGGGCCGCTCGTTACACATCACGGTTTCTGCGGAAGATGGAGAGCTTGTTTCATTTAACAATCGGCGCAACGGTGATATTACAAATTGGCCGGACCCTGAAAATGCGGTGGATAAAGAAACAGCCCTGCAGGACTACAAAAACGAACTGAATGCTGAGTTATCTTATGCCTCTCATGACCTGCAGGCGGATACGAATACGTACCATCTTATCTATCAGCCTTCGTATCAATCGAACGGTCTTTATTATGATGCGGCAGCCGGTGAATGGACGGAACCGCAGCTCACTCAAAATGAATCGTCGACAGAAGAGGTCATCACGGATCACTGGGCAGCCGACCAAATCAATTATATGGTACAGTCCGGCATCCTTTCCGCCGATGAAGGGGAAGAATTGAAACCGAATGAAGCCGTGTCCAAAGGCACCGCCCTGGAAATGCTGATGAAGTCCATGGAAAGTTTCTATCCAGGCAATCCAAATGAAGAACAAACAGCAACATTTGAAAATATTCAGCCGGACCATTCTTCCTTCCAGGTAGTGGAGCAGGCCGTCGAGTCGGGGGTTATCAATTCGGAAAACAGCACCTTCCCCGTTGACGAAACCTTGACCCGCGAAGAACTTGCCGTCTGGATTGTCCGCATCCTGAACCTGGAGCAGGCAGCCAAGCACAAAGACATTTATAGTCTTCCATTTGAAGATACGAATGAGATATCCGAAGAATATGCCGGGCACGTCGCTCTGGCCCATGCGGAAGGAATCCTGCAGGGAAGCGACAATCAATTCAACCCGGACGATGACGTGACCCTGGCTCATTTAGCGGTCACCTGCTTCCGACTCGCGGAGAAACAACCGAATAACCAGTAAATAAAAAGCTGTCCCCGGAAAAGGAACCCCGGGGACAGCTTTTTAATGCGAATCTACAATAAGATTAACATTGAGAACAATGAAAATACTTACTATATGCGTGATCATCTTACACAAATAGAAAAAGCAATAAACGATGGAATTCCGGTTATCAGCTATACTTCTTGGAGATGTATTGATATTGTCAGTGCCGGTACTGGAGAAATGAAAAAAGATATAATTCACAATTATACCACATCAAAAAAGCTGGGTGTTTCTCAATAAGAGAAAAGCCCAGCTTTTTGTTATTACTACCTAGGTATTGTACAAAGAGAAAAGGAATAACTGAAATCCTGCAGGGAACAAATAAACTGTAGCTTGAATGAGTGTTGGAGGGATTTTCGTTTGATCACATAAGGAATATTATTACATGTATATTTAAATGCGATAAAAGTTTTTTCAAACCTCTTAGGTAATTAATTGGAACCAGGCATCAGTATATTTATATCGGCATTAAAGACAAACAGTAGTAAAACTATGAGCATTAGAATAAACATTGGAAATACTTTCTTGGCAATATCCCATATAGGCATTCCAGTGATACCAGCGGCGACAAACAGGTTCCCCCCCAATGGCGGAGTGATAAACCCTATAGCTAGATTCACTACCATAATAACCCCAAAATGCACTGGATCGACTTGAAGTTCAGTCGCAATAGGATACAATATTGGTGTTAATATAATAATCGCTGCCAGGGTATCCATAAATGTCCCTACAAACAACAAAAAGACTGTTATCATCAGTAATATAATGATTTTATTATCCGATACACTTGTCATTAATGTACTGATTTGATCAGGAATGCGTTCAATAGTCAAAATTCTACCAAAAGCATTTGCCGATCCAGTGATAATTAAAATAACTCCCGTCGTTAATGAAGCGTTCACAAACACTTCATAAACCTGTTTAGGTTTTAATTCTTTGTAGATAAATATACTTATAAAAAGCCCATAGACGACGGCTACGGCAGCTGCTTCAGTAGGTGTGAAAACTCCTCCATATATACCACCAAGGATAAGGACAGGGATTAATAAAGCCCAAAAGGCATTTAGAAATGTATTAAATAACTTATACCATGTGAATTTTTCCGTTAGTTGGTCGTAGTTATTCTTTTTTGCATAAAAATAACTATAAATCATTAACACAATACCAATAACAATTCCCGGGATAATCCCCGCAAGAAATAAGTCTCCAATCGAGGTAGATGAAGATACACCATAGATAACCATGGGAATACTGGGAGGGATGATAACGCCAATAGTTGCCGCACATGCTACTAAAGCTGTAGCGAACTTTTTATCATATCCTCTCTCGACCATCATAGGAATAACCATTCCACCAATAGCTGCAACAGTGGCAGGACCTGAGCCTGAAATTGCTGCAAAGACAATACAAGTGGCTACTGTTGCTATCGCTATTCCACCAGTGATATTACCAACTATCATCTTCACAAAGTCAAAAAGCCTTCTGGATACACCACCCTTTCCCATAATCTCACCGGCTAATATAAATAAAGGAACAGCCATTAAAGGGAAAGAGTCAGTGGTAGTGGTTAATCCTTGAGCTAAGTATGAAGGAGAAACAGTTCCATTATATATAATAGTCACAAAGCTCGCGATACCCAAAGATATTCCTATAGGCACCCTGATTAGAAATAATAAAATAAAAGTCCCAAACAATATTAATGAAGTCATTCTTATTTCTCCTCATCAAGATTTTTCATTTCCCGCTGACTCGTCCTAATATTTTATAGAGTTATAAAGATTTTGAATGAGTCTAATGACTGTCAAGAACATACCGACAGGAACAGCTGAATATACCAATGCCATATTTATTCCCAAAGCCGGGCTCGTTTGACCATAGCTTAGAATGGTCTGCATCACACTGAGACCATAATAAACCATTAAGCAGGCAAATAAGCCAAACAATATCTGCGCGACGACATCCATTATTTTTTTTCCTTTATCGGGAAGACTGTCATAAAGAGTATCAAATGTAATATGCCTGGCTTTTTTCGCTCCGTAGGCTATAGCTATATATATTAACCATATGAAACAATACCTAGCTAATTCTTCTGACCAACTAAGAGACGAATTTAAGAAAAAACGCATAAAAATCTGAACAGAAATAGAAGCAACAGCTATGCTTAGAAATAATGTAAGCAACCACTCTTCAATCGATTCATTTATTGTTTTTAGAACGGACATTTTCTTTCCCCCTTATCCTGGCAATTTACTTTTAACAAAGGCTGGAACAATGAAATCGAATAAATAGTTCCAGCCATCAACTATTTATGCTCCTTATTCTCTGAACATCGATACGATATCCGATCCAATAGTGTCTTGATATTCCTCGTATACCGGCTCTAATGCATCTTTAAATCTCTCAACTTCTCCTTCAGCGAGTTCAGTGACCTCCATTCCCTCTTCCTCAAGAGTGTTTAAAGCATCCTCTTCTTCTTCAACAGTCAAGCTTCGGTTATATTCAATAGCATCTCTTGTAACTTCATCCAAAGTTGTTTGCAGTTCATCCGGCAGGCTATTGTAAAAGTTGAGATTCGCCAGAATAACGTAAGGGCTGTACACATGTCTAGAAACCGTTAAATAATCCTGAACTTCATATAAGTTGTTATCTCTAATCAAACCTGCCGGATTTTCCTGACCATCAATTGTTCCTTGCTGCAACGCTGTATATAATTCTTCAAAAGACATTGGCGTGGGATTTGCCCCAAGGGTATTCCAAGCATCAATGTGGATATCATTTTCCATTGTTCTTATAGAAAGTCCTTGAAGGTCTTCCAATGTTTTTACCGGTCTTTGGTTATTTGTCAAATTCCTAAAACCGTTCTCAAAGTAACCCAGACCTTTCATGCCATCTTCCTCCAAAGAATTTAACAGCTGCTGACCAGGTTCACCATCCAGCTTTTCGTAGGCCTGTTCCCTGTTTTCAAATAAAAACGGGTAATCGTAGATACCAAATTTTTCATTTATTCCTGTAATAGCCCCAGTTGAAGGAGCTACAGCATCAATTTCTCCTAATTGCACTGCTTCTGTAAGCTCTCTATCTCCTCCCAATTCACCGTTAATATACAGTTCCACATTGATACGGTTATTCGTCTGGCTCTCTAATTCCTCTTCAAAATATCTCCATGTTTTAGCAAGGGAAAATTCAGGACTCATTGTTCCGGCAGCAACTTCCATAGTAAATTCGCTTTCATTATTGTTATTATTTTCACCGGATGCGCTTTCACTATCTGAATTTTCTGATCCGCAGGCAGACAACGCAAACAATATCAGACTGGATGAGAGCGTATAAGAAATAAATTTTTTATTAAGAAACATTTTATTCACCTTCCCCGATCATACTTTTTTATTAACCCAGTAATTAGGATTTTTTCCTTGTAAAACATCATAAACATTTAAAGCAGTCTTTTTCTTTAATTCGTGAACGGATTCTTCTGAGTAAAACGCCGCATGCGGAGTCAAAACCACATTATCCATGTGGGCCAGTGGATTATCACCGCTAATTGGTTCATTTTCTATCACATCTAAAGCAGCTCCAGCGATTTGATTATTTTGCAGCGCTTTAATTAGTGCCTTTTCTTCAATAATAGGCCCCCTTCCTGTATTAATCAGTACAGCTGTTGCTTTCATAGCGTCTAGTTCATCATCGCTTATGATATGTTTTGTTTCCTTTGTGAGCGGGGCATGTACACTGATAATATCGGACTCATGTAAAAGTTCGTCTTTAGAAACTAACCTTACTCCAAACTCTTCTGCAGTTTCTTGACTGCAGTAAGGATCATAGGCAAGAACCTCGAATCCTACAGCTTTTAATTTGGTGGCCGTGACACGGGCTATATTACCAAAACTTATGAGACCGATTTTTTCTGAAGAAGATCGCCTAATCGGAGTCTCATCAAAAACACTCCATGTATAATAGTTTTTCACATTATTATTCAGTTGCACGATCTTTCTTTTGAAAGCCATAATTAAAGCAAGTGCATGGTCTGAAACTTCTTCTATACAATAATCAGGTACGTTTGCTACTCTTATACTTCTTTCCGTAGCTGCCGGAATATCTATGGTATCTACGCCGATGCCATATCTTGAAATCACTTTTAACTCAGGTATGGATTGAATCACTCTATCTGATACCGGGGCCAGGGCATTGAGCAGACCATCAGCATTTTTAGCGGCTTCAATCAAGTCATCTTCATTGGTGTAATCAACAACAACTAACTCACAGCCGAGAGGTTCTAAAACTTCCTTTTCAATTTCATAATCTTCAAAAGTACGATCAGTTATAACTACTTTCATCATCACCGACTCCTTATAAATTTCATTTACGTCCTTATGTAGCAGAGGAATAAAAGTAACGGCTGTTTCATGCAGTTAAAATCAACAGATAAATAAACGAATTAGAAAGCGCTACTTCTAACTTTTGTTTTTAATCAAAACTTTTCTTTATTCAGAATTCAATAAGAACTTCTAAGATGGACTAAAAAATAACTCTTTAACAGTGAAGCGATTACAATACAGCTAATTTTTTTAATTCAATTACTCCTTTCATCATACTACCTTATGTACTCATTATTATTATGAATAACAATTAAACGTTTCATGTTCTGTCGAATTTCGTTACGGCATACATATTTTAAAAACCAACAGTTAATTATTTATTTGTGTTGAAACGTTTCACTCATAGTACAATGTATACGCTATCATTTCAACCCATATTATAAAAATTATTTGTAGCGGCTTTGCTTAATACCAAAAGCTTCTTTTATCTTTCAGTTTTACTCAATTGGATATTCCATCATTGATAGACGTTTATAATTCGATCTCAAAAGCATTTTTTATATTGAATAATACTGTTTTTCCAATTATAAATACACTTATTATTATAAGTTTTTGTAGAAGGGCTCTTGATTTGCAAGCGCATACTAATTATAATATTTGTTGAAACGTTTCATCAATACCCTAAAATAATATAAAAACAAAAAGATAGGATTTTTATACTATTTTTATAAGTGAGTCGTTTCAACATTGGAGGTGCTTACATGAAAAAACTTTATGGAGTAACGTCAGCGATGGTAACACCGATGCTCGAAGACGAACGTATCGACAGGCAAGGTCTCGAGCAGCTGACAACATTTTTGATCGACAAAGGGGTGGACTGTCTTTTTCCGCTCGGAACAACCGGAGAGATGTTCAAATTATCTGTGGAGGAACGGAAGGAAGTAGCGGAAACGGTGATTCAAGCTGCCGACAAGCGGGTTAACGTCTTTATTCACGCAGGCGCGATGAATACTAAAGACACCCTTGAGCTGGCGGATCACGCCTATCAATCCGGAGCTGACGGAATTGGAGTAGTTTCCCCCGCCTTTTTCAACGCGGGCGATGTGGAAATCATCGAGTATTATCAGACCATCTCCGCCGCCCTGCCTGGAGACTTCCCAATCTACCTTTACAACATCCCGCAGCTGTCGGGAAACGACCTGTCTGTCGACGTTGTAAAAGAACTGGCGGAACATTGCGGGAATATTGTCGGGCTCAAGTACAGTTATCCCGATTTTCCAAGGCTCAGCGATTATCTACATGCCACACCGGAATATTTCTCCATTCTCACCGGAGCCGATGGCTTATTTCTGCCTGCACTGGCCATGGGATGTGACGGGGTTGTATCCGGCGTATCCGGCGTATTTCCCGAGCCGTTCGTGGAACTATACGACAAATACCAGAAATATAACCTCGAAGAAGCAAGACAAACGCAGCGCGCAGCTGGTGAAATCATTAAAATCCTGCAGGCCGGGGCGAATATGTCCTACTTCAAAAAAGCGCTGGATTACAGAGGTCTCCGGGGCGGCTTTATGAGAAGTCCTCAAAAAACTATCCCGCCTGAACAAAAAAAAGCGGCAAGAGAGCACATAGACACGTGGCTGCAGGAATATCACTACACCCTTTCATTTGATAAATAAATGCTTCCGTGTTTTATATAGAAGAAGGAAACAATAGATACACGGAGGTATATCCATGAGGAAAGTAACGATTAAGGATGTAGCTGAACATGCGGGAGTATCGGTAGGAACCGCTTCGAAAGTAATGAACGACAAAGGGTATGTCAGCAAAGCCGCCCACGACGCTGTGATGAAAGCCACCCTGGAGCTGGGATACAGCGTGAACGCCAATGCCAGAAGTCTTAAAACGTCGAAATCCAATAAAATAGCCGTACTAACTTCCGACATTTCCAACCCATACCTTATGTCTATTGCTAAAGAAGTGGAAGAAATGATCCGCTCCCTGGATTCCCACATGGTGCTGTTAAGCCACAACGATAATCCCGAAACAGAGAGATCATCGCTCAACATCATCATAGAACAACAGGTGGATGCTCTCGTTATTATACCGACCGGACAGAACGGAGATCTTATAGAAAAAATAAAAAATACCAATACTCCTGTGATCGCTATCGACCGGGAAGTAGATGAGGTGGAAACCGATTTAATTGTCGATGACAATTTTTTCGGTTCCTATGAAAGTATCAAATACCTGCATTCACTGGGACATGAAAACATCGGTGTTATTTACGGCCATGAAAAAAATTCTATAGGACGTGACCGTTTATATGGAGCGATGGAAGCCATCAAAGACGGCAACATTAACGACGATCCCTCTTTTCTGCATGAAGCGGATTTCAGAGAAGATCTCGCTTACCGGGCGGTGATTGAACTATTGATGCAGCCAGTCCCCCCTACCGCCATCTACTGCTGTAACAACACCATGACCAAGGGTGTCTTGAAAGCGCTGAAAGATCAGGAAATCCGTATTCCCGAAGATATTTCCCTCATCGCGTTCGGTGACAAGGAGCAGTGGGAACTGATAGAACCGTCATTGACCTTAATGACACAGCCGATGAAACGAATAGGCATTGAAGCTTCTATCTTACTGAAGAGCCGTCTGAAGTTTGCCGAAGACTATCCATTGCAGCAGAAAGTAATGAAACCTTCATTTATAGAAGGAGCATCTTGTATATCTATTAAAAATTCTGAAATATTCTAAGACAAAAAGGCGGTGACAACCATCAAACCTAAGATTACAGTCATTGGGAGCATCAACATGGATGTGGTGACAGATACGGAACTGCTCCCCTCTCAGGGAGAAACCGTACTCGGAAAGGATTATTTTATGACCCCCGGGGGCAAAGGAGCCAATCAGGCTGTCGCCGCGTCACGTCTCGGCGGGGATGTTTCGTTCATAGGAAAAGTAGGAAATGATGTATTCGGAGACAGGTTGATGGCAAATCTGCAGCAGAACGGCGTGAACACAGAGGGAATCGAAAGCAGCGAAACCTTCTCCTCCGGCATGGCCAATGTTCTGTTAAAGAACCAAGACAACAGAATTATTGTCGTTCCGGGAGCCAATAATCAAGTGACAGCGGAGTATGCGGAGCATTACAGTCATATTCTCACAGAAAGCAATATCGTGCTTGCCCAGTTAGAAATCCCGCTCTCCACTATCGAATGGTGCTCGGCGTTCTGCCATGAGCACGGCATCCCATTTATTCTTAATCCCGCGCCTGCCCAGCTGCTGCCAGAAACCTTGATAAAACACAGCACGTACATCACTCCCAATGAAGAAGAGTATACAAAAATAAATTCTCCTTCGATAGAAAAAGACTACGGAGAGACGTTTATTACAACCCTGGGCGCCCACGGGGTGACATATAGAAATATGACGGTGCCCGCACCGCAGGTAAAAGCCATCGATACAACAGGAGCCGGGGACACCTTCAACGGCGCATTATCGTATTATCTGGCCTCCGGATACAATGTGGAAGATGCTCTCTATCTCTCAAACACCGCAGCCTCTTTCACCGTGGAGCATCCGGGCGCCCAAGCCGGCATGCCAACATGGGAACAGGTGCGGGAGCGTACAGATAAAGAGCGGACACCCTAACCTGTACATGAAGGACTTAAGAGGAAAAACCGCTGAAAGCAGGGCAGCGGTTTTTTTCTTTCTTGAAGCTTCTTGAATGTAAGAGCTGGGTTTCTTTCTATAACCGATCTGGCCTACCCGTACTCCCCTATTAGAAGGGCTCCAAAGAAATGACTGTTTTATTTGAGTTGAAGTCCCCTTCGGAAAAAAAGGAAGGAACCTCCGCAAAAGGAATGGTCTGCGTGATATATGATCGATAAATCAGCCCTTGATTCATACAATGAATCACATATTCAAAATCTTTTCTTAACGCATTTCGACTCGCTAATAAGGTTAATTCCTTGGTGTGAAAATCCGGATCGTAAAAATGTAAAGAATCCTTCACAAGACCGACATAAACCAATTTCCCACCGTGTGACACATACTGAAATGCTTCATTCATTGATTGTTTATTTCCTGTAGCATCAAGTACAGTATTAGGAAGTACACCATTATTTTCATTTAAAAGTTGTTGGAATGAATCATCGGAGGCTTGAATAGCAGCATCACATTTTGCCCATTTTTGACAAAAATCCAGGCGGTCTTCATCAAGATCCATAATGATGGTCTTCGCACCCGATAATTTGGCAAAGCGCGCAGTGCCTAAACCGATAGGCCCCGCTCCTATAATCAATACTGTTTCTCCGACATCAATGCCGGCTCTTTTGACAGCATGCGCTCCGATGCTCAGAGGTTCCACAATGGAAGCTTCATCCAGAGACAAATCATTGACAACCATTACGTTATCAGCATGCACCTTGATATATTCAGACATCCCTCCATCTTCATGAACACCCAGCACTTTCATGTTCGTACAACAGTTTGTTTGTCCATTGCTGCAGGAAACACATTCCCCGCAATGTATATAGGGAATTACCGATACAATGTCCCCTGGTGCAATATGGTCCACTTGATTTCCAATGGTGTGCACCCTTCCTGACAATTCGTGACCCAGCACACGTGGGTAGGTAAAAAAAGGCTGATTGCCTTTGTATGCGTGGCTGTCAGTGCCGCAGATGCCGATTCGTTTGATGTTAATCACTACCTCGTCCTCTGCAACGGTACCGATATCTTCCGCATTAAAAATTTCCATCTTATATGGTTCTTTGCAAACGATTGATTTCATACGTTACCTCTTTTCTACTTATTTCCCGGCTTAGACTTTTCTATCGTGCTGTCCCTTGATTTCATTTTTCAAAATAATAATTGAGGAGCGAACAAGGACAAGGACAACTATGAAAATAAGAGTTCTATTATTTTACAAACGATTCAACCCCTTCTTCCTGATCTAAAATTACACGTTACACAGCTGTCGCGTTAGCGCTTTCAAAAAAATTAAAAAATTTATTCTTTCCTTATGCTCATAACGAACATCTCCTCTTTTTCTTCCACTACCTTTAGACGGGGCATTGTTTACGCTTACAAAAACTTTGAATCATCTTCTTGTTTTTATAATATCATTGTATATATTGAGATGATTGGAATCGGACAGAAAATCCCAAAGGTCCTCTACCGGAACGTGAACCGTGCGCTGTTTTTCAAAACGGATGACATTACTCATGAGCGTTTGCCGCCTCCTTATGATCTGCATGCTGACGGCGGATCTCAGTGAATGTGGAGAAATGATAGAGAAACAGTTCCATTAATTCCGGGTCGAATTGGCGGCCTTTCTGTTCCTGGAAATACGAAAAAATCTCCTCATCGCTCCACGCTTTTTTGTACACCCGTTCACTGCCAAGCGCATCAAAAACATCGGCAATCTCGGTAATCCAGTCGAAAATATGTGTCTCTTTTCCCTTGATACCTTTCGGGTACCCCATGCCGTTTCATCGTTCATGGTGCTCACGGGCAACCTGGGCCGTCGATTTAAGTAAATGACGCTTCGAGTGCCGGAACACCTGATACCCGATTTCTGTATGCTGCTTCATCGTTTGAAATTCTTCCTCTGTCAGTTTTCCTGGCTTTAAGAGGATTTCATCCGGGATAGCTCCTTGCCTATGTCATGCATCGGGGACGTCGCGTATAATGAATGGGCTTCAGACCCGGAAAGGCCGGCTAGTTTGGCGAGAGTGTAGGAATACAGAGCCACACGTCTGACATGATAGACTGTTTCTTTGGAGCGGCTTTCCCCTACTTCTCCCATCGTTTCTATCACTTCCTGCTGGGGTGCAAGCAGTTCTTCGTACAGCATCTTTGCTTCGATGGCATCGTTGAACCGGTTATCCTTATAGGCATCGTCCACATTGATAATCTCCTGCTATGACATCGAGAGACCAACAATTCCACTGCCATCCGGTATACGGATGCGGTCCGCCCCATGCGCGGTGGTTGTCCAAATCTCTTCGTTATCCTGATTATGAATCATACTGTACACCGATCCGCCGACGCTAAGTCTCTGCCCAGATCGGCGAGCTGCATAAGTACGCGGTCCATATTCCGTTCCGCGGAAATATCCGCTATGTACGAAAGTATCAAAGCCAAATCATTTCTCGAATCCAATGGCTGTCCCCCCTATGTGTGCGTCTTTATTCCACGTCAAAGACACATATCACCTGCTTGTAATATCGGCATCAAGAGGGGAACATTTAAGCGCCATCATATACTTCGGTATTATCGCTCAACCAACCGGCAATATCGGCTAACGCCACTTTTCCTTGAGCAACATCCACCGTAAAGTTCTCATTCGCTGTGTCATTCTTTTTGATGTTATATCCGTTTTTCTTTAAAAATATGTCAACAGCTGCAAAGGCGGTCCGTTTATTGCCGTTATGAAAGCAATGATTTCTTGCTAAGGACTCGAATAAGGCCAAAGCTTTTTCAAATAACGTTGGGTATGCGTCTTCTCCAAAAGCCGATTGCTGCGGGCGGTAGACAGCTGATTCAAGGAGTCCTTGTTCTTTAATTCCTGCCTGCTCTTCGTCATTGAATTTTTTCATCATCATGAAATGAATCAAAGCCACATCTTTTGTTCTCAAGTAATGTACCGTCATTTATCTATCCTTCAGCTTTTCGAATACATCATGGTGATCTTCGAACGTTTCAGCCAGCATATCAAGCATTTCCGGATCCACATCCTCTTCCCACTTCCGTTTTTTATTCAATACGATTTTGTTATCCTGCACCTCGAATTCGATGTCATCACCCCGTTTAATCTTTAAAGAGTCGGTAATGGATTTTGGCAGGCCGACACTTAGACTGTTCCCCGTCTGAGTCACTTTACGACTTTCCTTCGCGCTCATAGAATCACACTCATTTCTTGTCCAGCTTTACTCAATATGTGTTTAATTCGTTAGTATTTACATACAATTATTTTAACGTAATTACATTATAACAATCCGTCAAAAGAAAAGCAAGTATGGTTTCACTTTCCCCATTTTATTTCACCCAATGAATATACCTCGGAGTGTAGATGAAAGAGAAATCAGCCTTCCTGCCAAAACAGGGGAGATGGTCTGGTGTTATCCACAGCTGTGGTTTCTCATAAGGAAGGGTACGCCCATTTGATTGTAAATCAAGAAACAACTGTGCTGCACCGTGGCTGTATCTATTACCACCATTATCACCAAATCTTGAACTGATCCCGAAAGATGCGAAAGACGCGGCTTAATTGTGTTACAATCTGAAGGGGTCATTATTATTCCACCAATGATGTTAATGTTTTGGGTTACTTACCTTTATCATAACGGAATAACAATGGCTTCACCTATGCCTTTAGCTGCTGTATTCCATTTTGCAATTAAGTAAACCAGCCCAGACTAATATTATACCGTTTAAATGTTTACGTTTGTATCCCCTGTGTTATAATATACGTAAACCTGCATACTTCTTTGGAAGCAGCATAAAACTAAAAGGAACCGCAGGTGCGGTTACACCTGCGGTCCTGTACAACAGCCGCTTTAAGAGCGGAGGGCTCTGCCCGGTTTCAGTTACGGAGATAGACCGCGCACCTTACCTGGGGGGCGGTCTATTTCTTTTGCGACATAATCAACACGATTAACGTCCCAAACATCACCATCAAGGATAATGTCTGATACATGTCCATAGGCATCACCTCCACTCCGGGAGATTAGCCGACCGCCCTTAGAAGCCTTCTATTGTACAAGATATATTATATCATAAACCCTTCCGTCTTTGAGGATATGCTTCAACGCAATGTCGTTAGTTATCGAACACCCGTGGAGGGATACGGAAGAAGCGGTTCATAGTCATACCAGTACTTCCCGTGCCCCGGGTATTTCTGATAGTTGACCATAGGGCCGACACGGTAGAGCGGCTTGTCTCCGATGATATGCACAACGTCCCGTATTCTTCTTTTATAGGCGTTTTCCAGCAGCGGCTGATAATTTCCCTTATTAATAAACCAGAAGTTAAGTTAAAAAAACATCTTCCTTCCTTCAAAAAGGCCGGGCACTTTAATGAATTGTTAACACCTTACCTTGAACGTGCTTTGAAAAATGCTGAGAAAATGAAAAAAGGTCAGAAAACAGTGCTGGAGAGGAGAAACAGTCCGGATTTCGATGCCATGTTCTATAATTTCCTTGCACCTATTTTCGACATAAGAAGCCAAAATTCTTGCGGCATCAGCAAACTTATTGAATTCAGCAGCCTCTGAATATAACATCAATGTAAGTCGTTTGTCTGCTCATTCAATTTCTCTGTATAGACATCTCGTCTGTAAGAAGCAGGAGATAAATGGTAATACTTTTTAAACAGCACACTGAAATACTGGCTGCTGCTGATCCCAATGTAGGATGCGATGTCAATAATGGGTATCGTTGTTTTTCGTAACAAGATAGCGGCTTTATTCATACGCAGACTCGTTACATATTCAATGATGGTAGTGCCTATTGCTTGTTTAAATATTCGTTGCAGATACGTGGGATGGACTTTCAACACCTGGGCAATGTGACCAATCTGCAGCGATTGGTCATAATGCTCATGAATATAGCGGACAGTGTCTCTAACATACGGATGGCCCGGCGTATTTTTGTATTTGAACACGTCTTCAGCGGCAGAAGCCATCTTAAGAAGCAGCTGACGAAATAAAAGATCCGTCATCAGACTTGTTCGGTCCACACTTTGCTGATAATCCAATTCGAAGACCAAATCCTTCATAATGGAAAGGATATTTTCAGAATCCTTTACAACCAGATAACTACTGCGGCTTTCCAGTAGCTTTTTCATTGCTTCGTTATCGCGGAAAAGGTCTTTCATAGAAGGAAACGGTGCATCAGCCTCCAAAAAATTAAATTCCAGATTTAATATTCTGGCCCGGTGGCTGACTTCAAGTTTATGCGGCGTACAAGAATCAATTAAGATACATTCTCCCTTCACTAATTCTATCCACTCCTCATTACATCCCACCAAACATGACCCTTCCATCAAGTACATGATTTCAACTTCTTCATGCATGTGACACATCATGTCATACTCTCTCATCTCTTTGAAATAATAAGCATTGATTTTGGGATGCTGGTTCTCTGATTTATGGGAGTAATAAAGACTGTTTTTATATACCCGCAACGGCTGCACCTCTCTTTCACTCGTATTAGAGATTCGTTCTCAGCCTTTGTCCGCCGCTCCCGCATTATGTCTTGCTTTCTCCTTGTCCTGTTCCATCTCTTTCACTGTCATGGTTCTTTTTCTCGCTGCTCCTTGATAATCCGTTTTTACCGGAATCCGATTTATGCTTCCCTGTCTCGATTTAGCTTGTTGAACAGCCTTTTCATACTGTGGCAGCCATTTTTCCTGAGCTATCAGAAGGTCATCGGTCATCTGCCATACTTCCATAGGGTTACACACCGCCCCTGTCAGCGGATCCATCAGCATGGCTTGTTTCAATAATTGTTCGTCCCCGGATACTGCTGCCTCCACGGATAAACGCTGGACGGAAATACTGGCGTTACAAACAGCCGCCGGTCCTAAAGGAAGATCTCCTATCACCGGCATATGGATACCCGTACGGTCCACATATCCCGGAGCTTCTATGACAGCGTCCACCGGCAGGTTTTTAATGACCCCTCTGTTGGTTGTATTGAAATGCCCCCGATATAACCTGCCTGTCTCCAGCCCTTCAATAATATAAGAGCCGTGTTCTTCTCCTCTGTTTTCTTCAGTATAATGAAAAGGTTCCTCTTTCATCCAATTTGGAAAATCCGTTTCAAACCAATTTCGTCCTTCTGTAGACACCCGGAGATATCCTCCGGTTTCTCCATTAATCCAGCTTTCTGTATCAATCCAGTCATGAATTTCCTCCGGACGTTTCCGGTACCAGGGCAGATACTCGCTTAAATGCCCGTTGGATTCCGTACTATAGTAACCAAACCGGCGCAGGACATCGATTCGAACTTTCTCTGTTTGACTGAATTTCGGATGAGATTCAAATGCCTCCAGCAGCTCTCCTGTTTTATCTATGCCATGTTGTCTCACTTCGATATACCATGTTTGGTGATTAATTCCTGCACAAATGATATCAATATCTTTCTTCTCAGCATCCAGCACTTCCGCTATCTGTCTGTGCCCTCCCTGGACGCCGTGACAGAGACCAATCGTATACACACCGCCGTATTTGTTACACGCCCAGGTAAGCATTGCCATAGGGTTGGCATAGTTAAGCAGTAAACAATTCGATTGCGCCCTCTCTCTAATGTCTTTACAAATATTCAGCATTTCATAAATGCCTCTTTGGCCGTACATGATCCCCCCGGCGCTCAACGTGTCTCCTACGCATTGATCCACACCATACTGCAATGGAATATCAATATCTTTCTCAAACGCTTCTAATCCTCCAACACGTATCGTATTAAATACATATTTCGCTCCCTCTAGTGCCTCGCGGCGGTCTAACGTGGAATGAATGCGGATGGAAAGGCCGTTTTGGTCTATATCCCGTTGGCACAGCTCTGTTACCATTCTTAGATTCTCTGCATCAACGTCTGTAAAGGTTATATCAATATCATGAAATTCAGGAACAGCTAGCAGGTCTCGTAACAAACTCCTGGTAAATCCAATACTGCCTGCCCCAATAAAAGTAACTTTAAAACTCATCACCTATACCTCCTATCAAATAATCAGCCTTTTCGCTACTTTATCAGCCCCAAAATGATTCCGCTTTCAAAATCATACCCTTTTCAACTGTTTATGTTTAAAATCACAACCTTATTTCTTTTGAGCTCAAGATTTTTTATTTTTTTAATTACTATGAATCCTTTCATGGCAGGTTTCACGGAGTTCAAAAATATATTCCTGAGTAATTTGAAACCGTTTGCAATAAATGCATGGCTGTGATTAAATCAAAATACATTTCCAGACACCCGCAGCCGGCTGATTATTCAATACTTTCGTTAAAAGGAGGTTGTATCATGCCTAAAACAAGTGGTTTGATGGTCGTTACTCTGTTTCTTTGTTTTGTAACCGCATGTTCTTCTGGAGAATCGAAGGGAAACGCTGCCGAAAGTCAGTTAACGGTCTCTTCGACTATTATGAGCGCGTCCGAACAACAAGTTTTCATGGGCATTGTCAATGACTTTGAACAAGAATCAGGCATCGCTGTTGATGTCAATTTTCCCGGCGGCACATATGAACGACAGATGAGAATTAAAATGGCAGCAAATAATATGCCCGATCTATTCGATACGCATGGATGGGCCCAAAATCGCTATGGAAATTACATCGAAAGTCTTTCAGAACAGCCATGGGCTGATAGACTGGAACCTTCCATTAAGAATGTACTCACAGACGATAATGGAAAATTATACGCCTACCCACTTAACCAGGCATTAGATGGTATCAGTTATAATGCAAACATCTTAGAGAAATATAATATCAGTCCTCCCTCTACATTTAATGAGTTTAAACAAGCCCTTCGAACGATTGATGAAAAAAGTAACGGAAAAACCACTCCTTTCTTTATTGCCGAAACTGGAACGGGAAGCGTCAATCAGTATTTCGGACAAATGGCCACCACCCTGCTCACCACGGATAAGCAGCATAATTATCAAGAAGAATTAATCCACGGAGTTTTTGATTGGTCAAAATATAAACCTCTTGCTACCGACCTAAAAAAAATGAAAGAACGGGGATGGGTTAATAATAATGCTGCTACTGCAGACGGTGCCCAAGCAGCACAACTGATGGCTCAAAACAAAATCGCTTTTATCTTTCCAGGGGGTGCAGGCGGATCTTTTGGACAGACAGTAACCTCCTTAAACCCGAACGTACAAGTGGGCGTTATACCTATCCCTTCTTTTCATAAAAATGATGAACCTGTCTGGGGCGGTGGTGAAAGACATACCCTTGCCTTATGGAAAGATTCTAATAAAAAACAGGAAGCACGTGAACTTTTAAAATTTTTTTCCAAAGAGGAAAACGCGAAAAGCATGGCCGAAGCGACAGCGGCTCCTACAGGATTTAAAAATGTAAAAGCAGACACTTATTATTCAGAGTATTATGATCAATATAGCAACATCGCCGTGGAACCCTATTTTGATAGAGCCTACCTGCCGAGTGGAATGTGGACGATAATGGGGCTTACAGGGCAGGAGCTGTTAGCAGATACTATGAGCCCTGAAGAGGTTGTTAATAAGATGGAATCAGAGTTTCACCGGTTACGTGAAACAAAAGGAATAACAAAAGGGGAGAGTCTTGACTAAGCCCAATAAACGCAGGAGGGGTAGCATGCAAAAGGCTTACGAGTTTTCCAGGAAGTTAAAGTCAAAAAAATCGGAAAAAATGCGATCGAATAGTGAAAACTCTTTATGGGTGATGTTTATTCCAGCATTACTGTTTATTTCAGTATTTATTATATTTCCATTTATTTATGGGTTTAGAATATCTTTAACTAACTGGGATGGTTTCTCACAAACCATGAATTTCACCGGCATATCCCAATATATTCGCTTGTTTAGTGATCCTACAACCTGGCTTGTTACTCGTAATACTCTATTATACGGCGTCGGAAGCACTGTTTTGCAAATGGCACTAGGACTCGCTTACGCCCTCCTTTTAGTAAACAGTATCAAAATGCGGGTCATCACCAGGACCATCATTTATTTGCCGGTTATTATAAGTCCTTTAATAATGGGATACATCTGGTATTTTATCTTTGCCTATGACAATGGTGCACTTAACGATATATTACTTGCTTTCGGATTGGAAAAATCAAATTTTCTCGGTCATCCTTATGTTAATATTTTCATTATTGTCATGGTCAATGTTTATCAATTTGTCGGATTATCAATGATAGTATTTATAGCCGGGATTCAGAGCATCTCCAGAGATTTCTTTGAAGCAGCAAAGATTGACGGAGCTTCCCGTTTTCAACAATTAAAAAATATAACAATTCCGCTTTTGGTGCCCGCGATGACAATTAATGTGATTATTAATCTAATAGGCGGACTGAAACTTTTCGATGTGATTATATCTTTAACAGGCGGGGGACCCGGCGATGTATCTCAATCCCTGTCAACGTTCATGTATTCCTTGTACTTTGAACGTCAGGATGCTGGATATGCAGCTACTCAAGGAATCTTCATGGTTATCCTTATCTTTACTATTACAGTATGTTCCGTATTATACCTCAGAAGAAAGGAGATTGAAGCTTAATGAGTTCTATGAAAGTACAAAAATGTAACTTAAATGTGTTAGCTTTATGTATTTGTTTATTACACTTGGTTCCTTTCTACATCCTTATAACGACTTCATTTAAATCTTCCAGTAACTTTTCGTCAATGTGGAAACTGCCGAGTTCTTTCCAATTTGACAATTTCATAACTGCCTGGAATCAAGCCAGTCTGGGAACAGCTTTATTTAATTCCGCGTTTATTACCTTTTTTTCAGCGGTTCTGTTAATTGTCTGCGGATCACTGGCTGCCTACCCTCTTGCCAGAAAAAATACGAAGTTGAACAAGTTTATGTATTTTCTTTTTGTTGGGGTAATGGTAATTCCTCCCTTGTCCGTATTAGTACCTTTATATCAAATGGTGGTGGATGCCGGCCTTTTAAATACCAGGCTGATTGCTGTTCTCAATAATACAGCTGCATTTCTTTCCATGACGATTTTTTTATACACCGGATTTATTCGTTCCACCGTCCCCAAGGAGTTAGAAGAAGCAGCCAGAATTGACGGGGCCGGCACACTGACTATATTTTTCAGAGTTGTTTTTCCCTTGTTAAAACCTATAACAGCTACTGTACTGATTATTTGTTGCGTTTATATATGGAATGACTTTCAATTTGCCCTATTCTTTCTACAGGATGAAAATGTTCAGACTCTTCCCGTTGCTATCAACAGCTTCTTTGGAGCAAACTCAACAAATTTACATTTGGTAGCAGCAGCTTCCATTGTTGCGTTACTCCCAATGACTATATTGTTTTTAGTACTACAAAGATACTTTATCGAAGGATTAGCTCAGGGAGCGGTAAAATAACAAATGAACAGGAGTGTTATCATGACAAAAGTAACGTTTATCGGTGCCGGAAGTACTGTGTTTGCAAAAAACATTTTAGGAGACTGCATTGTCTCCCCAAAGCTTCAGCATTTAGAAATTGCGCTGTATGATATCGATAAAAAACGACTTCATGAGTCTGAACAAATGCTGATCCACTTGACCCGTAAATATAACAGCAAGATAGAGATCACGGTGTATGATGACCGGAAAACGGCGTTGCACGGCGCTTCATATGTCATCAACGCTATCCAGGTCGGGGGATATGATCCGTCTACTATCATTGATTTTGAGGTTCCCAAAAAATACGGTCTGGAACAGACAATTGGAGATACAAATGGGATTGGAGGTTTGTTTCGAAACCTGCGCACAATCCCTGTCATGCTCAATATTGCGAAAGACATGCGGGAGGTATGCCCGGAAGCATTGTTTATGAATTATACGAACCCAATGTCGGCACTCACGAAAGTGATGACCGAATACGGTGGAATCCATACGGTCGGCCTCTGTCATAGTGTACAGATGTGCGTGCCGGAGTTATTTCAACTTCTTGACATGGACGACACGGGTGTCACATCTAAAATTGCCGGCATTAATCATATGGCTTGGCTACTTGAAGTCCAAAGAGACGGTGTGGATCTGTACCCGGAGATCAAACGGAGAGCAAAAGAAAAACAGAAAAAGTCACACGATGATATGGTCCGGCTCGATATGATGGAGAAATTCGGCTATTATCTTACCGAATCTTCTGAGCACAATGCGGAATATTATCCATTCTATATTAAACGAAACTATCCAAAACAAATCGAAAGGTTTAATATCCCTCTCGATGAATATCCAAGGCGGTGCGTTGCTCAATTAAATGAGTGGGAAAAACGCCGGGATGAGTTTGTGGAGAATGATCAGCTGACGCATGAACGCTCAAAAGAGTATGCCTCTTACATGATAGAGGCCATGGAACACAACGAACCGATGACAATTGGTGGAAATGTAATGAACCACAACCGGTTAATTCCCAATCTACCCGAAGATGCCTGTGTCGAAGTGTCATGTGTGGTAGATGCTTCCGGCATTACACCAGAGTATGCAGGGAAACTGCCACAACAGCTGGCAGCACTGAATCGCAACGCAATTAATACCCAGATAATGAGTGTTGAAGCAGCTATTACCGGTAAAAAAGAGCATGTCTATCAGGCAGCTATGCTGGATCCTCATACCGCTGCAGAACTCTCGCCAGATGATATCATTGCCCTGTGTGACGAATTGATTGAACGGCATGGAAACTGGCTGCCAAGTTTGCAGTAGTGTCATTTCCATTGGAATGAAGGGGGATGACTTACTTCAGAGATTGAATATTTCTCTTTCGTTGATAGTAACATCCCCCCTTATGTTTCAGCGTTCTGTTATGATTTCATATGCTTTTGCCACCTCCCTCTTTGTAATTAATTATTCTTCCACATGCTCTTGTTTTCTCCGAATTTCTATCCTATCAATGATAACCAGATACGCGTGTTCCCACCTCACGGACACATATATTGTTACCTATAACAATTTGAACCAGTTTTGAATCCTTCCAACTGCCGAACAGGAATTTGTTGGTAAATTAGTATATGACCGTGCTCTTGGAAATCACCCACATCGCACATGGTCGCTAACCCTCCCATATATCACTGGCTGAAGGTCCATACATTCCTTCGTCCGGCGTATCCATGTGATGGGGGGCGGCTAAGCTCCTTAGCTGGGTCTATGCCCGAATGGATAAAATGAACGCCGCCTCGGCACTGCTGGTGTTTGTTCTATAGACACAGAAG
>NZ_FOXD01000016.1 GCF_900115625.1 Salibacterium halotolerans | reverse complement strand
TAAAGCACTTTAGAGGGTTTCGTTCCCCCGTAAACGTCGTCATGAACGAATCCAGGTTCCGTTTAGCGGGAAAATGAACGGGCCGACGCAACAAAGAGTTCGCGTCGCTGCATGAAAAGTGGGATGAATAGTCATAAGGCACGTTAGAGTATCCGGTGCCGCCTTAAACGCCATTATCCTGTGGAAGTACGTCACGGGTACCCTGCTTCCTGCGGGGTACCCGTGACTCGTGCTGTTCTGAGCCGGAGCCGGAGCATTTTGACTCCGCTGCTATGCGGCCCTTGAACAACGCCGCAAAATATTCGTGTTTTCCTCCGCCTATTTTACTTTTGTCCCAGACTCTTTGTGATTTCATGCTGACAGCTGTGTTATGTGGTTTCGAATACGTAGGAAAGAGCCTGCAGGGCCTGTTCTTTTGTTTCAACGACAACATTTGCTTTGTTGGCGAGTTCTTTTGTCGGGTGGTGAAGGTCTTCCGGACGGATGAGAATGAGCGGTTTGCCCATGGCGGCAGCGGCTCCGGCGTCCATCGCGGTGTTCCACTGCTTGTACTTTTCACCGAAGAGAGCGATGACTACATCGGATTTCTGCATCAGAATCTGGGTACGCAGGTTGTTAAAGTCGGACGCAGCATCATCTTTCTGGACAGCATCGTGCTGGCTGCCGAGAATTTCTTCGCCGATATTGTCGGAACGGCTGTGGTTTTCCATCGGACCGAAAAACCGAAGCGGTAGTTCCTGTTTTTCAGCCAGTTCTCTCAGTTCCTGCCTCCAGTCATCGTGAATTTGTCCTGCAAGATATACGTTTAATTCCATGCTGCAGCCTCCCTTATGTATAAAATGATATATTCTTATCATGAAATGCATCCTCCCTCTTGTCAATCGATGCAGAGGCAGGGTACGATAAGAAAAAGTGAAACATATCACAATTCTTTACTGTCAGGGGGAGAACGATGAAGGAATTTTTTTTGCGTAAAGGTGTAAATTTATCTGTAAAGACATATGCTGTTACTTCATTGAGCTTCATGGCTCTCGGTCTTTTTTCTTCGTTGATTATCGGCCTTATTATACGCACTATCGGGGAACAGCTCATGTTTTCGTTTCTGGAAGAGATGGGGCAGCTTGCGATGGATCTCATGGGACCTGCCATTGGTGCATCGGTGGCTTATGGGTTGAAAGCTCCACCGCTTGTTTTGTTTTCCGCTGTGATCACAGGTGCTGCCGGAGCGGAACTGGGTGGACCGGCAGGGGCGTTTATTGCGGCGCTCTTGTCTGTTGAGATCGGGAAACTTGTATCGAAAGAAACGAAACTGGATATTATTGTTACACCATTTGTAACGATTGCAGCAGGGTATACGACGGCTTATTTTCTGGGACCTGTCATTCAAAGCGGAATGGTTGGTTTCGGAGATGTGGTAATGTGGGCGACAGAACAGCAGCCGTTTATCATGGGGATCATTGTGGCGGTCCTGATGGGTCTTGCGCTGACCGCCCCGATATCTAGCGCAGCGATTGCTATTATGATTGAGCTCGAAGGAATTGCCGCCGGTGCTGCCGCCGTAGGATGTTCCGCACAGATGGTCGGATTTGCGGTAAGCAGTTACCGGGAAAACGGTGTCCAAGGCCTTGCAGCACTGGGTATCGGCACGTCCATGCTGCAGGTCCCCAATATTGTCCGGAAGCCGGCCATCCTGCTGCCGCCGACGATAGCAGGAGCTGTGTTTGCCCCGTTTTCAACTATGGTTTTTCTGATGGAAAACAATGCATCAGGGGCAGGAATGGGGACAAGCGGCCTCGTCGGGCAGATTATGACGTTCTCGGTGATGGGATTTCATGTGGATGTGCTGCTGGCTATGCTTCTCACCCATCTTGCAGGCCCCGCCATCATAAGTCTGCTCGTATCGGAATGGATGAGGAAAAAGCAGTGGATTATATACGGTGATATGACCATTGATCAAGGGTGACGACGTGCCTTGATTTATGTACCGGTTTTTTTCGTGTTAAACTAAAGAAAATACCGTTGAAAAGCATGGATAATGCTTTTGAGGAGAGATAACGATGGACTTACAGGAATTCAGAAACAGGCTGGAAAAACAGCTTGCGAAAAATAACCGGGAATTTATATTCGACGAAGAAAAAAGTTCGCTCCGGGTGGAACACACGGGGCTGAACAAAGGACTCGACCTTGATTTAAATAAACTGCTCGCCAAAAATGACACCAATCATGAAAAAGCGCTGGAAGAGGCGGTCATGTTCATTGATGCTTCCTTTGAAGCGATGGAACGTAACGTGGTCCTCCAAGGGAAGGAAAAAAGCATCTATCCGGTGCTGCGGTCCACCTCCTTTCCGACCGAAACAAAAGAAGGCCGGGCGCTGCTTTTCTCCGAACACACCGCTGAAACCAGAATCTATTATGCATTGGATCTGGGAGATGCCTATACGATGCTGGAAGAAGAGACGGTGAACAAAGAAGGATTTTCGAAAGAACAGATAAAAGAAATCGCCCTGTTCAATGTTCGTCAACTCCCAAATAATTACAAAACGGACGAAGTGGCGGGAAATACATTCTATTTTATCAACTCCAATGATGGATACGATGCAAGCCGTCTTCTTCATGAAGCCTTCATGGAAGAAATGGATACCAGGGTAACAGGTGATATGGCTGTCGCAGTGCCGCATCAGGATGTGCTGATCATTGCCGATATTCAGAATGACGCCGGCTATGACGTTCTCGGTCAGATGGCGTTCCGCTTTTTCAACAACGGCCGGATTCCCGTGACCGCTCTCCCATTCCTGTACGAAAATGGAGGGCTCGAACCAATTTTTATTCTCGCGCGGAAAAAACCGGAGAATTAAAAGCCCACCGCGCCCCGGTTTGTGCTACAATAACAAAGGAATTTCAAAGAAAAAGGAGAAGCAGTCATGAACGTTTTTTACAACTACAAAGGCATTGGGGATACGCTTCTTGTTTCCCTGAAAGAAATCGATAAACAGAACCGGGGAACACAGCAGCGTGGTGACGTGGCGGTACTCTTTGATAAAGAAAGCAAAGAAACAGCCGGGTATCATATTTTTCATGCTTCGTCCTACGGAAAAATCAATCAGACCGGCATGTGCGCGCTGACAGATGAGCTGAAGAACCTGATCAATCATGCGTTAACCGAAAACGGACTGGAGCAGCATAACGTCTCTCTTCCGGAAGAACCGCCTTTTATTGTCGGTCTCGTTACGGAAAAAAAGAACCATCCGGACGCGGATAAATTGAGTGTCTGCCAGGTAGATACGGGCACGGAAACACTGCAGATTGTATGTGGTGCTCCAAACGTCAAAAAAGGCCAGAAAGTCGTCGTCGCCAAACCGGGAGCTGTAATGCCTTCCGGAATGAAAATAAAGAAATCAAAACTCCGCGGCGTTTCCTCAAGCGGTATGATATGTTCTGCTAAAGAACTGGTGCTTCCTGATGCACCGTCGGAAAAAGGTATACTCGAGCTGGACAGTTCCTACACGACAGGCGGGGACTTCCTGATGCAGTATCATGAGCAGTAAACGCCGCTGCCCTTTGGCTGCATTCCCCGCTGATGATGACATTCCGGAAAGAGGAGAAAGATAATATGGCTGGTTCTTTTCAACGGCTGAAAGAAAAAATGCAGCGTTTCTTTTGGGGAAACGACGAGCCTTCCGTTGAGGAAGAAAAGGGAAAAGAAGCAGGAAGCACGGCTGCCGGAAGCAGACCCGCACAGCTTCATAAACAGTCGGATTCGCGCATTAAAATGATGCATTATTACCCCAAAAGCGAGTCGGACAAATTGGATCTGAAATTGCAGAAGCGGGAGACGGAAAAAGATAAAGAAAACAAAAAAGCTCAGAAGGAACGTTTTTCTACGCCGCCGGAAAAACAGGAAAATCAGGCACCTGCAGCGGTGGGAAATAAAAAGGAGGACTCCCGCGCATATTTCCAGGGAAATGATTTCACTGCAGAACATATTCCATCTCCCATATTCGGCTTTGAAAACGTTCCGCTTCATTCCAGTTACCTGAAAAAACATGCAGAAATGGTTCAACCGCAGGAAACACAGGAAGACGAACGAACCGGGCAGGAGCCTGAGCTTTTTGAAGCCACCCCTGCTGTGTCTGCCGTGCCGCCGGAAGAGGAAACCGTTACGGCCGCTATTGAAACGCCGCCTTCAGAAAACAAAGAGAAGCATGAAGCACATGCAGGAACGGATGAGGAAGGGCCGGCTGTGGAAACAGGAACAACACTGGAAGTAACGGAGAAAACAGAAAAAATAGAAGAAACAGAGAGCGCAGAGGAACGCAATGAAAAGCCGGCCCCTGCTTCCCCTGCCAGCCGCCAGGAACGAAGGCGCCGGGAGCGTGAATCAGCACAGGCTCCCCGCACCGAATCAACGGCTGAACGCTCCGCCGTTCCGTTTAATGTGCTCCGTCATCCTGAAGGGAAGCCGGAACGTGCATCTGCCGGTAAAACGACGGAAGCCGCTGATACATCCGTCTATCAGTTTCCTTCGATCCAGCTGCTCGCGCAGCCCCCGAAAAAATCCGGCATGCAGGAAGAAGATTTTTCATACCAGAAGCAGCAGCTTGAACAGACACTCCGGAATTTCAACGTCGATGCCGAAGTAGTCGATATGACAAAAGGACCTTCTGTTACACGTTACGAAGTCCAGCCGGCCGCAGGGGTGAAAGTGAATAAAATCACCAATCTCACCGATGACATAAAGCTTTCGATGGCAGCAAAAGATTTGAGAATGGAAGCTCCCATCCCCGGAAAAAACACAATCGGCATAGAAGTTCCCAATGCAGAAAGCGATCCTGTTCTTCTCCGGGAAATTCTGCGGCGGGACGCTTTTATACGAAAAGAGTCCCCTCTTACGGTTGCGATGGGACTTGATATATCCGGCTCCCCGATTGTCACCGATCTGCAGGATATGCCGCACGGACTAATCGCAGGTGCCACCGGATCCGGAAAAAGTGTATGTATTAATTCCATCCTTCTCAGTCTTTTGTATAAAGCTGATCCCAATGAAGTAAAACTGATGCTGATTGACCCTAAAATGGTGGAACTGGCTTCCTATAAAGACATCCCCCATCTGGTGACGCCGGTCATCAATGATGCCAAAGAAGCGACCGCCGGGCTGAAACGGGCTGTCGCTGAAATGAATGAGCGTTATGAAAAACTGGCAGCTGAAGGCGTACGGGATATTAAGAAATACAATGAGAAAATGGAAAATGTCGCGGATAAAATGCCGTATATCGTCATTGTCATTGATGAACTGGCTGATCTCATGATGGTATCCCCGCAGGACGTGGAAGATGCCATCTGCCGGATTGCCCAAAAAGCGCGGGCATGCGGCATACACCTTCTGGTTGCCACCCAGCGTCCTTCTGTTGATGTCATCACCGGTCTGATCAAAGCCAACATTCCAAGCCGTACAGCTTTTGCTGTGTCATCGCAGGCTGACTCCCGCACCATTTTGGATGCAGGAGGCGCGGAACGGCTTATAGGCAAAGGTGATATGCTGTTCCATCAAAACGGTACAGCGAAGCCTCTCCGGGTGCAGGGAACATTTGTGACGGATGAAGAAATTGATGCCGTCACGAATTTCGTGAAGCAGCAAAAAGAGCCTTCCTACATTTTTAAGCGGGAAGATCTTCAGAAAAAAGCAGAACAGGAGGAAAACAGTGATGAACTGTTTCCGGACGCCTGTCTTTTTGTATCAGAACAGGGAGGTGCTTCTTCTTCGCTGTTGCAGCGCCGCTTTTCCATCGGTTATAACCGAGCCGCGCGTCTTATTGATATGATGGAAAATCAGGGAATTATTTCTGAAGCGAATGGAAGTAAACCGAGAAGAGTATTGTTAAGTGAACATGATATTCAGGAACAGATCAGCAGTTGACGAGTTGATATCCCAGCAAAAAGCTTGTCTTTCTTTTCCGCATTCTATAATATAGAAAGAGACAGGGAACCACAGCATTCATGAACTTGCCTGTGCACCGTGACAGTGTTTTTCTTGAATGATCACGGAGCAGGCTGATATTCCGAAGCCGGCATACTTCTTAAGAAGGAGGAGCTCTTATGGAACAGATTCAGCTGAATGTACTGTTGGAATTTTTGTACCCGGAGGCTTTGGAACTGTTGAAACAGGAAGAGAAGGATACTCCGATTGTGCTTCAGGACGGTCTGAGAGACGTTAAGGAAGCAGATGTACAGGAAATTCTCGAAGCTGTTATTATGGAACAGGGCCAACACGACATGGTTCACTGAGGAAGAAGCTTGAAAGCCGAGGGGCATCCGGAAATGAGGCTGCTTAAACAAAGGCTGTTTCAAAAGGTATAAGGCGCTCTGGAAAGAAAAGCGGCGCCATGTGCTTCTTTGAAACAGCTTTTTCTTTTATCTTTTGATAGAAAACAATGAAATTATTCTTTAATTATAAGGAGCAGGCAGATGAAAGAAATCGAACTGAAAATGCAGGGGGACATCAAGCGATTGACAAATGAAACGTTCAAATTCGATGAACGGGTCGGAGAGGGTTGGTTTTCTGCTGTTTATTTTCTGAAAACAAGAGAAATTGCCGAAAAATATAAATCCAGTCAACATGTAACGATGCAGTTTTTCCAGAAAAAGCATGCTGTTCTCTGCGGAACCGATGAAGTGATTGCTTTAATCAAGACGTTTGCCAAAAACCCCGAAGAGCTCGTCATTCACTCCCTCGAAGACGGAGACAAGGTGGAACCGTATGAAACGGTCCTTACCATCGAAGGTCCATACCAGAATTTCGGTCATCTGGAAGGGCTGATTGACGGTATTTTCGCGCGCCGCACATCTGTTGCAACGAATGTATATAATGTTGTGAAAGCAGCCCGTAAGTCAGGGGCGCGTAAACCGGTAATCTTTATGGGGGACCGGGATGATCATTTCACCCAGCAGGCGGGTGACGGATACTCCGCCTATATCGGAGGGTCAAAAGCCCAGGCTACTCATGCGATGAGTGAATGGTGGGGGAAAGAAGGAATGGGCACGATGCCGCATGCGCTGATTCAGTTATTTGAAGGAGACGTTGTCGCGGCCAGCCGTGCCTATAAAGAGACGTACCCCGATGATGATTTAATGGCTCTGGTTGACTATAATAATGATGTCATCATGGACTCTCTGAAACTGGCGCGTGAATTCGGCGGAGAGCTTCAAGGAGTACGGGTGGATACCTCCAATCATATGGTGGATCAATATTTCTGCCGCCATCCTGAAGTGATGGGAGCCTTTGATCCGCGCGGCGCCAATCCAAAACTTCTGTTTGCGCTTCGTGAAGCGTTGGATGAAGAAGGGTATAACCATGTGAAAATAATGGCGAGCGGAGGCTTCACGGCAGAGAAAATCAATGAATACGAAGATATGAATGTTCCGATTGATCTTTACGGTGTCGGAAGCAGTCTTCTCCAGATTCATATCGGCTTTACCGGGGATAATGTAAAAATAGATGATAAACATGAGGCGAAAGCAGGACGGGTCTACCGGCCGAACCCCCGTCTGGAGCGGGTCTAGAAAAGCAGAGGGGGACGGTATTGATGATATCCAATGTTCCGGACTTTGAGAAACACCGCAGAGAAAAGCAGAAACAGGCGGACCATGATCTGACGGCGCTGCTTGATGCCTACTCAAACTGGCTCAAACATAACACGAACCTGCGCGAAAAAGTACGTGCAAAGCATATGTTTGCCGAACAGGCCGGGTGTGATACTCAAGAGCTGGAGGAAGAGCCGTGGCGGCGGTATTTTGAGGACTGGTTTGCCTTTGATTATGTGACAGTTATCGGGAGCAGGCTGTTTGACATGTTTATTAAAGAAAACAGTGCTGTCCTGCCTCCGTCCCAGATACAGCTGAGCGGTCTCGTATTAACGGCTGCGCTGGAGCCATACAAGGTGTTAAGCCTGCATAACGGCGCCGCCACTGTCTCCCCTCTTTGGGAAAAAGAAGAAAAAAGGCTGTCTTCTTTAACCGGTGACGTGCCGCTTTCGCAGAAAACGTCGAGTATCCTTGTCCGTTCGGTTTACTGCGGCTTTGAAAACAGGGTCTTCAGCCCTGTTGTACCACTGTCGATTCCTGAAAATGAGACCCGGCTCAAAGAATGGAAACAACGTTACGAGAAAAAAGAAGAAGAACAGCGCAGACTTCGTTTTATGAAGGAGAATGGGGCTTCGTGGTATGTGTATACAGAACCAAATCCTTAATCATTTCCCTGGAAATGCTCTTCTCCTTTCCCGTGCAGGACCCTGTGAATGGAAGTTTCACTGTGTCCCGGTGCAAGCATCCGTAAAGCATCTGTTTTAAAAAGCGGAACCAGATGCTGACGGCTGCTGGCACCCCGACTGGTTCGGGCTCCCAGGATGGGAGTCACAAAGGCGTTGCCACAGGACGTGGCGTTTTTAGCCTTTGATCCACTTTATTCATCAAAAGACCGTGATGAATGGAAGTTTCACTGTGTCCCGGTGCAAGCATCCGTAAAGCATCTGGTTCAAAAAGCGGAACCAGATGCTGACGGCTGCTGGCACCCCGACTGGTTCGGGCTCCCAGGATGGGAGTCACAAAGGCGTTGTCACAGGACGTGACGTTTTTAGCCTTTGATCCACTTATTCATCGAAGAGCACGATGAATGGAAGTTTCACTTTGTATTGGAGCTTTGATACGTTTCTGATATAATGATGTAGGTGTTTGAGTAATTAAAGGAAAGAAGCCCGTGTATTTTCGCTTCGGTTCCGGTGGTGGAACCGGGCAACAGGATAAGATGGAGGGCCACAACTATGACTACCTATCATTTTATAGGAATTAAAGGTTCAGGAATGAGCGCCCTGGCACAGATTCTTCACGATATGAACTATAACGTCCAGGGTTCTGATGTAGATAAGAAGTTTTTCACCCAGCTTCCTTTGGAGTACAAAGGAATACCCATTTTCCCCTTTCAGAAAGAAAATATATCTGACAATCAGCATGTGATTGCTTCACCGGCCTACGGAGAAAGCAATCCTGAAATTAAAGAAGCCGGAGAGCGCAGCATGCAGGTACACCGGTACCCTTCTTTTCTGGGAGGATTTCTGCAGCAGTTCACATCAATTGCCGTAACCGGATCCCACGGTAAAACATCTACAACAGGGCTGCTTGCTCATGTGATCGGAGCTTATAAACCGACGTCATATTTAATAGGGGACGGCTCAGGGAAAGGAGAAGAAGAAAGCAGATATTTTGTGTTCGAAGCATGTGAATACAGACGTCACTTTCTCCACTATGAACCGGATTATGCGGTGATGACCAACATTGATTTTGACCACCCTGATTATTTTGAAGATGTCGATGATGTGATCCGGGCATTTGAGGAAATGGCCCGTAACGTAAAGAAAGGCATTGTAGCGTGCGGGGATGATGAACATCTTCAAACATTAAATGTTCCGGTACCGATTGTGTATTACGGCATAGAAGGAAAATATGATTTCAATGCAGAGAACATTCAGACAGATGAGCAGGGAACAACATTTGATGTAAAAATCCGTGGAGACCGTTTGGGTACGTTTACCATCCCGGGATATGGCAGACATAATGTACTGAATGCCCTCGGGGTCATTGCTCTCTGCCATTATGAAGAAGTACCGGCGGATATAATTAAAGAGCAGCTTGCTTCCTTTCCCGGTGTAAAGCGCCGGTTTACGGAAAAAGAGGCAGGAAGCCAGATATTAATTGACGATTATGCCCATCATCCGACGGAAATTAATGCAACGGTGGAAGCAGCCCGCCAGAAGTATCCAGGCCGGGAAATTGTAGCTGTTTTTCAGCCGCACACGTTTTCCAGAACAAAAGCTTTCCTGGATGCTTTTGCTGAAAGTCTGCGGGAAGCCGATCAAGTCTACCTCTGCAATATTTTCGGTTCGGCACGGGAAGAAGATGGTGCATTATCGATCGAAGACCTCCAGAATCAGATACCGGGATCCTGTGTCATTACGGAGGAGCAGGTGGATTCCCTGGGTGCACATGAAAACGGAATCCTTCTCTTTATGGGTGCCGGTGACATTCAGAAATTCCAGGCAGCCTATGAAAAACAACTCGTATAATTCACTGTGGAGCTGTATCAAAAAGGTACAGCTTCTTTATTTATCTAAAAGTCTAATGTATACCTCCGGCACGTCTGGTGCCATCTTTTCCTGATCAGAAAACAAAATAATATGCATCGTCGACAAGGAATTCAGGAATGATTGTCGAAGAGAATAAGAGGATGATCGGCTGAAAAAGAGGACCTTCTACTAAATCTGCGCACGTCCTGTGCCGGGCGCAGCAGCCACCGCATCCTGCGGGAGTACGTCGTGGCGGGCGCCGACCTGACCCGCATCCCGCGGGCCCGAAGAAACAAATATGTAATCGAAGAATCAGATTTTATGTTTCATGTGGTGTGATTCGTGGTACACTTACACGAAGGAGGTGTAATCGTTCAATGGAACTAGTGTACATAAGTGCGCTGATAGTCGCAATTGCCATCGCAGTCTTAGTCATTTACCTTATTAAAACATTAAAAGCTGCCACCCAGACGATGGAGAAGGTATCCACCACGATGGAGCGCATGGAAAAGCAGGTGCAAGGTATTACAAGTGAATCAGAACAGCTGATCCAGAAAACCAATGTTATAGCAGATGATGTTCAACATAAAACCGAATCATTGAACGGTTTATTTACGTCTCTGAAAGATGTGGGAGATTCTCTGGAAAATGTG
The DNA here is from genome assembly GCF_900115625.1 of Salibacterium halotolerans. GTDB lineage: Bacteria > Bacillota > Bacilli > Bacillales > Marinococcaceae > Salibacterium > Salibacterium halotolerans. The sequence continues at coordinate 81,964 of NZ_FOXD01000016.1, read as the reverse complement.
AACTATTCATTTAAGGATATGTCGGATTCCATCAGCCGCCACTCCAGAGAGCAGTCTGAACAGGTTGCCCAGGCTGTACAGTGGGGCAATGCCGCCATTGATTTGTATACAAAATGGCAGGACCGCAAGCGCAAAAAAGAAGTGAGTCAGAATGAAAACACGTATTCAACAGGAGGATGATGTACTATGTCTGATATGAACACGAAGGATTTCGTTATTGGCACGTTAATTGGTGGTATTGTCGGCGCATGCTCCGCTCTGTTAATGGCTCCGAAGTCTGGAAGAGAGCTGCGCGGTGAGCTGTCAGAAGGAGCCTACTCTGCCAAAGAGAAAACTAATGAGATGACAAGCAGTGCTTACGAAAAAGGATCACAGTGGGCGGGATACGCGCGCGAGAAATCATCTGAAATTGCTAAAAATGTTTCCGAACAGTCTTCCCAGCTTTACGGCAAAGTGAAAGAGACAGCTTCTTCCGGAAATGAAGGCAGCCAGGAAAAGACAGCAGATGAGCTGGCCGAAGAAATATCCGAAGATCTGGAAGCAGAACAGGAAGGTGTGAACAACGTAAAAGAAGATGTCCGCGATCTTCACGCATCCACGGAAGAAAAAGATCAAACGTAAACTGGAAATGAAAAAAACGCTCTGCCGTTATTCGGCAGAGCGTTTTTCGCTTTTATCGAACAGCTGCAGTTCAATGTGATCACCGCCGTGCAGAGCTTCCGTGAACGAAGCCGGCTGTCTGTTCTTTGTAAGGTTCCACGTTTTTTCTGCATTGTACTGAAGATCGACCGTAACGTAGGAGAAGACGTCCTGTACAATAAAATCAAGGGAAGACATCGTTTTCTCCGTCGTAATATGATCCCCGGAAGCCACCTGGTCGTCCAGTCCGGCTTTTTCCCCGTTTATGTCAGCTTCAATAATCTTCTTTTCCATGTTTACCGTTTCTCCATTAAAAAAAACACGCTGCTGCGCCGTCGTCTGCACTTCCTGATGTTCAAGAAGACTCCGCACGGTAACTGTTTTGGGTTCCTGGTCTGTTACAATGTTATCCCCCGTACGTACAGGCTCCTGCAGAAAGGCAGGATGACCGTTCCGGTGGAATGGATACAAGTCTTGGGGAGGTGGTACTTCTTTATTGTCAATATAATACACGGAATGCTCTACTGACGCAGGTATCGTCCATTTCATGATCTCCCACACTTCCTGGATACTTTCAGGAAGTCTACACACCAAATCGTCACGGTCATTCAGTGTCGTTTCAGGGGCTACCCTTCTGCCGTTTTGCACATACAGCGGTGGAATCGAGTACTTGCGGTCATTGATGACAAGTTTCATTTCCGGTGCTTCGTCAACAATATCCCTGAACGCTGCAGAGGCAGGCTGACCGTCCTCCCCTTTTTCCAGAACTAGCTCATCCCCCGGAGCAATGGGATCCTTTATGGAAGCAGGGAGGCCGTTCTTTCTAATAACCGGTGCTTCCCCGCGCGTCCCCGGAATGGATACGATCCGCTCATTTAATGTAATCACCATAGCGTCGCCCGGTTTTCCATATAATGTCCGGATGGACAAGCCGGATGCAAGCACGGCGTCTCCAATCGTCAGGGTCTTTACATCAAAAAGGCGGATGGATCTGCCGTTCACATAGACCGGAATATATTCCACCGGATGCTCTTTGGCCGCAATAGCAATACCGACAGGGGTGACAAGTTCCGGTCCGGGATGAATCCCTTCAAAAGACAGATTTTTAATAGCCTCGATATCCCTCGGTGCCACTCTGTTTTCCGGAAGATGGAGGGCTTCGCTTAAATGCCGGGAAATTTCAGGGGTCATACTGCCTCCACCCACGAGCATAACAGCCTTTGGCGGTTTCGTATTAAGGGTCAGGATCTCCGAGCTGATTTCTGCGGCAAGTTGTTTAATAGACGGACGGATGGGGGAAATTACATCTTCAGGCGGATACTCTGTTTCCATTCCGAGAATATCTGTGACAAGAACATTCTCTCCCGCTGCAAGATTCCGTTTCACCCGTTCCGCATCGGGAAAATCCAGCAGAAATTCGTCACTCAGTGCCTCGGTCACTTCATCGCCTGCTACCGGGACCATGCCGTAGGCAGTGACAGTTCCAAGATCTGTAATGGCTATATCCGATGTTCCCGCTCCAATATCGACGAGAGCGACATTCAGGCGGCGCATCGATGGGGGAATTAACACATTGATCGCGGCAATCGGCTCCAGTGTCAAAGCTTCCAGTTCAAGGTCCGCCCGCTGCAGCGCACTTATGAGCGATTCCACTACAACTTTCGGGAGAAAAGTGGCGATTACATCGGCGGACGCCTTTTCTCCGGATTGGTCCAGAAGACTCCCTATCTCCTGTCCATCAATATAATAAGCAACAACCGAATACCCTACGCAGTGATACTGAAGGCTTTTGTCTGAATCGCGTTCGGTTTCAAAAGCAAGCTGGTGCTGCGCTTTCTGGACCGCTCCGAGTTCGAGCGGAGCGATATCTCCTTCGAACACGCAGGGCTGTCCTGAAATATCAAGTTCCATCGATGCACGCTGGGTTTTTAACGATCTCCCGGCAGCTGCAGCACACACTTTATGCAGCGGTCCGTGACGCTCTTCCAGTGCTGCTTTGGTTTCCTGGATAACATCACTGACAGCAGCTACATTATGAATCTGTCCATCCATCATGGACCGTTCCTTATGTTCTCTGGATTCGACATCGATCAATTCATATGACCCGCTGCGCTGTTTAAGAATTAACCCGGTAACGGAGCGGGTACCGATGTCCAGCGCATACATAATCTCCCCATTATCTGTCATGATTACATACACCTCGAAAATTTTTAATACGTATAATAAAAGAAAAGCTGGTGTTAAAGGCAAAAATACTTTAACGCTTAAAAGCGTTCAATTAACAAAGAAAAAGGGGCTGACATTTCGGTTCTCATCTTATATAATAGGTCTTAATCATTAAAAATGTAACACATATCAAGAGAAAAGGGAAATCACGTAAGGAGTGGGGAAGAGATGAGTAATGAAGAACTGGAAGCGCTCAGAGAACAGCTGGATGATGTAAACCTTCAATTGCTGGAGCTTATTAATAAACGGGCAGGTCTCGTACAGGAGATCGGTAAGGTGAAGAGCCGTGCGGGACAAAACCGGTTTGACCCGGTCCGCGAACGTAAGATGCTGGACATGATTACAGAAAACAACGAAGGACCGTTTGAAACGAGCACGATGCAGCATCTCTTTAAACAGATTTTTCAGGCAAGTCTGGAACTTCAGGAAGACGACAACCGCAAAGCACTTCTTGTATCAAGAAAGAAAAAGCCTGAAGATACCATTGTTGATCTCAAAGGTGAAAAAGTGGGTGACGGTCAGCAGCGTCTGATCATGGGACCGTGTTCTGTGGAAAGCTATGAACAGGTGTATGAAGTAGCATCCGCTATGAAAGAACAGGGACTCAACCTTCTCAGAGGAGGCGCGTTCAAGCCCCGTTCCTCCCCTTATGATTTCCAGGGTCTCGGAAAAGAAGGTCTGGAAATTCTCAGGCGCACAGCAGACGAACTGGATATGAGTGTTATCAGTGAAATTATGAATCCGAAAGACGTAGAAATGGCTGCCGACTATGTGGATGTCATCCAGATCGGTGCGCGGAATATGCAGAACTTTGATCTTCTGAAAGAAGCCGGTTCCCATCAGACACCTGTTCTGTTAAAACGTGGACTTTCGGCAACCATTGATGAATTCATGAAAGCGGCGGAGTACGTGCTCGCCAACGGCAATAATAACCTGATACTTTGTGAACGCGGCATCCGTACGTATGAAAAAGCAACAAGAAATACCCTGGATATCTCGGCTGTGCCGATCCTGAAAAAAGAAACACATCTGCCGGTATTTGTCGATGTGACGCACTCAACCGGCCGCCGTGACCTTCTTGAACCTACGGCGAAAGCAGCGCTTGCCATAGGTGCCGACGGCGTTATGGCAGAAGTACACCCGGATCCGGCTGTGGCCTTGTCCGACTCCGCGCAGCAGATGGATATCGATCAGTTCCACTCGTTCGTTAAGAACCTCCGCGATACCGGACTTTACAAGTGAACGACACCAGCGCCTCCCGGAAAAGGGGGGCGCATTTTTTGTGGAAAAGTGCCAGCCAAAAGCAGACATGAGGCGGAATGTAATCATATAGAAGGCAGGAAATATGTCAAATTTGTATATCACGGTGTAATTTTCGGTTGTTTTACCGATATAACCAGGGAGAGGAATTGCGGAACCTCCTTCAGTTATAATATGATTACAGTACGTATGAAAAAAAATGAAAGGAAACTAGAGGAGGCTTTCCATTGAATACAACAATTTACGATGTAGCACGAGAAGCAGGAGTTTCGATGGCGACAGTTTCCCGCGTGGTAAACGGCAATCCAAACGTAAAGCCGGCCACCCGGAAAAAAGTGCTGGACGCTATTGAAGGACTGGGCTACCGCCCCAACGCTGTGGCGAGAGGTCTGGCCAGTAAAAAGACAACAACCGTCGGAGTGATCATTCCCGACATTTCGAGCATATTTTTTGCTGAACTGGCAAGGGGAATTGAAGATATTGCGACGATGTACAAGTATAATATTATTTTGTGCAATTCCGATCAAAACAAAGAAAAAGAGCTTCACCTAATTAATACAATGCTTGAAAAACAAGTGGACGGTATTCTGTTTATGGGAGGCGAAATTACAGAGGATCATGCCGAAACCTTTAAGCGTTCTTCCGTACCGGTCGTATTAGCGGCGACGCTGGATGAAAACAGAGAAATGCCGTCGGTCAATATAGATTATCATCAGGCTGCTTTTGATGCGGTAGCAGAATTAATCCGGTCAGGATCAGAGAACGTCGGCATGGTAAGCGGACCGCTTGAAGATCCTGTCAACGGTTTTCAGAAGTTCAGTGGTTACAAAAAGGCATGCGAAGAGATTGGAAATGGATTCGACGAAAATCTGGTGGCTGTCGGTGATTATTCATACGATTCCGGGCTTGAAGCAGCACAGCAGTTAATGGAGCTGGACAAGGCACCGTCGGCGATTTTTGCCGCCACGGATGAAGTGGCTCTAGGGGTGATTCACGGCCTGCAGGACAAGGGCTGGAATGTTCCGGAAGATGTGCAGGTTGTCGGTTTCGATAACACACGCCTTGCCCAGATGGTCAGACCGACACTTACGACAGTCGTACAGCCAATGTATGATATCGGCGCTGTTTCGATGCGTTTGCTGACTAAGTATATGAACAAAGAAGATGTAGAAGACGAAGTTGTTGTTCTTCCGCATCTTCTGGAAAATCGAAACTCTACGTCGTTTTAACTGCTGAGAAGTGCCCGCATCGCAGCCGCTGAAAATATTTACAGGGAGTCAGGGATTATTTTATGAAAAAAATGGATTTAATGACACCTATAGGGATAGTAGTAGGGGTTAGTACACTGCTTTTTGCAGTTTATACGAATGCGGGTTTGAGTTCCGTTGTGTTTTTTGTTCAGGTGGCATCTTTATCGATTGTGCTGGGCGGAGTGGCTGCCGCCCTGCTGATCGGTTTTTCATCCCAGGATTTAAAACTTATTCCTTCTGTTACAAAAGAAGCTTTCCAACATAAAGAGAATAATCTGAGTGAACTGATTCATACATTTTCCGACCTTTCCACCAAGGCCCGCAGGGAAGGACTTCTTGCTCTGGAAGCAGGTCTTGATGAGGTGGAAGATTCTTTTATCAAAAAAGGAGTTCTCCTCGCCGTGGATGGTATTGAACCGGACATCATCAAAGATATTATGATGGCGGAAGTAACGGCAATGGAAGAGCGCCATAAAAAAGGCCGGCGTCTTTTCGAAAAAGCGGGTGAATATGCGCCAGCCTGGGGAATGGTAGGTACATTGATCGGACTTGTACTCATGCTCCAGGATCTGGAGGATCCGGCGACACTTGGGCCGAATATGGCTCTTGCTCTGATTACCACGCTTTACGGTACCATTCTTGCCAATATGATATTTCTGCCGATGGCAGCTAAACTGGAGCAGAAAACCGAAGATGAAGTCTTTACAAAACAGATTATCATTGAAGGTGTGATAGGGGTCCAGTCCGGCCAGAATCCAAAAATTCTGGAAGAGAAGTTAAGCGCATTTGTGAAAGAAAACGGCAAAGAGAATGAATTGGAGGAACAGGAGGAACTGGCAAATGAAGCGTAGAAAAAAAGAGCCCGAAAAAGGTTCGCCGAGATGGATGACTACGTTTTCTGACATGATTCTGCTTGTTCTTGTCTTTTTTGTTATGCTGTTTTCCATGTCTGTGATTGATGCCAAGAAATTCGAAGCGATTTCCGAGTCTTTTCAGAGCAGGGCCATTCTTGAAAATCTGCCGTCCATGATGGAAAGGGAGCAGCCGAATCAAAGCAATGCTGATACGGAGGACGAAAACGAAGCATCAGCAGCTGAATCAGAAGAGCAGACAGAAGATGACAGGGAGCTGGACAGACTGCTGCGGGAAGTACGGCAGTACCTTGAAGAACATAACCTAAACGATCAGATTTCAGCCACAAGAGATGACCGCGGGGTAGTTCTCGTTCTGCAGGAACAGCTTCTGTTTGAAACTGGGGAGGCAGAGATTCTGACAGCTGCCGAACCATTTTTAAACAAAGTCGGCACGCTGCTTCAGTCCCTCCCTAACCTTGTAAAAGTGGAGGGTCATACGGATGAACGGCCGATATCGACTTTCCGTTATCCGTCAAACTGGGAATTGTCATCAGCCAGAGCGAGCAGTGTCATCCGCTATCTGACTGATAATCATCCTCTGCCGCGGGATCAGTTTCTGGCTGTCGGCTACGGGGACACCCGTCCGATTGCCCCTAATGATTCAGAAGAGAACCTGCGTGAAAACCGGCGGGTTGTCGTTGTGATTTCAGATCCGGAATTTGAAGAAGATCTGGAGCAATCGGCGGGAGGAGCATAAAGACACCATACAATATAACGATTTCCAGAGAGAAAAAGACGTTTCCGGGTATCAAAAATGATAGGTGGAAGCGTCTTTTTTCCGTTTTAAGGCTGGTCGGGGCTTGGGGTTGGACCGCTTTTATTTTCGTTTCGAATGTGAAACAAAGCTTTTTCGAGAATTTTTCGGTTTTTTTCTGTGATTTCGCCGCGTCTTGGAATATAGGGATACATGTTCTCCGGATCGCTCCAGTTATGTGGCAGCGGCACGGGGGATCCGGATTCCCACGTTTGAATCCAGGACGCTGGAAGCGGATGATCGAGCAGGTCTGTCCGGCCGGTCATTTCAAGCCAGATCATCGCCCATGCGCGGGGCACGACGCGCCATATATCATATCCACCGCCTCCGACACCTATCCACTTTCCCCCGCAGTATTTGTGCGCGACGCGGCGGGCGGCCCGGGGGATTTCCCGGTACGTTTCCATTGTTGTCGACAAGTGGGTAAGAGGGTCATAGTAATGGGCATCCGCTCCGTTCTGTGTCAAAATGACATCCGGTTTGAAGAAGGCTGCGGTTTCCTCCAGTGCTTTTTCATAGTTCTCGATAAAAGAGGCATCCTCAGTAAATGCATCAATGGGAACGTTGACAGCGAGTCCGTATCCCTCACCGCTTCCTTTCTCATACACATCGCCGGTGCCTGGGAAAAGGTAGCGTCCGGTTTCATGGATGGAAAGTGTACAGACGTCCGGGTCTTCATAGAAGGTGAACTGAACACCGTCTCCATGGTGGGCATCCGTATCCACATAAAGCACACGGGCTCCGTAATGTTTTTTCATGTACTCAATCGCAATCGCACTGTCATTGTAGATACAGAACCCGGAGGCTTTTCCCCGGAACCCATGATGAAGTCCTCCTCCAAGATTCAGGGCATGGCCGGTCTTTCCTTCCATCACAAGATCAACCGCTGTTAATGTCCCTCCAACTAAGAGGGAGGCGGCTTCGTGCATGTTTTTAAATACAGGTGTGTCTTCGGTGCCCAGTCCGAAATTATTGGCGATGCCCCTGCTTAATGTTCCATGTCCGCCGGCTTTTACTGCTTCGATATAGGAGGAATCATGAACAAGTGCTATTTCCTCATCCGAGGCTGCCCGCGGAGCTTTTACACTATCGTCATCCAAAGCTCCGATATGTCGCAGCAGGTCATATGTCAGTGTGAGACGGAGAGGGTTGAATGGATGATCTTCACTTAATTTATAGGCGAGTTGTTTTTCTGAATAGACAAAAGCTGCTTCCTGCATCATTCGTTCAACCCCGGTATCCGCGGCCAGCTGACTTCATAACCGGCCTCTTTTAAGTCATGAATAACATCCCGTGGATCCATGGTCTGCACACGGAACGCCAGGTATTTCGACACGTCGTCTCTTCCCGGGTACACCAGAACACTGATGACATTCATCTGTTTCCGGTGAAAAATAGATGTGACCGCTGCTAATTCGCCGGGCCGATCATTGGCTTTGACTTCAATACGGGAAGACGGCTGGTGGGCACCTGTTAACTCGACAAGGGTATGAAGAACGGTTGATTCTGTTACCATACCGAGCAGATTGTCATGATCCCCGGTTACAGGAAGGGAGCTGATGCCGTTGTTGTAAAGCACAACGGCTGCGTCTTCCACGACATCAAGCGGATTCGCTGTAATGACAGGGACACTCATAATCCGGGAGACCGCCTTTTTTAGATGTTCCTCCTGGGAACGTGTATGAAAAATGGATGGAGACGCATCTCTAATATCACGGTCCGACACGATGCCGGTGAGGATATGGTTCTCGTCCACGATGGGTATATGTCTGATTTTATGTTGGTCAATGTATTTCAGTGCTTTTTCAATGGAGTCACCGGCATGGAGATACACTGGATCTTCGTTCATTATTTCTTCGACCAGCATGGTCATGTCACCTCATCTTCTTGAATTGTCAGTGAATAACGGAGAATATCCTGCATCTGGTATAAAACAGGAAAAGACCATCCGGACTAGAACATAAAACGGTTGGTGAAACGGGTGTTATCGAATGTTTCCATATCATCATATCCCACTCTGCTTCCGATCCGCACCATCAGACAATTGGCAGGGTGGGTGGATATCTCCGGGTCATCCGTTGCCATCCATTTCAACTCCCCGGCATTCATCATGCGCTCCATTACTTTTCTGTAGTCCCAGATGGAAAGGCCGCTGTTTTTAAGGTCCCAATGCCAGTAATATTCTGTTGAAATAATAATATAATCTTCCATGGCATCATCCAGCATGGAAAACTCGAGAAGCCGGGTTCCTACTTTCGCGCCACGGTATTCTTCGGCAATCTCAATGGCCCCCAGTTCCAAAAGGGTATCCAGTTCTGCTTCCGCCCAGCGCTCTAAAGGATCCGGGTACACAAATGTAACATAGCCGACGATGGTATTTTCGTCTATCACGGCGTTAATGCGCCCTTCGGGAAGGTCGGCAATCCCTATTAAAGCTTTCTTCTGCTCTTCGGGTTTTCTAAAAGACGTAAGCCCTTCGTGGAAATCATAATTATGAATACTGGTGCCGGAAAGCGGTCCTTCCATAAGGATCGTACGCCCGTCCACTTCCAGTTCCTTTGAAAAATACGTCTTCTTATGGATCATCCGAGTACCACCTTTATTAACACAATAATTGTTACTCACCATTATACATGATGGGACGTATCTAAGGCATGAAAAATTTGAATACTCAAAATAAAATAATGATATGCTCAAATGAGAAGTTTAAATAAATCATACAGTGGAATGAAATATACAGAACCATTAAATGAATAAGGAGTGTGATGAGATGTAATAAAAATTGAAGGAACAGTTTCAATATATTATAATGTGTTTTAGAACACAAATACATAAAAGAGAGGGGAAGATTTAAATGAAAGTGCAAACGCTTCCATCTGTAGACGGTAACTATAACCTGAAAGATTATGATAAAACCGTTCAAACATTTGACTGGAGTGAGGTTGAAAAAGAATTCAGCTGGTATGAAACCGGCAGAGTAAATCTTGCTCATGAAGCCATTGACCGCTTTGCAGATTCCTCTGAAAAGAAAAATCAGACAGCCTTGTATTACAGCGATGCTGCAAGAGACGAACAGTATACATTCGAGGAGATGAAACATTGGACAAATAAAGCAGCCAATGTTCTGAAAGACGCTGGAATTCAGAAAGGCGACAGGGTATTTATTTTCATGCCCCGTTCTCCGGAATTGTATTTTGCTGTATTCGGCGCGATTAAAATCGGCGCCATTGTCGGTCCGCTTTTTGAAGCATTTATGGAAGGAGCGGTCCGGGACCGGCTTGAAGACAGTGAAGCAAAATGTATTGTAACGACCCCCCGGCTTTTTGAACGCGTTCCGGTGGATGATCTGCCTCACCTGGATACTGTATTTATCATGGGAGACGACGTCAAAGAAGAAGGTCCGTACTATGACTTTCAGACGCGGCTTGAAAATGCATCCAACGATTTCGATGTAGAGTGGGTGGACCGGGAAGACGGTCTGATTCTCCATTACACATCCGGTTCCACCGGTAAACCCAAAGGTGTCCTGCACGTTCACAATGCAATGATTCAGCATTATCAGACAGCCAAGTGGGTTCTGGACTTGAAAGACGGGGATGTATATTGGTGTACAGCTGATCCGGGCTGGGTAACCGGTACATCTTATGGTATCTTCGCTCCGTGGCTTACCGGAACGACCAACGTCGTACGCGGCGGACGGTTCAGTCCGGAAGAATGGTACGCTGTGATTGAGCGGTATAACGTGACGGTTTGGTACAGTGCCCCGACGGCTTTTCGTATGCTGATGAGTGCGGGCGATGAAATCGTCAAAAATTATGACCTTTCCAGCCTGCGTCACATTCTGAGTGTCGGCGAGCCGTTAAATCCGGAAGTGGTCATGTGGGGCGAAAAAGTGTTCAATCTGCGGATTCATGATACGTGGTGGATGACAGAAACCGGAGCGATCATGGTTACCAACTTCCCATCCATGACCATCAAAGCCGGATCCATGGGACGGCCGCTTCCCGGTATTAAGGCGGCGATTGTCGACGATCAGGGCAACGAACTGCCGCCGAATCGAATGGGGAACCTCGCCATTGCAAAAGGATGGCCTTCCATGATGAGATCCATCTGGAACCGTCCGGAGAAATACAACAGCTATTTTGAGCTGAACGATTGGTATGTGTCCGGCGATTCCGCTTATATGGATGAAGACGGGTATTTCTGGTTCCAGGGCAGAGTGGACGATGTTATTCTGACAGCGGGCGAGAGAGTCGGCCCGTTCGAAGTGGAAAGCAAACTGCTTGAGCATCCAGCGGTAGCCGAAGCCGGGGTCATCGGCAAACCGGATCCTGTGCGCGGCGAAATCATCAAAGCCTTTGTGGCTTTGCTTGATGGAAATGAGGCGTCCGATGAACTGAAAGAAGAAATTCAGCAGTTTGTCAAAAAAGAACTTTCCGCCCACGCGGCGCCGCGTGAACTGGAATTCCGTGATAAACTGCCGAAGACGCGCAGCGGTAAAATTATGCGCCGTGTCCTCAAAGCCTGGGAGCTTAATCTTCCAACCGGTGATTTATCTACGATGGATGACTAAATTATAAAAACCTCAAGGCATATACAAACCCGAACGATACCACCTGCTGTGTCGTTCGGGTTTGTTATATCTGCTGAGATGGTAAGGCTTGAATCATTCCGTAAAAGAAAGACGAGACTGGGACAAAAATTAAATAAGCACAGGAAAACACGAATATCTTACGGCGTGGCTCAAGAACCGCATAGCAGCGTAGTCAAAATACTTCAGCTCGTGCTTCCACAGGCTAATGACGTTTAAGGGGGCACGAAACCCTCTAAAGTGCCTTATGGACTATTCATTCTACTTTTCATGCAGCAACGCGGGCTCTTTGCTGCGTTGGCTCGTTCCTTTTCCCGCTGAACGCAACCTGGATTCGTTCATGATGACGTTTACGGGAGTACGAAACCCTCTAAAGTGCTTTATGAATCATTCATGATGACGTTTAAGGGTGCACTGGGTACTCTAAAGTGCCTCATGAGCCATGTCTAACGCCGTTTTAAGGGGCGCTGAATCCCCTAAAGTGCCTTATGACCCATTCCCATTTACAAACCACCGTACATCCACCCGGCATTTTTCTGCGTCCACGCTTCCAGCTCTGCTTCCTTTTCCTCCGTTATACCGGCTGGCGTCGTGATTACATCGCGGAGCAGCTCAGGTGTGGTTTTGATCCCGGCAAACGGGCCCTTGAACGACCGGAGTTCGTCGGTTTCCACAAAAAGCTGATCCGGTGGAACCGCGGCCGTGAGTCGTGGTGGCTTCTACACCCGGCACAGGACGTACACGGTTTTGGGAGAGGGTCCCCTTTTTCTCAGCCGATCTTCCTCGTTTTCGAGCCGTGCGCGGGGTGAAGAAAAGAAGACACGGTGATCCCCCGGCGAACCGATGCCGCTCTTGTGCTCTGGAGTAAAAGCGAAGTATTTTGGCGCAGACGTTTGATTTAGAAACGAAAAATGCCGAACGATTTGAAAAAAATCGTTCGGCATTTCTTATCTAATAAAGGTGTTGCCCCAGCGTCGTCTTTTATCTTCACGATTCCGTTTCGTTGTTGTTATCTCCGGAACTATTGCCGGATCCACTTTCTCCGGATTCAGAAGAAGAGTTGTTTCCATCGTTCTGATTTGAACTCTCCTCCTGATCCGCTCCTTCAGACGAGTTGTTTCCGCCGTTCTGGTCATTGTTATTGTCCGTGTTATTATCCTGGGTTTCTTCACTGCCGTTTGAATCTTCGGAGCCGCTATCCTGCGATTCTTCGTTATTGTTATCTTCTTCAGTGGGTTCGCCGCTGTTCTCTGTTGTGCTGCCATTGTCATCATTTTCCTTATCGCCATCATTCGTATTTACGTAGCGCTGGGCCGTGGCAGACTGGCTTGATTCGCGTCCGCGCGAATCAACCGCGGTAACAAAGTAGGATCCGGATCCGGCATTGAAAGATGTCGTTCCATCGGCGCGGATGCTTCCAACAAGTTCACCGTTTGAACGGTAAATCCGGTAACCAACGATATCACCATCACGATGCGGGGACCACGTAACCTGGTTTCCGCTGAAAGATACATTCGCAACCGGAGAAGGTGCTCTTCCGTTATCCGGGGCCTGCCGGTCCGGTGCGACATTCTGCCATTCCTCAGGAAGGTATTCCGATATTCCCTCCGTATCAAATAGATCATCGTCAACGGATATACCACTTCTTGTAAAGGCGGAAGGCGTCGAGTCATAGGCCTGGTAACGGGCGCCGTTAATCGTCACAAACAATTCCTGCTGCAGCCCGTCGCCGGTTTCTGTCGGAACATACTGCTCGTTAAAATAATCGGTCGTCGTAAAGCCGGCGTTTGAGCATTCTGACGTCGGAAGTTTGCCGGTTATACCGCAGATGGTCTGTCTGACGATACCGTCCGGCTGCTGAAAACGGTCATTCAGTCCAAAGACGGACTCTTCGCTTTCCTGTTCTGCTTGATAGGCCGCATTCATATAATCAGCCCATATCTGCTGGGTACGTGTTCCGTAACTTAATCCTTTATAGTAATTTGCTACTTCCTGTGGTGTATCATAGCCGATCCATATACCGAACGTGACATTCGGATTGAAACCGACAAACCAGGAATCGTGGGTATCATCTGTCGTTCCGGTTTTTCCGGCCCAGTCTCCGCCGAAGTTCATCATGCCCGGCAGTGCGGATGCTGTTCCTCCGGATCCGAGAACGTCACGGAGAATATCAACGGTTAAAAACGTTGTCTGCGGCGAAAAGACTTCTTTGGACTGTGTTTGATGTTCATAAATCGTTTCTCCGTCTTTCGTTTCAATCCGCTGTATCATGTAGGAATCATTGTATGTTCCATTATTACCGAAAGCAGCATACGCGTTGGTATTTGTCTCAACGGTTGTACCGTTTGTCAGTCCGCCGATTGCGGCGGAAGGGTAGGGCTCATTGGGACCGATATTATTGAACCCTAAATCGAGCAGCGCCTGTCTCGCTGTTTCTTTTTCCATCCGTTCAAATGTGCGGACAGCCGGGGAGTTTCGTGATTCTACCAGTCCTTCACGGACGCTTACAAATCCCTGATAACTGTCGCCGTAGTTTTGATAGCTGTCTTCTCCGTTTTCATATTCTCCCGGCACATCAGGGAGAATGGTCCCGGGCTGGACGAGGCCCTGCTCCATAGCGGGACCATAGTCAAGCAGTGGTTTGATAGTTGACCCATTCTGCCGGTAAGCCTGGGTGGCGTGATTTAAATTATTCTGCTCGAAATTGCGGCCGCCGACAAAACTCAGAATAGCACCATTCTGGTTGTCGATCATCATGGCGCCGACCTGTTCCTGTTCGACGTTTCCTTCCACTTCTCTGTCCGGACCGTACCACTGGGAATTGGAAGCTGCTTCCTGCATGGCATCATAAATGTTCTTTTTGACAGTAATATGCACATTATACCCGCCAAGCGCCAGTTCATTTTCCGCCTGCGCCTGGTACTGCCCGATGGTTTCCCGGCGCTCTTCTTCGTTCATGGAGTCCAGGTTTACGCCTGCTTTATTCATCAGATCGTTCCGGATGATATCAACGGCTCTGCGCTGTGTTTCGTATGTCAAATAAGGGTAGTTTTCCACGATGCTGCCCTGTGGTTCAGCCAGGTTGGCCCTTATATCATAATCCAGCGCATTTTGGTACTCTTCTTCAGTAAGAAAGTCATTTTCGCGCATATTTCCAAGCACCCGTTCCATCCGTGCCAGCCCTTCTTCCATATCACTTTTCACTTTGCCTCCCTGGGCAAATGGTGTATAAATGTATGGGTTCTGGGGCAGGCCGGCAATAAATGCAGCCTGGGCCGGATTCAGTTCCGAGACGTCCACTCCGAAAATACCCTCCGCAGCAGACTGCGCTCCGGCAATGTTTCTCCCGTCCGAATTACGTCCAAATGGAACGATGTTTAAATAAGCTTCCAGAATCGAGTCTTTTTCAAAATAATTTTCCATCCGAAGTGCGAGTGCGATTTCTTTTGCTTTTCGCTCAAATGACACTTCATTTGTCAAAATCTGATTTTTGACGACCTGCTGGGTCAGTGTGCTTCCGCCTGTCTGGTTGCTGGCATTGGAAACTTCCTGATACACCGCGCGCAGCAATGCTTTTGGAACAATCCCCTCATGTTCGTAAAAATATTCATCTTCAGTTGATATGACAGCATGAATCAAATGATCGGACATTTCTTCCAAAGGTCGTTCTTTCCGCTCCAGTCTGGCAGGAATTTCCCCCAGGAATTCCCCTTCGTCAAAATAAATACCACTAATTTCTTCGTAATTGTAGACCTGGTTTTCAAATTCCTCTTTACTGTACGCTTCTTGATTCTCCACAAGAGACATGAAATAGCCGGCTCCTGCTCCACCGGCAAAAAGACCGAGGGCAATAAAGACCACAAATGCGACAAGTAATAAGTTCCAGAAAACGTAAGATGTGATATTCAAGCCCTTGATCACCGGTTTGTTTTTCCAGGAATCAAAGCGTTCGTTCAAGTTTCCAAGAAAATTTTTCATGTTATAATTCCTCCTACACATCAACGATATTATAGCATAAGGATGGTTTGCTTCCTATGGATTTTGGCGATTTTCATCAGTTTACGTTGACAATAGAAAAAAAGGTATGGTAAAAGAAAGATAGTCTATATATTGTATAACAGGCATGGAAAGTATGAAGTAGCTTTATTCTCCCTGCAGGCAGAGAGCCGGCGGCCGCTGCGAGCCGGTACAAAGAATACAGCGAATTACGTGCTGGAGCCTTTCCCATTTTTGAATGGGACGGTTTTTACCGTTATTGATATGAAGTGGAAAGCAACGGCTTTCAACAAGGGTGGTACCGCGATGACTATCGTCCCTTCCGTACAGCACGGGAGGGGCGTTTTTTATTCTGACATGAAGGAGAAGGAACTATGGATATTTTTGAGGACTTAAAGGCAAGAGGTCTTGTGAACCAGGTTACCGATGAAGAAGGGCTGCAGAAGCTGCTGCGTGAGAAACAGGTCACCCTTTACTGCGGGTTTGATCCGACTGGTGACAGTCTTCATGTCGGCCACCTGCTGACGATTATTTCGCTGCGCCGTTTTCAGCTTGCCGGGCATCAACCGCTGGCTCTCGTGGGAGGAGCGACCGGACTCATCGGGGACCCGAGCGGAAAGAAAGCAGAGCGGACACTGAATGAAGAAGATGTCGTACAGATGTACACTGACCGGATTCGCGGCCAGCTGGAGAAATACCTGGATTTTTCAGGCGGCAGACGGGCGGAAGTTGTGAATAACTACGATTGGATCGGACAAATGTCGATAACTACCTTTTTGCGTGATGTCGGCAAGCATTTCAGTCTGAACTATATGATGTCCAAAGAGTCGGTGGATTCAAGAATTCAGTCCGGCATATCGTTCACGGAATTCAGCTATCAGATTCTGCAGTCGCTTGATTTTTACCACCTGCATGAAGAAAAACACTGTCAGCTGCAGATTGGCGGCAGTGATCAATGGGGCAATATTACGGCCGGGCTTGAACTTATCCGCCGGATGAAGGGCGGAGAAGAAGGGGAGCAGCCAGAAGTGTACGGGTTCACGATTCCGCTCGTTACAAAGGCTGACGGTGAGAAATTCGGCAAATCCGAAGGTGGTGCCGTATGGCTCGATCCCGAAAAAACATCGCCGTACGAGTTCTATCAGTTCCTGATTAACACAGACGACAGAGATGTGATCAAATTTCTCCATTATTTCACGTTTCTGCCGCAGTCCGAAATAGCCATCTATGAGCAGGAGCTTGAGAACCGGCCGGAAGAACGCGCCGCCCAGCGCCGTCTTGCCGAAGAAGTGACAACGTTTGTACATGGAGAGGAAGCGCTGAAGCAGGCACAGAATATTTCGGCGGCCTTGTTTGGAAAAGACGGGGATATCAAACGCTTAAGCGCTGAAGAAATTCAGCAGGGCTTTAAAGATGTACCGGGGCATACGATCGAAGAAAACGAAGCGGGACTGATTGACCTGCTGATCCAGGCAGGCATTGCATCCTCCAAAAGACAGGCGCGGGAAGATATCTCAAACGGCGCGGTCTATATTAACGGAGACCGGTGTCAGGATCTGGATAAAGTCGTGGGAGACGAAGATAAAATCGACGGATCTTTCACCGTCATCCGCCGCGGCAAGAAAAAGTATTTTCTCATCCAATTTGCATAAAAAAACGAAGCTGCCTCTTTGAAAAAGGGGGCAGCTTCGTTTTTATGCTCCGCAGCAATTCCGCCGGTAAACATGGCTGAACCGCTGATAAATCGATGGAAACCGCCGATAAACGCCCGCGTTCCGCCGAAATAATGCCGAAAAAGGTACCGCGGCAGAAAACTAATAGTAAATAGGGGCGCCTGGGCCGACCGGAATGCCGAGCAGTACCCAGATGAGAAGAAGGACCAGCCACCCTGCAAGAAAAGCGATGGAATACGGAATCATCATGGCAATTAACGTACCAATGCCGACTTTTTTATCGTAACGCTGGGCAAAGGCGATAATAACAGGAAAGTACAAAAGCAGCGGTGTAATCATATTTGTGACCGAGTCTGAGATTCTGTATAACAATGTCGTGAATTCCGGTGAGTAATTAAGGTTCATCATAATGGGAACAAATACCGGCGCTAAAATAGTCCACTTGGCCGAAGAACTTCCAATGAAGAAGTTGACGATCATCGTAATCCCCATGAAAGTGAGGATCAAATTAATGCCGTCGAAGCCCGTGTCCTGTAAAAATTCTGCTCCGTTGAACGCAATAACCGTTCCAAGATTTGTTTCACGGAAATACGCGATGAACTGCCCGGCTGTGAAAGCCAACGCAATGTAGCCGCTCATACTCGCCATCGTTTTTCCGAGTAACGTCGTCAGGTCCTTATCATTTCGTATTTCTTTCGATACGATACCGTAAATAAGACCCGGGACAAAGAACAAAATAAAAATCACAAAGACGAGAGCGTTGAAAAACGGAGAATCTATATATGCGCCATCTCCACGGAGAGGGCCGAGAGACAGATAAACCATAACGGCGAATGTTACAATAAAGCCGATACCGGCAAACCGCATCCCGCGTTTCTCCTGGGACGTCAGCTTCTCTAAATCTTCCTGCGCTCCGCCGCTGTATTTTCCAAGACGGGGTCCCACGATTTTGTCGGTAACAATCGTGCCGATGAACGTAATAAGGAGCACGGATGCCGCGGCGAAGAAGTAGTTCATCGTCACGGTTATCGTCTCCGCATACGCAGGATCAATTGTTTGCGCTGCTTCCGCGGTCAGTTCCTGAAGAATCGCATCTGTAGATGTGAGCGCCAGATTCGCACCGAATCCTCCGGACACTCCGGCGAATGCTGCAGCCAGACCAGCCAGCGGATGCCGGCCCAACCCAAGGAACAACACAGCTCCCAGAGGCGGGAGGACAACATACCCGGCGTTGACAGCAAGACTGGACATCACACCTGCGAATACAAGAGCTGCCGTTAACAGGCGGTTTGGAACGCTGAAAACAACGCCTCTTAATGTAGAATGAATCAGTCCGGTTTGTTCAGCGAGACCGATACCAAGCATCGTAACAAGGACAGCCCCGAGTGGAGCGAAACCAATGAAGTTATCCACAGCACTGCTGAATATGTACTCCAGCCCGCTGACGCTTAAAAGATTTTTGACTTCTACAACCTCGGATGTTGTAGGATTCGTAACAGATACTCCTGAAAAAATTCCGGAAATGACAATAACAATAAGTGCTAATATGGCAAACAGTAATAGGGGAGAGGGAAGTTTGTTTCCAATCCACTCAATGCCATCCAGAATACGAAATAAAAACTTTCGAGGCCTGGAAATACTATCTTTATTTTCCGGCATTTCTATACCTCCCTTTTAATCTTATCTATTTAGTCGGAATGAAACATATCAAGCCTCGCTGCAAAAGTCAACGTATTTTACTTATAATGAAACACGATGTTGCTGTTTCAGAAAGACGGATAATGAAAAACCCCCGGAATGTTGTATTCCAACATTCCGGGGGTTTTTGAATAGTATCCCGCAAACTGCAGCGATTACCGGGAATAGAACTCAACGATAAGCGCTTCGGTGATTTCGGATGGAAGTTCGGAGCGTTCCGGGTAGCGGGTGTATGTGCCTTCTTTTTTATCTTCATCGAAGTTAAGAAATTCCGGCACAAAACTGCTTGCTTCCAGAGCGTCATTGATAACCGAGAGATTCTGGGACTTTTCACGTACGCTGATCGTCTGTCCTGGTTTCAGGCGGTAGGAAGGTACGTCGACCCGGCCGCCGTCTACCGTGATATGACCGTGTGTCACGAGCTGACGGGCACCTTTACGGGTGCGGGAAAGTCCGAGACGGTACACGATATTATCAAGACGGGATTCCAGAAGAATAAGGAAGTTTTCACCGTGTACGCCCGGCAGATTACCTGCCTGTTTAAACGTGCGGAGAAACTGCTTTTCATTAAGTCCGTACATGTAACGGAGCTTTTGTTTTTCCTGGAGCTGCTCGCCGTATTCGGAAAGCTTCCGACGCTGGGTCGGTCCGTGTTCACCCGGAGGATACGGGCGTTTTTCGAGTTCTTTACCAGTGCCGCTCAGCGATACGCCGAAACGACGCGATTTTTTCCAAGTAGGTCCTGTATAACGTGCCATACAAGAGCGCCTCCTTTTATTTTTAAAAAGTATTGGAAAAAGAAGACCATTGACAATCTCCTGACATGCTCATTTTGTTTTCATGTATCTTCGCCCCGACAGCTAGGGGGTACGCAATACACCTTGCATCGTCTCTTCAGCCGCGGATGCAAGGAACAAAATGACAAGGGTGCACACATCAAGTATGTCCGGGCTGTCTTTTAACACAAAAGCAATTATATATTTTTGTGCAGCTGAAGTCAACATAAATACCGTCAAATAAACACTGGTAAGATAATTTTAATAAATTGAAAAAAATCACAGAAATTTTAATAAAAATAAGTTATAATGCAGTATATAAATAAGTCACAGGTATAAAGAATCAAATATTACAGACGGTTCAAATAAGG
This sequence comes from Salibacterium halotolerans, assembly GCF_900115625.1. Taxonomy (GTDB): domain Bacteria; phylum Bacillota; class Bacilli; order Bacillales; family Marinococcaceae; genus Salibacterium; species Salibacterium halotolerans. The sequence goes on along the minus strand of NZ_FOXD01000016.1, from coordinate 61,816 downwards.
TTGAGGGGATCGGAAATATTCAGGGGAAAAAACGCAGGCGGTGGTGTGAAAATATGAAAAATATAGAATTATCATCGGACGAAACAGCGCAATACCGGAGGATGTGGGAAGATATTCTGGACACGAAGGAAGTCAGGGACCTGTTTGGCCCCTGCACTCTTTTTTTAAAGAATGACCATGGCGAAACAGTATCTGCTTACACCGATGGAACCCTTCCGGAAAAAACAGAAACATTTAAGGAAGAAAAACTGTTTCAGATTGAGGAGCGTTTTTGGACCGCCGGAGCAATTATTAACCGGGATCAACCAAATAGCACAGGACTATATTTTTTTCTCAGCGGGCTGATTCCTTTCTTGAAGCGCAGGCTTCAGGAGCAGTATCGCATCGGTAAAGAGAAAGATAAGCGTTACGCCCTGATGGTGCAGGTAACAAAGAAATTCCATTCTTCGATGAAGGCGGCGGCTGTACTGAAAGAAATAGTACAGGCTCTTGAATTCATCTATCCCGATAGCCGCATCGCGCTTCATCTCGCCCAGGACTGGGAGGTTCACTCAGATATGGGGCATATTGACTGCTCCTTTGGTTTTCAGAACATCAACGAAAAAATGCAGCAGACATACCTGCTCGGACAGATCCAGACAGCGGATACAGAAAAAGAAGGAATATCTGTTCTTTATATACCGTTGCTCGGTAAACAGGGGGTTTATGGTGTATTGAGCATGGAAGCCGGGCAGCAGCTTGTCGAGGATGAAAAGGAACGGGATTATATTAAAACGCTGACCGACACAGGCGGAAGTGCGCTGGAAAATGCGGAGCTGTACCAGCAGTCGCGCACATTGATAAAAGATCTGCAGCTGATTAACGAAACATCCCACTTTCTCAATTCCACAAGAAAATTTGAGGAAACCGTGGAGAGCATGCAGAGACAGATTGAAAAGTTTATACCTGAGAGCAGGCAGGGTTACATTTTGATGGATGATGTTCGTAATCTGAGGATGCTGAACGATGAGTATTTTCAGGCACCGGAGCGGATGGAGACCATTTTTCGAGTGATGGATTATTTTGAACGTAATCATGAAGCGGTGTTCACTGGAGATCTTTTGGAAGAACCGTCGTACCATTTCGATGGTTTCCGTTCCATGATGGCTGTTCCGATGAAGCAGAGCGATGAACTGAAAGGGGCGGTCATTGTTCTCGGCATCGAACCAAAAACGTTCACCTTTCATCAGTTCAAACTGCTGCAGTCTCTCGTTCATCACTCTACCCTCGCGTTTATGAATGCGGTGCTTCATGAGAAACTTGAAAAACTTGTCATCACAGATCACTTGACCAAACTGCATTCGAGAAGGTACCTGGAGCAGCAGATGAGTGACTCCCTTAATAAGGAAAACCAGGGGACATTTCTTCTTTTTGATATTGATAATTTCAAGAGTATCAATGACAATTTCGGCCACCAGACCGGAGATAGTCTCATTGTTCAGGTAGGCGAAATTATGGAGCAGAATATACGATCACAGGATACCGCGGCAAGATGGGGAGGCGAAGAACTGGCTGTTTACCTCCCGCAGACCTCTTTGGAAGCAGGACGGAAAGTAGCGGACCGCATTGTCAGGCATGTGGAGACCGCTTCCTACCCCTCTGTCACGATATCATGCGGCGCATCATCATGGATCAGCGGTGGGGAGACCACGCTCCATGACCTGTTCCTAAGTGCTGACCAGGCATTGTACCGCGCAAAGCGTGAAGGAAAAAATCAAGTAGTATATGAAATATGAAAACGAGACTGGGGCAACAAAGAATAACGGTGAGGAAAAACCGAACATTCAGCATAGGCAGAACAAAAATCCCGAACGATCCTTAAGGGGATCGTTCGGGATTTTTTTCTATGATACAGCGCATGTAACCAAGGGCGGAAGCGAAAAAGGCGTCCGTCTGCAGCGCATGCCGGGTATACCAGAGCGAGGCAGCGGCCGGCTGTCAGTCATCGGACCGTGGACACTAACACCGAAAAATAAAGGTATAGTGTCCGCGGATCACTGTTTGGGGGACATTAGGCCGCTGTAATCAGATGATAGTGGATGCCGGTAAAAATCCGTGGACACTATCGGCCGGTGGAGGAGTTCCAGAGTCCACCGATCCCGCTTACGTGGACACTAAGGGCAGCAGCAGTTGTTATAGTGTCTAGGGAGCCGGTCCGCTCTGAAAGCGCCGCCGTTTTGCACCCAAGAAAAAACGCCTGCTTATATGTCAGCGAATCCCTATTTGGCTCTTTTGAAATTATCTGTTCTGTTTGTTTAGAGATGCGTTGTAAGTGCTGCGGCGAATTGCTCGAGGAATTGCTGGTCTTCTTCGCTGAACCGGTTGTAGACGGGGCTGTCAATATCGAGAACACCGATAAGATGGCCGTCTTTGAGAAGAGGAACCACAATCTCGGATCGGGATGCAGCATCGCAGGCAATATGACCGGGGAAGCTGTTCACATCATCCACCCGGACGGTGCGTTTTTCTGAAGCACTCGTTCCGCACACACCCTTTTCAAACGGAATCCGTATGCAGGCCGGCAGCCCCTGAAAAGGTCCCAGCACAAGTTCTTCGTCTTCCTCATGATATAGATAAATCCCTGTCCAGTTTACATTCTCCAAAAACTGATGAAGCAGTGCAGAAGCGTTGGCAAGATTTGCCGTTCTGTCTGTTTCTTCTTCAATCAGGGAAAGGAGCTGTTTACGCAGCATGTCAAAATGGTCCTTCTGCGTTCCTTGATAGGAAACGGGTTCAAACATAGGTCTACCTCCTTCGAAACACTTTTTCAAAAAGGAGTATAGCATAAACGCTCCGGCACCGTCTTTTCATAATGACTGCAAAATACAATGGGAAATGTCGACATGTTTTTAAAGGAGAACAAGGACCGCATGCGGAAGATATACTACAGCCGGCCGGAACAGGAAGAAAAGCAAAAGGAGGAACGAAATGACGCAGATGGCAGACACCCGCGGCAGAATTATTCAGGAAGCGGCTGTGTTGTTCACCAACAGGGGATTTGACGGCACATCCGTGCGGGACATTGCAGGGCGGACAGGTGTCAATCTATCCCTCATTTCTTACTATTTTGGAGGGAAACAGGGGCTTCTTGAAGCGCTCGTCGTTGATTTTCTGGAAGGATACATGGCCCATTTGGAGGACATATCAATCCGTGAAGGGAAAAATGCGTTTGAGCGGATGATGGATATGGCGGAGCACATTCTGCTTTATATGCAGCAGCATCACCAGCGGGCGCGTTTTGTTCTCCGCGAAATGACGCTGGATTCGATGCTTATCCGGGAACTCACTTCCACCTATTTGATGAAGGAAAAGCACCTTTATTCGGTTGTACTGCAGGATGGGGTGAAAGAAGGTGTATTTCACCCCGGGGTGTCTCATTGGACCATCATGCATTTCCGCAGTATGATATTGATGCCTTTTCTGCATCATCAGTACGTACGGGAAGTGTTTCACATGCAGCCCCAGCAGGCACCCTTTGTAATACTGTACCTGAAAGAAATCAGGAACTGGATGTACAGTGCACTTGTGACGCCGGGACATACAGAGCAGAAACGTCCCCGTCCGGTCCATCTTTGATTATTAAAGAGCCGTAATGGTTTCTGCCCCCTGCATCATATCCAGAGCCTGATGGGCGTCGGATCCGTATATAAGAGGGATGCCCCTTTTCGATGCTTCCCTTGCTGTATTAAGATCCGGGTAAGGTTCGCGGCACCAGGTTTTTGCGAAGCCGGCACCGTTGAAATCAAGCGTCATATCACAGCGGCGGACTGCATCCAGCACCTCTCCGGTATAAGAAGCGGTATTTATTGACGGGAATTTTTTCTGGAACTTTTTTATAAGTGTCATATGGCCCAGGCGCCTTGGTTTATAAGGTCCAAGATCGCTTTCTATCGAGTGGAGAACGGTGTCGTAGTAGAGATTCACGGCATTCTCCAGAGAGTCGGCTGCCTCGACAAAGGCTGCAAACATGCCGGCACTGTAGTCGATACAAAACCAGGAATCAGCCGCGTGCAGAAAGTGAACGGATAAAATACTGTCATCCAGGTAAGGACCGATCTCGTTCATCATCGCTTTCGTACTGGCATCAAACCCTTTGATATAATCGATTTCCAGTCCAGTTAATATCGTGATATCGCTGCGGTACTCTTTTTTCAATTCATTGATCGTTTCGATATATTGTTCGAGATCAACCGCTGCCATCGCGCTGTCTTTATCCGGCACAGGATCTGTGAATCCTTCCGGAAGCGGTGCATGCTCTGTGAAAGTGATGGTCTCAAGCTCCTCCTTCAAAGCACGCTCGATATACGCATGAAACGAATCTGTCGAACCGTGCGGGCAGAAAGGCGTATGAATATGACCGTCGCGTGTGATGTGCATCTCCTCTCCTCCATCCATTTTCCATTGATTTTTAATTTTATTTAAACTTCTCCCACATGATAAGTATTTCCATGTTATCATAAAGGTACCTTTCTCATAAAAAATACGAAAATGGAATGATAATTTCCATTAGGAAGTCATCCGCGCACGCCCTGTGCCGGAGTGAATATTTTGTCTCATTAAGCAGGAAAATGGACGAGTCCTGACGAAAAATACAGAAAAGTGTGCGCAAACTGGAGTGAAGACTCATGGTATACTACGTCATTATAGCGGCAGTTTTGGTTACGGCGGCTGTTATTATCTATGGAGCAGTTTCCCGCCGCAGCATTTACAAAAGTGTGGACCGGCTGGAAAAGTGGAAATCGGAAATATCGAACAAGCCGGTTGCTGATGAAATAGCAAAAGTGAAAGATCTGAAAATGTCCGGGGAGACGGAGGAAAAATTCGAAGAATGGCGTAAAGAGTGGGATGACATTCTTGGCAGACATCTTCCTGACATTGAGGAAGCCCTTTTTGATATTGAAGAACGGGCAAACAGATACCGTTTTGGTAAAGCGCGCGTGCTTATTGAAGGCGTCGACAACCAGCTTCAGGATATGGATGCCCATATTCAAAAAATCTTCCGTGAAGTGGAACAGCTCATACATAGCGAAGAAGAAAACCGCAGCGGTATTACAGAAAACCGTGAAATGTTCGGGAAGCTGCAGGGGCATCTTGCAGAGAACCGTCTCTCTCTCGGCAGTACTGCTCCTGTCTTCGAAAGGAAATTGAAGGAAATGGAAGCCGCCTTCACGGAGTTTCAGGAAGAAAGAGACGCTGGAAACTATACAAAAGCGAATCAGATTTTAAGCCGGGTTCACACTGAACTGAAGCAGGAAGAACTTAATATGAGTACGGTGCCGGGACTGCTTGTGGATATTGAAACAGATATTTGCGCCGAATGTACAGAACTGGAGAACGGTGTACAGGAAATGGAGCAGGAAGGGTATATTCTCAGTCATTATGACATCCGGGATAAAGTCAAAAGCATCAGGGAAGAACTTCCGGAACTGAAAAAAGCTGTGGAAAACCTTGAATTGGAAAGGGTGCAGGAACGACTTGATGAAATCCGGACATTCATTGAAGAAACGTACGACTCCCTGGAAAAAGAGGTCGAAGCCCGGCGTTTCGTGGAAGAAAATGCTCCTGAAACACGGGAAGAGCTGACACGCCTGGAAGAACAGGCCTCTTCACTAGGCGAGGAACGGAGGAAAGTGGAACGAAGCTACCGGATTCCTGAGGACGAACAGAAGAGGCAGGAAAAGGTGGAAACGTCCATTCAGGAAGCCCTGAAAGAATGGCGGGTGTTCCAGGATGTTCAGGAAAACCAAAAACAGCCTTTTACCGGTCTGAAAAAAAATCTCGAACAGCTGAAAAAAGATATAGCAGGTATTGACCAGAGTATCCGTCGTTCCAAAGAGAAACTCCACACGCTCCGCAAAGATGAACTAAAAGCTCTTGAAACCCTGCGGACGCTGCGCAGGCAGCTTCTGCGGGACCGGATGACACTTGAGCGTTCATATCTACCGAAAGTCCCATCCAGTCTGTTGAATGAAATGGATGCAGCCGGAGAACGGCTGAACGCGGCAGCATCCAACCTGGAGGAATCACCGGTGGAAATGGGAAGAGTCAATGCTTCGGTAGAGGATGCCGAGCATTATGTTCAAAAAGTTCATCAGCAGCTGCATGCTACGATTGATCAGGCACATTTGGCGGAAAGAGCCATTCAGCTTGGAAATCGGCACAGAAGCAGTTCGGAAGTCATTCATAACGCATTAATAGAGGCGGAGTCCCTCTTTAAAAAAGGCTATTATGATGAGGCGGTTAACGCGGCTGTACAGGCAGTGGAGCGGAAAGAACCCAATGCAATGCAGAAGCTGGAAATGCATTAAACGGGTATTTATAACCAGTAAATAGTTGTTTTATTTCTGGAAATAAAACAAAAGTCCTTTTTAATCCAAGATGGATATGATACAATCGTCTTGTGCGAAAGGAGGGCGGACGTTGAAGCCCATTTACATGCTGGGGACAGTTGTGATGATATGTTTAGCGGTTACCGGGGCGGCAGGAGCCATGTTTCTATTTAATACAGAAGAAACCGGCACGCAGAAAGAACGAACGACCGAAGAACTTGCGGCCGACCTCGATGAGGCTTTAGGTGTTGATCCGCCCGCTGAAGAGAAAACGCCGGAGAACAATAAAACGGATTCCGACGGGAAAGAAACGGAAAATAGCAGAACAGCACGTCAAACTCCAGCCGCGGATACAGAAAATAATAAATCACTGGAAAGCCGGGCCGTTTCGTCATCGGAATCTGACTGGAAGCAAAGCGCAAGAAAGTCGAATGCCATATCGTTAGGACCGGAAGAAAAGAGCATTTCTGTGGATGAGCTTCTGCAGAGAATAGAAGAATAAATAAAAAAACTGCCCTTGAAACAGGGCAGTTTTTTTGTGAGGGAAGACGGCGTTCATCGTTTGAAACTTTATCACGCATTTTTCTTGGTTAACAATATGTGATAAGATAAGTTGTTGTATTCTGTTAAATCAAATCGATATATCATATAAAAAAGGAGGGGGTCCAATGGTTTATCTGGACAACAGTGCGACAACAAAACCGTGGCCGGAAGTATTGGATGCCTATTACAGGGCGGCATCGGACTATTTCGGCAATCCCTCTTCCCTTCATCACCCGGGAGTTGAAGCAGAAACCCTTTTGAACAAAGGAAGGGCGTCCGTGGCAGGTATTTTGAATGTTAATACGGAAGAGATTGTTTTTACTTCCGGCGGAACGGAAAGCAATAATACTGCCATTAAAGGGATTGCTGTAGAGCATAAAGAACGCGGAAATCACCTGATTACGTCATCGGCGGAACACCCTTCCGTCACGCAGGCCTTCCAGGAACTGGAATATTTTGGATTCGATGTTACGTATGTCGATGTGGACGAGGAAGGCCGGGTGCAGGTGGAAGACGTCCTGGAAGCTGTACGGGAAGACACTATTCTCGTATCCATTATTCATGTGAACAACGAATTGGGAACCATCAATCCGGTGGAAGATACAGCACGTGCCTTAAAGGCGTACCCGAAACTGTTTTTTCATACGGATCATGTGCAGGGGGCAGGACATGTGCCGTTGGATCTTCAGGATGTGGATTTGTGTACTATTTCGGGGCATAAAATTCATGGACTGAAAGGAACGGGCGCATTGTTTGTGCGCCGGGGAACCGCCTTGTCTCCTCTTTTGCATGGAGGCAGCCAGGAGCAGCAGTTCAGAGCGGGAACGGAAAATGTCCCGGGTATAACGGCACTGGCTAAAGCACTGCGTCTGTCCGATAACGAACGGCAGCAGCAGAATGGGCGGCTTGAGGATCTGAAACAACACCTCATTCAGCATCTTCACAAACTCGAAGGCGCAGTCGTCAACACACCAAAGACAGGTTCCGCCCCGCATATTGTGAATGTGTCGTTTCCCGGTATGAAACCGGAAGTACTTGTTCAGGAGCTGACAAGAAACAACATTCATGTATCGACAAAATCCGCCTGTGCTTCAAAGCTTCAGGAGCCAAGTCCTTTACTACTTGCGGCGGGACTTGGTACAGAACGCGCATCCAGCGCGGTGCGGGTAAGTTTTTCCCATGACACAGAGGATTGGGAAGTCGAAGAATTTGTCCGTACGCTGCACAAAGCTGTATCAGACATGATGCAGGTAATGGGAGAGAAAAAATGATGGAATATAATCACATTTTAGTTAGATACGGTGAATTGGCGCTCAAAGGGAAAAACAGAACAAAATTTGAACAAACACTTGCCCGAAACATCCGTTTTGCCCTGCAGGGGCATCCGCGCACAAACGTGAAACGCACCTTTGGACGTACGTTGATTGAACTGAATGGCGAACCGCTGGAAGAAGTCATGGAGCCGCTGCGCCATGTTTTCGGCATTTCTTCATTCAGTCCGGCGATGCGGGCATCCAATGATATTGAAGACATAAAGGAAACAGCGCTGCAGGCCTTTCTTCATCATGACGGAGATAAACAAACGTTTAAAGTGAACGCACGAAGGTCCTATAAACCGTTTCCGATTTCTTCGCAGGACGTAAATCCGATGATTGGAAGCCATATTCTCAAAAATACAGAAGAGACTTTCGTGGATGTTCACCATCCGGATGTGGAAATCAATGTGGAAATCCGTGAGCAGGGAACGTATATTACATGCGGACGTATGGAAGGAGCCGGCGGACTTCCGGTAGGGACAGCAGGCAGCGTGATGCTCATGCTCTCCGGAGGCATAGACAGTCCGGTAGCCGGGTATCTGTCGATGAAAAGAGGAGCGGAGCTTGAAGCGGTCCATTTCCACAGCCCGCCTTATACAAATGAGCGGGCGCGGAAAAAAGTGGAGGATCTGACCAAAGTGCTCACCACGTTCGGCGGTCCGGTGACACTTCATGTTGTTCCTTTCACGGAACTTCAAAAAGCGATTCATTCCTCCATCCCTTCCAACTATTCGATGACAATCATGCGCCGGATGATGCTTCGTATCACAGAAAAAATCGCCTCGGACCGCGGGGTGCTGGCGCTGGCAAACGGGGAGAGTCTGGGCCAGGTCGCATCCCAGACCCTTGAAAGCATGTATACGATCAACGAAGTGACCAACATGCCTATTCTGCGGCCGCTTGTGACGATGGACAAACAGGAAGTCATGGATATATCAGAAAGAATCGGCACCTATTCTATTTCGATCCGTCCATATGAGGACTGCTGTACGATATTTCTACCTTCCGAATCCGTTACGAGACCACGCCGGGAAAAAGCTGCGCGGTTTGAGAAAGGATTGGATTTTCAGCCGTATGTGGAGGAAGCCGTGGCAAACACGGAAGTACTCACTTTCGGCGGAGAGCCGGGAGAAACAGAAAAAGATATGGACTCGCTCCTCTAGTTCAAAGCCCTCTCTTTTCAAGGAGAGGGACTTTACCGATTTTTTTCAGAAAAGGTTGAAACATTGAGCTGTGCTGTACGTATTATAGATGGAAAGGCGGAAAGCAGCGGATGGGAACAATATGGTTTAACGGCACCATTTATACCATGACAGCCGAAAACAAAACCGTAGATGCGGTCTATACGGAAAATGGGAGAGTGGCCGATACCGGTTCTGTTTCAAAACTCCGGCAGGACTATGCGCCGGACGAAGAAATGGATCTGCAGGGGGCTTCGATGTATCCCGGTTTTCAGGACAGCCATTTACATATGCTTGGAATGGGAGAAACGCTGATGAGTCTTGATTTTTCCGGGATGCAGTCGGCGGCGGAAATGAAGCAGGCCCTTCAGGATAAAAAGACCCGGCTGGCACCAAAGCAGTGGCTGACAGGAGAAGGATGGAACGAAAACAATTTTACGGACCGTAAAATCTTTCACCGTTCGGAACTGGATGCTATCGCAGGCGATCACCCTGTACTGTTAACACGAATATGCCGGCACGCGGCTCTGGTCAATTCAAAAGCGCTGCACCTGGCCGGTATTACAGAGGAAACGCCTGACCCGCCGGGAGGAATCATTGTCCGTGATGAGAAGGGGCAGCCGACAGGCTATCTTCTCGACACCGCTGTTGATACCGTGAGGCAGATGATGCCTCCGGTGCGTGACGAACAGCTCCAGGAAGCACTCCGGGAAGCGGTTCGGAACATGCTCAGTAAAGGTCTGACAGGTGGACACACAGAAGATTTGAACTACTACGGCGGATTTCAACGAACGTTTCGGATCTTCCAGGATTTGATAGATCATGATACACTGAAGTTTCGAACGAACCTGCTCGTTCACCATGAAGTGCTTGATGTTATGCATGACGAAGGTTTTCGTTTCGGACCGGCGAACGACTCCCTTTCTTTTGGTGCTGTAAAAATTTTTGCAGATGGGGCACTCGGCGGGCGGACAGCTCTTTTACAAAAACCGTATAATGATGCTCCGGAAACCTGCGGCGTAGCTGTAACGCCAAAAGAAGAAATGGAAAGCATCGTGAAAAAAGCCAGGGAGAAAGGGATGCCGGCAGCCGTTCACGTCATTGGTGATGCTGCATTGAAATACACGGTGGAGGTGCTCGGGAAAAACCCTCCGCCCGCTGGTACAAGAGACCGCTTGATACACGGGCAGGTCACACCGCCGGATCTTGTGGAACGTCTGCAGCATATGAATGTCGTGTTCGACCTGCAGCCCCGTTTTGTTGTTTCTGATTTCCCGTGGGTACAGGAAAGACTGGGAGAAGAGCGCCTGCGCTGGTCGTTCGCCTGGAAAACGCTGCTGGAGGCAGGGCTCTACTGTGCGGGAAGCTCCGATGCGCCGATTGAACCTGTTTCTCCACTTGAAGGAATCCACGCCGCCATAGCGCGCCGCAACCCGGAAGAGTCCCACGATGGATGGCTCCCGGACCAAAAACTGAGTCGGTTTGAAGCGGTGCAGCTGTATACAACAGGGAGCGCCAAAGCTGTATCCGCAGAAAAAGAGTATGGTATGATCGCTCCTGGATTCCGGGCTGATTTTACGATACTGGAAAAAGACATTTTCCATGTACCGCTGGATGAGATTGTAACCACGGCGGTAAAGGCTGTCGTTGTGGATGACACGGTGCAATATGGAACGCTTACTACATAAAGGGAGGTTATCACATTGAATGCCAAACGCTGGGTCGCTTTAGGAATCGCAGCTCTATTGTTTGTTGTTTCCATCGGTTTTCAGTTTGCGGGATCACTCGCTACAGCAAACATGGAAAACGTCGTATCCGGAAGTGCAAACAATGCACAGCAAAAAGTGATGGAACAGGGAGGAAACAACAAAATAGCGGTCATCAAGCTGCAGGGGACAATCCAGGATACAGGCGGAACGTCCGGCCTCATGAGTACAGGTACCTATAATCACCAGCAGTTTCTCCGCACGCTGGAAAGTGCAGGAGAAAACAACTCTGTAAAAGGAATTATTCTGGAAGTGAACACACCGGGGGGCGGTGTTGTCGAAAGTGATGAAATTCATGACAAGATTGTAAACATCCAGGAAGAAACAGAAAAGCCTGTCTATGTGTCCATGGGTAATACGGCAGCGTCCGGCGGTTATTACATTGCCGCTCCTGCGGATAACATTGTCGCTCATCCCGCCACTGTTACCGGATCGATTGGTGTCATCATGCAGAGTGTCAATTACTCCGCGCTCGCAGAAGATCTCGGTATTGATTTTCAGACTATCAAAAGCGGTCAATATAAAGATATTATGTCCGGAAGCCGGGACATGACCGAAAATGAACAGCAGATTTTACAGCGGCTTGTGGACGATTTCTACCAGGATTTTGTTTCCGTGATTGCAAACGGACGGGGCATGTCGGAAGAAGAGGTGCGTGACATCGGGGATGGTCGTATTTATTCAGGCGAGCAGGCACAGGAACTAGGTCTGGTGGATGAGCTGGGAAGCCTGGATGATACCATTTCACTAATGAAAGAAGAAGAAGGAATAAACAATCCGACAGTGGTCCGCTATCAGTCGAATGCATTTAGTTTCAATCAATTTCTCGGCTCGTCGGCGAGAAGTCTGATTCTTGAAGATACAGATCTGCTTGGCATCAAGGATATGCTGATGGATTCCAATTCTCCGAGAGCGATGTATCTGTATACAAAATAGGAGGGAGTCCGATGGACAATTATTCCGATCAACATGAGGAACAACGGGAATATACAGAAGAAAACCGGGATCATTCTCTGGATGACACCCGGGAAGATCCCCCGTCTGTAAGATATGCCGGCTTCTGGATGAGGTTGTGGGCGTATCTTCTGGACCTTCTTATCGTGTTCAGTTTAAACGGACTGCTTATCAGCCCGCTTTGGTTCTCCGGAGCGGAAACCATGTCGGTACTCGGGTGGTTTACACTGCAGGGTGTGCTGAGCGCGTTGACGGCATACCTTTATTTCCTGCTGATGACGAAATGGCGCACCCAGACGCTCGGTAAAATGGTATTCGGCCTGCGCGTTATCCGCAAAGACCATCTTCCGCTCCGCTGGATGGACCTTGTGTTCCGGGAAATTATCGGACGCTTTATTCATCGAAGCGTCTGGATAACCAATGTATTGTATATCATTATTGGTTTTACCGCACAGAAAGAAGGAGTCCACGATTCCATCGCGGACACCCGTGTGATTCATGTAGAATAGCCATTTCTCTGGTGTAAAAAACACTTCGACCATTACAAAAATGGTTGAAGTGTTTTTTTATCATTATACCTGAGCCGTATTGAAAGGATTCCTTTGGATACGGCGGCTGACCAAAAAGATTCATGTTATGCATGATTAAAACAGGAAATGATTGGTCATAATAGAGAGAAAACGATAAAAGGCGGCGGGAGATATGGATTGGCTTATTGGAGCGGCTGCGGTGCTTTTTGTCTTATGTCTGCTTGCTGCAGCGACACCGATTACCGTAACGCTCCATATTCAGTACAGGCAGCAAAAACAGGATATTCATGTAACAGTTACCATATGGCACGTTTTTTATAAAACCATTCACCTGCCGCTGCTTGAACTGGATGAAGAGACTGGTTCCATTCTCGCCCGGGAAAAGACGGAATCCAGCATGGGAAAGGGAGAGGAAAGAAAAGTGAAAGAAACACCGGAAGAAATGAAAAGCCAGTGGGATTCCATGCAGATGTGGCTGGGTCATATAAACCACCTTCGTCCGCTTCTCTTTCGGTTTCTGCATACATGGAAAATTAAAAAGTTCCGCTGGAACACGCGCTTTGGAACGGGAGATGCGGCGTGGACGGGTTTTATTTCCGGAATGGCCTGGACGGTCAAGCAGACGGCGGGAGGACTGCTGTCTGCTGTCATGAAGATGACCTGCAGGCCGGACGTGTCTGTGTCTCCGGAATTTCAGCGCCGCAAGTTTGAAAGCGAGTTTTTATGTATGGTAACCGTCCGCGCGGGACATGCTATCATTACCGGCATTCGGGTGGTGAAACATGTCAGGGGAGACGTGTTCGCCCTGTGGAAAAAATCAAGAGATGAAAGAAGAAGGGAGGAAGCATCCTGATGACGGATCATCCCATTCAAGGGTTAATGAGGACAGCCATGGAAAATTTAAAGGAAATGGTGGATGTTAATACAATCGTCGGCGATCCAGTGGAAACCCCGGACGGCAGTGTCATCATTCCTGTAACAAAAGTTGGTTTTGGATTTGCCGCCGGCGGCAGTGAGTTTTATGGAAAAGATTCATCAGAGACTGCTCTTGAACATCCGTTCGGCGGAGGGAGCGGCGGTGGAGTTTCCATCACGCCGATCGCTTTTCTGATTGTAGGGACGAAAGGTATTAATATGGTGCATCTGGATGAAAATACACACCTATATGAAAAACTGCTGGAATTCACGCCCCAGGTCGTGGAAAAAATCCAGGATATGCTGAAAGGAACCAACGCCGAAACCTCGTCCCGTTCAGCAGAAAACAAAGAGGAACCGCCTATTTAACATATAAACCCGGTGGATGAATCCACCGGGTTTTCTGCGTCAGCGGGGAGTATCCCGTGATGATTGATAAAATGGTCGTAAACGCGTACGATGTAAGTGTACATAATTACTGGAAGAGGAGGAAGATAACATGGCCGAAGTAACATTTAAAGGAAGTCCAATGACACTGATGGGGAACGAAGTAAAACAGGGGGATCAGGCACCGGATTTCACAGTGCTTGCCAACGACTTGTCCGAAGTGACTCTGAATGACTCCAAAGGAAACGTGCGGTTAATCAGTGTCGTACCTTCGCTTGATACCGGTGTATGCGATCAGCAGACACGCCGTTTTAACGAAGAAGCTGCAAATCTGGACGGAGTGGAAGTGCTCACCATCAGCTGCGACCTGCCGTTTGCACAGAAAAGATGGTGCGGAGCCGCCGGAATTGAAAACGTTCAGGTACTTTCCGACCATCGTGACCTCTCCTTCGGGCAGAACTTCGGAACAGCTATGGAAGAAATGCGCCTGCTCGCCCGTGCTGTCTTTGTCGTAAACAGCAAAGGGGAAGTCACGTACGCGGAATACGTGCCGGAAGCGACCAACCATCCCGACTATGATTCCGCAATCGCTGCAGCAAAAACTGCGGAATAAACAGATAAAGAGTCTGGGACAAAACCTGTATCACATAAAGAATGCCGAACGATTTTTTTCAAAACGTCCGGCATTTTTCGTTTCTAAAACACACTACTGCGGCAGCATCCTTTGTTTTTACTCCATAGCACAAGGGCGGCATCGATTCACTGGGGCTCATCGTGTCTTCTTTGCCCCTGGTACGGATCGCGGCTCCGGTTTTGAAGGATCAGCTGCTTGTCGAAATCAACGGACCCGGCCGTACGGATGCAGAACCATGCAGGGCGGATGTACGGTGGTTCGTAGAAAATGGAGACGTTTGTTTGTATCCTTCAGGTTGGGTGGGAAACGGGTGGACGGAATGTCATTGGGAGTGGGTCCCAAGGCACTTTAAGGAGTTCGGCGCCCCCCTAAACGTCGTTCGGCATGGCGCCTGAGACACTTTATAGTGCCCGGTGTGCCCATAAACGTCATTATGAATAGTTCCTAAAGCACTTTAGAAGGTTTCATACCCCCGTAAACGTCGTCATGAACGAATTCAGGCTGCGTTCAGCCGGGAAACAAAGAGCCTGCGTCGCTGCATGAAAAGAGAGAGGAATAGTCCATAAGGCACTTTAGAGGGTTCACCTCCCCCTTAAACGTCGTTAGGCATGATGCATGAGGCACTTTAGAGCATCCGGTGTCCCTCAAAACGTCATCACAAATGATTCATAAGACACTTTAGCGTACTCGGTGCGCCCTTAAACGTCATTAGCCTGTGGAAGTACGTCACGTGCGGGCGCCGACCTGACCGCACATCCTGCGGGGCACCCGTGACTCGTGCTTTTCTCAGCAGGAGCCGAAGCATTTTGGCTCCACTGCTATGCGGCTCTTGAACAACGCCGCAAGACATTCGTGTTTTCTTCCGACTATTTTACTTTTGTCCCAGACTCTTTTCTGCGTCTCGTTTTAACCGCGGCGGTATTTCTGCTATACTTTCCAAAGACATGCATGAAACGAGAAAGGGCGGTAAGAAAGTGGAACCAGCTACAGGAGTGGAAAAACTACACGTTTTAATAGATGAGATGGCGGTATCGATTCAGCGGCACACCGATGTGACGTATCTGGAAGCACTCGCCGAAGCAGGCGAAAACGTATTTCAGCACAGTATTGTTCAATCTCTCCCGGATCAAGAAGCAGAGCGGCTTCAGAACAAACTCGATCAAGACCTGCCGGAAGAAATGAAACGCGAGGAAATACGGAAAGCATTTCAGCTGGCAGTGATCAAAGGAATGAAAGAAGCGGTTCAGCCCCATCACGCGATGACCCCGGACGCAGTCGCGATGTTTATGGGCTACATCGTCGAAAAGCTGACTTCCAAACGTGAAAATCTCGCGTTGCTTGATCCGGCGGCCGGCACAGCGAATCTCTTAAGCGCGGTGTTGAACCAAGTATCCAAAGATACGGCGGCATACGGGGCAGAAGTCGATGAGACGCTGCTTAAAGTTGCCTATGTCCTGTCGAATCTGCAGGAACACGACGTGGAGTTGTTTCACCAGGACAGTATTGAGCAGCTTGCTCCGCCGGAAGCAGATGTTGTTGTGTCTGATCTGCCTGTCGGCTATTATCCGAAAGATGACATTGCCGCAGAATTCCGGCTGCAGGCGCAGGAAGGACATTCGTACGTTCATCATCTGCTTATTGAAAAATGCATGACGCAGGTGAAACCAGGCGGCTTCTTTGTTCTGCTCATTCCAAACTATATGTTTGAAAGCGATCAGGCAGATGCGCTGCACGCTTACATTAAAGATGAAGCAGTCATTCTGGGTCTTCTTCAGCTGCCGTCGTCGATGTTCAAAAACACCCAGGCCGGCAAAAGCATCTGGCTTCTTCAGAAAAAAGGGCCAAACGTTGTACAACCCGGCCAGGCCCTGCTCGCCGAACTGCCATCGTTCAACAACCAGGACGCGCTGCTCGATATGATGAAGCAGATGGACAACTGGTTTAAGGAAGAAGGCTTCACATCGTAAGATTGTTATAAAAGCAGCCGGGTTCCAGCCCGGCTGCTTTTGTAACGCATACAAGTCTGAATTGGATGAAAGTATTGAATATGGATGCAAACCCGGCCGCTGCCTTGCAATTTGAAAATCCGGGTGTTTAAATGAAAAAAGTGAAAATGAGAATGAAGTGTAAAAGGAGCGTTTTCCATGTCAATGATTATGGCAGTGAATGCGGGGAGTTCGTCGCTTAAGTTTCAGCTTCTCGGCATGCCTGAAGAAGAACTGGCGGCCAAAGGCCAGATAGAAAGAATAGGACTCGATGGAGCGGAAATGGAAATCGAATGGGGAGAAGAAGAAATCCAGGAACAGCTCGATATTTCCGACCATGAAGAGGCGGTTAAAAAACTGCTGGACAGCCTGACCGCCAACCGGATTATTCACTCCCTCGATGATATAGAAGGCGTCGGCCACCGCGTCGTTCACGGAGGAGAAAAGTTTGCGGACTCCGTCAAAATAACAAACGACGTGGTGGAAGCCATCGAAGAGGTCAGCGAACTGGCTCCGCTGCATAATCCCGCAAATCTGACGGGTATCCGGGCCTTCCGGGACATGCTGCCAAACGTACCGGATGTCGCCGTGTTTGATACCGCGTTTCATCAGACGATGCCAAAATCCAGATACATGTACAGTGTCCCTTATGAATACTACGAACGATACGGCATCCGTAAATATGGATTTCACGGGACGTCACATAAGTACGTCGGACAGAGGGCAGCAGATCTTCTGGAACAGCCGCAGGAAGATCTCAAGCTTGTTTCCTGCCATATTGGAAACGGAGTAAGTGTTACAGCCATTGACGGCGGACGCTCGGTGGACACGTCCATGGGCTTCACCCCGCTCGCCGGAACATCGATGGGCACCCGCTCCGGCAACATTGACCCGGCGCTTATACCCTATATGATGGAAAAAACCGGACAGTCTGCCGGAGATGTCATTACCATGCTGAATAAAAAGAGCGGCCTTCTCGGTGTGAGCGGAGCATCGAGCGACCTGCGCGATGTCGAGCAGAAAAGAAACGCAGGGGACGAAAAAGCCCGTACAGCACTCGACATTTATACAACCCGTATTCATAAGTATATCGGCACGTATGCGGCAAGCATGAACGGATTGGATGCTGTCATTTTCACAGCTGGTGTGGGAGAAAACAGCAGCACGGTCCGCAAAGAGGTTATCGAGGGGCTGGATTTTATGGGCATTCATCTCGATGAATCCAAAAATGAAACCCGCGGGGAAGAAACCTTCATAAACAAAGATGGATCCCCGGTCAAAGTGCTCATCATCCCTACCAATGAAGAAGTGATGATTGCAAGAGATACAATGAGACTTGGTTTCGATTGATTCAATGAAAAATGAATAAAAATGTATCATGATGGGTGAAAAAGCTGGAATACAGAGAATCTGTTCACAGCAGTAAGACTCTGTGAATAACAAGGATTCCTTGTAATTCCGGTCTTTTTTCTTTTTATGAATAGCTGTTTGATGTATACAGGTTCATAAATTTTTATGCTTTTTTATGAATAAGTATTGCAAAATCATAAAACTCTTGTTAAAGTTATTGATAACAGATAAATAGAAATGACAGATGATTTGAATTGTGAGGCGGCAGCCTCTCCTATTTTTGGTCATCGATGTATAAAAATAATAACTTCAGTATTAATATTCACCTGAAGATGGAGGGAATCATACACATGGCGAACAAGAAAGTTGTTTTGGCGTATTCCGGGGGACTCGACACATCTGTAGCGATCCGGTGGCTTGCGGATCAGGGATATGATGTAGTGGCGGTAGGTCTCGATGTAGGAGAAGGAAATGATCTTGAGTCTGTAAAGAATAAAGCGCTGCAGGTCGGAGCGGTTCAATCCTATACCGTCGATGCAACGAAAGAATTCGCCGAAGAATTTGTCCTTCCGGCTATGCAGGCTCATACATTATACGAACAGAAGTATCCGCTTGTTTCCGCTCTCTCCAGACCTCTTATTTCCAAGAAACTGGTTGAAATCGCGGAACAGACCAATGCCGATGCGGTAGCCCACGGCTGTACCGGAAAAGGAAACGACCAGGTTAGGTTTGAGGTTTCCATCCAGGCACTTAATCCAGAACTGGAAGTTCTTGCGCCGGTGAGAAGCTGGGGCTGGTCCAGGGATGAAGAAATCGAATATGCGAAACAGCATGAGATTCCGATCCCGATTGACCTCGACAATCCGTATTCGGTCGACCAGAATTTATGGGGCAGAAGTAATGAGTGCGGCATTCTCGAAGATCCGTGGACGACTCCTCCGGAAGGTGCGTACGCATTAACGAATCCTCTGGAAAAGACACCCGATGAAGCGGACATAGTGGAAATTGAATTCAAACAGGGCAGACCGGTGGCCCTGAACGGTACGACCTATGAACTGGATGATTTGATTCAGGAGCTGAACAGTGTTGCCGGGAAACACGGCGTCGGCAGAATCGATCATGTGGAGAACAGAATGGTCGGCATCAAATCAAGAGAAGTTTACGAGTGCCCGGGTGCGATGACCCTTATTCAATCCCACAAAGAACTAGAAGATCTGACGCTTCCAAAAGAAGTGGCACACTTCAAACCGGTTATTGAGAAAAAACTTTCCGAAGTCATCTACGACGGACTGTGGTTCTCCCAAATCAGAGATGGTCTAGAAGCATTTCTGAAAGAAACACAGCAGAACGTAACAGGGTTTGTCAGAGTGAAATTGTTTAAAGGGCACGCTGTCGTGGAAGGAAGGAAGTCTGATCTCTCCCTTTACAATGAAAAGCTTGCTACCTATACGCCGGATGACGAATTTGATCATCAATCCGCGATTGGGTTTATCAACCTGTGGGGACTTCCTACAAAAGTACACAGCATGGTTAACAGAAACGGTGTCAACGTCTGATGAAATTGTGGGGCGGAAGATTTACAAAAAGTGCGGAAGAATGGGTGGATGCCTTTGGGGCATCCATTCCTTTTGATCAGGAACTGGTGCATGAAGATATCGAAGGCAGCCTAGCCCATGTCAGTATGCTGGAATATTGTAATATCCTGACGGTGGAAGAAGCCTCTACCATAAAAAAAGGACTCGAAACGCTGAAGGAAAAAGCAGAGCAGGGGGAGCTTGACTATTCTGTAGAGAATGAAGATATTCATCTGAATCTTGAAAAACTTCTTACAGATGAAATCGGACCGGTTGGTGGAAAACTTCACACCGGCCGGAGCCGTAATGATCAGATTGCAACGGACATGCATCTTTACTTAAAAAAACATACCATCGAAATCATGGATAATATCAAGCAGCTGCAGCAGGCGCTTCTTGGGCAGGCTGAAAACCATGTGGAAACCATTATTCCGGGGTATACCCATCTGCAGCGGGCGCAGCCGGTATCGTTCGCCCATCATCTCATGGCTTATTTCTGGATGCTTGAGCGGGATTACACAAGACTCGAAGACAGTCTGAAACGGTTGAATGTGTCGCCGCTCGGCGCCGGGGCGCTTGCCGGTACAACATTTCCAATCGACCGGGAATATGCAGCAAAACGGCTTGGCTTTGACGGGGTATACGATAACAGTTTGGATGCGGTAAGTGACCGGGATTTTATTCTGGAATTCATGAGTGCGGCATCCATGATTATGATGCATTTATCCCGTTTTTCCGAGGAATTAATTCTATGGTCGAGTCAGGAGTTCAACTTTGTGGAGCTCGATGACACATTTGCCACCGGAAGCAGTATTATGCCGCAGAAGAAAAACCCGGATATGGCGGAACTCGTGCGCGGTAAAACAGGCCGGGTGTACGGCAATTTTGTCTCTCTGCTGACGCTTTTAAAGGGACTTCCTCTTGCTTATAACAAAGATATGCAGGAAGATAAAGAAGGCATGTTTGATACCGTTACAACGCTTGAAGGTTCTCTTAAGATTTTCAGCGGTATGATAGAAACGATGAGTGTAAACACCGGTGTCATGGAAAAAGAGACCCATTCGGATTTTTCCAATGCGACCGAACTCGCCGATTATCTTGCAGCAAAAGGCCTGCCGTTCCGGGAAGCTCATGAAGTCGTCGGAAAATTGGTGCTCCAGTGTATCGAAAAAGGAATATACCTGCTGGATCTTTCTTTGGAAGAATACCAAACAGCCAGTCCGCTGTTTGAAGAAGATATTTACGAGGTACTGAAACCGTCCACCGTCGTGGGAAGACGGAACAGCGCCGGTGGAACCGGATTCGACCAGGTCCGGAGCGCCATAAAAAAGGCGAAGCGGAAAATACAGGAGAAATAAAAAAACAACACTTCTTTCAACCAGCCGGCATGAAAACCATGCGGCTGGTTTTTTCGCTGCGGTAAAGGCTCAGGAACGGACAATCAGCACATCGCACTCTGCCTGTCTTGCCACACCTTCTGATACACTGCCGATTAAAATTCGTTCGACCGTATTCAGTCCGGTGGCACCGGTCATAATCAAATCAACCTCGTGTTTTCTGGCGATGTCTTTAGGAATTTTAACCCGGGGCGAGCCAAAGTCGATGACAGTGCTTACTTTTTCCACTCCGGCCTGTTCTGCCTCTTTCCTGAACTGTTCTACAAGTTCCCGTCCGTACTCCTCCGCCCGGGATACAACGGTTCTGTCGTACTGTTCAATCGTCGCAAAGGTACGGGTATCAATGATATGAACAATGATAAGAGCGGCCTGGTGATCCAATGCCATATCCACCGCTTTATTCAGCGCGGTTTTTGACTCCCTGGAACCGTCTGCGGCTACGAGAATATTTTTATAAACCGTCATGATATTCCCTCCCTGAAGTAATCAAATAACCATTTGATTATCTGAATTTTTACTATAATTCCCTTCCCGCAAAAGAGTCAAACGTCAATGTTTTTCCCACGTGTTTGTAAATGATGTATAATATACCTGTATGATTGAAGGAGGTTTGCAGGATGAGGCACGCGCTGGTTACAGCAGGGACGAAAGGACTGGGGAAAAAGGCAGCCGAAGAATTTCTCCAACATGGATACTCCGTAACAGTCAGTTATTTCCGGGACACAGAAGCTGCCGAAGCGATGAAGAAGGAATGGACGACCTTCAGGGACCGCCTTCATTTCGTTCAGGCTGATATGACAGAAAAGAGAGACATAAAAACACTCGCTTCCTCCGCTGTTAAACAATTCGGCAGGCTGGATGTGCTCGTATGCAATGCCGGTCCTTATGTATTTGAACGAAAAAAATTAATGGACTATTCTACAACAGAATGGAATGAGATGATTCAGGGGAATCTTTCCGCGGTGTTCCACCTTTTCCAGGAAGTAATCCCTGTGATGAGAGAGCAGCAGTACGGACGTATTGTCACGTACGGTTTTCAGGGAGCCGGCAGTGCCCCGGCGTGGATTTACCGTTCGGCCTACGCGGCTGCGAAATCCGGACTTGTCTCCCTGACCAAATCCGTATCCATTGAAGAAGCAGAAAACGGCATTACGGTAAATATGGTATGTCCGGGTGTCGTCACGTCAGATTATAAAGAAGCTTCCATTCCGGAAGCCCGCCGCGGACAGGATTCAAAAACACCGGTGGGACGTCCTGCAGCCGGCGGAGATATCGCCCGTGCCATTACGTTTTTATGTGAGGAACATTCGGATATGATCACCGGTTCTGTCCTGGAAATCACAGGTGGTGTGGACGTATTGAATAAATGGCGCTGACTTCCGGGTATAAAAATCATCTCTGCCGCACACCCTAACCGACAGAGGTGATAAGTATGAAAAACTTACAAGCGGCAGCAGCCGTTTTTCTGATATTGGCGGCTGGAAGCAGCAGTGCAGCTGCAGCTTCCCTAAACGAAGTTTTTCTCTTTCAGGCAACAGCCGAGACCGAGGATGGAACCTATTTTCACTGGGAATACAACAGTCCTGATTCGTATGAATACCATGCAGAAGGCAGGGCATGGCACGGGAGAAAGGCGCGGCCGCATGTCGAGAAACTGTATGAGCAGACCGGCATTTCACCGTCATCCACGAAAGAAGAGCTTGCCGAAGTGTTCCAGAACACGGATCTTCCTCCGCTCAAACGCCTGGATGTACGCTGGCAGGATGGTGAAGGAGAGTTGTACACCTGGCTTTGGGAACAAGACAAGTAATGCAGAAATGTATTCGAAAAAATGTTTAAAGAGCGAAAGAAAAGGGGAACACCATTACCGGTATCAAGTAAAGGAGGCATAAATGATGAACGTAACATATCACGGCCATTCAGTCGTTCATATCGAAGCGAATGGAAAAAGTATTTTAATCGATCCTTTCATTACCGGTAATGGAAATACGGATTTAAACGCAGAAAACGTGAATCCGGATGTTATTCTTTTAACCCACGGACACGGAGACCATGTGGGAGACACCATTGACATAGCCAAACGCAGCGGCTCCTTTGTTGTGGCTCCATTTGAACTGGCTGCCTATCTTGGTCAGCAGGGTCTGGAAACACATCCACTTGGTATCGGCGGCGGTTATACCTTTGATTTCGGACGGGTTTCGCTCACGCAGGCCTTTCACAGTTCCTCGTATACCGAAGAAAACGGAAATATTGTGTACACCGGTATGCCGGCGGGGATTATCTTCGAAGCAGAGGGTAAAACCATCTACCATATGGGAGACACTGGGCTGTTTTCGGATATGAAAATGATTGGAGAGCGCAGTAATATCGATCTTCTTTTTGTTCCGATCGGAGATAATTTTACAATGGGTCCGATTGACGCTGCCAAAGCGGTAGAATGGATTAAACCGGAGTACGTCGTGCCGGTCCATTACAACACATTCCCGACCATTAACCAGGACGGTGACGCGTTCATCGAATCGATTTCCCCTGTAAAGGGACGGGCTGTGGAGCCCGGTGGATCGATTCAATTATAAAGAATCGACTGAACAGCTGTTTCAAGGTAATGCTGTAAACCTTGAAACAGCTTTTTTTATATATAACGTGTTTCACCGCATATAAGATTACGCTTTCATTGTTGTTCTGCATGCTCTGTCCGATGGGTCGTCTTGCTTTCCTGTTATGGCCTGCGTATAATGAAAAGTAATACAGAATCATTGAATAAATGATACAGTTTGAGCCGAAGGAGAGGTGGAAAGCAGATTGGCGACAAAGCATGAACAGATATTACAGCACATCACTGAGCTCGGTGTGGGAGAAAAGATTTCGGTGCGGCGCGTGGCCAAAACGCTGAACGTCAGTGAAGGCACAGCGTACCGGGCTATTAAAGAAGCGGAGAATCAAGGACTGGTCAGCACGATCGAGCGGGTTGGCACCATCCGTATTGAAAAGAAGCAGAAGGACAATATTGAAAAGCTGACCTATGCCGAAGTGGTTAATATTGTGGACGGGCAGGTGCTTGGTGGCAGAAACGGACTTCATAAAACACTCAACCGCTTTGTGATAGGAGCGATGAAACTCGATGCGATGATGCGGTACGTGGAGCCGGGCAACCTTTTGATTGTCGGGAACCGCTACCAGGTACATAAGCTGGCGCTTGAAGCCGGAGCCGCCGTGCTGATTACCGGTGGATTTGATACGAATGAAAGTGTCATTGCACTGGCCGATGAACTAGGGATGCCGGTCATTTCCACTACATACGATACATTCACGGTGGCAACCATGATCAACCGGGCTATTTATGACCAGTTGATCAAAAAAGAAATTGTATTGGTAGACGATATATTAATTCCCCTGCAGGATACTTTTTTCCTTTCGATTGATAACGATGTGAAAAAGTGGCACGAAATAAACGGCCATACCAGCCACAGCCGTTATCCTGTCATTGACGATGACATGAAAGTACGCGGAATGGTGGCCGCAAAAGACGTCCTTGGAGCCGACATGAGCGTTCCGATTGATCAGGTTATGACCAAAAACCCCATCACGGTGAAAGAAAGAACGTCTGTTGCTTCTGTGGCGCACGTTATGGTTTGGGAGGGTATTGAACTGCTTCCGGTAATAGATGAACAGAACCGGCTTCTTGGTGTGATCAGCCGTCAGGATGTGCTGAAAGCACTGCAGATGACCCAGCGGCAGCCTCATGTCGGGGAAACGATTGATGATTTGATTACCGGACGCTTCCATGAAACAGGACCGGATTCCGACTACCATTATCAATGTGACGTCACCCCTCAGATGACAAATCATCTCGGCATGATATCCTACGGTGTCCTTTCGACGCTTGTCACCGAGACCGGAAGCCGTCTGCTCCGTCAGTATAAACGGGGGGATATTGTTGTGGAGAATATTACCCTGTATTTCATCAAGCCTGTTCAGATTGAGAGCACGGTTGATATGAAAGGAAAACTGCTCGAAGTGGGGAGAAGGCATGGAAAAGTGGATGTTGAACTGTACCATGAGGGCGGCATCGTCGGGAAAGCCCTCATGATGGCACAGATGCTGGACAGGTAAATCAGCGTGCTGCGGGGCGTCCGCGCTTACGAACGTCCCTGCCTCTGCTCGTCGGCCAGACGCTGTCTTTTCGCTTCTTCTGCAGCGTAGGGGCCGTGTATGCGATAGGCTCTCCAGCCAAACACAATATTGGCGGCACCGATAAGAAGAAAGACGATACCCACAATAATATCAACAGGACCACGGATCAACTGGAGCAGGTTCGCTCCAAACGCCGCCATAAAAACCCCGAGGCTGATATTGGCCTTGGCCTGCACCCATCGTCTGTGGGCATGGGCTCTTGTGCGGACGGCTTTCACTTTGTAATAGACATACACCGCAATGGCTGCTGTGAGAATAATGATAAAAACAGGGGTCATTTATTTCCCTCCCAAGACTAACATGCGAAGCACGAAATCGTTTTATTATGACAGCTGACAGAAAGGAAGATAGCATGAAACAGACAATATTGCAAACCATCGAAAGATATTCTGTTATCGGCGTGTACCGTCATGAGAAACCGGATCCGGATGCACTGGGGTCCCAGGGCGGCCTGGCGGCATTGATTCAGCATAATTATCCGGAAAAAACCGTATGTACCATCGGGGAAGACGAACCATCCCTCTCTTTTCTCACAGAAATGACCGGAACCGAAGAAACGCTGACGTCATCGGATGGTTTTCTCGTCATCGTATGCGATACGGCGAATACGGAGCGGATTGATGGCCAAATGTGGCACGCTGCGGATTATGTGGTGAAAATCGACCATCATCCCGAGGTGGAAGTTTACGGGCAGGACAGCTGGGTGAGCACAGATGCAAGCTCTACATCCGAGATGGTCATTGATCTGTTCTTAACCGCCAGGGAGGAAAAAGGCTGGGAAATGACGACGGAGGCGGCGCGCCTTTTGTATGCCGGGATTGTGGGAGACACGGGACGTTTCCAATTTTCCAATACGACACCGGACACCTTGAGGCTGGCAGCAGAGGCCCTTCGTTTTCCTTTTGATCCGACGGAGTTATTCACACGTTTTTATGAAAGTGAGGAGAAGCTTGTTCGTCTTAAGGGAGAAGTACTGCAGCAGTTTGAACTGTCACCGGAAGGAGTCGGTGTAGCCCGGCTTACAAAAGAAATGCTGGAACGATATGATATTTCAATCAATGAATCATCGGCGCTTGTCAATTCGTTCTCGGAAACAAAAGGGCTTAAGGCCTGGGTTTTTTTCGTCGAACAGGAGGAGTATTACCGCGTTCGTCTCCGTTCCAAAGGACCTGCCATCCACCATATCGCAGCGGCCCATAATGGGGGAGGACATCCAATGGCATCCGGTGCAAAAGCTGTGGATGAACAGGAAGTGCAGGCGGTCATTCAGGAGCTGAAAGAATTGTGCCGGGAGTACGAATCCTGATCGTTTGCTTCCCCCGGATGAGGGTTCCTGGCCAGACTGTTAACACGCCGGACTGGCATTTCAAGCAGGATCAGGATGTTTCCTGTTCCGGCGGAAGAATCTTCAGGTGAAGTTCGAGGGTGGAGTAAATGTGCATCTCGCGGATGCTGAGCCGGAACTCGTTATCCCCGGTTTCATAGCGTTTATTTTCCACCGCTTTTTTTATCAATTCTTTTCCCTCCACCACACTCTCGATATTTTTTCCGTTCAAAAATTTTACTGTGTCTTCTGCCTGCTGCCTTAATTCATACAACGCCAGTTCATTTAACTCTGTACTTTTTTCATTCGTGAAAAGCAGTTCAATGTCCTGAATGGTCAGTTTCTGCTCATTCTCTTCATTTCGCCGTCGTTCCTCGCTTCGAAGGACTTCGATCTGCTCTTCCTGTTCTTCAATCTGAATCCGCTGCTTATTGATTTCAATGACGAGCTCTTCATGAACAGCTCCGAACTGGAACAAGAAAAAGGCCCATCCCCCGAGGCCGCCGATGACAGTGCCGGCAAAAAAACGCTGCCATCCCGGTCTTCTGTAATACGGAGGAATTCTCATGACGTTATCTGTTCCTGCGTGATCCATTGAATAATTAACGTGCCGGTATTGGCACCGCCGAGTGCTGCACATATCATGGCAATGGTTTTATACATGTCGGCGTGGGTGCCGGCAAAAAGACCCCTTTCAAGCGACGTGATCGCATCGAATGTGCCGCCTATGGCTGCGACCAGCGCCCAGATTTTAAGCCCGGAAGCGAGATCATGAATGGTGGAAAGAGGGGGCCTTCCTATCATTAGCGCTCCCATCCCTCCAATCAAAGAACCGCCGATAATGACACCGAACGCGACAAAAAAATCCATAACAAGAGTTCCAGCGAAATCCCTGCTCATCTTCTGTTCGACCCCTTTCTATTGACATCTTCCATACCGCCTGTACTATAAATATAAGAAATGAACGAAGAGGATATGCTTGTTTTCCATGGAAAAGCTGTTCATACTTAAACGTAGAATGGAACAAAAAGGAGCTGACGGATATGGAGTTTGTCCATTTACATATTCATACCGAATATAGTCTCCTGGAGAGTACAGCGCGGATGGACACGCTTATTGAGCAGGCGTCCGATGCCGGAATGGAAGCTCTCGCCATAACGGACAAAAATGGGATGCATGGTGTTATTCCCTTTTATAAAAAGTGTGAACAAGCCGGTATTAAACCGATTATCGGAATAGAGCTGTGGGTGGAAGGCTTAAAACGAAGCGGCAGCTTCCCAGTGCTGCTTCTCGCCGAAAATAACAGCGGATATCGTGAGTTGATGCGTCTATCCACGATAAAACAGACGGAGCAGGTCATTACGTTAGACAGAACGGCTGCTGTTCTGGAGAATGCCGTTGTGCTGTTTCCCTATGCTGAGAGTGAACCGGCTGCTTTGCTCCGGGATGGAGATCCCTCCGGTGCTGAAGAAGTACTCGAAGCCTGGACCGGCCGCGTTGGAGCGTTATCTATGTATATGGAAAGACAGCCGGTGCAGGACGAAGATGATATGATACAGGCTTGGAAAGAACTGGCCGCACAGCAGAAGCTGCCTCTTGCTGCCGGTTTTAATGTACATATGACATCATTTGACGAACGGGAAGCGCTTCTTGCTTTGAAGGCGGTGGAAACAGGGAAGCCGTTGTCAGACGTATCGTTGGAACATATAAAGCATCAGGGCTGGATGAAAGATGAAGAAGGAATCCGCCGGCTTATGGAGAATGAACCGGACGTTGTACGGGAGGCGGGCCGGATTGCACAGCGCTGCCATGTGACCATTGATTTTAACCAGTCGCTGCTTCCATCTTTTCCGCTTCCGGAAGGGCATACGGCGGAGTCTTTTTTGAGGGATCAATGCTTCCGGGGACTCAAGTACCGGTTTGGGGAGCCGGAGCAAACTGTCCTGGAGCGGCTGGAGCATGAACTCGGAATTATTCATGACATGGGATTTGAGGATTATTTTCTACTTGTTGCTGATTTTGTGGACTTTGCAAGGCGGCAGGGCATGCTCGTAGGCCCGGGGCGGGGGTCGGCGGCCGGAAGTCTTGTCTCGTACGTCCTTGAAATCACTGACATTGATCCGGTCCGCCATAACCTGTTGTTTGAGCGTTTTTTAAATCCGGAACGTCTGAACATGCCGGATATTGATATTGATTTTCCTGATTACCGCCGTGATGAAGTGATGGAGTATGCAGCCAGGACGTATGGATGGGAGCATGTTGCACAAATCGTTACGTTCGGGACATTTGGAGCGCGCGCGGCGCTTCGTGATGCAGGTCGGATTCTGGAAGCCCCGCAGGCTCTTGTGGACAGACTCGCATCGTTTGTGCCGCAGGGTCCGGGAACGTCCCTTCGAAAAACATATAAGGATAATCAAGTCATGCGTGACCTTTTAGAAAAAGAATCGACGGCGTATGCCGTATTTCGTCTCGCTGTACAGCTTGAAGGCCTTCCAAGGCATACTTCCGTCCATGCTGCCGGCGTTGTCATGAGCGGAAGCCGGTTGTTTGATCATGTGCCGCTGATGAAAAAAGACGGAAATATTCTGCTTACCCAGTATCCGATGGATGACCTCGAAGAACTGGGTCTCTTGAAAATGGACTTTCTCGGTCTGAAGAATCTGAGTCTGCTCGAGCGGATGACGGCGTCCATTCGTTACAGAGAAAACGAAACCATTGATCTGCGCCGTCTTCCACTTGATGATGAATCTACCTACAAAATGCTCTCAAACGGCGATACAACGGGCATTTTTCAGCTGGAATCGGCAGGTATGCGCCGTGCTCTTAAACAGATTCAGCCCGAACGGTTTGAAGATATCGCAGCAGTGAATGCTCTGTACCGTCCTGGTCCTATGGAAAATATTCCTGTTTATGCCGAAAGAAAAAATAATCAAACCGAGCCGGAATATCCTCATGAAGATCTTCGGGACATACTGGCGCCTACCTACGGCGTTATCGTGTATCAGGAGCAGATTATGCAGATTGCGTCTACGATGGCAGGGTACTCTTTTGGTCAATCGGATCTGCTGCGGCGCGCGGTGAGCAAAAAGGACAGGCGTGTGCTCGACCAGGAAAGAACACGGTTTGTAACAGGAGCACAGAAACAAGGCTATGATGAACAAACCGCATCAGCTGTTTATGACCTGATTGTAAAGTTTGCTGATTATGGATTTAATCGCTCCCACGCAGCAGCCTACAGTCTCATTGCCTACCAGCTCGCGTATCTGAAGGCTCATTACCCTGCCCATTTTTACGCAGCCCTTCTAACACTTCACGCTGGAAATCCGGATAAAATGGGGGAATATATACGGGAGGCGGCGCAAAAAGATATCGCCATTCTTCCTCCTTCCGTCAATGAGAGTACAGCAGTATTTCAGGCGGCCTCCCGTTCCATAAGGTTCGGACTTCTTCCGGTTAAAAACGTAAATGCGGAAATGATACGAAGTTTGATAGAGGAGCGCAGGCACGTGAAATACAGTGGCTTTATCGATTTTCTTATGAGATTGAACCCGGATGTGTGGAGGCGTCGTCCGCTTGAAATGCTGATTAAAGCCGGAGCTTTTGACGAGTTCGGCACCGACCGGGCTGTGCTGCTTGCGTCACTGGACAGGGCGGTGGAGTATGCAGCCTTTCAAAAAGATGTAGGGGGTCTCCTGCCGGAGGGGCACATGGATTTCAGGTTTGTGGATATGCCGCCGTTCACGGAACTGGAAAACTATGAAGCTGAAAAAGAGTCCGCCGGCTTTTACCTCACCGGTCATCCGCTTCACAAATACGATCGCGTCCTTGCCCCATTTGAACCGGTGTCTTTTCATGAGGAACTGCCCGGCAATCGAAATGGAGTCTGGGCAGCGGGAATGGTGGAAGAAGTAAAAAATGTCCGGACAAGACAGGGCCAGTCGATGGCTTTTGCCAGTTTGACCGATGGAACAGGTTCGATGGAAGCTGTATTTTTCCCGAATGTGTACCGCACGTCCCACAATCTTCTGCAGGAACAGCGGCCGATTTTAATCCGTGGCCGTGCGGATCAAAAAGCGGAGGGAAATAAACTTCTTGTTGATGAAGTACTCGATCTTGAAGAATTGCAGCGGACAGTGGATGATGTCCTGTATTTAAAACTGACAAGCCGTCAAGGCGATGTGCAGAAAGCGAAAAAAATCAAGGACATTGTAAAACGCTATCCCGGGGGGACACTTGTCTGCCTGTATTATGAAAATGAGAAAACAGCTGTCCGGCTGTCCGATAAATACCGGGTTTCTGAAAAAGACGCTCTCCTGAATGATTTAAAGACTGTTCTTCCCGAAGAATTTGTAGTTTTAAAGAAACACAGAGGGTGAACAAGTTCATTTCATCTGTTATAATAAGATAAGTTTTGCAGTGGCTGAAAACATACAGAGTAATCATCAGAATGCGGACCAGGAAGAAGGAGAGTGGAGAATTTGCCAACGACGAGAGAAGAAGCATTGCAGATCCATCGGGAAAACCAGGGGAAACTCGAATCCAAATCGAAAGTTCCTGTTCGTAACACAAGAGACTTAAGTCTTGCTTACTCCCCCGGAGTGGCCGAACCTTGTAAAGCAATTTTTGAAGATAAGCAGAAGGTATTCGACTACACGATGAAAGGCAATATGGTAGCTGTCGTTTCAGATGGCTCAGCTGTTCTGGGACTGGGCAGCATCGGCCCTGAAGCTGCTCTTCCCGTTATGGAAGGCAAAGCGGTATTATTCAAATCTTTCGCAGGAGTAGACGCGTTCCCGATCTGCCTTGATACGTCCGAGGTGGACAGAATCGTGGAGACGGTTAAGCTGCTTCAGCCGACATTCGGTGGTGTGAACCTCGAAGATATTGCGGCGCCGAACTGCTTTATCATTGAAGAGCGCTTGAAAAAAGAAGTCAATATTCCTGTATTTCACGACGATCAGCACGGTACAGCCATCGTAACGGCAGCCGGATTGATTAATGCGCTGAAACTGAGCGGAAAATCCTTGTCCGAGCTTAAGATTGTCGTCAATGGTGCCGGTTCAGCTGGTATAGCCATTATTAAACTTCTTCTGAGCATGGGAGTCCGCGATGTGATTCTATGCGATTCGAGAGGGGCCATCTATGAAGGCAGAACCACCGGCATGAATGATCAGAAGGCGGAAATCGCCAAAGTAACCAACAAAGATAAAGAGGAAGGCAGTCTCTCGGATGTAGTTGCAGGAACCGATGTGTTCATCGGTGTATCGGTGGCAGGCGCTCTCACAAAAGAAATGCTGCAGAGCATGAATGAAGATCCGGTTGTTTTCGCTATGGCAAATCCTGATCCTGAGATCATGCCGGAAGAAGCAAAAGAAGCAGGAGCTTCCGTTATCGGTACCGGCAGATCCGATTTTCCAAATCAAATCAACAATGTTCTTGCTTTTCCAGGCATATTCCGCGGAGCTCTGGAAGTCAATGCCACTCATATCAACGAAGAAATGAAGAAAGCGGCGGTTTATGCTATTGCGGATCTGCTTGAAGAGAGCGAACTGCATTCGGACTATGTCATCCCCGCTCCTTTTGATCCACGTGTGGCCCCTGCGGTAGCTTCTGCTGTTGCGAAAACGGCGATGGAAACCGGTGTTGCGCGTAAAGAGGTGGATCCTGACTACGTAGCAGAAAAGACGAGCCGGCTTTCCATCATTGATAAAGAGTAACAGGGAAGAAAACCGGAGAGGAAAAAGCCCGGAAGCTGCCTGTAAAAAAGGCGGCTTCCTGTTTTCACATACAGACGATAAAAGAAGGTGTCCTCGTGTCATTAAAAGACTTTTTCAACAAAAAAAGAAAATACGCGACGATTCCATCCGACCGTGAACAGCCCGCTCAAATGAACAGCGGTGTCATGACAAAATGTCCCCAGTGCCGGTCCATTATCTACACGAAAGAACTGAAAAAACATCACATGGTCTGTTTCAGCTGCGGTCATCACCTGCCGATGAATGCACATGACCGTATTCAATTTCTGCTCGATGACGGGACATTTGAAGAATATGACCAGAATATTGCTTCTGCGGATCCGCTTGATTTCCCGGAATACGAGGAAAAGCTGGAAAAAGACCGTCAGAAGACTGGGTTGAATGAAGCAGTGGTTACCGGTGAAGGATATATGAGTGACTGCCCTGTGGTGCTGGCTGTCATGGACAAGAGATTCCGGATGGGAAGTATGGGATCGGGAGCCGGGGAGAAAATCACTCGTGCTGTTGAACGTGCGCTGGAGAAACAACGTCCTTTTATTATGTTTTCGGCTTCAGGCGGCGCCCGTATGCAGGAAGGAGTCTTAAGCCTTATGCAGATGGCGAAGACAAGCGCTGCGCTGAAACGGATGGATGAAGCGGGTCTCTTGTATATTTCGGTGATGACAGATCCGACAACCGGCGGAGTATCCGCCAGTTTTGCGTCTCT
The DNA here is from genome assembly GCF_900115625.1 of Salibacterium halotolerans. Lineage (GTDB taxonomy): Bacteria > Bacillota > Bacilli > Bacillales > Marinococcaceae > Salibacterium > Salibacterium halotolerans. The sequence continues at coordinate 28,936 of NZ_FOXD01000016.1, read as the reverse complement.
CGGGGACTATAATTTCGCGGAACCAAAGGCAATGATAGGTTTTGCCGGACGCCGTGTCATAGAAGAAACGATCCGGGAAGAGCTGCCGGAGGATTTCCAGACGGCGGAATTTCTGCTGCAGCACGGGCATCTCGACCGTGTGATTCCGAGAAACCAGTTGAAACAGGAACTGTCAACAGTACTTGATTTTCATAACTATAAAGAAACAACAGAGGGGGGGGAGTGAACGTGCACAGCTATCTTCCGTTTGAAAAACCGGTTGTTGAACTAAAGGAAAAGATTGCGGAACTTAAGTCGTTTACAGAGGAGAAAGATATCGACCTCTCCACCGAAATCACCAGGCTGGAAGAGCGTCTCGAACAGCTCGAGAAAGATATTTACGGTAATCTTCAGCCGTGGCAGCGGGTACAGGTTGCCAGGCACAGTGAGCGTCCGACAACCCTGGATTACATCGATGAACTGTTCACTGATTTTCTCGAAATGCACGGGGACCGGCTCTATGGCGATGACGAAGCTGTCGTAGGAGGCATTGCCCGTTATAAAGGGGTGCCGGTGACGGTTATCGGCCATCAGCGTGGAAAAGATACGAAAGAAAACCTTAGACGGAATTTCGGTATGCCGCATCCGGAAGGATACCGCAAGTCGCTTCGTCTGATGAAGCAGGCGGAGAAATTTTCCCGTCCGGTTATTACTTTTATTGATACAAAAGGGGCGTTCCCGGGGAAAGCCGCGGAAGAGCGCGGACAGAGTGAAGCGATAGCCCGTAATCTTGCCGAAATGGCAGGGCTGAAAGTGCCTGTCGTCTGCCTGGTTATAGGTGAAGGCGGAAGCGGTGGAGCCTTGGGTCTTGGTGTAGGAAATTATATTCATATGCTTGAAAACTCCACGTACTCCGTGATTTCACCGGAAGGAGCATCTTCCATTCTTTGGAAAGATGGCTCGTTTGCGAAGCAGGCATCCGAAACAATGCGTATTACTGCTCCCGACCTGAAAGACCTGGGTGTGATCGATGAAATGGTTCCGGAAGTAAGAGGCGGAGCGCATAAAGACTTGAAACAGCAGGCTGCCTACATAGATGATGTACTGGAGCGTTCGTTACATACTCTGCGGAATCAACCGGCAGAACAATTGGTACAGGAGCGCTGGGAAAAATATAAACGAATTGGACAGACGACCGGTGAAAGCGCTGTATCTTCCGGTGACTAACACCAATGCTTTCTGAACTCTTCGGGAAGCATTTTTTCTTGATAGGAACGCTGCATGTTATACTTGTCTAAAAGGTAACAATAACTTTTTAAATGAGGGTGTGAACCATTTTGAAAAAATTAGGAGTGCTGACAAGCGGCGGGGACTCGCCGGGAATGAACGCGGCAATCCGCGCCGTAGTTAGAAAAGCTATCTATCATGAAGTGGAGGTGTACGGCGTACAATACGGATTTGCCGGACTTCTCAGCAATGATATTGAAAAACTCAAAATCGGCGATGTAGGTGATATTATCCACCGCGGCGGTACGAAACTTTATACGGCCCGCTGTGACGAATTCAAAACGCCGGAAGGAAGACAGAAAGCGGTGGACAACCTGAATGCTGTTGGAATTGAAGGATTGATCGTCATCGGTGGTGACGGCTCGTTCCGCGGGGCGGAGAAGTTGACGGAGATTGGTTTTCCAACCATCGGTGTTCCGGGCACCATCGATAATGATATTCCGGGAACGGATTACACGATTGGATTTGATACCGCTCTGAATACCGTCATTAACGCGATTGACAAGATCCGCGATACAGCCACCTCCCATGAAAGAACGTACGTTATCGAAGTAATGGGACGGAATGCAGGCGATCTTGCGTTGTGGTCGGGTCTTGCCGACGGTGCGGAAACGATTCTGATTCCGGAAGAGGAATACAGTATGGACGATATCATCAAAAGGCTCCGCCGCGGTCACGAACGGGGCAAGAAACACAGTATCATCATCGTAGCTGAAGGAGTGGGAAGCGGTCCGGATGTCGGACAGAAAATAAAAGATGCGACAGAACTCGAGACGAGAGTAACGGTGCTTGGACATATCCAGCGCGGAGGATCGCCGACAGGCTACGACCGTGTTCTCGCCAGCAGGCTCGGCTCCAGTGCTGTGGAACTGCTGTTAAATGGTGAACAAGGATGTATGGTGGGTATCATCAACAATAAAGTAATCCACCGCGGTATCAGCGACGTACTCAGTGAAAAGCACCAAATCGACACAGAGATGTACCGTCTGTCCCAGGAACTGTCCATTTAGCAGGCGTTAAGAAAGGGAACTGTGGTATAATTGGAGCTGTTTAGAAGAGGAGGACAATGATGAGAAAAACAAAGATTGTATGTACGATAGGACCGGCGAGTGAATCACCGGACATGATAAGAAAGCTTATCGAAGCAGGAATGAATGTAGCACGCCTGAATTTTTCCCACGGAGATTTTGATGAACATAAAGGACGCATTGACACCATTCGTGAAATTGCTGCCGAAACCGGAAAAAATGTCGGCATCCTGCTTGATACGAAAGGTCCCGAAGTTCGTACGCATACGATGGAAGACGGGGTTATCAATCTGGAAGAAGGTCAGCAGCTGATTGTATCGCCGGAAGAGGTGACAGGTACAAAAGACAAAATTTCTGTTACATATCCCGGCATAGCAGAGGACCTGGAGCCGGGCAAGAAGATACTTCTTGATGACGGTCTGATTGAACTTGAAGTCACAGAAATCATGGGAAGTGACGTGAAGACCAAAGTATTGAATAACGGAGAGCTGAAGAACAAAAAAGGGGTAAACCTTCCAAACGTGAAAGTCAATCTGCCCGGGATCACAGAGAAAGACGCTGAAGATATTAAATTCGGCGTGGAGCAGAGTGTGGACTTTATCGCCGCTTCCTTTGTACGCCGTCCGTCCGATGTTTTGGATATCAGAGAAATCTTGGAGGAGAAAGGCGCGGAAGACATCCAGATCATTCCGAAAATCGAAAATCAGGAAGGAATCGAAAATATCGATGACATTCTGGAAGTCGCAGATGGCTTAATGGTTGCGCGCGGGGACCTCGGCGTAGAAATTCCGGCGGAAGATGTGCCGCTCGCCCAGAAAGAGCTGATCAAACACTGCAACACATCGGCCAAGCCTGTCATTACAGCCACTCAAATGCTCGATTCGATGCAGTGGAATCCAAGGCCTACACGCGCGGAAGCAAGCGACGTGGCCAATGCCATTTTTGACGGCACCGATGCCATCATGCTCTCAGGTGAAACAGCTGCCGGAGACTACCCGGAAGAGGCTGTGCAGACGATGAGAAATATCGCTGTGAAGGCCGAATCCGCCCTGAAGTATGAAACGATTCTGGACCAGCGCAAAAAAGAAAGTCACCGTTCCATCACCAATTCGATCAGTCAGTCTGTATCCCATACCGCGCATGACCTGGATGCAGCAGCGATTCTGACTGCTACCGAAAGCGGCTATACCGCAAAAATCGTATCCAAGTACAGACCGGAATCACCAATTGTCGCAGTAACGAGCAATGAAAAAGTATACCGCCGGCTTTCCCTTGTCTGGGGAGTAACACCGCTTCTCGGCCAGAAAGCGGAGACAACAGATGAAATGCTCGACAGCACAGTGTATGAGTCATTGAGAGCGGATCTTGTCAGCCATGGCGATCTGGTTGTTATTACAGCCGGCGTTCCTGTTGGCGAGACGGGAACAACCAACATCATGAAAGTCCATGTCATCGGTGAGGTGATTGGTAAAGGACAGGGCATCGGCCGCAGGACTGCGTCCGGTCATGTCGTGACAGCCCGCACCGCGGAAGAAGCAAATGAAAAAGTGCAGGCCGGAAACGTTCTCGTTACGTACAATACAGACAAGGATATGGTGCCGGCTTTTGAAAAGGCGGCGGCCGTCGTGACCGAGGAAGGTGGATTGACGTCCCATGCCGCAGTAGTCGGGCTGAACCTTGGAACACCGGTTGTTGTAGGAGTGGAAGGTGCGATGAATCTCTTTGAAGACGGAGAAGAGGTAACAGTGGACAGCGCACGCGGGGATCTTTACCGCGGCCATGCAAGTGTCCTTTAAAGAACACAGGTATTCGTGAAACACCATTCATCATGAGGAGGTCTGTTAACAATGGGGAGATGGCTCCTGCTGCTTTTGATTATCGTCCCGGCTTTTGAAATAGGGATACTCATCCTTTCCGGGAACATTATAGGGGTATGGCCCACCATTCTGCTGATCATCCTGACAGGCCTCCTCGGTGCATGGCTTGCCAGAAGAGAAGGAATGGAAACACTGCGCACCGCACGTCTGCAGATGCAGAACAATGAAATCCCCGGATCTCTTGCTCTGGATGGTATCTGCATACTGATAGGCGGCGCTGTGCTTCTCACTCCCGGTTTTATTACAGATGCTGCAGGCTTCTTCCTGCTCATTCCCTATACAAGGGGGATTGTGAAAGCCCTCCTGCAGAAAGTATTCAAGAAACTGATGAGCAGCGGCAGCATTGTGTTTCTGAATAGAAAATAAACCGGGCAGTCTGTTGAAACATGACAGAAATGATGTAGATGTGGTAGGATAATAACGAAGTCTATGTGGAAGGATGTACGAATCGTTGATATCGCAGGCAACCGTTTTTATGCTTATTCTGCTTGCGGTCGGACTACTTGGGAAAAATCAAACACTGATAGCCGCAGTCGGTATCCTGCTTCTTTTGAAATGGACCGGTATGGGAGACAAAGCATTCCCGTTTTTACAGGCAAAAGGTATTCCAATTGCTGTGACTATTCTTACCGTCTCTGTTTTAGTACCGATTGTGACCGGTGAAATTGGTTTTAAACAGCTTAGTGAGGCAGTAAAATCGTATTATGCCTGGATAGCTCTTGCTTCCGGTATATTTGTAGCGTTAATCGCAAAAGGCGGCGTGGTACTGCTGCAGAATGACCCGCATATTACCGCCGTACTTGTGATTGGGACCATACTGGCGGTCGCTCTCTTCAACGGGGTCGCTGTAGGGCCGTTAATCGGTGCAGGCATAGCTTATGCGGCCATGAAAGCTGTGGAATTTTTCTCATCGGCCGGCGGTTGAACAAAATAAGCCTGTTTACATTCACAACTTCTTTAAAAATGTTTATAATGGAACGGATACACCGTCCTTCTTACATAGATGGTAAGTCCGAAGTAATTGGTGATTTTTAGACGGAAGACCCAAGCAGCTGTTTATACCGGGAACAGACTGAGTATTCTAATGATTCCGCCGGTACATGCAGCAGGGACGGGAAGTGTGAATTGTAAGCATTTTCTTTTAGCAGACGCTGGTCTTTTATTTTCGAGTAAAGGAGAGGTAGGTATGAGCGCAACCCGTGGTCTTGAAGGTATAGTCGCAACATCATCGAGCGTGAGTTCCATTATTGATGATGTATTAACGTATCAAGGTTACAATATCGACGACCTGGCTGAAAATGCTTCCTTTGAAGAAGTCATTTTTCTGCTGTGGAACGGCCGTCTTCCAAAGAAAAGTGAACTGGATGAACTGACAAAAGATCTGGCTGACAATATGGAGGTTCCGGATGAGGTGCTTCAGTACATGAAGGCCTACAAAACTTCCGAAGTTCACCCTATGGCAGCACTGAGAACCGCAGTGTCCCAGCTTGGTCTTTATGATGATGAAGCGGATGAAATGACAGAAGAAGCCAACAAGCAGAAGGCTGTCCGCCTGCAGGCTAAAATACCTGCTATTGTTACCGGATTCAGCAGAATACGGGATGGAAAAGAGCCGGTCGCACCAAAGGACACGTTGAGTTTTGCAGCAAACTTTCTTTATATGCTGAATGGAGAGGAACCGGATGAAACATCGGTGACCGCCTTTAATAAAGCGTTGGTTCTGCATGCCGACCACGAATTGAATGCTTCAACATTCACCGCCCGTGTCTGCGTGGCAACACTGTCCGATATTTATTCCGGTGTCACATCGGCCATCGGCGCTTTGAAAGGACCGCTTCACGGCGGAGCCAATGAAAGAGTAATGGCTATGCTTTCTGATATTGGAGATACCGATCGTGTCGACGATTACATTCAGAAAATGTTTGATAATAAAGAAAAAATCATGGGCTTCGGCCACCGCGTATACAAAAACGGGGATCCGCGCGCCAAACACCTTCGTGATATGTCGCGCAGGCTGACAGAAATTACAGGAGAATCCAAATGGTATGACATGTCCCTGAAAATCGAAGATATTGTCACGAAAGAAAAGGGACTGCTTCCGAACGTGGATTTCTATTCTGCTTCTGTCTACCACAGTCTGGGCATCGACCATGATCTGTTCACCCCGATTTTCGCGACAAGCCGGGTTTCCGGATGGCTCGCGCACATTCTTGAACAGTATGCCGATAACCGGCTTATCCGTCCGCGTGCAGAGTATGTTGGTCCGGATAAGCAGGAATACATTCCGGTGGAAAAGCGGTAGTACGTTTAACTTTTCATACCTTTGAATTATAAATACAGGAGGTTTTTGTTATGGCTGAAGGAGAAAAAATCACAACACAAAATGGAGTATTGAATGTACCGGATGAGCCGGTTGTTCCTTACATTGAAGGAGACGGAACCGGACCTGACATCTGGGCGGCAGCGAGCCGTGTCCTTGATGCGGCAGTGGAAAAAGCCTATAACGGCAAGAAGAAAATCCACTGGAAAGAAACCCTCGTCGGAGAAAAAGCGTATAACAACACCGGCGAATGGCTCCCGGACGAGTCCCTTGAGACCATTCGTGAATACCTGATTGCCATCAAAGGACCGCTCAGTACGCCGATCGGCGGCGGCATCCGTTCCCTAAACGTGGCACTCCGTCAAAAGCTGGACCTCTTCACATGCCTCCGCCCGGTCCGCCACTTTACCGGTGTGCCATCCCCGGTAAAGAATCCGGAAGATGTGAATATGGCTATTTTTCGTGAAAACACAGAAGATATTTATGCCGGCATTGAATATAAGGAAGGATCATCTGAAGTAAAGAAAGTCATTGATTTTCTTCAGAATGAAATGGGAGCAGAAAACATCCGCTTTCCCGAAACATCCGGTATCGGCATTAAGCCTGTGTCAAAAGAAGGCAGCGAACGACTGATCCGTGCCGCTATTGATTATGCACTCGAAGAAGGTCTCGAGAGTGTGACGCTAGTTCATAAAGGTAACATTATGAAGTTCACGGAAGGCGCATTTAAGGCGTGGGGATATGAACTGGCCGAGCGCGAATACGGCGACAAAGTCTTTACCTGGCAGGAATATGATGAGATTGTCGAAAAAGAAGGCAAAGAAGCTGCAAATGCCGCAGAAGATAAAGCAAAAGCGGACGGCAAAATCATTATCAAAGACGCAATCGCCGACATCTTCCTCCAGCAGATCCTGACCCGCCCGAAAGAATTTGATGTGGTAGCGACGATGAACCTGAACGGGGACTATGTATCCGACGCGCTTGCGGCACAGGTCGGCGGCATCGGTATCGCTCCCGGCGCGAATATTAACTACGAATCCGGTCATGCTATTTTTGAAGCGACGCACGGTACGGCACCGAAGTATGCAGGAATGGACAAAGTGAATCCGTCCTCCCTCATTCTTTCCGGTGAACTTCTGCTGCGCCACCTTGGATGGAACGAAGCGGCTGATCTTGTTCTTTCATCCATGGATAAGACGATTGGCAGCAAAGTGGTTACTTATGACTTTGCACGTTTGATGGACGGAGCAAGAGAAGTGAAATGCTCCGAGTTCGGTGACGAATTAATCAAAAACATGCAGTAAATAGGAGGTCCGGCAGATGGGAATTAACCGCAGAAAGATTTCCGTAATTGGCGCCGGTTTTACCGGTGCAACGACCGCATTGATGACGGCTCAGAAAGAACTCGGGGATGTCGTGCTGGTGGATGTTCCGGGTATGGAAGATCCGACAAAAGGAAAAGCATTGGACATGCTTGAAGCGACACCGGTGGAAGGCTCTGATGTGAACATTACCGGTACATCGAACTACGAAGACACGGCAGGTTCCGATGTAGTAGTCATTACGGCGGGTATTGCGCGGAAACCTGGAATGAGCCGGGATGATCTCGTGAACACAAATGCCAACATCATGAAATCGGTGACCCGGCAGGTGGTTAACCATTCTCCGGAGTGCTGCATCATCGTTTTGACAAATCCGGCTGATGCCATGACATACGCCGTCTATAAAGAATCCGGGTTTCCAAAGAACCGTGTTATCGGCCAGTCGGGGGTTCTTGACACCGCCCGCTTCCAAACCTTTGTCTCTCAGGAACTCGGTATTTCTGTTGAAGATATACAGGGATTTGTTTTGGGAGGCCACGGCGATGATATGGTACCACTTATACGCTATTCCAATGCCGGCGGGGTGCCGCTGACCAAGCTCCTTTCAGAGGACCGTATTGACGCCATCGTGGAACGGACCCGCAAAGGTGGTGGCGAAATCGTCGGCCTTCTCGGCAGCGGAAGTGCGTATTACGCTCCGGCGGCATCTCTCACGAAAATGGTGGAAGCCATCGTGAAAGACAAAAAACGCGTGCTGCCTTCGATCGCTTATCTGGAAGGCGAATACGGAGAATCGGACCTTTATCTTGGTGTTCCGACCATTATCGGCGGTAATGGAATGGAAAGGATTATCGAACTTGATCTGACAGAAGAAGAACAGGCTGCGTTATCCAAGTCTGTCTCTTCTGTCCGCAGCGTCATGGAAGCTCTTCCAGAAGAATAAATGAAAAGTCAGCTGTTTTTGGAAACAGCTGACTTTTTTAGAAAAAACAAGCGTGTGATGCAGCCGCTGACCAGAAAAACAGTCTAATTATAGTGGCCGTTTTCATAAGGGGGAATTCGGCCGGATGGGGGATAATATGTCTCATAAACTGTTAGTTGTGGATGATGAGGAATCCATCATCACATTGATTTCCTACAATCTCGGCCAGTCGGGGTATGAAGTGGATACAGCTATGGATGGACAGTCAGCAATGGAAAAGATAAAAACGAATACCTACGATCTCGTTGTCCTGGATCTTATGCTTCCAGAAATGGATGGACTGGAAGTCTGCAGGGAGATACGACAGGAAAAAATAAAAGTACCCATTTTAATGCTGACAGCAAAAGATGAGGAATTTGATAAAGTGCTCGGTCTGGAGCTTGGAGCCGACGATTATATGACTAAACCTTTCAGCCCGAGAGAACTGGTTGCCCGGGTGAAAGCCATTCTACGGAGGATTCAATATGCACCCGGTGATGAAAAGGAAGGACACGATGACGCCAGAATGGTCATCGGCCATTTGACGATTTATCCGGATAACTATGAAGTGTTTGTGAATGAAGATCAGCTTGAACTGACGCCGAAAGAATTTGAACTGCTGTTGTATCTATCAAACAACAAAGGCCGGGTGATGACGAGAGATCAGCTTTTGAACGCGGTTTGGCACTACGAATTTGTAGGTGATACGAGAATCGTGGATGTCCACATCAGCCACCTCCGGGAGAAGATAGAACCGAACACGAAGAAACCTGTTTATATCAAAACGGTGAGAGGTCTCGGCTATAAGTTTGAGGAGCCTGCCAACCTATGATGAAATTTCGGACAAGGTTGATATTTGGTATTCTGATTGTCATTTTATTTGTGCTGGCAGCTTTGGGAGTACTGGTAGGACAGCTTTTGAAAGGTTCTTACGTCGATCAGCTGGAAGAAAGGCTTGGAAAAGAAGCCGCTTTGGCAGCACTTGCCATGGAAGACATGGATACACAGGACATGCAGCAGTTTTCAGAAAACATACAGGATCGTCTGGATGTCAGGGTGACAATCATAAGAAACGACGGTACAGTCCTTGCCGAAACAGCTGAAGGTGCGGATGAAACCACAGACATTCATGTTCCCGAGATTGAACAGGCGGATGAATCCGGTGGAACGAACATAAGATACAGCTCGGTCAACGAGGATGAATCGCTGTTTTATGCCTATCCCTATACACGCAATGGAGAGAGCGGCTATATCCGGCTTGCGCTGCCCGTAGAACGGTTTGGTGACATTAACCAGAGGATCTGGCTTTTTATAGGAATCAGTTTCTCGGTGGCATTTGTTATTATTATGGCGTTAAGTTACAGGATAACCAATCAACTGACTCGTCCGATTGGTCAGGTGACAGATGTAGCCAATGAATTGGCAAAGGGGAATTTTAAAGCAAGAACATACGTGGAAAGCAGGGATGAAATAGGACAGCTCACCCGTTCCATTAATATTCTTGCCTACAACCTGGATCAAATCACCTCCCGCTACCAAACGCAGCAGGAAAGACTGGAAGCTCTGATCGACAATATGGGGAGCGGCCTGATTTTCATTAATGACCGCGGCGATATCACATTAATTAACCAGTACTGCAAAGATATATTTGACGCAGATACCGATCAATGGCTCCATCTTGTTTATCATGAAGTGATTCAGGATACGGCACTGATTAAATTGATTCAGCAGATTTTTTTGACAGAAACAAAAATAAGACAACAGGTACAATTGAATTCGCGGATTGAAGTGCATCACTATGATGTGTACGGTGCTCCTATTTTAGGTGAGAAAGAACAACTCCGCGGCATCGTTTTGGTTCTGCACGACATCACGGAGCTGAAAAAGCTGGAACAAGTGCGCAAAGATTTTGTCGCCAATGTCTCCCATGAATTGAAAACGCCGGTCACCTCCCTGAAAGGATTCACAGAGACACTACTGGACGGGGCCATGGAAGACGAAACCGCCAGGAAGCAGTTCCTTGATATTATCTGGAAAGAAGGGGATAGGCTGCAGGGATTGATTAGTGATCTGCTGGAGCTGTCCCATATTGAGCAGGAATTCTTTCAGTTGAACTGGCAGGAAGTGAATGTAACAAGGACATTTGATGAAGTGATGGAACTGTTATATCCATCGGTGCGGGGCAAAGGGTTAAAACTGAACTCCCATAAAGAGGAAGATCTCATGATGGATGGTGATACAGCCCGCATCAAACAGATTTTAATCAATTTAATGAACAATGCGATCGCCTACACACCGGAAAATGGAACGATCCGAGCGGAAGTGAGACAGGAAAAGGACAGCATTGTGTTCATTGTAGCCGATTCCGGTATCGGCATCAGCAAGGAAGAGTGGCCGCGTATTTTTGAACGCTTTTACCGTGTGGATAAAGACAGGAGCCGCAATTCAGGAGGAACCGGTCTGGGACTTGCCATTGTAAAACACCTGGTTGAAGCCCACCACGGCAGCATTGATGTGGAAAGCGCGAAGCACAAAGGTACAATATTTACCATAACCTTCCCGAAGAAGCGGGAGAAGGAATAATTTACAAAAACTTAATACATGCTAAATGATGTGTTTACGTCTGTTCGCTACCATAAAGTTGAATGATTTCTTCTATTTTTATTCCTCAGTTTTTGACCATCCCTTCAATGCTGAGAGGATAGTAGAAATCAACATCCCCTTTTGAGGACGAAAGTCTCCCCTTGGCTTTCGTCCTTTTTCATACGCTCAACCGCTGTACGGCGTTTTGAACCAACTCTTTTTTAAACGTCGTTTTTTTGTGACAAATGTGAAAAAACGGGATGGAATACAAAGGTAAATATTATATAATAATAGAGTCGATGTTTTATTCGCTTACATAATCGAAGTAGAACGTTTAATACGGGGGATAGAAAAAAGGGGGACAAGCTTTGTTTACGATCAAACAGATTATTATTGGTTTCATTTCCCTGATCGGTCTGGCGGCCCTGGTTTTATTTTTAATCACAGGATGGTATACCGTTGATGAGTCAGAGCAGGCTGCGCTGGTTACATTCGGGGAAGTCGATGAAACGATAACAGAGCCGGGACTGAAATTTAAACTGCCGTGGCCGGTGCAGAAGGCAGAAATTCTTCCAGGCTCTACGAATACGACCAGTGTCGGTTACACGACGACAGAAGATGGGGAAGTGTCGGAATATAACGATGAAGCTAAAATGATTACCGGCGATGAGAACATATTATTCGTCGATCTCGTCGTTCAGTGGCGGATTACCAATCCGGAGCAGTACTTATACAACGCCAGGCAGCCGAAAGATATTTTGTATCAGGCTTCATCTGCTTCCCTTCGTGGTGTGATCGGTAATTCCGAAGTGGATGATGTGCTGACGGATCAGCGTGCGGAGATTGAAGGCACTGTACTGGAATCGCTCACAGAGCTTGTGGGCGGGTATAATATCGGCATTACAGTGCTTGATGTCAAGCTTCAGAATGTTGAACTGCCGACCGAAGAAGTCAGACAGGCATTTACCGCTGTAACAGATGCGAGGGAGAAACGGCAGACGAAAATCAATAAAGCGAACCGGTACCGTAATCAGGAAATGAATGAAGCAGAAGGGGAAGAAGACGCCATTATTTCAAGAGCGGAGGGCGAAAGTGCGGAACGCATCGAGGAAGCCCGCGGGGAAACATCAAGGTTTAATGCTCTGTATGAAGAATATATCAATGAGCCGGATGTGACGAGAAAGCGTCTGGTATTGGAGACGCTTGAAGATGTACTCCCAAACTCGGAACTTTATATTATTGACAGTAAGCAGGAGACGGTGAACTATCTCCCGATCCGCCCATTAAACCAGGAAAATGGACAGCCTTCTGTGTCACCGGAAGATATTGAACCCGAAAATGTTCCGGAAGGGGGAAGCAGCTCCAATGACGGATGACAACAACAATGTATTTGAAATGAAGGAGAGACGCTTCTCCCCGGACTCAACGAGAAGATGGATACGTTCAGGTATTGTCATGGCGGTACTCCTGTTGCTGGTGATTATCGGTATCATGAATGTGTTCATCGTAAAACAGGATGAATACAAAGTCATATCCCAGTTTGGTGAAGTAGTACGGATCGCGGAGGAACCGGGATTGAATGCGAAAATTCCATTTATCCAGCAGGTTTCATCCATCCCGAAATACCAGATGAATTATGATATAAATTCAGCGGAAATCAACACTCTTGATAAAAAAAGGGTTCTTGTCGATAACTATGTCGTGTGGAGTGTAGATGACCCGCAGGCAATGATAGCGAACGCGCGCACCGTGGAAAACGCTGAATCCATTATGGCGAATTTCATCAATTCGGTTATCCGTTCACAGCTCGGGCAGATGAATTTCGAACAAATCATCAACGAAGAGGATCAATCGACGCGCGGAGATGTGAACGAAATGGTCGGTGAACGTGTAAATGAGCTGCTGGCTGCAGATAATTACGGAATATCGGTCACCGATGTCCGGATGAAGCGGACAGACCTCCCTGAAGATAACGAAGAAGCGGTATACCAGCGGATGATTTCGGAACGCGAATCCACGGCCCAGGAATATTTATCGGAAGGAGATGCCGAAGCTAACCGGATAAGGGCGAATACCGACCGGGAAGTCCAGGAGCTGATATCAAGCGCCGAAGCCGATGCCCAGGAAATTATCGGTGAAGGCGAAGCGGAAGCGGCTGCTGTCTATAGTGAAGCATTCAGCCGTGACCCGGAGTTCTATGAACTGTACAAGACACTGGAAACATATGAAACAACGGTAGATGAGGAAACGGTAATTGTCCTTCCTTCCGATTCACCGTATGCCCGTATTTTGATGGGGTATGTAGAATAATGGAGGAGGCAGCCTTTGACGGGAGGCTGCTTTTTCTATTTCGATCAAAGCTGTGGTAAAATGAGAACGGATAAAAGTTCGGAGGGAAAAGTGGAGGTGGAAGTACTTGGATAAATTAGTGCTGATCGATGGAAACAGTATTGCGTACCGCGCTTTTTTTGCGCTGCCGCTTTTGAATAATGATAAAGGCGTCTACACGAATGCGGTGTATGGATTTACGACGATGCTTCTCAAAATTTTGGAGGAGGAAGAACCGACTCACCTTATGGTAGCTTTTGATGCCGGAAAAACGACATTCCGTCATGAAACATATGGAGAATACAAGTCCGGACGTCAGAAAACACCGACCGAGCTGTCGGAACAGCTTCCGGTGATACGAGAGATGCTGGATGCTTTTCAGATCTCCTATACGGAAAAGGAGAATTTTGAAGCAGACGACATTATCGGAACGTTGTCCAGACAGGCGGAGGAAAAAGGATGGAACGTTAAAATATTTTCAGGAGACAAGGACCTGCTTCAGCTTGTGTCAGACCAGACAACGGTGGCGTTGACGAAAAAAGGCATTACCAATGTAGAAACGTATGATACCGGAGCCATCTCAGAAAAGTATGGCTTTGCGCCCGAGCGGATTGTCGATATGAAAGGGCTTATGGGAGACAGCTCGGATAATATCCCCGGTGTGCCCGGTATTGGGGAGAAAACAGCTTTGAAACTCCTTGCTGAATATGGAAGTGTCGAACAGGTTCTGGCATCCATTGATCAGATTTCCGGGCAGAAAATGAAAGAACGTCTACAGGAAAACCGAGAACAGGCAAAGATGAGCAGACAGCTTGCCGTCATATACCGTGATACTCCGCTTGATATGACACTGGAATCTCTGAAACGGGTGCCCTATAATGAAAAAACAGTAACAGATTTTTTTAAAGAGATGGAATTTAACACGCTCCTGTCCCGGTTCGGCTACGAGGAAGAGGAAGAAGAAATGGATGAGCTGTCGTACGACATGGTCGAAGAAGTCACAGAAGATATGCTCATCTCCCCTTCGGCATTGATCATTGAAGTACCGGATGATAATTATCACCACGCAGATATCTGGGGCATTGCCGTTGTAAATAAAAACGGCCGGTATTACATACCGGCCGGCACGGCTCTCGAATCTGACGTGTTCCGGACGTGGGCGGCAGACAGTTCACAGGAAAAATATATGGTGGACACAAAACGGGGTGTCGTTGCGCTCGGCTGGAGGAATGTTGTACTCACCGGAGTTACCTTTGATATGTTGATTGCCTCTTATTTAATTGACCCTTCCGTTTCGGCCCACAGTCCCGCCGACATTGCAGCCAGAAAACATAAGCGGATTGTAAACAGTGATGAAGCTGTATACGGAAAAGGGGCTAAACGCCAAAAACCTGCCGAGTCTGCTCTGGCCGATCATCTCGTTCGGAAAGCGGAAGCTCTGTTTACGACAAAAGATACGCTCGAAGACGAACTGAAAGCCAATGAACAATACACATTGTTCACGGATCTTGAAATGCCGCTTTCGCTCGTCCTCGCCGAAATGGAAACAAACGGTGTCCAGGTGGACAAGTCCCGGCTGGAAACGATGGGGGAAGAACTGGATGCCACACTGGAAGAACTCGAAAAGGATATTCACGAGCTGGCGGGTACGACGTTTAATATCAATTCCCCCAAACAGCTCGGACCGATTCTTTTCGAAAAACTGGAACTGCCGGTCATTAAGAAAACGAAAACCGGGTACTCCACCTCCGCCGATGTGCTTGAAAAACTGGAGGGCCAGCATGACATTATTCCAAAGCTGCTTCATTACAGGCAGGTATCCAAGCTGAAATCGACCTATATTGAAGGGCTGTTGAAAGTGATTCACGAGGACACCCATAAAATTCATACGATTTTTAACCAGGCCATTACCCAGACCGGCCGTTTAAGCTCGACGGAACCGAATCTGCAGAATATACCGGTGCGGCTGGAAGAAGGAAGGAAAATCCGCAAAGCCTTTATCCCGTCGGAGGAAGGCTGGCATATGCTGGCGGCGGATTATTCCCAGATTGAACTCCGGGTGCTTGCGCATATTGCAGGCGACCAGGGACTGCTTGAGGCATTCCAGAAGGATATGGATATTCATACGAAGACGGCGGTGGATGTTTTCGACACCCCGGCTGATGATATCACATCCAATATGAGAAGGAGCGCGAAGGCTGTAAACTTCGGTATTGTCTACGGCATTTCCGATTATGGTCTGTCCCAGAGTCTCGGAATTTCAAGAAAGGAAGCCGGGGAGTTTATAGAACGTTATCTCGCGAGTTATCCGAAAGTAAAAGAATATATGGACGACATTAAAGAAGAGGCCCGCGAACAGGGATATGTCACCACGCTTCTGCACCGGAGACGTTACCTGCCGGAGATTACAAGCCGTAATTTCAATATGCGCTCGTTTGCGGAACGGACGGCGATGAATACGCCGATACAGGGAACCGCAGCTGATATTATCAAGAAAGCCATGGTGGACGTGAGCCGGGAGCTTGAGAAAAAGAACCTGAAAAGCCGCCTGCTTCTTCAGGTGCATGACGAACTGATATTTGAAGTGCCGCCGGAGGAGATGGAGACGATGACATCCCTCGTTCCGGAAATGATGGAGCAGACGATGACCCTCGATGCTCCCCTCAAAGCGGATGTTTCCACCGGCGGAACGTGGTACGATGCAAAGTAGTGAGGAGAGAAAAGAAAGATGCCGGAACTGCCGGAAGTAGAAACCGTTAAACGCACCCTCCAGGAACTGACCGGAGGGAAAACGATACAGGACGTGGAAGTGAACTGGCCCAAAATGATAAAAAGACCGGATGATGCCGAAGCTTTCCGCCGGCTTGTCAGTGGACAGACCATACAGCATATCGGACGCAGAGGGAAATTTCTATTGTTTCATCTGGATGATTACGTTGTTGTGTCCCACCTGCGGATGGAAGGAAAGTATGAAATGGCGGGAGTGGAGGCTCCGGATAAACACACCCATATCCGGTTTTATTTTACCGATGGGACGGAGCTTCGTTACAAAGACGTCCGGAAGTTCGGCACGATGCATCTGTTTGATAAGGGGCGGGAAGAGCAGGAACTCCCGCTTCGGCAGCTTGGTCCGGAGCCTTATGAAGACAAGCAGTTTACGGGCGCGTACCTGTACCGCCGCTGCAGAAAAACGAGCAGGGATATCAAGACCGTTCTGCTGGACCAGCGGGAGATTGCCGGGCTTGGCAACATTTATGTGGATGAGGCCCTTTTTCTTGCAGGAATCCGGCCGGATGCACGAGCTGCCGTTATATCGCAGCACCGCATCAACCGGCTCCGCCGCCGAATTACCGAAACGATAGAGCGGGCTGTGGAAAAAGGAGGAAGCTCCGTTCGCTCCTATGTGAACGGCAACGGGGAGACCGGATATTTTCAACTGGAGCTGAACGTATACGGTAGGAAAGGAGAATCTTGCCGGCACTGCGGAAGCCCTGTGGAAAAAAACATAACAGCCGGACGCGGCACCCATTACTGCCCGGGCTGTCAAAGACGCTGACAGGCGCGTATGAACGCCTGCGCCCGACCTGCCATATAGTAACGTAGATTACAGCAGGAAGGGGCTCTTCCGATGGCGTCACTATTCTCGTTATGTGTATTGGCTTTTGCGGTAAGTGTGGACAGTTTTGGTGCCGGTCTTTCCTACGGACTGCGCAGATTGAAACTGCCTTTCTATTCCTACGTATGCATCAGCGTCTGTTCCGCCTTGTCTGTACTTGGCGGTGGAGCCGCAGCTGGTTTTTTGAAGCAGTACCTTCCTGATTGGGTAACAGAAGCCGCGGGCGGACTGATTTTAATTTTGATTGGTTTATGGGCCGTGATTCAAGTGTTCCGGGAGCAGGATACGTCCTCCCAAAGCTATCGAATCGAGCGGGAAAAGGGAGCATGGAAGCAGTTTTTAACGGTCTTGAGGAAACCGGATGAAGCAGATTGGGACCACTCTGGTACAATCAGTGTGAAAGAAGCCGTATTTCTTGGAGCTGCATTATCGCTCGACGCTCTTGGTGCGGGTATGGGAGCAGCTCTGCTGGGGTTTTCACCATTCTATCTCGCAGGTGCCGTCGGTTTTATGTGTGCGGTGTTTTTATCACTTGGCAGAAAAGGCGGCCGGATCCTTGCCGGGACGGGATTAACGAAGCAGTTTTCCTTTCTGCCCGGTATTCTGCTGATAGGAATGGGATTGTGGAATTTACAGTGAACAGACAGGATAAGGAGGAAGAACATGATTATCGGGTTGACCGGGGGCATCGCAAGCGGAAAAAGTTTCATTTCCGATGCCCTCCATCAACATGGCTTCCCTGTTATTGATGCAGATCAGACAGCGCGTGAAGTCGTAGAACCTGGGGAGAAGGCTTACGAACAGATACTGGAGCAGTTCGGCATCGAGATTCTTGAAGTAGATGGAACGTTGAACCGAAAAAAACTGGCTGATCGCATTTTTGCAGACGATAACCAGCGCCGGATGCTGAATCAGATTATGCACCCTGCCATCCGTCAGCGTATTCTGCAAAAGAAAGCCGATCTGCAGAAAAAAGGGAAGGAAGTCATCGTGCTTGATCTCCCGCTTCTTATTGAAAACAACCTGCATTTTATGGTAGATAAAGTGATGCTTGTTTATGTGAATGAAGCGGAGCAGAAACAACGATTAATGGAACGCGACCAGGCCGGCGAAGAAGATGCCAAAAGACGCATGGCCTCCCAGCTGTCCATGTCCGACAAAAGAGCTCATGCGGACGTTGTAATTGATAACAACGGCACACAGGAAGCATCCCTTGCGCAGCTGGAACACATATTAAAAGAATGGAACATCCACCCCTCTTCGTTGTGAAGAGGGGTTTTTTAGATGGATAGATTCCGTACGTCCGCTTTTGCTCCACCGTTCATGAAGCGAGGTATGATTTTTTAAATATGTATATCACATTTTACGCATAATGTGATATACTAATTTTATATTAAAGAATAATTAGTATATCACAAATAAGAAGGAGGAAATGTTTGAATGAAAGCTCGGGTAGCTGTGAATGGATTTGGACGTATCGGGCGGATGGTGCTTCGCAAAGCGGTCATGGAAGATGAACTGGATATAGCTGCGGTGAATGCGGGATACCCGGTGGAGACGCTGGCCCACCTGCTGAAATATGATTCTACGCACGGGTTGTTTGAAGCCGGGGTGAAAGCGGAAGAGAACGCGCTTGTCGTGAATGGAAAGCGTATTCAGATCGTCAATGAACGCAGGCCGGAGCACCTTCCGTGGCAGGAGATGAACATAGATCTTGTCGTGGAAGCGACCGGTAAGTTCAGAGAACGCGAAGCAGCTGCCCGTCATCTGCAGGCAGGGGCAGATAAGGTGATCATCACAGCCCCCGGGAAACAGGAAGATGCTATGATCGTGATGGGCGTCAACGAATCGGATTATAATCCGGCACGCCACCACGTGGTATCTAATGCATCCTGCACCACGAACTGCATGGCTCCTGTTGTAAAAGTACTGGAACAATCATTTGGGATAGAGAGCGGTTTGATGACAACGGTGCATTCCTACACGAATGACCAGATGAATATCGACAATCCGCATAAAGACCTCCGCCGGGCAAGGTCCTGCGGTCAGTCGATTATCCCGACATCCACCGGTGCCGCTTCCGCCATTGGAAACCTCCTTCCGCAGCTGCGGGGAAAACTGAATGGCATGGCTCTCCGGGTGCCGACTCCGAACGTTTCCCTCGTGGACATGGTGGTGGATTTGAAACAGGGGGTAACAGAAAAAGAAGTGAACGAACGGCTGGAAGAAGCTGCGTCTTCAGAGCTGGAAGGCATTATTGGATTCAGCCGCGATCCGCTCGTCTCCGTCGATTACAACGGAGATCCGCGATCGGCTGTCATCGACGGCATGTCCACCATGGTGCAAAATGACAGGCAGGTCAAAATCATAGCCTGGTACGACAATGAATGGGCCTACTCCTGCCGTGTTGTGGATCTGGCACGCTATGTCGGCCGGTTTCTGAAAAAAGAATCGATGGTAAGCGTCTGAAAATAAAATAGACGATCGGAATTTAATAAAGCAGTCAACCGTTTGTGTCCGGTTGACTGCTTTATTACCTCGGGGCAGGGAGATACGGTTGGAACTACCACTACATTAGGACGACTAATACTTTATTCATGGTAAGTGGGCTGTGGACACTAAATAGACTGTAACAGTTTGTAGTCTCCACAAAAGCTGGGTTCACGTACACTATGACTACGATGTGAGCAATTAGAGTACTGTGATTTCTACCCGGGGGCTACTATTTCCTGATTTCAGCATCGTAGTGTCCATTGCACAAGGATTTACGTACACTAATCACCCATCTTCGAGTGTAAGTAAAGATAGCTGTAGGAAAAGGTACAGCACTTCAAAGAGACCAGAGTTGTGTATGATACAACACTTCATCAAAGTACTTCGCTTTCACTTCAGAGTACAAAGGCAATATTGTTCGCTGGTGGTTATCGAATTTTCTGTTTTGTCTCCCATGAAATTCACCACATCCTGTAAATTATATTTTGTGACGTTGTTGATTTGAGACACATGCTGAACAATCGCTGTAGAGAGCCGTTCCTGGAGGATATGCTTTTCTCAAAAACTCTTGGTATTATAACTTCGTTTTTAAAGAGTTTCTTAACCCGGAATCCGAAATGTTTGAGTAGATAACATCGCTATATTTTTGTATCCCATACTCACAAGAAAATGCTCACCGCTTGAGATAAAGAAAACATCAATTCTTAATTAAAAATCTACGAAAAATTTTGTAGTTGCATCGCTTTGAATCTGCTAATGCTATACTTTTTATAAAGATCTTTCATGTAGGGTAAGTGGTTAATTGTTGTTGCTGTAATATTGGATGTGAAAGAATAGTATTTAACACTGAAATATTTTTGTTTTCCTCTCAGGAAACAATTGTACGTTAATACCAGTAATAAACTTATATAAGGGATGAATTGTATGTCTATTGAAACCAAACACGTATTTGATTTAACTATTTATGTTGATTCTCCGATTGAAGTTGGTCCGGTCTCTGCGGGAGAGCGGCGTATTATTAACATTACCGGGGGAACGTTTGAAGGGAAGAACATGAGAGGAGTCATTCTGCCGGGCGGAGCTGATTATCAGGTGATCAGGAGAGATGGTGTCACGGAAGTAGTGGCTCACTATTCGCTTCAGACAACAGATGGGACACCAATCTATATCGTGAACCGGGGATACAGGTACGGCCCGGAAGAAATTATCAATAAACTGAAACAAGGAGAACCTGTGCCGGATAACTCTTACTATTTTAAAACGATGCCCACGTTTGAAGTGAGTGATGAGAGGTATGCCTTTCTGAATAGAAACCTGTTTGTAGGAATAGGAACGAGAGAACCGGATTGTGTCAAATTAAAAGTGTTTCAGGTATTGTAAGAACTCATAACCTGCGACAGTGCTTTAAAAAATAGATTCAGCATATCAAAAGAATGCCATCTCTTTGCTCCGGACTCCATCTTTCCAATCCACTTTTGTTAATGGTATGATGGAACATATGAATGAACGAACGTGGACGCCTGCAGCCGTTCATGTAGTGGAGATGATAGAATGCAATGTCCGGCCTGCCATTTGAATGGGACAAGGGTACTGGATTCAAGACCGAGCAGTGAAGGAAAGTCCATCCGCCGCCGCAGGGAATGCGATGCCTGCGGGTATCGTTTCACGACCTTTGAGATCGTAGAAGAACTTCCTTTGATTGTTGTGAAAAAAGAGGGGACCCGTGAAGAATTCAGCCGTGAGAAAATACTGCGCGGGTTGATTCGTGCGTGTGAAAAACGCCCGGTCGCATTAGAGACACTCGAGCAGATTGTGAGCGACGTGGAACAGGATTTCCGCAGTGAAGGAAAATCCGAAATCAAAAGTGAAGAAGTCGGAGAAAGGGTCATGGAGCGGCTTGCGGAAGTCGACGACGTAGCCTACGTGCGTTTTGCCTCCGTGTACCGTCAGTTCAAAGACATCAATGTGTTTATCGATGAACTGAAAGATTTGATAAAAAAAGACGAAGAATAGAACGGCCGGTACGTTCCGAAAGCGATAAGGAAGGGGGTACAGCTGAAGATGCCGCATTGGACAGAACTTCTTCCAGTAGACCGGTACAAAGTACAGACAGCGGATCAACTTGGGGAGCGGGAACACAAAACACTGCAGCTTTTGTACCAGCCGTTGATTGGAACAAAGGCTGTCTCCCTTTATACCATGTTTTGGAGCAGACTGGAAAAAGACAGCTTCACGAGCAGTGAATCCGTTCACCACGAACTGATGGCGATGCTGAATCTGCCGTTGGATGATATTTTCGAAGCCCGGCGCGGACTCGAAGGGATCGGTCTGCTTCGGACGTTTCAACGTAAAGAAGAAACCTCGACTATTTTTGTTTACGAATTGCAGCCGCCTATGACACCGGCGCAGTTTTTTCAAAACGACGTGTTAAGTGTATTTTTGTTTAACAGATTAGGCCGGAACCGTTACATTGAGCTGCGCCGCCGTTTTATGATGGAATCGGTGGACAAAGAGGCTTACACTGAGGTGACAGCTGCATTTAATGAAGTCTATACTTCGCTGCATCACTCGGAAATGGTGTCGGCTGCAACGGATACAGAAGCAGAGTATCCGCATGCCTATCAGGGAATGGTGCATCAGGGAAGCCTTCCGTTTCGGGAGGAAGATTTTGATTTTGAACTGCTCAAAGCTGATCTTCCTGTCTTTATGGATGGGGACAAGCTTCTCGATGAGCACGCGAAAGCAGTCGTACAGCGCATGGCGTTTGTGTACCGTCTGCAGCCCCTGCAGATCAGCAGGATTGTGCAGCGTTCGCTGGATGACAATGAAAAGCTTGATGAACAGGAGTTCCGCCGTCAGGTGCAGGATTGGTACCGGAATGAAAACGGCAATGAACCGCCTGCTTTAGGAAGAAGAACCCAGCCTGAAGAATACCGTACGATGAACGATAAGGAGCCGGCCGATGACAATGACCAGATGGCCGTTTTCTGTGAACAGACGTCCCCGGTCACTTTTCTGGAAACCATTGCTGACGGGGCCAAAGTGCCGCAGGCGGATGTGAAGCTTGTGGAATCGTTGATGAGTGACTATCAGCTTCAGCCCGGCGTCGTCAATGTCCTGATTGATTATGTGATGCGGATGAACAATATGAAGCTGAACCAGAATTTTGTTCAGAAAATCGCCGGACAGTGGGCGCGCAAACAGATCAACACGGTGAAAGATGCGATGCAGCTGGCCAAGTGGGAGTACCAGCAGCAAAAACATCGCAGCCAGGCTAAAGCGGCCCAGGCATCAGGCACGCAGCCCCGTCCTTATGTAAGAAAGGACAAACTGCCGAAATGGCTTGAACAGGATAAGCAGAACGAGCAGGCAAAGGCATCGGGGGCGGAAGACGAAGAAAAGCTCAACAAAGAGAAACAGCAATTTGAGGAAATGCTCAGGCTGCGCAGAAGCAGCCGGCAGCAATGAGGTGAACGCATATGGATTCCATCCGGTCTTCGCTGGACCGATACATGAACGATTCAAACTGGCGCCGCCGTTATGAGAAGCTGCGGGAGGAAGTGCTGGCGTATCCGAAAATCCAGTCTTTTCTGCAGCAGCATGAGGAAATCGGACAATCCACGATTGAGAATAACATGATGAAACTGTTCGAATACAAACGGGAGCGGGAACACTGCGATGCCTGTCCGGGTCTTGAGAACTGCCCGAACATGATGCAGGGATTTCAGCCTGAACTTTACTCGGAAACCGGACAGCTAACCGTCCGTTATCATCCCTGCCAGTTGAAGCAGCAGGCGGATGAAAAGAAAAGGCAGCAGTCTTTAATACAAAGCATGTATATCCCAAAAGAAATCCTGGAAGCGTCATTTGATGATATTGAACAGGATCATGCCAGTCGTCTGTCCGCGAGCAATGCCTGTCTTAAGTTCGCGTTGGAGGCAGCGCCGGGGGAAAATGTGACGGGTCTGTATCTGCACGGCAAATTCGGCGTCGGGAAAACCTTCATGATCGGCGCCATTGCCAACGAACTGGTGGCGCGCGACATCTCATCCATGATTGTATATGCCCCTGACTTTTTCCGGGAAATGAAGCAGGCTCTCTCCGATGGCACCGTCCAGGAAAAAATGGATGAAGTGAAAAACGCCGAAGTGCTGATACTCGATGATATCGGCGCTGAAACGACATCGGCCTGGATTCGGGATGATGTACTCGGTGTCATTCTTCATTACCGCCTGATGGAAAAACTGCCGACGGTCTATACTTCCAATTATGATTACGATGAACTGGAAAACCACCTTGCCTATTCCCAGAAAGGCGGAATTGAGGAACTGAAGGCGAAACGGATCATGGAGCGGATCCGGCATATGACCACCCCGGTCTTTGTCGATGGAAAAAACCGCCGGGAAATGTGAAGAATTTCGTAATGACCCCCTCACACCATGGAAAATATGGTAATATGGGAAAAGAGGTAAGATGCAGACCACGATCAGGAGAGTCACATATTTTAAGTGGAGGTAGGTATCATGAGCATCGATCCGATTTTAAACAAGGCGCTGCGCGGCGAACGCCTCACCACAGAAGACGCTGTAAAGCTTTATGAAAGTGATGAGACGGAAAAAATCGGCGAGGCCGCCAATGAAATAACAAAAAAATGGCATCCGGAACCAGAAACGACGTTTGTTATCGGCAGAAATGTCAATTATACCAATCTTTGTGATACATACTGCCGTTTCTGTGCATTCTACCGCAAACCGGGATCGACGGAAGGCTACGTGCTGGATGATGAAGATATTCTTGCGAAAATAGGGGAAACCATGGATGTGGATGGAACGGAGATTCTGATGCAGGGAGGAACCAACCCGGATCTTCCGTTTGAATACTATACCAACCTGCTCAAGAAAATCAAAGACCGTTATCCGGGCATCACCATGCACTCTTTTTCCCCGTCGGAAATCTACAAGATGTCGGAAGTATCCGGTCTTTCCATAGAAGAGGTGCTGCAGGAGCTGAAAAGTGCCGGTCTCGATTCGGTACCGGGCGGCGGCGCGGAAATTCTGACGGAAAAGACACGGCATAAAGTAAGCCGAATGAAGTCCTCCTGGCAGGAGTGGATTGACTGCATGAAAACTGTGAGCAAAGTCGGCATGCACGGCACAGCCACCATGGTTATCGGGCTTACGGAAACATATGAAGAGAGAGCACTGCACCTGCAGCGGATTCGTGATGCGCAGGATGAAACCGGATGCTTTCTGGCGTTCATCTCCTGGACGTTCCAGCCCGGCAATAACGGAATGAAAGGCGAAATCATATCATCTGAGGGTTATCTGAAGAACGTAGCGATTTCCCGTCTGTTTCTGGATAACATTGCGAACTTCCAGTCGTCCTGGGTCACAATGGGTCCTGTTACCGGGAAAAAATCCCTCGACTACGGCTGCAACGACTTCGGCAGTACCATGATGGAGGAAAATGTCGTATCGGCCGCCGGCACGACACATAAAGTGAATACAAACGAAATTCTCCGTCTCATCCGCGAAACAGGCCGCACCCCTGTGCAGCGGGACACAAAATACAATATTCTCCGGCGTTTTGAAGGCGAAGAAACCGCCGACAAAGACTTCGTCATGCAAAACTAAAGCGAAAGATAAAAGGCTTCCAGCACAGCTGGAAGTCTTTTATTTTCAAAGATATTTCCCCTTTTTTGATTTTAGGCATGTTTCCCTTTGTTCATCCATACGAATAGAACAGCAGAACAGATGAAACAAGAAATAGTGAAGCTGGGAGCAAGGGGGAATAGAGGATTGTTTTCCATCGATTTTGATTACGAAGCGGACAGCCTCGGTGTGTATCATATGTTCAGGGATGATCAGCTGAGGTGGAGAAACAAAGGTATTCCAGCCGGTGCTGTTCAAAAACATAAGTCGGCGCTGCATTGGGAGTTTCACGGAAGTGAACGGGAGTGGCGGGAGAGTCTTGTTCCGTATCTTGCTGCGAGTTTAAGTGATTACATCGTCCGGGAGAAAGAATGGAAATGGGTAAAGGAATTTATTGAGGAATCTTTTTTGTATAAAGAAGAAGCCCCGGCGATTGCAGAAATTGCCCATTCTCTCCTGAACGGGGAACGCGAGGAAGTCCCTGAAACGACGCTGCTCCAGAAACGCAAGCATTTTATTTACCGGGAAATGGCAGAAGAAATTAAACACCACCGCAGCATACAATGGCGCCCGATGTTCACATTCCGGTTCGGCGCGTATTATCAGCTGCTCGTCAAAGCGGCATCGGCGGCCATTGATGAATACAAATGGGAGCAGGAGTATCAAACGCTTGTAGAAAGCTGCCGCCACTACCGGAAGCAGATACAGCCTCGGCATGACGCTGTTCATATTCTGCTGCAGGAAGAACCGGTATTTCTGAATGAAGACAAACAGGTGATTGATGAGTGGACGAGACTAGATTACCTGGAGCCGAAAATCGTATTTGAAGATCAGCTTCCGTTTGAGTATATGGTGATCAGCCCGGCGGTCAGCCTGGCGCCAAAATACCTGTATCTGTACACAGACAACGAAGACGGCACGGTTCAGACGTTCAGAAAAATTTTTGAAGAACATTTGATCGTCCTTCCGCCGGACGAATGGCCTTCAGGCTGAGGGCAGCTATCTATCTATGTCATATTTTTTCAGAAGCGTTTCTGCGGGGAAAACAAGGCTTGATTTTTCCGGCCTTAGATTCTATAATGACTACCATGAATACGCAATAACGAAAGCAGAGATAAGGACGCGGGAAAGCCGTCTGTTTTTCCCCAGAGAGAAAAGCCCCGGCTGGAAGCTTTTCGAAAACACGGCTTTTCCACCCCCTTTGAGCTGCAGCGGGGAACGGCGTAATGCTTAATAACCGCTGACGGAACCGGAACGTTATATCCGGGCTTGAGAACAAAACGGCAGACACCGTTTTGAAACCAAGGGTGGAACCGCGTCCCGTGTACGCCCCTTTCTGATGAGGAAGGGGTGTTTTTTTATACATATCATAAAGGAGGAGTCAGGATTGGCAGTAAACATTCAGATTCGTTTTCCCGACGGAAACGAGAAGGCATTCGAGGAAGGCGTCACTACCGAAGAGATTGCAGCTTCGATCAGTCCGGGACTGAAAAAACAGGCCCTGGCAGGGAAGTGGAACAATGAGCATATCGATCTCCGCACACCGATTCATACCGGCGGTGACATCGAGATCATCACGGTAAAGAGTGAAGACGGGCTCCATGTTCTGCGGCACAGTACCGCCCACCTGATGGCACAGGCGGTCAAGCGGCTGTTCAGTGATGTGAAACTCGGTGTCGGCCCTGTTATTGAAAACGGCTTTTATTATGACATCGATATGCCCCACCAGCTCACACCCGAAGATCTGCCGGTCATTGAAAAAGAAATGAAAAAAATCATCGATGAAAACCTCGCCGTCGTCCGTGAAGAAGTGACCCGGGAAGAAGCGAAAGAAATGTACCGGGAGATCGGGGATGATCTGAAGCTTGAGCTGATTGACGATATTCCGGAAGGAGAACCTGTGACGGTCTATGAACAGGGAGAATTTTTCGACCTCTGCCGGGGTGTGCATGTGCCGAACACGGCGAAGCTGAAGACGTTCAAGCTGATGAGTATTTCCGGCGCTTATTGGCGTGGAAACAGTGACAATAAAATGCTGCAGCGCATTTACGGAACAGCGTTTGAAAAACAGGCTGACCTCGACGAATATCTGAGACAGCTGGAAGAAGCGAAAGAGCGCGACCACCGGAAGCTGGGTAAAGAGCTCGGCATTTTCTCCATCAATCAAAAGGTGGGACAAGGCCTTCCGCTCTGGCTGCCGAAAGGCGCGACCATACGCCGCACGATTGAACGCTACATCACGGACATGGAAGAGCGTCTCGGCTATGACCACGTGTACACTCCGGTTCTTGGAAGCTCCGAGCTGTACAAAACGTCCGGCCACTGGGATCACTATCAGGATGATATGTTTCCGCCTATGGAGATGGACAACGAAACGCTCGTCATCCGTCCGATGAACTGCCCGCACCACATGATGGTGTTCAAGAACGATTTCCACAGCTACCGGGATCTTCCCGTACGTATCGCCGAGCTTGGCATGCAGCACCGCTATGAAAAATCAGGAGCTCTCTCCGGACTGCAGCGGGTGCGTGGAATGACACTGAACGATGCGCACATCTTTGCCCGTCCGGATCAGTTGAAAGAAGAGTTCATCCGCGTCGTCGAGCTTGTACAGCATGTCTATCAGGACTTCGGACTGAACGACTACTATTTCCGGCTTTCCTACCGCGACCCGGAGGACAAAGAGAAGTATGTGGACAATGACGAGATGTGGGAAAAAGCCCAGGCGATGCTGAAAGAGGCAATGGACGGTATGAATGTCGAATACGTCGAAGCGGAAGGGGAAGCGGCCTTTTACGGTCCGAAACTCGACGTCCAGGTTAAAACGGCGCTTGGCAAGGATGAAACATTGTCCACCGTACAGCTTGACTTCCATCTGCCGGAGCGCTTTGACCTGACCTATGTCGGACAGGACGGGCAGGATCACCGTCCTGTTGTGATCCACCGCGGCATTGTATCCACAATGGAACGTTTCATCGCTTTTCTACTCGAAGAATACAAAGGCGCGCTGCCGACGTGGCTCGCACCGGTGCAGGCGGAAGTGATTCCGGTATCGGCGGACGTTCATCTGGATTATGCCAATAAAGTACAGGATGAGCTCCGTAAAGCCGGCGTCCGGGTGGAAGTGGATACCCGCGATGAGAAAATCGGGTACAAAATCCGGGAGGCCCAGACGAAAAAGATTCCCTATATGCTCGTCATCGGCGACCGGGAAATCGAAGACAATGCCGTGAATGTCCGCCGTTACGGACAGCAGGATTCAGAATCCGCCTCTCTTGAGAGCTTCACCGCCCGGATCAAAGATGAAATCGACAACCGCCGGCTGGATTGATTGGATCCGGTGTAAGAAGTATGTGTAAAATAGTTCTCGGTAGCGACGAAAGCTGATGATTGGCAAAAAAAGAGAAGGTCCTCTATCATCCATGTATGCCTAGGAAGCAAATACAGAGTGAAAAGAGGCCTTCTCATGACAACCATTATAACAGAAATGT
>NZ_FOXD01000046.1 GCF_900115625.1 Salibacterium halotolerans | reverse complement strand
AGCAAGCGGAGCGCGGTAGAAGATTCGCGGTGTACAAAAATAGAGGGCTGAAAACGGCAGTCTTTCAGAACGACCGAGAAAAACTTGACGCATACTGTAATACATGTCATGTTGTGATACAGGACATATTGTGATACAGTTAGGATATAATAACAGGTAGGAACAGTAACCGCTATCCCTACCTGTTGAAGATGCGAACGGCCCTTCAAAGAGGGCAACTATTTTAATGGTTTATTAAAAACCCCATCCTTTTTTAGAGTTGCCCCTCTAATTTAAGGATGGGGTTTTACTTTCTGCCTGACACCACCATAAGCAATACGGTTAGCATTATCATGATAAGTTGATAATCAGACATGGCACCACTTCCTTCCTACTTGGGGAGTGGCTACCCATCCTTAAAGGGAAATCCCGTTGCATCTATTATCTATGATACCATGAATAGGCTTCTATTTGTTGCTATAAATGGAATCCGTACTGTTAGCCGCTTTGTTCCTGTTTTTACAACCAATCTATCACTTGCTTTCGGTCGAACAGAGCAACATTACTCTTTTCGGCTAGTCGATAAGCATTGGAGATATAATAACTATTCGTGATAACCTACGCTTTATCCGCTTGATAGTAATCCATTCCACTTCGGACTTCCTGGACGGCTTTTACCCCTACATTGGATCGGTATCGCTTGGCTTGGACGGCGATGATGGTTTTATCTTTTTGTAGCAATAAATCCACACCATAATCCGCTCCCTTGGCTGTTTGCTTTACTTTATACCCGTCCTGTTTCAGCCGCTCTTCCAGGAACAATTCAAATGCCTTTCCGCTCATTCGGTCCACATCATGAATTCCGGCTTGTCGAATCCGTTTTCTTTTGGTCCCTTCCATGCCGAGGATGAAAACCACGATCAACAGAAATGCGGCAATACCTGCTGCCACTGAAAGGACAAAGGACCCTGTCTGCCATAAGACCAACAGAAAAAAGCAATACCAGAGGTATCACTTTTGCCTAACGGCTATTTTACAGTACCTATAAAAACTTCCAGGCTTTCTTCTACACATTCTGTTATTAACTCTGTAAAAGGCTGGAATGTACGATTCATGCTGGCCAGCTCTAATACTTCATAATATTTATATCTTTTTTCATCTTCAGCTTTTACAACTGCTGGCGGATACCCATTCTGCATGAGAATAAGATTCATCATTAAACGTGCCGTTCGTCCATTTCCATCAGAGAAAGGATGGATGTATACAAGTTTAAAATGGAATAACGCTGCCAGTTCTACGGGATGCAGTTGGTCTTTATTTTCTTCATACCATTTGATCAATTGTTCCACTTCATCTTGAACTTGTAAAAAGTGAGGAGGGTGGTGTTGACTACCAGAAATGCGAACGTTTATTTGACGATAACGTCCTGCATTATGGTCATCAATATTTTTAAGGACAAGATAATGAACATTTTTGATCAACGAATGATTCATTGTTGAACCTTGATCGATCTGTTCTTCAATAAAATCTATAGCTTCAGCATGATTAATGACCTCAAAGTGTTCACGTAATTTTTTTCCGCCTACCGTTAATCCTTCTTCCAGCACTAATTTGGTTTCCATTAAGGATAACGTGTTTCCTTCTATTGCATTGGAATGATAGGTCCACTCTACCCTGAAATGTTCTTTTAGGTTTCTTGTCGCTTCAGGTGGCAGCGGACGTAACTGATCTAACTCCTGTTTTAACTTGTTAACCTTACTGAAGTCCATAATACACATCCACCTCTTCCTATTCACCCTTCTATTGCCAAAGCGAGTATATTCATACTACCACAGGAAGAGTAGATTGAAAAAATACCCTTCAGCAAGGTATGCGTCAAGTTTTTCTCGGTCGTTCTGAAAGACTGCCGTTTTCAGCCCTCTATTTTTGTACACCGCGAATCTTCTACCGCGCTCCGCTTGCT
>NZ_FOXD01000036.1 GCF_900115625.1 Salibacterium halotolerans | reverse complement strand
ACGGGCCCTGGAACGGCCGGGGTCCGTCGGTTTCGACAAGCAGCTGATCCGGAGGAACTGCGGACGCGAGCCGTGCCCGGGGCAAAGAAGACACGATGAGCCCCAGCGAATCGATGTCGCCCTTGTACTCCGGAGTGCAAAGAAGACACGGTGAGCCCAGCGAATCGATGCCGCCCTTGTGCTCTGGAGTAAAAGCAAAGCATTTTGGCGCAGCGGTGTATCTAAGAAACGAAGAATGCCGAACGATTCAAAAAAATCGTTCGGCATTCTTTTATCTTATAAAGGTTTTGTCCCAGTCTCTTTGTATTGGTTTGTTCCTGGTATTCCATTCCATTAGACTCTGATCGCAGCAAAATTCCAATGAAATCGATGAAGAAGAATGAGGAAAGGCGGATTGATTCATACTAGAAACGGATACAAAAAAGGAGGTTTCACTTATGACGCATGAACATAATGCCGACACAACGCCGGAGCCTGATAAAACGCAGGACCCCGGTACGGAAAACCCTCCCAACAAAACGGAGCAGGACGATCAGAAAAACAGTCTCGTCCAGAAAATCCAGGAGCTTGGGCAGACCAATGTAGCAGACATGGAAAACTCCAACATTCATTGTATTACCGTCGTCGGTCAGATTGAGGGGCACATGCAGCTGCCGCCCCAGAATAAGACGACCAAATATGAACATATCATTCCCCAGCTGGTTGCCGTCGAACAGAATCCAAAAATTAAAGGGTTGATGCTTGTGCTCAATACGGTAGGGGGAGATGTGGAAGCAGGCCTTGCTATTGCGGAAATGGTAGCAAGTATGAGCAAACCGACAACGACCCTGGTCCTTGGGGGCGGCCACTCGATCGGCGTACCCATTGCTGTCGCTGCAGATTACTCCCATATTGCCGAAACAGCGACAATGACGATTCACCCGATCCGGCTGAACGGACTTGTTATCGGTGTGCCGCAGACCTTTGAATACCTTGAAAAGATGCAGGAACGTGTCATCAGCTTTGTGACCCGCCATTCAGATATTCCGGAAGAAACGTTTAAGGATCTGATGTTCGCCAAAGGAAACCTAACCCGTGATATCGGCACCAATGTGATAGGCGAAGACGCTGTGAAACACGGACTGATTGATGCGGTAGGCGGCGTCGGCAATGCTCTTTCCAGGCTGAATGAGATGATGGAGGAAACGGAAGGGGATATGCTCCAATGATTCTTTATACCCCTCTTCCTCCGGAATCGGTGTTTCCATCTGAAACCGGAGAGAACATGGAAATGAAAACGGTGGAAGCCGGATCCGGTGTTGTGACGCTGTATAGAAATGAGCAGAAGCAGTGGGTCGTTCATGCACTTCAAAGTTCCGACCCCCAGGATTATCTTCACTCCGCCTGTCAGCCGGGGGCCATCTGGAACCAATCGGAATGATCTTGTGCACAAGGGAAGGAATAGAGCGGAAGGTATGCTATAATGGAATATAGAGCGTGTATACGCAGGCTGTCTCTTTCTCGTCAACTGGAGGCAGCCTGCTTCGTTCTATACATAGGAAAACCGGAACCGGAAGGCAGGGAAATGCAAATGGCCCAGAAATCCAAGCGGAAAAAACGCGGAACGAAAAAAACGAGACAGTGGAAAGCACAGCTGAAATTTGAATTAACCGGTTTGATTTTGTTCACTGCCGGTATTCTGGCTCTTTTCCATCTGGGAAGAGCGGGAGCGGTGATTCAGTCCCTGTTTCGATTTCTGGCGGGAGAATGGGCGGTCGTGCTGACGGCCGCATTATTGTGGACGTCCGTGGTATTCATCGTCAAAAGAAGCGGCCCGCCGCTCGCTGGCAAACGAATGGGAGGTCTTTATCTCGCGGTGCTGACCATTCTGCTCCTGAGCCATGTCCAAATGTTTGAAAACCTGAGAGAAACGGGAGGCTATCTGGAAGACTCAGCCGTGGTCACCACATTTGAACTGTTTATGCTCGATCCGTTTGGAAACGGAACGGTTGATGATCTGGGCGGAGGCATGATCGGATCGGTTCTGTTTGTGTTCAGCCGTTTTTTATTTGACGCCGGCGGCACGCGGGTGGTGTCCATCATCTTGTTCCTTCTTTCGTTTCTGCTCGTGACAGGACTCTCGATGCAGGATGTCGTCCGGTACGCAATGAACAAAGGAGCACCATTTTGGAATACAATCCGCACATTTTTTCAGGAAAAAACAAAAGAGATAAAGGAAAAAAAGCAGCAGCAGTCGAAACAGACAAAGAAGCAGCCAGTTCCTGCCGCGCCTTCACATGATAAAAAAGAGAAGGAAGAAGATGCCAACACGGAAGAAACGCCTGTCATTTATAATTTCGCGGAAAACGCTTATCCTGCAGCCAAACAGAAACAGGTCGACACTGGAGATCAGGCGAATACGGAACCGGAAGACGTTCATAATAAAAAAGAAGAATCACCGAAGGCGGGTCCTCCGTCTGCAGAAAATCCTGAAAACAATCAGACTCCGCTTGTCCCGGATGAGACGGAAAATGAGAATTATGAACTTCCTCCTATCAGTATACTCGGCGCTTCGACTTATAATTCACAGCAGCAGGAACGGAATTTGATTTCGTCCAATGCCAGGACCCTGGAAGAAACGCTGCAGAGCTTCGGCGTGAAGGCAAAAGTGAATGAAGTGCATCTCGGCCCTGCGGTAACCAAATACGAAGTGCAGCCCGACACCGGCGTAAAGGTGAGTAAAATTGTCAACCTGGCGGATGATCTTGCTCTTGCTCTGGCCGCGAGCGGTATCCGGATGGAAGCGCCCATCCCCGGTAAGGCGGCGATCGGCATTGAAGTACCGAACACCGAAGTCGCCATGGTAACGCTCCGGGAAGTGCTGGAAGCAGGTTATCTCAGAGATGATCATGTTCTTTCGGTGGCTCTCGGCCGCGATATTTCCGGAGAGCCGGTTCTCGCCGCCCTTGATAAGATGCCGCACCTACTCGTTGCAGGTGCGACGGGAAGCGGTAAAAGTGTCTGTATCAACGGGATTATAACCAGTATCTTAATGAAAGCGAAACCAAGCGAAGTAAAACTGATGATGATTGACCCGAAAATGGTGGAACTGAATGTGTATAACGGTGTTCCCCATCTTCTTTCGCCTGTTG
Organism: Salibacterium halotolerans; assembly: GCF_900115625.1. GTDB lineage: Bacteria > Bacillota > Bacilli > Bacillales > Marinococcaceae > Salibacterium > Salibacterium halotolerans. The sequence continues at coordinate 19,522 of NZ_FOXD01000036.1, read as the reverse complement.
TTACGGAACCGAAAAAAGCGGCCCAGGCGCTGAAAAAAGTCGTTGCTGAAATGGAACGGCGTTATGACTTGTTTTCCCAGTCCGGCACGAGAAACATGGAAGGCTACAATGAATGGGTGAAAAAACAAAACGAAAAGACAGGAGAGCATCATCCGGAGCTTCCGTACATTGTCGTTGTCGTGGACGAACTTGCCGACTTGATGATGGTGGCTTCAAACGAAGTGGAAGACGCTATTACAAGACTTGCCCAGATGGCCAGAGCAGCGGGTATTCATATGATTATCGCCACACAACGGCCGTCGGTTGATGTTATCACTGGTGTCATTAAGGCAAACATTCCGTCCCGGATTGCCTTTGGCGTTTCCAGTCAGACAGATTCCCGGACGATCCTCGATGCAGGAGGAGCGGAGAAGCTGCTGGGCAAAGGAGATATGCTGTTCCAATCTGTCGGTTCGAACAAATCGACCCGGGTGCAGGGTGCTTTCGTTGCGGATGAAGAAGTGGAAAAAGTAGTCGAAGCTGTGGTGGCCCAGCAGAAAGCATCTTATCAGGAAGAAATGATACCCGAAGAACAGCCGGACAATCAGGACGAGGTGGACGATGAATTGTATCCTGATGCCGTGGAACTGATTGTGCATATGCAGAGCGCGTCGGTTTCTATGCTTCAGCGGAGATTCCGGATCGGGTACACAAGGGCGGCCAGGCTCATTGATGAAATGGAAATGCGCGGCATAGTCGGTCCCTACGGCGGCAGTAAACCAAGAGAAGTCCTGGTCAGTGCGGTCCGCGAAACTGACGAGGAGTCTTCGCACGGGGAACACGGAAGAGAAGAAGGAGGATAAGTAACCATGCTAGATGAACAAAAAGTCGACAGCCATGGTCTGGATGTCCGGATCATACCTACAGAAAAGTATAAAACGACGACGCTTGTACTGCAGATGAAAACGACGTTACAGAGAAAAACAACAGCCGCCAGGGCGCTGCTTGCCAATGTGCTGCAGAGCGCCACAGACACCCATCGTTCACGTAAAGCCATCCGCCGTTATCTCGATGAACTGTATGGCGCCTCTTTTCACGCTGATGTCCAGCGGAAAGGAGAGTATCACGTCATATCAGTGAAAATGGAAATCGCGAACGAAAACTTCATTAAGAACGCTCCTCCACTGTTTCAGGAAAGTGTTTCTTTTCTGCAGCAGGTGCTCGAGAAGCCGTACCTGCCGGAAGGATCATTTGACAAGCAGGTGATCAATGAAGAAAAAAGGACGCTGATTCAGCGGATTGAGTCCATCTATGATGACAAAATGCGGTATGCGAATAAACGCCTTATTGAACATATGTGCAGCGAAGAACCGTTTTCGGTCCATCCGTATGGAGAAGCAGAAGATGTAGAACATCTTACCGCGCAGGATGTAATGGATGAATACCGCCGCATGCTCGTCGCGGATGATATGTGCCTGTACATTGTCGGGGATGTAGCGGCTGATGACGTTCAAAAAGCCGTGTCGGTGTTTTCCGTCTCTAAAAACCCGGAAGATTCATCTTATACTCCGGAGAATAAAACAGTGGAGCCGGCGGAGGAAAAAGAAATACAGGAAACAGATGATATTCAGCAGGGCAAACTGCATCTTGGGTACCGGACGCCTGTAACATTTGCCGACGAACAGTTCTCTGCCATGCAGGTGATGAACGGGATGTTTGGAGGCTTTCCGAATTCCAAACTGTTCATCAACGTCAGGGAAAAAGAAAGTATGGCCTATTACGCCGCCTCCCGTTATGAAAGCCAGAAGGGTATCGTTTTGGTAATGGCGGGCATTGAACCGGCAGATTACGAAAAAGCATCCGCCATCATTAAACAGCAGATGGAAGATATTCGACAGGGAACGTTTACCGATGATGATCTGGAACAGACGAAAACGATGTTAAAAAACCAGCTGCTGGAGACGATGGATCATCCACGGGGGTTGATTGAATTGTATTACCAGCAGCGTATGGCACAGCACCAGCGCCCGTTTGAGGACTGGCTGAAACAGATAGGTGACGTGACGCGTGAGGATGTGACGGCCTGCGCGTCCCGGACTGTATTGGATACGACTTACTTTCTGAGAAATGAGGAGGATCATACATGAGCGAAACGCTGACATTCGAGCAGGTGCAGGAGACGGTTCATAAAGAAGTACTGCCGAACGGGTTAACCGTTTTAGTCATTCCAAAACAGGATTTTCAGAAGACGCTCGCTGTTTTTACGACGAACTACGGCTCCATTGACAACCGCTTTGTCCCTATCGGCAAAACCGAGCCGGTTCACGTCCCGGATGGGATCGCCCACTTTCTGGAGCACAAAATGTTTGAAGACGAGAACGGGGATGTGTTTCAGACGTTCGGAGAGCAGGGAGCATCAGCGAATGCTTTTACAAGCTTTACAAAAACGGCTTATCTGTTTTCAAGCACCCAGGAAGTTGACAAAAATATAACCACACTGCTTGATTTCGTCCAGCATCCATATTTTACAGATGAGTCGGTTGAAAAAGAAAAAGGTATTATCGGCCAGGAAATAAGGATGTATGATGATAATCCGGACTGGCAGCTGTTTTTTCATCTGCTGTCTTCGCTTTATTATCATCATCCCGTGAAAATAGATATCGCCGGCACAGTGGAGTCTATTCAGGAAATTACAAAAGAAGATTTGTATACAAGCTATGAAACCTTTTACCATCCGGGGAACATGATTCTCTGTGTAGCAGGCAATGCGGATCCGGCTCATATTATAGATCTCGTCAAGCAGAATCAGGAGCAGAAGTCATTCAAGGAACCGGAACCGGTGGAGCGGATCGTGGAAGACGAACCGGCAGAATCCGTGCAGCGTGTGACGACGGTGCCGATGAGCGTCAATACACCAAAATGCATGGTCGGCTATAAAATTCCGGTTCCGGATAAGCAGGGCAAACCTCTTCTCCGGCATGAACTGTCCGTTGAAATTTTACTGGAGACGCTGTTCGGTGCAGGATCGGACACGTATGAATCTCTGTACCGTGAAGGGTTGATTGATGAATCCTTTTCATCAGAATTCATGCTTGAACGTTCTTTTTCTTTCACTGCCATCGGCGGGGACACAAACGATCCCGACACACTGGCCGAACGGATTATGGAAGCGGTGGAACAAGCAAAATCGTCCGGTTTGAATGAAGACCATATTGAAGTGGTGCGGCGTAAAAAAATCGGATCCTTTCTGAAACAGCTGAATTCACCGGAATTTCTTGCTAACCAGTATACGGAGTACGCGTTTTTTGGTCTTCACCTGTTTGATGTTATCCCGCTCCTTGAAGAAATTACGACGGAAGAGATTCATGCCCTGCTTCCGGAAATGTTTCAGGAGCATAACCGAGCCGTATCCCGGATTACGAAAAAACAGGAGCAGTCATCGTGAACACGGCCACCCTTATTACAGGAGCGGGCGGAGCAATAGGAAGTGCCGTCTCGTGCTCTCTGGCCGCTGAAGGGGAGGTGCTTTTTCTTCATTACCATCGTTCGCGGGACAGTGCAGAACGCGTGAAAAAGCAGTGTGAAGAGCGCGGCAGCGAAGTGCACCTCTTCGAAGCGGATCTCTCTGCCGCAGGAGGCGCCTCTTCTCTTGCAGCGCAGCTTCCGGGAGAGGTCGGCCGTATTGTGTATACCTCCGGCTCGGCTTCTTACGGACTGTTTCAGGATATCGAAGAAACAGAAATGCTCGAACTGGCTAATCTGCATCTTTTGAATGCGATGTGGCTTGTGCATGAGCTGCTTCCTGCCATGATTTCACGCAAAGAGGGGACGATCGTCATCATTTCCTCTATCTGGGGGGAGCGCGGGGCAGCGCTTGAAACTGCATACTCTGCCATGAAAGGCGGCATTAATACGTTTGTGAAGGCTCTCGCAAAGGAAACCGCGCCCTCGGGCATACGTGTCAACGCTGTTGCCCCGGGTATGGTGGACAGTCCCATGATGCAGGAATTCACCGAAGACGAGCAGCGGAAACTGGCCGAAGACGTTCCGGCAGGACGATTCGCTGCACCCTGCGAAATAGCGGAAGCTGTGCGGTTTTTGATGGAGCCTTCCGCAGCGTATGTAAATGGTCATATACTGGATGTGAACGGAGCCTGGTGAAAAAGACATACCGGAACATACATATATTTTTTCCATCGGAGCAGACTAGAAATGAAATGTTCTGGAAGGAGGAAATAGTGATGTCGGTTATGGACAACTGGGATCAATGGAAACAATTTCTGGACGGTAGACTGAATCAGGCAAAGCAGGAAGGGATGAATGACAGTGTCGTGTCGGATGTGGCTTATGAAGTCGGCGAATACCTTGCCGATTCGGTGGATCCGAAAAACGAACAGGAACGAATTTTATCCGACCTCTGGCATGTTGCCGACAAAGAAGAGCAGCATGCCATCGCCAACATGATGGTCAAACTGGTTCAGTCCGATTCATCGAAATAAATAAAACGGCAGGCTGTATCCGGAAAACAGCCTGCCGTTTTATTTATTTCCTGCGTAGATATTCTGCTTAAAATTGTAATAGTACTATTCAAACAGAAAAAAATAGCGTAAAATGACATATATCTGATATATTTGTCTGTTTACAGAAGTGAGGGAACGGCATGGAAGAGAAAAAAGAATGGTATCTTGAATACGAGATTCATCAAAACCGTCCGGGACTTCTCGGAGATATCTCTTCTCTGCTTGGTATTCTTTCCATTAACATTGTAACGATAAACGGAGTGGAGGATGGAAGGCGCGGCATGTTGATCCGAAGTGCCCGGGATGATCAAGTCGCGCGTTTTCGTGCGATTCTTGATACGATAGATAACATTACGGTGCGCAGAATGAGGGAACCCCGGCTCCGCGACCGTCTGGCGGTAATGCACGGCCGTTACATTGAGCGCGATGCTGATGACAAAAAGACATTTCGTTTTGTGCGGGACGAACTGGGACTGCTTGTTGATTTCATGGCTGAACTGTTCAAAAAAGACCGCCACTATCTTGTTGGAATACGGGGCATGCCGAGAGTCGGCAAAACAGAGTCACTGGTAGCCGCCAGTGTATGTGCCAACAAACGCTGGTCTTTTATTTCGTCCACGATGCTTCGGCAGACAGTGCGTAACCAACTGGACGAAGATGAGCTGGAAAAGGGACACATTTATATTATAGACGGCATCGTGTCCATGATGAGAGCCTCCAGCCGTCATCAGGAACTGGTTCATGATATTATGAAGCAGCCCGCCGTAAAAGTAGTGGAACATCCGGACATATTCGTCCGCGAATCACGGTATACACTCGGTGATTTTGACTGTATGATAGAACTGCGGAACAACGAATCCGAAGAAATTACATATGAAGTCGTAGAATCCGGTTTTTCGTCATTTGATATCAGTTAAGTGGTAGGTGGTAACATTGTCAGAGCTTGGTCAGTATTTAAAAACAAAAAGAGAAGAACAGGGTATCACGATCGAAAACCTTCAGGAGATGACAAAGATACAGAAAAGGTATCTCACTGCCATTGAAGAAGGCCGCTATGATTCCCTTCCCGGCTCCTTTTACACGAGGGCGTTCGTAAAAAGTTACGCCGAAGCGCTGGGACTGCAGCCGGAGGATGTATTTGACTCCTACGGGGCAGAACTTCCCCAGCCGAAACAGCAGACGACGGATCTGCCGTCCCGCGCCGAAAAGGCAAAACCGAAAGCGCAGAAAAACGGGCGCCGCAGGTCCACCGTGCTTCCCGCGCTCCTGGGTGTTCTTTTTCTGCTCGTTGTAGCAGCTGCCGTTTACCTTGTTGTACAGGGGACAAACCAGGGTAGTCCGGAAGGAACGTCTCCTGATGAAGAACCGGCCATTGAGATGGATTCGAACGAAAACAATGAGCAGCAGTCTGAAAATCAGGAAAGCCAATCCGAAGAAGGCGCCGGGTCGTCTGACTCCGATTCATCCGGCTCGAACAGCGGCGGTGAAGATACCGCGGAGAGCGGCGGCAGTGAAAGCGGAGACAAAAATTCATCATCGGACGAAGAATCCGGTACGAACGGTTCTGAAGAAACAAATGAGACCGTGACCCCTGAATTTGTAGAAACGGTAAACGACAACCGCTCGATTTTTGATGTATCGGGAGCCGAAGAAATGGTGATTGAACTGTCGCTTACCGGTGACGCTTGGCTTGCGGTGGCAGACGAGGACGGAAACAGCCTGGAAGATGTGTCCGGTCTGCAGCCGGGCGACAGCATCGAAATGAATTTGAGCAGTGAGAATTATGTTCACCTCAACATCGGCAGTTCTCCCAATGTGACAGTGCGGTTTAACGGAGAAGTGGTGGAGTATCCAATTAATACGAACGAGACTGTCCACCAGCACCTTATTTTCGACAAACAGCCGGAATAAACGAAGGACCCGGGATTCGACAGCAATTCCGGGTTTTTTTGTGAAAGAATCCGAGCCTTTCCGTCTCGTTTATTCCGGCAGTATGATACAATGAAATATGGATTTCTGCAGACGCCGTGTAAACAGAAAGAAGCGGGGGAACCTTGATGAATCTGCCAAACCAAATAACAACAGCCCGGATCCTGATGATCCCCGTATTTATGGTATTAATGCTTGTTCCTTTTTCTGCGGGACAGTTTGAAATAAGCGGGACGGCCCTTCCCTATACCCACCTCGCCGGCGCTGTTCTTTTCATTATCGCAGCGGCGACGGACTGGCTGGATGGGTACTTTGCGAGAAAGTATAAGCTCGTCAGCACATTTGGGAAATTCCTGGATCCGCTGGCGGACAAACTACTCGTCACGGCGGCCCTGCTCACGTTGATTGAGCTCCAGATGCTCCCGGCGTGGATGGGTATTGTCATTTTGAGCCGTGAGTTTGCCGTGACAGGCATGAGGCTGGTGGCGGCTTCTGATGGACTAGTCATCGCAGCAAGCGGACTGGCTAAGTGGAAAACAGTATGTCAGATGGCTGCCCTTGCCGTGCTGCTTCTGCATAATGTACCGTTTACTGCCTGGAATATTTTTGCAGGTATGTTTTTGATGTGGGCAGCGGTTCTTCTGACGATTGTATCGGGAATCGATTACTTCGTAAAAAACCGCCACGTTTTCAAGGGTTCCATGTAAACAAAGAACGGAGAGGGTAATCATGAATGCAGAAATCATTGCTGTAGGATCGGAACTTCTGCTTGGACAGATTGCGAATACCAATGGGAGGTACTTGTCCGGGGAACTCGCCGGTATCGGTATCAATGTGTACCGGCACACCGTCGTCGGCGACAATGAAACACGTCTGCTCGAAGCCTTCCGGGAAGCCGCCGGACGGGCGGATGTTGTAGTGGTGACAGGCGGACTTGGGCCGACGCAGGATGACCTTACAAAAGATATGCTCGCCCGCCTCACCGAAAGGCCGCTCGTTCTCCATGAACCTACCATGGAAAAAATGAAATATTATTTTGACGGAAAAGAAAAGCCGATGCCCCAAAACAATAAGAAGCAGGCGCTCTATACAGAGGGCAGCGATGTATTTTATAATGAAGCAGGTTTTGCGTGCGGTGTGGCTCAAACTTGGGAGCGTTCCCTGTTTCTGCTGCTGCCCGGACCGCCGCGTGAGCTGAAACATATGTTTGAACACAGCATGAAACCTTATCTTCTGAACCGTATGGATGAGCATGCGGTCGTTCATTCCCGTGTTCTGCGTTTTTTTGGAATCGGTGAATCAAGCCTGGAAGAACAGTTATCCGACCTTATTGAGCAGCAGACGAACCCAACGATTGCTCCTCTCGCTTCCGACGGGGAAGTGACGGTCAGGCTGACCGCCAAGGCACCAAACCGTCAGCAGGCGGAAAATATGCTCGATACCGTAGAGAAGGATATCACCCGCACAGCCGGCCCCTATCTTTATGGAAGAGATCAGGAAACGCTGCCTTCCAGGGTGGTAAAAGAATTGACCGGAAGCAGGGATACCATCGCGTCCGCCGAAAGTATTACAGGAGGATGGTTTTCCAAAGTTCTTGTGGATGTTCCCGGTGCGTCCGCTGTACTCGAAGGTTCCGCTACTGTTTATACAGAAAAAGCAAAACGGAATGTACTTGGTGTGGAGCGTCCACTGCTTGAAGAATTCGGCGCAGTCAGCAGAGAGTGCGCCGAGGACATGGCTGAAAAGGTCCGTCTGCTTTACGGAACAACGATAGGTATCAGTTTTACCGGCAGCGCAGGCCCTGAAAGCCTTGAAGGGGAAGAACCCGGAACGGTATGGATCGGGATTTCCGTCAACGGTACGACCAACTCGCACCGCCTGCAGCTCTCAGGGAGCCGTGAACATATCCGGAGGATGGCGGTTTATTACGGGTGCTGGTACGTACTGAACAGATAAAACCGGCCGGCGGCACATGATGCCCGGCCCAAATCAGCCCTGTCGCTGCGCAGTGCAGCGGCCGACGGGCTTCTTTAAAAGAAAAGGTGGTAACGAATGACGTATTTTGATGATTTTGAAGTAAAAGATGAAATAAAACAGGCCGTACGCGAGATGGGTTTTGAAGAACCGTCACCGGTACAGGAAAAAGCGATTCCGGAAATTCTGAAATCCAGCGATTTAATCGGTCAGGCTCAGACAGGTACAGGAAAAACAGCAGCTTTCGGTATTCCGCTTATTAACCGTATAACCGATGAGGACCATGTACAGGCGGTGATTCTGACTCCGACAAGAGAACTCGCCATTCAGGTGTCCGGAGAACTGCAGAAGCTGTCCAGACATTTAAATATCCGCACGCTTCCGATTTACGGCGGACAGTCCATCGGGCATCAAATTAAAGCTTTAAAGCAGGGGGTTCAGATTGTCATCGGAACGCCCGGACGTGTCCAGGACCACTTGCGCCGGAAAACACTGAAACTGGACAGAGTCCGTGCCGTCGTCCTGGATGAAGCGGACGAAATGCTGGATATGGGCTTTATCGATGATATCGAAACGATTCTTAAACAAATCAACGTAGACAGGCAGACCCTTCTATTTTCTGCCACTATTCCACCGGCGATTCGTAAACTTTCAAAGTGGTACATGGTGCAGCCGACAACGATTTCCGTCAACAAGAGTGAAGTGACGGCACCATCCATTGATCAGGTGTATTACAAAGTACTGGAGCGTAACAAACAGGAATCCCTGTGCCGTATTCTGGACAGCCAGGATCCGGAACTGGGTATCATCTTCTGCCGGACGAAAAAGGGAGTGGCGGAGCTGGCAGAAGTACTGCAGGCGCGCGGCTATCTTGCGGACGGTCTGCACGGAGATCTGACCCAGTCCCAGCGTGATGAAGTGATGAACAAATTCCGCAAAGGCACGATTGAGTTTCTCGTCGCCACAGACGTTGCCGCCCGCGGTATCGATGTTCAGAATGTGAGCCACGTCATTAACTACGATATTCCGCAGGATCCGGAGAGTTATGTACACCGTATCGGCAGAACCGGGCGCGCCGGCCGTAAAGGGCAGGCACTGACCCTTGTGACGCCGAGGGAAATGAAGCATCTGCGTTCAATTGAATCAGAAATTAAAATGACTATTCCGACCCAGAGTGTTCCTACCATTGAAGAAGTGGTGGAAAAACAGCAGGAATCATGGAAGAAGATGGTTGTTGATCAGTTCCAGGATGAGCAGAGTCTCTCCCTGTTTGATGACATAGCCGACGAACTGCTGGCCGAACATGATGCCAAAAACATCATCCGTTCGCTGATGAAAATGAATTTCTCCACCTCCATCAATGAAACAAGCGATGGGTATCACTTTGGAGAGACAGGCGCTGCAAAAGGTATGATTCGTTTCTTCATTAATGTAGGCCGCAATGTAGGATTGAACCCGAAAATTCTCGTTCAGGAAATTTCCGAGGCTGTGGGCATCTCCGACAAAGCAGTCGGACGTATTGATATCTTTGAAAACTTCACATTCGTGGAAGTCCCGGAAGAATCCGCCCCATTTGTTTATGAAGCCCTCCGTTACTCCCGTATTAACGGGGCACGGGTGAATCTGGAGCCGGCCAAACCACGCCCGAAAAAAACCGGCCCCCCAAAAGAAAAACCGGCATCCCGGTAACACATTCCTAAAACTGTTCAGGTGGCAGCGCCTTGGACAGTTTTTCCATATTGAGGATGCAGCGCTTGAAACCGATTCCTGTAAAAATAACGAATAAATGTTCGCAAATCCTATTGGCAAACAACCAAAAAAAAGATATGATGAACATGGTGATAAATTAAAACGGTCCCCATTCAAAAGAAACAGGCACCTGCTTCCTGCTGAAAACCGCCGCATCGGGGGTGAAGGCGGATAAACGGGATCAGAAGTGCACGCAAAAAGGAGAGGTCTTGATGAGTGAACGTAAAACAGCACTGGACCAGGCGCTGAAAAATATTGAGAAACAGTTTGGAAAAGGCTCTATCATGAAATTGGGCGAACAGGCGGGACGGAAGGTGTCCACTTTCTCAAGCGGAGCTCTGGCGGTTGACGTGGCACTGGGTGTGGGTGGTTACCCGCGCGGCAGAATCGTTGAAGTATTTGGACCGGAGTCCTCCGGTAAAACGACCGTCGCGCTGCATTCGATCGCTGAAATCCAGCGCCAGGGAGGCCAGGCCGCGTTTATTGACGCCGAGCACGCTCTTGATCCGGTGTATGCCCAGAACCTCGGGGTAGACATCGATGAACTGCTTCTTTCCCAGCCCGATACAGGGGAGCAGGCGCTTGAAATCGCGGAAGCTCTTGTCCGCAGTGCAGCGGTCGATATTATTGTTGTCGACTCTGTTGCCGCCCTTGTTCCGAAAGCGGAAATTGAAGGCGAAATGGGCGACAGTCATGTCGGGCTTCAGGCCCGGCTGATGTCTCAGGCGCTGCGCAAGCTTTCCGGCGCCATCAGCAAGTCCAATTCCATCGCTATGTTCATCAACCAGATCCGGGAAAAAGTCGGCGTCATGTTCGGCAGCCCGGAAACCACTACCGGCGGACGGGCGCTGAAGTTCTATTCCAGCGTCCGGCTTGAGGTCCGCCGGGCGGAAACGCTGAAACAGGGCAATGAAATGGTAGGAAACAAGACGAGAGTGAAAATCGTAAAGAACAAGGTGGCGCCGCCGTTTAAACAGGCGGAAGTCGATATCATGTACGGCGAAGGTATTTCAAGGGAAGGTTCCGTTCTTGATATGGGGGCGGAACTGGAGATTATTCAAAAAAGCGGAGCCTGGTACTCCTATGAAGGAGAACGGCTCGGCCAGGGACGGGAAAACGCCAAACAGTTCCTAAAGGAAAACACGCAGATTACAGACGCCATTGAGCAAAATATACGGGATCACTATGAGCTGGATACAAACAAGCCGGATGAACCTGAAGAAGAATCCGGAGAAGGACTTCCGCTGGACACGGAAAACCGTGAATAAAGAAGAAAAGGCCCCTCCATCCGGAGGGTTTTTTTCTTTGACATTCACCGGAAAACGCGCTATGGCAAGTCTTGACATGGTTCAGGCACAGGGATACAATTGAAGGGAATGATGCTCTAAGGGAGCATGATGGAATGTTTACCGTTTGAAGTGTTCTCTTTTTTTATGTAGAAAACTCAAAAATCCAGGAACCGGAACGTAAGGACGCAGCCGGCCGGCTTCAGCGTCCAAAACATTCTAGTGACGTCATTCACCGCGAATGATGTATGAATGCAGAAAACAACACATCTCTCTGCCGGTTGGCGGAGGGCACAAAAGGATAGCAAGAGGAGGTGAAAAGACATGGATAATATCTTTATCATCTCCATTTTGCTTGTTGTCGTTGCAGCTTTGAGTGGATCGATTGGTTATTTTGTTCGTAAGTCAACAGCAGAAGCTAAAATAGCCAGCGCGGAACAGGCTTCCAGACAAATTATTGATGACGCCCACCGTCAGGCGGAAGCCGATAAGAAAGAAGCGGTGCTGGAAGCCAAAGATGAAGCTCACAAGCTTCGCGAGGAAGCGGAAGAAGATCTCCGCGGGCGTAGAAATGAAGTGCAGAAGCAGGAAAACCGCTTAATGCAGAAAGAAGAGATTCTCGACCGTAAAAGCGAAACTTTGGACAAAAAAGAAGAATCGTTGGAAAAGAGAGAAGAATCTCTCGCCGATAAACAACGACAGGTGGAAGAGCAAAACAGCAAAGTGGAGGAGATTTTATCTAAACAGCAGGAAGAATTGGAAAGAATCTCGGGAATGACAAGAGAAGAGGCCAAAGAAATGCTCAAGCAGGACCTGCAGCAGGAACTGGAGCATGATTCAGCACTGATGGTCAAAGAGTATACAGAACAGGCCAAAGAAGAAGCCGACAAGAAGGCGCGCGAAATTCTGTCTCTTGCCATCCAGCGGTGTTCTGCCGATCATATTGCAGAAACCACCGTGTCTGTGGTGAACCTCCCGAATGATGAAATGAAAGGACGGATCATCGGCAGGGAAGGCCGTAACATCCGTGCGCTGGAGACATTGACAGGCATTGATCTCATTATTGATGATACTCCGGAAGCCGTCATTCTTTCGGGATTTGATCCAATCCGCCGTGAAATTGCGCGGACAGCACTTGATAAACTGGTTCAGGACGGACGTATTCATCCCGCCCGAATTGAAGAAACAGTAGAAAAATCCAGGCGCGAAGTGGATGATGCCATCCGTGAGTACGGAGAAGAAACAACATTCGAAATGGGCATTCACGGCCTGCATCCTGACTTGATTAAGATTCTCGGCCGGATGAAGTTCCGTTCCAGTTACGGACAGAACGTGCTGAAACACTCGATGGAAGTGGCCAATCTTACCGCCTTAATGGCAGCAGAGCTTGGTGAAGATCAGCAGTTGGCAAAAAGGGCCGGCCTGCTTCACGATATTGGAAAAGCCATCGATCATGAAGTGGAAGGAAGCCACGTGGAAATCGGGGTGGAACTGGCGCAGAAGTATAAAGAAAACGATGTTGTGATAAACAGCATTGCCTCCCACCATGGTGACACAGAAGCCACTTCTGTCACCGCCACTCTGGTTGCCGCAGCAGATACCTTGTCAGCGGCTCGTCCGGGGGCAAGGAGAGAAACACTGGAAACCTACATCCGCCGTCTTGAAAAACTCGAAGAAATCGCTGAATCATTTGATGGAGTGGAAAAGACGTACGCAATTCAGGCCGGACGGGAAGTCCGTATTATGGTAAAACCGGATGTTGTGGATGATGGGACATCGCACCAGCTCGCCCGTGACATTACCAAGCAGATTGAAAACGATCTGGACTATCCGGGCCATATCAGAGTGACGGTGATTCGTGAAACCAGAGCAGTGGAATATGCTAAATAAAGCGGCTTACAAGCCGCTTTATTTTAATGGATTCTGCTTTTTTAAAAAAAGATAAGTGATTGCCGGTATCAACAGAAAGGAACCAGAGAGCATCACGATCAAAGAAGAAAGGGTAGTTGGATGAAATTATTATTTATCGGAGACGTTGTCGGCAGACCTGGGCGCAATATGGTTCAGGAGTACCTGCCGAAGCTGAAACAGAAATACAAACCAACTGTAACAGTCATTAACGGAGAAAACGCAGCGGCCGGCAAAGGCATAACCGAGAAAATATACAAAGGGTTTCTTGAACAGGGAGCCCAGGCTGTGACGCTTGGAAATCACACGTGGGACAATAAAGAAATATTTGAGTTTATCGACAGCGCATCTTCTATGATACGTCCTGCGAATTATCCGGAAAACAATCCGGGAAATGGTTATCTTCTGCTGAAAGTAAATAATCTGGAAATCGGAATTGTGAACCTTATCGGCCGCACGTTCATGCAGCCAAATGACTGTCCGTTCCAAAAAGCAGATGAGCTTATTAAAGAAATCCGGAAACGGACGCCGTATATCTTCGTTGATTTCCATGCGGAAACAACTTCTGAAAAGCAGGCTATGGGCTGGTTTCTGGACGGTCGCGTAACAGCGGTCGCCGGCACACACACTCACGTTCAGACGGCGGATAACCGTATTCTGCCGGGGGGCACCGGTTATATCAGTGATGCGGGAATGACAGGACCAATGGATGGTATTCTGGGGATGAAAAAGGAAGATATTATTCATAAATTTTTAACGAATCTTCCGGTAAGGTTTGAAGTAGCCGACGGCCGGGAACAATTAAATGGAGTCCTGTTTCATATTGATGATAAAACCGGCAGTACAAAAAAAGTGGAACGCATCCAAATAAGCCCGGAAGACCCTTTTTACGAGTGAAAAAAGGCACGGGAAAATAAAAGAAGCGGACGTGGGCAGGAATACGACGGCTTTAACGGGAATATAAAAGGAAGAGGGGCATTACACCACATAAGGAGGTACTACAAATGGAAGTATTAAAAGTTTCAGCAAAATCCACTCCAAATTCCGTTGCCGGCGCATTAGCAAACGTTATCCGGGAAAGAGGTGCTGCCGAAATCCAGGCTATCGGAGCGGGTGCCCTTAATCAGTCCATTAAAGCGGTGGCTATCGCGCGGGGGTTTGTGGCTCCAAGCGGTATCGACCTGATTTGTATTCCTGCCTTTACCGACATTCAAATCGACGGCGAAGAACGTACGGCTATTAAATTAATTATAGAGCCGAGGTGATGTAACCAAGGCTTTTCCGGTTCCGAGTCAGCCTGGGACCGGTTTTTTGTGTTTTTCCGAGTCCTAAAAAAAGCATTCGTAAAAATGAAAAATGCAAAATGAGAAAGGAGAACAGCTTACGATGCAGCAATTAACGCAGATTTTACATCGAATCGATAACAAAGGATACAAAGCTTATAACGATATAAAAGGTTCCTACTCATTTGGAGCATTCACCCTTTCGGTGGACCATGTTCAGGCTGATCCTTTCGCAAGTCCGTCCCGTATTAGAGTGGCGGTGAAAAGGAAAAGCCTGGGACTTGGTTCCGAGTGTGATGAGACAGAGGCCCGGCAGACGGCAGTTGTTGATTTTTTTGCCCGTGAAGTGCAGAAACAGCTCAGCCGGAACGAGCAGATGAAGGCGGTTGTTATAGACGGTCCCGGCCAGGAAGTAATGGACCGTACGGCGGTGGCCCTTCTCGACGAAGAGTTAAGCATACGCCTGTCCATCCATCTGCCGGCGAAGGGGCGGACAATTCTCGGAAAACAGGCACAGCAGCGGTTGACGAAAGATCTGCCTGAAGTCATTGATAAAGCGGTATCCCGCTTTCAGAAAGAGGAACTGCAGAAGCACCTCGAACTGGCAGATCAACAGCAGGCCGTCCGTCGCTTTCTCCGTGACAATGGATATGTCACGTTTGTCGCCAACGGTTCCATTCTCCCGAGACAAAGCGGCATCAGCAATAAACCGCTGCAGGACAGCGGGGTCGTTCCTTTTCAATCCCCGTCGCCGCTCGAAGTGGAAATTGATCTGCCTCACCGCGGACCGATCAGGGGCATGGCACTGAAGGAAGGTATTAATATCATTGTAGGCGGCGGGTACCACGGCAAAAGTACACTGCTTGAAGCGGTGGAACGGGGCGTGTACAACCACCGCGCGGATGACGGGAGAGAATTCGTGCTGACGAATGATTCATCCTGTAAAGTCAGGGCCGAGGACGGCAGAAGTGTGTCGGGCGTGAACATATCTCCGTTTATATCCAACCTTCCCAACGAAAAGAACACGCGCTCGTTTTCGACCGACAATGCCAGTGGAAGCACCTCCCAGGCGGCCGGTATTATGGAAAGTCTGGAAGCCGGAACAGAATGTCTGTTGATGGATGAAGACACAAGCGCGACCAACTTCATGATACGGGACGGCCGCATGCAGGAATTGGTTGCCAAGGAGAAAGAACCGATCACGCCTTTTATTGACAAGGTGAGAGCTCTCCACGAAGAACACGGGGTATCCACCATTCTTGTCGTCGGCGGAGCGGGTGATTACTTCGACGTGGCCGACCGCGTCGTCATGATGGAAGAATATCTTCCAAAAGATGTAACACAGGAAGCGAAAGATATAGCAGGACGCATTGGCTCGGACCGCAAGAAAGAAGCCGGCACCACTTTTGGAGAGATTACGCCGCGTACGATACAACTGACAAGCTTTCAGGCCCAGAAAGGAAAAAAAGAAAAAGTGGGTGGCAAAGGTCTGAACACGATCATGTACGGCCCGGATAATATCGATGTATCGGGTGTGGAACAGCTCATCGACCCGAGTCAGACGAATGCCATTGCCGAAATGATCCGCTACGCTGTCCGGCAGCTGGGGAAAGAATCCGGTCTCGAGGAGTTGCTGTCCTTTATCGAACGGGAACTAAAAGAAAAGG
This sequence comes from Salibacterium halotolerans, assembly GCF_900115625.1. GTDB lineage: Bacteria > Bacillota > Bacilli > Bacillales > Marinococcaceae > Salibacterium > Salibacterium halotolerans. The sequence continues at coordinate 3,227 of NZ_FOXD01000036.1, read as the reverse complement.
GTCTTGATACGGTTTCCCCGTTTCAGGGACAGCATCCCGGAGACCTCGCAAGGCCGCGCCGGTTCGAACTCGCTGCCGCCATCAACCGCTACCGTCCCGTCAAAGTGAAATAATAGAAATACGTGCGCTGCAGGAAGCAGCGCACTGTTGTTTTCATGCGGGTTAGAGGGTATAATTTCAAGGGAAAACATGACTGTCTGTACAGGCTCGTCCGGCAGACGATCATGAAAGTTGGAAAGGAACGGTGACATTCCCATGAACGACGAAGATAAACGCCAGACGTCCGCCGACCCTGCGCCCTCGGACTTAAAATCCAGCAGCGGCCCGGATCGGCTGGAAAATAAAGATTTCAGTCAATACTTCGATTTTTCCGGAGCGGAAATGGAAGAGAAAGAAGACGGCCGGCAGTTTATGAAAATCGGAGGCCGCAGTATTTTAATCAATGACCAGCCCGATTATAAAAAGGGGCGTAAACGCGGCCGCGAAGAGGTGGAAGTACATTACGACTTTTCCATCCCGCCGCATATGCAGCACATCGGCGCCGGTAAGCAGTATCTGATCCGCACATACGGATGTCAGATGAACGTTCATGACACGGAAAATATGGCGGGTATTTTGGAGGAAATGGGATTCAGCGCAACAGATGATCCGCATGAAGCCGATGTCATTTTTCTCAACACCTGTGCCATCCGTGAGAACGCCGAAAACAAGGTGTTCGGTGAAATCGGCAACCTGAAAAACCTGAAAAAAGAAAAACCGGAACTGATTCTTGGCGTCTGCGGCTGCATGTCTCAGGAAGAGTCGGTCGTCAATCGGATCATGCAGAAACACCAGCATATCGATCTCATTTTCGGCACGCACAACATCCACCGGATGCCGGAACTTTTGTGGGATGCGATTCAAGGCAAGGAAATGGTTATTGAAGTATGGTCCAAAGAAGGCGATGTTGTAGAAAATATGCCGCGCAAACGGGCAGGAAAAACGCAGGCATGGGTTAATATCATGTACGGCTGTGACAAATTCTGTACGTACTGTATCGTGCCTTATACACGCGGCAAAGAGCGGAGCCGCCGTCCCGAAGATATTATAGCGGAAGTCCGGGATATTGCCAGACAGGGATATAAAGAAATCACCCTTCTCGGGCAGAATGTGAATGCGTACGGGAAAGATCTGAATGAAGATTACGGACTCGCCGACTTAATGGATGAACTGCGCCTGATTGATATTCCACGCGTCCGTTTCACGACGAGCCACCCCCGTGATTTTGACGACGACCTCGTGCAGGTGCTTGCCAAAGGCGGGAATCTCGTAGAACATATCCATCTTCCGGTACAGTCCGGCAACAACGAAGTTCTGAAATTAATGGGTCGTAAATATACGAGGGAAGAGTATATCGAACTGGCTCGTAAAATCAAGGAAGCGATGCCGCATGCGTCCTTTACGACAGACATTATCGTAGGTTTTCCAAATGAGACCGAAGAACAGTTTCAGGAGACACTTTCTCTCATGCAGGAAATGGATTACGACAGCGCCTTTACCTATATTTATTCGCCGCGTGATAAAACACCGGCTGCCCAGTTTGAGGACAATGTGCCCAGTGATGTGAAAAAAGATCGTCTTGCGAGACTGAATAAAGTGGTCAACGACATCTCCGCGCGCCGGAACAAAGAACTGGAAGGCGAAGTGGTGGAAGTTCTCGTAGAAGGGGAAAGCAAAAAAGACGCCGACGTACTTTCCGGCCGAACAAGGACAAATAAACTGGTGAATTTCCGCGGCCCGTCATCGGTCATCGGAAATATCGTCTACACCCGGATCCATGAAGCAAAAACCTGGTCGCTTAACGGCGAAATGGTGGAAACAGCAGAGGTGAGTAAGTAATGAGTGAATTTGTTTATTCAAAGCAGGAAGTACTGAACAAAGCCCGAGAGCTTGGAACGCTTATTTCCGAAACCGAAGAAGTGGACTTTTTTAAGCGTGCCGAAGAACAGATCAACCGCAATGTAAGGGTACAGGAATTGATCCAGAAAATAAAAAACAAACAGAAGCAGGCGGTAAACCTGCAGCATTACGAGAAAAAAGAAGCGTTGAAGCAGGCGGAAGAAGAACTCGCCGCTTTGAACGAAGAGATTGAAAGTATTCCGATTGTGCAGGAGTTTCAGCAGAGTCAAAAGGATGTGAATGAACTTCTGCAGCTTGTTTCGACAACGATTTCCAATAAAGTAACCGATGAAATCATCGAATCCACCGGAGGCGACAAATTGAAAGGAACGACCGGGGGTTCGCCATTTTTGGATGTGAAGCAGCAGTAACAGCCTATGAGCTGAAAAAATCCGGACAAAGTAACACCCCGGGCGATGAATATGCAGCATCGTCCGGGGTGTTTATTAATCTCAGAAAATAAATTTCACGTACTGTAAGTATTTTCAGCATACTCAAACAGAATTCCTGAAATAAAATGGTCAACTTAGGCGGCGGACCTGCATATAGTTAAACAAGAATGACACGGAGTGTCTGAATGGCACTTCTATGCAGAAAAGGGAGGGTCATCGATGCCGTCTGAAAACGAAGCGAGATACCGGGAAATCGTCACAAAGGCTGTGTGTGGTAAAGGAAAAAAACACTGCAGGGATACTCATGTTGTTAAACCTCCTCAAAAACCTTCCAGCATTCTCGGCTGCTGGATCATAAATCATGAGTACGATGCGGACAGAAGAGGAGATTCGATTGAGGTAAACGGCCGCTATGATGTGAATGTATGGTATTCCTACGAGGACAACACGAAAACAGATGTCACAACCGGAAATGTCACTTACACCGAATTGATCCCGTTGAAAATGAAGCAGAAAGAGCTCATCACCGATGAAGTGGATGTCATCGCAAGAGCATTAAAGCAGCCCAATACAATCGAAGCGGCAATCGGGGAAAAGGGAAAAGATGTGGAAGTGGAAGTGGAAAAAGAATTTTCAGCCGAACTCATAGGAGAAACGAAAGTATGCATTCAGATACATCCCGATGCCGAAGACGATGATTACAAAAATGTGAAATGGGAAGAGCAGGTCTCGGAAGAAGAACTGAAAAATATTGATACCGATTTTCTTGAAGACAAAGATCAATAATGAAAGGAAAAAGGGGCTGTATCAAAAGCCCTTAACTAAAAAGCCATGGACGCCATCTTCAGATGGTGACCATGGTTTTTTACGTATTTTTAAAGCCAGCTTATACAGCTG
>NZ_FOXD01000012.1 GCF_900115625.1 Salibacterium halotolerans | reverse complement strand
ATTAGCTCCGGTTTCCCGGGGTTATCCCGGACTTTCAGGCAGGTTGCCCACGTGTTACTCACCCGTCCGCCGCTCGTTCCACAGGTTTCACCCCGGAGGGATCTGCCTGCTTCCCGCGCTCGACTTGCATGTATTAGGCACGCCGCCAGCGTTCGTCCTGAGCCAGGATCAAACTCTCCAATAAAAAAGTTTGATGCTGTGCTGTGTTTCTTATCTGTATGACCGAAAAACGGTCATTTGAATTGACAGACGCTTGACTTTCATTCAATTTTCAAAGGGCAGTTTGTTCATCGCTGTCTCTCAATCAGCGACTTGTATATCTTATCACCCCATGCCGAATAAAGTCAATCCCTCTCACAATATTTTTTTGTGAGCTTCAAAATCTTTATTACAGCATCCGGTAGAAAAACACTGGATTTCTTTTTTATGGGGCTTCCCTTAACGAAGGGAATTCCTATTATAACGTCTCACGAATAAATGTCAATGACATCGGGAAATTTTTTATCCAATGATGAAAATATCGATGGCAATAAGCATCAGAATGCCCGGTATACCAAGAAGTCCGGAAACCGAAACGGTGACTGTATTAATAGGCAGATGATAATCCACAGCAGTTCCGAAGGCATTCAGGAAAAATAACGCCAACGCTCCGAGAATTAACTTCACCAGAAGGTTTCCCGTCCATTTAATCGGTTTGCCGCCTCTGCCGAACATGAAGAACAAACACACAGCTACACCGGCAAGTGAAATGTAAAGAATGGGATTCATGCTTTTCCTCCCCATTAGTGTTTTTCTTTATGTCTATGTACAAGCTCTGATATTTATCCCTCTGTCTAAAGAATAACCCACTCATTTTACACCGGCAGTTACAATAAGGGAACTATATGTCAAAAGTACTTCGCTGAGATGTCAGCCCACGCTGCAGGCGGACACTTTTCCTCCAGCGCAAAAGGGCGGCATTGGCTCGCTGGTGCTCGCCGTGTCTTCTTTCCCGCTGTGCTGCGCAGCGTCTCATTCCCGTTTGGCTTGGAGCGGCTCCGTGGACACTACACCGCCGCACAGCATACGTAGTATCCACCGAAACAGGACGTGGGGACACTAAGACTTCCGACACCGGCAGCTGGTGTCCATTGATTTCCGCCAGCACCCACTAATTCCTGATTTCAGCAACGTAGTGTCCACCAAACGGTGATCCATGGACACTACATCCTTATTTTGCGATGGTAGTGTCCACGGCCGGGCCGGATAAAACAACAGCTGAAAGTGCTTCGCCAAAATACCCGGCATGCGCAGCAAAGGAATGCTTTCATCCCAAAGCACTTGAACAGCATCAAAAGTCACCACCTTCCGCTCCTGCCCGCGGCTGCATTTTCTTTCATAAAAAAGAAACTGTACCCTTTGATACAGCTTCCTTTGATTACGAGTCATGATAGCCGTTGATGCGGCGGTGGCGGGCTTCTTTTAACAGAAACATATATTTTGCCCGTTTTCGTTTTAATTCTGTCTGTATATCAGGCGGAGGTTCGATACTCCGCTTCACCAGATATTCGTATTGATCCAGTTCTTCTTTTATTCTTTGAATTAAATGAACCAGCCGCTCATTTTCTGTTTGGCGGACCTTTCTTTTCTGAAACAGCATGCCGAATTCCCACCTTAAAGTTCTCTGCGCCCCTCAATCGCTTTGGACAACGTTACTTCATCCGCATATTCCAGATCGCCGCCAATCGGCAGACCGTGGGCGAGCCTGGTTACTGTTATTCCTGTCGGTTTTACAAGGCGGGAGATGTACATAGCTGTAGCTTCCCCTTCAATAGTAGGATTCGTTGCTATAATAACTTCCTGAATCTCATCATTTTGCAGACGCTGAATCAGCTCCGGAATTTTGATGTCTTCCGGACCGATTCCATCCATCGGCGAAATCGCTCCGTGAAGGACATGGTAAAGACCGGAGTATTCCCGCATTTTTTCCATTGCCATGACATCCTTGGAATCCTGAACAACACAGACAGAGGACCGGTCTCTGGATGTATCTTCACATATCTGGCATGGATCGACGTCTGTAATGTGGTGACAGACAGAGCAATACGTTAAATCCCTCTTGGCATTCACGAGCGATTTGGCAAAATCCAGAACATCGTCTTCTTTCATATCAAGCACATAAAAAGCCAGGCGGCTCGCCGTTTTGGGGCCGATACCCGGCAATTTCATAAAACCTTCTATTAATTTGGATATAGGTGTCGGATACTGCACCACATCCGCCTCCTATCACATACCAGGGATATTCAGTCCTTTGGTGAACTTTCCAAGATCCTGTTCGGTCAGTTCGTCTACTTTTTTGAGTGCTTCGTTCATCGCTGCCAGGATGAGGTCCTGCAGCATTTCTACATCTTCGGGATCCACAACGTCTTCGTCGATTTCAATATCCACGATGCGTTTATCACCAGCCGCGGTTACCTTCACCGCGCCGCCGCCGGATGTGGCTTCTACTGTCTTTTCTTTCAGTTCTTCCTGTGCCTTCTGCATCTGCTTTTGCATTTTCTGCATCTGTTTCATCATGTTCTGTTGATTTTTCATTTGTATAACCTCCCGATTGAATATTATTCTTCCACTTCCACCAAGTCCGATCCAAACAGTTTTACGGCTTCGTCCACAATCGGATCTCCCTCGTTTTCCTGCCCGCTTTCGGAATGTTCCTCTTCATCTTTTTCCTTATGCTGCTGTTTGAACTCTTCCTTGATTTTTTCCCACTGCGCGGATTGAATCGTTAAAAGCTGCAGAGGTCTGCCGGCTGCCTGCATAGCTGATTCCACCAGCGGCCGGAATTTTGTGTCGACCATGCTGCGGTGCATTTCATTCTGAAACGCAAGCAATACCGTATTCCCATCGGAGACGACCGGTTTGGCGTCGCTCAACCAGGCATGACCGGGAACGCTCTGCTGTTTCACTTCCTTCATGACATTGCTCCACTCGCTGGTTACTGCCTGAAGGTCCTGCTTCGTTGCATGGGACAGCAGCTGTTTTATCCGTCCGTCCATTCCGCGTCCGGAAGCAGAAGCAGAAATAGATCCAGGAGCGGGGCGGCCGGCTTCCTGACGGCTGCTTTCTGCGTCACTTTTTCCAGGATCGGTCCCGGCAGCTGCAGGGGTTTTAACAGCCTGCAGCTGCTTTTCCAGGTTGGAGATTTTTTCTTTCAGTGACTGGATTGCAGACGAATCAGCAGTTTGCTGCGGCGCAGAGCTGATTTCTTTCGTATGGCAGATATTGATTAACGCCATTTCAAGAAAGATCTTGGGATGGCTTGCGCCTTTCATCTCCTGATGGTATTGGTTCAGCTGATTGATCACTTCGTACAGCCGTGCGGTGTCCATCTTTTGGGCGAGTTCTTCAAATGTTTCATCCACCGTCACCCGGTCCATCATTTCATTCAGTCCGGGGGCTGTCTGATACAAGAGCATATCTCTGAAATAGTAAATAATATCTCCCATAAACTGGAGCGGATCCTTGCCTTCCCGTATCATTTGATCGGCGGCTTCCAGGGCGGAAGGGGTATCCTTATCTTTGAGAGCCTGCACTACTTTTGTTAAAAACTGCTGGGACACACTTCCTGTGATGGCAAGAACATCGTCCGGGGAAATCGTTCCTTCCGAGAACGACACCGCCTGATCAAGCAGGCTGAGTGCATCACGCATCCCACCCTCGGCTGCACGCGCAATCAGGTGCAGTGCTTCTTCTTCGGCTTCGATGCCTTCTTCCTTTAAAACAAATGCCATGCGGTCCACCAGATCCTTTGACGTAATCTGTTTAAAATCAAAACGCTGGCAGCGTGAAACAATCGTCAGCGGAATTTTGTGGGGTTCCGTTGTCGCAAGAATGAAAACAGCGTGTTTCGGCGGTTCCTCCAGCGTTTTGAGGAGCGCATTGAAAGCTCCGGTGGAAAGCATATGAACTTCATCTATAATGTATACTTTGTAACGGACGTCCCGGGGAGCTGCGATGACATTATCCCGGATATACCGGATTTCGTCGACTCCGTTGTTGGAAGCCGCATCAATTTCAATAATATCAACGACCGATCCGTCATCGATACCTCTGCATGCTGTGCATTCGTTACATGGTTCCTGCACAGGCGCGTGTTCACAATTAATGGCTTTTGCCAGTATTTTGGCGGCGCTTGTTTTCCCTGTGCCTCGCGGGCCGCTGAACAAATAAGCGTGGGAAAACTTTTCTTTTCCGAGCGCATTCTGAAGTGTCTGGGTGATGTGATGCTGGCCTGCGACATCCTCCAGTTTCTGAGGACGCCAGACCCGGTACAGCGCCTTATAACTCACCCCGGGACCTCCTTTCTTTTCATATTCTATTATACCGGTTCCATGCCCGGTTTTCAAAGCTCAAATCAAGGGAAACTTCAAGCGGATATCCGGGCGGAAATGGAGGCTTCCCGCCGTCTTGTGCCATATAAAAAAAACCGCCCACCGTAGAGAGCCGTTTTGTCAGTTAATATGTATAGAAGCCGTGCACCTTCTGTCGGCAATGAATCCATGAGCGTTACCCAGGCAGTTAGCTCGATCCGGGCGGCTCTGCGGCACACAGAAGTGTCCGCTTACTGCTGCTTCCTTCCGGACCTGACAGGGTTCACGAATTTCCGTTGCACAGAACCCGGACGTCAACACCACTTACAAGGGTCAGGCCCCACAGAAACAAAGCCTTGAGAAGGGATTCAGCCTCGCTGTAGCGGATTGCGAGTACAGGGCACCGCTGCCTCCCCGCCTAGCACGGCAAAGTTGTTATCATGTTTGGGCACTCCCGAAAGAGCGCAATAATCAGTATACCGCGTTTTGAGCTGAAACGCAATAGAAAAAGGACGAAAAAAGCAAATTTATTTATTGTTCTTTTCCATCATTTCTTCTTTCTTTTCAAGCTCCGATATTTTCTCCATGATCACCTGCGGCGGCGTGTGGACAATATGTTCAATCGGCATGTTCAGTTTCTCGGCAAGCTTTTGGGCTGTTTCTGCAGAAAATTGATTTGGACGCACCGTGCTCCCTCCCGCTTATCACTCATTGTGTTTCTACTATATCACGGGTGCTGCATGAATCCAATCCGTTATCCACCGAAAGTTTGTTCGTTACAGGAGCGGCGCTGTTTTGCCCGGCGCAGCTTCTGAAAAAAACCGGTCAAAAGCCCGCGGCAATCTTCAAGCATGACTTGCCCTTCCACAAAGCAGCGGTGATTGAAGCGTTCTTCCTCCAGCAGATTCATTAACGTGCCGGCGCATCCTGCTTTGGGATCTGGAGCGCCGTATACGACATGCGGAATCCGGGACTGGACGATAGCCCCTGCGCACATCGGGCAGGGTTCGAGCGTGACATATAAGGTGCATTCCTCGAGACGCCAGCTCCCCATAAAAGAGCAGGCTTCCCGGATCGCGAGCATTTCGGCATGGGCCGATGCCTGCTGGCTTCCTTCCCGCTGATTATATCCTGTTCCTATGACCTCACCCTGATGCACAATCACGCATCCGATCGGTACTTCCCCTTCAGCCTCCGCCTGTTCCGCTTTTTCGAGAGCCGCTTTCATCCACTGTTCTTCTGCCACCATCAGGCACTCCTTTTCTTCACCGTTCTATCCTCTTATTTTATCAGATATTCTTCTCGTTTTCGTTTCAGGAACGGTACTTACCAGCCAAAGGCCCGCGCTTACCTGCCGAGTGCCGCTGTTTACATACCATATGAAGAACAATACAGTCCGAATTATACGTTACCGGCCAAACGGAACCTGTTACAAGCCGAACCTGACAATTTACAAGCCAAATAAGCAGGATTACACGCCAACATCACAAAACAATGCAGTATGCATAATCTGAGCAAGCTTAACCGGTCGGGACGGCTTTTATAACATAGTGCTCGTCATTCCATGCAGAGCATTCCGCTTCAAACCCGTTATCACGAATGATCTGCAGCAGGTGATCCGAAGGAAGGCGGTGGGAAAGCGGAGGACCGGATTCTGTTTCGACTGCTTCCCATTCCACAATCATCAGCTGCCCTCCCGGTTTTAATAACCGTTTGATTTCGTTTAAGGTTCCGCTGACACTTTCCACTTCATGAATGACAAAAGCGGCCAGCACTTTATCAACGGAATCATCCTTCATCTCCACCTGTTCCAGGTCACTTTCTACATAGTGCAGGCGGAACTTTTCCTGTTCCGCCCGCTCTTTTAACATCGCCAGCATCTTCGGTTCGAGATCGACCGCATAGACTGCGCCTGCTGTTCTTTTTGCAATGGAAAGCGTGAATAACCCGTTTCCTGATCCAAGATCCGCCACGTCATCACCGGGTAGAATATCCAGCTGATCCAGGATATTCTCCGGTTTTACTACATCGATTCGTTCTTCTGCCAGCAGTTTTTCTGCTTTTTCCGGGTCAAATTTTTTCTCCTGCATTCTACGTTCTCCTTCCAATCAGCGCATTCCTTATCGTTAGATGAACAGATTAAGATTCGATTGTTCCGCCTCGGACAAGTAGGAGGCCACACCGGCGTATTCCAGTCCGTCGATGAGCTCCTCTTCTTTTAATCCCATAACGTACATCGACATCGTACAGGCGGCCATCTTAATATCCAGCTCCTGCGCCATTTCTATCATTTCCTGAAGAGAAGACACATTATGGTTTTTCATCATTTTCGATCCCATGCCTCCGAAATTCATTTTGGAGAGACCGAGTTTTTCCGGGCCGCGCGGCATCATTTTTTCAAACATTTTCTCCATGAACTTCTTATCACTGCCGCCCTGTACATTTTCCTTCCGGAGTACATTCAGACCCCAGAAAGTGAAAAACATCGTTACCTGTCTTCCCATCGCCGCCGGAAGCAGCGGCGCGGTTAAAAGAAACGTCTTCATTCGGAATGTCTTCTCTTCCCTTTTTCGGAATAAACATCATGATCACAGCAATCGTGGCAAGGATCGCATACACCATATTCACGCCGTCATCTGTCATCAGATTGGAACCGAGCGCCCCGATTAAACTGCCGAGCAGAATACTGATGCCCATGTATAAAAGAAGGGATTTATTTAAATACCCGCCTTTACGGTAGGCCCATACCCCGCCTATCGTGGCAAAAAATACCTGCACGGCGCTGATGTCGGCTACTTCGTGGGACGTAAAGGCAGAAAAGCCGAGAAGTGGCGGAATATAAAGCAGCATCGGGTATTTAATAATGGAGCCGCCGATACCGACCATCCCGGAAACAAAAGATCCCGCGAACCCGATGAGAAATAAAACAATGATAAACAGTATACTGTATTGCATCATGTTCTGCCCCTTCCTTACACTTCTATATCCCCCCGCCATTTCATCATACCGCCGGTCATATTCTTTACATCATATCCGTTTTTCTGCAGGCGTTTCGCCGCTTTTGCGCTCCGGTTCCCGGAACGGCACACCATCACATACTGTTCGCTCGTATCCAGTTCTTCCATTCTTTCTTCGAGTTCATCCAAGGGAATATTTACCGCCTGCGGTATTTTTCCGTGCCTGACTTCCTCCCGGGAACGCACATCAATGACCTGAAAAGGGTCATCCTGTATCCGCTTCTCTACATTCTGCGGTGATATTTTTGGAATCGGTGAAAACATAGTAAAAACCTCCTTGTCATCTTAAATTACCCCTATGGGTATAAAATGAAATAAAAAATTTTTTCGATGCAGGCCCTTCTTTCAATGATAAAACGGGGGGGATCCGCCCCCGCGGTGGCTTTTACCTGCTTTTGCTCAGCAGTTCAATGGCTTCCTGCACGTATTCCGAGGTATCTCCGCCATTTTCAATCTGTTCCCGGATACACTCTTCCAGGTTTTCCGCTACAATGTTAGCCATGGCCCGGTCCAGCGCTGTACGTGCCGCCGACATCTGATAGACGACATCTTTGCAGTCTTTGCTTTCATCCATCATTTTCTGAACCCCGCGGATCTGGCCTTCTGCGCGCTTCAACCTGTTCTTCATTTCTTCGGAGTATTCCATCTGCTTCTCCTCCCCTTCTATCACAAGGAAACGCCTGCAATCAGCATCTCCCATTTCTTTAATCGGTTTCGAGATTGTCCGTTTTCCAAGCCATCATACCGCCCACCATATTTTTTACGTCATATCCTTTATTCAGGAGGATGCTGGCGGCTATGGCGGAGCGTTTGCCGGAACCGCAGTGCACGGCTACCGGTTTATCTTTCGACGGGAGATCCTCATCGGTTCCGGCTGGCAGATGACCGAGCATAATGTGCTCTGCTCCCGGAATGCGCTCACGCTCCCATTCATCCTGAAAGCGTACGTCCAATACCCGGATATTCCCCTTTTCTTTTTCCTCTTTCACTTCCTGAGGAGGGATGTTTTCATACGTCCGCAGACGGCCGGCACGTTCTACAACGCCCGCCGGTATAAAGCCTGCGATACGATCCATTCCGATACCGTACAGGGCATCCCGCATCGCTTCGTGATCGGATTCGGCGCCGATCAGGTAAATATTTGATTCATAATCCGTCAACCATCCCATCCATTCGGTAAATGCTTCCGGATAGGAAATATTGACCGTGCCGGGGATGTGACCACGGGCATAAACAGCCGGATTTCTCGTATCAACGACCATGTTATTTTCATTCTCAGCCAGCTTCTCCACTTCTTTCGTATCGATGGACAATAACACCGGGGGATGAACCTCGGATAAATACGGTGCCCCGTACTTGTTGATTTCTTTCATGCTGGCAAAGTAAGCCGGCGGTTCCGGCTGCCCGTCCAGCAGAAAGTCGACAAATTCCTGCTCCTGCTCCGGCTGGAACGCCGGATTAAACATCTTTTCATAGCCAACCGTCGAGGTCGGCACAGCACCAAGCGCTTTACCGCACGAGCTTCCCGCGCCGTGCCCGGGCCAGATCTGCAGGTAATCTTCTATTTGTTTGAACGACTGAATAGAGGCAAACATCTGTCTTGCGCCGGCATCTGCCGAATCTTTTACTCCCACGGATTTTTCCAGAAGATCCGGGCGCCCGACGTCTCCGACAAAGACAAAGTCACCGGTGAACACCCCGATCGGTTTCTCCGGATGGGCGCCGTCTGTGAGCAGATAAGAAACATGTTCCGGTGTATGCCCCGGGGTGTGCAGAACATCCATCCACACATTTCCGACGTGAATTCTGTCTTTGTCGCGCACTCCTTTTGTATTCAGGCTGGAATCAAAGGCGTAGCCTCCGTTTTCATCCCCTTCTGCGGAGTGATAGATCACCGCACCGGTACGGCCGGAAAGCTCCACCGCTCCGGATACAAAATCCGCATGGATGTGTGTTTCCAACGCGCCGGTAATGGTGAATCCCTGTTCTTCTGCAATCTGAAGATATGCATTAACATGCCGGGACGGATCAATCACCACCGCTTCCCCGGTCTTTTGACAGCCGACCATGTAGGACGCCTGGGACAGTTCATTGTCATAAAAATATTTCAGGTACATGGGCTCCGCCTCCTTTTCATTTCTGTTACCTACACTATACCCTGTACGGTATGTTGCTGTAAACCTATCTGCTTTTTCCACTGTTCCCTTTTATGCCTGGAACCAATTCAAACCGGCTTCGACGGAATAAGCTGTAAGCACACCGTACACGACGATGCTGAGAGCAGATGTAAGGAGCAGCGTCCGCCTGCTCATCCCAAGAGACCGGCAGACGACGGCGACGGCCCAAACCCCCACAATAACAGTGGTAAAAAGCACCATCCATCCGCCGTACCGTTCGATTTTCGAGCGGAACCGGTTTTCTTCAAGGCGGCGCAGCCATTTCTGCAGGCGCGGTATTTTATTCAACTGTTCATAAAAATAGAGAATCGTAGGAACAGCCGCAAAATTTCCGGCTCCCGACCAGATCACGGCAGATACCGGTCCCATGCCCGCTACCATGACAGCCGGTATGGCCAGATACACTTCGAAAAAAGGAAAATATCCCATTCCCACCGCAGAAAGGGCAAGCAGCAGATATTCCATCATACACCCGATCTCCCTTCGTTTTAATTTCTTTTTTCCCTGTCGACGCACGCAGACAGCCAGGCTTTCACGTTTTCCTGTTCCTGCTTGGATAACGGCTGCAGGTCGAACATGTTGGCAAACCACAATCCATCGCTCACAAGCCGGATAATGGAAGAAAGCTCTTCGGAAATGCCTTCTTGTTTCATTTTTTCATCCATTTCTTCATAGGACTGCCGCCATGGCTGAATCAACTCCGGGTTCGTTGCAATGGCGGCGAGCAGACTGTTGCTTACATTCAGCATCTTCGGCGCATTTAATTCCTCTATGGACCCCTTCAGATAAGCTTTGTTGTAGGAGGGTTCCTGATCGTTTGCCTGATCAATACTTTCGGTGAAACGATCAGCCACCTGTTTGTTCATCGCTGTAATCAACGCTTCCTTGCTCGGAAAATGATGAATCAGTCCGGCTTTGCTCATATTGCACTCTTTGGCCACAGCGTCGAGCGTAAGACGATGCAGCCCCCGTTCAGAAATTACCTTCGAAGCTCCTTCAAGAATCTGTTGTCGTTTCTCCATCGTTTCACCTTCTTTTTTATTGAACCTACCGACCATTTGGTAGGTATTATTGTAACGTGCCCACTGAAAAAAATCAAGGAATTATAAAACCTGCTGCACTTAGGCGCAGCAGGCTCATTTCAAAATATCTATTTAATATTTGTAGGATTGACCGCCGTCGATTGGTATAACCGATGCATTAATAAAGCCGGCTTCCCCGGACAATAGAAAAGCTACGACATTCCCGATCTCTTCCGGTTTCCCGAACCGTTTCATCGGATTTACACTGACAAAGTCTTTTGCTGCTTCTCCGTAATCATCACCGGCCATCTGTTTCATCGAGTCTTCCACCATCGGTGTCCATATAGCTCCCGGCGCAATCGCGTTAATGTTAATCCCGAACTGGCCGTATTCTACGCCGGAGTTTTTCGTCAGTCCGACGACTCCGTGCTTGCTGGCCGCGTAGCCGGATTGATTCCCTACGCCGCGGATACCACCGACGGAAGCGGTATTAACGATTGCTCCGGCTCCCTGTTTTTTCATGACTTCAAGCACATATTTCATGCCGTAGAAAATGCCGTCGAGATTAATACCGACAACTTTATTGAATTCATCCGTTCCGTAATCCTCGGTGAGATTTTGTTTCCCTTCAATACCGGCATTGTTAAAGAAGCCGTCAATCCGGCCGTAATGCTGCACGGTTTCACCAACGTAACGTTTCACATTTTCTTCTTTTGCTACATCCGCTATGATAAGCAGTACTTCCGCCTGCGGCTCCTGTTCCTGAATCACTTTCTTCGTTTCCTGAAGTGCCTCTTCGTTCAAATCCACGAGAGACAGTTTTGCTCCTTCGCTGACCATTTTAAACGCAGCAGCTTGTCCCAGCCCGGAAGCGGCTCCTGTAATAAGTACTACTTTTTCTCCAAAACGATCACTCATCATAATACCCTTCTTTCAAACATTTATGTTAAGTTACAACTTACGTCTTATTGTATACCTTTTGTCACAAAATATTAAAATGATATGCCTCTGTTCGTGACATCATATGACAGGTTTTTACTGAATGATGTAGAATACAGTTCATAGATTAACACAAGGTATGAGGAGGAATATCATATGAACCCTGTGATCCGGAAAGCCGGAACGAAAGACATTCCAGCCATCCAGACGGTGGCGGAAACGTCCTGGACACAAACTTACGAGACATTGATTCCGTCCGAAGTACAAAGAAAATTTCTGGATATGGCTTATTCATCTGCCGCCCTCTCGGACAAGCTTGCATCCGATGTATTTCTTGTGGCCGAATATGAAGGAGAACCAGCTGCTTTTGCCAACCTTCATCAAAGCGGACAGGAAAACGAACTGGCCGCCATTTATGTTCATCCTTCCTGTTACTGGATGGGGCTGGGTACGGCTCTGATGGAAAAAGTGAAAGAAGAAGCGGGGAACAAAGAGACAATCGTCGTTTATCTTGAAGTAGGAAATGACAGAGCGGAACGATTTTACCGCAAAATGGGGTTTCGTGAAATCTCTGTTTTCACAGAGACCTTGTTCGGTCACACACTGCAGACGATGAAGATGGAATATTATCCATATCACTCTTTACAACCGTGATATGGATAAAAGCAGGGACTTTCATCTTCATTCATTCGACTATGGATGCTACACAGCGTCTAGGTATCTAATATATCTGTTTTTCTTACGTTTAATAATTCAGCTATCATTTTCCCTGCCCAAACCATCGAGAATGGAGCTTCAGTTTGTTGGAATGGGGCCTTCCTGTTTGCGATTTTTCCATAAAACATAGCAATACCTAAATTAGAAGAATGGTTGGTCGAAGCGGTTGGAATCTGAGGACCATGATTGGCTCCAGGTCCGGACACCGGAGCGGTCACATCTTTACTATTTTTACCCCAGACAAATCCTTTATCGTAGGCAAAAACCACATCTCCCACATCTGGTCCCCAGTAACCTATGATGGCAGCGTCCTGTTTTTTTATAGTCAAAGCAGTTACTGGAAGTATTTCATTCAAATCTGTGTGACTCCAAGTGGTAAGTGCGCGGAACACTTCATTCTGCACTTTTTCATAGTCTTCCGGAGGTACAATTCCTTGTTCATCCCTCCCCTTTAGGTTCACAAATACTTCCATGCCACCTCTTTCATCTTTTAGATAAGCTTTAGATTCGCTTTGTACCTGCTTTCCTTCTTCATCCAACACACAGAGACTGCATTCTTCCAGGCGTTTGTGCACGTCACAGAAATAATGGTTCGGAACATCGCCGTGATCCGACGCGACAATCAATGTTGTATCTTTCTTTTTTCCTTTCAGAATTCTACCTACGGCCTGATCAAGCACTTTGTAGCTTTCCCGTATATTTTCCTCGTACCGCGGTGCTTCTTCAGGAGTATAAAACGGCGACGCAGGATCGTATTTTGCCAAGCTTGTATGGTGTGTTTCATCATTTAATCGAAAAACAGTGGCAAACAAGTGATAGTCTTTTTCGTCAAGCAGACCAAGAGCCGCTTCTGCCAGCCACATAGCCTGATACTTTCCTTCTTCAAAACTTGTCTCGTGGTACTTTTCTTCCGGGGATGCAGTTACTGTCCAGTTCGAGATAAAAGGACCGTATTTATTTAATAGGTACGTTTCAATTTCTGAATCATTGGACAACTCCCCTTCTATCGTTATCTGTGATTGAAGTAAATCCATCTCCTGATTCTCCTGGTCATAATGAACAAGCTTGAATCGTGTCATTCCATTTTTATCATTTTCCAACGGAAGGGTTACCCAATCACTCCATTCTTGGTATTTAATTTCTATCGAACGTCCTTCGGGCAATTTCATGACTACCTTATCTTGTGTGAATGGCTTTACTATTAACACTATTTCGCCGCCGCCGTGGAGAGAGATGAAAAATTTCCAGTCTTCCTCCATTTTTTCGATTAGGAACCGATTGCTCTTAATATGGTGGGCTAACGTTCCGACAGGAGGCCATCCTAAAAACTCCTCTACTCTTTTTTCCGGCCACTTTCCAAGATCTGTTGTGTAGACAGCTGACGACGCTGCTTCAAAAGAGGGATTTGCATAATAAGGCGCGAAACAAAAATGGCTGGTTCCTGCCGTGGACAAAGTCTGAGGAAAATGCACCAAAGCCGCTTTTTTGCTTTCCTTTTCCATTATATCAAGCAGGTTCCCTTCATTCTCCTTAGGTATATTCTGACCTTTCCAGCTGTCTCCTGGAGCCTGTCCTGACAGAAATGATACCCAGTTCACATCTCCCCATGTTGAAATATAAGGGAGTAGTTCAGCACTGGTTCCTTCTTTTAACATATTATTAATATTAGGCAAGTGCCCTTCTGCCGCGAATTTATAGACCAATTCTGGAATTAAACCATCGACTCCAAAAACAATTACTTTTGGTTCTTCCATACCGTGTCCCTCCACTTCATCGTATTACTGAAACACCTGTACACTATATTTATCAATGACATCCCGGTTAACCTCCACTCCTATACCGGGCTTCTCGGGAATATGGACTTTTCCATTTTCCATCCTCACCGCATCGTATATCAAATCTTCCCGGAACGGATGGGAGGATTGATCATATTCCAGATACGGCTCCATCGGATTCAGGGATAAAGGAGCAGGCGGCAGCGAGGCAATATACTGCATAGATGCGGCAAGGCCAATACCGGATCCCCACACATGAGGAATGAGCATGGTGTTATAGGCCTGCGCCATCGCCGCTATTTTCTTCCCTTCTGTAAAGCCGCCTGAAGAACAAAGATCCGGCTGCAGAATGTCCAGCGCATTATCAGCAATCCAGTGCCTGTACCCTATCTTTCCGAAGATGTTTTCTCCAGCAGCGACATAGGTCTTTGTGAGGTTTTTCAGCTGTTTATATCCTTCTAGATCTTCCGGGGGCAGTGGTTCTTCAAAAAAGTGTATGTTATCAGCTTCACTCTCTATTAAAATCCGCCGAGCCAACGATGCATTGTAGGCTCCATTGGCATCCAGCATTATCTTAGGCTCATTACCAACAGCTTTCCGTATTTCATGAATATATTCGAGATCCGCTTCCACACCAAAACCAGTTTTTAGCTTAAAAGCGTTGAAACCTTTTGCTAAATGGCTCTTAGCTTCTTCTATTCCTGCTTCTATATTATCTGTTCCCTCTTTTCGATAAAAACCCGTAGCGTAGGGAACTATTTCGTTTCGAAATCTTCCACCAATTAATTTACTAATCGGTTTATTCAAACTCTTTCCTATTACGTCCCAAATCGCTATATCGACACCGCTTATCGCGTTCACCGCTGCACCGGCTTGTCCATAGGGTCTTGAAGTGTTATACATTTCTTCCCACAAGACTTCTACATCAAAGGGGTCTTGTCCAATAAGAAGCGGTTTAAAACAGTATTGTATAAATGAAGCTGCTATTTCCGGTGGTTGGAGACCGTGACAAAGTGATTCACCCCAACCGGTCACCCCTTCATCCGTTACAATTTCTGTAATAACAGTACTGCGTTGTTGTACCCAGCCTTGTGAGAAAGCAAAAGGTTTTTTCAATGGTGTTTTCAATATATGTGGCACGACATCTACTATCTTCATTTTTTTACTCCTTCTATTTTTGATTAATCTTCAGTTTTTTCTTCGGAATATAGATTTCAAAAGGGGGAATGAAATAGAAATTAATGATAATAAAAGAAAAACAAGAGATATGGGTTCCGTTACAAAAACCATCCAATCTCCTCTTGATACTGATAAAGCCCTTCTAAAAGAAGTTTCTGCTATAGGACCTAGTACGATGCCTAACAACATCGGTGTCACAGGAAAACCAAATTTAGGAGCAATGTAGCCAATAAGCCCGAAAAGGAGCATAATTTTGGCGTCAAAAACAGTGTTATTCACAGCAAATGCCCCTATAAAACAAAGAATTAATAAGCTGGGTAGCAGCATATTCACGGGTATATTCTTAATTTTTGCGAAAAATTTAACGGCAAAAAAGCCTTGAAGGAGCATCATGATATTTACAAGAATCAAACCAAACATAATTGTATACATCATGTCTGCTGACGTTTGGAAAAGCTGTGGACCTGGAGCAAGTCCCTGCATCATTAGTGCTCCAAGCATAACTGCGGTAACAGTATCGCCGGGAATTCCCAATGTAAGGAGAGGAATAAGAGTTGCTCCAGTCACTCCGTTATTTCCTGCTTCCGCAGCTGCTATGCCATCCATTGAACCTTTGCCGTACTGCTCCTTGTTTTTTGATGATCTTTTAGCTTCATTGTAGCTCAAAAAAGAAGCAATAGCGGGTCCTGTCCCCGGAATAGATCCAATAAATGTTCCAATAGCACTTGATTTCAGTATTGTTTTAAAATGTTTCATAAAATTCTTCAATGATGAAGCTGCTTTTTCCAGGTGACTCACTTTCTCATTTGAACGCAAATGAGCAGTCTGCGATTTATTAATGATTTCCGAAATCGCAAATAATCCTATTAATGCAGGGATTAGATTCACTCCCCCTATCAACTCGTCACTGCCAAAAGAAAACCGGGATAATCCACCAATCGGATCAATACCTATTGTTGAAACAAACATCCCGAAAATCCCCATTACTACACCTTTTCTTAAATTATCGCTGCTAATGCTGGCTATCATGGTTAACCCAAAAACTGCTAGAGCGAAAAATTCAGCCGGTCCAAATTCAAGGGCAAATTTGGACAACTGAGGGGCAATAAAAAGTAGAGCCAATGCACTAAAAATACCTGCGAATACCGATGCAAACAGAGACATGCGTAGAGCATCTGATGCTTTTCCTTGTTCAGCCAGAGCGTAACCATCCATTACAGTAGCAGCTGAGGCAGGTGTCCCCGGAGTTCTAATCAATATGGCCGAGATAGAACCACCATATGTTCCTCCACAGTACATCCCAAGTAGTGCCATCATAGCGAGTGTAGGCGGCATCCCATAGGTAATAGGAAGCATCAAAGCCACACCCATGGTTGCGGTAAGTCCAGGCAAAGCACCAAATATAAAACCAGCAAATACACTTATCAAGATAACCAAAACGTTGTTTACAGCGAATACATCGCCTAAACTATTTATTACTATTTCTCCCACAGGGCCCACCCTTTACTTAGTTATTCTAAGGAAGTTGAATGTACAAAAGGTTTTGGAATACATATTGAACAAAAAAGATTATTCCAAACATCACAATATATAAATACCATTTCCTTACAGATAATACCCACATAATAAGCAGCATGAAAATAATAGTTGCAGGAATGTAATGAAGGAACTCGATAGTAAAGACATATACTCCCATAATAATAAATACTATGAATCCAACCCATTTACTTCCTTCTTTATCTTTCTCTTTTTTTTCTTCATGTTCTTGAGATGAACGAATAAAAAAAGTACTTAACAAAGAAAAGGCACTAATAACGATGAGAGCTATCGCTAATACATTAGGAAAAAATTCTGGTCCGTACGTAGAAGAGTTTTGATTAACCTGTACTTGTGTAGGAATTAATACTTTCCAGATTATTATTCCCGACATAAATAGAAACAGCCAAACATATCGCTCTTTCGATATCACTTATAACTCCTCCTGGACATTGTCAGAGTGTGGCAGGGGTTTAACCCCCACCATACTCAAATTTTGTTATTCTGCTGAAAGGCCCATATTTTCTATGATTTTTCCATGCTGTGATTTGTTCTTTTTCAAACGTTCTATCACTTCTTCACCACTTAAACTCTGTTCAGTCAAATTCGCATCTTTTAGAAACTGCTGAAACTGATCACTGGCCATAGCATCATTTACAATACTTGTTAATTTATTTTTTACTTCGTCAGAAGTTTCTTGAGATACAAGAAGAAACTTCCACACACTCATGTCAATAGAGTAACCCTTTTCTTTAAATGTTGGAACATCAGGTAATTTTTCAAAACGTTCCGGTGAAAATACACCTAAAATCTTAATGTCCCCAGAATCTACATGCTGCATAATACTTCCTGGATGAGCAGCAATAGTATCAACGTGTCCACCAAGTAGCGCAGATACTGCCGGATTTTGTCCATCATAAGCAATGCTCTCTGCATTTATCCCAGCTTGATTAAAAAACGCTGCCTGAGCCAAATCCGGTAATCCCCCAGCACCAGAGTGACCATATGAAATTTGAGTATCACTTTTTTTCTCTGTAATTAAATCGTCCAGGGAATCCCAAGGAGAATCGGCATTTACTGCTAATACAATCGGCTCATATGTCAACCCTGAAATCGCTTTAAAATCATCGATAGAATACTGTACGTTCTTTAAATGGGGCTGTGTTGTAAATACCCCTACCGCATCCAGAAGAATAGTGTGGGCATCCGGCTGGGTTTGTGCAACTTCTGCAGTCGCAATCGTACCACCAGCACCTTCCCGATTCGTAACGGTTACATCTTGATTAATATTAGAACTCATTGCTTCTGCTAAAGCCCGGGCTGTTTGATCACTGCTTCCACCTGCTGCCCAAGGTACTATAATTTCAATTGGCTGAGTTGGATAATCTACGCTGTCTTCTCCACCCCCATTACTATTTCCTGTAGCATTTTCATCTGAGTTGGAACCGCAAGCCGCTAGGATGAAAAGAAATGATAAAAGAACGACGAAGCTTCTCATGGTTTTTTTCATTTTATATACCCTCCATGGATAAAATATTTGTTTCGCAATGTCCTGTAGTTGAAACAACTTCACTTTATTGAATGCGGTTTCAATTATCTTTCTAATCGATTAGATTTTTGCCTAAAAAATCTCATTTTTATTTTAACGATTTCAAATCACCGCTGGTTTTTCTAATGATAAGGCTTGTATCCAATACTACGGGCTGAGAAGAACTACTGGACTGCTGATTATTTATTTTATTAATCAGCATCTGAACCGCTTGTCTACCTATTTCATAACGTGGAACATGTACTGTGGTCAACTTTAAGGAAGATGTCATAAATAGATCATCATACCCTGTGACAGCAAGATCATCAGGTATGGAAAACCCTGCGTTTTTAGCAGCATCCACAGCAGCTAACGCCATGAGATCAGAACTGGAAAAAATGGCGGTTGGTTTTTTTTCATGAGTTGAAGTCAATAATTGTGTTACCCTATTATACGTCAGCTCATAATCCGTTTCCCCTTTGATTATCCATTCCGGGGGGACTGTAAAACCTGCTTCCTGCATGGCTTTTTCATGACCTTTTTTTCTATTCAAACTGACGGACGATCCTAAAAGTCCTTCAATTATGGCAATATGCTGATGTCCGTGTTGAATTAAATGCTTTGTTGCTTTATAGCCTCCGGTGAAGTTATCAGCCGTCACAGAATCCGCTTCAATACCCTCTATAAAACGATGGGCAAACACCACGGGAATCTGCGTTTCCAATAATGATTGGACCTGTGACATATCTCTTTCCATTGCATTAGCTAAAATTAGACCATCAATCCCCCCCTGCCGCACCTGATTCATAACATCTTTCAGTTGATCTTCTTTATCTTCCGTATTAATCATAATTAGCATGAACCCATTTTCTTTAGCAGCATCTTGACATCCTTTTGCCAAATCAGGATAAAACGGGTTCGTGATATCCGGTAATACGAGGGCAATGGTGTAATTTTTTTTCACTCTAAGTCTCCTGGCCACTTCATTTGGAACATAATTCAATTCATCAATAGCTTTAAGTACTTTGTCTTTCATTCCATCGCTGACCGGACGTTCATTTAATACGTACGATACCGTTGCAACGGATACGCCTGCCTTTTTCGCAATGTCTTTTATCGTCACCAACATTTCCACTCCTAAAAATCTAATCGATTAGATTGGTTTAAGTATACGCTTTCAAATATTTAAATGTCAATGAATTTTTGTACTTTTCAATCATAAGATGTTACAAAATATATTTCTATTATAAAATGAGGTTAACAATCAATTCTAGGATGATACATAATGAGGCAGTTATTCTACTTTGGATGGGAGCAGGCGAAGTCCTGTGTTTTTCCTCTTGTTATTTTTCTCAGTCTCGGCCTGACCCAGGTGGTTAGTGTTCCCGGACTGGCAAGGTATGACCTGATTTTTCTGATTTGTACAGCCGCTCAGGCACTGATGCTTGTTTCCCGTATGGAAACGATGGATGAGTTGAAAGTGATTGGTGTGTTTCATCTTATCGGACTGGCGCTCGAATTGTACAAAGTACATATGGGGTCCTGGAGTTATCCGGAGGAGGCGGTGACAAAAGTGTACGGGGTGCCGCTGTACAGCGGGTTTATGTATGCCAGTGTAGCAAGTTACATGTGCCAGGCGTGGCGGAGGCTGGATCTCCGGCTTACCCACTGGCCGCCGACGTGGATGGTTGTGCTTCTTAGCGCGGTGATTTATTTCAACTTCTACACCCACCACTTTGTCTATGATATCCGCTGGATTCTGAAAATCCTCACCCTTTTTGTGTTTCTGCGTACCATGGTGTTCTTCACGGTAAGATCCTCGACCTACAAGATGCCGTTGTCCCTGGCGTTTGTTCTGATTGGTTTTTTCATATGGGTAGCGGAAAATATCGTCACTTTGTTAGGCGGCTGGAGTTATCCCCACCAGCAGAGTGGATGGGATGTCGTGCACGTCGGAAAAATAAGCTCCTGGCTGCTGCTTGTTATCGTTAGCTTTTTGATTGTGGCCTTTTTAAAACACTTCAAGCAGAACCGAAATCCTTAAAAAACCTTCCCGGAATCCATTCCGGGAAGGTTGAATGGGGACATATTACAACGATTGTATGGCTTCGCGGATGGATGTGCTGCCGCCCACCAGCTGAAATTGTTTTCCGGTGGTTGCATCGTTTTCGAGGCAGGCGGTGATGACGTCTGCCACATCCTGCCGCGGTACTTCCCCGCGTTCCACTTTTGTTTCTGCCTGCACCTGCCCGGTTCCTTCTTCATTTGTCAACATGCCGGGCTGAACGATGGTATAATCCAGGTCGGATGCTTTCAGCCATTCATCGGCATAATGTTTCGCCGCGACATACGGCGAGAACGATTCAGGGGCTTCCAGAATGGCTTCGCGGCTCGTATCAAACGAGCTGACCATCACAAACCGTTTCACGCCGGCTTTCTCTGCCGCCTTGATCGTTTTTACCGCTCCATCCAGATCAATCATGATGGTTTTATCTTTTCCGGTATGCGGTCCGGAACCGGCCGTGAAAACGACCGCGTCCATACCTTCAGCGGCTTTGGCGATGGCTTCGATACTGTCTTCCAGATCAACCACGGCAGTGTCCGCGCCAAGCTCTTTAAAATAAGATGCCTGTTCCTCTTTACGGATCATCGCTTTGGCTTTCAGCTTATCACTGTTTTGAATCGAAGATACGAGATGTTTACCAATCTGGCCGTTTGCGCCGACAACAAGAACGTTCATATGATTCATCCTTTCTGCAGCAAAATCTTTTCTCTTATCATGTTACATTTCATTCCAGCACTTTTATCGTAACCTGCTGCCAAAAACCATGTCCAGTTATCCGCCCACACGTCTTCGGCAGAGCACTGCAGACACTACGTGCATAGTTCCCGTTTTC
Organism: Salibacterium halotolerans; assembly: GCF_900115625.1. Classification (GTDB taxonomy): domain Bacteria; phylum Bacillota; class Bacilli; order Bacillales; family Marinococcaceae; genus Salibacterium; species Salibacterium halotolerans. The sequence continues at coordinate 90,914 of NZ_FOXD01000012.1, read as the reverse complement.
CGCAGGTTTAAACCTGCTGCGCACGTATCCGGGTGGTACGGCTTCCTGCAGCAGCAGAGGATCGTCCGAGTACCGGCGGCGTTTGAACACTGCTGTGAAGCCTTTATCTCTCATAAAAAAAGACACGGCTTTCGCGGCCATGTCCTGTTGATTATTTATCCGTTATGTATCGTATGGTTGTTGTTAAAATGGCGGAGGAGGAGGGATTCGAACCCCCGCGGGGCGTTAACCCCCTGGCGGTTTTCAAGACCGCTCCCTTCAGCCGAACTTGGGTACTCCTCCGTATGACACAGGCTGTTCTCTCAGCCGACAAACACAATATTATCATATGAGGTTATTCCCTGCAATACTCTTTTTTTGTACAGATTCCGGATAGTCACTGCCGGATAACATAGGAAAACGAGTCTTTGTACTGCTTCAGCTCCACATTGACATCCGCGCTTAATATGCCGTCAATATGAGCCAGTTCCTCGTTTACAAACCGGACGAGGCTGTCATTGTCCTCGAAGTAGGCCTGGATGATGAGATCATGCTTTCCGGAAAATGCGCCGATGAATCGTACTTCGGGGAACTGCTGCAGGCTTTTGGCGATATTGTCCTGCTCCCCCAGTTTCGTGGAGAACCCGATAATAGCCTGTACATACAATCCAACCTTATTTGGATTCGTATGAATGATGAATTCAAACACTTCATTTTCGAGCATTTTATTAATCCGTGACCGCACGGTTCCTTCACTTACATCGAGATAACGGGAAATTTCACTGTAAGACCGTTTGCCGTTTTCCTGCAGGTAAGAAAGAATATTCATATCCGTCTGATCCAGTTTCACAGGAAGTTCCTCCTCTTTGGATAACGTTCGGGTACACGAAAATGAGAATAACCGCCTTCATGATTTGTTATAAAAGCTATAGTTATTATAAAAAAAATGCAGCCACGCTTGCAAGGCTTCCGATTCATTTGTTCAAACGATCCAGATACAAAAACAGGACCAGCTGCCGCTCCAGCCGGTCCATTTTCTCCAGTTTATTTTGAAATATATGTTTTGTTGCCCATGTAGCCGCGCAGTACTTCAGGAATTTGAATCGAGCCGTCTTCCTGCTGGTAATTTTCCATAATGGCAGCAACGGTGCGGCCGACCGCCAGACCGGAACCGTTCAGCGTATGAACAAATTCGGTTTTTGCTTTTTTGTCCCGTTTGAAGCGGATATTGGCACGCCGCGCCTGAAAGTCTTCAAAGTTACTGCAGGAAGAAATCTCTTTGTAGTCTTCATAACTCGGAAGCCACACTTCAATATCGTACTTCTTGGCGGCGGTAAACCCGAGATCTCCGCTGCACATGTTCATCACGCGGTACGGCAGTTTCAGGCGCTGCAGCACATTTTCCGCCTGACCTGTCAATGTCTCGAGATCCTCATATGACTGTTCCGGCAGCGCAAACCGGACCAGTTCCACTTTGTTGAACTGATGCTGACGAATCAGACCGCGTGTGTCCCGTCCGGCCGAACCCGCCTCTGACCGGAAGCAGGCACTGTACGCAGCATATCGAAGCGGCAGGTCTTCGATATCGAGAATTTCATCCCGATGCATGTTCGTGACGGGCACTTCTGCCGTCGGAATCAAAAAGTAATCTTCTTCCCTGATTTTAAAGGCATCCTCTTCAAATTTCGGGAGCTGGCCGGTGCCGGTCATGCTGTCACGGTTCACCATATACGGCGGCATCATTTCTTCGTAGCCGTGCTCTGCTTCATGCATGTCCATCATGTAGTTAATCAACGCTCGCTCAAGTCTTGCGCCGGCTCCTTTATAAAAAACAAAGCGGCTGCCTGTCACTTTCGACGCTCGTTCAAAATCCATCATCCCAAGGTCGGCCGCCAGATCCCAGTGTGCTTTCGTTTCAAACGTAAACGACGGTTTCTCCCCCCAGGTGCGGACTTCTTCATTGTCGGACTCATCTTCGCCGTACGGCACACTTTCATGAGGGATATTGGGAATGCGGAGCATCAGATCTTCGAGCTGCTGTTCGATCCCTTTCAACGCTTCATCCAATTCTTTAATACGGGACGAAACTTCCTTCGTCTCCTGAATCAGATGATCAGCGTCTTTTTTCTCGCGTTTCAGCTCGGCCACCTGCTGGGAGACTTCATTTCGTTTCTGCTTCAACTCTTCGGTTTTTTGAATGTAATCCCTTCTCTTTTCGTCAAGTTCCTGAAAGGTATCCAAATCCGCAATATTTTCGCCCCGCTTAGCAAGCTGTTTTTTGACTTCTTCAAAGTTATGCCGCAGTTTTTTTACATCAAGCATGTTCATCCTCCTTCGTTTACTGATGCGTGTGATTGATTCATTCGCTGCTGATTATCTCATACCTTTTTGACGGGCAGACAAGAAAAACTCCCGCCCCTTGATATAGAAAGGGACGGGAGCCGGGGCCCGCGTTGCCACCCAGATTGCAGCGTACGCGCTGCCTCTCTTTGCATCCTGTAACGTGGATGAACCGAAAAAACGTACTGACGGCCACGGCCGTGTTCCTTTTTTCACTCAGGGCGGGATTCCCGGTCATTCTGCAGCTGGTTCTCAGCAGCCACCAGCTCTCTGCGTGTCAGACATGCCGGTACTATGGCCCGTCGTTGATTTTCCTTCGGTGGATACAACCACCGCTTCTTCTATTACGTCACAGCGGTGTGTTCCGGAGCTGTTTCTTTTGACTCACGTACCATTTGTACAAAATATTGATGAAACCGCGTATCGTCTGTCAGTTCGGGATGAAAGGAGCAGGCAAGCAGATGATTCTCCCGCGCTGCTACTATCTCTCCATTAAAGGACGAGAGAACCTCTACGTCATCTCCTGTGCTGGAGATGAGCGGCGCACGAATAAATACCGCTTCCATATCTTTGGCTACATCTTTGACAACAAGTGTCGTTTCAAAACTTTCGCGTTGACGTCCGAAGGCGTTGCGCTGGACGTCTATATCCATCAGCTGCAGGTGGCCTTGGGGTTCCTGCGCGATGCGTTCGGCCATTAAAATGAGACCGGCGCAGGTGCCCAGTATCGGTTTGCCGGCAGCAGCAAATTCGCGCAGCGGTTCATAAAAACCGTACTTATTGACGAGACGGCGCATCGTGGTGCTTTCGCCGCCGGGAAAAACAAGGCCGTCCAGTGCATCCAGCTGATCCGTCCGCTTTACAATGACGGTCTCCACGTCAGGAGCCTGCAGGCTTTTGACGTGTTCCTGCACAGCACCCTGGAGAGCAAGCACGCCGATTGTCACCATATACGGCACCTCCTTTTACATGCTTCGGTCCTGCATACGTTCCGACGGGGCAAGCGTGGACATTTCCAATCCCTGCATCGCAGTACCGAGTCCTCTGGAAAGCCGGGCGATCAGTTCATAGTCCTGATAATGCGTCGTGGCTTCCACCACGGCTTTCGCGTATTTATCCGGGTGTTCGGACTTAAATATACCCGATCCTACAAACACACCGTCGGCACCGAGCTGCATCATGAGTGCAGCGTCAGCAGGCGTCGCAATACCACCGGCTGCGAAGTTTACAACAGGCAGTTTTCCTGTTTCTTTAATACCCAGCAGCAGTTCATAGGGAGCTCCCAGGTTTTTCGCTTCTGTCATCAGTTCATCTTTGGACATGCCCGCAATTTTCTTTAATTCGGACTGAACCATCCGCATGTGGCGGACCGCTTCCACGATATTGCCTGTTCCCGGCTCCCCTTTGGTGCGGAGCATGGAAGCCCCTTCGCCTACGCGGCGGAGTGCTTCCCCCAGATCACGGGCCCCGCACACAAACGGAACGGTATATTCACTCTTGTCGAGGTGGTATACTTCATCCGCCGGTGTGAGCACTTCGCTCTCATCGATATAATCCGCACCCAGTGATTCCAGCAGTCTGGCTTCCACGATGTGTCCGATTCTTGCTTTTGCCATGACCGGAATGGATACAGCATTCATCACTTCTTCAACGATCGTTGGATCAGCCATGCGTGCTACACCGCCGGCCGCACGTATATCAGCAGGTACACGCTCCAGTGCCATCACCGCTACAGCCCCTGCCTCTTCGGCGATTTTTGCCTGTTCGGCGTTGACGACGTCCATGATAACGCCGCCTTTCTGCATTTCCGCCATTCCTCGTTTTACTCTGTCTGTCCCTCTATCTGCCATTTTCCATTCCTCCTGGTCCCTTCGTTATATCGTTTCGTTCCGTCATCGTGTATCAAGAACAAGACAAGACGTAATGGTATCATTTATTATAACACTACCACCCGTGCGAATAAACACTTATGGCCTAGAACAGTCCCTGCACAAAGCTTGAAGCACCGCTCCACATACTGCCGAAGAATCCGCCGACGCTCTTCATCGTCAACGCGAACCAGCCGGATCTTTCCACACCTTCATCAATAACAAGCGGGACATTCTTTGAAGACGCGTTCTGCTCCAGCAGATACTGCGGTGCCGCTTCACCGGTGAGTGAAACCTGTCCAATTTCTGTACCTGCTTCTACCGGAGCCTCCAGCTCCCCGTCTTCATTCAGTATGTCCTGATTGATTTCCACAGATGTGCTTATGTTTTCGGCGGCTCCGTTCTCGAGAAGAAGCGAGAGACTGCTTCCGGTCGAGGCTGAAACAGTGTCTTCCTTTCCATTTACAACCGGAATCGAAGAAGTATCTTCAAAAGACTGCCCTTCCTGAACAATTTCTGTTTCAGAAAGATTCTCAAATCCGTAGTTATATAGTTTGGCGGTTTCTTTAAAACGGGCTGTTTGTGAATCGGTACGCATCACGACGGAAATGAAGCGGGTGCCGTTTTGTTCCACTGTGCCGGTGAAAGCATTGCCCGCCATTTCCGTATATCCTGTCTTCAGGCCGTCTACTCCTTCGTAATCAAGACTCCCATACATGCTGCCGGGAAGCATCCAGTTCCAGTTATCCATGGAGGTATTGGCGCCGTTTTCCCGGAATGTTTTTTCCGTAATGCTCGCCGTATCCAGGACATCCGGGTACTCGTCCAGCAGATGATATGCAAGCTTTGCCGATGCCCGGGCAGACATCATATTTTCGGCATCCGGCTCGGTTCCTTCCGGATGAAGTCCATCCATGGAAGAATTGTTCAGTCCTGTGGAATTCACAAATTCATATTCTTCCATCCCCAGTTCCTCAGCTTTACTGTTCATCATGTCGACAAAATCGGATTCGGAGCCGGCAACATGCTCGGCTAAAGCTATCGAAGCACCATTTGCGGAATAGATGGCCATCGCTTCATACAATTCCTGTACGGTATATGTACGATTCTGCCTGAGCGGCACATTGGATAAGGCATTATTCTGGGAAATTTCCTCTGCCTTGCTTGTCACATTCACTTCAGCGTCCCAGGACGTGTCCCCCTGTGCTACCGCTTCATTAACAAGATATTCGGTCATCATTTTTGTCATGCTCGCCGGAGGAAGAATAACATCGGGTTTCTTGCTGTAAAGAATCTGGCCTGAATCAGCGTCCACCAATATCGCTGATTCCGCAGCAAGCTCCGGTTCCGCTGCCTGTACGTTTGTTTCTGTCTGAAATAGTAATCCGGCAGCCAGTGGTACTGCCGCCATCATAGATAGTATGCTTTTCTTCATCAATCTCGTGCACCTCCACGCTCTACTTACACAACCGATATTTTACCATACGAACCGTTAAAAAAACAGATTGCTCCAGTCCCAAAATTAGAAGTTCATCATTTCCCGGGAAATAATAAAGTCCTTCAAAAAGAAGAAGAGGTGCCCCTTCTATCTTTTCGAAGGACTCGGATATTCTATAAATTATAATTGGGTGCTTCTTTAGTGACCTGCACATCGTGTGGGTGGCTTTCTTTCAGCCCTGCGTTGGTAATTCTTGTGAACCGGGAATTTTCACGCAGGTCGATTAAATCTTCACTGCCGCAGTATCCCATGCCGGCACGGATTCCGCCAAGTAGTTGATGAATGGTATCGGTCAGCGGTCCTTTGTAAGGAATACGCCCTTCAATCCCTTCAGGAACCAGTTTCTGATTGTCTTCCTGAAAATAACGATCTTTGCTTCCCTGTTCCATGGCGCCCATCGACCCCATGCCGCGGTAAACCTTAAACTGTCTGCCTTGATAAATCACTGTGTCTCCCGGACTTTCTTTCACTCCGGCCAGAACACTGCCGAGCATGACAGCGTGACCTCCTGCGGCGAGGGCTTTCACAATATCCCCCGAATATTTGATGCCGCCGTCGGCAATAATTGGTACATCGTGCCGTGCTGCTTCTTCCGCGCAGTCAAAGACAGCGGTGATCTGAGGGACACCGACACCGGCCACCACTCTTGTCGTACAGATGGATCCCGGTCCGATACCGACTTTTACGACATCCGCTCCAGCTTCAATGAGCTCACGGGTTCCTTCCGGCGTGGCCACATTCCCGGCGATCAGTGTCACATCCGGATACGTGTCACGAATTTCCCTCACCTTATCCAGTACACCTTTGGAGTGTCCATGTGCCGTATCAAGGACAAGCGCATCCACTTCCGCTTTCACAAGTGTATCGATACGAATCATCGCGTCCCCTGTCACACCGACAGCAGCTCCGGCAAGCAGTCTTCCCTGTTTGTCTTTTGCCGACTGAGGGAATTCAATGACCTTCTCGATGTCTTTGATCGTAATAAGTCCCCGCAGTACCTCATCATTATCAAGAAGAGGAAGTTTTTCGATACGATGCTCCTGCATAATCTTTTCAGCTTGTTCAAGAGTCGTTCCGACAGGCGCTGTTACAAGGTTGGAGCTCGTCATGACATCCCGGATTTCAATGGAATAATCTTCGATGAAACGAAGGTCCCGGTTTGTCAGAATACCGACCAGCTTCTGTTCTTCATTGACGATCGGCACGCCGGAAATCCGGTATTTCCCCATCAGATACTCCGCATCGTATACTTTTCGTTCCGGTGTTAAAAAGAAAGGATCGGTAATGACGCCGCTTTCCGACCGTTTCACCTGATCCACCATTTCCGCCTGTTCTTCAATGGACATGTTCTTATGAATGACCCCGAGTCCGCCTTCGCGGGCGATTGCTATCGCAAGCGGTGCTTCTGTCACCGTATCCATTCCGGCGCTTACAATCGGTATATTGAGGTTCAGTTTATCCGACAACGTCGTTTTCAGCGACACATCACGCGGATGAATATCCGAACGGTCCGGCATCAAAAGGACATCATCAAACGTTAACCCCTCTTTGGCAAACTTATCTTCACGCATTGTAACACTCCACCTTTCTGTACCTTCTTTATTCTCGTGCCCAGGAAAAAGAATGATTCATAACCAGCCTCTAACAAGCACATGCTAAAACCAACTCTGAGATTTTCTAATATCTTATCATGTTTTTTTCCTGATAACGAGAATTATAAATAAGTTTAAACTTTCTGATTTATTTTACAGGACAGAAAGGTGTCTAACCATGAAGCCAACGGATTCTTCTGCACATTTTTCTTATTATGCCGCATTTGAATCACAGAATGTACTGCAGCGAAAACTGGAAAAAGAGTACCTCGTCCGCGGTGCTTCCGCCCGAGATGCGCTGCGGTGGAGTTACCGGAATACTCCGGTGTTTCACTATGAATGGCTTCTCGGACGAACGTACTGGACAGAAGGAGCAGAGGTTTCCCTGCTGACACGTCCTCTCCTTTTGTTTTACGGTCTCACCCATCTTTTGAAAGGTCTCCTACTTACCGAGGATCCTCATTATCCAGCAGCTGCGGATATGCTGACCCACGGGGTGACGACGAGAAAAAAGAAGAAAAAACAGTTTACGTTTCTTGAAGATGAAGTAAAAATCCAGAAACAGGGGTTTTTCCCGCATTTTTCGTTATATATGTTTCACATGAAACATGCAGCGGGGGAAAAATGGAAAATCAACCACCTTTTTTTCAAATGGGATGCGATGGTTCATTTGTATCTGGATATCTTCGGGGAAGAAGCACTTCCACGCGTGCAGCTGTTTTCTTCCAGTATTACGGTGGAGCATGTTTCTTCCGAAAAAGAGCAGTCACTTTCCCTGATCCGTAATCAGCTTGAACAGCTTGGTATAGAAGTGGAAGGTATAAAAAAAAGAACAGCAGGTACTGTCCTTTTTTCAATAAAACGGCTGCCTGACGATGCTGCTTCCCGGCTTATCCGCCGGGGAAACAGCTATTACATGCCGCCTTCCTGTTTTGATGTATCCAACCTGGCTCCGCTTTCCATTCATTACCTTCTGTTGTACGATTTAAGTATGCTCTGCCGTTATGAAGGAGAATGGTGGGGGGATCTCTGTACACAGCGCGTGGGAGAAGATTACTCGTTCATACACTACTATCTGGACTGGGCACTCACCGATGTCCCCCGGCAGTTCAAGGCATTTTTCAGTTCTGGAGGATCTCTTCGATAAACGGTCCCTTATTCCCCTGAAGCTGAATAATATCTTGGTGAGTGTCGGAACGAACCATAGGCTCAGCAGGCGATTTTTCATCAATGTAGATAATAGTGGCAGTATCTCCGTCACTAAGTCTGACATTGCTTCCAAGGGAAAATGTAATAAGAGCCTCCGTCAATAACTGAAGAACGTACGGATCCAGCCGGCCGAACTCCTCCCGGAACATTTCATCGATGACTTTATAGGGGGAGCGCTTCTTCCGGTAGTACCGTTCACTTGTCATGGCATGGTAAACATCGGCCGTACTGACGATTTTACTTAACGTATGAATGTTGTCTGTTTTCATTTGAAGCGGATAACCGCTTCCGTCTTCCCGTTCATGATGCTGCAAAACACTGAGAAGAATCTGGGTGTTTACAGCCTTTGTTTCTTTCAGCATATGATACGAATAATACGGATGGTTTTTCACTTCTTCGTATTCCCATTCCATCAAATGACCCTTGTTCTGCAGAATACCGCCCGGAATCCGTGCCATACCAGCGTCGCACATAGCTCCCGCGATGCCCGCCTGCAGCCATTCCTTTTTGGAAAGACCCATTCTTTTAGCCAGAAACATGGATAATAGAGCGGTAGAAACGGCATGATGATACAGATAGTCATCTTTCGTGCTGTAATGATGGAGCGAAAAAATCTGATTCGGAGATTCAAACAGTTTTTCCGCAGGAGAAGCGAGAAGGGACCGGACTTTGTCCATTTCAACGCGGGCGCCTCCTGCCCACTTTTGAAACAGACTCTTGTAGGCCTGCACGGCTTTTAAATAGACATCCAGAAATGTTTCAGGTGGATGTTGTGTCATTTCCTCCTCGTCATCTTCCTGTTCTTCCGGCATGAAGGGGGTACCGTCGACCAATCTGTTCTCTACAAATACATGTGTGATCATAAAGGCTTTCAGTACATTCAGGTGTTCATGGGACAGGACGGTCTTCTTTCTGATAATAGGACGAGACGTAACTGCAAAAACATCCTCACGAAGAATACAACCTTCCTTCAGATACTTCGGTTTCACTTTCATGCCCTCTCCCCCACTCCGGCTGCTGAATTGACTGCTCTTCACATCTCAGTCTGACACTTTATTCTTCCGTCGGCGTGTCATCCTGTTCCTCATCGTCATTTCCATAGGATTCTGTCTCTGTTTCTTCGCTCTCCTCTGCCGGAAGCTGTTCTTTCCCGTCTTCCATTACGAGCTCATCCTCCGGCGTTTCCACTGGCGCCACCGTCGAAACCACTTCCCCTTCGGAAAGGCGGATTAATGTCACACCTTGAGCATAGCGGCCGAGTCTGGAAATTTCGCGCGCTTCCATCCGGATAAGAACTCCATGAACCGTCATAATCATAATATCATGATCATCCGATATACAGCGCATGGAAACGATCGATCCGTTACGTTCCGTTAAGTTACAGGCTTTAATCCCTTTTCCACCGCGCTGCTGCACTTTGAAATCGCTGATCGGCGTGCGTTTTCCAAAACCTTTATCCGTCACCACCAGCACTTCTTTTCCTTCTGCCGCAATGTCCATTCCTACCACTTCATCACCCGGCGTAAGCGAAATAGCTTTCACACCGGTAGCGGAGCGGCCCATAAAACGGACATCCTCTTCGTTAAAATGAATGGCAGTGCCGTTTTTTGTTCCGATGATGAGGTGCTCCTCTCCATGTGTCAGACGAACACCGTACAACTCATCATCTTCCTTGATGTTGATCGCAAACAGACCGCCTTTACGGATGTTGGAGTAGGCCGACAGCTTGGTACGTTTGGCAATGCCCTGTTTTGTCAAAAAGAACAGATACGCATCATCAGAGAATGCTTCCACCGGAATAACGGTGCTGATGTATTCATTTTTTTCCACTTGAAGAAGGTTGATGACCGGTATCCCTTTGGCAGTCCGCTGCAGCTCCGGAATTTCGTAGGCTTTCAGCCGGTAGGCTTTTCCTTTGTTCGTAAAGAACAGAATGGTCTGGTGGGAACTGGTCGTAAACAGATGTTCCACAAAGTCATCGTCATTGGTTCCCATTCCCTGTACTCCTCGGCCGCCGCGGCGCTGGCTGCGGTAGGTATCAATCGGCATCCGTTTGAGGTAACCATGGTGAGAGATGGTGATGACCACATTCTGCCGTGGAATCAGGTCCTCATCTTCGATTTGATTCTCGCCGGCTGTGATAAGCGTCCGACGCTCGTCATTATACTTTTCTTTCACCTCGGTCAGTTCTTCCCGGATAATTTCAAGAACCCGTTCTTCACTGGCCAGAATCTCACGAAGTTCTTTAATCCGTTCCATCAAATCGCTGTATTCCTGTTCGATTTTGTCCCGTTCCAGCCCGGTCAGCCGCTGCAGGCGCATTTCAAGAATCGCCTGGGCCTGCTCATGTGTAAGGGAGAACCGTTCAATTAGTCCGGTTCTTGCAATATCGGTAGTCTGGGAATTCCGTATCAAGTCAATAACGGCATCAAGATAATCCAGCGCGGTACGGAGTCCTTCCAGAATATGGGCTCTTGCTTCTGCTTTTTTCAGTTCGAACGCTGTACGGCGCTTGATGACCACTTTCTGGTGTTCGAGATAGTGGCTGAGGCACTGCTTTAGGTTAAGTACCTGCGGGCGTCCGTCCACAAGAGCCAGCATATTGATACCGTAACTGGTCTGCAGAGCTGTCTGTTTATATAAATTGTTCAGCAGGACGTTCGCGTTGGCGTCCTTTTTCACTTCGATTACGATGCGCATGCCGTTGCGGTCGGATTCATCACGCAGATCCGTAATGCCCTCTATTTTCTTCTCACGGACAAGCTCTGCGATCTTTTCGATAAGACGGGCTTTGTTCACCTGGTAAGGAAGCTGATCCACAATAACAGCTTCTTTGCCGCTTGCGTGTTCTTCGATATAGGCATTTGCCCGGATCGTAATAGACCCGCGTCCTGTCTGATAGGCACGCCTGATGCCGGATCTGCCTACAATGGCAGCAGCTGTCGGAAAGTCAGGACCCGGAATGTACTCCATCAAGTCAGGAACCGTCATTTCAGGGTCCCTGCTCAGAGCAAGCACCCCGTCAATGACTTCCCCCAGTTGATGAGGCGGGATGTTGGTCGCCATTCCTACAGCAATACCTGCTGCACCGTTTACCAGCAGGTTCGGGAAGCGGGAAGGCAGAACAATCGGCTCTTGTTCATTACCGTCATAGTTGTCTTGATAGTCGATGGTATCTTTGTTGATGTCCCGTACCATTTCAAGCGAAATTTTGGACATTTTCGCTTCCGTATAACGCATGGCCGCCGCGGCATCTCCGTCAACGGAACCAAAATTGCCGTGACCGTCCACAAGCATGTTCCGGTAGCTGAAATCCTGCGCCATCCGCACCATCGTTTCGTATACCGCCGAATCCCCGTGGGGATGATATTTACCAATGACATCCCCGACAATACGCGCAGATTTGCGGTAGGGTTTATCCGGTGTCATGCCGAGCTCATTCATCGCAAAAAGGATACGGCGGTGCACCGGCTTCATGCCGTCCCGCACATCAGGCAGCGCCCGGCTGACGATGACACTCATCGCATAATCCAGAAATGAGGTACGCATTTCCTGGCCTATATTTATTTCTGTTACGTTCGATTCCTCATGATCTGCCATACCTTAAACCTCCCAATTCTGATCCATCCCTATCGTACCTGCGAAAGAGACAGAAAAAACAGCGTCCCTTTTATCCAGGTGAAACAGCCCGCTATACATCCAGGTTTTCTACATAGTGCGCGTTTTCCTGAATGAAATCCCGTCTTGGTTCCACCCGGTCTCCCATCAATGTTTCAAAGATTTCATCCGCTTTCATTGCATCTTCAAGCTGGACTTGAAGGACAGACCGCGCCTCCGGATTCATCGTCGTCTCCCATAGCTGGGACGGATTCATCTCGCCCAGTCCCTTATAGCGTTGATATCCCGGTTTCGGCTGTTCCGGAAGTCCTGCGAGAACCTGTTCCAGTTCATTTTCCACGTACGCGTAACGGACCGTTTTCCCCTGTGTGATTTTATATAAAGGCGGCTGCGCAATATAGATATATCCACTCTCAATCAGCGGCCTCATATAGCGGTAGAAAAACGTCAGCAAGAGCGTACGGATATGGGCGCCGTCCACGTCCGCATCCGTCATGATAATCACCCGGTGGTAACGCGCTTTGGAAATATCGAATTCGTCCCCGATGCCGGTGCCAAGTGCTGTGATAATTGAACGGATTTCATTATTGGCAAGAATCTTATCCAGCCGTGCTTTTTCTACGTTGATAATTTTTCCCCGCAGCGGCAGAATAGCCTGAAAATGCCGGTCTCTTCCCTGTTTGGCGGAACCGCCTGCGGAGTCTCCCTCCACGATGTAAATTTCGCTGATGGATGCATCATTGGAAGAACAGTCCGCCAGTTTACCCGGCAGCGAACTCACTTCCAGCGCATTTTTCCGGCGGGTCAACTCTCTTGCTTTCTTTGCCGCGTCCCGGGCTCTGGAAGCCATCAATCCTTTTTCCACAATCTGCTTTGCGGTTTCCGGGTTTTCAGACATGAACCTGGAGAAGTGCTCGGAAAACAGAGAGTCTGTAACCGTACGGACATCACTGTTACCAAGTTTGGTTTTCGTCTGCCCTTCAAACTGTGGATCCGGGATTTTCGTGGAGATGATCGCCGTCAGTCCTTCCCGGACATCGTCGCCGATCAGGTTCGGATCATTTTCATTGAATAAATTGTATTTTCTTGCATAGTCATTGATCACACGGGTCAGGCCGGTTTTAAAACCGGATTCGTGCGTTCCGCCTTCATGGGTGTTGATATTATTGGCAAACGAGTACATACTGCTTGTGAAACTCGTATTATACTGAAACGCAATTTCCACCTGCACCCCGTCTTTTTCACCTTCGATGTATACCGGTTCGTCATGCAGCGCTTCTTTCTGACGGTTCAGGTATTCCACAAAAGAAGCGATGCCGCCCTCATAATAATACTCTACTTCTTCTACCTGTTCATCGCGCTTGTCGTTAAACGTGATGCGGAGTCCTTTGTTCAGAAAAGCAAGCTCCCGCAGCCGGGTGGAAAGAATATCATATTCAAATTCAATGCTTTCTTCAAAAATGAGCGGATCCGGACGGAAATGGATTTTCGTTCCGTGTTTTTCGGTCGTGCCGATCTTCTGTACGTCCTGTTTCGGAACGCCCCGTTCATAATTTTGATAATAGACTTCCCCGTCGCGGTGGATTTCCACCTCAAGCATTTCGGACAAAGCGTTCACTACCGAAGCTCCGACCCCATGCAGTCCTCCGGAAACTTTATAGCCGCCGCCTCCGAATTTACCGCCGGCATGCAGGATGGTCATGATGACTTCCACAGCCGGTCTTCCCATTTTTTCCTGAATACCGACAGGAATACCGCGTCCGTTGTCCTGAACGGTAATACTGTTGTCTTGTTCCACCGTAATAAATATGTGGTCGCAGTATCCTCCCATGGCTTCATCAATGCTGTTGTCGATGATCTCCCAGACGAGGTGGTGCAGTCCGCGGCTGCTCGTTGTGCCGATATACATTCCCGGACGTTTTCTTACCGCTTCCAGACCTTCCAGTACCTGTATCTGACTTTCATCGTACGAATATTGATCTACTGACAATTTATTCACCTTCGCTTCCATCACGAGTTCCAAGTTTTCTGCACGTCCGGTTGGTTTTGTTAATCTGTTCCTGCTGTTTTGTATGTCAGGTTTGGGTTGTATCTTCCTGATCTTCGGTATAATCATCGTATTCAGAAATGGCCTGGGCCCGCCGTTTGAGTGTAAGGGTGGAAATAGGAGACAAATATATTTTTTCCGTCGTCACAACGACAGATTTCGTTTGTTCTGCCGAAATCCTCTCAACATCCTCTTCCTTCCGGGATGATAGAAACTGCTGGGTTATACTGGAGGAATCATGTGTATCCTGATCGACGATCGTGATAACGTCTTTCGAACGGATCACCGTATCTCCGCCTAAATGAATAAACATCCGTTCCACCTCATTTCATCTGCTTCAGCGTTCCGGCTTCGGCAGTAAATGTCGAAGCCTGTTTTAAGGTTTCGTGTTCAATACCGTCCACGCTGGTCGTTGTTACAAATGTCTGAACCTTTCCCTGAATCGTATGAAGAAGATGAGACTGCCTGTTGTGGTCCAGTTCGGAAAGAACGTCATCCAATAATAATATCGGGTATTCCCCGATATTATCGTGTATAAGTTCAATCTCCGCCAGTTTGAGCGACAGGGCGGCAGTGCGCTGCTGTCCCTGGGAGCCGTACGTCTGCACATCGCGTCCGTTGATACGCATCATAAGCTCATCGCGGTGGGGTCCGCTTAGTGAAAGACCCCGCCGGATCTCATTCTGCCGGTTTTCTTCGAATTTTTTTCGGACCTGCTCTTCTATCTTCGACAAGTTCATGTCTTCTGATACCTCGGTGGTAGGAGCGTACCCGACTTTCAGGTGTTCCTGCTTCTTTGTGATCTGCCCGTGAATCTCCCCTGCCCACTCCTGAAGGAGGCGCAGAAAGGAAAACCGTCTGCTGATCACCTTCGCCGCCGCCTGGGAAAGCTGTTCCGTGAGTACGTCCAGCATCATTTCCTGCTCCTGGTCCGGGACGGGGAACATATTCTTAAGCAGCTGGTTACGTTGTTTCAAAATCTGTTGATACAACATTAAATCATGAAGATAAACGGGGCTGATCTGGCCGATTTCCATATCTATGAAACGCCGCCGCATGGAGGGACCACCTTTTACAAGGTTCAAATCTTCCGGCGCGAACATCACGACATTGCATGTACCGACGTAGCCGCTTAATTTCTGATGTTCCAGTCCATTGACTTTTGTTTTTTTTCCTCTCCCGGAAACAATGACCTCAAGCGATAATGATCCGGTTTTCCTTTCCATCTCTGCTTCTATTCTGGCAAAGTCCTGATCCCACTCAATCAGCTCCCTGTCTTTGGACGTACGGTGGGACTTGGCAAATGCCAGAACATATACAGCCTCCAACGCGTTGGTTTTTCCCTGGGCGTTTTCGCCGAGGATGACGTTCACTTTATCTTCAACGTTCAATGTGACGTCCTTATAGTTGCGAAACTGCTTCAGGCGGAGTTCTTTAATATGCACGATATCCCTCTACGAACGATTGGAAGAAATAGATATCTTCCCAACTTCTTCAATATCGATTTCGTCTCCATGGTACAATTTCCGTCCCCTTCTTTGATCCGGTTCGTCATTGACAAACACTTCAAAGTCGGACAGAAACAATTTGGCCATACCGCCGGAATCAATGACCCCGGCTTCCTGAAGCAGCTGCCCCAATGTAATATATTCCGTATCAATCATGATTGTCTGGTGCATTTCTTTTCCTCCTGCCTCTGGCGGCGTTCCTGCTTTATTCTACAGACCGGCTGTTCCGACTAACTGTAATTACGAACGACATAAGGTTTCATTCCCCATTTTACTAAACTATAGCGATAACGCCAAGTAGGAAAAAAAGAAGAGAAACATCCGTTTCCCTTCCTAAAAAAGTTCAAGTTGTTCAGTAGGTCCGTACCGGGGAAAACAGATGCAGCATCTGGTCGTGATCCGACGGGCGGATGACAAACGGGCTCATGGCTCCGGTGAACATAATGTGCACGACTTCACTGTCAATAACTTTCAATGCATCCATAATGTTCTTTCCGTTAAACGAAATCCTGAGCTCCTCTCCTTCTACAGAATGGCAGGTGATACGTTCTGTTACTTTCCCTACTTCTGCCGACACGGAACTGATTTCAATATCGCGGCCTTCCAGTGTCTTAAAGTTGATGACGTTGTTTTTGGCCTCTTTGGAAAGAAGCAGTGCGCGCTCCAGTGAATGCAGCAGATCTTTGGTCGGCACCTCCATCGTCGTCTTCGAATAATCTGGAATCATGTTGCTGGTAACCGGATATTTTCCATCCAGCAGTCTTGAGAAAAACAATAAGTGTCGGAATTTAAATAAAACCTGGCTTTCTGTGACAACAATATCCACTCTTTCATCTGTATCCTCAAGAATCTGCCTCAGTTCACTCATGCTTTTTCCCGGGATAACAACATTGGAAATATTGAGCGGCTCTCCCTCCGACTCAATCCCCGCTTTTCTCATCGCAAGACGATGGCTGTCTGTTGCAGTACAGCTTAACTGGTCCTGTTCGTTTTCCAGGTTTACACCTGTTAATACCGGGCGTGTTTCCTGAGTGGACACGGCAAATACAGTCTGCCGAATCATGTCTTTCAAGAGATTCTGCGGAAGCGAGAATGTTTGGTTTTCTTCCAGGTTTGGAAGACGAGGATACTCTTCCGGATCCAGCCCGTTCAGATTGAATACGACGGAACCTGAACGCAGTGTGGCAGCAAATTGATCCTGAACAAGCAGTTCAATTTCCTCGCCCGGCAGCTTTTTTACAATATCCGCGAAGAAACGGGCCTGCAGTACAATGCTTCCTGTTTCTTTAATATCAATATAGTCTTTTTCTTCATCCGCTTTAGGAATAAATGATTCGATGGAAATATCGGAATCACTGCCTGTTAACGTAACGCCCTCTTCGGATGCATCTATTTTTATTCCTGTCAAAATAGGAATTGTCGTTCTTGTAGAGACAGCTTTATTTACATGCTGTACACCCTGCACGAAGGTTTCCCGGTGAATGACAAAATGCATACGACATCTCCCTTATATATATTATATTTATTAATAAAACAGTCGTAACAGCCGTAGGAGCTGTGTATTCTGTGGATAACATGATGAATGCCTGCGGATCCGCGGTTATACACATGTGGAAAAGGGTGTTGATAACTTCAAGGGATTTTGCACATTATGTTTGTATCCTGTCGATAACTTCCTGTACCGTTTTTTGGAGTTCGGTATCTGTGTCCATCATCGAAGCTATCTTTTCATGAGCGTGAATAACCGTTGTATGGTCCCTTCCGCCAAATTCTTCTCCGATTTTCGGCAGAGAGGCTTCCGTCATTTCCCTGGATAAATACATAGCGACCTGCCTTGCAAAAGCAATGGTTTTTGTGCGTTTTTTTGCCTTCAGCTCCTGGAGCTGGACGCTGAACTGCTCAGCTGTTGTTTTTTGAATATCGGCAATACTGACTTTTTTCGGTTTAGCATTTGGTATGATGTCTTTCAATGCCTCTGCTGCAAGATCTGCGTTCATATCCTGATTAATTAAAGAGGAGTATGCAACAACTCTTATAAGAGCCCCCTCCAGCTCCCGGATGTTTGTGTCAATCTGATTGGCGATATAGAGCATGACTTCGTTTGGAATATCCAGCTTTTCGGCTTTTGCTTTTTTACGCAGAATAGCAATTCTTGTTTCCAGGTCAGGCGGGGTGATATCTGTGATCAGTCCCCATTCAAATCTTGAGCGCAGCCGGTCTTCAAGCGTTGGAATTTCCTTTGGCGGCCGGTCGCTCGAAATGACAATCTGCTTGCTTTCTTCATGCAGGGCATTAAACGTATGAAAGAATTCTTCCTGCGTTTGTTCTTTTCCGGCTAAAAACTGTATATCATCAATTAAAAGCACGTCCACGCTTCGGTATTTGTTGCGGAAATTAACCGCTTTGTTGTCGCGGATCGAGTTGATGAACTCATTCGTGAATTTTTCAGAGGAAAGATAAACAACCCGTGCGTCAGGGTTATGATCAATCACGTAATGGCCGATGGCGTGCATCAGATGGGTTTTTCCGAGTCCGACACCGCCGTAAATGAAAAGCGGGTTATAGGCTTTCGCCGGAGCTTCCGCGACAGCAAGAGAAGCGGCATGGGCGAACCGGTTGCCTGAACCAATCACGAAGGTATTAAACGAATACTTGTCGTTCAGCATACTTTTGGGAATTTCATCCTGCTGGTTCTCCGCGGGAGCCGGCATTTTTTTCATTTCGTCTTCCACCGAAAAATGGTCTTCTTCTCCGCTGTCCGGAATGACAAATTTCACCTGCAGTTCTGCTCCGGTTATATCCTGCAGGGTATCGGAAATCAGCCTGGAGTAGCGGTTCTCCAGCCAATCTCTGGCAAATTCGTTCGGAGCGGTGACGATGATCATATCTTCCTGAAGTTCTGCTGCTTTCGTTGATTTCAGCCAGGTTTCATAACTGGGTTTGCTGACTTTTTTCTGAATGACAGAAAGTGTTTGATTCCATAAATCTGTAATATTCTCCACTATGTACGTCCCTCCTTTTTTGAGGCTGCTGCCGGGATAAAGGGTAAAGAAAGGCCTCCAACTCCTGGTGCAAACGGATGGAAGCCTTGCTTGATAACACATGTATATTGTGTATGCAGCAGGGGAACAAGACAGGCTCCCCTGAAAAAACTGTGGACAGCTGTCGAAAAACAATAATATGGTAGAAAAACAGCATGTACACAGCGTGCACATCGTTGTGGACAGCTGCATCCACGGGGTGTGAATTTTTATCCACACACTTATGCACATCTGTGGAAAAGAAGGACTTTTCTTTTCACTTATCCAGAGTAAAAACATATTTATCATACCAAAAATGAAAACCAGTGACAACGCCTTTTCAAATGGTTATCCACAGCATCAATACCTTGTGCACACAATTTATCCACACCACAAGATTATGTGCGTAACTTGTAGATAACTATGTCGAAAATCAAACTGTTCGCTTGGAGAAGATATCCACAAGGAAACATCCTCCGGGATTATTCAGCAGGAAAAAAGCCGGCGTGAAATAGAAGGTTGACAATAAAAAGTGTTCCTCTATATAATTTACGGGAATGTCCTTAATTGAGATATTCCTCGAAGGAGGTGTACAAATAGAATGGGTAAGCCTACATTTTCGCCAAACAATAGGAAGCGTAAAAAAGTACATGGATTCCGGGAACGGATGAGTACGAAAAAAGGACGGCAGGTACTGAAGAACCGCCGCCGCAAAGGAAGAAAAGTTATTTCCGCTTAAGACCACTGATTCTACAGTGGTCTTTTTTCGGAAATAAAAAACTTTTGTTTTTCTGTCGTTTATACCCGCTGCCAAAAAGCTGCCTGGCATTTCGCGGCGGCTTGAGATACATACCGCAGAAACAAATGGAGGAGTGCCGGGTGAAAAAGGCATATCGGATTAAAAAGAATCACGAATTCAGCCGTATTTTTGAAAAAGGGAGATCATCAGCCAACCGCCAGTTTGTAATTTATGTCATGGAGAACAACAGAAATGACTATTACCGGACGGGACTGACTGTAAGCAGGAAAATGGGCAATGCTGTAACGAGAAACAGAATTAAACGGCTGCTGCGGGAAGTGCTCCGGGACATCGATAGTCAGATAGAGGGCGGCAGGGATTATATCATTATCGCCAGAAAACCGGTGGCGGATATGAACTATGCCCAGATCAAAAAGAGTCTGAAACATGTCATGAATGTAGCCGGAGTGTTGAGAAAGCGTGACAATCATAAATGATTCCTTTTTTTTTTTCTGCTTCTCCGCTAGAATATAGAGTGGCTTGTTTCGTCAAGTGTCAGCGTTATCATTTATTTTAATTCCATGAATAAAGACAAGGTTTTAATTTTTTCCAAGGAGGAAACTCATGTGTCTAAGAAACTAAGCTTAGCGGCGGTGCTGGTTGTTGTGATGCTGTTCATGTCAGGCTGTATGAATATAAATGAGCCCATCACAGCAGAAAGTGAAGGAATCTGGAATTCGTTTTTTGTTTATCCACTTTCCTGGCTGATTATTAAAATTGCGGAGATGACCGGTGATGATTACGGACTCTCCATTATCATTGTTACGATCTTTATCCGGGTTCTCATTCTGCCGCTTATGATAAAACAGACGAAAAGTTCGGCCGCTATGCAGGAAATCCAGCCGGAAATGCAGAAGTTGAGAGAAAAGTACAGTGCCAAGGACCAGCAGACGCAGCAGAAACTGCAGCAGGAGACGATGGAACTGTTCCAGAAGCATAAAATCAATCCTCTTGCCGGATGTCTGCCGATTTTTATTCAAATGCCGATTCTCATTGCGTTCTATCACGCGATTATGAGAACCGAAGCCATTGAAGAGCACACGTTTCTATGGTTCCAGCTTGGACAGCCGGATTATATTCTGCCGATCATTGCCGGAACGACGACCTTCATTCAGCAGAAAATGATGATGGTCTCGGATAACCCGCAGATGAAGATTCTCATGTATATGATGCCGTTCATGATTACCGCTTTTGCCTTCTTTTTCCCATCTGCACTTGCTTTGTACTGGGTCGTCGGGAATATTTTCATGGTGGTGCAGACGTATTTCATCACCGGACCAGGAGCCAGAAAGAAACGGCAGGAGAAAATGGAAGCGAAATCGGGGGGAGCAAATAAAAAGTGAAGTCCGTTAAGGTTTCGGGAAAAACCATCGAAGAAGCAGTAGCTTTTGCAGTAACACAGCTCCATGCCAAAACAAAGGACAATATTGACTATAACGTGGTCGAAGAACCAAAAAAAGGTTTTCTCGGTCTGATCGGCAGCCGGCCCGCTTTAATAGAAGCGCGTTATAAGCCGGATCCCGCCGAAGAAGCCCAGCGTTTTCTGAGCAGGGTCCTGGAAGACATGGGTGTGGAGATTCAGGTGGTAAAAGCAGAAAGCAGGGACAGAGAAGCCGTTTTTCATCTCTACGGAGAAGAACCCGGTGTCATCATCGGGAAACACGGTAAGACGCTTGATTCCCTGCAGTACCTTGCCCAGCTTGCTGCCAATCGGTATGCAAAAAAACAGATGACTATCACGCTTGATGCCGAAAATTACCGGCAGCGCCGCCGGGAAACGCTGGAAGATCTGGCGGAGAAACTTGCTTCTAAAGCAGAACGAACCGGCGGGCAGGTGGTGCTTGAACCGATGCCGCCGCAGGAGCGCAAAATCATCCACGCCGCCCTCCAGTCCAATCAGCGTATAAAAACGTATTCCAGCGGTACAGAACCCCGCCGTTATATTGTTATTGCTCCGGCCTGACCTTCGACACAACCGAAAGCTTATTTTAAAAAGGCATCTGCCATCCCGGCAGGTGTTTTTTTGTGCAGAAAAGCAGGTCCTATATCGAGCCTCCCGCTTTCTTTCGAATTATTTCCGCTCAAACGAAAAAGTTGTTCACAGGGGGAGAAATAGGTAAACGAAAAAGAGCAATATTACTTGTCCACATGTGAACAACTTCTTTCTTTCTTTTTAACCAGCTGTATGATATTCTAATTTGTTAGGGAAACGTAAAATAATCCTGTTCGAAAAAGGGTCACAAGATGCCCTTTTCATGATAAATAGAGAGAAGGAGGGAGACAGGAGGATGGAAGGCGATACCATTGCAGCGATTTCCACACCGTCCGGCGAAGGTGCCATAGCCATTGTACGTATCAGCGGCACCGAAGCGGCGGCTATCGCGGAAAAGCTATACAGGGGGAAAGCATCATTATCTTCGGTCGATTCCCACACCATTCATTACGGAAACGTGGTGGACCCGGAAACAGAAGAAATTGTTGAAGAAGTAATGGTCTCTGTCCTCCGTGCCCCTAAAACATTCACCCGCGAAGATATTATGGAGATTAACTGCCACGGCGGTGTAGTATCCGTGAATAAAGTGCTCGACCTTGTTCTCAGCCAGGGCGCCCGTCTGGCGGAACCGGGCGAATTTACGAAGCGGGCGTTTTTGAACGGGCGGATTGATTTATCCCAGGCGGAAGCGGTGATGGATCTAATCCGCGCGAAAACAGACAGGGCCATGAATATAGCCATGAAACAAGTGGAGGGCCGTCTTGCCGGGCGCATCCGGCGTCTCCGTCAGCAGCTGCTCGAGACGGTGGCCAATGTGGAAGTCAATATTGATTATCCCGAATACGACGATGCGGAGACTATGACACTGGATACGCTCACTGAACGGGCCGGTGCCGTCCGCGATGAGATAGACAACCTTCTTACGACCGCAAAACAGGGCAAGATTCTGCGGGAAGGATTGTCCACGGCTATTATTGGGCGCCCCAACGTCGGAAAATCTTCCCTCATGAACAGTCTCGTTCATGAAAATAAAGCTATTGTTACCGAAGTTCCCGGAACGACCCGCGATATGCTTGAAGAATACGTGAATGTCCGCGGGGTTCCGCTGAAGTTGATCGATACGGCGGGCATACGCGAAACCGAGGATATTGTGGAAAAAATCGGCGTGGAACGGTCCCGTCAGGCATTGAATGAAGCGGAACTGATTCTACTTGTTGTCAACAGTTCCGAGGAGCTGACGCAGGAAGATGAAGCCTTGTTTGAAGCGATTCAGGGTATGAATGCTGTCATTCTTTTAAATAAGACTGACCTGGCGCGGCGTATTGACGAATCCCGTATCCGGGGACTTGCGGACGGACGTCCCGTCATCACGACTTCCCTGCTTCAGGATGAGGGAATTGATGAACTCGAAACATCGATTTCGGAACTCTTTTTCGATGAAGGCGTAGAAGCCGCTGATTTGAGTTATCTCTCCAACGCCCGTCATATCGGTCTGTTAAATCAGGCGAAGCAGTCCATCAACGACGCGATGGGGGCAGCGGAAATGGAAGTGCCGGTCGACATGATTCAGATTGATATTACGAGAGCCTGGGAGCAGCTGGGCGAAATTATCGGAGAAAATGTCCATGAAAGCCTGATTGACCAGTTGTTTTCCCAATTTTGTCTTGGAAAATAAAAAAAGGAGGTACTGTATATGCCATATGAAGGCGGCGAATACGATGTCATAGTGATTGGTGCCGGTCATGCCGGAGTCGAAGCCGGTCTGGCAGCGGCCCGGATGGGGTCAAAGACACTGATGTTGACCCTGAATCTTGATTCTGTAGCGTTCATGCCGTGTAATCCATCTGTCGGAGGTCCGGCTAAAGGCATTGTTGTTCGTGAAATTGATGCCCTCGGCGGAGAAATGGCAAGAAATATTGATAAAACGCATATTCAAATGCGGATGCTGAACACCAGAAAAGGTCCGGCAGTGCGGGCTTTGAGAGCACAGGCTGATAAATTCCTCTATCAGCAGGAAATGAAAAAAACGCTGGAAGAAGAGGAAAACCTCGTTCTCCGTCAGGGGCTCGTAGAAGAGCTGATTGTCGAAGACGGCGTCTGCAAAGGGGTTGTCACCAACACCGGTGCCTCTTACTATGCACAAACGACCGTCGTTACGACAGGCACGTACCTGCGCGGTAAAATTATTCTCGGGGATCTTGCCTACGAAAGCGGCCCAAACAACATGCAGCCTTCGATCAGCCTGTCGCACAGCCTGAAGGAACTCGGGTTTGAGATGGAGCGTTTCAAGACCGGGACGCCGCCGCGGGTAAACAGCGGAAGCATTGATTATGACAAAACAGAGATACAGCCCGGCGATGAAAAGCCGAGAGCCTTTTCCTATGAAACGGTCGACTATATTACGGATCAGCTTCCATGCTGGCTGACCTACACAGGGGCCGATACCCATTCTCTTATTAATGACAATCTGACGCGTTCGCCGATGTATTCGGGAATGGTGGAAGGAACCGGACCACGCTATTGTCCTTCCATTGAAGATAAAATCGTCCGTTTTCACGATAAACCGAAGCACCAGATTTTTCTGGAACCGGAAGGCAGAAACACGTCAGAAGTTTATGTGC
Source organism: Salibacterium halotolerans (assembly GCF_900115625.1). Classification (GTDB taxonomy): domain Bacteria; phylum Bacillota; class Bacilli; order Bacillales; family Marinococcaceae; genus Salibacterium; species Salibacterium halotolerans. The sequence continues at coordinate 66,822 of NZ_FOXD01000012.1, read as the reverse complement.
AGGGTCTTTCTACCAGTATGCCGGAAGATGTCCAGTTTAATATGCTCAAAACCATTCCCGGTCTTGAGAACGTGCGGATGATGCGCCCGGGATATGCGATTGAATATGATGCTGTAGTACCGACCCAGCTCTGGCCGACTCTTGAAACGAAGAAAGTGGAAAATCTCTTCACCGCCGGCCAGATCAACGGCACCTCCGGCTACGAAGAAGCAGCCGGGCAGGGTATTATGGCAGGTATCAACGCAGCGCGCAAAGCACAAAATAAGGAAGGCGTTATTCTGAACCGTTCCGATGCCTACATCGGTGTTCTAATCGATGATCTGGTTACGAAAGGTACGGACGAACCGTACCGCCTGCTCACATCCCGCGCGGAATACCGGCTGCTTCTCCGCCATGACAATGCCGATCTGCGTCTAACTGAAATCGGACACGAGATCGGAATGATCAAGGAAGACCGTTATGCGCGCTTCTGCAGAAAGAAAGAAGTTATTGCCAAAGAAAAAAAACGGCTCGAAAACACCATCCTGAAGCCGTCGGATGAGATCCAGCAGATGCTCGAGGGCAAAGAATCCTCTCCGATGAAAGAAGCGGTATCGGCAGCCCACCTTCTGAAACGTCCGGAGCTCGGATATGATGACGTGGCACCTTTCGCACCAGGCGGTGACGCTTTGTCCCCTGATGAGGCGGAACAGGTGGAAATCCAGACTAAGTATGAAGGCTATATCGCCAAACAGCTTGAACAGGTAGAGCGCATGAACAAGATGGAAGAGAAAAAAATCCCGCAGAACACGGATTACACCCGTATTTCAGGACTCGCAACCGAAGCGGTTCAGAAATTATCCGAAGTCAAACCGGTATCTGTCGGGCAGGCTTCCAGAGTGTCCGGGGTGAACCCATCCGACATTTCCATCCTGCTTGTCTACATCGAGCAGGGCAAATTGGCCAAAACAGCCGAAGCGTAAGAAAAGCACAGGCAGCCGGGACGGGCGTTCGATCTGACAAACGTTCACATGCAGCCTTTTCGATGCGGCTGCGTACAAAAAGGACAGCTCCAGGGTGTTTAGGACCGGACCATACCCTGGAGCTGCTTTCATAGGAAGGAAAATGGAGGCACAACGATGACCAGAGATGTATTTTCAAAATGGCTGCAAGACGAAGGAATGTATCTGACAGATGAGCAGCTGAACCAGTTTGATGCTTACTATCATAAGTTGATAGAGTGGAATCAGAAAGTGAACTTAACATCGCTGACTGAAAAAGCGGATGTGTACGAAAAACACTTTTATGATTCACTGACGCCTGCCTTTTACTATGATTTTCAACACGATCAAAAGCTCGTGGATATTGGAGCGGGAGCAGGTTTCCCAAGCCTTCCCCTCAAAATTATCCACCCGCATCTACATATCGTCATTATCGATTCTCTGAAGAAACGGATTTCTTTTTTGGAAGAACTGATTGATGAACTGCAGCTGCAACAGGTTCAGGTGCTGCACGGACGGGCCGAAGATAAAGCGCGGGAAGCGCTGCACCGGGAGCAGTACGACACGGCTATCTCCCGTGCAGTGGCTAAGATGCCGGTGCTGACAGAGCTGTGTCTTCCGTTTGTGAAGCAGGGAGGCCGTTTCCTTGCGTTAAAAGGAGCGGAAGGGCTGACGGAAAAAGAACAGGCAGGGAAAGCCTGCCGGGCACTCGGCGGACGATGGAAGGAAGCTGCTGCTTTCACACTGCCGAATGAAGAAAGTTCCCGCTATATTCTGGAGATGGAAAAAGTGGATGCCGTCGCGGAGAAATATCCGCGGAAAGCAGGAACGCCTTCGAAGAAACCAATCCTTTAAGGGAAAGGCAATGGTAGACATTGGTTACAGGCATGGTAAAATAAAAACAGAAGATAGATGAAAAAGACCCTGCTGTTTGAAAGATTCATCATAGATTTCAGCTTTTAGTAAGGTGGTGTGAGGCAATGAAGCAGTCGCTTCAAAAATGGTTTGGTCTGGGGGATCAACAAGAAGGGGACAAAGAAGCCAATCCGGATGAAATCAGGCATATTCCTGTTGAAAAAATCACAGCCAATCCATTTCAACCGCGAACCATTTTCCAAGAGGAAAAAATTGCGGAGCTTGCCCAGTCCATTCGTACCCACGGCCTGCTGCAGCCGATAACCGTGCGGGAAAAGGAAGAACATTTTGAAATTATCGCTGGTGAACGGCGGTGGCGCGCGGTTTTATCTTTGGGAATGAAGGAAGTTCCGGCAATTGTTAAAAATTTCAACGATACCGAAACCGCTTCGGTCGCATTGATTGAAAATCTGCAGAGGGAAGAATTAACCGCGATTGAAGAAGCTTCCGCCTATGCTGAACTGCTGGAACTGCATGGTCTTACCCAGGAAAGTCTGGCGCAGCGTCTCGGAAAAGGACAATCGACGGTCGCGAATAAAATGAGGCTTCTTCACCTGAGCAAAGAAACCCAGCAGGCGCTGAAAAACAAGCAGATCACCGAAAGACACGCCCGCGCCCTGCTTCAGGTGAAAGAAGAAGCGGTGCAGAATCATATTCTGGAGATGGTTGTGCAGCGGGAGTTGAATGTAAAGCAGACCGAGCAGATGATTAAAGACAATGCCGAACCGAAGCAGACTAAAAAACCAAAGCCTGCCCGCCGGCACTTCTCCAAAGATACGAGAATTGCGGTGAATACCATCCGTGAATCGGTGGAGATGGTGGAGAACAGCGGAATGGGTATCGATACAGAAGAAGAAGATCAGGACGAATTCTATCAGATTACCATTCGGATCCCCAAAAAATAGCCCGGCCGCCCCAGGCATGACTTCATCCTTTGTTTCCCCGCAGATATCTCCTGATTCTGTACGAATCCGGGAAGCAGCGGCCGTTCTCTTCCCTCCGTGTACTGGAGATGTACGACCACTTATACAACATAAAAAGGTGGAATGTTTTCACACCAGCAAGTGGAAGAAAGTAGGTGTATCGATGGCAAAAGTCGTTGCAGTTGCAAACCAGAAAGGCGGTGTCGGTAAAACGACGACGGCTGTGAATATCAGTGCCTGCCTTGCACACATAGGAAAGAAAGTCCTTCTTGTAGACATAGATCCACAGGGCAATGCTACCAGTGGCGCAGGCGTTGAAAAAGGAGACGTTGATGAGTGCGTCTACAACCTGCTTGTTGAAGATGCCGCTGCAAAACAGGTTATCCGCCCCTCAAGTGTTGAGAATCTGGATGTTATACCATCCACCATCCAGCTTTCCGGCGCTGAAATCGAACTTGTATCCACCATTTCCCGGGAAATACGTTTAAAAAAAGCGCTGTCGGAGATGGAAGACAATTATGATTATATGATTATAGATTGTCCACCGTCCCTCGGACTGCTGACGATTAACGCTTTGACGGCTTCGGATTCGGTGCTTATACCGGTACAATGCGAATACTATGCACTGGAAGGACTCAGCCAGCTTCTCAATACGATACGTCTCGTGCAGAAACATCTGAATACGGATTTGGGGATAGAGGGAGTACTGCTTACCATGTTTGATGCACGGACCAATCTCGGTATCCAGGTGATTGAGGAAGTGAAGAAATACTTCCAGGAGAAAGTGTTCGAAACGATTATACCAAGAAATGTAAGACTGGGAGAAGCTCCCAGTTATGGTCTTCCAATTATGCTTTATGATGCCAAGTCAAAAGGTGCCCAGGTATATTTAGACTTAGCAAAGGAAGTGACGGCTGATGGCTAGAAGATTAGGCAGGGGATTAAATGCTTTAATTCCCGATGAAGGCAGTCAGGTCGAAGAAATTAAGGTGAAGGAACTGAGGCCCAATCCCTATCAGCCCCGAAAAACATTTACGAGTGAAGCGATAGAGGAATTAAAAGCTTCCATCGTGGAACACGGCATTTTGCAGCCGCTCATTGTCCGTAAAAGCATCAAAGGCTATGAAATCGTAGCTGGAGAACGCCGTTACCGCGCGGCTAAAACGGCCGGCATCGAGAAAATCCCGGCTGTAGTGAAGGACTTGAGCGATGAACAATTAATGGAAGTTGCGCTGATTGAAAATCTGCAGCGCGAGAATCTCAACCCGGTGGAAGAAGCGAAAGCATACGAAAAGCTGATGAAATATCTTGGTGTTACGCAGGATGAACTTTCTAAACGACTGGGGAAAAGCCGCCCGCATATTGCCAACCATCTCCGGCTGCTTCAGCTTCCCGCCGACGTGCAGCAGAAACTGGCGGAAAAGACATTATCGATGGGACACGGCCGCACGCTGCTTGGTCTGCGTGATAAAAAGCAGGCGGCTGATATTGTGGGTAGAATTGAAAACGAATCCTTGAACGTCCGTCAGACGGAGGAACTGGTGCAGCAGCTGAACGACACATCCACGTCCTCTGCAGCAAAGCAAAAAGAAACCGAAAAAACAAAACCTTCTGTCTTTCTGCAGGCGAAAGAAGAAGAACTCCGCTCCTACTTCGGCACTCCGGTAGCGATCAAACAAGGACGAAAAAAAGGGAAAATAGAAATTGAATTTGTAAACGAAGATGATTTACAGCGCATTCTGGAAATCTTTGAAAACGAATAACAGACTTTCCACCGTATGATGCATAAGCCGGGACAAAACTCTAAAGTGAATGAAAAATTCCGAACGATGCTTAAGCTACTCGTTCGGAATTTTTATTTTGCATCCTACACTGCTTCGTCAAAATACTTCGCTTTCCCTCTGGAGTACAGCAGTGGCACTTGGAGCCGGCAGGCAGTTGGTCCGGGGCGGAGCGGTTCTGTGGACACGGCATTACCGGGCAGCATACGCAGTGTCCGCGCGAGGGGCGCCGGTGGACATTACGACTCCCCTGCCATCGATTAGTGTACATGGAGTTCAGCCGGTGGACACTAATATCTGATTTCAGCGATGTAGTGTCTACTAAACGGTGATGCTTAGACACTTTTCCTTTATTTTTCGAAGGTAGTGTCCACAGCCCGGTTCCTCCGAGGCTGAACGAGCCGCTTTAAACAACTCCGCTGCATTCTCTTTCGAAAAAAAGAGCCGTACCATTTGATACAGCTCCCGTTTTCTTTTTAAGGGACGTGCCTGTTTTACTTAGGATCCTGAAGAGATAGAGCGCTCTCAGAAGCAGAAGAGCCGTTACGGCGGGTGTAGGGGTTCATCGAACGTTGAAACACCGGATCGGCCGAATGTCCTTTCAGTTTACGGTCTGCCCGGATGAACGCCTCTGATATGCAGTCCGACATTTTCATGACGAGATGAAGCCGTGTGTTCTGCAGAACGAAATATTCCATCATGCCGCTTACGTTTACAATACCGGTCAGGTGCATGTCCCCGACTTCCGGAAGTTTTTTCTTCATCGCTGCTCCTGGTATGACGGGACCTTCCGTGAAATTGATAATGCCGACGTTCTTCAATTTGCCTAGGCACGCATCCACCCCGATAATATACGGATGGCGTTGTTTCTTCCGGATGTCCTCCATGGTTTCTTCCAGATTCACGGCATGGACAGGATGTTCCAATGTTCCGTACACGGCAAACCGGTGCAGCCATTTCTTTTCCAGAGAGGAGCCGACAAGCGGTCCGAGAGAATCACCGGTGGACCGGTCTGTTCCTATACATACAATGATGAGCTCGCGGTGGGTCGGTACGTGCTGCAGCTGTTCAGACAGCTGCACAGCCAGGCGGGCAGAGGCGGCAGCTTCCTCGGAATGTACATGATAACGGTACGGATTGGAAGCATGAACAGGTTTTTTCCCAAGCATATTAGCCTCTCCTTTTTCATAGTAGTTTCAGTATAGGAATTCAGCATGTTTTCTATACATGAGACACTGCGATGAAAAAATCGGGACAAGGGAGAAATGCGCTGATGGTCGTTGATGGGCTGAAATGGATGTTTCTCATTATAGGTACGACAATTGGAGCGGGTTATGCATCCGGAAGAGAAATCTGGCAGTTTTTCGGCCATGAAAGTGGACTGGCTATCCTTATTTTCAGCCTGCTGTTTTCGATAAGCTGTTTTGTCGTACTGACAATCAGCTATCAGGAACAGACGGAAAATTATTCTGTCGTGCTGGCCAGATTAATGGGTCCACGCTTCTCAAAAGGATATGATGTGCTTATCATTGTGTACCTGTTTACGACAACAGGAATCATGATTGCAGGAGGCGGTGCGGCGCTGGAGTACTTTCATGTTCCGTTTACCGCAGGAATCCTTTTCATGTGTGTGCTGCTATTTATTGTATCCATTCGTGGTGTGAATGGGCTGACTGGTCTTAATAGTCTTCTTATGCCTGTTCTTATCATCAGCTTGATTCTGGCCCTCACTGTCTATTTCAGAATGAATGCTGATTTTAGTTTTTCAAACTGGATGTCGCAGCGGAACTGGGCTGCCTCTCTCACATTTACATCCCTGAATCTGCTTCCTCTTGTGGCGGTTCTTTCGACAACCGGCACCCAGATCAAGCACCGGGGGGAAATCTGGATTGCCAGTATCGGAAGTGGCAGTATTCTCGGCTGTGTGTCCTTTTTATATAATGAGTCCCTTCTCGCAGCGGCGGAAGATATCATGCTGTATGAGATTCCGTTGTTTGCTCTGCTTGAATCTTATCCGCATTCCGTTACAGCATTCATGGCGGTTTTGTTATGGACAGCGATCTTTACAACAGCCGCTTCAGGGCTGCATGGATTATCCACCAGGCTCCGCTCCATATTGGACATGCCATCCTGGCTGCTGGCCGTTCTGCTTCTTCTTGTCATGCTGCCGGTTACGGAGCTGGGTTTTTCAAGACTCGTTTCCCTTCTATACCCTGTTTACGGCATTTTAAATTTATATTTACTCGTTGTTGTACTGATTCATCCTTTTTTCCTAAGTAAAAGGTTGTGAGAAAAGGGGGGAGCATGCTTTTATTTCCCGGGAAATATATAAATGGAATGATCGGGAGGATTGTTTCTTTTTAAAAGATAGGATAGGATATTACATATAATACATTGGAGTACCGGTTGGTAGAAATGAGGTGCAGCCATTGGTTGATATGCCTTTTGCCTTACATGATGTGGTGGAAATGAAGAAACCTCATCCGTGCGGCGAGAATAGATGGAAAATTATTCGTGTGGGGGCCGATATCCGCATTAAATGTCAGGGGTGTGGCCACAGTGTCATGCTTCCGCGGCGGGAGTTCCGCAAAAAAATGAAGAAAGTGATCGAACACGCAGAACAGTAAGCATATCTTGTTTTTCACCGGGCTTGTCTCTATAATTGGACAGGGTGAAAACGAAGCATATCCATCCAGTACTCGGATGCCTAAAGGAAGTGACACAAATATGGCGTTAACAACAGGTATTGTTGGACTTCCCAACGTCGGGAAGTCCACGTTATTTAATGCAATTACACAGGCCGGCGCGGAATCGGCCAACTATCCCTTCTGTACGATAGACCCGAACGTAGGTATTGTGGAAGTGCCGGATCCGCGTTTGAACAGGCTGTCAGAACTTGTCCAGCCGAAAAAAACCATTCCGACGGCTTTTGAATTTACCGATATCGCAGGAATTGTGGAGGGAGCAAGTAAAGGGGAAGGACTGGGGAATAAGTTTCTTTCCCACATCCGCCAGGTAGATGCCATCTCGCACGTGGTCCGCTGTTTCAACGACGGTGATATCACCCACGTTTCCGGCAGTGTGGACCCAATCCGTGATATTGAAGTGATTAATCTTGAACTTATACTGGCCGACCTTGAAACGGTTCAGAAACGGATGGACAAAGTGGCGAAACTGGTAAAATCCAAAGATAAAGATGCAGTAGCGGAGTATGAAGTTCTTCAGAAACTAAATGATGCGTTTGAACAGGAAAAACCAGCCAGAAGTCTCGAATGGACAGAGGATGAGCTGCAGCTGATACACGGTTTTCAGCTGCTCACAATGAAGCCTGTATTGTATGCCGCCAATGTCAGTGAAGAAGATTTATTAGGCGAAGGAGACAACGAGTACGTGCAGGCGGTGAAAGATTATGCAGCCAACGAAGGATCCGGGGTTATTACCGTCTGTGCTAAAATCGAATCCGAAATTGCGGAACTGGAAGGCGAGGACCGGCAGGAGTTTCTGGATGATCTTGGCATTGAAGAAGCCGGACTGGATCAGCTCATCCGTGCGGCATACTCGCTGCTTGGTCTGGAAACGTACTTCACCGCAGGCGAGCCGGAAGTCAGAGCCTGGACCATCCGCAGCGGCATGAAGGCACCGCAGGCGGCCGGCGTGATTCACAGTGACTTTGAACGCGGCTTTATCCGGGCCGAAGTAGTCAGTTACGATGATTTGATGGAAGCCGGATCCATGAACGCCGCCAAAGAAGCAGGCAACGTCCGGCTTGAAGGAAAAGAATACGTCGTAAAAGACGGTGACGTTATCCATTTCCGTTTTAATGTGTAATAAAAAAAGGAACCGGGCTCTGTTGTGCAGTCCGGTTTTTTGTATGCAGCGGGTTAGGTTATGGACAATTTCGGCTGGAAAATGTCCATAACCTATGGATTCGGGACATTTTCGTGATGCAGACGGCACAAAGTGTCTGTAAAATAAACATTGTGGACATTTCTGTATGTCAAATGTCTCTCACCTCCTCAATGAAGGCAAAGATTCCTGATTGTACACCTTACCCGTTTTCTAATCACCACTTTTTGGATTCGCTGCTAATAAGTGGACCCCAGGACTATGCCAAGGGTCACTTTTCCATAAAACAGCCGCCAATGTGCATCGAACCTGCGCTGCACACCGATTTCCCGGAAAAGAAGACAGGCTCTTTTTTGGTTATTGTCATCTACTTCCTGTTCTGCTACAATTATATGTTGTGAGTGAAATATCTATAACGATTTTGCTCCTTGCTCTTTTGGAAAGAGAGAGCCGTAAGACCAAAAGGAGGTGACGCACATGCGTAACTATGAAGTACTTTACATCATTGCTCCAAGCGTTGATGAGAACGGAATCAAGGAAATGGTTGAGCGTTACAACAACGTCCTGACCAATCAGGGAGCAGAGATTGAAAAAGTCGATGAGATGGGCAAACGCCGTCTGGCTTATGAGATTGATGACCTGAAAGACGGTTATTATGTCGTTGTGTATATTAAGGCTGAGCCGGGCGCAACCGATGAATTCGAACGCCTGGTTAAGATGGATGATAATGTCATCCGCCACCTTGTCGTAAAAAATGAAGACTAAGGATAACCAGTGGGAGGAGTTCCAAAATGATAAATCGTGTTGTTCTGGTTGGCCGTCTGACCCGTGACCCTGAACTGCGGTACACCCCGAATGGTATCGCCGTAGTGAATTTCGGTATCGCCGTAAACCGCCCGTTTACGAACCAGAATGGAGAACGGGAAGCTGACTTTTTCAATTGTGTCGCCTGGAGAAAACAGGCCGAGAACGTCGCAAACTATTTGAAAAAAGGCAGTCAAGCCGGTATTGACGGTCGTCTGCAGAGCCGAAAGTATGAAAATCAGGAAGGACGCCGCGTCACAGTCGTGGAAGTACAGGCCGAAAACGTGCAGTTTCTTGAACCGCGCGGGTCTTCAGGCGGAGGTGGCGGTGCTCCACAGGGGAACCAGTACGGCGCCGCGCAAAGCTCCGGCCAGCAGAACCAAGGCGGATCTTCCAATTTGAATGATGATCCGTTCGGCAATGACGGTCAGCAGATTGATATATCCGATGATGATCTGCCATTTTAATAAAACTCTTCCCTTCTTCGTATAGAACGAAAAACTTTTCTAAAGGAGGTTGAAACTTTATGGCACGCCGTAGAGGTAAGAGAAGGAAGGTATGTTACTTTACAGTCAATAAGATTGAAAAAATTGACTATAAAGACGTAGAACTGTTGAAGAAATTCATCTCGGAACGCGGTAAAATTCTTCCGCGCCGTGTGACTGGTACTTCTGCCAAGTATCAGCGTCAATTGACGAAAGCCATCAAACGTGCCCGCCATGTGGCGCTGCTTCCTTATGTACGGGAACAGTAAGGCGCAGGTAAAAACGTTTCCCGACGAACCGGGAAACGTTTTTTATTTCGCGTCTCTGCGTTAGGACATTCTTTCTTTTTTCAGAAGAATGGCTTACAATAGACGAATGGAATTTACATACACATATGGCTGATGTATTTGTTTATATGAGAATGCGATGGATGAGGTGACGTTATTGCAGCAAACGAGAAGGGTAACAGAGGGAGCCGTGTTGAGCGGTGTTTTTATTGTCATGCTGCTGCTTGCGGTATTCGTTCCGTTTCTCAGTATGATACTGCTTTGGTTCCTGCCTCTGCCTTTTATCCTGTTTACAGCGCGGTACGGCTGGAAGCCGGGTATCGTGATGGCGGTTGTATCGATGCTGCTGTCTGTCTTTTTGACCGCGCTGACAGGCCTTCCATTCGCAGTGCTGTCGGCAGTCGGCGGCATTGCCATGGGAGAAATGATGAGCCGCAGAAAAGAAGCTCTGCTGACAGCTGCTGCCGCCAGTGTCGCTTATATAGGTGGTCTGACGGCTTTATATGCCGGGTCGGTTCTTCTTCTTCAGGTCGATCCGATTTCGGTTCTTCAGGATATTATGAGACAGTCGGCGGAGCAGGCTCAGTCCATGCTTTCCTCCCTGGGACAGGAAAGTTCCGTCGAATTGGAACAATACGGGGATATGATTGACCGTTTTGGACGGATGGGACCGCTTTTGATTGTGTTCACCGGTGTATTGTATGCGTTTTTGACGCAGTTCATTGCCCACGCAGTTATGCGGCGCATGAACATGGAAGTGGAGGCGTTTCCTCCTTTTCGGAACTGGAATATACCGCGTTCGCTGCTGTGGTATTATCTTCTTACCTTTATCGTATACTGGGTGGGGGTCGAAGAAGGTACGGCGGTTCAAACGGTGGTATGGAACCTGTTCCCTTTACTGGAAACAGCGATGGCGCTGCAGGGTTTTACGGTGATCTTTTACTATTGTTACAGTAAATCCATTCCAAAAGCGCTCCCCATTCTCCTGTTGGTTTTTGGGTTGATTCTGCCTTTTATTCTTCTCTTGGCCCGCATGCTGGGTATCATTGATTTAGGATTTCAATTGAAGAAACGTCTGGAATCTGACACGAAGTAGGGGTTGACATTATGCCTGAGTTTTTAATGAACCGCTGGCACGGCCTGCATGTAATCTTATTGTTTGTGACAGCTGCCTTGTTCATTGGTTTATTAACGATATATCAATGGATGCTTGGTATCGTCGGGTTTTTCATTCTGGCGTTGCTGCTCATTTATGTGCTTCAGGCGAGAAAAGCGTTTGAACGCGATCTGGAAAAGTATATCAAGACGTTATCCCACCGCGTTAATAAAGCCGGCGAAGAAGCGGTAAAGAGCCTGCCTATCGGAATCATCCTGTATGATGAAGACTATCAGATGCAGTGGGCCAATCCGTTTATGAAGGATTACCTGCCTCGTGAATTTCTCGGTCTGCCGCTTAATGATGTGTTTGAAGACATCACCTCCCCGATTAAAAAAGGGGATACAAAAACGGAGTTAACACTGAGCGACAGGCACTATACGATAGACATTAAGCCACAAGAACGGCTGCTGTACTTTTTTGACATGACGGAAACGAAAGAAACCCAGTCCCTGTACGAAGAGGAACAGACGGTTATTGGTCTTGTTTATCTGGATAATTTCGATGAAGTGACCCAGGGCATGGACGATCAGATCCGAAGCAGCCTGATGAGTCATGTCACAACGTCACTGAATGAATGGGCGGAAAAATATCAGATTCTGCTCCGCAGTATTTCCTCCGACCGTTTTATCGCCGTCATGAATCAGAAAGCATTGAAACAGCTGGAAAAAACCCGTTTTGAACTGCTGGATCATGTCCGGGATGTAACCGGTAAAGAGAAAGTGTCCATTACGCTGAGCATCGGGATTGGAAGCGGTGATTCCCCGCTGCGGGAACTGGGGAGTCTCGCACAGTCGAGTCTGGATCTTGCCCTTGGACGCGGCGGCGATCAGGTAGCCATTAAAGAAACCAATGGGAAAGTCCGTTTTTACGGCGGCAAATCCAACGCGATGGAAAAACGGACAAGAGTTCGCGCCCGCGTCATTTCCCATGCGCTGCGTGATTTCGTGCTTGAGAGCGACCAGGTTATTATTATGGGTCACAAAAATCCTGATATGGACGCGATCGGAGCTGCTATTGGAGTATTGAAAGTAGCAGAAGTCAATAACACAGATGCTTACGTTGTGGTTGATCCCAATGAAATAAATCCGGACGTGAAGAAGCTGATGGAAGAAGTCGGCGATCACGAGTACCTCTGGTCCCAGTTCATCACCCCGGAAGAAGCGCTGGATGACTTAACACGGCACACGCTGCTCGTTGTCGTGGATACGCACAAGCCGTCGATGGTTATTGAACCCCGACTGGTTGATGCGGTCAACCGGGTAGTGGTGTTGGACCACCACCGGCGCGGGGAAGAGTTTATCAAGGACCCGGTTCTCGTATACATGGAACCTTATGCCTCTTCTACTGCAGAACTGGTGACTGAACTGTTAGAATATCAACCACACCAGCTATCGATGGATGAACTTGAATCCACGTCGATGCTTGCTGGTATTATTGTGGATACGAAGAGCTTTGCCATCCGTACGGGATCCCGTACGTTTGATGCCGCTTCCTTCCTGAAATCCCACGGAGCGGATACGACGATGGTGCAGCGGCTTCTGAAAGAGGATATCGATCAATACGTACGTCGTTCCCACTTAATAGAGAAAGCAACGATTTACCGGGATGGTATGGCGGTGGCGAAAGCCTCGGATGAAGAATTGTATGATCAGATTCTGATTGCCCAGGCAGCGGACACCCTGCTCACGATGAATGATGTGAAGGGTTCCTTTGTGCTTTCCAAACGCAGTGATGGAAAGGTAAGCATAAGTGCCCGTTCCCTTGGCGAGGTCAATGTACAGCTGATCATGGAAGCCCTCGGCGGAGGCGGGCATCTTACCAACGCCGCCACCCAGCTTGATTCTGCGCTTGATGAAGCAGAAGAAAGCCTCAAACAGGCCATCGATGATTATCTGGAAGGAGGAACCGAGGAATGAAAGTCATTTTTAATCAGGATGTAAAAGGAAAAGGGAAAAAAGGTGAAATGAAAGACGTTTCGGAAGGGTATGCCCGGAACTATTTATTCAAACACAATCTCGCTGTGGAAGCGACAGCAGGTAACGTAAAAAATCTGAAAGCCAAACAGGAAAGTGATGAGAAAAAAGCACAGCAGGAACTTGAAGATGCGAAGAAATTCAAGGAACAGCTGGAAAACACTAAAGTGACGATTACCGCAAAAGCAGGAGAAGCCGGACGCTTATTCGGCGCTGTATCCACAAAACAGATTGCTGAGCAGCTGAAGGATATGGGCATGAAAGTGGATAAACGAAAAATTGAACTCGATCAGCCGATCCGTACGCTCGGTGTAACGAAGACACCGATTAAAGTGCATAAAGAAGTAACGGCGGTTGTCGATGTCCATGTCGTGGAAGAGTAAACACCAGGCAGCTTCTCCATACGGCTTATAATGTTCCGGTACGTTATAGGCCGGTTTTTTTCTGTACAGGAATCAAAGGAAAGGCAGGAAGATGGACATGAGCGATATCATGGCCGACCGCAGGCCCCCTCAGAATATTGAAGCGGAACAGGCCGTTTTGGGCGCCGTCTTTTTGGAAGGCGGAGCTTTGGTTACAGCAACAGAACGCATCGCTCCCGAAGATTTTTATCGCGTGTCTCATCAACGAATTTTTCGGGTGATGCTTGAATTAGGGGAAAAAGGAAGTCCGGTCGATCTCGTCACGATGACGTCGGCGCTGCAGGACTATGAGTGGCTTGAAGAAGTGGGCGGCATTTCCTACTTAACGGATCTGGCCAACGCTGTACCGACTGCTGCCAACGTGGATTATTACAGCAAAATTGTTCAGGAAAAGTCGATTCTGCGGCGCCTTATACAGGCAGCGACCACCATTGTTTCGGAAGGGTACAATGGAGAAGATGAAGTAGAAGATATTCTGAGTGATGCCGAACGCTCGATTCTTGAAGTGGCGCAGCAGCGCAGGACGAGCGCTTTTGTTTCCATCAAGGATGTGCTGATTGAAACGTACGACCATATTGAAATGCTGCAGAACCGGGAGGACGATATTACCGGGGTGGCGAGCGGATTTGCGGAACTGGATAAAATGACGACCGGTTTCCAGCGCAGTGACCTCGTGATTGTCGCGGCGCGTCCGTCTATGGGTAAGACGGCATTTGCATTGAATATCGCGCAAAACGTTGCCACCAAATCGGCGGAGAATGTCGCTGTCTTCAGTCTGGAGATGGGAGCGGCGCAGCTGGTGCAGCGGATGTTGTGCGCCGAAGGAAACATTGACGCTACGAAACTGAGAACGGGATCGCTTGAAGAAGAAGATTGGGAAAAGCTGACGATGGCAATGGGAAGCTTGTCTTCAGCAGGCATTTACATCGACGATACTCCGGGCGTGAAAGTGAATGAAATCCGGGCGAAGTGCAGGCGTCTGAAACAGGAACGCGGACTCGGTATGATCATGATCGATTACATGCAGCTGATTCAAGGTTCCGGTTCACGCGGCGGAGAGAGCCGTCAGCAGGAAGTGTCGGAAATTTCGAGAGGGCTGAAGGGCCTCGCGCGTGAGCTGGACGTGCCGGTCATCGCACTTTCCCAGCTTTCCCGCGGCGTGGAATCCCGCCAGGATAAACGCCCGATGATGTCGGATCTCCGTGAATCCGGCAGTATTGAGCAGGACGCCGATATTGTATCGTTTTTGTACCGGGAAGACTACTACGACCAGGAAACCGAGAATCAGAATATGATTGAGGTCATTTTGGCCAAGCAGCGGAACGGACCGGTGGGATCCGTTGAACTCGCCTTTATTAAAGAATACAACAAATTTGTCAATCTCGACCGGCGCCACGACGAAAGGGACGTTCCGCCGGGAGCATAAAGAAAGCCAAGGTGAAAGAGCACCTTGGTTTTTTTATGAAAAAAGTCGGCAAGGTTATCATTCGGTAAGCTCCCGCGTTTTTCATTCTTTTCGATAAACAGCCTGAACAACAAATTATTATTACGAACGTAAAAAGTAATACACCTTATAAATGTTCGTGTTTTATTGACTTTTTGGGATGGGATTGATACACTATGTGAGGGTTTTCAGCCTGTGGCTTTTACATAGAAAAAATACAGCAGCCTGGGAGCAGGTGCGGAGGTGGACAGTTTGTCATCAATCGTAATCGTAGGAACACAGTGGGGAGATGAAGGCAAAGGAAAAATCACAGACTTTCTTTCGGAAAATGCAGAAGTGGTTGCCAGATATCAAGGCGGAAACAATGCCGGTCATACCATCGTTTTCGGTGGAGAAACCTACAAACTGCATGTCATTCCATCCGGAATCTTTTATGATAACAAAATATGTGTGATCGGAAACGGCATGGTCATTGACCCAAAGGCGTTGGTCGAGGAACTGAAATATTTACACAACCGCGGTGTGGATACCAGCAATCTCCGCATCAGCAACAGGGCACATGTCATTCTCCCTTACCACGTCAAACTTGACGCGATGGAAGAAGAAAGCAAAGGGAGCAATAAAATCGGGACCACCCGCAAAGGCATTGGTCCTGCTTATATGGATAAAGCCGCTAGAACGGGGATTCGTATTTCCGATCTGCTGGATAAAGAAGAGTTCGAAGAAAAACTTGAACGGAATTTAAAAGAAAAAAATCGCCTGCTTGAGAAGATTCATGAAACAGAAGGTTTTCAAATCAGTGACATATTGGAAGAGTATTATAATTACGGACAGTTCTTTGCCGATTACGTCCGTGATACGTCGGTTGTTCTCAATGATGCGGTGGATGACGGCCGCCGGGTATTATTTGAAGGGGCGCAGGGTGTTATGCTGGATATTGACCAGGGTACCTACCCTTACGTAACATCCTCGAACCCGATCGCCGGCGGCGTTACGATAGGATCCGGCATCGGTCCTTCGAAGATTCACCATGTGGTTGGTGTATCCAAAGCATACACGACCAGAGTCGGGGACGGACCATTTCCTACAGAACTTACCGATGAAGTTGGAGAACAAATCCGGGAAATTGGGAATGAATACGGCACCACTACAGGAAGACCACGCCGGGTAGGCTGGTTTGACAGTGTCGTTGTCCGTCATGCCCGCCGTGTCAGCGGCATCACTGATCTCTCATTGAATTCGCTCGATGTACTGACCGGAATCGAAACGGTGAAAATCTGCACCGCCTATAAGTACAAAGGCGAAATTATAGAAGAATTCCCGGCTAATCTGAAAATATTGGCCGAATGTGAACCCGTATACGAGGAAATGCCGGGATGGTCGGAGAATATTACCGGTGCAAAAACCCTTGGTGATCTTCCGGAAAATGCCCGCCACTATTTGGAGCGCTTGTCGCAGTTAACCAATATTCCGCTCAGTATCTTCTCTGTCGGCCCGGACCGCAGCCAGACGAACATGGTACGCGGGGTATGGGGGATATAAATGGTAATAAGTGCCCCCGCTTTTTTTCATCAGGAAGAAAAGCAGGGGGCATTTACTCCTGGACATCCCCGGATGCAGAAGGTTTTTTTCGTATGAATAATTTCTTTAAAAAAATCGGTTGAAAATCAAAAATCGGCATGGTACTATTAATTCTGTCGCTGAAAACGATGAACCAACAAACGGGAGCCATTAGCTCAGTTGGCAGAGCATCTGACTTTTAATCAGAGGGTCGGAGGTTCGAATCCTCCATGGCTCACCATTTTAAATCATTGTTTTCTTCATGCGGCCCGTTGGTCAAGTGGTTAAGACACCGCCCTTTCACGGCGGTAACACGGGTTCGAATCCCGTACGGGTCACCATTTTCTTTTTTCATCGTAACAAAAGAGTAGAGGAGGGAACGTACAACCGTACGTGACCTGACGACACGAACGCAGTTGACGCAGAGATTTGCCTCCTTGCTTTTGGAAAGAAGAAGCAAGAAGGTCGAGGAAACAAGAGAGTGAAGGAGGGAGCGTACTCCAGTACGTGACCTGACGACACGAACGTAGTTGACGCAAAGATCCGCCTCGCTTTACCTTTTTGAAAGAAGAAACAAGAAGGTCAAGGAAGCAAGAGAGTAGAGGAGGGAACGTACAACTGTACGTGACCTGACGATGCGAACGCAGCTGACGCAGAGATTCGCCGTTTATTCTTTCAAAAAAGGGCCTGTGGTGTAGCGGTTAACATGCCTGCCTGTCACGCAGGAGATCGCGGGTTCGATTCCCGTCAGGCCCGCCATTTACTTACTTTTTTGTCTTTAATCAGAAAGGCACCAAAAAGGCTCGATAGCTCAGTCGGTAGAGCAGTGGACTGAAAATCCTCGTGTCGGCGGTTCGATTCCGTCTCGAGCCACCATTCATTCCAAATAATGACCCCGAACGTCTGGCATACAGCCCAGACGTTTTTTGATAGAACAAAACGTGAAAAAGAGATTCAAACCATGATAAACCCAATGTTACACGCTGTGTTACAATAATAGGTAGATGAGAAACAGACAAGCTGTCCGCCTTTTCGTCAAGGAGGAAGGCACGATACAGGACGGAATTCATGCAGGAAACGGAGCGAATGGAAATGGATGAAAAAATACTGGTCGTCGATGATGAACAGCCGATCGCCGACATTCTCGACTTTAACCTGAAAAAAGAGGGGTTTGAAGTCGAAGTCGCCTACGATGGGAATGAAGCGCTGGAGAAAGTTCATGAATTTGTGCCGGATCTTGTGCTTCTTGATATCATGCTTCCTCATAAAGATGGAATGGAAGTGTGCCGGGAAATCCGTAAATACTTTGATATGCCGATTATTATGCTGACGGCCAAAGATGCTGAAATTGATAAAGTACTCGGATTGGAACTTGGTGCCGATGATTATGTAACCAAGCCTTTCAGCAACCGCGAACTGCTGGCGCGGGTGAAAGCGAATCTCCGCCGTCTGCAGACGGTGCCGGAAGAAACATCGTCAAAACAGAAACTGATTGAAGTCGGCGGTTTAACCGTCGATCCCGATGCGTATCTCGTGTCGAAACGGGGAGAACCCGTCGATTTAACACACCGGGAATTTGAACTAATTCATTATCTGGCCAGACACATAGGACAGGTCATGACAAGAGAACATCTCCTTCAGGCGGTCTGGGGATATGATTACTTCGGAGACGTCCGGACGGTGGATGTAACCGTGCGCCGCCTGCGCGAAAAAGTAGAAGATAATCCAAGCTATCCGATGTGGATTGTGACAAGACGTGGTGTAGGATATTATGTGAAACACCCTGAACAGGAGAAGTGAGCATGAAACTCGGGGGAATGTTTCAGTCTATCCACTTTAAGTTAATCACCATTTTCATGCTGCTTATTTTTATTGCCGTGCAGGTGATAGGTGTTTATTTCACAGGGGAACTGCAAGCGCAGCTGGAAGAAAACCATAAGGAAATGATCCGGGAACGCGCGGATCTGCTGGAGTATAACGTACAGGAAGAGCTCACGCGAAATCGGGATGAAGAAGAAGAACCGCTCGAGGAGGATATCGCCAACCTTCTCCAGGAATTTTTCTCGGTGGAAGGGATTGAAGCGCAGATTATTGGTCCGAACCAGCAGATTCTCGGGACATCGGAATGGAACGATCAGAATCTGGTCGGACAGCAGAGCACAAGGGTCAGAGTGGAGCGGGCTTTAATTGGTTCCCCGGCCAATCAGGTAGTACGGACCCAGGACGGAGAACGGCTCCGGGTTGTCGCCAAGCCGATTGAACAAAACGGCGAAATCATCGGAGCGATTTACATCGAAGCAAGCATGGAAAACATATACCAGGAAATGAACGAGATCAATTCCATCTTCGTTAACGGAACCATTATTGCGCTCGGATTGACGGCGCTTCTCGGGATACTGCTCTCACAGACAATTACGAGGCCCATTGTGGATATGCGCAGACAGGCCAGAGTGATGATGGATGGAGATTTTTCGAGACGGGTGCGCGTGTACGGTCAGGATGAAATTGGACAGCTGGCCGAATCGTTTAACTCCCTGACACTGAATCTGAAAGAAGCCCACTCCACAACGGAAGGGGAACGGAAAAAACTCAGTTCCGTCCTGACCCATATGACCGATGGTGTCATTGCAACAGATGAACTCGGGCGTATCATTCTGATGAACAGGCGGGCGGAACAGCTTCTCCATGTAGACAGCCGTCATGTGATGGGAGCGTCGCTTCCGGAGCTGCTGCACCTGTCGGAAACGGTGGCACCCAGTGACTTGTATGACTATGCCGATTCGATTTTACTGGATTTCAGTGATGAGGACGAGGCACGTCTGCTCGAAGCGAATTTCTCTGTCATCCGAAATGAAGAAGGTCCGGTCAATGGACTGATTACCGTTCTTCATGATGTAACCGAAAAAGAAACACTGGAACGGGAACGCCGTGAATTTGTAGCCAATGTGTCGCACGAGCTCCGAACGCCGCTTACGACAATGAGAAGCTACCTGGAAGCTCTGGAAGACGGGGCCATGGAAGATGAGAACCTTGGACCGCGTTTTCTGCAGGTTACCCAAAATGAGACAGAGCGAATGATACGGCTTGTGAACGACCTGCTGCAGCTTTCTAAAATGGACAGCGATGACCTGACCCTTACTTTTGAAACGGAGGATCTCGTGGAACTCCTGCAACAGATGACGGAACGGTTTGAAATGATTACAAAGGACAGGAACCTTCATTTCTCCAAGATGATTCCGGACCATCCGTTATATGTTGATATTGATAAAGACAAAGTGATGCAGGTATTCGACAATATTGTTTCCAACGCGGTGAAATATTCACCGGACGGGGGAACCATTAAGGTTAAAGTGACGCCGGGACCTCGAACGGTTAACGTAGAAATTACGGATGAGGGTGTAGGGATTCCAAAAGAAAGCCAGCCGAAAGTATTTGACCGGTTTTACCGGGTGGATAAGGCAAGAGCCCGTAATCTGGGCGGAACCGGACTCGGACTTGCGATTGCCAAAGAATTAATAGAATCCCATCAAGGCTTTATTTCTATCGACAGTGAGTGGCAGCAAGGGACAACGGTTGCGGTGACACTTCCTTATTCGGCACTGGAAAAAGAAGGGGTTATAGAATGAAAGAGCGGATAAAATCAGGTGCTCTTGCTTTATTAGTGATATTCAGTGTGTTTTTGACGTGGCAGCTTTGGACATTTCAAGCCAATTTTGCTCCTCTTAATGAATCGGCCACGACCTCGAATGAAAAGATCGGCGAGGAGCGGAGTCTGAATGATGTGGTAGAACCTTCCCAGCTGGTTTTTCATGAGGACGGCACATATACCGCGTTAAATGGAACGAATGGTCTTTTTTCCCGTTTTTACGATGAACTGCTGGATTCGCAGTTTCAGAATATAACCCTGCGTCAGGACGTATCGAGGGAGAATCTGTATGCAGCACCCCGTACAGCAGAGATCATCTTTCCTGTGTCTGTCCCCGATGAAATTCTAGAGCAGATGTTTCAGTTCGAAGAAGAGGATCCGGATCTTCCCATCGATTCCATAGACCGCATGATTCTGAGGGATCAGGGAGGAGATTCGGAGAACCTGCTGGTCACCTTTGCCTCCAACGAGGAATCTTTTGTACTGGAAGGGGAAACAACCTTCAGTCTGTCCTCGTTCCGGGAAAATTATATTCTTCAGATGGATCAGTATAAACCTGTTTTTCCATATGAGCCAGGCAGTTCGTCTTCTCCGCTTGAAGTACTGTATCTTCCGGAAAACTCCGTGGAATACAGCACATTGTCCGATACATCGACCGACATTGATTACAATCAGTTTTTAAATTTATTGTTCAGTGATGCGGAGTATGTGGAACAGTACCGCCGTGAAAATGGAGAGGCTTCATTCACAGACGGCAACCGCATGGTAAGTGTGGAAGAAAACGGGACGTATTTTACGTACGTGAACCCGGTATACAGTGAAGGAAGTTCTTCCAGCCAGCGACACGTGATTAATGCCACCTTCGGATTTGTGAATACACGCGGCGGGTGGACCGATGATTACAGGTTATATGACTGGCAGCCGCAGTCTGAAGGACAAAGTGCAACGTACCGGATGATCGTTTCAGGACTGCCGGTCTTCACATCGGGAGGTCCGGACATTTCTTCCATCAATGTTACGAGATCCGGGGGACAGGTTTCCGAGTATTCCCGTCCATTGTTTAAACTCGATGATTCTCCGATTGATGCGAGAGGTTCCATCGAACTTGCATCCGGCAGGGAAGTGGTTGAATACGTGGAGCAGCAGTTTGATCCTTCTTTGATTGAAGACATTCAGCCGGGGTATCAACTGGAGAAAACCGACAGCCTCGTTTTTCGATTTGAACCGAGCTGGTATGTTAAACATGATGGAGCCTGGTATCCGGTGAATCCGGATGACAGCACATCGGGCTCAACCGGGGAGGGATAACATGGACTGGAGCCGTACGAAAACCATATTTATTCTAGCCTTCCTGCTTTTAAATACGTTTTTGCTGCAGCAGATGGTGGAGCAGCAGAGCCAGAGTGAACTCAATGTGCGGGCGCAGAATTCCACTGAGGAAGAACTGAATGCAAAAAATATAACGGTCACCGATGACCTGCCGGCAGAACGGGACGAAATCAGCCACATTGTCGGTGAATCCATAGATATTGAAGAAGAAGTGAGCCGTCAGGCCGGAGAAGAGAATGTAAGCACTCTGGATAGTAATTTTGTGGAAGTAACCCTGCAAAACACGTATGCAGTGTCCGGGGAAGCCGATATTCAAAATTTTCTCGACCAGCAGGTTTGGAACGGATCTGAATATGCTATAGAGGAAATCAATGAAGAAGAAGGGCAGGTCCTTTTAAATCAGGTTTACGAAGATAAAACAACCGTCACCTATGATGAGAACCCGCTCGTTCTGTTCCTCAATGATGACAATGAAATAGAAAGTTACATTCAGAGCTATATGGAGTTTGAAGAGGGTGGAGAACAGAAAGATATGTTGTCTACGTACGGGGCGATAGACAGACTGTTAACCGAAAATATTCTCTCCAATAATGATGAAGTCAACGAAGTGGAACTGAGGTATTACAGCCTCTTTGCGCCGGAAGGTTCCAATCAGGTGATGGCGCCGATGTACAGAATGGAAGTTAATGGGGAAAGCGAGTATCTGGTGAACGCGATCGGCGGTACAGTTCGAACGCTTCAGGAAGTATCGGACGACAGCGGCCCGGTCGAGAATCCTTCCGGAAACACCAATCAAAATGAAGGGTCTGGAGGAGAGAACAACGGAGAGAACGAAGAGAACAGCGGGAATCAGGAGCAGTAATTGGAGGACATGTCATGGCACTATCGTTCAGTGTACTTGCCAGCGGAAGTACTGGTAATGCTGTTTATGTAGAAACCGGCCGGCAGCGCCTGTTAATTGATGCCGGCCTGAGCGGAAAAAAAATAGAAGGTTTATTTGAACAGATTGCACGGAGTCCTTCGGAACTTGATGGCATCATTATTACGCATGAACATACGGATCATATTAAAGGGGCGGGAGTACTGGCCCGGAAACATCAGCTCCCCCTGTATGCCAATCCGAAGACGTGGCAGGCGATGGAAAGCAGTATCGGAACCATTGCATCGGATCAGAAGTTTGTGTTTGAACAAAATGCCGTCCAGACCTTTGGAGACCTTGATATTGAATCCTTTCCCGTCTCTCATGATGCAGCTGATCCGATGTTTTTTGTTTTTCATCACGAAGGGAAGAAACTCGCTCTGGCAACGGATATGGGATATGTGACGGAGCAGACAAAGGGATTGATTCGTAACTCCGATATGTTTGTGTTTGAGACGAACCATGACTTGAACATGCTCCGCATGGGACGTTATCCGTGGAATGTGAAACGTCGTATTCTCGGCGATACCGGCCATGTTTCGAATGAAGATGCGGCAGCAGCGCTGACCGAAGTAGTCGGTGACAGAACGAGCCGGGTCTATCTGGCCCATTTGAGCCTCGATAACAACATGAAAGAACTGGCCCGCATGTCCGTCCAGCAGATTCTTGAAGAAGAAGAGTGTGGTGTCGGCCACACGTTTCATCTTTATGACACCGATCCTTATGAAGCAAAACCACTAGTTACCCTGTAGGAAATATGTTTAAAAACAAACCAATGGGAAACGATAAAGGATGAATACGGAACATGGATGAAAGGTGACGACATGTATGGGGTATGATAACGATCATGTGACGGGACCTTCGAAAAGAAGGAACCGGCACCGGAAACGAATCGGACAGGCCGCGCTCGCCGGTGCGATTATTGGAGCGGTCCTTGTTTTAATTGCGGTGCCTTTTCTTTATGAAACTGGTCTTTATCCAGGTACAGACAGAAACAGTGCTGTAGAGGAACAGGAAACACAGCAGAGACCTGAAGACATATCCGTTGAAAGAGATTCACAGGCACAGCAGCAGCAGCTTCAGGTTTCAGTACAATCTGATACGACAGAAGCGGTCGAGCAGGTATCCAATGCGGTGGTCGGCGTGTTTAACCTGCAGCAATCCGACTTCTGGGAAGAGGAAAATGGCTCCGGCGCCAGTCAGGGGACAGGCTCCGGGGTTATTTACAAAAAAGAAGGAGATACAGCTTTTGTGGTGACCAACCATCACGTGATTGAAGGAGCCGGCCAGGTGGAAGTCAGCCTGTCAAACGATACCCGCGTTGATGCCGACATTGTGGGATCCGATGTGCTGACAGACCTTGCTGTTCTGCGTATTGATGCAGCAGGGGTTGAGACTGCCGTTTCCTTTGGAAATTCAGATAATCTGAATGTCGGCGAACCTGCGATAGCGATCGGCAACCCGCTTGGTACACAATTGTCCCGCACTGTAACCCGCGGCATCATCAGTGCCGTGGAACGGAGCATTCCCGTGGATTTGAATGGAGACGGTCAGTCGGACTGGAACGCGGAAGTGATTCAGACCGATGCCGCCATTAACCCCGGGAACAGCGGCGGTGCGCTCGTAAACATCAAAGGGCAGCTGATTGGGATTAACTCCATGAAAATCGCGCAGTCGTCCGTGGAAGGGATTGGGTTTGCCATTCCAACTTCGGTTGCTCTGCCGGTCATTGAAGATTTGGAAGCAAACGGGGAAGTAGAACGCCCGCAGATGGGTATCACCCTCCGTTCCCTTTCGGAAATTCCAAGTTATCATTGGCAGGAAACCCTGCAGCTGCCGGAGGAAGTGGAGAGCGGTATTTTTATCACCAATATTGTTTCCGGAACGCCGGCGGAAAAAGCAGGCCTCAAGCGTTATGATGTCATCACGGCAATGAACGGTACACCGATTGCCGACGGTCACGATCTCCGAAGATATCTGTATACAGAAGCGAAAATGGGTGACACGATTACGGTGACGTTCTACCGTGAAGGACAGCAGCAGACGGCAGAAATGGTACTGAACAATCAACAGCAGTTTTAGCAGCAAAGCCTTTCCCTGCACGCACACGATGCAGGGAAAGGCTTTTTCTATGTATTGTGGATAAGTGAGATATGGTATAGTGAAAAAAGAGGGATGCCATGTACGCTGAATGTCCGGATAACAACTAAAAAACCCTTGATAACGCGATATAACAGAGAAGGGAATTTCCTTATATGGATAAACAGAAGGAGTGGGACTATTCCACAACCTGAACGTACTGCAGTGGACAAGTTGTGCATAAAATCCAAAGAAAACCGCAGAAACAGGTGTGAATATGTGGATAGGTTGTGTGGATAATTAAATTGCAGGTTGCACACATGTGTATAACGTTGAAACAGGAGAGGCTTTATGCAGATTCAGATTGTAAGTGTCGGAAAAATAAAAGAAAAGTACCTGAAACAGGGGATTGAAGAATTTGAAAAGCGGCTCGGACCGTACTGTAAGCTCACGATGGATGAAGTGAATGATGAGCAGGCGCCGGAGCAGATGAGTGAAAAAGAAAAGCAGCAGGTCACGGAAAAAGAAGGTGAACGGATTTTACATAAAATAAAGCCCGGCCGCAACGTTATAGTGCTTGATATCGGCGGACACGAGTGGTCCTCGGAGAAGCTGGCGGAGAAAATGGAGAAGTGGAGCCTGCACGGGCACAGCCAGCTCACCTTTGTCATCGGCGGTTCGAACGGCGTAAGTGAAGCTGTTCTGCAGCGGGCCGATCACAAACTGTCATTTTCCAACATGACCTTCCCGCACCAGCTCATGAAGCTCCTTCTGCTCGAACAGATCTACCGCGCGTTTAAGATACAAAAAGGAGAGCCATATCATAAGTGATGATATAGCTCAAAACGAAATTACACTGGAAAATGAGGGGCTGAAATAAAAAAGTGAAGGGGCAGCTGATCCGGATAGTGGTACGAAAAAATGCATGAAGCATTTTGTACCATTGTTCGGATTTTTTCATGTATTTAGGTTCTTTCCTTTTCAATATGAAGGATTTTACACCTAAATTTTTGTTAAATTTAAGTAAATCTATTCACTTTATAGGAAATTTGTCGATGAAACAGGAAGAGTCCATTTTAGGGGGGAAAGCATGAAACTCAGGAATCTTTTTATTATAACACTGGGTCTGTTCAGTTTGTTGTCACTGGCGGCGTGCGGTCAGGAACAGGAAATAAATGCGACGGAGGGAAAACTGAAAGTCGGTGTGATGATGTCGGACAGCGGCCTTGGAGACCAGTCTTTTAACGATCTCGCATTTGAGGGGCTTGTGCGGGCAAGAGATAATCTAGATGTCGTATTTGATTACAGAGAAATTGCCACGACAGATACATATGAGCAGGGTATACGTGAATTGGTAGAGCAGGATAATGACCTGGTTATCGGAATAGGGTATCAGCTGCAGGAAGCACTGGAAACCGTAGCTGCCGACCAACCGGATCAGCAGTTTCTGATCATAGATTCCGTATCGGAGATGGAAAACATTACCTCTGTCAACTTCAAAGTCGGACAGGCCAGTTACCTGGCTGGCATGACAGCAGCTATGACAACAGAAACCGATCATATCGGTTTTGTCGGCGGAAAGGATGTAGAAATTATCAACAATTTCTACAATGGCTTTGAAGAAGGAGCAAAAGCCGCGAACCCTGATATTGTCATCGACCGGGAATACGCGGGGACCTATGAGGATGATCAATTGGGAGCGGATATAGCGGATGGCATGATACAAAATGGTGCAGACATTATATTCGCTGCTGCTGGATTTACCGGAGTCGGGGTGCTGCAGGAGGCACAGGCCCAGGGTGTATATGGAATAGGTGTAGATACCGATCAGTATTTCCAGGCCGAAAAAGCGGTCATTACATCTGTGATGAAAAACGTGGATAACGCTATCTATCAATTGATTGAGCGTATGGCTGAGGGAGAATCGCTGTCAGGTGAAAATCTGGAGTATGGCCTTGCTGAAGATTGGGTCGGCTTGGCGCCATTGCGTGTAGCAGACTTTCCGGACAATCTGAGTGATCAACTGGATGCTGCCAGAGAAGAACTCGCAGGCGAATCATAGGAGGAAAAAATGTCTATTAAAAAGAAACTACTCATTAATACATTGACGACGATCCTGCTGGCAGCAGCCATCATTGCGTTTATCATTTTTAACATGATGCAGATTCAGTCTTCCAGTGAAGATCAGGTGGATGCGCTCGTTACGATTGAGGAATTCAAATCACAGACGAACGCTGCCCAGCTGAATTTATCCAGCTTTTCCACCACGCAGAGTCAGGAGCTGGTTCAGGAAACGACATCGTCCATTGAAGCAACCGAAGAACTTCTCAGTGAGCTCGATAACATCGCGGTGAATGAACAAAGCCGCGAATACATTACAAAGATCAAAAATAAATTCGACGGATGGACAGAAACAACGATGCAGGCCCTTGAAGCGGGAGATGGTTCCACTGCCGATCAGCAGGCGTCCAGACTCGCAGGTATTGAAAATGATGTCTATATGCTGCAGCTGGTTGCCGAAGCAAGTTATGAACAATCGCAGGCGGCACTCGATCAGCAGGTACAGTTCATCATCATTGCCAGTATCGTCAGTGTTGTTCTACTCATTATTATTAGTCTTGTGGTATCCAACCGGATCACAAGTCCGATTACAAAAACGTTGAAGAAGCTGGCGGAGAGTTCCAATGAAGTGGCAGCCGGAAATCTGGCTATTGAACCGATTTCGTATCAGAAAAAAGATGAGCTGGGGCAGCTGAACGACTCGTTTCATCAGATGATTGAACAGATCCGAACGTTACTCCAGTCTATTCAGTCGGTCAGTGATAGAGTAGAAGGGTTTGCCGGGCAGATTGAGAATGAAAACGCCACGGTAACAGAAATCAATCAGCAGGTCGCCACTTCTACGGATGAACTGGCGCAGGGGACACAGACCATTGCCTCCGACCTCCAGGATTCGGTTACGAAAGTAGAAGATATGGATAAAGCTTTTTCGTCGAATGTGGACTACACGAAGCAGTCTGTTCAATACGGGGAAGAAGCGATTGAAGCTGTTCAGTCCGGCAAGGCAGCACTTGAGAAGCAGCGGGAGTTGGTTCAGGAGAATACAGAGACGACAAAAAGTATTAAAGAAGCCACTCAATCTTTTGTGGAGTCGACGAAAAAGATTCACTCGATGGCGGATTCCGTTTCCGACATTGCCAACCAGACAAACCTGCTGGCACTGAATGCCGCCATTGAAGCGTCCCGGGCCGGTGAAGCCGGGAAAGGATTCGCCGTTGTAGCGGAGGAAGTCAGGAAACT
Organism: Salibacterium halotolerans; assembly: GCF_900115625.1. Lineage (GTDB taxonomy): Bacteria > Bacillota > Bacilli > Bacillales > Marinococcaceae > Salibacterium > Salibacterium halotolerans. Next base: position 38,970 of record NZ_FOXD01000012.1, on the reverse strand, counting down.
GGCCGAACAGACAACGCAGGAAACGACCCGGATTTCCAATATGGTCGGCTCGATTGAAGAAGGAATAGAGGCTGTAACGACCGCTGTGAACCGCGGGGTATCCATCTCTGCAGAAGAACAGTCTTCGATGGAAACAACAAACAACTCGTTTGAAGATATTCATCAAAAAGTGGCTTCCATCACAGGCAAACTGGAAGAATTGCTGCAAAGCATGGAATACTCCAAAGGTCTTGGAAGCGACGTGCTCGAGAACGTCGAGAGCATCAGCAGCGTTGTTGAGGAAACCGCAGCGGAGAACGAAGAAATTTCATCATCGACACAGGAACAGCTGGGAGCCTTCCGAAATGTGGTGGATAAGGTAACCGAACTGCGGACACTCACCGATGAATTGAATGGAACGGTGAAGAAGTTCACACTATAAGACCTTTTATGCTCTCCAAAAAACAGACCGGAACTGGAAAAGCCGCAGTTCTGGTCTGTTTTTATCATTCTTCTTCCCGCCTTCTGCCGGATTCCTTTTTCCTGCGTTTAATCCGGTAGTAAATATACCAGCCGATCAGTCCGGTCAGAACAACCATCAATACATACTGAATCCCCTGGAACCAGGAATAAACGACTTCGATATTGCCGAGTCTGCCGAGATACAGCATAACAAGGGCGACCGGCAGCACGCCGATAAAAGTGAAAAAGCCGTAACGAAAGGGTGTAATGCGATAAAAGGCGGCAACGTATACAATATACCCCATCCCAAGAATACGCCCGGCGGTGATGGTCCATTCCCTGTATTTGTCCATGAATTTCATCATCTGTCTCGTCCCGGCTTTATCCACCTGTTTTTGCAGCAGGTAGTCATAGCGGAGAGCAAGCCAGTAAGGAATGTAGGCGATAGCGGTATAGACGGCAGCTGAACTAATGCTGAGAAGAATCCAGTCCCAGCCGGTTGGATCAATAATATAGCCGTATACAAGAAGCACGATGGCGGCCGGAAACGGGGAGGAGATCGCTTCAATAGCCACTCCGAGAAATAATCCGGCGAGCCCAAGCTGTTCGAGTACATTCAATATCAGTTCAAGCATAGATAGATTCTCCTTGGCAGCACAAATGATGATACAACAGCCTCTAATGTAACACAAATAGGAGAAAAAAAGGGCGGGTTAACCTCTATGGTTTTTTGAGTCCGCCCCTGATATCCGATATGATAGAAGAAACACGGAAAAAGAGAGGCGATAGGGATGCAGGAATGGAAGGGAATGCTTAAACTTGCTAAAGGATGGGCCTTTGAAGCAGGAAAAGAACAGGTAAGGCGTGCGCAGAAGCCGATGGAAATGAGCAGTAAAAGCGCCGCGATTGATCTTGTAACAGAAATGGACGTATGGACGGAATCGTTTTTAACGAAACAGATACGAAGCTATTATCCGGATCATCTCATGAAAACAGAAGAAAGCGGCGCGTATGAAGGAGACTCCCCCTACGAATGGGTCATTGACCCAATTGACGGGACGGTGAATTATGCGAGGGGGATTCCGTTTTACTGTATTTCCATCGGTCTCCGTTATAAAGGAGAAACGGTTGTCGGCGTTGTGTATGCCCCGAAGCTGGATGAAATGTTTGAAGTAGTAAAAGGAGAAGGGGCCTGGCTGAACGGCACCCATATTCATACGTCAGAAACAAAAAGGCTGGATGAAGCGGTTGTCGGCAGTGGTTTTCCTTATGATAAAGGAACGACAGAAGATAATAACCTGCCGCACGTTCAGCAGGTCGTTCCCCGTCTCGGTGGTTTCCGCCGAACCGGAAGTGCTGCGCTGGACCTCTGCTACGTCGCCTGCGGCAGACTGGATGCCAGCTGGGAAATCAAGCTGCATGACTGGGACGTGGAAGCCGGTCTGCTGTTGGCAGCAGAAGCGGGAGGAAGAACGAAAGTATCAGAGGAAGAAAAAGGATTGTATGCACTGGCTGCTGCCCCGGGTATCTATGCAGAATTGGATGCTCTCATAAAAAGATAATGTTTCACGTGAAACAATTTATGTTTGAAAGAATGTACAGCGGGAATACGTGCATGCAGGCACCTGAAGAAAAGGGGCGGATGACGAAGCATGTCTGTGTTGAAAAATGATTGGGCCGATGTTCTCGATCACGAATTCAAAAAAGATTACTATCTTCAACTGAGAGAGTTTTTAAAACAGGAATACGGGGAAAAGACGATCTATCCTGATATGTATGATATTTTTAACGCGCTTCACCACACTCCCTATGAACGGACGAAAGCGGTTATTTTGGGCCAGGATCCGTATCATGGTCCGAACCAGGCACACGGATTAAGCTTTTCCGTGCAGTCGGAAGTGAAAATGCCGCCGTCGCTTCAGAACATTTACAAGGAAATGCAGGAAGATATCGGTTGTCCGGTTCCGTCCCACGGATGTCTCACAAGCTGGGCGGAGCAGGGAGTGCTGCTTCTGAACACGGTACTTACGGTGAGAGCGGGGCAGGCTGCCTCCCACCGCGGCGCAGGATGGGAACATTTCACCAACGAAGTGATCAATCAGGTGAATAACAAAAGCGATCCTGTGGTATTCATACTCTGGGGACGTCATGCGCAGGCGAAAGAAGAACTGGTCAACGCAGATCGTCATCTCGTGATCAAATCCCCGCACCCGAGTCCTTTCTCTGCGCATAAAGGATTTTTTGGAAGCCGGCCCTTCTCCCGGACGAACGAGTTTCTGAGAGAAATGGGAAGGCCGGAAATCGATTGGTGTATTCCTGATCAGTAAACAAGGAGGAAAAAGCATATGAGTATTCAAACAGCAACAAAGACCCTGGCCAACGGCGTGGAAATGCCGTGGGTTGGTCTCGGCGTATACAAGGCAGAAGCCGGTAACGAAGTGGAACGTGCGGTGAAATCGGCTCTGGAAGCAGGGTACCGCAGTATCGATACAGCGTCGTTTTATGGAAATGAACACAGTGTCGGCAAAGCTATTGCAGAGAGCGGCGTCCCTGCAGACGATATCTTTCTGACAACAAAAGTATGGAATGATGAGCAGGGTTTCAATGAAACACTGGAAGCGTTCGAACGTTCCCGTGAAAAACTCGGTGTTGATGTGATTGATCTATACTTAATCCACTGGCCGGTCCCGGGCAAATACAAAGAAACCTGGGGCGCGCTCGAAAAGCTATATGAAGATGGCAAAGTCCGTGCCATCGGCGTCAGCAACTTCACCGATCAGCACCTCGAAGAACTGATGAAAATTGCCAAAGTGAAGCCGATGGTCAACCAGGTGGAATTCCATCCGCGCCTGTTTCAAAAAGATCTGCTGGAGTACTGCCAGACGCACGATATTCAGCTTGAAGCTTGGCGTCCGCTCGGCCAGGGAGATCTGCTCGATGCCGATCCTGTGCAGCGCATCGCGGAAAAACACGGTAAAAAACCGGCTCAGGTGCTTATCCGCTGGTCGATGGAAAATAACGTCATCACTATCCCTAAATCGGTCACACCGGAGCGGATCAAATCCAACGCGGAAGTGTTCGATTTTGCACTGGACGCCGAAGACCTGCAGGCGATAGACGGTCTGAATGAAGACCGCCGCTACGGCTATCACCCTGACAACTTCCCATACAGTTAAAGTATAAATAAAAGCTGCTTCGTGCACCGGCATGAAGCAGCTTTTTTACGTTTCTTCTATTTAAAAACGAAACGGAGAAAGAAGTTGATAGCCGGTGTAATAAAACCATTCGCGCAGGAAAAACGGGAGTTTGGTTTTCCAGGTTCGATAAGCGGAATCGCCGGCAGGGGAGGAGATGACATCCATCCCGAGATCATCTGCTATCGCTTCCGCCCGTTTCATATGGAGCGGATCGCTGACGAGAGTAAAGGTATGCAGCCCGTGCGCAGCGGCCACCTGTTTAGCATAGCGGAGGTTTCCTTCGGTAATACGGGATTTGCTCTCCATATAAATATGTTCTTCTTCCACTCCCTGCTCTTTGGCATAGGCAGCGGCTGCTTCTGCTTCGGCCGGCTCTTTGTCTCCGGCACTACCGCCGGTGAAAAGAAGAGCATTCACTTGATCTTCTTTCCAAAGATTCACGGCATGATCAATACGTTTTTGAAACACGGGAGATGGTTCGCCGTCGTGAACCGCCGCTCCGAGCACAATGGCAGCATCGGTTTTCTCTGTTTCGGTCACCTGGCTGAAACTCCAGATACTGAAGGCGGTCCAGGCGGCGTAAACGAGCAGAAGAACTCCGAGCAGCAGGCAGATTCTTCGTAAAAGTTTCATCGTATCTTCCTTTTTTATAAAATACCGCGGACGCAGGCGTCTGCAAAAAAATCAGACTTTTCGAAATCAATGTGTGAGGTTTTCTTACATAAATGTAGATGCCAGCTGTAGAACGTGTAAAATGTGAAATAACGAAAGATGTTAACTAAGTTTACATCTTCAAAGAATATGAAAGGGGAGAACGTTTCATGGATCCTATGGTATTAATGGATAATCTCTGGATCATGGTCGCATTTATTCTAGTTATCTTTATGCAGGGTGGATTTATTATGCTGGAGGCCGGTTCCACCCGGATGAAAAACGCCGGACACATCGCCGGCAAAACTATTTTCACTCTCGGTATTGTATCCCTAGTATTCTGGGCTGTCGGTTATGGATTTATCTACGGGGACAGCGCCGGCGGAGTGATTGGTCTTTCGAACTTCTTCTATGGTGATTATGCCTTTGAAGGGGAGGGTCTTTCAAGCTCTGTAGATTTTATCTTTCAGCTGGCTTTTGCCGCCATCGCGCTGACCGTAGCATTCGGCGGTTTCGCCGAAAGAGCAAAGCTGTCCGTTTACGTTATCTTCGCTGTGTTGTTTTCAGCTTTCGTGTATCCGATTGTTGCTCACTGGGTTTGGGGGGCAGGCTGGATCGGTGCTCTTGGTAAGCAGGATTTCGCCGGTTCTACGGTGGTTCACCTGACCGGTGCGATGGGGGCTTTTGCTGCTACCATTCTTCTGAAACCGCGTATCGGTAAATACAACAAGGACGGTTCCCCGAATGAACTGGCCGGACATAACCAGGTCTTCACTGCTCTTGGCGTGCTACTCTTGTGGGTAGGCTGGTTCGGATTTAACGCGGGTAGTACATTCGGTGTGGCGGACGCCTTCTTCGGCTTTGTTGCTCTGAACACACAGCTTGCTGCTGCAGCCGGTGCCGTTGCCGCTCTTCTCATAGGATGGGCATCACTTGGAAAAGCAGATGTGCCGACCATGCTCAACGGTGCGCTTGCAGGACTTGTTGCCATCACCGCATCGTGTGCCTACGTTGAGCCATGGGCCGCAGTAGTGATTGGTATCATCGGTGGACTGCTTGTATTCTACAGCATGAAATTCTTCGAAAAGAAAGGCATTGATGACCCTATTTTCGCCCTTTCCGTACACGGTGCAGCCGGGGTATGGGGGACGCTTTCGACCGGTTTCTTTGCCACTCCTGAACTGGCGGAAATGAACGGCGGTCAGGCCGGCCTGTTCTACGGCGGCGGTTTAACCCAGCTCGGTGTCCAGTTCATCAGTGTGCTTGCCTGCGGGGTGTTCGCCTTTATTGCCTCCTACATTCTGCTTTTAATTACGAAAGGGCTGACAGGAGGACTACGCGTCTCGGAAGAAGAAGAAATCATGGGACTTGATATGAGTGAGCACGGTAGTTACGGTTATCCGGAAAACGTGAATCCGCAGATGAACACAGATTCAGCCAACCTTCATACAGGTGCGTGATAACATGACATCTTCATCGTTATATCCGGAAGGGGAAGCCCTTCCCCTTCCTTCTTTTCAAAGTTATGATGCCATTAAAAGAGCCCGCGATGAAGAAACAAAAACGTATGCAGAGGATTCATGGAAGTTAAACGAAGCCCATGACCGGTGGGTCCTTGAAACAACAGCTCTTGCCGTGAAGCAGGTGGAAAATGAGCGGGGGAGGGCCCCTGCTCATTTTGCGTTTTTTTTGATGGGAAGCGCCGGACGCAAAGAGCAGGGGGTATTCAGCGATCAGGATCATGGCATTGTATTTGAGGGCGGGGAAGAGGAAGACGGCCGGGACTATTTTCTCGCTCTGGGAGCAGAAATCCGGGAGGGAATGGCGGCCGTTGGTTATCCCAGATGCGAAGGAAAAGTCATGGCCTCCCATCCGCGCTGGTGCCACAGCCGGGAAGGATGGAAACAGCAGATTGAAGAGTGGGTGGAAACCGATACATGGAGCACATTCCGCCACTTGTTGACCTTCATTGATGCGAGACCCTTGTTTGGCAGAGCTGGACTGCTGACAGATGTCAAAAACCATGTATTCCGTCTCGTGGAAGAACAGCCGAAGCTGCTGCGCAGACTATCCCAGAATATTTCCTATCTGCACCAGGGTGTAAATGCGTTTGGGCAGCTTCTGCCGGATGAAAAGGGGCCGTACGCCGGTTCCATTCATCTGAAAGACGTCGGCTTCTTTCCGTACGTGCATGCGATGCGGCTGCTTGCCATCAAGGAAGGAATTCTCAAGACCCCGACGCTCGAGCGTATGCGCCGGACGGCGGAAATCTATCCGTTTGCCGCGGACAAAGAACGTCATTTCAACAATCTGCTGAAACTTCGTTCGGCTTTTGCAGCGCAGCAGCACACGTATGAAGATGTACATTACATTCCGGTTGACGCTTTGAACAGGGAGCAGAAACAGGAACTGAAAGCGGCCGTGAAAGAGGGGAAATCGCTCTTTCAGCATACGAAAAAGCTTGCAGAGTCAGGTGAGAACAAATGGTTATGAATAACATGTTCCAGTGGGTGCGGCAGGTATCCGGTAAACTCGGAGCTCCCGTCCCCGGGTCGATTGATCAGAACAGCCTGCAGCACCAGTCTTACATGAGGCAGCTGCAGAAAGATCTCAAGGCGAAACAGCCGCTCTTAGAACCGCTTCATACGCTTGATTTTACTGTGCTGGATTTGGAAACATCCGGGTTTTATCCGGATGGAGGGGATAAGATCCTCTCCATTGGAGCGGTAAAAGTACGAAAAGGAAAAGTGGAACACGAAGAAGCCTTTTACAGCACCATTTCCGAACCGGATGCCCTGTCTCCGGAAACGGCTGATCTGACGGGCCTGACAAAAGAAGAGCTGGCATCCTCCCCTCCGCTTGCCGACGTGCTGCAGCAGTTTTATTCTTTTATTCAAACCGATATTCTCGTTGCCCACCACGCGAAGCACGAGAAGAAATTTCTGCAGCACGCGACGTATCAGGCGAGCGGTATGCATTTCAGGCACCGGCTGTTGGACACGTCCTTTTTGTATCAGATTGCAGTGCCGGATCAGGTGTCCCAGGAACTTGATGTGTGCTGCGGCCACTACGGTATTCCGGTTCAACATCGTCACCATGCTCTGGCCGACGCGGTGCTCGCGGCCGAACTCTGGGTCTGCACGATGAAGGAAGCTGTTGAGCTTGGCTATGAGACGCTTCAGGATGTGTATGTGTATTTGAACAGGCAGACACGCTGATTGCAGGCTCCATCCATTTTTAGTTTGTGTAAAGGAGGAAAGCGGGGTGACAGAACAAATACCACCACGTACCGCCTGTTTTCCGATTAGTGTGGTACAGGAATTGACATCGTTAAGCGCCCGTCAGATCAGATACTACGAAGATCAAGGATTGATTGCGCCTAAACGCAACCATGGAAACCAGCGGATCTTTTCACTCGAGGATATTGACCGCTGCGCACGGATCAAGGAACTCATTGACCAGGGACTGAATACTGCAGGGGTAAAAACTGTACTTGATGTAAAAAAACAGCATGAGGAAGAAACATCCTCTCTCCGGAACCGGGATCTTAAGAAACTCCACCGGTATTATCTGGAGAGCGATGACTAGAAGATACTGGTTTTACAATCATCTTACAATGGTAGTGTGTTTCGTTTAACAGTCAGAACAGGCGGGAATACCTCCCGACAAATGGAGGTGTTAACAGTGGCATATATCATGGTGGATGATATGCAGATTCCCGCTGGAAAATATGAAACCGTAGAAGACGCAAAGCAGGCCGCGACTTCTAAAGATGTCATTGTCCGAGATAACGACGAAGAGATATGGGTGGTAGACGAGGAAAACTATCCGAAAATCGAATCACTGGGTTACACGAAAATAAATGAATAGGAAAAGCTTCTGATATGCAAACGCAAATAATCCTGAACCGGCGGGCGGACAGCCGGGTTCAGGATTATTTGCGTTTGCACCAGGGAAAAGACCTGCGGGCGTGCGCTGCTTTTTTTGTGTTACAATAGAGAGCACGATAGGAATGGACAGGGCAGGTGACACAGCAATGTATATCCCGGCGAAAACCGTGGTGGAAAAAATGGAAGAAGAAATGATGGCGCTCTCGGACCGGCTGGACCGTGAGGATGAAGATGCCGTGAAACATCACGCCAGAGTCATTAAAGCCTATTGCGATATTTTGACGGGAGAACAGGAACAGCCTGCCCAAAAGAACGCCGGCCGGACAGCTTCTGTGGCACCTTCGGCAGGCAGCGGAGCATCCCCCGCCCCGAAACCGTCATCTTCTCCGACAGAAGATGTCCCTTCAACAGAGGGAAACCTGTTGGATTTTTAAAAAAGGAAGGTGTCAGTGATGTGGAAGATGTTTGTGATTCTCGGCGCATTGAACGCCGCAGCCGCGGTAGGGTTCGGCGCATTCGGCGCGCACGGGCTGGAAGGAAAGCTGTCAGACCGTCTGATGGACGTGTATCAAACCGGCGTGCAGTACCATATCATGCATGCGCTCGGTCTTCTGGCCATAGGGCTGGTTGCCGCGTACGCTGGAGGCTCCGCGCTCATCATGTGGGCGGGATGGCTGCTTTTTGTGGGAATTCTCGTATTCTCCGGAAGCCTGTACACGATGGCGTTCACCGGAATCTCCTGGCTCGGCGCCATCACCCCGATCGGCGGCACCGCCTTTATCGCCGGCTGGATTCTTTTGATCGCGGCGGTATGGAAAGCATAAGAAGAAACGTAGACAAAGAAGACATCCATCCTAATAGAGCAGTTGCTCTGGGCAGGATGGATGTTTAATTTTTTCTTTCTTTCTTCCAAGAGTCGTGATCCTTTTCTACCCGCCGCATGTATTGTTTTGAGGTAATAAGAATAATATGGTACAGTAAAGATATAATAAAAGGAAGGAACAGCGATGAACTGTCCCTTCCTCGATATGATGCGAACGGCCCTTCAAAGAGGGCAACATCCATTTCAGGGTATATTAAAACCCCATCCTTTTTAGAGATGCCGCTCTAATTTAAGGATGGGGTTTTACTTTCTGTCTGATACAATGACAAGTTGATAATCAGACATAGCACCACCCCCTTCCTACTTTGGGAGTGGCTGCCCATCCTTAAAGGGAAATCCCGTTGCATCTACCAACTACTATACTATAAATCGGCCTCATATAGTTGGTGTGATTTTACTAAAATTAAGGTGATTGAATAGTGAAGAAGTTAGTATACGTTACTTTATCTGTTTTGCTTCTCTGTACCGCTTTGGGTATATTCAATATAAAGAAAAGCAGCAATATGAAACCTATATGAATCAAGACCTGATAGATGCAATAATCAATGTCTCCTCAGCCGCTTATTCAAATATAAGTAATTTGGAACGGGTTTTGTCGAGTGAAGAAATGGAGGTAGAACAATGGAAGACATTGAAGAGAGATTACAATCGTTTACTGAGACATCTTGGTAAAATAGAAAAAATTTCCATATGTTATCTAAATCGTCTTGAACAAACACAATATTCTTCTAATGAACCGAGTATCATAGCACTTGAATCCGTGGAATACCTTAACTGAACATTTGAAAATATAGACCATACTAGAAATCCAGATGCAGACGGGAATCCTAACCATGTTATAACCACTGATCAATTTTCAAACGAATATCGGGACACGATGGCAGCCCAAAACGACTGGGTAAATATGTTAAAGCAAGTGCAGCGTGACATGGAAGAGTACGAGGAAGAGTTTAATCAAAATGTACAAAAATGAGAAACGACGCGTTTTTTCTTTATCATGTTAATGGCCTCGCTTCAATACCTCCTGGAGTAAAAACATAAGGAACTGCTTGATAACCGGCGTAGAAGCATAGGAGACGTTCATGTGCAGCTGATAGGCATAAGAGACGAGTGCTGGCGTGAGAGAATGAATGACTCCGTGCTCACCGGTTGGAGCATTTTGACCGCCATAGTATGGAAAACATATTAAGAAGCGCAGACAATAAAGAAACCCATCCTAAAAGAGCAGCCACTCTAAGTAGGATGGGTTTCTATTTAAACCATTCTTTTTTAAGCCCTTCTTTAGAGGGATAGTTCGCATCTCGTTTAGGCGGGGCACTTCTTGTGTCTCTGCCATTATTTTATGCCAACTGTACTGAATGATGCAAGGTTCTGCGTATCAGTCGAAACACTTAATGTTACATTACCTGCGTTCCACTTTTCCGAGGATTGCGGCAATGACCAGCCCCACGGCGAAGGTGAAAAGGCTGACGAAAAACTGGACGAAGCCGGCTCCGAGACCGGGGAATATGACGAACAACGACCCAATCAAGAGGCCTGTCATAACAGCGTAGGTTCCTGCAGTGTGCCGTCGCAGCAGGTAGTGCAGGAGTTTACTCATGATCGCCAGGCCGACGACAATCCCTCCTCCGACTGCGAGCAGCACCGAAAACTGCAGTGAGCTTACCGCATGAATGACAGTGCCGTACACGCCGAGAAGCAGTAAAATAAAGGAACCGCTGATACCGGGGAGGATCATCGCCGTACTCGCGATCCAACCTGAGAAAAAGAAAAGGAGGTAATCGGAAGCGGACAGGGATTCCATGACCGCGCTCTCTTCTCCCTGGAAAAGACCGGATAAAATAACAAGTACCGCGGCAATGGCTGCAATCACATAATGACTGCCGCTGAATGCCCGTTTATAATCAGCCTCTCGGAGCAAAAGGGGAATGGTCCCGAGGATCAACCCCATAAACAGGAAAAATGTCGGCTGCGGGTAATTGCCCAAAAGCCAGTCCAGTACACTGCTTAAGCTGAAGATAGCGGCGCCGATCCCGATACCGAGCGGGATGAAGAAACCGAGCTGCTTTTTCCAGTGCCTGCTGAAAAGATTATTGATTGCGGCGATCAGCCGGTGATAAATGCCGAGCACGAGGGCGATGGTACCGCCGCTGACACCGGGAATGATATCGCTGATTCCCATAGCCAAGCCCCTGAAAATATTTTTCCATTCGAACATAACAAGTCTCCTTCGGTTCATGTTTTTCATTGATACGTATGTACAAGCGGCTTTTGCCATGCACACAAAAAGACGTCCCTGACAGTGGAAATGTTACAGGGACGCATGTTTTACAGGCCGATGGCGTTTCCCGGAGCTGTTCCGAGCTTTTCTTCTTTCTGCAGGCTGCGGTCAAATACAAACGGACCGAATGGAATGACGGACACCACCGCCGCAATCATAGCTCGTGGAACAGGCCAGCGCCGCTGAATCCAGACAAACAGCACCGCCAGCATGTATAAAATAAACAACCCTCCGTGGGCAGCCCCCACAATGGTCACCGCCATATCGATACCAAGACCGTATTTCAAAGGCATGGCCACAAACAACAGAATAATGAAGGACAGACCTTCCAGCATTCCTGCCGCGCGGAGCCTGCCTATTCCAGTTGAAAGCATATTTATCGTTCACCTCATCGCATGAAAGTGTTGTTTCCCATATCAGCATAGCATGGACGCTCATAGAGGACAATGGACGTTTTATGACGTTCAAGGCATTAATGTCGCAATTTTCGACAAATAAGTTATTTTTCATGGTTGTAAAACAGGCGCTTATTATAAGATGAAAGGGTGATATTATCAGAGAAAACAGAAACCATCACAAAAAAAGCCATGGACACGCACATCCCGCGGGACGTAAGCCCATGGCTTTTTCGTTGTTCTGTCTGACTTATGCTTTGACGACGGCGATGTCGTTGTCTTCGACGGTGACCTGGATGTTTTCGATATCTTCTTCTTCGAGCATCAAATCGGCGATGCCGTCTTCGATTTTTTCTTCAATGACGCGGCGGAGCGGTCTGGCGCCGAATGCCGGGTCATATCCTTCTTCTGCCAGCATCTCTTTGGCTTCTTGGGAGATGGTGACGTTGAGATTCTGGTCCTTGGCTGCGCTGACGATGTCTTCGAGCATCAGATCAACGATGGTGACAAGATCTTCTTTCTTCAGCTCTTCAAAGGACACGATGCTGTCAAACCGGTTCAGGAATTCAGGCTTGAAGTAGTCCGACAGGGATTCCATCAAGCGCGGTTCCACGGCATCCTGATTTCCGAAGCCGACGGTGACGTGTTTAACGTTGGAGCCGGCGTTGGATGTCATGATGAGCACGGTGTCTTTAAAGCTCACGGTGCGGCCCTGGCTGTCGGTCAGGCGGCCGTCTTCCATGATCTGCAGGAACATGTGCTGTACGTCGGGGTGCGCTTTTTCGATTTCGTCGAGCAGAATGATGCTGTACGGCTGACGGCGCACTTTTTCGGTCAATTGTCCTGCTTCATCATGTCCAACATATCCAGGCGGCGAACCGACGAGTTTGGACACAGAGTGTTTTTCCATGTACTCACTCATATCGAGACGAATCATCGCTTCACTGTCGCCGAACATTTCTCCTGCCAGAGACTTGGAGAGCTCGGTTTTACCGACTCCGGTCGGTCCGACAAACAGGAAGGAGCCGATCGGGCGTGTGCCTCTGCGCAGTCCGGCACGGTTACGCCGGATGGAGCGGGCGACTTTGCTGACTGCTTCGTCTTGTCCGATGACGCTTGCGCGGAGGCGTTCCGGCAGGTCTTTCATTTTCTGCTGTTCATCCCGCTGCAGACGGCGGACCGGAATGCCGGTTTTATTCTCGACAATCTGCTGGATCGTATCGACGTCTACGACCGCGTCACGATTGGAGATATCTCTCCCGCCTTCCGATTCTTCCAGCTGTTTCTGGAGCTTCGCTTCTTCGTCGCGGAGCTGGGCGGCCCGTTCATAGTCTTCCTGCTGGGTGGCTTTCTCCTTGTCCGCCGCAGCTTGTTCGATGCGGCTGCGAAGTTCCTGCTCGTCGTCTTCGCTGTGAATCAGGTTGATTTTCGAGCCGGCTTCATCCAGCAGGTCAATTGCTTTGTCCGGCAGGAAACGGTCCTGAATATAGCGGTTCGACAGGTTTACGCAGGCCTGCAGGGCATCTTCGGTATAGGAAACCTGATGATACTGTTCATAGTTGTTCTGCAGGCCTTCCAAAATGCTGATGGAGTCTTCCAGGGATGGTTCATTGACCATAACCGGCTGGAATCTGCGTTCAAGCGCGGCGTCTTTTTCGATTTTACGGTATTCATTCAGAGTCGTCGCACCGATGACCTGAATTTCACCGCGGGCAAGGGCCGGTTTCATGATGTTGCCTGCGTCGGATGACCCTTCCGCGGAACCGGCGCCGACAATCTGATGAACTTCGTCGATAAAGACGATGACGTTTTTACGTTCCTGCAGTTCTTTCAGGAGCTGCTTCATTTTTTCTTCAAACTGGCCGCGTACGCCGGTGTTGGCGACGAGGGAGGAGACATCAAGAAGATAGATGTCCTTGTTTTTCAGTTTGTTCGGAACGTCGCCTTCGGTAATCCGCAGCGCGAGTCCTTCAGCGATGGCTGTTTTACCGACACCCGCTTCCCCGATCAGAACAGGATTGTTCTTGTTGCGGCGGTTCAATGTTTCGATAACACGTTCCACCTCGGTTTCACGGCCGATGACCGGATCGATCATGCCGGCGCGGGCAGCGTCGGAAAGGTTCTTCCCAAGGTCATCCAGGAGACCGCCGTTTCCGCCGCCCTGCTGGGCCTGTCCGCCCTGTTCCTGAGCACCGTTCATCTGCTGCTGTCCTCCCATCATGTTCTGGAAGAACTGATCAAAAGCAGAGGATTGTCCGCCTCCGAAATTGGAAGGCTGTTTCATTTCATTGCGTACTTCGTGGTAGCATATATCGCATAAATTCATTTTCTGCTGATATCCGTTGATGTTCATATTCAACTCAATACGCGCGGGGCGCTGTTGGCAGTGTTCACATCTTCTCATGATTCGTTTCCTCCTTTATTTCTTTACGTTGTCTGGTCGTTGGTTATTTATCTTGGTTTGCATGATAACGCCTTGGTTATGGGATATCAAATGATTTGCTTTGACTTTGACTATCTTTGACCTTGCAAATCATATTGTACACTGACCATCTTTGACTTTCAAGAGGAAAGAACTGATTTTTTCAGGCTGGAAAATAAAACGTGCCGGCAGGCAATTTGTCATCCGGCCAAAAAGAGTGAGATGGACAGCGAAAACGTAAGTATAAACCGATCATAAGACCGTTTTGGAAGATGCATGGCCGGTCAAACGTAACATGGAACAGGTCATAACGACGTTTACAGAAAAAATGCGCATCTCAAACGTAAGTATGGGGGTACACGGTTATCGCAAGCGCCCGTCCCTCATAAAAGACGGAGTCCGGCAGCCGTTTCCCATTCTTTTTTCGAAAAAACAAGAAGGGCAGTGCATGTTAAACTCACGCACTGCCTGCATTCATATGTTATATATTACACATTCGGCAAAGGTTTAAACGTATCAGCGGTTAGCGTAGGGTTCGACCCCGTCATAGGGGTACTGGTAATTGATTTCTTCTTCAAAGACAACATAATCGAGATAAACCATTAAGAGGAGGTACCATCTTCCGGTGTCAGGGTCACTCAGCACAATGTGGTCGCGTCCCGCTTCTTCCAGAATGCCGCGGAACACCATTGACTGCCAATCTGGATTTCCTTCAAACGTCATATACACAGTGGCGCGTTTGCCGGTGTTCAGCCGCAGAATATTCTCAATGTAGGACTGTTCCATCGGCAGGCCGCCGCCATTTATTGTACCGCCGTTCATTCCACCGCCGTTCATTGTACCACCGTTCATTGTACCACCGTTCATTCCACCGCCGTTCATGTTCATGGCGCCGCCATTCATCATGCCGCCGTTCATCATACCGCTTCCGTTGTTATTCTGACGGTTCATTCCCATTTCCGGGCTGTATGGATACCACGCGCCGCTCTGCTGGGCCGGGTACCATGGATAATAATTGTACACAACACATCCTCCTTCAGATTAAAATTATCGATATACTTCGGGACAGTCCGAATAGATGGGGGAGAAAAAACAGTGGGCTTTGTACCGGCCGACGTTCGGCTGCCCGAACCATTCCGCCGGACAGGCTCCCGTCGGGCGGTAAAACCATAAAGAGTTCTGCGCCGGAGCAAACCGCTCTCCCTGAACGAGACGCCGGGCGAGCCGTACTTCCCGGTTTCTTGCACGCTGGTAGAAATAACTTCTCTGTACAGCTTCAAATCCACCCGGGGACTGGTAAACCATCTCTGGAATCGTCCGGATGTTGTTGAAGTCCAAACAGTTGGCATACACTCGGTTGACCATTACATTTCCGGCCAGAAGCATTCCAAGGTTTCCTTCTCCCTCCGCTTCCGCCCGCATCAAACGGGCCAGCATTTTGAGATCTTCGGTTGGAGCTTTGATGACAGCGATGCAATCACCCCGCTTCCTGCAGCAGTATCTACTCTACGATATGAAAGGAAAAGAGGAGTTATGTTAGAAAAAAGCCATTGAAAGAGAAAACCGGCAGCTGAGCAGCCCCGAAAGCTTCTACTCAGCTATCTAAGCACCAGAAATAACACTGCAGCTGCGACATGTATCCCTTAGATTGCATCTACCCGATACTCTTTGGGTTCCATCCGTTAAAAGTACATCCTACACGCGTCCTAAGCTTCTCTTTTTCATCCGACCTTCTCCAAAGTGGCTGTATGACAACGTCTGGAGCATAAAAAGAGCTGCCCCGTACAGCGGGACAGCTCGGATGGTATTGTCTTTTTTCTACATATCAAAGAAAAGCTGGGCCTGGTCCGTTTCCAGAAGGTTGCCGACATAAAAGGCACCGAATTTCCCGTAACGGGCGGACACTTCATCAAACCGCATTTCATAAATCAGTTTTTTGAACTGAAGCGCGTCGTGACCGAACAATGTCACGCCCCATTCCCAGTCATCCAGGCCGGTGGAGCCGGAAATAATCTGTTTAATCTCGCCCGCGTATTTCCGTCCGGTCTTTCCGTGGGCTTTCATTAATTCCACACGCTCATCAATCGGAAGGGAATACCAGTTATCGTCCCCTTCCCGTTTCTTATCCATTGGGTAAAAGCAGATATGGTTCCACTTCGGCAGGATCGGATAGACTCTTGCCCGCATATTCGGGTTATCAAGTGGATCACTGCCGTCTTTCGGCGGGGTGTAGTTCCCCTGTTCCACAACGGACACATACGAGTAGGTCTGTGTCGTGTAGTCGGCGATGCGCAGTTTGTTGAATTCCTGTTCAATGTGGTCCAGGTCATTCAGGGAGTCGCGCAGATTGACCATCATAAAGTCGGCTTTATGACCGACTACGGTATAAAGGGCGTAGCTGCCGTTTTCTTCTTCTTCCACAGCTTTCCAAGTATGGACCATGTCCACAAATTCCTGAACGATGTCCCGCCGTTCTTCCGCCGGCACGTTCCGCCAGGCCGCCCAGTCCATTTTACGGAGGTCATGAAGGCAGAACCAGCCGTCCAATGTTTGAGAAGGTTCACTCATTATGTATCACTCCTTTGAAAAGATATCCAGTACATCTACTATACCACGAATCAAACCGTACGAAAAAAATGAGCGATCCTGCAGAAGTTCTTACTATAAAACTGTCATGTTTCAGACAAAAACAAACGCTTCCAGCTGTCATTACCGGCATGGATGGAAATACCGTCGAAACCGTGTTCTTCCTGCATCCGGTAAGATGTGTCCGCCGATACACAACCGGTGGCTGCAATGACAGGAACAGATACACTTTTTTTGACGGCGGCAGCGGTCTGTACAATGTTCTGGAAGGATGATTCGGTGGAGTGGGAGTTGTCCGGCCCACGCCCGATATGAAACAGATCCACTCCGGACGCTTCCAGCTGTCCGGCCATCATCGCGAGTTCTTCCAAAGGGACGGCTTCCGTTACAGAAGGAAGGCGGAAGATAAGCGGGAATCCGGGTCCGGTATATTCCCGGACGTGTCTGCCCACTGCAAGAGGAAAGTGAAGCCGGCCTTTGCGGGAGCCTCCCCAGCTTCCGCTCCGGTTGTTTGTCTCACTGGACACAAAAGAGTGGATGACAGATTCTTTTATCCCTTCTATTTCCACACCGTCAAAACCAGCCTGTTCGGCATTCGCAGCCTGGTCGGCGAAAGACTGGACCATTCGATGGATGTCATGCAGGGCGGTTTCCCGGGAAGCAGAATAGAAATGATCTTTTTCGATTTCCAACTTCAAAAAAATGTAACCTCCCTCTTTATGAACACTTTGAATGACATGTTTCCATCGTTCGGAGGGAGAGGAATCAATATTTCCTGCAGCGAGATAACCGACAGGGAAGGGAGGGAGATGATTTCCACCAATGGATGTGCTGTTTTCCATCTCAATGATAATCCGGCTCGGCAGTGTAACATGCTGCAGGGGAAGAGGGTCCTGCAACCATTGTTTCTTCATGTTTTATCTTCCTTTCCTGTTAAAAGGTATACGTATGGTTTTAGTATGATACAGAGTGGAAGGATTCATTGTAGGTTTTTCGTAGGAATAAAAGAAGGACCATTTTTCCTCAAACCGGAATGTTTCACGTGAAACAGTGTCGCTGAAAAGGTGAAAACGCTTGATTTGCCGGGAGATGGAAACGCATACCGGTTAGAAAATTTCTATTTTTATTATTTTGTGCCTTACGGTTTATTTTTTCGAGGCACTGGAGTATGCTTGTGAATGAAAAATAAGTGACAAGTTTTCATGAAACATGTAGTTTGCCTGAAAACAGGTTATAATAAATGTAAAGCTTGGATGAACAGGAACACGGGAATGTGAGATAAAGGAGGAATCGGCTGTGAGCGATCTGTTTGAAATGGTGAAAAGCCAGGTAAAAGCTTCCTATCCTTCTATTGTATTTCCGGAAGGAGACGATGACCGCATCATTGAAGCCGCCGCCAAACTGGCAGAAGATAAAATGGTGCGTCCGGTTATCATCGGGAGCGAAGAAGACGTGCAGACAAAAGCGGAATCACTCGGCATTTCACTCGAAAATGCCTTGATATATGATCCATCTACCTATCAACACCTGGACCGCATGACGGAAGCCTTCGTGGAGCGGCGTAAAGGGAAAGAAACGGAAGAAACGGCAAAAGAAAAACTGCAGGATCCGAATTACTTCGGAACGATGCTTGTTTATATGGATGAAGCCGACGGACTGGTGAGCGGAGCGGCTCATTCCACCGGTGATACCGTTCGTCCGGCGCTGCAGATCATAAAGACAAAACCCGGCATTCAGAAAACGTCCGGCGTGTTTATCATGGTCAAAGATGAGAAAAAATTCGTGTTTGCCGACTGCGCGATTAATATTTCACCAAGTGCCGAAGAGCTTGCGGAGATAGCGGTGTCCACTGCCGAGACGGCTCAGACGTTTGATATAGATCCGAGAGTGGCAATGCTAAGCTTTTCGACGAAAGGGTCCGCCTCTTCCGCGGAAACCCATAAAGTATCTGAAGCGACAGCAAAAGCCCAGGACGACCGCCCGGATCTCATGATCGACGGAGAATTCCAGTTTGACGCAGCGTTTGTTCCGGCCGTGGCACAGACAAAAGCACCGGACTCCCCTCTGCAGGGAGAGGCAAACGTCTTTATTTTTCCAAGTCTGGAATCCGGCAACCTGGGGTATAAAATCGCCCAGCGTCTCGGCGGATACGAAGCAGTCGGCCCGATTCTTCAGGGGCTGAACAAACCGGTGAACGACCTGTCCCGAGGCTGCAGCGTCATGGATGTATACAACCTGGCGCTTCTCACCGGAATGCAGGCTATTACGGAAAAAAAAACACTGACTAAGGTGTAAAAGAGCAGCTATCCAAAAAATGAGGCTCTCCCGAATAAAAAGGGACAGCCTCATTTTTTATGGATTCTGCTGTTTTGTTTTCCGCAGGGCTTTGTCATTTCGTTCCATGACCCGGTTCAGGTACATATCGAAGCGTTCCTGTTCATCCTCCTCCAAACGGCTTTCGTCGATAAAGGCGCCTTCGTTTTTCACGGTTGTCAGCAGGCGGTACAGGACGTCGTTTATCGTGAATGTACCGTCGTACAGTTCGGCAAGGGAGGCCATGACCTGTGGTTCAATACGGGGGGGTTCGAATGCAGGCGGGTGATCACCGCCGGCGGCCGTCTCGTAGAACTGTTTTAACAGCCGGGCCCGTTTCGCTCCGCTGCCGTGAACGGCCATGTAAATCTGAACGGCGGCGCCGCCGCGGATACGGCGCTGCGAAATACCGGCGAATTTACGCCCGTTTATACTCAGGTCATAATCACCGGGGCAGTAGGACCCTTTCACTTCATACGCGTCAATTGAAGCGGGAGCGTCCGGGAACATCCTCCGGACTGCTTCCCACATCAACTCGTAACCGCTGTGAATAGAAAACTGTTTATTTTCTTTAAAGATAAAGGACAAGTTGAAAATGCCTTCGTCCAGCACGACCGCGAGCCCTCCAGAATTCCGGACGATCACCTGGTACCCCTGTTCCCGCAGCAAGTCAATGCCATCCGCCGCTGACGGCAGGCGGCTGTCCTGAATGCCGAGCACCACAACGGGAGAATGGACCCATGCCCGCATTACGGGGGCAAGTCCTGCCCCTGCGCTGACACAGAACGTATCATCATAGGCAAAAGACTGAAGGGGATGAAAATGAAGGCCGGACCCGGCGTGGTCAATCCAGCGCCAGCGTATGCCGTGGAACATGTCATTCATATTCATGGGCTTGAACTCCGTTCTCATTGATAATAGCTCCGTAGATTATAGCATGAAACTACCGCGGTTGAAATACGGGCTGCGCTCCAGGTTTATTTTGCCATAAAAGCAGTTGGATTGGTATAATAAAGGATACTAACGTCGTGATTGGAAACAGAGCATACATAAGGGAGCGGAAAACGGCTCATGAGAGAAGGAAACCGGAAACTGCAGGAAGAAAAAGTGTTCAAAGACCCGGTTCACCGTTATATTCATATCCGGGATGAACTGATATGGGACTTGATTGGAACCCGCGAATTCCAGCGGATGCGGCGGATCCGTCAGCTCGGAACGACCTTTTTGACGTTTCACGGCGCGGAACATACCCGGTTCAACCATTCCATGGGTGTGTATGAAATCATGAGACGGATCATCGAAGTGTTTGACGGCAGACCGCACTGGCAGCAGGAAGAACGCCTTCTCTGTCTCAGCGCCGCCCTGCTTCATGATATCGGCCACGGCCCGTACTCCCATTCCTTTGAAAAAGTATTTCAGACAGACCATGAATGGTGGACAAGAAAAATTATCACCGGCGATACGGAAGTGAATCAGGTGCTTCGCCGTATGGGGGAGAATTTTCCTCAGGACGTGGCGGATGTCATTGAAAAAACATACCCCAATAAACTCGTCGTCAGCATGATTTCCAGTCAGATTGATGCGGACCGGATGGATTATCTGCAGAGGGATGCGTATTATACCGGTGTCAGTTACGGGCATTTTGACATGGAACGTATCCTGCGTGTGATGCGCCCCACCGAAGACCAGGCCGTCATTAAAAATACCGGCATGCACGCGGTCGAGGATTATATCATGAGCCGTTATCAGATGTACTGGCAGGTCTATTTTCATCCCGTGACACGAAGTGCGGAAGTGATTTTAAGTAAGATTCTGCAGCGGGTGAAAAAACTGAGGGAAAACGGATATGACTTTTTCCAGCAGCCTTATCATTTTCAGCGTTTTTTTGAAGGGACCCAGACGCTCGAAGATTATCTGTGTCTTGATGAATCGGTCATTACGTATTATTTTCAAATGTGGCAGTTTGAAGACGACAGCATTCTGCGGGATCTGTGCCAGCGTTTTCTGAACCGGCGCCTGTTCAAGTTTGTAGAATTCAGCCAAAACTTTCTGCTGAACAAATGGACAAAGCTGCAGGAGTTATTCCGGGAGGCGGGGATTGATCCGGACTATTATCTCGTGATCGATTCCTCGTCGGATCTTCCGTATGACTTCTACCGGCCGGGGGAAGAAGAAGAACGAATGCCGATCCACCTCTTAATGCCAAATGGACGGCTCCGGGAACTGTCCAGAGAGTCGGATCTGGTGGAAGCCATATCCGGAAAGAAACGCACGGATCACAAACTTTACTACCCTAAAGAATGGCTGGAAACGCCCGGTTACGAAAAGACGAAACAAGAGATCAAAGACATGCTGTTTTCCGATAATGAACAAGGTGAACCAAAGCAGCAGGCACAGGAATGGTTCAAGTATGAAGGAGGAAGTCAGTAATGCTGCCTGATCATGCAAAGTTACTCGCGTTATTGCAGGACGCCGGAGAAGTAGTCGGTCGTAAGAAGTGGCAGAAAATCGTCTATATCTGTAAGAAGCTCGAGCTTCCCCTGCAGGAGAAATATACATTTCACATGTATGGCCCGTATTCCGAAGAGCTGTCGATGAGAACGGAAGAATTGTGCAGCCTCGGATTTGTATCGGAGAGGAAGGAAACCAAAGCCGGATACTACCAATACCGGTATCAGCTCACGGAAGAAGGGAATACGTTTCTTCAGAATATGCAGTTGGACTGGCCCCGCCGGCAGGCAGAAGCGATAACAAGCCGCTTAAATGAATACAGTTCGCGCTTTTTGGAACTGGTATCGACCATGTTGTATTTTGATGATCTGCCCAAAGATGACGTGAAGGAAAAGGTTCACAAACTGAAGAAAAGCCAGAACTATTCGAATGCGGATATGGAGGAAGCCTGGGGGCTGATTGATTCTTTGAAAGAAACCATATGAACAGCGTATGATGAGAGTAGAGAATCTTTAAAAGGAGACGATTGCATGGATCTTTTCGATAACGATGACAAGAAACGTAAAAGCGGCGGCTTTAATATCCTGAGCGGGGATTCCACCGGCGGTGACGGTGGTTACGGGGCAGGAACGATGAGCCTGGACAATATGACTCCGGTTATCATTGATCCTGCCGAGGACCGGGCGTTTATTGACATGGGAGCTCTGCACGCCCGCTCGGAAATTGAAAAAAAAGTGAAATTCTCCGCCGATAAAGATGATGTTCCCGAACCGAAACTGTACTGGCTCATCTGGGTGACTGTGGATCATGTAAACGGAGAACCGTGCTACACCGGGATAGGAGCGTGTGAAACACTGGTTGAGAACTCTGACAAACGGATCCGTAAAGGATACAAAAGCATGCCGGAACACGTAAACAACATGGATAAATCGCTTAAAGGTAAACTGGTTGTGGATCATATGGATGATCATTCCAAGTATATTCTGGGCGAGTTTCTTAAAGGGTTCAATAAAGACTACTGGGATCATTCCAGCGAAGAGCTTCATCAAGCGCTGAACGCTCATTGCGGTGACGGAGAAGACAACTGATTTTTTGAACAATTTTTGAACAATCTCCAAAGCGGTTGTTCTTTTTCACCATGATGAATACACTGGAACTACACACATGCATTAAAATAAGGACCCAAAATGTGCAGGAGCGCCAACCGGCCCTTCTGCACATTTTCGTTTTAGAACATATTACGGTTGCATCCAGCGTTTGAGCCGGTCCCAGAGTTTTTCCTGCTGCCCGGGTGGCTGCTCTTCTTTCTCGTTTGGATGGTCTTCTGGATTGGCGTTTTGTCTGTTTTCGAGTTCTTCGGTGCAGGAGCGCTGCGGCTCTGTTCCTTTTTCAAAAGCGATAGTCCGGGAGGTGCCGCATTCTTCGGATGCAAGCAGTCCGGTTTCAGGATCGATCGGAGTTTTTACTATTTCTTCCGGAGAAGGGAAATCCATCTTCAGTTCATCTTCAAGTCCTTCTTCCATAAACTGTGCCCAGATTCGTTTGGAGATCTGCCCTTCTTCGGCGTGGTTCATTTTCCGGTTATCGTCGTAGCCGATCCATACACCGGCGGCAAGGCCGGGAGAAAAACCGGCCATCCAGCTGTCATGATTGGTGGAACCGCTCTTTCCGGCAAGCGGCCGGTTAAACAGATGGGCCACGGAATGGCCGGTTACCGATGTATAGGCATCCATGGACACATCAAAAACGCCTTTCATCATATCCGTGACAACATACGTTTTTTGAGGATCAAATATTTGAGTTGTTTCTGGTTCATTCTCGACAAGTACATTCCCCTCTGCATCGGTGATCTTTTTGATCAGACGCGGCTCTGCTTTTTTCCCCCCGTTTGCAAAAGGGAGGTACGCACTTGTTAACTGCAGCGGTTTTACATTCTGCGTGCCGAGGGCCAGGGACGGAATAGGAGATAAATCGGACGTAATCCCGGCTTCTTTCAATGTAGATACAAGGGTTTCCGGCCCGAGAGACATATGGGTTTTCACGGCATAAATGTTATCGGATACCGCGAGCGCTTCATACATGGGAATGAAATCATTTGCATAGATTTCGCCGTAGTTGCCGGGGGCATACGTGCGTCCCTGGCTGCCAACGGTAAACTCTGATGGTTCGCTTCGAAAAGATGTTAACGGGGTGAACCCGTCTTCCAGTGCTGCGTAGTAAAGAAATGGCTTCAGCGCAGAACCAGGAGCCCGTGCTGCATCGGCCGCCCGGTTAAAGGTGCTTTCCTCATAATTTTTCCCCCCGACCATGGCGAGGACATTCCCGGTCTCCGGATCCATGGCGACAAGTGCACCCTGGAGCTCCGAGTCTTTTGGAATTTCATTGCGGAACCACTTTTCCGCTGTTTTCTGCAGTTCGGGATCGAGTGTGGTATGAATCCGCAGGCCCCCCTGTTCCACCAGTTTAGGATCGATATCGTATTTTTGTTCCACCAGAGACTGAACGTGGTCCTGAAAATACGGGCCGACCCGGTCGTCGGATAACTGACCGGGTGGTTCCAGGGAAAGAGGGGCGTTTTCGGCATTTTCTTTTTCTTCGGCGGTAATCACGCCCGTCTGTTCCATGGCGGACAGCACAAGCTTCTGCCGCTCATGGGCCCGGTCAGGATGGGAAAACGGGGAATAATATGAAGGACCTTTCGGCAAACCGGCCAGAAGAGACGCTTGGGCAAGGGACAGGTCCTCGGCGGATGTATCAAAATAAAGGCGCGCGGCTGCTTCGATACCATAGGCGCCGTGCCCGAAATAAATCGTATTCAGATACCCTTCGAGAATGTCTTTTTTCTCATAATGTGTTTCCAGACGAAGCGCATAAAAAGCTTCCTCGAGTTTGCGTGCCCACGTTTTATCATGAGATAAAAAAAGATTCCTGGCGTACTGCTGGGTTATCGTGCTTCCACCCTGTGCTTTGGAAAAGGTTCTTATGTTTACAGCTGCGGCGGACACAATACGGGTTAGGTCAAACCCATTGTGTTCATAAAATTCATCATCTTCCACCGCCACCGACGCCTGCACAAGATGCGGGGAGATGTCTTCAAGATTTACCCAATACCGCTGTTTTCCATTATGGTGTTCTCCGATGACCGATTGATCGGCCCCGTAGACAACGGTGGATTGATCGACATGGATTGGCGGCGGCTGAAGCAGATAAGCAGAGCCTGCGGCCGCTAATATACCGATCATGCCGATAATACCTGCAAGCAGCATCAATCGGATCAACAGCCGGATGATGCCCGGTCGCTGCCGGCCGCTTCGGCTCACTGCTGTGTTCATTGGTTTCCCCTCCTGAAATAAAACTCCTGTTTGTTCCCATTGTTGGTTAAATCATTTTCATGTAAACACGAAGGCGGAAATTTTTTGTATACTGGAAGGAGAAGAGGAAAGAGGGGTTCTGGAAATGGTACAGTGCATTGCTCACCGGGGATGGTCGGGAAAGGCTCCGGAAAATACACTCGCTGCGTTTGAGCTGGCATGGAATTCCCCGGATGTGGACGGAATTGAACTGGATGTCCACCTGTCGCGCGATAACGTACCGGTCGTGATTCATGATCAGACGGTGAAGCGCACCACCAATGGAAAAGGAGCGGTGCGGGATTACACCGTCAATGAACTGAAGGCTCTCGATGCCGGGTCCTGGTTCGATGAACGATTTGCAGGCGAACAGATACCGACACTGGAAGATGTTCTCCGGCGGATCAACCGCAGACAGACGCTGACGATAGAGCTGAAACAGCGGAGGAACATATACCCGGGTCTTGAAGAGAAGGTCGTACGCCTCCTTCATAAGTACGAGCTGACAGGATCCACGCTGGTCGGCTCGTTCGATCACACAGCGGTGAAAAAAATCAAACAGATGGATGCCGTGGTACAAACCGGCCTGATTTTCATGAACCGGCCGGTTATTCCGCTTGAGCAGATGGAAGATGCCGGCGCGGAATGCATGATGCTTTATCATGAAATGGCAGGGCAGGGCATTGTGGATCTGATGCTGTATAACGGCTACAGGGTGAATGTATGGACAGTTAACAAAAAGTCCGCCGTGGAACGGCTGTGTCTTCTGTCCCAGGAACTTGTCATCACGACCAACCATCCTGATATCGTTCGACTGAAATAATAAAAGACCTCGCAGAGCCGGCGTTTTCCACCGCATGGAAACCCCGGCTCTATTTTAATGGGAAAACGAGTTGACGGTCTGCGGGAGAGTGTGTAAAATGGATTTAAACAAAAGTTTTATTTTAAAAACACATGTTTAAAGAGGTGAAGATATGCCCGCCTACAATAATAGAGAGCCGATGACGGAAAAAGAAAAACAGGTTTTCACGCGCATCAAAGATGATCCTTATGTGTCCCAGCTTGATCTGGCTGAAGCGGTTGGACTCTCAAGACCCGCCGTGGCCAATATCATATCCGGTCTCGTCCGGAAAAGCTATATTCTTGGCAAAGCTTATGTTATCAATGAAACGAGGCCGGTCGTATGCATAGGAGCAGCGAACGTGGACCGGAAATATCATGTGAAAGAAACCCTGCAGTGGGGGACGTCGAACCCGATTATATCGACAGAGAGTGCAGGTGGTGTGGCACGGAATCTGGCAGAAAATCTCGGCCGGCTGGAGAAGGAAACCACACTGCTCACGACAGCCGGGATGGATGCGGACTGGATCACGCTGCAGGAGGCGTCAGCCGGTTATATGAACATGGACCATGCCGCCGTGCTTCATGAAAAAACAACGGGCTCTTATACAGCGGTTCTGGACGAGCAAGGCAGTATGACGCTCGCTTTTGCGGATATGGAGATTTATGAGTCCATCACTCCGGAATATATCCGGTCCAATGAGCGTGTACTGCAGCAGGCCGGCGGTATAGCCGCTGACTTGAACTGCCCCGCAGAAACACTGGAAGTCATCCGTCAGAAAGCCCTTGAATATCAAGTGCCTCTCATGCTTACCGCGGTATCCGCTCCCAAAATGCAGCGGCTTCCGGAAAGGCTGGAAGGAGTAACGTGGCTTGTGACAAACAAAGATGAATCCGAAGCGGCGCTTGGCGTGTCCATTGAGAGCGGGGAAGACTGGAGAAACGCAGCTTCCGAGTGGTTGGAAAAAGGTGCCGCCCACGTCGTCATTACCGGTGGAGGTCTCGGCGCTGTGATAGGAAGTACGGCTTCCGGTATTTTTCATCTTCCGTCAGAGCCGGTGGAGAAGATCGCGGATGTGACGGGGGCCGGTGATGCTTTCTGTGCCGCCCTGTTTTATGCCTGGCTTGAAGGATGGGACGTGAAATCAGCTGCAGAAGCGGGAATGATACAGGCGGCCGCGGTATTAACATCAGACACAGCCGGCAAAGAGACGATGACGGCAGATTGGTTAAACAAAAGAATGGAGGAGAGATCATGAATACATTTATAACATTGTCCGACGAAGTACGTACCGCGCGGGAGGAGAAAAAGCCGGTTGTGGCGCTTGAATCGACGATTATTTCCCACGGCATGCCGTATCCGCAGAATGTTCAGACGGCACGGGACGTAGAACAGATTATCCGGGACCAAGGTGCGGTACCCGCTACGATCGCACTGCTTGATGGGCAGATTAAAATCGGGCTTAGTGATGAGGAGCTGGATATTCTTGCCCGCTCCGAAGACGTAGCGAAGGCCTCCCGGAAAGACCTTCCGTATTTGGCGGCTGCGGGAAAGCACGGGGCGACCACAGTGGCTGCCACGATGATATGTGCAGCCATGGCGGATATCCCTGTTTTTGTGACCGGCGGCATCGGTGGTGTCCACCGGGGTGCCGAATATTCCATGGACATTTCCGCTGACCTGGAAGAGCTGGCCCGCACCAACGTAGCCGTCATCTGTTCCGGTGCAAAATCCATTCTGGATCTCGGTTTGACGATGGAATACCTGGAAACCAAGGGTGTCCCGGTGATGGGATATAAAACAGAACAGCTTCCTGCTTTTTTCACGCGTTCCAGTGACTACCCTGTCCACTTCCGGGTGGATGAAGCAGAGGAGGCGGCAGCCACCCTTCATGCCAAATGGGGGATGAACATGGAAGGCGGAGCGGTCATCGCGAATCCGATACCGGGAGAATACGCCATGGATGAAGAAGTCATTTCGGGAGTTATTGAGGAGGCGGTGCAGGAAGCCGGGAACCTCGGGATTACAGGGAAAGATGTCACGCCGTTTCTGCTGCAGAAAATACAGGAATCCACCGGAGGGCAGAGTCTGGACGCTAACATTGCCCTTGTGAAGAGCAACGCGGAAGTCGGCGCGGCTATTGCCGTGTCGCTGAATAAAAAACAGTCCTGATTAAGTGAACAAGCGGGCCATGCCTCTTTCAACAGAGGCATGGCCCGCTTGTTTTGTTGGGTGGTCATCTTATTTATCCATGGATCCTTATTATGTCGCTTTTTCCTCTTTTTCCTTCTGCCGCCTTCGTTCTTCCCGCACGGTTTTGAAGAAGGAACCCCCCATCAGAAGAACGACGATGGAAAACGGGAGGGCGGCAATGATTAAGGTATTCTGCAGCCCCTGGGTTCCGCCGTAGTACATGACCACAGCGGCGACAAAAGACATTGCCACACCCCATGAAATTTTCACCAGGCCGGCCGGTTCAATCGATCCGTTTGTCGACAGCATGCCGAGCACAAAGGTCGCAGAGTCGGCGGAAGTGATAAAGAAAATGGCGATGACGACAAGAGTCACGATCGACATGACAAACCCGAGCGGATATTCCTGAAGTACCGCGAACGTCGCTGTTTCCATCGGATACTGGGAAATCTCGGCAATGCCGTTCTGTTCCAGGTTCAGCGCGGAAACACCGAACACCGAAAAGAAGATAAAGCATACAACAGATGGCACAAAGAGAACGCCGAGCATAAATTCCTTGATGGAACGGCCTTTGGAAATTCGGGCAATAAAGATGCCCACAAACGGTGACCAGGAAATCCACCAGGCCCAGTAGAAAATCGTCCAAGCATCGATCCAGCCCCGAGTGCCGTCATCAAGCGGAGCACTCCGGAAGCTCATGTGAAAGAAGTCTGACAGGTAGTTTCCGGTTGTGCTCGTGAACATGTCCAGAATATAAAGCGTCGGACCGACAATGAAAAGCGTGATCAGCAGGAGGAATCCAAGCCACATGTTAATGTTACTCATATGTTTGATTCCTTTACTGATACCGGACCAGGCCGAAATGATAAACAGTACAGTGGCAACGACAAGCACGATAATCTGCACCGTAAATGTATTCGGTGTATTAAAGAGAAACGCCATGCCTTCGTTGATCTGTGCAGTTCCAAAGCCAAGCGTGGATGCCACCCCAAGGACGGTCGCAAAAACAGCCAGTGCGTCAATCAGGATGCCTGGCAGGCCGCGCATGCTTTTTTCACCTAGAAGGGGAATAAGGGTTGCACTTATAAGCCCCGGGTATCCGCGGTGGAACTTAAAATAGGCAAGGGCCAGAGCGACGATGGCATAAACGGCCCAGGCATGAATCCCCCAGTGGAAAAAGGAATACTGCAGCGATTCACGGATAGCCTGCTGGGACCCGGTTTCTGCTTCAGGCGAGTTCACAAAGGCGTGCGAGATCGGTTCTGCGGTTGTCCAGAATACCATCCCCATACCCATTCCGGCACTGAAAAGCATCGCAAACCAGGTAGGCAGTTTGAATTCAGGTTCGGCGTCATCACTCCCAAGTTTTATTCGTCCGTATGGAGAGAAAATTAAGTATACACAAAACCCTAGTATGAAGACGACAATAATTAAGTAATACCATCCAAACCCTGTAGAAAAGGCTGATGTCAACGTGTTTGTTACACCTTGCAGCTGACCCGGCGATACAGCACCCCAAATAACCAGGGCAGCACAAAGCGCAATCGAAATCCAAAATACCGGCGTTACATGTTTCACACTTTCACCTCTCCCTTTCATCAATATTTTATTTTTTGGAACGTTCCGGAGCTTCTCTCAAAAAATAGATCATCAAACATATGTAGATAAGCATGCAAATCCATGTTGTGTATGCAATAATTGTTATCGTAATAATAACCCGTTCACTTTTCAACACCCCTCATTCCCTTGAAACCGGGATAAAAACTCTCCAAGTACGCTCATGAAGGGGGATTCATAAATTTAAAAAAGTTAAATATTTTTTTTACGAAATGAATAATAACTCTTTAGGTGACGAATCAATGACAGATTAATTTCGATATAGACACACGGATGTTATAATGATAATGTAATCAATTTTTCAGGAAAGAAGGATATGGAATGTCATACGAAGGAAAAAGTGTCATTGTTACCGGCGCCGCTGGTGGAATTGGTTCCGCTTTTGCGAAAATGGTCGCAGCGGAAGGAGCAAAATTAACATTGGTTGATATGAATCAAGAGGCACTGGAACGCACAGCAGAAGCTCTTGATCATGAAGATGTGCAGGTGGTGGCTGCCGATGTTACAAAAGAAGAAGATACCGCTCATTACGTTCAGCAGGCCAAAGAGGTTTACGGCTCTGTTGATGTATTTGTAAACAATGCCGGTATTAATGGAGAATTCGCCAATCTGCAGGACCAAACCATGGAGAACCTGGAGAACGTTTTAGGTGTGAACGTGAAAGGTGTTTTCGCGGGATTAAAATATGTGATGAAAGAAATGACCGCTCAGGGAAGCGGAGCCATTGTCAATCTTGCTTCTAATGGCGGCCTTTTAGGTGCACCGGGTATGGGGCCTTACGTGGCGTCCAAGCATGCGGTGGTTGGATTAACCAAAACGGCAGCCCTGGAAGGAGCCGATCATGGTGTTCGTGTGAATGCTGTCGCGCCGTCCGGTGTCGACACGCAGATGATGCGTTCGATTGAATCCAATGCCAGCCCGGATGACACGGCATCCGCCAGAAGCCAGTTCGAAGCTAGTGTGCCGATGAACCGGTATGCTGAACCAGAAGAAATTGCCGATTTAATTCACTTCCTCGGGTCGGAGCGTGCTTCGTTTATTTCCGGGACCTATTACCGCATTGACGGTGCTCAAGGCGCGACTTCCGTTTAATCGTACAAACGTCAATAACTAATGATCATAGAAGCCTGCGGCAGCTTATCTTCCGCAGGTTTTTTATATGCAGAGAAGGGTGTGGAAGATCATTGTGTCGGCAGGATGTCTGAAAAGGGGAGCATACCAGCCAAACTCTGCCGTTTACATGCCAAATAGTGTGATTTACGAGCCAAATTAAAGGCAGTACCAGCCGAATCTTATCTTACAGGCCAAATATGCTCATTTACAAGCCAAGTAAGAAGAAATACCTGCTGAATGTGCGGCTTTAGCAGCCAACGCAAAAAAAGACGGAGCGGGAAACTAATCCCGCTCCGCTCCGTTTCTTACTTGAATCCACCTTCTAGTGTGCTTTCATTTCCTGGACAATTTCCTCCCCGCTTAAATCAGACGGATAATACGTAGGCCAGTTGGTTACTTCGTCAAGCAGCGCCTGGCGGTCGTCTCCCCAGTAAAGGTGGAAGTGGTAGGCATCTTTCGGGGCAATCCCGTGGTCACTGAACTGGATATAGCCGGGAGCCTCACTGGAGTCCCCTTCTTTCTTAAAAATATAGCGGACTCCACGGTTGCCGGCCTCGTATTCCAGAATTTCGTAGCCGTCGTAGGCATAATCCGCGGACATTTCTTCCCCGTTTTTATAGAACGTGACAGTTTGTCCTTCAATAACAATCCGGTTCACGTCTGTTTTGTATCCTTTGGTGTAGTATTCCTTATACCCTTCAGCTGTTCTTTCTCCTTCTTCTGCCTTATGGGAGAATACTTCATCAAGAGTGCCGTCCTGCAGGTAAGGATAAACCGACTGCCAGTCTCCTTCCCAATCGGACAGGGAGCGGTCTTTTACCTGGCTGTCTTCAAACCAGCCATTGTAAATCTGCTGTTCCTCTTCACTCATGCTGTGGCTGTGCCCGTCTCCGTGGCTGTGATTATGTGCCTCACCTTCACCATGACTGTGGTTATGACTGTGATCGTGGTTGTGGGAATGTTCTTCAGATGACGATCCACTTTCGGAACTCTGCCCCTTTGATGCGGATGATTCTGACGAATCGGAAGAATTGGAAGATTCACTTTCTTCTGAACTTCCGGATGTCTGTTTTGTTTCAGCAGACTCTGTTGATTCAGACCCCGATGCTGACTCTCCACTTGAATCGGATCCTTGTCCGCAGCCTGCCAGAATAAAACCGACAGCGAACACAAACAAAGCGCACTTAAGTAGTGTTTTCATAGAAACACGTCCCCCTTCATTTAAATCGTAATAGTTACGATTTAAATTTTATCTATACCTGGTGGTAAATGCAAGAGTAGATTTATAGTTTTTGTGAAAAAACGTTTCATGCATGGAAAAGAAAAGCCGCGGAACCGTTTTTGCATTGCGAAGTGCAGTCCTTTAAACTGAAAGGATAATCATGTACAAGGGGGAGACAACCATGGAAACCGCAGTATTTGGACTCGGTTGATTCTGGGGACCTGATGCCCAGTTTGGGCAGCTTCAAGGAGTATACCGCACACGGACCGGCTTTTCGGGTGGAACCACGCCGGAACCAACGTACAGGAAGATAGGGGATCATACGGAATCCCTTGAGATTAAGTTTGACTCTTCCATTATCAGTTATGACGAACTGCTGGACCTTTTCTGGCAGAATCATAATCCCACGATGAAAAGTCCGTTCGGAAAACGCCAGTATATGTCACTGTTGATGTATGATAATAACGAGCAGCAAGAAAAAGCACTGGCTTCCAAAGCAGAACTGGAAAAAGAGCTGGGTGAAACGGTACAGACAGAAATCAAGGCACGGAGCACCTTTTATACAGCGGAAAATTATCATCAGAAATATTTCCTGCGCCGGTATAAAAAGGCGGTGCAGACCCTCTCTGCGTTGTATCCCGATGAAGCATCGTTCCGGGATTCGACGGTGACGGCAAGACTCAATGGTTTCGTAAGGGGACGTTCTTCCATGAAGGAACTGAAACGTGAAATCGAAAGCTGGGGATGGAGTCCGGAACAGATAGACCGGACATTTCAGGTACTGGATGCGGTCCGCTGGTAATTATTTACACCATTATCTTTATATATGGCGGCACAAAGGGAATAACAATAGAAACTGATTCTTTTGGAGGAAATGTCAGGCATTATACATCCAATCCCTTCATTTTAACGTTAACTGGATGAATGGTTCTCCAGAGGCGTCAAAGGAGATACGTATATGAACAAACCGACCGATAAGGAGTTGTATGACCGCATCCGGGAGCGGGACCGGGAAGCGCTTGAAATGCTGTATGACAGATACGAGAGGCTTCTTTATTCCTTTGCTTTTCGAATGACAAACGATTCGCAGGCTTCTGAAGAAGTGATGCAGGACGTGTTTTTGAAGCTGTGGAAGGACAAAGGATCCGGGCAGTACAGGGAGGAAAAGGGGAAGTTTTCAAGCTGGCTGCTTACTGTGACCCGCAATGCGTCCATCGACCGCAACCGCAAAAACAAGACGCAGGAAGTGGAGTGGGAGGAGCGGGATTCCCGCCATGAAGAGATGCCCGGAGTGGAACAGGAAATCGAAAGCAAAGAAGAGCGTGATGAACTGCAAAGCGCCATTCACACGCTGCCGGATGCCCAGCAGCGCATGATCTGCCTGTTTTATTTTCAAGGGTATTCCCAGCAGGAAATCTCGAATGCCTGTGATATTCCACTCGGCACGGTGAAAGGAAGAATCCGGCTGGCTTTACAGAAACTAAAAGAAAATCTGGCGGAAGAAAGGGGGATCGACCATGGAAAATAAAACATGCCATCATCTTATCGATTACATCAATGACCGGCTGACCGAAGAAGAAAAACAGGCATTTGAACAGCACCTTCAGGAATGTGAAACGTGCCGTGAAGAGCTTCAGGAAATCGAAGACGCCGCGGGAGATACTGCGTTTCACGTGAAACAGGTCGATCCGCCTGATGGTTTAAAAGGCAGGGTTCTTGGTCATGTTCTGGAAGAAGACCAACAAGAAGAACCTGCACGTGTCACCGCCAAAAAAACGTGGAGCGGGACGAAAACGGCGGGAGTGGCGCTTGCTGCCGGTCTCCTTCTTTCGCTCGGTATGAATATTTATACGACGTCCCAGCTTCAAAACCTTTCGTCGGAGAATCAGGAACTCGAGCAGGAGTTATCGGATACCCGGACCGCTCTGTCGGATCTTCAGGACGAAGAAAGCGGCACATCCCCCGGTACCCAGGATTCGATTCAGACAGCGACATTTCTCCCGTCAGATGAGGGACAAAGCGGGGGGACGGCTGCGCTTGTGGAACAAAACGAATCGGCCGAACTTCTTGTTCAGGCACAGAACCTGGAAGCACTGACGAATGAGGAAGTGTATCAGGTATGGCTGTTTGAAGATGGTACACCTGTGCCGGCCGGATCCTTTACGACAAATGAAGCAGGAGCCGGCGGTGTATTGTATAAACTGGAAAACAGGCAGGGTGACTGGGATGCGGTAGCTGTATCGAAAGAACCGCAGCCGGGTAATGAACAGCCCCAGGGCGAAGTAGTCATGCAGGCCGAATGGTCCTGACAGCTCTCTGTATTTCTATCATAATCTAAAAAAGGTGCTAATTTGAAAAGACGGAGTACGGGAAGATAGCCCCGCTCCGTCTTTTTTATTCGATACTTCTTATTAATGGATTTTCACCCTGCCGATCTGGAACAGAATACCGCCGCAGAAAAAATTTTTAAATAATTATGATCCAATTTCCCTTTTGCTGCGTTAGCTCAATGAAACCATTTTAAAGGAGTGATGGAAGATGAATCTGAAACGAACGATGACAGCGATTCCGTTAGCGGCAGCTATCATGGTGCCGGCCGCTCCAGGGTTAGCAGCGGAGCCGGCGGAAGAAGGAAAAACAGGAGCCAAAGCTGAAGAAATGGGGCCGTCCGTATCGACACCGGCCGCGGATCTGCGGGCGACGTTGGACCAGTATTTGTCCGAACATGCTTACCTGGCCGTAGTCACGATGCAAAAAGGCATAGACGGCGCGGAAGATTTTGACGCCGCCGCTTCGGCGCTGGAAGAGAATACAGAAGATTTAACCGGTGCCATCTCTTCTGTGTACGGGGAAGAAGCCGGGGAACAGTTTAACAACATGTGGTCGGAACACATTGGTTATTTTGTGGATTACGTGAACGCCGCGGCAGAAGATAATGACATGGCGCAGAAGGAAGCATTGAACGCGCTGGATAATTACCGCGCGGATTTCTCGGAGTTTCTGGAGACAGCAACCAACGAAAGACTTGAAGCATCGGCTCTCGCCGAAGGGCTGCAGATGCATGTGAACCAGTTGATCGGTTCATTTGATAACTATGAAGCGGGCAATTATGAAGAAGCGTACAGTGATCTCCGCGCCAGCATGGAGCATATGTACGGGGTAGGAAAAGGGTTGTCCACCGCTGTAACGAATCAGTTTCCTGAAGATTTCGGAAATACAAGCCCAGCCACTCCGGCTGCAGATCTTCGGGCAGGCTTGAATCATACCCTTTCTGAACACGCTGCTCTGGCTGTTCTTGCGATGCAGAAAGGCGGAGACGGCGCGGAAGATTTTGAAAACGCGGCCGCCGCACTTCAGGGCAATACAGAGGATCTTGCTGCCCAGATCGGTTCGGTATACGGGAAACAGGCGCAGGAAGATTTTAAAATGATGTGGGAAGAGCACATCGGGTATTTTGTTGATTATGTTGAGGCAGCAGGAGCAGGCGATGAAGAAGCAAAAGAACAGGCACTGTCCAATCTGGATGAATACAGAATGGAGTTTTCCAAGTTTCTGGAGACAGCGACAGAAGGAGAATTGAATGCAGATAACCTGGCGCAGGGACTGCAGATGCACGTCGATCAACTGACCGGCTCGTTTGACAGTTATATGGCCGGAGACTATGAGATGGCTTATGATCAGATGAGAGAAGCCTATGGCCACATGTTTGGCGTGGGAGAGGGTCTGTCCGGAGCGATTGTGAGCCAGCACCCTTCTGATTTTGAAACAGATATGCCGTCTGAAATGCCGAAAACAGGTATGGGCGGAACGAGCGACTCATCCGGGACAGGCGCATGGATGATGGCCTGGAGTTCTATGATTGTCGTATCCGCCGGCCTCTTTATCGGTTACCGCCGGAAAAAGGCGTAATAAACAGCTGAAAAGGGAGTTGTATCAAATGGTACAGCTCCCTTTTCATCATAGGCAGGAGTGGAAGGCGGCGTCTCCAGAGGGAACAAGGCGCAGCCCGTGGATACTACCATCGAAAAATAATAACGTATTGTCCACGGATCACCGTTTGGTGGACACTACGCCGCTGAAATCAGGAGGTAGTGGGTGCCGGCGGAAACCCAATGGACAATATCTGCCGGCTGAGAGTCTTAGTATCCCCCGATTCTACTTCCATGGACACTATGTATGCTATGGGGCGATTTAGTGTCCGCGGAGCCGCTCCGTGCCGGTACAACCGCTGCCCAGCTCCAGATGCCACGCTTGTACGTTGGAGAAAAAGCACCCGTCTACAGCACATGCCCCACATGTCAGCGAAGAACTTTTGACTTTTAACACAGGTCTGTTCTTTCTAAAGGAGGTGTACGATGAAACAGATCATGGGTATTTTCCTGCTGCTTTTTCTGCTGGCCGGCTGTACAAACACCGTGACCGAAAACACCGGTGGAATGCAGCAGTCAGCAGAGCAGGATTCACAAACAACAGAGCAAACCTCGCTTTCCGACACATTTCAAGCCAGTACGGCAGAAGAAACGGATGAAAAGAAGAAACAGGGAATCATACCAGCTGCAGTGAATATCCCGGCGATTTCGGTGGAAGCAGCGGTTAACAAGGTCGGCCGTCTTCCGAGCGGCAAAATGGGGGAGCCGGAAAATGTAGAAGACGTGGGCTGGTACGGGCCTGGTTACCGTCCCGGAGAGCAGGGGAGTGCTGTTCTTGCCGGACACGTAGACAGTAAAACAGGTCCTGCGGTTTTCTTTGAACTGGAAAAACTAAAAGCAGGGGATGAGATCATCGTAAGGGGAAACAATGGAGAACAGGAGACATTCATTGTTCAAAACCAAAAAAGTTATGATCGCAGCGATGCTCCCGTGGAAGAAATATTTGGGTGGTCGTATCGAAGACAGCTGAAATTAATTACCTGCACGGGCGAATTTAATGAAAATGCCGGCACGCACGAAAAGAGACTTGTCGTATACGCCGTCCATAAAGAAGATACGACGGGCGCCTCCTGATGCGGAGGCCTCCTTTTTGGGGTGCCCCCGCAGCCTCTTGTTTATAACGGGAAAGGTGTATGTTTGCCTATTGTCGAAAAGAGGAAGATAGGCAGTAGATACTTACATTTGCAGGGCAGTCATTCCACTTTGTGCGTTTGACTGGAAAAAGGAGGAGCACATAGTGAGTAACCAAGTCTTATTTGTGGGAGCGGGATATGCCAATCTCTCTGTTCTGAAAAATTGGAAAAAAAACACCCCGAAAGACACGGAATGGACGTTGATTTCGCCATCAAGGTATAAATATTTTCCCGAAATGACAGGGTTGTATATGGAGGATCAGTACAGCCTGGAAGATATCCGTGTCGATCTGGCGGAATTCTGCCACAGAAACGGCGGGCGTTTTCTGGAAGAAAAAGTGACCGCTGTGGACCGGGACCGGAAAACGGTTTTAACCGAGAGCGGCAAGTCGCTTTCGTATGATCTTTTATCCGCCGGAATGGGACTGCGTCAGGAGACTGGAACCGTTCCGGGGGTGCGTGATCATGCTTTGTTTTTGAATCCGCATGAAGAAATTCCAATGACAGCGGCGAGCATGCAGTACACAGAATATCCTGTTGTGGCCGGCGGCGGTGCTTTCGGCGTAGAGTTTGCTTTATCGCTGCAGGCATGGCGCAGGGCGAATCGTAAGAAGACACCGGTGACCCTTATCACAAGCGGTCCCGTTCTTCCGGAAGAGAACAAAGATGTACGGGACAACGTGAGAGATCTGCTTGATGAGCGGGGACTGCTCCTTTATGAAAACATGCCGGTGGAGCGGATCGATGCAGATGTCATATACGCCGGAAGCAGAGTGCTGCCATATGGTCAGGTGCTCTGGCTGGATGGAGCAAAACCGCCGCTCATCTTTGATTATGCGGATCTGCCGGTGGACGATAAAGGATATCTGCTTCTTTCTTCCACGCTGCAGACGGTCGGCAGTCCGGATATTTTCGGAAGCGGCGCCGGAACGGTGCTGCAGGAGGAAGTGAATACGTCCAAAGACAGCATAACGGCATTTCAGGAGGCAAAAGTACTGGAGGAAAACCTCGATCGTATGCTGCGCGGCAAAACAAAGCTCAAAACGTTCAAGCCGCCGAAGAAAGAATCGCTTGTATTGAATATGGGGCACAGGACAGGCTTCTACCGCCGCGGCAGCAAGACGTATATCAGCAGGCAGGCCTGGAGAGAAAAGAAAAAGCTGGATAAATATATTATGAAAGAAATTCGTTCTTAAAGGAGGAAATAAGAGTGGCGCAGCACATGAATTTTCACATCAGTAGTGAATCCGAAAACATGAAAACCGTGGCAGAATCGGGAAAGCACCGCATTGAAATTGACGAACCGCAGAGTCTGGGCGGAAACGACACTGCCCCGGATCCTCTGACGACGATGCTCGGGTCTCTTGCCGGCTGCGAAAACGTCGTCGCAAACTTCGTGGCGAAAGAGCTGGATTTTGACCTGCAGGGGCTGACCTTTGATATCTCGGGTGATATTGATCCGCGCGGCATGCAGGGTGTCGAAGGGGTGCGGCCGTATTTTCAGACGGTCACCGTCCACGCCAAAGTGACAACGAGTGAGTCAGAGGAACGCGTCCAGGAGCTGAAGCGTTTGACCGACGCGCGCTGCCCCGTGTTCACAACACTTGAAGCCGCGGGTGTGGAACTGAATACCACCTGGGAAAAAGCATAGACAATTGGTATATGTATCACGACCCGGACGACAGTTGGAGACCGCAGCGTCCGGGTTTTTGTGTGTTTGTGGTGCAGTCGTACTGTGCTTGCCGCCACACATTCCACCGTCATCCCGCATTGTGTAGGTTAGTTGGTGTCTAAGCCCCACTGGTTTACTGCGCGAAAAAGGAACCGATAGAGCGCTTCTACGATTTACATGCTGCCGGGCGGAGAGAAAAAGTGGAGGTTAGAGACAAATTGGATAGGAAAATGTCCGGTAAAAATTTTTACTGGACATTCTGCGTGGAGAACTGTCCGTTATTCCGGGATTATGGCACTAGTCTTGCAAACAACTTCCTTATAGTATCATTTATGGGTTATTTTTCATTTACAAGCCTAAAAAAATCTCCTATTGTAGAGGGATAGACTT
>NZ_FOXD01000022.1 GCF_900115625.1 Salibacterium halotolerans | reverse complement strand
TATCCCCTTTCTACGAACTAAAGAAAACTCAACACGAGAATAAAGTATTATTTCTCATTATAGTTATTATATGTTAGCTATTTGCAAGACTAGTGGGAAGCACACCGTAAACGCAGGCAGGAAAAAAAGGTGATAACGTCCCATAAGCTGTTGGGGCAGAAACCTGAAAAAATCCTCCCCGGAGGATTCCCCAAACCCGGTTTCTCCTACAGCGCCGGCAGTTTATCGGGATTAGAGATGAAGTACAGGTTCTGTATATTTTTCTGCTCTCTATCCCACCTGAAGCAGATAACCTTGACAGGACTCCCCTCTTGTATCTGCAGGATACCTGTCTGTCCGTTAATAAGGATGGGGTACAGGTTTCCGCTGAAGCTTCCTTTTGCTGCTATTCCCTGCAGTAAAGCACGTACACGTTTTTTGAAGAAAACGGGTTTGGTGGCTGCCTTGACATTGCCGCCGCCATCGGAATAAAAAACAACATCATCAGTGAGCAGGTTAATAAATGCTTCAAAGTCCCCAGTTTCCGCTGCATGCAGGAAAGTATTTGTAAGGCGGGCTGTATGATTGGATTGCTCCGGAAATACCGGTTCGTCGGGTATTTTTTGTTTGGCACGGCTGTATAATTTCCGGCAGTTATTTTCGGTTCTATGTAAAATATCTGCTGTTTCGCTGTAATGAAACCGGAACGCTTCCCGAAGAACGAATACCGCTCGTTCTACAGGAGAAAGTCGTTCCAGCAGCACGAGAAAGGCATAGGAAACGGACTCTTCCTGCAGCATTTTATCCAAAGGTTGTTCTCTCTGTGTGATGTGAGGTTCAGGCAGCCAAGGGCCCGGGTAAATTTCCCGCCGTTTTTGCGCTGAATGTAAAAGGTTCAGGCACCGGTTTGTCGTCATTTTTGCTAGATAAGCCTTCATATTATGTACGCAGCTCGTATCCCGCTCATGAAGATCCATAAATATATCCTGAATGATATCCTCCGCCTCGGTAATTGATCCCAGCATCCGGTAGGCAATGGCGAAAACATATGGCTGATACATTTTATACCATGTTTCAAACGTCTCCATATGGAATGGTTCCTCCTATTATATTCGAAATCACAGAAAGACTTAATATATTATAATGATATCAGATTGATGGAGGAAATA
This sequence comes from Salibacterium halotolerans, assembly GCF_900115625.1. Lineage (GTDB taxonomy): Bacteria > Bacillota > Bacilli > Bacillales > Marinococcaceae > Salibacterium > Salibacterium halotolerans. The sequence goes on along the minus strand of NZ_FOXD01000022.1, from coordinate 50,178 downwards.
ATGATCTGAGATATCTATGAAAAAGGAAATATTTAATTGGAACAGACAGTGGAGGATACGTTACATAAAAAAGAAAAGAAGTGGAATGATCCGCTGATGACGGCGGTTTTGTTATATACTCTATGACAAAAAAGTGCAAAGTATAGTTAGCTGCTTTGTGCTTTTTCGTCCCATACGGCCAAATGGGGGAGAAAAAATACCGTAAACGTAAGTATGAATGGTTCATAGGACAGTTTGGCCGGCTGCTTCCTCAGTCAAACGCAACTTAGAACGTGTCATAACGACGTTTATCGTACTTGCGAACTGGCTAAACGTAACTGGGAGAAGAAAATAGAAACATTTCAGCTGGTATCACTGTTCCGATCGCAAGCTGCAGGATGAATCTGGAGAAAGATTGAAATGAAGATCAGAAAATCCCAAAATATGAGGATTGTATTTTATAATAGCTATTAGAGAGATAATAGAGTATATCACCACTAACGGCGGGGGCGGCACAGATGGATACTAAAAACACAATGAGGAGTAAGGGAGGATATTATGGCTGAATATAAGGAAAGAGTAAAGGAAAGAGTAAAGGAAAAGAAAACGGAATTGATGCGGTTAACGAAAGATTTCAGTCAAGCATATTTGAATGAAGAGTATGATGAAATCATTGAAAAATTGATAAATAAGATGGCAAGAAAGAGGGAAGTTCCTTTTGTGGCAGGTAAAATTGAAATTTGGGCAGCAGCTGTTATACATGCCTTGGGAACGATCAACTTTTTATTTGATAAGCAGAGCCAGCCTTATGCTACAGTGGATGATATTAACACGTTTTTTAACACAAAGCAAAGTACCACCGGGCAGAAATCAAAAAATATCAGAGACATGTTTAAAATGAGTTATTTTGACAATGAATTCGCCACGGCATCTATACAAGATAATAATCCATTTGACACGTGGACGATGATAAATGATTTTTTTGCACCCCGGGATCCGGTCAAGGAAGAGGAGCAGGATGAACCTGTTATGATAGATGAAATGGAGGTCGTAGCAGCTCAAATAATAGCCGGAAAAGAACTGAACATAGAAAAGTTGTATATGAAAAATGATCTGATTGAGATGCTCGGCGTAACGTATGAAAGACAGCAGCTATTCTATAACTACCTATTCCAGCATATGAGTTTTCCTTTTCCGGCGGTGTATGAAGAAGAAGTGGGCCCCTTGCAGCTGGCAGGAACCGAGGTCACCTGTGTTGAATTGGACCAAAAGATGAAAGTGGATGAATCTTACGGTATTTTAGTAGAATGCAGAGACGGAATGAAAAAAACGATACTTCCCTTAGCAGATATCATCGTGGATAAAAATAATGAGAACAGCAAATTCATTGAATTATATAGTGAGTGGCTCTGGGTTTATTCCTAAACCATTTATTATGCAAATAATGGTCATCTATGGTGTAGAGGAGAGGAAAATAATTGGGGAAGAATAAGAAAAATATCGATTGGTCTGAAGCAAAAAAACGCTGCCGCTTGACCCAGGCTGACATTCACATGGCAAAAGAACTCGGTATGACACCAAAGAGCTTAGTGAAAAATATACCTTCTCCTTCCCAGTCATGGAAAGCGCCGGTGAAAGTATGGGTTCGTGATTTATATGAAGAAAAGTTTGGGAAAGTCAAATCAAATCCGGATAAAGGAGATGAACCGAAAACAAAAAAGGAACAAAAGACAACTAGAATGGATGATAACCTGCCCTTTTAATTAGAAGGTTTTTTACTATCATTACTCTTATCCTCAAGCGAAAGACTGGATCCGTACTTTTCTTCGATTACCCGTCGTACCTTCTTTTTTTCCTTGAGAACCGGCAGAGGATGAAAAAAATATATGATACGATACAGAAAAGGAGGAGATGAACGATGACACCTACCGAACAGCAGTCGTTTACGATCGACCTTGGAAATAATCTGTTTGTCCGCGGAGACGTCCATGCTCCAGCAGAACAAACAAAACGTCCCGTCGTTATTATCTGCCACGGATTTAAAGGATACAAAGACTGGAACTTCTTCCCGTATACTGCGGAGGAACTGGCAGGAAGCGGTTATTACGCGATTCGTTTCAACTTTTCCTGCAACGGGGTGGATAAGGAAGACTTTGATGAACTCGACAAATTCGCGGTAAATACGTATACGCGGGAGCTGAAAGATCTGGAAGCGCTGCTTCAGGCAGCAAAAGACGGGGACCTTCCGTATTCGGATATGTTCGATACGGACCGCACAGGCATTGTCGGGCACAGCCGGGGCGGTGCGACGAGCATTATTTTCGCTTCTGAACACCCGGAGGTCAAATCAGTCGTCACCTGGAACGGGGTAGCGGATGTGGATTTTCTCGGGGAGGAACTGAAACAGGACATTCGTGAAAAAGGTGCCGGGTACATTGCGAATAAACGTACGAACCAGGATATGCCGATCAAAGCCAATCTGCTGGAGGATATCGAATCCAACAGAGAACGATTCGACATTCTGAGTAGAATAAACGAGATGCATGCCCCCCTGCATATCATACAGGGAGACGCGGACGGCAGCTGGCTGCAGGAAGGCGCGGAAAAAATGCGCGATGCCGCATCCGAACATTCCCTCACTATCATCGAAGGCGGCACCCATACCTTCAATGCAGCCCACCCTATGGAGCATGTGCCGCGTGAACTCGAACAGGCAATGGAGAAAACGATAGACGTTTTCGATAATTATTTAAGATGAAACCTGCCTCTCTCTCTTAAAATAATGGCGGGAGACCTATTCCAATTATTTCGGATTTTTGTTAAAAGGAAGATAAACAGCATTTCGATACGAGGGGGAAGGCGCTGGTGGGAAATCATATTTTATATGTGGAAGATGACAAGGAAATAGCTGATTTAGTCCTACATGATCTTCATGACAAAGGATATGAATGTACGTGGTTACGATCAGGACAGCAGCTGGAAGACCACCTGCATAAAACGGACCTTTTACTGCTGGATATCATGCTTCCGGGTCTGGACGGTTTCACGTTAGGGAAGCGGATACGCGAACAATACAGCAGTCTTCCGATTCTCTGTTTAACCGCCCGGACCGCCATTGAAGATAAGCTTACCGGCCTTGGGTTTTCCGATGATTATCTGACGAAACCTTTTCATCCGGAGGAACTGCTGCTGCGGATTGATATTCTGTTGAAGCGGTACGACAAAGTCAGATTGGATACCCTGACACTACGGCACCTGAGCATTGATCTGAACGCTAATCACATTGTCAATACAGAGACGGGAAGAGAAATCATCCTGACGGAGAAACAATTTAAGATCTTTCGCTTTTTCCTTAAAAACGCCAATCATATTTTAACGAAAGAACAGATTTATTCGAATGTATGGCAGGAGCCGTATATCGAAGGGGATAAAACGTTAACCGTTCATATCCGCTATTTGCGGCAGAAACTCGAAAAAGATCCACAAAATCCTGAGATTATTGAAACGATCCGCGGGTTGGGATACAGGGTGAGACGGTGAAGTTATCAACGAAATACATACTGATCATTCTGTTGGCTGTTTTAATCTTTCCCGTCTCGTTTTTAGGTGTTAATTTTCTATATTATCTTGTCATTACGCAGCTGGCTGATTTTTCACCGGAAGAATACTATGATCCGGAAGAAATAGAGGAAACGTGGGCCCGGGAGATGGATGCTCTGGAAGGAGGGGAAACGCGGGACATCACATCATCCTTACGGAATATGGATAGGTATCCGGATTCTGTTATCTTTTGGGTAAAGGATAACGGTCAATTACTGATGTCAAACGACCCTTCAAAGAATGGGAGCACGCAGTGGGATGTCTCCAGCCTGATTCAGTACGTGGAGGAGGAAAGTGGTGGAGAGTATTTCACGACCTCGGCCTATTTGGAGGGAGCAGAGGCCGGAGGCTATGCGTTTTTGCAGATCCCTTCTTCTTATTTAGAAACGAACATTGGAGTAGGGCAGTATCAATACTCTACGATTTGGTTCATTGCCATAGGGTCCTTCTGGTTTTTGTTTATTTATATTTCCTGGCTGTTTTTCAATCGAACGAGAAAACGCCTGGTAAGAATGCAGGAAAAAATGGAAATCAATGAAAACCAGCTTATCCCGTCCAGAATGAAAATAGAAAAAGAGGACGAAATAGGGCAGTTGGAACATTCGTTTAACCAAATGGTCGAACAATTAAACGAAAGCCATGAGAAAGAAAAACAAGAAGCGCTGATTCGAAAGCGTCTCATTTCGAGCTTATCGCATGATTTACGGACACCTCTGTCTATCATGAACGGTCATGTACACAAACTGAATCAGCATGACTTAAAGGAAGATATGGCGGAATCAGTTCACGTCATCAATGAAAAGATCGTTTTTCTTTCAGACCTGATCGATAACCTTTCCTCGTTCACAGTATTAAGTGAGGGAAAACTGCCGATGAACAGACAGTGGAAGGATATCGCAGCACTTGTCCGCTCTTCCTTGATCGCCTGGTATCCAGTCCTTGAAGAGCAGGACTTTGAGATGGATGTAGAGTTACAGGAACCTATCCACTGGAATGTGGATGAAATATGGTTCCGAAGGATTTTGGATAACCTCCTGCAGAATGTCCTGCGTCATGCGGCAGAAGGAAAATATGTATCCGTAAAGATGGAAAAAGAAACATCGATGCTGGAAATCCAGGACCGGGGAAAAGGAATGCACAACCCCTCCGGGAAAAGCGGCGCCGGCATCGGTTTATCTATTGTCGACATGATGCTGGAGCAGATGGAGCTCGAAAAAAGAGTATCCACCGGCAGCAGTGGTACTACAATCACCATTCTCCCGAAAGAGAACTGACTTTCTTTCATTAGGAAGTCAGTTTTTTTTACATGAGCCGGCGGTCATTTTTAACATGAATTTAACCTCACGTCCTACTTCGATTTAACCTTCGCCAGCTACAATGGCAGTAAATCGAAAGGCGGGTGCAGACCAATGTCCTCTTTGTTAACAACGGAAAACGTTCATGTAGAAATGAAAAAAGGACAAATTCTAAAAGATGTGAACCTCTCCTTTGAAAAAGGAAAGATCTATGGCCTGCTCGGCCCTAACGGAGCTGGAAAAACGACATTGTTAAAAACGTTATTGGGAGTATTTCAACCTACGTCCGGAACCGTCCATTTCCAGGGAGAAAATTTATATAACCATCCAGGGAATGATCTACTGAAAGGTATCGGCAGTATCATTGAGTTTCCCGGGTTTTACGATAATTTAACTCTATCGGAAAATTTAGTACTCCATTTGAGATATCTGCAGCAGCAGTTCACCGCGGGGCGTATTGATGCCCTGTTGCAAACAGTCGGGCTTTACAATGAAAAAGATAAATTGTTTTCCGATACTTCACTCGGGATGAAGCAGCGGCTGGGCATAGCAAGATCGATCTCCCATCAGCCGATGCTGTTACTCCTTGATGAACCTACCAATGGATTAGACCCTCATGGGATCAAGGAAGTAAGGGAAATGCTTATTAAAGAAGTGATACAAAACAATACAACGATCGTTATTTCCAGTCATTTGTTGAATGAAATCAATTTAATGGCAGATGAATTAATTTTTATCAATCACGGGGAAGTGATATTCGAAACGATTAACATGGATGTATCGGACAACTTTTTGTATAAACTTCGTACTCCCTTTGAGATGAACCGGGATTTTATGTCAAAGCTGAAAGCTCATATGGTGCTGCGTGAAGGGGACCAGGTCGAATTTGTTTCTCCTCTTTCCCTGGAAGAAATCGAGGAAATTCTGATAAAAGAGCAGGTTTCCATAGAAAGACTCGATGTCTTTGAACTGTCTCTGGAAGATTTATATTTAAAACTGCTGTCGGAGGGAGAACCCAATGAGTTTGTTAGTGAAAAATGAATGCATGAAGCTTAAACGACAGAAAATGGTATACGTTATATTAGTGATCAGCTTTATCCCTTATCTGATTAACACCGGAGGAATGCTGGCAACAGGCGCGATGGATCCTGGTAACTATTATTTCTTTATATTTAACCAATACGCCATTTTATTCCCGGCTCTTGTATTTATTTTTTCCGGCTTTTTTTTCTATACAGAGTTTCAAAATGGTACGACGTTAAACTGGATCTCTTACCCATTTCATAATTTCCGTTTAATGTTTTCGAAAATGGCCGCAACCTTTTTGCTGCTGATGGCGACATCACTTATCAATCATTTGGTTCATTTGTTTACGCTGTGGATACTCTTCAGGTCAGAAACAGGGGTTATGGACGTTTTATCCAGATTCCTTCCATCGATTCTATTCACTGTATTAACACTGCTGGTTATTCCGATTGCGGCTCTGCTGGCATTTGCGACGAAAAATATTTTAAGTGTTGTCACGGCAGGTCTTGGCTCTATTTTTATTACGACTATTTTATTGGGAGCTGATGTATCCATCGTATTTCCGTTTTCGTTCATTTACCGGGTAGCGATCCAGTTTTATGATGCAGCGATGGGATATGAAGGTGTGGAACTTGTGTTATGGGGAGGACTTCTCTTCTTCATTTATATCAGCTTTTCGCTGTTCGGGCTGTATAAGTATTCGCAAAAAGCACGAATGAGTTAACAGCAAATCGTTTATCATTAAAGGAAATGGAGGAAAAAATGGAACAAATTGTATTCATTATTGCAATGATTTCTTTGGGCAGTGCGCTGGTACTGTTTATCGGCAGTATTTTGAACTACGGTCTGCAGGGAATCCGCCGTTTTAGTAAATGGTTAACAGTGCTGTTTCTTGTTTATGTTGTGACATATGCTATTTATCTGTCGTTTCAATTTGTTTAGATGATAGAGGATACTTGATGAAAAGGCCGGCCGTGTTTCCCGGCCAAAGGGCTGGGAACCGTCATCTTTTATTTCCACCTTCTAAGTTTTACTTTAAACCATCGTTAAGGGTGAATAGTATGAATAAACTACTTTTGGTGGACGATCATGAAATTGTAGCGGAAGGGATTAAGTTAGTCTTAGAAAAAAACAGGTCCATGGGAGTGGATATCGTCACAGACAGCAGAGAGGTACAGAGAAGAATATACCAACACGAATATGATGCTATTTTAATGAATTTACATATGCCTCATGTAAATGGAATAGAATTATCCAGGCAGATTTTAGAGGAAGACGCAGCGAGAAAAATATTAATCTTTGCCGAAGATAATGATATCCATGTCTATTTTAATTCCCTTGTAGAAGCGGGGGTCTGCGGATTTATCAACAAAACCGCATCGCCAAGACATGTATGTTTTGCTATAGAATGTGCGATACAGGGAGAAACTGTACTACCTACCAGCTTGCTGCGTCAGGTAAGAAAAATGGATAGAAAAACCGATCCTCCTCTTTCATCTCGTAAACTTAATGATGTTACCTTAACTGAAAGGGAGCAGAAAATTATCGTGTATATATCAGAAGGCTTAACCAATAGAGAAATTGCAAATAAGATGTTAGTATGCCAACGATCCGTAGAATATACGTTAACCGGAATCTTTAAGAAGTTACATGTGAAATCGAGATCTGGAGCTTTAGCTGAAGCCAGCAGGAAATCACTGATTACCCACTACAGTATATGAAAAGACGAACAGGCGGATTGATGTCCTGTTATGAGCTAGATGAAATTTTCCTTTATCCGTGTTGTTTTCATAAACGACACAAGATACTAAGGAATTTTTTTTTGCGTTAAAGCGCAACTCTTTCCGAAATAGTTTTCCCCGAACAAATCCTTCCTATATATGGCAGATAGAAAAAATGATGTTATCGAAATAAGGTCCTTTATTATTTCGGAATCCTGCAAATAAAAAATTCGTTGTAACGCACGCAAGTTTTCGGTGAAATATTCTGAATAATATATTACGATAAAATTGAACAAGATAAATGACCAAAAAAGGAGGATGTAGTAATGGAAGAAAAGTTTTATGCGGTGGCTGGCGATGTAGAACAAGAATTAGAGGACATTTCGCTAAGTTCTATCAGTGGCGGTGCAGATGCTGAACCGCGGGGCATTTCTCAGGGAAATGACGGTGACTATTGCACCATTACCTGGGAATGCGGCATGTGCCCGACACATACTTGCTGGTGCTAGACTTTAGAGAAAAAATCAACAGATGAAAAATTGTTGGGGAGAAGGGATTCTTTCCCCTTCTTCCTTTTCTATGAAAAAGGAGTTGATGATGTTGTTTACCGATATTCTTAAGAGCAGGGAAAAAATAGGTCAAGGTGACTCTAAAGTAGAAGGCACACTCTTTAACCGCAACATCGATATTGTATATAAAGGGGATACCAAATTAATTGAGGAAAGCTTAATCAACGTATTAGATATCAACTCCTTAGAAAAAGTATACCGGCTTTACGCCACTACGGAACATGATTGTAATTATAGAATAAAATTCTACCAATACATAAAAGAGCAATTATCCCGACAGGAAATAATCGAAACGGATCTTTCTGACAATATTATGTTTCATACCTTTGGATTAAAAATATGCACTTATTTTGCAAAAGATTTAATAAATTCCCATAAATTTAAAAAGAGCAGACATATTATCAAAAATGAAGATAAATTTCTGGAAGACATTTCTGACCAATTTCAACGCAATGTATTGAAACTATCTTATAGAACACTGGTATTTGATTTAAATGTAAATAAAGAAAAGAAAACATTACAAGGAAATTCTAAAGAAGAAAAATATCGCTACTACAATGAGAAACTCTTAAATGATGCGGATTATATGAATCAATTTTTCGAACTGTATCCAACCTTATTAAGAGTGATTGCAAATGAAATAAGAAAGTTTAAAAAGATAACTAATGAAGTCCTTTCCAGATATGATAAGGATAAATGGGCTATTGCCCGCCATATATTTCATAAAGAGGAAACAGAGCAGATTGAAACGATAGAAATGGGGCAGGGCGACAGTCATTGCGACGGCAAAAAAGTTGCTAAACTTATCTTAGAGAATCATCTGTTGATTTATAAACCCCGTTTATTAACCATAGATCTTCTGTATCAGGAACTCACCCACTTTGTAAACGAAAAAATCGGGCAGTTACAGTACCACTTGTACAATCCCCAGGTCCTTTCCAGGAAAAATTACGGGTGGATGGAGTTTGTTCATTATGAAGAGTGTTCCGTGGAGGAACAAGTTAAAAACTTTTACCGCAGAATAGGCGGCCAGATCGCCCTGTTGTACGCTTTAAATGCTGTGGATTTTCATTCGGAAAATCTTATTGCAAACGGCAGTTATCCAGTACTGATAGATTTAGAATCATTATTTCATATCCCCTATGATCAAGAGATAAAAACAGATGCTTACGACAAAGCGAAAGATAAGTTAAATGTTTCTGTGAAGGCTTTAGGCTTACTGCCATTCTTTTTTGGTGAAAAAGATGTGGATATAAGCGGTATTGGACGGAAGGGAGAAGTTCAGTCCTTTATGAAGCTGCCGCAGATCAAAAATCCTAATCAGGAAAATATGAAAATTGAAAGAGAATATGTGTCGTTAACATCTTCTCCGAATCATCCGAAATTAAACGGGGAATTTGTAGATTCCAAAGAATACCTTCATGAAATAGAAAATGGCTTCACCAAAGTCTATAGGGTCATGATGGACAATACCGGGGACATTCTTAATAAGATACAAGAGTTTAAGGAAAGGGAAGAAGTCTTTGTCCGTTTTATTCCAAAAGCAACAGCAAAATATGCTTCATTCCATGAGTTAAGTTTACACCCGAGGTTTCTGCATAACACGATGGATCGGGAAGTATATCTGGCAAACATTTGGAAGGATGCGAGTGAAAATCAACGTTACAGGCCGCTTGCCAAGCATGAATACCGTGATTTAATCAATGAAGATATTCCTTACTTCACATTACCGATAGATTCCACCGATTTATGGTCTTCCAGAAATAAATGCATATCAGACTATTTTCGTTGTTCCCCTTTGCAGCATGTCAGGGAGAAAATCACAAATCTGAGCGAGGAAGATCTGATTTTCCAACGGAAATTGATTGGATTATCAATGCTTGGCACCGCCAATGACAGAGAGAAGACATTGAAACAATCTCAAATGAAATATCCAGATAATTATACTGCTCCGTTTGTCTCTCGTAGCTATTTAGTACAAAAAGCAGAAGAACTGGCAGAAGTCATTTATGCCGAATCTTTTCAGGGTACTCATCAAGGCAGGAAAAATTATTCCTGGATTAATTCGACTCCGGTGGGAGTAGATGAGATTCAATGGAGATCAGCACCAATGGGGGATACCTTGTACAATGGCTTGTCCGGCATGGCCCTCATGTATCTGTCTTTGTGGGTTACCACGAAAAAGCAGAAGTACAGGGAGACAGCCGAAGATATCGCAACAGACCTTCATTCGCGATTTCAGGTAGGGGATACACTGGATAGGAAAGAAGATACATTATCGATTGGAGCATTTACAGGGATTTCTTCCATTATCTATGTGCTTATGAATTTCTATCTATTTACACAGGAGGAGAAATATAAAACATCAGCGTTGGAACTTACCGATAAAATTCCGGAACTTCTATATAAAGATAAAGAATTTGACATTATTGGCGGAGCAGCAGGTGCGATCGTTGTATTAATAAACTGCTACAAAGAGACGAAGCTGGAAGTGTTTTTAAAAACCGCAGCTGCATGCGGCACGTATTTAATGGAACACACGGTAGAAATTAACGAGGAACAGGTTTCCTGGATAGGTATAGCGGAACAGCCATTAACCGGTTTTTCTCATGGTAATGCCGGGATCATTTATGCTCTTTCCATGCTGAATGATTATTTGCAGGATGAATCAATGTTTAGAGTCATCACAAAAGGATTGAATTATGAAAATAACCAAATGATTCAAAATAACTGGATGGATAGAAGAAAAGAAACAGAGGAAGCTTCCGTCTCATCCTGGTGTCATGGCTCACCGGGAATTCTATTAAGTCGTATGGGACTTGCCCGCTCCTATAAGAAAAGTTTGGCTCACCAGGCGGAAATAGATAGAAGAAAAGCATTTAATAATATTTTCATCGACGGATTCGGAAGAGAACACAGTTTGTGTCACGGGGATGTTGGAAATGCGATCACGTTAATAGAGTACGGACGTGAGGCGAACCAGCCAAGTATTGTAGAAACAGCCCAAAACCTCATGTTGGAGAGTGTGAAAAACGGCGAACAAAGGGGGTACAAATGCGGAGTCGGAGAAGGCGTGCAGGCACCAAATCTGATGGTCGGTATGGCAGGTATCGTCTATGGTCTGGTCTTTGCCTGTGATGAGCGGGTTCCCAACATTTTAAACCTTAAATTTGGTAAATCAGATCCCCAAAGGGGCAACAATTATGATGTTTAAAAAGAACACACCAGTAATCATGCAGAAAAACAAATATGATTGTGGGATCGCCTGTCTGGCCATGTTGATCAGCCGACACGAGGGATACAAGGTCGACCCGCGAAAATTGAAAGAAAAAGGTAATTTTACAGGAAGAGACGGTACAAGCCTGAAGCACTTAAGAGATCTTTCCGAAGAATATGGTTATGGATGCAAAGTCTATAAAGTACCCAATCTTAAGGAAGAAACGAAAAACAATCAACTGAATTTTCCATTAATGGTTCACTGGGAACACAATCATTTCGTCCTGCTTGAAAAAATCAAAGGAAATCATGCGACTATTATTGATCCGGCATCGGGTAGAAAGAAAATCTCACTTGAACAATTTTACGAATCCTATGCTGGAATTGCTGTTTCCATCACCAAGGAAGCCGGGACCAGTAAAACGGAGAAAAGACTTAAAGGGGATTCGTTAGTAAAGAAAATAGGCAGGTATTTGTTTCAGGAAAAAAAAATGCTGGTGTATATTGTTTTACTTTCCTTTGTGTTTCAGGGATTAAATGCTGTAACCCCATTTTTGACGCAGTATCTTATTGACACCTTCATGGGAAATGGGCAGGACATGATTCAGATAGATGTTCTCGCTGCTCTGGCAGGAATTACAGCTCTGTTGTTCTTTGGGCTTTCCCTGCTGCGGATGTTTTGGATTATTAAACTGCAGGTCCGTATTAATAAGGGATTAACCAATCAATTTATTAAGAAAATTTTTTCACTTCCGATGAAGTTCTTTGAAGTCAATACGTCTGGAGATATAGCAACTAGAATTCACAATATAGCCGCCATCAGAGAAATCATATCGAGACTGGCATCCACCCTTATTTTGGATATCAGCCTGTTAATTGTCTTTTGTATCGTGATGCTTTATTACTCACCATTACTGTCTGTATTGGTATTTGTGGGAGCTGCGCTGCAAATCCTGTTTACTATTATTTTACTGCCTAAGATTGAAATGTTTACGAAACAAGAAGTAAACAGTCAGGCTAAATTTCAAAGTCAGCTTGTGGAACTGCTGCGGTCCATGACATTTATAAAAACTGTCGGTAACACCCAGTCTATTGAATCCCAAATGAATCACCTGTTTGACGATCAGATAGGATATTTTTCCAAAAGAATGAACACATCAGCGGTACTTGGCGGAGTATCCAACGCTGTTAACTTATCTCTGCCGTTATTTGTATTAGTTGTTGGTGTTTGGATAGGGATGCAAAATGGTCTTACCATTGGTGCGGTAGTCGCTTTCTCTACCATTGCTGGAAGATTTATGACACCGCTTGGTTCCATCATCGGCAGTCTGGAGTCTGTCAAAATGGTGGAAGAAATGGTGGATCGGATTGAAACGGTTCTTGAGGAAGAAGACGAACCATACAACGCAGACAGTAATGCTGTATTTAATCCTTCCAAAGATAAAATCACCCTGAACCACGTCTTTTTCAGCTATGACAATGGAGAAGAAGTGTTAACTGATATTAACTTCGACATAAACCCCGGGGAAAAAGTATCTTTCATTGGAAAAACGGGGAGCGGCAAATCTACCTTGTTTAAACTGATCTCCGGACTCTATCAACCTACGAAAGGTTCCATTCATTTTGGGCCGCACCACGTAGAAGACATCAATATGATTCAACTAAGAGAAAAGATAGGATACATTGTACAGGACGTTCATTTGTTTAATGACACAATCTTGAATAATATTAAATATTTTACGGAGGCTGTGTCGGATGAAGATGCTGTTCAGGCAGCAAAAGACGCCTGTATTCATGACTTTATCCTGACCCTTCCCATGGGATATCACACGCTTATAGGGGAAAATGGGATCAGTCTTTCCGGAGGTCAAAGACAGCGAATTGCCATCGCACGCGTGTTGGCGAAACATCCGCAGATTCTTCTAATAGATGAAGGAACCAGCAATCTTGATAAAGAGACAGAAAAAAGAATACTGGAACATCTTTATGATAAAGAGATTACCATCATTTCCATTACACATCGCACGGATGTAATTCAGGAATTTGAGTCGATCTATGAATTAGATGGAGGCAGGTTAAAACAATGGAAAACAAATGACACCGAAGAGTTGGAATCAACCAGTTGAACTGAATTCCCTGAAAGGAGGTGAGAAAGATGAAAAAGTACAATGGAGTAGAAGAAATCACAGAGCAGGAATTAAAGGACCTGGCCGGCGCAGCAGATAGTGATCAACAGCCTGCCAGCCATCCAACGACAACGGTTACCATTCCCATTTCTGCTTGGGGCTGCCCGACAACAAAATGCGCTTCTGTCGTAAAGCCCTGCAATGACTAATGTACTTATAAGAGCTGTCTAAAGGGGACAGCCCAGTACAATGGGTGACAATAACCCCCTGGATGATCCTGGTAGACGTTCAGGGGGGGTATTGTTTTTTCAATACCTGCTGAAAAGCTTAAAAGTAATGGTACGAAAGGAGAAAATACAATGGAGGTCATGAATGAAACAAACGATCCTAACGTTCTCCAAAGAAGCGTCTCTTCACAAGAGGAAAAAGAAGAACTATTTGCCCCTTTTTATGCTCATATCATGTCCTGGTTTGAAAAAAGTTTAGACGATGAATTAAATAAGGTATCGGATACCATGGTTCAGAAAGAAGCGGTATCCCTTTCTTTAGCAGAGAATTATAAAAGAAAAATCATGGAGATCACACGAAAAGTCCTGATATTCGAATTTCATCAAACCTTTGATACGGTAGATTCTACGGATGAGTCAAAACATTATAAGGCATTTTGTAAAAAGTTAAAAAGATCCGATTACATATGGAATATGCTGGATAAGTATCCTGTATTACTGCGAATGATGAAATCCATTGAGAAGAATTTTCTTCATCATTGTACGCTAATCATAAAACGATTTCAAGATGACTATTCTCAAATTGAAAACATGCTGGGAAAAAAAGCGGGTAAATTGCGGAGGTTGACGATTGATGCGGGAGATACCCACAGGAATGGAAGCAGCGTCGCTGTGTTGGAATGTGAAAACGATAAGATTGTCTACAAACCAAGGTCGTTAAAAGCCGATTGTTTATACGAAAAGGTAATTGCGTGTTTTAACGAGCAGAATAAACAGGATTTGAAAACAACGAAAACGCTGGATAAAGGGGATTATGGCTGGCAGGAGTTTATACGTTTCTCCCCCTGCTCCCGCGAAGAGGATGCCGGGATATTTTATAAAGAGCTTGGTATGCATCTGGGATTTGTGTATATGTTTAAAGGTACGGACTTTCATTATGAAAATATTATCGCTCAGGAAGCCAAGCCAATTTTGCTTGATTTAGAAACATTATTTCAACCAACGTTGGATTTCAGAGGGGGTGCACGTGAGGATCAGCCGCTCCAGCTTTTTGATTTTCTAAGTCAGACGGTTTATAAGTCACTTTTACTGGATAATATATCGCATCCCGAAGAGACAGGTTCAAAAAATTTAAGCGGGCTTTCCAAAATGGAAAATCAAGCCTATGATGAAGAACAAGTGTTATATCCCGGTACAGATCATATATGCATAAAAAAAGTAACCGTTGAGATGGATCGAAGCATGAATCTTCCAATTTGCAACGGACGGGTAATGGAAGTTTTCGGCTTTGAAAAAGAGTTTATGGAAGGGTTTGAGCATGTCTATCGGTTCTTCCAGGCTCATGCAGATATGGTCATAGCTATTATCAGGGCGTTCCCGGATTTTCCGGTAAGAATTATTGTACGCCCGACCTATATTTACGCGAGCTTTCTGCAGGCATTGCTGCATCCGAAGTATCTGGGGCGTTCGGAAGAAAGAGAGCGGATATTATCTTTTTTTGATACCTCCTATGCCTCCATTCGCACCTTTCAGGAAATTGTGCCATATGAAATAGAAGATTTATATGGAGGGGACATTCCCTACTTTTATGCTTCTTTTCGCCATCGTATGCTTTACAGCAGCAAAGACACTTTGATTCCCTGTGAATTGCTGCAGGACAGTCCAAATCATGAAGTCCAATATCGAATGAGACATCTGTCTGATGAAGATTTAATGTACCAAATGGAATTAATTAATATTTCCCTCGCAGCTTCACGGGCCAATAATGGGAAAAAGCAACAAACCGAATCCGGAAGTAATTTTTATAAATGGCCCATACAAATAAATTCTATCCAAAATTTTATTGAAACAGAAACCAGGGATATTATAAATAAACAACTAAAGTACAATGACCACATTCAGTGGCTTTCGCTGGCGGTCAGCCCCGGCGGTCAAATGACAGCCGGTCCCTTAAGTTATGGGTTATACGACGGCCTTTCCGGGATTACTCTGTATTTAGCCGCTTTTGCTCATGAAGAAGGTGAAGATTTTAAAACTATAGGGGAGGATACGTTTCGCTCCATAAAACATTTGTTGGACAACAGTCTCCTAAGCAGCCATTTTTCAGCATATTACGGTGTGGCTTCTTACGTATATTTCACGGAAAAGTTAAGAGAGTGGAAGATGATAAATGAAAAACAAGCATTTAAAATATATGAGGATTTCTGTGGAAAGGTGATTGCTCATTATGAAGATATATCCTCCTTCGATTTCATTGGGGGCGCAGCAGGCGTACTAAAAGTGTTGTCTTTACTTTATAAAAAACACAAAATTATCTCTGCCAAAAAGGCTGCAGACCTTGTTTTTCAATCATTGACAGCCAGAGCTTCCGTGCAGGAAGACACAATGTACTGGGCAGATAAGCAAGCCTTTAACAATAACGTGCTGGCGGGATTTTCTCATGGGCTGACCGGTATTTGTTTTGCTTTGTCGGAATACGCCGCAGTCTCTTCGATAAAAACAAAAGAGCAGGTATCTGATGTGATAAACCGGGCCCTGCGTTATGAAGATATACTATTTAATGAAGAGAGAGATGATTGGATAGACAATCGAAAAGACTACACGGCCTATTCCCACCCCTTTTGGTGTCACGGGGCGGCAGGTATTTTACTGGGAAGAGTCCTTATCCAGCAAAACATGGGTTCGGCGTGTCAGGTAAATCATATCGATGATGCGTTAACAACGACGATACAGAACGGGGCCGATCACAAGCAGGGAAATTCTTTATGCCACGGTCTTCTCGGTAATTTGGATATTTTACTTGAAATCAGAAACGCGCCTTTTCTGAAAAGTAGAAAACAGGAAATAGATCAAACCATCGATGCATGGATGAGTAAATACGTAAGCGAAATGGAGGATTCCGGCTGGAATAACGGGGTGGAGAAGGATTTTTCGGGTCTTGGCTTGATGCTAGGCAGAACAGGACAGTTATACACGCTTTTGAGATGGAAAAACCCCGACACAAGTCTGCCGTCTGTTTTACTATTAGACTGATTCCATGCTGATAAGTAATGACGGGGGGGGGGGGGAATTGCAACACCTCCGCCGGTTGGGGTCGGGTATCCGGCAATCCCGGGATCGTTCTGCGACATGCATGTTGTTATCAAATGATTTCTATTAAGACTGTTATCCCCACAAAAAGAAGTGGACTCAAAATCATAAATACACCCGGGACATTAAAAAACGATTATGTATTGCATTGGCAATGAGCACAGCGCTCAGACCACTAACGAACGTTACCATGACGGTAACCATAAAACCGTATTCAATAAAAGCGTAATAGTAGGAAGCCGCCCCGCACATGAGGATGAACCAATAAAAGAAAAGGTAAACATGTTTCCCTTTCATTTAAACCCTCCATTTTCTTAATATAGAATCTTTTACCATTATACATTCCATAAGATCATTGGTAAATTAATCATATTTTGTAAATTTGACGTGCCGGTCCGTTCATTTTTGCTATACCAGGTAGAAGGAGATTGCAGCCGGCTGATCGAAGAAATACAGGGTGTTTTTATGTTATCAACAGGAAGGGGCACGTGTACCATGTCATCACGGGAAGAATGGAAAACGATTGACCGCTATCTGACGGAAGCGCTCGACATTAGAGATGCAGAAATGGAAACGGTCCGCCGGAAAAGCACAGAGGAGGGGCTTCCTTCCATTGAAGTCGCCCCGAACCAGGGAAAATTACTGTAGCTCTATGCCCAGATGTGCAGAGCGGAAAACATCCTCGAAATAGGCACGTTGGGCGGCTACAGCACGTTATGGATGGCTCGTGCGCTCCCGGCGGACGGGAGACTGGTTACTCTGGAGGCGGATGCCCATCATGCTGCCACCGCCCGCGCCCATTTTCAACGAGCCGGGTTGGATCACCTGATTGAACTGAGGGAGGGGCCGGCACTGGATACGCTGCCGGAGCTTGAGAACGACACGTTTGATTTTATTTTCATCGATGCGGATAAGGAGAACACGCCGTCGTATTTCGAATGGGCGCTCCATTTATCCCAAAAAGGCACGGTGATTGTCTGCGATAACGTCGTCCGCCGCGGCGAGGTGGCGGATGCGAAGCGGGAAAGTGCCGGAAATACAGGCATCCGCCGTTTTTTCGAAAAGGCCGCTGAGGAACCGCGGGTGAACGCGACCGCTTTCCAGACTGTCGGAGAAAAAGGGCATGACGGTATGGCCGTCATGGTCGTTACCGAAGACATTCGTGATTAAAGAACGTTGACGTTATCGATGACAAAGCGGTTATTAGGCATAGTAGGTATCTGATAGGTCAAAGGTATGATTTGAGCCCCCCTATTTTTGTGAAGCAGGCAGCTGCTGTGAGGGATATAATGAAAAGAAACGTACGTAAATCGGAAAAGCTATTAATTGGCGGGTTAAGTTTTATATTTTTATTTATGATAACACAAGACTTGGTGCCCTTAGGGGCATTAAATGACGTTCAGGCCATTTCTGCGGATCGTTCCAGAGGAGAACTAATTACTGTTACGTTGTTTGGCGCGGGGCAAGTGCTGTTATTAATGGGAATGGCATTGTTTTTCATCGGAAAACATTACCCTCTCTTGGTAAAGTTATGGTTAATTATTCACCAAAGCTTTATTTTCAGCGGGGCTTTAATAGATTGGTGGATTCCATATTTTTCAGGATACGGGGCAGAACAAAGAATAGAGAGGTACAATAATATGTTTGGTGATACCCATTCTTTTTTACCTGTTATTCACGGAATTGTGCCGAACACTCTCCATGTGCTTTTTCATTCTACACTGTTAGCTTGTATTATTGTTACCATATATATCAGTGTCACCGATAAGAAAAATGCAAGGAGAGTGGAAGAAGAAAAATATATAAAAGCAAAGGCCCGCTGAATTTATGTCTCTCATTATATCCCGCATGTTACAGAATAGTCAGCCATGGCATCTCCCCTCTTTGGTTTACATGAACCAAAAGGAGAGACGCAGTGCTGATGGTTACCAAAGATAACGTTGATTAACGAGCCTTGACATTTTCGATGATAAAGCCGCTGTTCAGAAGCGTCGGCATCCGCGCCATGTCATAACACAGGTCCTGCGCGGGCACCTGATACGTCATGTGTCCGGTTAAAAACTCTATGCTTGTTTTCATGAGCATGATGGTAATCCATTCTCCTGCACAGCGGTGTCCGGTATAATGATCACCGCCGCCCTGCGGGATAAATGAAAATGGATGCCCTTCCCAGTCCCGGAACCGTTCCGGTCGAAACACTTCAGGCTCTTTCCAGAGCTCCGGATGGTGATTTGTTCCATAAATATCCATGATTACAAGCGTCCCTTTTTTCAACCGGTATTCATTCCAGAGAAAATCTTTGCGCACGACGGCGCCGATAAACGGGGCGAATGGGTAATAACGCCGAAGCTCCTGGACAAACATCCGGGTGTACTTTTCATTGTCCGTTGTGCGCAGTGTTTCTTCGACGGCCGGATATTCATGAAGAGCCAGCGCCCCGAACATAATAAAACGCCCAATGGCCACAATCGGCCGCAGCACATTGATCAGTTCGACCGCGGCAGTGGCGGTATCCATTTTTCTTCCATTCCGTTCTGTGTGCATCGCGATAATATAGGCTGCCGTATAAGGTGGTGGCTGCCGTTCACCGGAGCGCACCTGTTTGATGACCTGCTGGATCCATTTCTCTGAATGCTGCCGGGCTTTCTTCCCCTTCTTGTAGCGGGAGCCTGTGCCTCCGAACGCATCAATCATACGGCTGAATTCGGTTGTGTGCTGTTTCACTTCATCTTCGAGCAGCGGAACACCTGCCCACTCACAGGCTGCGCGGCACATGATCTCTTCTGCTTCCTTCAACAGCACGACATGGTCTGCGTTTTCCCATTCTTTTGCTTTCTGTTTCCACAACCTCTGGGTAATGATCTGAAGTTCCTGAAGCCGGTCGGGAGTCATCAGCGACAGAAACATCCGTTTCCGGTGCTTATGGTCCTCCCCGTCCATGCCCTGAACGCCATTTTGTCCGAATAAAGTCTTTTTAACCCTGTTTGGAGAAGCCCCTTGTCTTTTAAAAAAACGATTGTCGTAAAAAACACGGGCCGCTTCTTTGCCGCTCAGGCAGATGGCCTTTTTTCCCATCAGCCGGGTCTGAAATATGTTCGACTGAAATCGTTCGCGCCGATTTGGTATAAAGTGAAATCCTTGCGACAACAAATCAAGTGTATGATCAAGCCCTTTTTCTGCCGGTATCTGCCTGCGCACTATTCCAACCCCTTCTTTTGTCCGTATTCCTTATAGAGAGTTCCACAACTTCCATATATTTAATCTTTCCCGGCGGCAAAAAATAAGATTATCAAAGATACTCCAGAAAGGAACGAAAGGCAGGAGTGACCACAGCTTCGTTATGATAAATGAAATAAGTGGGAACGGGAGAATACGGAAACGGCAGTTCCATCTGCTGCAGATCGTCCAGACCTTCCGCCCGCCGGACGGCGCTTTTTGTTAATAAGGTAATGCCGAGACCGGCCTTTACACAACCCAGAATGCCGTCGAGCGTGTTTAACTCCATCATACCTGTGGGCACGATACCTTCTTCACGGAGCCACTTTTCAAATGTTTCTCTGTAAAAGCATCCCGATTGAAAAACAATAACATGTGGATGTTCGAGCGTTTCTGTGTTCAGCTCTTTCCCTACAACAATAAGGTCTTCCCGAAATACTTCTATCCCATCCAGTTTTGGGCGGCCCCATTCTCCGCCTATGAAGGCTCCTTCTATTTCCCGGTGAAGCACCGCTTCTGTTAACTGTTTTGTGGACCCTGTTTTTAAGGAAAGTTCGATTTCTGGATAATCGGAATGGAAAGAAGACAAAAGTTCGGGCAGGCGGGTGGCCGCAGTCGTTTCCATCGAACCAATGGCCAGCATTCCTTTTGGTTGGTATGCATCGGATAAAGCGGTCTCTGCATCTTGGATATGATGAAGTACACGTTCTGCATAGGGAAGCAGAATTTTTCCGGAAGGAGTGAGAGTGACTCCCTGTTTATGACGATAAAACAGTTGTGTTTGAAAATGATGCTCCAGGTGCTGGATACGGGCAGTTACATTGGATTGGGTTCTATTCAGGTGCTGTGCTGTTTTTGTGATATTCTGCCACGCGGCGGCCTGCTTAAAAATATGAAAGTCTTCTGTATTCATCTCCTGCCTCCTGTCGATATGTTATAAAAATCACAAATAGTGATGGTAAGTATTATATATTATTATTTTACGTGATGTTTTACGCTTCGTATACTGTGCTGTAGAGAAGGAGGGGGAGTCATGGTGTGGAACGATACAGCATTGACCCGTGAATGGAATCTGCCCTACCCGGTCATTCAGGCAGGAATGGCAGGTGGAGTCACCACTCCGGAACTGGTCACAGCGGTTACGCAAAGCGGCGGTCTTGGGATGCTTGGTGCAGGTTACATGGAGGCGGGGCAGATGAAGCAGGCAATTAAAACAATAAAAGAAAATGTTTCATTATTCGGAGTCAATGTTTTTGTGCCGGAAAGCCCTGAGGTGACAGAGAACGAGGTGGAACAGGCCAACCGGCTGCTGCAGCCGTACCGCGAAGCGTTGGGCATTGATGCACAGCAGCCCGTCTCCTCTACTTCAGCGCTGTATGAAAAACAGCTTGAGACGGTGCTTCAGGAAAAGGTACTGGTATGCAGCTTTACGTTCGGCCTCCCTGGCCCTGATACGGTACGGGAGCTGAAAAAGAATAAAACGACACTTATAGGAACGGCAACGACGGTAGAGGAAGCCGGGTTAAACGAAGAAAGAGGTATGGATATGGTTGTCGTGCAGGGAAGTGAAGCCGGCGGTCACCGCGGCGGTTTCACGTCTTCCGGGCAGGATCCTGTTGGGACGATGGCCCTCGTTCCCCAGGTTGTCGATCATATCCGTATTCCCGTCATTGCTTCAGGAGGCATCATGGACGGGCGGGGTGTACTGGCGGCACTCGTTCTCGGAGCTTCGGGCGTTCAAATGGGTACGGCTTTTGTGACAAGTGAAGAAAGTGGAGCACACCCACTTCATAAAGAAGCCATTCTAAACAGCAGCGAAGAAGATATGGTGATAACAAAAGCGTTCAGCGGAAAGCCTGCGAGAGGTGTAGCTAACTCTTTCAGCAGAGAGATGGAGAACGGCCGGGACATGTTTTTACCGTATCCTTTTCAACATCAACTAACCAAAGCAATTCGTGCACAGGCAGCGGCAGCTGGGCAGCCGGAGTGGATGTCGCTTTGGTCCGGTCAGGCTCCAACGCTTGGACGCCGTGTGCCGGCAGCTTCGATCATGTCTTGTATCGCTACCCAGGTGGAAGAACAGGTGCAGCTTTTTTGATGAGGAAAATCCTTCTGTGACAGGACGAAGCACGCGGGTGAAAAATTTTTATAAAAAAATCTGCGGTAAAGTGATCCAAAGGCGGATGTTTTTCGTTTCCCTGTATAACAAATCAAAAAGGAGTGTTTGATGATGAAAGGGAAACGAATACTTACGGTATCGCTGGCTGCGTCCATGCTGGTACCGTCGGCGGCGATGGCAGCGGACAACAGTGAGTCGAAAGATAACATGGAACCAACGGTATCTACCTCGGCTGCGGACTTGAGAGCGGATCTCAGCCGTCTGCTGGCTTCGCACTTTGAATATCAGGTGCTGACCGCGGTGAAAGTGTACCAGCAGGCCGACGATGCGGAAATGGTGAGAGAGAAACTCGAAGAAAACGCACAGCAGATTACAACCGCGATGGAATCCATTTACGGAGAAGAGGGAGCTTCCCAGTTTGCAGACATCTTTTCTTTTCAGTACGAAGACAGTTCGGAACTGGGCATGGCGCTCCGCAATGGAAACATGGATGAAAGAGAAGAAGTGAAAGATCAACTGCTGAATGACTTTCCATCTGAACTTGGTGGATTTCTTGGCACGGCGACCGGAGGCAATCTTCCTGCTGACAAAGCCGAAAAAGCGCTGCGTGCTCATGAACAGGATGTTATCAATGTTGCAAAACATTTCGTTAACGGGGATTATGAAGAAGCCTATGCCGCTTACGATGAAGGATATAAACACATGTACACGATCGGTGGTGCCTTATCAAGCGGTATTGTAACGCAGATGCCGGAAATGTTTAATCATACGGAAGCCATGACACCGGCCGCCGACCTTAGAGCTTCCTTCAATCAGCTGCTTGGCCTTCATTTTGACTACCAGGTGCTGACGGCGGTGCAGGAATCTCAGAATGCAGATGGTACCGAAGCGGCAAGGGAACAGCTTGAAGCCAATGCCGGTGAAATGGTGACAGCTGTTGAATCCATTTACGGGGAAGAAGGAGCGGCTCAGTTTGAAGAGATCTTCTCCAGCCAGTACGAAGATACATCCGGTCTTGGCAATGCCATCGAAAATAACGATGACATGCAAAAGGAAGAAGTAAAAGATAGTCTTCTGATGGACTTCCCGCAGGAACTGGGAATGTTTCTGGAAACAGCAACAGAAGGCAATCTTTCGGCAGATACTGCGGAATCAGTGCTGAATGCCCATGAGCAGGATGTCATCGACGTTGTTGAGTCGTATGTGATGGAAGACTATGAAATGGCGTACAACTCCTTTGATGAAGGCGGCAAGCGCATGTCCACGATCGGCACAGCCCTCTCCGGTGCGATTGTGACCCAGATGCCGGACATGTTCGCGCAGGAAGAAGAAAATGATGGATCAGAAGAACCGGAAAAGCCTCAGGATCCGATGAATCCAAGTGCGGTAGACATGTATTCCGATATTAACGCGGACTTCTGGGCTGTGAATGAAATCAGCCATCTGACAAATGAAAATATTATCAAAGGCTATATGGATGGAACGTTCCGCCCGAATGAGCCGATCAAACGGGTACAGGCAGCGAAAATCATCACAGGAGCTTTGGATCTTTCGACAGAAAACCGTCCGGATGCCGGCTTTGACGACATCAGCTCGGATTATTACGGCAAAGCCTACATCGACACCGTCGCCGATGAAGGTATCATGATGGGGCACGGTGATGAGTTTAACCCGAATGATACGCTGACCCGGGCGCAGATGGCTGTTGTTCTTGAGCGGGCGTTCGGTTTTGAAGCTCAAGGATCGGATGCATCCTTTACGGATATTTCGTCCGATTACTGGGCGCATGACGGCATCCACGCTGTCGTTTCCGCCGGACTGGCAAGCGGCTACCCGGATGACACCTTCCGTCCCGGAAATGAAACAACCCGCGCCCAATTCTCGGTCTTCATTTCCAACACCCTGGACTGGATGGAAAATCAATAAATAAGCCAAGAATACAGTGGAACAACCCTTCCAAGATTAGAAAAACAAAAAAGACGAAGCAGGAGGAAATCCCTGCTCCGTCTTTTTTACGTTTTACGATGCTGCTTTTTGCCTGTACTTTCTGCCGAATGTTTATATGACAACGGATTATGTCGCGTTTTCCTGATCCTGGCGTTCTTTCAGCAGGTCGATGGCAGACTCCAGATACATCACGTAAGCTCCTTCTTCTTCCTCTTCCACATTGCCCGGGATGAGGCGTTGGAGCCGTTCAAAATTATCGATAATCATGTAGCGGTCCACGTTGCGGCTGGTGAGGACATTATCAAGCCACTCGGTGTAGTTCAGGAAGAATTCAATATTATCCATCTCATATGTTGTTTCGAGGTTATCGAGATGATACGCATTTTCCTGCTGCAGCCGCTCCAGTTCCTGCTCACTTTCATGCTCTTCGAGGTCCTCCAGAAGATTCGGGAACGCATCATATATTTCACCAACGACTTCACGTACAATCATTTCTCTTGCCATATCATTCACTAGTTCGTCACAACCTTCCACGTCCTGTGTTTATTCAATGTAACATATATACCGGAGGCGGTGTAAGAAACCAGTGCGCTGTGATATGATCGTGAAAAAAATGGAGGAGGAATGGGTGAATGTTTTTATACCAGGTGAATGAAAGCACCACGTTGAAAATGCTCGATAGGAACGATACCGAGGCATTGTTTTCTCTGACTCGGAAATATGCTGAAGAGTTGAAA
This sequence comes from Salibacterium halotolerans, assembly GCF_900115625.1. GTDB lineage: Bacteria > Bacillota > Bacilli > Bacillales > Marinococcaceae > Salibacterium > Salibacterium halotolerans. The sequence goes on along the minus strand of NZ_FOXD01000022.1, from coordinate 25,310 downwards.
AAATGGCTGCCCTGGGTGGAACATACGACAACACCTGTCGACACAAAAGCCTTTATCGGGTCGGTGATGCAGCAGTTTGCGGACGGAAACGGCTGGCAGGCAGGGATTTGGCATCATGGTGAGTTGGCCGGGGTTATTGGTTTTCATTATATCGATGAGGTTAACCGGGCGGCAAGCATTGGTTACTGGATTGCTCCGCCTTTTGAAAAACGCGGCCTGGTCACGACATCCTGCCGGGCATTACTGGCGCATGCGTTCGATGAGCTGGATCTGCACCGGGTTGAAATCAAAGCAGCCCTAGCTAATGAGAAAAGCCGCGCTGTTCCCGGACGTCTTGGGTTTCAGGAGGAAGGACGCCTCCGGGGAGCAGAACGGGTAAACGGTTCTTACCTCGACGTCATTGTCTACAGCATGCTGCAGGAAGAATGGAAAAGAGGGGAATAAACGCGGAAGTCACCATTCCAGGGTCCCCTCATTGATCCGTTTGACGCCGCGGATAGATGTTAAATCCTCCACAAGCTGCAGCATGGCCCGGTCTTTTTCTTTGGCTTCAATCATGACATCCACGTCCCGCCCGCACCGTTTCAGCGCCTGCAGAAACGGCTGAACAAACGAGGGGTCGACGAAATCCGCATGACTCCGAAACTCTTCGTCCGACCTTGGTGAAGATAGATGAATTTTCGGCGGAACGTTTTGGCTGTTCCACGTCGCGAAAAAACGCGGGAGGATGTCATGGAGGGATTCTTCCATCGTTTTGTTGGCCTCGAAGTGATGATAATCAAACATCATCGGAATGTCCTGGGCTTCACAGATATCCAGTACTTCGGAGGCGGTATAGGTTTTATCATCATTTTCAAGCGTCATTTGTTCTTTCACGACGGGGGAGAGCTTCTTGATATTTTCATGGAAACGCTCGACCGCGGTCTTTTTATGACCGTAGGCTCCGCCGATATGAAGGTTAATATACGCTTCGTCCGCCAGCCCCATCGCTTCAAGCACGTGATAGTGATAGTTCATGTCGGTGACGGCATTATCGGTTACCTGATCTTTATCACTTGTGAACAACGTGAACTGGTTGGGATGAAAGCTGGTACGGAGCTGGTGGGTCTTCACGAGCCGGCCGATTTCCGCGTAAAGATCTCTGAACGGCGTGATATAGTCCCAGTCCACTTCCGGATGCGTTGCAAGCGGCACGAGAGCGGAAGAAAACCGGTACAGCGGAATACGGTGGGCGATATTGAAATGAAGTGCCCGGATAGTATTCTCAAGATTGCCGCGGGTGATGCGGTGCAGTTTCTCCGTCCGGTCCGGTTCTTCCATGGCGGACCAGTTTTTGTACGTCATCGTTCCGGCAGGAGAGGCGTTCCAGAGCGATAACGCATGGGATACATAACCAAATCGTAAAATCATTGCAGGGCTCCTTTGCGGCTGTCATCATTTCTATGTTATTCCATTATACTAATAGTTTACCCAGCCGTTCACCCCAAAAACCACGATCTCTTATCTGACACTGTCTTCACGAAAAAGATGAATCTTATTTAATATTCATTATAAAAAGTGTTATGATAAGAAAAAGATCTGCATGATTGTAAGCGTGTAATCGAAAGGAGACCACAATGGCTATTAATGTACAGGCGGAACCAACGCCGAATCCGAATGCGATGAAGTTTACCGCGGACCGGAATCTGTTTGAAAAGAGCACTTCCCTGAAAAAAGGAGACAGCACCGATCACGAGCTGGCTCAGGCACTGCTGGAGCTGGACGGCGTAGACAATATTTTCGGTGTCAACGATTTTGTTACAGTGAATAAAACGATGGATGCCGACTGGGATGACCTGACCCCGAAAGTGGAACAGGTTTTTGCCGAAGCGGAATAAGATCGTAAAAGTGCCCCGGACTGGCTGGATGACAGCAGACCGGGGCTGTTTTTATGGTCATTTTCAGGATGAAACTGTCCATAATCTGCGGATACGGGACAAAATCAGTGCACAGAGAGCCGAAAGTGTCTATAACTTTATGTTACCGGACAAAAAGGTATGAAAAATGTCTATAAAACAGATATAACGGACACTCTTCGATTCAAACTGTCTATCATCTCACTGCCCGCGCTGGCAGTATAATTACAACCGTTTATTCACCGTGAAATTTTCTTCAATCAACAGCCAGTTCTGTGGAAAGTCCCAGCCGAGCACCCAGTAAAACATGCCGCGCAGCCCGTTTTCTTTGATCATATTGAATTTCGCCTGTACGGTGCGTGCATCTTCAAACCAGACTTCATGCTGCGCGCCTGTCTCGTCGTAATAAGTGAAATACGGGGACTGCGCCGTTTCGTCAAAGGAAATGGCTGCATTATACTCAAGCGCGAGCTGCAGTGCCTGCTGGTGGTCGATTGCTTCGGCCTGCGTTTCCCCCTGCACAAACGGAAGGGTCCAGTCATAGCCGTAGAGCGGCATGCCGAGCATGATTTTATCCGCCGGCATGAGGGTGAGGGCGTACTCAATCACGCGCTGCACCTGATCCACCGGTGCAACAGCTTGTGGAGGCCCGCCGGAATATCCCCATTCGTATGTCATGAGAAAAACAAAATCAGCCAGTTCCCCGTGTACGGCGTAATCGTGTCCTTCGTATAAATCACCGGTCATGCCGGGCTCCACTTTCGGCGCAAGCGCACTGGAGAGCAGATACCCGTATTCGTCCAGCCGCGCGCGGGCTTCGCGCATCAACTCGTTATACGCTTCTCTGTTCTCCGCTCCTACATATTCAAGGTCAAAATCAATGCCGAGGAATCCCTTTTCCTGCATAATCGCGAGCGCCTCATCGAGCATCCGGTTCCGCCGCTCTTCATTCTGCAGTACTGCTGCGGCAAGCTCCGTGCTGAACGCGCCGTCTTCAATATTGGTGATAACCATTAAGGGGACAACCCTGTTTTCGTACGCCGTATTAATAATAGCCTGGTCGTCCATCGAAGTCAGTGTGCCATCGCGGTTCATCTGATAGCTGAACAGCTGCAGGTAGGTGAGGTACTCGCCGACTTCATTCACAACGTCCGTTGATTCATCTCCTGTAATGTTCGGGTTCAGGTAAGCACCGACGTCCACCACCGGCTTCATCGGAACAGGGCGGTCAATGTACAGCGGAAAACCGACCGGAAGTACAGCAGATAAAGGCAGATTGTTCAGACGCAGAATAAAATCGAACGGCACCCCATACCGCTGGCTGATCTCCCATACACTCTCACCGGGCATGACCCAGTGCAGCCGGCCTTCAAAAGGAATGACAAGCGTCTGACCGACAACCAGACGGGAGGCTTCCGGGATTTGATTGGCATCTCTGATGGTTTCATAAGGGACATTATACATCTGTCCGATGCCCCATAACGATTCACCGGGCTGGACTACATGAATCTGCATGGCACAAACCTCCTTTCACGAAATCACTTTCCTTGTATTCATCTTATTCTTGTTTCAAAAAAAAATAACCCGCTCTGGCACATGGTGCCAAAGCGGGTATACATTTACGTTGCGGCTCTTTTGCACCTGCAGGATATCCAAAAGCCTCGCAGGTGTGGAAACGAAAAAGAGCATAAATACCCGTTTTTTCCGCCGCTTCGTATCTATTTCAAACGCTGATTTTTAAAAGAAGGTGAGGCGCCCCTGCCCTTTTTAGTAAAACCCAAGCTTTTTTGTCTTGAATCCTGTTGATGAAATTCCCGTATCCGCTGTCATTCAAACGTCGTGCGCCTGATTTTTCTTATACACTTCGCGCGCTATCGTTTCGAGTAAGTAGATGACCGGAATCTGGGTGGTAATGTTGGATCCTTGATGAGCTTCTTCTGTGACGTAATAAGGAATCGTAAGGTCGGCCATCGAGGCAATGGTGGAATGTTTTGTATTGGTAATGGCGATAACGGTGCTGCCTTTTTCTTTTAACTGATGAATGTGGGTGGTCGTATAACGATTTTCCCCGGAAACGGACAAAGCAATGATGACGCTTCGTTCCAGCACATGAGTGTGTATCGGGTAGTAGGGGTCTTTGATGTACACTGAAAACGTACCCAGGCTGGAAAAATACCGTGCCCCGTATTCCGCTAGAATGCCGGAACTGCCGATACCGATAAATAATACGTGATCGGCGGGCTGGATAATGTCCGCCGCTTTCTGAATGTTGTCATCCATATTGCCAGCAAGCGTCCGTTCGAAAAATTCGCTCACCGCATGGCGGGAGTCTTTCACAACGGTGGATTCCCGGTTCTCCAGGTGCATCTTGAGCTTCACCTTGAATTCGGAGAAGCCTTCGCATCCGTTTTTGCGGCAGAACCGCAGGATCGTTGTCGTGGAGACATGAGTGGCTTCCGCCAGTTCCCGGATCCGCATATAGGCGGTTTTCTCCATGTTTTTCATAATGTATTGATACAGCGACGTTTCCAGTTCATTGAGGGAGGCAATCTCTTCATTGGTAAACATGTGTTATCTTATCCTCCATGTTCTGTTCTACACGTATCATATCACAGTCATGAAAAAAACACATCGTTACGTGAATAAAACAGAAAAAAGGTTTACTACACTATTTGTATTATATAAAATAATACAAAGATAACAAAGAGAAAAGGAGAAGATAAGCATGGCTTCATCCGTTGTAAAAGTGGAAGATGTAAATAAAGTATATGGAAGCCGTAAGGAAGCGTCGTATCAAGCTCTCGACAACGTTTCCTTTTCTATTGGGGAGGGAGAATTCGTTGGTGTGATGGGGGCTTCCGGTTCCGGCAAGACAACTCTTCTGCAGACCATTGCCGCGCTGGACCGGGTAACGAGCGGCAGTATCACCATTGCCGGTACGAATGTGACAGACATGAAAGAAAAAGAGCTTACCGATTTCCGGGCCCGCCGGCTTGGGTTCATTTTTCAGGACTTCAATCTGCTCGAAAATATGACGGTCTATGAAAATATCGCGCTGCCGCTTTTTCTTCAGAATCAAAAAGGGGGGAGCGTGCGCGAAGAAGTGCAGAGGGCTGCCGGGATGCTCGGGATGGAAGATACCCTCTCGAAATATCCGGCGATGATCTCCGGCGGACAGAAGCAGCGTGCCGCCGCAGCGAGAGCTCTCGTTCACCACCCCAGTATGATTCTCGCCGATGAGCCGACCGGGGCGCTTGATTCGGGTAATGCCAAGGGGCTGCTGGAGACATTACAGCACTTGAACGAAAATCACGGAGTAACCATTATGATGGTCACACACGATGCATTCAGCGCCAGCTACTGCGGCCGGATTCTATTTCTGGAAGATGGTCGTTTGTACAAAGAAATGCAGAGGAACGGAACGCGGGAAGAATTTTTTAAACAAATTCTCGACGAACAGGCGGAAGCCGGAAAGAAAAAACTGTAGGAAAAGGAGGGGGCCGCATTGCTTGTCAAATTAGCCTGGAACGGCATGAAGTCAAAGCGGAAGAGTTATATTATTCTACTGACAGGGTTGGTCATGTCGATTGCCATTTTTTATATGTTTCAGACGCTTGCATTAAATAACGAGTTCACCAGTGACAATGCCATGATTTCTTCGATGCAGCTTGTCTTTCACGTTGGTTCGTTTCTGCTTGCTGTCATCACCTTTTTCTACCTTTTATATACGAACACCTTCCTGCTCTCCTTGCGGCAGCGGGAATACGGCATGTTTTTACTGCTTGGGGCAAAAAAATCCCATCTGAAGCGGCTGATGTTTCTGGAGAATCTGTTGATTGGAGCGATGGCGCTCGTGATAGGTATTGCTGCAGGCACGGTACTGTCCTGGATTACGGCAAGAATGGTGATGGGGCAGCTTGACGCCGGTCTTGAGGGGTATCATTCGTTTTACCTTCCGTCTCTTGTTGTCACGCTGCTGTTTTTCCTGGTGCTGTTTATCGTGACGGCGGTATGGAATCATATCAAACTCTCCAGAGTTCAGGTTCTGGACCTTGTTCACGCGGATACCACCTCTGACCGCATGCCCGCGCGGCCTAAGGTGAATATCGTCATGATGGCTGCCGGTATTGTCAGTCTGACGGGAGGATGGCTGTCGTTGATTTTTATGGAACAGTTGAGGGAGACAGGCATTTTCTCCGCTGCCATCCTGACGACACTCGGCACCTACCTCCTGTTTTCATCACTGCTGCCGGTGCTTTTGAAAGCCGTGAAAGAAAAAGGGACGTGGAAGGAGAAAGGAGTTCGCGCATTCACCCTCTCGCAGCTCACGTTCCGGGTGCAGAACCTGAAGAAGTTTCTCGCGACCGCTGCGATGCTGATCGCCCTTGGCGCCGGAGCAATATCCGGCGGAATGGCTTTCAAAAATAACGCACCGGTATTTGCAGAACAGGCCGGGTTTTACGATGCTGTCGTGCACAATGCCGGTCCGGAAGCAGAAGAGATTCTGGACGATATCACGTTTACAGGCATCTGGCAGTACCGGTACAAACAGAACGAAGATTACACGTTTTATCTGAAAGAAGACCTTGAAGGTCAGCCTCCTAAGATGCGGACATCATCAGGGGGAGTGAAAACATTGGAAAATGAACTGCCTGAAGACAGAGAGTCCCTGGCTGACGTGAAAGCAGCCAGAGATCCGGGATCGGAGTGGACGCGGTTTCTGCAGAGAGAATTGTCACGTGATTATTCCAAAGCTCCGCTTATTGTAAGCCGCGCGCTGTATGAAAATATCGATGCGGAAGAAGAAACCGTCTTTGCCGGAAAATCGGATGACTTTATGAGTTATCTGGATCCATTGGCGGCACTCGAGAAGATTAAAGAACAAAAGATGGAAGAAGCGGGAAAAGAAAACTACTATTCACGCAGCAAATACGCCACGTTTGACAACTACCAGACGCTTGCCACCGGCACGGTTTTCATGGGATTTTTTCTTGGTACGGCGTTTCTGGCGATGATGGCAAGCTGCCTCATGTTCAAAGTACTGTCCGGCGCGGCCGGTGATATCCCGCGGTACCGGATGCTGCAGAACATCGGTGTATCCCGCCGGCTCCTGAAGCGCTCGGTGGCCGGTGAACTGTTTGTTATCTTCCTGATCCCGGCTGTTCTCGGACTGGCTCATGTTCTGATCGGGATGAACATGTTCTCGTTCATCCTGCTCGAGCCGTATTACCGGATATGGGTGTCCTTGCTCGTGTTTATTTTGCTGTATTTCCTTTACTACGGGCTGACGGTCAAGATGTACCAAGGCATGGTGCTGCCGCAGCAAAAGTGATGGGTTAACGTTCTTCCACTGCGGTCCGCTGTGCAGATTTGTGAAAAAAACACATTGTTTTTTTAAGATAACAAATTACAACGCGCGTGAAACTGCACAGAATGCACGCAGAACCTATGACGCTTTTCTCCTTCATGATTAAATGAAGGTGGAGGTGTTACGAGATGAGCGAAGGAATCAAAATTGCGACCATCGGCGGCGGATCAAGCTATACGCCGGAGCTGGTGGAAGGATTTATCAGGCATTACGATGAGCTTCCGGTACGGGAACTGTGGCTCGTTGACGTAGAAGAAGGGCAGGAAAAACTCGAGATTGTCGGGAATCTTGCCAAACGTATGATAAAAAAGGCCGGGCTGCCGATTGATGTCCATTTGACCCTGGACCGCACCGAAGCCCTTCGCGATGCGGATTTTGTGACCACGCAGCTGCGCGTTGGTATGCTGGATGCAAGGGCCAAAGATGAACGAATCCCAATGCAATATGGTCTGCTCGGTCAGGAAACAAACGGAGCCGGCGGTCTATTCAAAGGACTCCGTACGATTCCGGTTATCCTGGATATCTGCCGGGACATGGAACAACTGTGCCCGGACGCGTGGCTCATCAATTTCACGAATCCGGCCGGCATGGTGACCGAGGCCGTGCTGCGGTATTCGTCCATTACTAAAATAGTCGGTCTCTGCAACGTACCGATCGGCATGGAAATGGGAATCGCCGGACTGCTTGAGGTCGACCATTCCAGAATACGAATCGACTTCGCCGGATTGAATCACATGGTATACGGGCTGGATGTCTTTCTTGATGGAGAAAGTGTCAAAGACCGAGTAATTGAACTCTTGAGTCAGCCGGGTAACAGCAGTTTCGTAAAAAACATCGACGGCATGAACTGGGAGCCTGAATTCCTGCGCTCCCTGAATGTTCTCACATGCCCGTATCACAACTATTATTACAAAACCGATGAAATGATTGCAAAAGACACCAAAAAAGCGGAAGAAGAAGGGACGCGGGCGGAAGTGGTACAGAAGCTGGAGTCTGAACTGTTCAAGTTGTACAAAGATCCGGACTTGTCGGTCAAACCGCCGCAGCTCGAAGACCGCGGCGGAGCGTATTACTCCGACGCCGCCGTACGCCTGATTACGTCCATTCACACAGACCGCGGCGATATCCAGCCTGTCAACGTCGTGAACAGTGGTGCGATTGCTGGCATTCCGGAAGAATCCGCCGTGGAAGTAAGCTGCATGATTACAAAAGAGGGACCGAAACCGCTGAACATCGGTGAACTGCCGGTGCAGGTGCAGGGTCTTGTGCAGCAGATCAAATCGTTTGAACGCGTGGCCGCCGAAGCCGCGGTAACCGGCGATTACGAAAAAGCTGTACTGGCCCTTGCGATCAATCCGCTGACGCCGTCCGATACGATGGCCAAGCAGATTGTAGATGACATGATGGAAGCCCATAAACCATGGCTGCCGCAGTTTTTCCAGAAAGCAGAAGTATAATCATACCGGTTGAGAGGAGCTGTATCCAAAAGGTACAGTTCCTTTTTTTAAGAAAGACAGTACAACGATGAACAGAAGCAGAACGCGCCGGCGCTTGATGGCGCCCATGGACACTACTATGGAAAAAAGAGAAGCCAGTGTACACGGATCACCGTTTGGTGGACACTACGCAGCTGAAAACGGAAGGTAGTCGGTGCGGGCGGAAATCAATGGACACTATCTGCCGTTGCAGAAAGTTATAGTGTCCATTGATCCCATTTCCGTGGACACTACGTATGCAGACCAGTGGTGTAGTGTCCATGGAACTGCTACGGCCCGAAACGACCACACCCCGATTTTTTTCATAAAGGAAGAAGTGGTGATGGAACATATCATCTGATACAGTTAAATAGGATAAAATGATGGACAAGCAAAAAGGAGTGATGAGACATGGAACGGATTGCTGTATTCTGCGGGTCCAGGAAAGGGGCCTCTCCTGTTTATGAGGAAGGCGCCGCCGCTCTTGGGCGCGAACTTGCCCGACGGGGGATTGAACTCGTCTACGGCGGAGCGTCCGTCGGCCTGATGGGAGTGACGGCTGATGCGGTACTTGCCGGGGGCGGCCGGGTGACCGGTGTGATACCAACCATGCTGGACGAGAAAGAAATCGCTCATAAAGGCTTGAATGATTTGATTGTCGTAGACTCCATGCATGAACGAAAAGCCAAAATGGCTGAACTGGCGGATGGTTTCATCGCGCTTCCCGGCGGCCCCGGTACGCTTGAAGAATTCGTGGAAATCTTCACGTGGGGACAACTCGGCCTGCATCAGAAACCGCTCGGGCTGCTCAATATTGAACAATATTATGACGCGCTCGCCGCCTTTTTCGATCAGATGACCGATCAGCAGTTTCTGGATGAAAAATACCGATCCATGGCTGTTGTCGAGGCTGATGCTTCCCGCATGATTGATCAGTTTCATACGTGGCAGGCGCCTGATGTGAAACAGTATATTGAAGAGGGAGAAACCTGAGTTATCTCTCTGCCAGCGACACATTTACCGTCACGGTATCCTGCAGTTTTGCCGCCTCTTTTCCTCCTCCGTCCAGCGACGGTGTTACTTCATAGGATACAGTGATACCGCCGCCGCTCGGGGAAGGGCTGCCGTGGGATAAGATGAACTGCTCCCCGCCGTCCTGCAGGACAATGGTTTCCTCTGAGGAAGGAAGTCTGTTTTGAAGAAGGTTGAAAAACCGGTCTTCGGGGTCTTGCGTTTCTCCTTCTTTCGTTTCCCTTTCCACTATGTCTTCTGCTTCCTCAACGGCGAGTTCCACCTTTTTTTCGATACGGATGGTTCCCATATCCATTAACTTTTTCCGCTGTATATTCTCTTCACTTTCGTTGTACTGCGATGAACTGTTCATTATACTGGACATGATAGGTGGTACCATAATACCAATGATCGTAATGGTAAGAAGAACGAGAATCATCGTGTAGCCCGATTCATTCAGCTTTGGCATGACGGTGCTCCCTCCAGACTGCCGTATTCATCCGTGTCCACATAACTGTACAGTTCCGAAAGTGGTTCAGCGGACGAAGAGGGATTCTGTTCGCGGAAAATCTCGACATGCACGCGGCCGAGTTCTTCCATGTCCGATCGGCACAGGTGGACGTCCGGGTAGTATGTTTTGTTGTTCAATTGAATCTCTCCGGGCTGATTCTGCTCGTTCTTCACTTCATACATCACCTCTTCTGCCGCGTTGACGGCTGTCAGCTCGTCTTCCGCGCGTACCGAGAACAGGATGTACTGCGAGAAAAAAGATAAAAAACTGATAATCACTATACTTAATATAGTCAGCGAAGCGAGCAGTTCCACCAGGGTGAATCCCTGCTGCCGCAGCAGAAGAGGGGCTTTTTTCATCGTGTCACCTTCTTCATACATAATTTCAAGGACGGCGGGGATATAAGTGCTGCATACCTATTATCGGCAGACATCCGGAATCACGTTAATTGAAGTGCTGTTGACGATTCTTCTGTCTTCGGTGGTCATAGGCCTTGTCACCACGGTTCTGGTGAGCAGCGTGTCGCTTGGGGAACGCACCCACTCCCAAGTGAACCTGCGGCAGGAAGCGAACATTGTTGTTACGGAACTCCGGCAGAAGCATCAGGGAGATACGTATTCCCTCTGCACAGGAAATTTGTTTTCAGATGGAAGATTTCATGCAGAAGAGTTAACTATTCATAATGATAACACGTCCCTGTCAGGCGTGCCGGATTGTGAAAATGTGAATCCGGACGAACCACTGAACGTGCAGTTCACGCTCGCCGATGATCACAGCCAGACCTTCACCGTTGATACGGTAATTGAAGCCGAACAGGCCGACGGAGGAGCCGTCGTCACCCTCGATCCCCCGGAGCCGGGAGGAGATTTCGGCGGGATGCTCAGTGAGTTATTTATACTTGGTTCTTCGTTCTCTTTCCAGGGGAATAATGTTTACGGAGATGGCAGTTCTGTTTTTATACGCGATCCGCTTGAGACAAGTGACTTCAATGGAGGTGCCTTTACAGGTGTTACCAATATTTATATCGATGATGCAGTCACCCTGGACGGTGGAAGTGCCGGTCTTGGCTCTGCAAGTAAACCGGGGGAGATCCATGTGAACGGGGACCTTGAACTATGGGGAGGCTCCAGACATATTTACGGAGACGTGCATGTAAACGGCGACTTCCGGCTGAAAGACGCCCATATCCATGGGAATGTGTATGTGAACGGGGATGTGGAACTGGGCTGGACTCCATCTTTTGGGGAAGACAGCCGTATCTACTATACAGGAACATTAAAAAATCCATCCGATTATCATTCTTATATTCTGGATCGAATGATAAAAGAGACATCTGTTCCGTCCGTTGATATGCCGGACATGTTTTTTCCTAACCCCAAAGCTGATGAGTGGTACGCCGAGCATAGGTACAATCAGAACGTGCAGCCGGAAAATATGAAACTGTATGGCAGTGATATCACAATCAAGAGCTACAATGATAACGAGCTTGGCCGGTATGTTGATACGTTTACCAACGCTGTTGTTGTTAGCCGGGGAGATATTAGTATAAACAGCGGGGGTCTGTCTTTCAGCGGCTTTTTATACGCACCGAATGGAAAAGTCACATTTAACGGCAGTTCATTTGAGGGAAGTGTTATCGCCCGCGACGGCTTTCATGTGACAAGCGGCGGTACCGATGTGACGTTCCGCTCTATTGAAAATTATATTGATGACCCGGTAGACTACCCGTTTCAAAACGGAGGAGGGATAGAATGAAGAAGCTTCTTTTCCTTCTGCCCGCCGGCTATGCCTTGATTTTCTGGATTATCATGCCGCTGATGAACTTGTTTACGGCGGAAGAGGCAGACTCCGCATCGCAGCCCGGCTCTGATTATATGCTTTTTGTTGTACTTACCGGAATCGCTCTCGGGGGTTTCGTCTATATACTGAAGGTGGTAAAAAGAAGAAAATAGCGTATTGGAGGGGTACATTATGAAATACGTACTCTACGGCACCGTCCTTGCCGTCGTTCTTTTTGTTATTATTATGTCGTTCCGGATGGAAACGGTTGGTCCTGCTTTTCCAGCGGTATTGCTCTGGGTTACCGTAATCATTGCCCCGTGGGTATTCCTGTATTGGTTTATCCGTTTCGTCAAGCAATACATCAAGAATTCCGAGCAGTAAAAGGCAGGCCAGAAAGGAGACAACAATGGGAACCTACGCGGTGGTAACAGGAAGCAGCGGCGGCTTTGGCAGCGTGTTCGTGCGGACGCTGCTTGAAAAAGGTTATGACGTCATTGCCGGCGTCCGGGACATGGCAAAAGGAGAGTTCCTCGTGCAGGAAGCGAAGCAGATTGGGAAACAGGAACATCTGCACCTATGGCAGCTCGATGTGACAAATCCTGATGACATCGAACGACTCACCGCCTTTCTCGAAAAAAGTTCCGATTCCGTAGATGTATTGATCAACAATGCTGGATACTGCCAGGGCGGTGTCGTGGAAGGACTGTCCGAAGAGCAGTGGCAGGAGCAGTTTGACGTGAATATGTTCGGCGTCATCCGGCTGACGAAAGCGCTCCTGCCGCTTTTGCGCAGGCAGCGCTTCGGCCGTGTCATTAACATAAGCAGTATCAGTGGGCGTATCGGCCTTCCCGGCATGAGCGCCTATGCGTCAACCAAGTTTGCACTGGAAGGTTTCAGTGAATCGCTGCGGTATGAAATGCTGCCGTTTCAGGTTTACGTCTCCCTTATCGAACCCGGCAGTTACCGGACCGGAATCTGGGAGAAAGCCCTTCAGGAAAGAGCGCACGCCGACGAAGCGTATGACACACTAACGTCCAACCTTGAAAAGGAAGCATCCCGGGCGGCTTCCGGCAGTTCAGATCCGGAAGTGGCAGCAACGGTTCTTGAGAACATCCTGAAAACAAAAAAGCCCCGGCTGCGTTATCCAATGGGAACCTCCGCCAGAATGTACCACTACGTCAAACCCCTGATTCCCTACCGCCTCCTGGAATGGATCATCCTTCGACGAATTTTTCGCTGAATGGGTTTGAATGGTTGGTGTTCGTGGAAAGACATACATCGAAAAGGGCGGCATGAGAAATTTTTCAGTAGACATATGGCTGACACATAAGTCCTATAAAGTATGAATCAGCAATCGATAAAGCCTGCAATTTTTCGCATATTATGTCTTATTAAGGAGGATTTTATAATGGATCGTTTTGATAATCAGCATTATCCTGAATCGGATCATCAAGAACACGACAATCAGCACGAACATCATCAGGAACTGGAGACCGTTTCTCATCAGACCGCCGAAGAAGACAACAACAGGCGTTACAAAAAAGGGCGCAGAAAGGCGGGTATCACTGGTCTAATTGGAGCCGTCATCGGTGCGCTCATCGTAGCAGCATTGATGCCGCTTATGAATGGAGATAACACCCAGTCGAGCAGTGCGGCAGGCGGCAGCAATGGTTCGCAGGAGGAAACAGCAGCGTCAGCTTCCCCTGAAACCACGGATATGTCGATTGAAAGTGTCAATGTATCGACAGAAATCACGGACGCTGTAAACAACGTGTCTGATGCCGTTGTCGGTATTTTCCGGAATCAGCAGGGCGGTCTGCTGCAGGAAGGAAGTTCGCAGACACAGGGAGCCGGTTCCGGTGTCATCTACAAAAAAGAAGGTGGCTCTGCCTTTGTGGTGACAAACAACCACGTCATTGAGGGAGCCAGTCAAATTGAAGTAGGTCTGACAGACGAAAACCGTGTGCAGGCGGAAGTAGTTGGAACAGATGCCTTGACCGATCTGGCAGTACTGAGAATCAGCTCTGAAAATGTAAGCACCGTCGCTGAATTCGGTGATTCCAGCACACTAAGTGTAGGGGAGCCGGCAATGGCGATTGGTAATCCGCTCGGCAACCTGAATGGAACGGTGACGAAAGGAATTATCAGTTCTATCGACCGGAGCATTCCAGTAGACAGAAACGGCAACGGCCAGTCCGACTGGACAGCTGATGTGCTGCAGACCGACGCTGCCATCAACCCCGGTAACAGCGGTGGTGCTTTGATTAATGCAAATGGCCAGGTCATTGGAATTAACTCTATGAAAATAGCACAGACGCAGGTGGAAGGTATCGGTTTTGCGATTCCTTCCAATACGGTAGTTCCTATTCTGGAAGACCTGGAGGAGAATGGAAAAGTAGAACGTCCTAAAATCGGCGTGACGATCGGTTCTTTATCACAAATTCCACAGTACCATTGGCAGGAGACGTTGAATCTGCCGGAAGATGTGGAGCAGGGTGTTTTCGTGAATAGCGTACAGCCGGGTTCTGCTGCCGAGCAGGCCGGACTTCAGCAGTATGACGTCATCACATCCATTAACGGAAATAAAATCGCAAATGGCCAGGATCTGCGGAGCTTCCTTTACAACCAGGCTTCCATTGATCAAACAGTGGAAATAACGTTTTACCGCGACGGCAGCCAGCAGACGACAGAATTGACACTTGGTCAAAGCGGAACACAAATGGGATAAAATAACGAAACAGGGCTGTCTAAAACATCAGGGGGCAGCCCTGTTTTTCATGAAATAAAAAGGGAAAAGAAGGTGGATCAGGATGAGAAAGGATGCAGCGGACATACGACAGGCCGTGCAGCATCGCACGTTGACCCTCCCTGATAAGACAGAACTTCCTGTTATCGGGCAGGGGACATGGCACATGGGAGAAAAACCGGATCAGAAAGAGGATGAGGTCCGCGCGCTGCAGCTTGGACTGGATCTTGGCATGACCGTGATAGATACAGCGGAGATGTACGGCAGCGGCGGCGCGGAGCAAATTGCAGGCGAAGCGGTACAGGGACGGCGGGACGAAGCGTTTATCGTCTCCAAAGTACTCCCGAACAATGCAGGTGGTTCCAGGTTAATACAGGCCTGTGAAGAAAGCCTGAAGCGGATGGGAACGGAATATGTGGATCTTTACCTTCTGCATTGGAGGGGAGGTTTTTCCCTTGAGGACACCGTGGAAGGCATGGAGAAACTGAAACGGGACGGAAAAATACGGCGTTGGGGTGTGTCCAATCTCGATACCGCCGACATGCAGGAATTATGGCAGAATGACAACGCCGCTTCCTGTCAGACCAACCAGGTGCTGTACCATCTCGGTTCGAGAGGGGTGGAGTATGACCTGCTGCCGTGGATGCGCAAAAACCGCCTTCCGATGATGGCGTACTGCCCGCTGGCCCAGGGCGGTGCCTTGCGGCGCAGAATGCTGGAGCATCCCCGGATACAGGAGATAGCAGAAGGACATAACGCGTCCGCCATGCAGATTCTGCTTGCCTGGGTGATTCAGGCCGGCGATATTCTCGCCATTCCAAAAGCCATGCAGACGCAGCACGTATACGATAACGCCGAAGCCGCCCGGATTCACTTGACCGAAGAAGACTGCAGGACACTGGACCAGGCTTTTCCCGCCCCCGACCGCAAACAGCCGCTCGATATTGTTTGATTATCTCTAACGAGTGGGCCATGAACCATAGAAAAGCCCCGGACGAATCTGTGCAGATTAGATCCGTTCGGGGCTTTTTTGCGGGGTGTGGATCAATTTAAAAAAATGTAAAAAACTATGGGATGACGCACGACTGACACATTTTGTTTTCATGCTTAGGAAAGAAAGATGAACAGTTGTGTGTTCCCAAATCCCTGTCATACCAACCTTTATTCTGCAGCTGTGATGAAAAGGTGCTTCATTGCGAAGACTGAATAGGAGGAGAGGTACGGAATGCACGGATGTTTCCCGTCCGCAGGGAAAGGAAATAGACAAGTGATCATCAACAAGTATGTGAAGCAAGGAGGCAGGATCACCATGAAAGGAATTATTCTGGCAGGCGGAAGCGGCTCAAGGCTCTATCCGATGACCAAAAGCATGTCCAAGCAGCTGCTGCCGGTATATGATAAACCGATGATTTATTACCCGTTGTCTGTGCTGATGCTGTCAGGCATCCGGGAAATCCTTATTATTTCCACTCCGAAAGATACGCCGCGGTATAAAGAACTGCTCGGAGACGGCAGCCAGTTCGGTATTTCTCTGTCGTATGAAGTGCAGACGTCCCCGGACGGTCTGGCGCAGGCGTTTACGATCGGTGAATCGTTTGTCGGAAACGATCATGTCGCTCTGATTCTCGGGGATAACATTTTTTACGGACAGGGGTTCACCCCGCTCCTGCAAAAAGCGGCGGGGCGGACAGAAGGCGCGACTGTGTTCGGGTACCGGGTGAGTGAACCGGAGCGCTTCGGTGTCGTCGAATTCGACGAAAATCAACGCGTGAAATCCCTGGAAGAAAAGCCGAAACAGCCGAAATCCGAATTTGCTGTAACCGGTCTGTATTTTTATGACAATGACGTGCTGGATATCGCCAAAGAAGCGCGCCCGTCCGATCGCGGCGAGCTTGAGATTACCGATATTAATAAAGCGTACCTTGAAGCCGGTAAACTGAATGTGGAACTGCTCGGACGCGGCTTTGCCTGGCTCGATACCGGTACGCCGGAATCGTTGTTCGATGCATCCCAGTTCATTCAAACGGTTGAAAAAAGGCAAGGCTTTAAAGTAGCATGTCTGGAGGAAATCGCCTTCTATATGAACTACCTGGACCGTGATTCGTTATTAAAGAAGATTTATGATATGAAAAACAGTGAATACAAAAAATACCTGCTCCGCACCGTCGAAAGAACGCCGGTTTCTTCCGGCACAGTGGACCAGGAAGATCCCCACAGAACGGAATTGATGAAATGATGACAGATGAACAAACGATCATGGTGACCGGAGGAGCCGGTTTCATCGGACAGCATTTTATATCCCGCTTTGCCCGGAGGCATCCGGAGATTACGCTTCTGAATGTGGATAATCTCACGTATGCCGCCGATACGGAGAGCGTCATGCAGTTGAACCGGCTTCCGAACCACCATTTTGTCGAAGGCGGTATTACCGATCGGGTGATGCTCGAAAGGTTGTTTGAAAAACATGACGTGCGCGGTGTGATTCATTTTGCGGCGGAATCGCATGTGGACCGTTCCATTCAGGACCCTGATGCGTTTATCCGGACGAATGTGCACGGCACTTTCACTCTGCTCGATACGGCCAAAAACTACTGGATGAAAGGGCCGCACGAGTGTTATCCCGGGTACGAAACCGCCCGTTTTCATCACATTTCCACCGATGAAGTGTATGGAACGCTTGGGGCAGAGGGGTTTTTTTCCGAGACGTCTCCTTACGCGCCGAGCAGCCCCTACAGCGCAAGCAAGGCAGGGTCGGACATGATTGTGCAGAGTTATTACCGCACGTACGGACTGAATACAATCATCACTAACTGCTCCAACAACTTCGGCCCGAATCAGCATGACGAAAAGCTGATTCCGACCATTATCCGCAAGGCGCTGCATCTGGAAACCGTGCCGATTTACGGCGACGGGCAAAATATCAGGGACTGGCTTTATGTCACGGATCACTGTGCCGGAGTGGAACTGGCGTATTGGCAGGGGCGCGCAGGACAGACGTATAATATCGGCGGAGATAATGAACGAACCAATCTCTACATTGCCCGTAAAATATGCGCCATGCTTGATGAGCGCAAAGCCGAAAAACTTGAAGGAACCGGACTGGAAAGCTACCGGGAATTGATAACGTATGTCGAAGACCGGCCCGGCCATGACCGCAGATACGCCGTAGATGCTGAGAAAATAAAAGAAGAGCTGGGCTGGAAGCCGGAAGAAGATTTTGAATCCGGACTATTAAAAACGGTGGAGTGGTATATCGATGAATACGAATAATCCTCATCTTTCCGTTGTCACCCCGGTGTACGGCTGCGGCGACTGCATCATGCAGCTGTACAACCGCCTCAGCGAAACACTGGAATCCATCAGCTGGCAGTATGAAATCATTATGGTGGAAGACAGCAGTCCGGACCAGTCGTGGAGTGTTATCCAGCAGCTGGCCGCAAGAGACAAACGGGTGAAAGGCATCAAGTTTGCCAAAAACTTCGGCCAGCACACAGCAATTACCGCGGGGCTTGATGAAGCTCTTGGAGACTGGGTCGTTGTCATGGACTGTGATCTGCAGGATCAGCCGGAAGAGATTCCCAAACTCTATGCGAAAGCCCGTGAAGGATATGACGTCGTCTTCGCCCGCAGACGCGATCGGGAGGACACCCTGCTGAAGAGGTGGGAATCCAAACTGTTTTACAAAGTGTACGATTATTTCACGGAGAGTACATCCGATCCGGCGATTGCCAATTTCAGCATTTCTTCGAGGAAAGTTATTGAGAATTACCGGCATCTGCGGGAGCAGAACCGGAATTTTCCGCTGTTTATCCAGTGGATGGGATTTGAAACAGCGGCGGTCGATGTCGAGCACCAGCAGCGCATGTCCGGAACGTCATCCTATAACTTATCCAAACTGATGAACCTTGCTGTGGATGGCATTGTATCGCAGTCCAACAAGCCGCTGCGGTTATCGATTAAGTTCGGGTTCCTGCTATCCACCGGAGCGGTTCTTTATGGTCTGTATTTGATGTATCAATATTTCTTTATGTTCGAACCGGTCCCCGGCTGGACGAGTATTATGGTCTCGATTTATTTTGTGGGCGGTCTGTTGTTTGCCAATCTCGGCATTCTCGGGCTGTACATGGGAAAAGTGTTCAATGAAGTCAAAAACAGACCGCTCTATATTGTGCAGGAATCGGTTGGATTTAATGAAAAAAATGTAGAAAAAACGGTGCCGATCCCGGCATCCAAACAGAAATAGGAGGATACGCCTGTGAGTGAAAATATAATGAGAGAAACGCCGTGGGATAAACGCGCCCTCGGCATGGAAACGTATGAACTGCTGGAGCATTCTGAAAAGGCGCTGCAGCAGAGTGAAGCGCTGAAAGGGCATTTTACGATCAAGGTGGATCCTCTGGATTCCAAACATCTGCTACAGCAGTACGGCTTCTATTATACCGATACGCTGCTCGTTCCGGTATGCACGAGGAGCCAGTTTACAACGTATGAAGACGATAAACTGACATTGATGAAAGATGTCCCGCGGGAAGACATTATTGCCGTTTCACGGGGAGCTTATGAACACGGGCGCTTCCACCGCGATTTCAGGCTGGACCGAAGCGGCGCCGACCGCCGTTATGACAACTGGCTTGGTCAGCTGTATGACGAAGGAGGCGTATGGGGGCTTGCCTACGACGGTGAATTGGCCGGTTTCTTTGCGTATTCCGGCAACCAGGTGCTGCTGCAGGCGTTTTGGCCGGAGTACCAGGGCCGCGGCCTATCGAAATATTTCTGGAGCAAAGCCGTCCAGATTCTGTTTGACGAAGGGTATGAAGAAGTGAAGACGTCCATCTCAGCGGCGAACCTGGCGATGGTGAATTTAACGGCTTCGCTTGGTTTTAAATTTAAAGATGCGGTCGATGTGTATCATAAGCTGAACCAATAGAAGCGGAAAGGGTTTTGGAGGCATGGGGTATTTATATATTTTCGGCACCGTGTTATTCACGGTCTACGGCCAGCTCATACTGAAGTGGCGCATCAGTAAATACGGCAGTCTGCCGGACGAATTATGGGACAAAGGGGTATTTCTGCTCAAATTGTTATTGGACCCGCTCGTGCTGTCGGGTTTTCTTTCTGCCTTTTTGGCAGCGATGTGCTGGATGGCGGCGATGACCAAGTTTGATATCAGCTATGCCTATCCTTTTATGAGCCTGTCGTTTATTCTCGTATTTATCTTGTCGATTTTTTTATTCAACGAGCCGGTGACGTCATTTAAATTGATCGGAATGCTGCTTGTTGTGTCCGGCATTGTCGTAATGAGCCAATCCGCTTAACAGAAAGGACGACCGATTATGATTCCGTTTAACACCCCTCCGGTCACAGGAGATGAAATGTATTATATGCAGCAGGCGCTTGAGAACGGGAAGCTGTCCGGGGACGGACCCTTCACAAAAGCGTGCCAGACGTGGCTGGAGGACTCTTTTCACGCGTCCAAGGCTTTTCTTACGCCGTCCTGCACCCATGCGCTGGAAATGGCGGCGATGCTTGCCGGAATCGAACCGGGTGATGAAGTCATTATGCCGTCCTACACGTTTGTTTCCACAGCCAATGCCTTTGTGCTTCGGGGCGCGCGGATTGTTTTCGTCGATATCCGGCCGGATACGATGAACATCGATGAAACAAAAATCGAAGAAGCTGTAACGGAAAAAACGAGAGTCATCGTACCGGTGCATTATGCGGGAACAGCCTGTGAGATGGACACCATTATGGACATTTCAAAGCGGCATAATCTGCAGGTAATTGAAGATGCCGCGCAGGGTGTAATGAGTACATACAAAGGACAGGCACTCGGCACGATAGGCGATTACGGCTGCTTCAGTTTTCACGATACGAAAAACTATACGAGCGGCGAGGGCGGCGCGCTTCTTTTGAACAGATCCGATAAACAGGAGCAGGCTGAAATTATTCGGGAGAAAGGAACTGACCGTTCCAGGTTTCTCCGCGGACAGGTCGATAAATATTCCTGGGTGGAAGCCGGTTCTTCTTACCTTCCGGCGGAGCTGAATGCGGCGTATTTATACGCACAGCTCCAGCACGCCCGCGCGATCAATAACGATCGTCTTGCTTCCTGGGAGACGTATGCCGCAAACCTTCGACCGCTGGAGGAAGACGGTCTGCTGGAACTGCCGAAGGTTCCGGCAGCGTGTAAACATAACGCCCACATGTTTTATATTAAAACAGCGGGTATCGGAGAACGGACGGCGTTGGTGGAGCACTTGAAACAAGCTGGTATTACATCGGCTTTTCATTATGTTCCTCTGCATTCATCAGCTGCCGGACAGCGTTTCGGCCGCTTTCACGGCACCGACCGCTGGACGACAGGCGAAAGCGAACGACTGCTGCGTCTGCCCATGTTTTACGGATTGCAGCAGGAACAGATCAAAGAAATCACAGAACAGGTTAGGAGTTTTTACAAGTGATGAGAGAGAGGACGTGGATCCTGATCAGTGTGGGCCTGATCCTGGCTTATCTTTCCCCGCTTGTCATTCTGGGGGAAGATGCCCATCTTCGGATCCATGATAACCTGGATTCCAATTTAATCTGGTATAAAACGCTGGTAGAGAACAATGTGCTGTTTGCCTCAAATGACACAGAAATTCCATCGATTATGAACGGCCTTCCAAGAGAAGCACTCGGTGCGGAATTGAGCATGTTTGCGCTGCTTTTCTCCTTATTCGATCCATTCCCGGCTTACGCGGTGAACTTATTTCTGATGCGTTTCACGGCATTTTTCGGCATGCTGCTTCTCATGAAAAAACATGTACTGCCGCAGACAAAAGCCGGCTCCTTCATCAGTGTCGGAACAGCGCTCGCGTTTTCCCTTCCGGCGTTCTGGCCGTTCGGCGGTTTGAGTTTCGCCGGTGTTCCGCTGGTGCTCTATGCTTTCCTGAATATATGGAAGCGCAGAGACTATTGGACAAACTGGCTTATACTTCTTGTTGTTCCTTTTTACTCCAGCTTCATTGTGTCGTTCATCTTTTTCCTCGCTTCTATGGGTATATTCTGGCTTGTGGATGCGATTCGGCATAAAAAACCGAACTGGAAGTTTATCGGCGGCATCGCGTTCATGACGGCTTTGTACTTAGTCAAACAGTACCGGCTCGTATACGGCGAGCTCCTGGGCCAGGGATTCACGCCGCACCGGGTGGAATTCGACAGGGGATACCGGAACTGGGATACGGTCACTGACTTTTTCGTTAACAACCTGCTGCATGCCCATTCCCATTCGTATGTGTACCACTATCCGTTTGCCTTTTTCACCGCGGTGTTCGCGCTGTTATTCACGGCAGGTATCATTGCTGTCCGGCGGCTGAAACTAAAAAAACAGCCGGCCCCGTTAACGTCCGGAGAAAAAGCGATTCCGTGGCTGCTGCTTCTGATTGTTGTTTTTTCCTTCTGGATTTCGATCTGGAACTGGGAAGGCATGCGGGTGCTGAAAGATGCCGTTGACTTAATCAATGAGTTCAACTTCGGCCGGTTCCACCTTCTGAATGTGGTGATCTGGTATGTCGTCTTCGGGCTCTCGCTGATGATGATTCAGCGCAGAATCAAGTTCGGCGTAGTGCTCGTTGTGCTGCTTTTGATCGGCCAGGTTGCCGGGGAAACAAGCAGACACCATGAATTCAAATACCGGAGCATCGATTATCCGTCGTACGAAGAATTTTACGCGGAAGACCTTTTCTCCGATATTCAGAATTATATCGGGCAGGATCCATCAGATTACCGGGTGGTCAGTATCGGAATGCACCCCGCTGTCGCGCAGTACAATGGATTCTATACGCTTGATTTTTACGTCACGATGTATCCGCTCGAGTATAAACACCGGTTTAAAAACATTATCGAAGGCGAACTTGCGAAAAACGATACCCTTCAAAATTACTACAATGACTGGGGCGGAAGGGCTTACGTGTTCTCCGACGAACTGGGCAAGAATTATCTGTTTACGAAAAACAATCAGGAAACGATAGACAACCTGGACTTCGGGACACAGGCATTCAAGAATATGGGCGGCGAATATGTTCTGTCCGCCGTTGAAATTGAAAACGCCGAAGAGAATAATCTGGAGCTTGAGAAAGTGTTCGAAAACGACACTTCCGCCTGGAAAATCCGCTTGTACCGCGCCGAATCATAAGGCTTGGAAAAAAGGCTGACAGATCTATTTTCAGCTTCGCTTTTCATTCGTATAATATGAGTAAGATAAAGGAGCTGAAATGATGGATACGATGACATTTGCCAATTCAAGAAAAACACTGGCAGAAGATATGGAACAGTTGGTGAAAACCGCGCGCGGCGATGAATCCGCCACCCTGGTGGTTGAAAACGCGAGACTCGTCAATGTGATGTCCGGCGAAATACAGCCGGGCATGTCCATTGCGGTGCAGGGAGAGCGCATTGCCTACGTTGGATATAACGCCTCCCACACGATAGGGCCGGCCACCCGGGTTATAAACGCCGGCGGCCGGTACGTGACTCCCGGCCTGATTGACGGCCACTGTCATATTGAAAGCAGTCAGATCACGCCGAGACAGTTCGCCCGCGCTGTACTGCCAAAAGGTACAACCGGCGGATTTTTCGATGCGCATGAGATCGCGAATGTGCTCGGCATGAAAGGGCTGCGGCTGATGCTGGATGAACTCCGCGAAACCCCGATGGCCGGTTACATGCAGGCGGCTTCCTGCGTGCCATCGACGAGCAGCGCGTTTGAAACGAGCGGGGCGGAACTGGGCTCGGATGACGTAGCGGAAGCTTTCACGTGGGGGCCGGACATGGTGGCTCTCGGCGAAGTGATGAACTTCCCCGGCGTTGTGTTCGGCGATGAGAAAATGCTCGGTGAGATTAAAGAAACGCTGAAGGCCGGCCGGGTCGCAGACGGCCATTACACGTGGCCGAGCGGGGACTGGCGGATGTCGGCGTATGCTGCGAGCGGCGTTTCCGGGGATCACGAAGTGACAAGTGCCGAAGAAGTCATCGACCGCGTACGGCTCGGCATGTACGCCAAGCTCCGCCGTGGGTCAGCGTGGCATGACGTCGTACCGACGATTACTGCATACACCGAGCAGGGCATCAATACGCGCCGGCTCATGCTCGTCACCGACGACCGCAGCCCGGAATCCCTGGTGGACGAAGGGCATATGGATTTCGTCGTCCGGCACGCCATCGAACAGGGCGTACCGCCTGTGACCGCATTTCAGATGGCCACCCTGAATACCGCCGAACGATTCGGACTGTCTCAGGATATTGGTTCGGTCACACCGGGCAGGTACGCCGACATTCTCATCCTGGACGGACCGCTTCGCGACGTGAAGGTTCAAACGACCATTGCCGCCGGTGTAGAAGCCGCGGAGGACGGGGCCATGCTGATTGATTGGGAAAGCAGCGGTATCCCGGACGAAGCCATGCAGTCTGTTCACCTGCGCTCGGATGTGAAAGCAAAAGATTTTCACGTGGAAGGACCGGCGGGAAAACCGGATGGAACGTACACTGCAAGAGCGATTCAGGTACGGGAAAACCACGTGGATACGAAAGAAGAACATATCGATGTTCCGGTTCGTGACGGGAGGCTGCGTCTTCCGGAGAACAAAGACGTATGCTGGATGTCGGTGATCGAACGCCACGGCCTGAAAGGGACGCAGGCGTCGGCATTTCTGACGAACGTCGGGTTTACGAAACCGGCGGCTCTGGCTTCCACGACAGCACACGATTCCCATAATCTGCTCGTGATCGGAAATGATGAGACGCTGATGGCTGAAGCCGCCAATAAAGTGATCGACATGCAGGGCGGCGTAGTAGTTGTTACCGAAAACGACACGACGGCACTGCCGCTTCCGGTGGCCGGCCTTATGTCACCGGAGCCGTTTGAGCAGGTCGCGGAACAGTCACGCGCTGTCAGCAGCGCACTCGCAGCGGCCGGCTGTACCATGAACTACGCGTTTATGACCCTGTCGCTGTTGGCGCTGGTCGTCATACCGGAACTCCGGCTTTCTGATATCGGGCTGGTTCAACATACAGACGAAGGATTTCACCATGTGCCGCTGCTCGTGGACGAAGGATGAAGCAGAGAAAAGCATGGAAAAGGCAGTAGTCTTGCAAAATGATAACAATAAATAACCGTATTGGAAATCAATACCTTTTTTTGTTGCAGGGCTCTTCCTAAGCATGAAGGAGTAGCTATAACGCGGCGATCCCCGTGATTCAATCCTTCTTTGGAGAGAAAGTGCTCGGCATCAAAACGAAAGAAGGGATCGAGTACAAATCCTTTGATGAAGGCAAAGAGACGATCCTGGTATCCGCGAGCCATTCCAAACAAACCGTAACGACATAACACCCCGAGTCGGCACGCCTTGGAAAAGGCTGCCGGTTCTTTTTTTTAAAAGGTTTTTCAACCTAGTATGTGTAAAATAGTTCTCGGTAGCGACGAAAGCTGATGATTGGCAAAAAAAGAGAAGGTCCTCTATCATCCATGTATGCCTAGGAAGCAAAT
>NZ_FOXD01000009.1 GCF_900115625.1 Salibacterium halotolerans | reverse complement strand
CAATGGTAACCAGTAATGCCCTGTGGGCTCCATGCCGACAATCATGTCGGTCTTGTGATGATTTTCCTGATGCATGGCTGCCCATCGTAGAAAAGTTTCGAATCCTTCTCTATCATTGGAGAAGCTGATTCGTTTTCCAAATTCAAAGCCGCGGTCATCGAAAGCACGAGCCACCTGTTTGTTTTTAGCGATATCTACGCCAACAATGAGTGTGTTAGAGGTGATTTGCGTGAGTTTTTCGTTTTGCGTATAATGCATGATGAGTCCTCCTTGGTTTCCTGGATTCGAGGTCGATGATTTTTCATCGGACACTCCGTACTATACCAAGGGGGCTCTTTTTTGTTCAAAACTCACATTTTCCCCTAACAGGAATGCTCCTTATAATTTAAGTTTGTCTTAGAATGTCTTGTATTTCTCCGAATTTTGTTGAATCAATAAGCCCTTCAACTACGTAATTATTTAATTCTTCATACTGTATTGAAAGTTAACGAGTTTCTTTTAAATGGATCAGAATTTAATCTTCTATCAGTTATTAAAAGTATTTTGTCAATTATTTTAAGTAAGCGTTTGCAAAATACTTTTTGATCGAATTTCATACGAAATGTATTGTTTTGAAGGGCTTTCATTTTCTTTTATAAAAAAGGCAGGCATTCGCCTGCCTTTTTTCTTACTTGACAAAGACCGTTTTGATGTCGGTGAAAAATTCCTGAGCCGCTTGCCCTTGTTCCCGGGAATGAGAGCTCGACTGCTTCATGCCGCCAAACGGCGCTTGTAATTCCACCCCGGCACTTTCCGCATTCACACGAACCAGACCGGCATCCATATCATCGATAAATGACAGCATATTCTGGACATTTTTTGTAAAGATTGCAGCACTTAGCCCGTAATCCACATCATTGGCAATATCCAACGCATGTTCCATAGTAGAGTAAGGCATTAAGGCAATCACCGGACCGAATATTTCTTCCTGCGCAATTGTCATGTTGTTGTCTACCTGATCGAAAATGGTCGGCTTCAAGTAATATCCGTTGCTATCTTCGATTTGCTCTCCTCCGCAAAGAAGTGCAGCCCCCTCTTCTTTGCCTTTTTCAATATAGTTTAGAGCATTGTCCAACTGAGATTTCGAAGCACAGGGCCCCATCCATACATCTTTCTCCAGACTGTCTCCTACTGCGATTTTTTGCGTTTTTTCAACAAGTAGCTGTTTAACCTCTTCATAAATATCCTGATGTATAATGGCACGGCTGGTTGCCGTACATTTTTGGCCGGTAGACTTGAAGGCACCGGAAATAGTGGCATCCGCAGCAGCTTCCAAATCCGCGTCCTTTTCAACAATCACCGGATTTTTTCCGCCCATTTCTAATTGATATTTGGCACCCCGCTGCAAAGCGTTCGCTCCTATAGTTCTTCCTACAGCGTTCGATCCTGTGAAGGTAACTCCGTTAACTTCCTTATGGATGGACAACCCATTTCCAATGACTGAACCTTTGCCTGTGACCACGTTCAGCACACCGGCCGGCAATCCTGCTTCTTCAAAGCATTCGGCGATTTTTGCGAATGTAATCGGCGATTCACTTGCCGGTTTAATAACGACAGTATTTCCATAAATCAGAGCAGGGGCGGTTTTCCATAAAGGGATAGCAATTGGAAAGTTCCAAGGAGTAATTACTCCCACCACTCCTAAAGGAAAACGCTTCGTAAACATTAAGGCATCTGAATCTGTGGAAGGAATAACGTCCCCCTCCTCCCGCATACCTTCACCGGCATAATAGCGAAGAATAGCCACGCCACGCGCTGTTTCACCTTTTGTTTCAGGAAGTGTTTTTCCCATTTCTCTTGTAGCAATTTCTGCAACTTCATCTGCATTCTTTTCCAAAATATCGGCGGCTTTATATAAATACTGCCCTCTAGTTGCACCAGAAAGTTTGCGCCAAGGTGTTTTAGCATTTTTCGCACTTTGAATAGCCTGTTGTAAATCTTCTTCAGTAGAGTCCTGAAAAGTACCTACTTTATCCTGCAAATTCCCCGGATTGATAATATCGGTTGTTTTATTTGAGGCGCTTGTCGTCCATATACCGTTAATAAAATTTTTCATATTCATGTCGTTTCCTCCTTGAATTATTTCGTCTGGAGTGCGTATTTATCGAAAGCAACATTGATAACAGCTTCCAATTCCTTATAATGAACTGGTTCTACCGGCGTTAATGGCGGCCGCACCGTGTTTCGCACAGGCAAACCGACAATTTCCATTCCTGCTTTGATTAAAGCTACCGCGTAGCCCGATCGTTGTTTGCGAATGTTATTAATAGGAAGAATAACGTCACGATAAATATCTGCCGCCATCTGCTTATCATCATGTAATAACGAATCATAAAACATTCGAGACACATGGGGGATATAATTGGATATAGCGGAGGAAAATGTTTCAAAACCAAGCGCCATGTAAGCCGGCATGGTTACTTCCGCCATTGGCATCCCATTTATCCACTCCAACCGGTCTCCAACGGCTTGAGTCAGCTGAATGTTTTGTTCCATATTGCCCACCCCATCTTTAAAACCGACCACCTGAGGGATGGTAACTAATTGATACAACGATTCTTTCGTTAGCAGTACGTTGTTTCTTTGATAGACAATAGCGTTCAACTGCGTGCTTTGGGCAATACGGGAAAAGTACTCGACGTCTCCTTGACGTGTGCCTTCAACTAAATATGGCGGCAGAATTAGATATCCGTCTACGCCTTTTTTCTCGGATAGTTCTGCCTGCCGGACAGCGGTGCGAATATTTCCACCCACCCCCGTGTATATTGGGACCTGGCTTTGAGTGGCTTCATTCGCTACATCGATCATCGTCTCGTATTCATCTTCGCTAATTGCATGAAATTCGCCGGCACCACATCCAATAAAAATACTTTCGATCCCATGGCGAATCAAAAATGAAACGTTTTCATATAGAGCCTTTTCGTCCAATTTATCCTTTTCGTTAAAGGGAGATACGGGGAAGCCCAAAATGCCTGTTGGAACATTTCGTTTGGAATCCATATCGATCACCTCACTTTCATTTGTCTTATATTATATTGTATGACAATTAAAATGTAAACGCTTTTTTATAGATGAAAAAATAGTCTGGTACAACATTAAAGATATGTAGTGTAAACACGAACAATTTCAGATTCCAGATTAAAGGGCATTGATGTAGCGTAGTCAAACTCTTTCGACTCCTGCTCAGAACAGCACGGGTCTCGAGACCCTGCAGGATCCGGGTCAGGTCGGCGCCCGCACGTGACGTACTTCCACAGGATGTGGCGGCTTCTACGCCCGACACAGGACGTACGTGGTTTTAGTAGAAGGTCGTCTTACCAGCCGATCTTCCCATCTTTCGAGCCGTACCCACGGCAAAGAAGACACGGTGAGCACCAGCGAGCCGATGTCGCACTTGTACTCCGGAGTGAAAACGAAGGATTTTAACGAAGCGGTGTAGGATGCAAAACAAAAATTCCGAACGATTCAATATTGAATCGTTCGGAATTTTTTTAGTTATTAATGGTTTTATCCCAGTCTCACTTCTTACTATTATAAATCATTGGTTCAATACTTTATCCCGGGCAAACACTAGGTGCGCGTACATTTCCTGTGTGGCTTTCTGAGGGTTTCTTTCTTTCAAAGCTTCATATATAGCTTCGTGATAGGCAACGGTTTTCTCTTTTTCCCTGTTGGGAATTTGAATATTCATTTTGGTATGGGTAAGCAACAACGAGTCTATCATGCCTTGAATCACTGGATTTTCTACACTGGAAGCAATGATTTGGTGAAAAGTTATGTCGTGTTCTCCGTAATCATTGTCTTCTGTCTGTTTAATGGCTTCGATAGTGTCATGTAAACGCTGAAGCTCTTCCGCAGTTATTTTTTCAGCGGCAAGCGCTACCAAGCCCAATTCCAAAGTCATTCTAGCCTCAATTATTGCTTCTAAATTGTTATTCACAAGCGAAAGCATGACTGAAAATGGGTGAAGACCGATTTTTTCTGCAAAGTATGTGCCGCCCTTCGTCTGTCTGCGGATGATGCCTAATGATTCCAGCGAACTCAAGGCTTCTCGGAGGACCGATCGGCTTACACCAAGCATATCGATCAGTTCCATCTCTGATGGTAGTTTATCTCCAGGCTGCATTTTATTTTGCAGCAACAAATCGACGATTTTTTCTTCCACTTGTTTGGACAATGTTTTTTTGGTAAGCGGTTGGTCAATTAGATGATTATTCTCGTTCATTTATTTAGAAGCATTAACTTCCTGAATGCATTTAATGCTTCTTCCCCCTTTTTTAATTTTTCGTACATAAAATCATATAATTATTTTTAATTTTATTGTAATACAAATGTACTTTAATATATACGAAGAACATTTTCAATTTTTATAGATCCTGGAATAGCTCTCAATCGTGATCTAAGCTAAGAGATATTAAACAGTAGATCTCAAATCAAACCTTTAGGTCTGCTCACCCCAGCCATCAGAAACCTCGATCGGTCCGGTATCAGCGCCGGTCACCAACATGAGGCGAGTAATCGACATCTTTCAAGACACCATCCAGTCCCCCAATGGAGCCTTATCCAAGGTTACAGTGCTCCATACGCTCCAGTCCACAGCTATAGATGAGGAATATTGGTCAAAAGCTTGTTCTGCATCTTGCTGCATGACCTGTTCACGCCAGAAAGTTGTCCATATAGCAAGGTCATTCATTGGAGCTTGGGAGAATGCTTGCCATATAACGATATAAAGTTAAAAAACTGGATTTTCAATAATACCGGAAAATACGTAACGTCTCTACTCATTGAATGGCTTTTATCCTTTTTTGAAATTATAAAAGAGACACTTTTCTATTGATAGGGGTTTTTGGTTAAATTTACTATACCAAACATAAAAATGTCTTTTAATATCTTATTCCATTGCCTAAGGTTCTGATTAAATAGGCACAGGCATTAATACCTATGTAAAACAATGCTTTTTTCCAGGAAGTAAAGTTTTTTCATCAATAAAGAGCCGCCCGTTAAGACGACTCTTTCATCGTTCATTTTGTTTTAAATTCAAGTTCCAGTTCATACCCCTGTTCATATATGGTTTTTCCTTCTTTATATTCGCCGATCAACGCATTGTAGTGTGAGGTCAGTTCCTTAAACAGTTCTGGATCCCCGGCATCCAATGCTTCATCAATCAAGTGTTGCAGACGTTGTTCATTAAAATGATAAACGGCGTATTCCATCATCATCTGTGCATATAAAGACTGGAGCACCTGTCTTGACGGTCTTTTTCCGTGTTTATCGGATTTTACTTTCTTCATGAAATGCTGTTCATGCGTAGGATGTAACATTTCGCGGAACCCCCTATCTTTTCCACCGGTTTTACGCCGGTTGATCGACTGCTGTTCCTGTTTTTTCAACCACATACATACGCCTGATTCTATATTATTTTATGCGCTTATTGGTAACTTACCCACATGTTTTATTCCTCAAACATTTTGTATGCGCTTTCCTATAGTATAACGCATCCGCTTCCCCTTTTAAAAGAACCAAATACCTGGTACACGGAAAAATCTTTTTCCGGCTCCGGAATGTTTCTCCGCTGTAACCATAAAGAAACTCTTGTATAAAGGAACGCACATTCGCTATACTATACACAAACAAACGTTCTTATCAGGAAGGGGTTATCATGCAGATCAAAGAAGAAGAACATATCATGGTTCATTATTATATTCTGCTTCCTCTTGTCAAAAAAGTACTCGAACAGGACAGAGAGCTGTTCGCACATGGATCCTTCAAAGTCAAAGACCCGTACCTTAGTGTCATACAGAAGGCGCTGCAGCTGCTTCATCAGGATATGCGGACTGTTAAAGTCTACATGCAGAAGCACCAAATGCGGGTTCAGTTTGAGGAAAATGACGGAACGTTTTCCCGTTATTCGTATGTCTGCCGGGGATATGAAGGAACGAGCAGCTATATGAACGCCAACTTAAAGCGGCAGGCCCGGCGCTGTATGGATGTTTATTTCGCAAAGCGTTCCCCGCTGCAGTCGGATGCTGTTCTTCACGATTAAGCAGAAAGCACCGGAAAGATATTTCACGTTATACACGATTGACAAACAACGGACGCAGAGAGTACATTACAATTATCTTTGCTGCATCGCGTTCGTTCACTCTGCCCGTGAATCAACAGAGGCAGACGGAGGAGGAGACAAGAACCGTGAAAAAACAATTTGCTGTTATCGGATTGGGAAGATTCGGCGTCAGTGTAAGTACAGAGCTGCATAAGCTCGGCCATGAAGTGCTGGCGGTCGACATTAATGAAACAAAAGTGAATGAAATGGTCAACGATTCCACCTATAGTTCCGTTGCCGACGGAGCCGATGAAAAAGCTCTGCGCGGACTCGGCATTACAAATTTTGACCACGTTATCGTCGCCATCGGGGATAATATCCAGGCCAGTATCCTGTGTACCCTGCTGCTGAAAGAAATGGGTATTGCATCGGTATGGGTCAAGGCACAGAACTATTATCATCATAAAGTACTCGATAAAATCGGGGCGGATAAGATCATTCACCCCGAACATGACATGGGAAACCGGATCGCCCAGCATCTGGTGTCGGATAAAGTCATTGATTACATCGAACTCTCGGATGACTTTTCGATTGCAGAAATTGCGGCACCTTCGTTTATGAACCAGCAATCCCTCATTGATCTTGATATCCGTGCTAAATTCGGTGTCACCATTCTCGGGCTTAAGCGTGGAAAACAGTTCAATATTTCCCCGCGGGCGGAAGACCAGATACAGGCAAATGATATTCTTATCGTCATCGGCCACAAAAACGACCTGAAGCGGTTTGAAGAAAACACATAAAAACAATCGAAAAAGCCCGGAACCGCGCTGCCGGCGGGTCCGGGCTTTTTTTCGAAGAATTCTTCAGTTTTTCAGTTCAGCAGCCGGGCCGAAGAATTCGAAATGCCTGCGCTCTTTAGGAATGTTAAGTTCGTCTCTCAACAGCTGGTTCACCGCCCGTAAAAATGGAACCGGACCGCAGAAGTAGTAGTCTGCCTCTTCGTTTGGAACAATGGAACGAAGCCACTCCGCGTCCAGACGCCCTTCTTTCTGAATGTATGGATCCCTCTCATCCTCCTCTGTCCACGTATCGTAGCAGACATGGTATGATACGTGGTCGCATGCATCCGCTGTTTTCGACGTACGGGTGTGCATGGCATGCAGACAGCGGGAACGCGCCGTCTGGATAAACGTGACGGGGCGCGATCCTCTAGAAACAAGGGTGTGGAATATACTCATTAACGGTGTCAGTCCAATGCCGCCGCTGATTAAAACGACAGGCCGTGTTCCCTCCTGGAGCCAAAAATCTCCGGCAGGCGCGGTCAGCTCAAGCACATCCCCCTCTTCTACCTGATGATGCAGATAAGTCGATACCATGCCGCCCGGAAGTGTGTCTGTTCCGTCTTCACGCTTCACGCTGACACGAAAGTGATCCTGCCCCGGTGCGTCCGACATGGAATACTGTCGCAGGTGCAGATACTCCTCTCCAGGGATATCGGCTTTCACGGTAACATACTGCCCTGGATAAAACGATGGCAGCGCTCCTTCGTCCAGCGGCTTTAAATAAAAGGATGTAATGACATCACTTTCCTTGACTTTCTGTGCCACTGTAAAGGTACGGAAGCCTTCCCATCCTCCTCTCTGCCCGGCTGCCTCCTGATACATTCCCTTCTCCACCGAAATAAACACATCAGCGATTACATTGTAAGCTTCTTCCCAAGCTGCCATAATGTCATCGGTTGCTGCTTTTCCCAGCACTTCTTTCATCGCTGCCAGCAGATTTTCTCCAACAATCGGATAGTGTTCCGGCTTCACCTGCAGGCTCCGATGTTTATGTGCAATCTCCCGGACCACCGGAAGTATCGTCTCCAGCTGATCAATATTCTCTGCCGCAGCAAGAACCGTGCCTGCCAGTGCTTTCGGCTGTCTCCCGCTTGCCTGGTTTGTCTGGTTGAAAATATGAAGAAGTTCGGGATGCTGTTCAAACATTCTTTTATAAAAGTGTTCGGTAATTTCCGGTCCTCTTTCCCTCAGTACAGGAACAGTTGCCTTCACGGTTTCCATGGTACTCTCTTTAAGTAAAGTCTGATTTGAAGCCATTTTTGTTCCTCCTTTTTAATATGCATATACTATACATATTTAATTTTAGCATAGCAGCCGTGCAGATGTTATGGCGATTCTGCGAAAATATGGTACCATAAAAAGAAACAACAAGAGGCATTGGAGCGTTTAGCATGCAATTGACGTCCTATACCGATTATTCCCTGCGTATGCTGATTTACCTTGCGGCCGTTGACCAGCCGAAACTGTCAAGCATTAAGCAGATATCAAACGCCTACCACATATCATACAACCACCTGACAAAGGTGGGGCACGAACTGTCCAGGCTGGGACTGATTGAAACGGTGAAAGGAAGGAACGGCGGGATCCGGCTTGCCAAGGATCCGGAGGAAATTCCTATCGGCTGGATCGTGAGGCGGACCGAAGATAACCTCGACCTGGTGGAATGTTTTGATCCGGAAAACAGTATGTGCGTGCTTACAGGCAGCTGCCGGCTGCAGAGCATCCTCCACGAAGCGCTTCATGCATACCTTCAGGTTCTCGACCGATACACGCTCCGGGATGTAACGGTCAATCCGGAAAAACTGAAAGAACTCCTTCTTTCCTGAGACCAAAAGAAAAAAAAGAAAGCAGGACGGTTTAACCGTCCTGCTTTCTTTTAAAGGAGCTGAGAGTATGGATACTGGAATGGCCGTCTCCGGCAGAATCGATTTCGAGAAGATCCGGAAACAAAGCGCTGCTGCATAAAACATGATACGCTGCCATATCCGCGAGGCGCGACAATATGGCGGGGTCCGTTTCAAACACATACAGTTTCAGGCGGTCTGCCTGTTTTACGACAGGAACTGTCAGTGTTTCTTCTGCTCCAGGGGCAGGCTGGTATTTTAACCAGCCGGCAAGCGTTCCGGATCCGCCTTCCAAAAGAGGCAGAAGATGGCCGGATATCTGTATCAAATGCAGATAATACGAAGTTTCGTGGGAGAAATGATCTGCAGAAATACGGGAAAACCATGCAGCTTTGAACCGTTCTATCAACCGGAAACATGTCCGCTCGTCCGGATGAAGATACAGAACCTGTGCCGTTACGTCACTGATGACATCCTGAACCGCACGTTTCCACGAATCAACCCTCACATGATTCACAGGTTGGAAGGGATAGTGGTCATGATGATAGGATTCAAATGGTTCGTCCAACTCCCTTCCCCCCTTCTTGCGCTGTTTATTACTCATATTGTACGAAACCCCCTGCTCTTTTGTAAATGTCTTTTTTACATTCAAAGGCAGAATCGGGGAAGATTTTTTTACATGATTACATATATTGAAGCAGTGAGGTCGCCACCATGAAATAAATCATGAGGCTGATAACATCACTCAACGTTGTAATAAAGGGACCTGATGCAATCGCAGGATCCATTTTCAGCTTATTGATAAGCATGGGCACCGTTGTTCCGATCACACTCGATGCACCAAGCGATATCATAATCGAGACGCCGACAATGAAGCCTAAAAAGAAATCACTGTAAAAAATACCGATGAGAACAAAAATAACAACAGCACAGGCCACGCCGATATAAAAGCCGGTAAGAAATTCCCGTGCAATGGTTTTGAAAAAGCCCCGTTTTTCCATGTTGCCGGTGGCCAGAGCCCGCACCGCGACCGCCAGTGACTGCGTACCGGTGTTTCCGGCGGACCCCATCACCAGCGGGATAAACGCAGCCAGCAGAACAACCGTCTCCAGTGTGCTCTCAAATATACTGATTACTTCCGCCGTACCAAGACCAAAAAACATCAGCAGAACAATCCACGGCATTCTCCGTCTGGCCGCCTGGAATGGGCGGAGTGTCACATCCGCTCCCCGCGAAGCCGTGATTTCACCAAGATCTTCCGCTGCTTCTTCCTCCATCACATCAATCACATCATCAACCGTCACAATACCTACCAGCATTTGATGCTCAGTCACAACCGGAGCCGCCAGAAAGTCATATTTCTGAATGATTTGTGCCACTTCTTCCTGGTCGGTCTTTACGTGTACCGATACGACCCGGGAACTCATAATGGATTCAATCGTTCGATCCGAATAAGAGGTAATGACATCCCGTATCGACGTCACGCCGACAAGTTTCCCAGCTTCATCTACAACATACAGATAATAGATGGTTTCTGCATCCGGTCCTTTTTCCCGCAGCAGTTCAATAACGTCCTCGACGGTATGAAACGCTTTAACCGATATGTATTCTTTTGTCATAATCGATCCGGCTGTGTTTTCTTCATACGTCAGAAGTTCACGGACGTCCGCAGCCTCTTCCCGGTCCATGGCCTGTAAAATAGTATCGGCCTGCTTTTCTTCCAACTCACTGAAAAAGTCGGCTACATCATCGGCGTACATACGGTTAAACATCTCTGCTGCATAATATTCATTCAACTCAGGAGCAATCTGTTTCTGATCTTCCGTCTCCAGACCTTCAAACACTTCCCCGAATTCTTCCGGGCTCAAAAATTCATAGACACGTTTACGTTCCGGTGTTTCCAGGCTTAGAAACACATCGGTCTGGTCTGCGGGGTGAAGTTCAAGAAACAATGAGCGGAATGTTTCTATTTCTTCGGTTATGACAGCTTTCATGATTCTTTCCATATACGTTTCTCTTGTTTCTTCGTTTAATTTTACCAACACAGATCCCTCCCGCAGCAGAGGATTTTTTGTACATGTCCGGGATGAACAGTCCCGTGCAGCGGACCTTTCCCGGTTCACTGGAGCGGCTGTCCGCCCGCCTGATATATATACGTGTTACAGTATAACGCCGCTGTCATAAAGCTGTCCATTCAGTCCTAAACATTGTTTCCCTTCGGCTTCTGTTTTGTCCCGTACACTTTCTTCGTCAGCGCGGGAGCATACAGGAAAAGAAAAATGCCGGCGGCCGCCGAAATAACGATGAACAGACTGCCAAACGCCATGACTTCTGCCGTAGCGGCACTCGCGATAATAATCGAAAATTCTCCCCGGGGTGTAAAGGAAAGTCCGGCCCGGAACGCGGCCCTTGGGGATAACCCATACATGCGTCCACCTATCATGCCTGTCAGCCACTTACCAATCAGAGACCATCCGATTAATGCAGTTAAAAGGACAGGGTAAATGATGCCCTCTTCCAGGTTAATTTGGGTGCCGAACCATAGGAAAAACAGGGGCAGCGTTAATTCGCGCACCGGCTGGATAAGCGGCTCAAAGGTTTCGCTGCGGCCGGTTTCGGCCAGCATAATACCTGCCAGAAAAGCCCCAAGCACTTCAGAGAGCTCCAGAAACACAGCTGCTCCGCTCACTGTCAGGGCCAATCCAATCAAAAACAGATGAAAGATATCAGACCCTGCATGACGATCGATGAATCCTTTCAACTTCGCGAAAACAAATCTTCCGAGCAAAATGGCAGCCAGTGTCAAAGCCGCCACTTTGACCGCAAGAAACAGAAAATCCATTCCCGTTAAATCTCCTCCTGCCGTTATCCCTGCAAAAACAGCGACCATAACAGGGGCGGCCATATCTTCAAAGATAAGCACACCGAGCAGGAATTCGGATTCCGGGTTGGCGGTCCGTTTCGTATTCTGAAGCATTTTCAGTGTAATGGAGGAGCTGGTGGCATAAAGGAGGCCGCCGATTAAAAAGGCTGTCAGAGGGTCCATGCCGAAAAGCAGGCAGATCCCAGTTGAAAGAACAAAATTTAAAAACAGATCAAGCAGTCCGGCAGGTGTCACTTTTTTGGCAATCGCTCCAAGCTTTCGGATGGGAAATTCCATCCCCAGCATGAAAAAAAGCAGCACGATGCCGATTTCCCCTGCAAAGTATAGAATATCCGAATCACTGAGCAGGCCGCTGACCACGATGCCGGCAAGTATAAATAAAATGACATCCGGAATCCGTGTTCTTACCCCGAGTAATCCAATGACAAACATAACAAAAAGAATAACACCTGCTGCCAGTAGTTCCGGCATTTCCAATTCCACGTAGGATTACCCCTCTCCTTCCGCCATTTCTTCAAACAACGCAATTTGACTTTTTTTGCCGATTACCATGATGGTGTCCCCCGGCTCTAGTCTTTCGTTCACATCGGGGCTCGCAATCACTTCATTATTACGGAACACTCCTACCACCGACACGCCTGTTTTCTTTCTTACTTCCGAGTCTCCAATGGTTTTTCCGGCGAACAGGGAACTCTCCTGAAGCTCTATCCATTCCACAATTACTTTGCTTCGGAAAAGTTTCATCTGGTCACTGTCCACCGGCTGAAATATCGCGCCGAGCAGCTGTGCCCCGAGCTCCCTCGTTTCATTGGACATCAATTCCATGGAAAAGTCCGGTTCATCATCATCCGGTTCCTGAAAAAAATACAATTCTCTTTTCCCGGTGTGATGGGTGACCAGCACAATCATATTTCCCTGAGCGGTGTAAAACGTCATTTTTTTGCCGATGCCGGGCAGATCCGCCACTTTTACATCCAAACTCCCTCTCTCCTTTCTGTCACTGTCTCCATCCCTCTATATTGTAAGCAATGAACAGCATTCTGAACAGACGAAGCAGCCAAAGCGGTGCTTCTTTTTCTTTTATTTTCATGATATATTTTAGAAAAAGACGGTAAAAGGAGTTCCAGTTTTTATGTGGAAGCCCGCTCTTATTATTTTCATCACGGTGCTGCTTACTATGCTGACCGCCGGAGCCGGCTGGTCTTATTATCTGTACCAAAAAGCCGGGGACCATGTGCAGGAAATGAACGATAACTACGAAAAAGACGTAGGAACCTCCATCCAATCTTCCGGTCCTCTGCGTGGAACGGTTTCCTTTCTCATTCTTGGTATTGGGGACCGCCCGGGAAAGAAGGGCCTGGCTGATACCGTGATGGCAGCGTCCATCAATCCGAACGAGGAGTCCGTTCTGCTGTTTAATATTCCACGGGATACGAAAGTAAACATACCGGGACACGGGCGTGACAAGATTAATCATGCCTATGCTTACGGAGGAGCCGGACTTGTGAAACAGACAGCGGAGAACAAGCTGGATCATTCCTTTGACTTTGTAGTGGAGGCTGACATGCAGGGTTTTTCAGAAATAGTAGATCAGCTCGGCGGGGTGGAAGTGGAAAACGATTTCGCCTTTTCCCAGGATAACGTCGACCACAGCAAAACATTCCACTTCAAAAAAGGAAAGGTTGATCTGAACGGAAAAGAAGCGTTGGAGTATGTACGAATGCGCAAGAGCGACCCGAGAGGAGATCTCGGACGGAATGAAAGGCAGCGTGACGTACTCACCGCTCTTTTGAAAGACACGATGTCTCTGCGCCATCTTCCCGACAGCGCGGACATTCTCGAGATTCTGGAGAATCACGTCAAGACGAACATAACACTGGAAGAACTCCGTGCCCTGTTCACGCGGTACCGTTCTTCTTTTGACTATATACAAACATTTGAGCTTGCAGGGAGCAGTGAAAGGGAAGGAGGCGTCAGCTATTACAACGTCACGCCGCGCGAATGGGAAAAGGCAGCGCTGCGCCTTAATCGTCACCATTAAAGTCCTGCTCCCGTCAGCTCTCCTCCAAAGGCTTTCTCTTTTTCATAAACCAGGTCAATACAGCGTTATATACAGCATGGGCGGCGACAGGGGCCCACAATGCTTCTGTCCGTAGAAACAAAAGGCCGAGGACGACACCCATCATAAAAACAATAACATGGATGAGAATACTGCCTTTGTACTGCGGTATATGAAGGGCCATAAACAGCAGGGAAATCAAAAGCAGTGCAGGTGTTTCTCCTGTAAAGCCTGCTGTCATACCGAGCAGGGCACCCCGGAATAGAAATTCCTCCGAGACGCCTGCTCCAACGGCGATAGTGAACAGTCCGTATTTCTTCGCAGCCAGCCGTTCGATAAGCCGGATGTAGACATTGTCCGGAAGTTTAATGGCTGATACGGCATACAGACCGAGAACAACCGCCGCAAACACTATTCCGGCACCAGCGCCTGCTGCCGCTTCCTGCAGGACATGGTCCAGGCTCCAGAGGTTCCGCATGTACTCCGGGCCTTGAAAGAGCAGCATCAATAGGGCCGCCGCTGCAGCAAGAAACGCGAAACTTTTCCAGACGGTTCCAAGCGGCAGGTCATCTGGTATTTCTGTCGGCTGATTCAACGGGAAACGCTCCTATTCTATAACATTAATCGAAAATGATAATACATAATCCTGGCTGTCATGGAAGTGTAATTTGTCCAGGTGTTCCATAACACCCTTTTTATATCGTTGTCTTCCATCGGCATCACAGCCGCTCTCTCTTTCTTTTCACCGCCGGATTTCACCCGTTCTTTTGTCAGTGTTCCGGTGAGCGTGACGCGGCCCCTCTCGTTTAAAATTCTCCATTCTCCCCCGTTTCCTGCTTCCAGTGTCGCGTTTGTTCCTTTCTTTTGAAGATACTTCTTTTCTTCGGAAGCAATATAGACGCTTTGATCCGGAGATTGGAAGCGGGTTCCTTCCGCGATTGTCTGTTTGTCAAACGCATCAAATCCGTAATCCAGCAGTTCCACTGTATCTTCATAGGCGTTTCGGCTCGTATCCGCCTTCATGATAACCGCAATCAGCTCCCTTCCCTGCCGCTTGGCGGTAGTCACCAATGTATAACCAGCTTCTGATACGTAGCCGTTTTTGACCCCTGTCGTTCCTTTATATTCCCAGAGCAGCTGATGATGGTTGCGCAATTCAGTTTCCCAGCCCTTTCCTTCCCAGGCAAGGGTTTTGGTCGACACAATGTCACGAAAGTCATCATTTTGCATCGCATATTTGGTCAAACGTGCCATATCTTCAGCTGTGGTATAGTGATC
This sequence comes from Salibacterium halotolerans, assembly GCF_900115625.1. Lineage (GTDB taxonomy): Bacteria > Bacillota > Bacilli > Bacillales > Marinococcaceae > Salibacterium > Salibacterium halotolerans. The sequence goes on along the minus strand of NZ_FOXD01000009.1, from coordinate 125,292 downwards.
CTTTTCGAAGAGGCCATGCGGATTCGTAAAAGAAGTGTTTACGATGCCGGTCTTCTTTTTAAGGTACTCTGTCATCTGCTGCGAAAACGTGTTTTCCGTTCTACCGAGGTGTTCTGCTATTGCCGTTGCGGCATCATTTCCGGAATTGATAAGCAGACCCTGAACAAGCTGTTTGAGCGGCATTTTTTCACCTTCAACGAGATAAACGGACGTGCCGTTTGTATCTGCAGCACGGCGGCTTACGGTTACCATTTCTTCCGGGGTTCCCTGTTCAAGCGCTGTGATGCCGGTGGCAATCTTTGAAATCGATGCCGGGTACATCCGTTTCGCTCCCTGTTTATCGAGCAGAACCTGTCCAGTGTCTGCATCCATTAACGCCGCTGTCTCCGAGGAGATTTCAGGACGCTCTGCCGCCGTTTTCTCCGCATAGGCGCTTCCCCGGTCAACAGGCAGCACAAACAAGACTATCCATACGATGATGGTAACGATATGTAAAGTCCGCAGTTTCTGTTTCAAAAAAAAGACACTCCCCCGCTTACAAACCAGAAAAACAACTATTTGAGCTGCAGACCGTTTTTTCTGCCTCTTTCTTTATTCTACAGAAAATGAGCTTCTTCCTGCTTTCTTATACGTGTTCATTCAAAGAAAAAGAACCGGATCAGGACGGTTCTATTTCTTCCATATACCCCCTCATTTTTTCTTCTGTCATCGCTCCGAGAAGGACACGCTGCACCGTTCCGTTTTCATCTATCAGGAACGTGGACGGCAGTGGATTGACGCCGTAACGATTGAGAACACTTTTATTTTCATCAATCGGCATCGGAAACGATAAGTTATAACGGTCCGCAAAACGGTTCACAGCGAGCTGTGATTCACCAACATTGACGGCAAGTACTTCCACACCGCGGTTTTTAAACTCTTTGTACAGTTCGTTCATGTGGGGCATTTCTTCTTCGCAGGGCGGGCAGTATGTGCCCCAGAAATTCAGAAATACTCCTTTTCCCCGGAAACCTTTCAATTCCACCTGTTCACCATCAGCTGTTTCCAGCACAAAATTGGGAGCTGTCTCTCCCTCCTGAACATTGGTCTCTTCACCGGACATGAAGTTTGTATAAAAGACATAAGCGAGCATCACGGAAATTGCTCCCAGTATCGAAGAACGCATAATCAATCGTTTGCGCTTTTTTGCCATTCAGAATGAACCTCCTCTTGATTCCATCCATAAGATATTATACCACTTCCAGTATAAATCTTTTTTCAGCATAATGCATTCCACATAAAAGCGTTTTTTCAAAAGAAAGAGGAGGCTTCTTCTTGTGTAGAAGAAACCTCCTCTTTCTTTTATTCATCATCTTTCCTTCTGGTGGATTCTGTTTCGGAAGTTGTGTCGTTCTCTTCTTCGTGCGTGTCTTCCCCGCTTTCTTCGTCTGCCTGCGTCTCTTCTTCGTCCTCCGGGCGCAGCTCGGGACTTTCGTTTAATTCGTGATGTTGATTTTCTTCGTGCGACACTCTAAACTGACGGATTAACGCAGAAAGGGTTTCGCTTTCTTCATGAAGAGACTCTGCGGAGCTTGCTACAGAACGCATCGCTTCTTTCTGTTCATCCACTGATGCATTTACTTCTTCGGCTGAGGCTGCATTGGACTGCGATACTTCTGCAATTCTCGTGATGGCGTCCTCCACTGCCTGTCTGCGTTCATCCATCATTGGAATTTCCTGCAGCAGCCGCTGCACGACGCTTGAAATGGATTCCCCGGTTTCTTTTATCTGCTCAAATGAATCTTTGACAGACTGCACCGCGTCCTGCTGTTCAGACGAAACATGGCGGGACTGCTCCACCGTCTCATGAACCTGGTCTGCTTCATCGGTCAGACCTTTCAGAATGGTTTTCACTTCATCGGCTGATGCGCTGGAAGCATCAGCGAGTTTGCGGACTTCTTCGGCCACCACGGCGAATCCTTTTCCGTGTTCCCCCGCGCGTGCTGCCTCAATGCTGGCGTTTAAGGCAAGAAGGTTGGTCTGCTCGGAAATATCCCCGATGGAACCCATTGCTTTCTGTATATCTTCGAGTCTTTCCGAGAGACGGGCGAATACGTGCTCTACTTCTTCCATCATCGTCTGGGATTCGCCGGCTTTTTCTGTCAGCGTTGACACTTTGGCGGCTCCTGCTTCATTTATTTCTTCCGATGCTTTGGAACGATTTTCGATTTCTTTCATCTGTTCTTCCAGAAACATAAAGGCCGTCGTGAGTATCTGCATCTCCTGTTTGGTGTTTTCCGCTTCTTCGGCCTGGGACACAGCTCCCTGCGAGATGTCATAGACAGCATTTGCCACTTCTTCTCCGGAAGCACTCGTCTCTTCCGAAACGGCGCTGAACTGTTCGGAAGAAGAAGCCACCTGGGAAGCTGATCCTTTCACCTGTTCTGCAAGGGTCCGGAGATTTTCAGCCATTTTATTGAGATCCCGGCCCAGATAATTGATTTCTTCGTGCGAACTTCCCGGAAACTGCACGGTAAGATCCCCTTTGGCCATATCGTTTACTCTCTCCTGCATCTGCTTCACCGGTCTGGTAATTCGTCTCGATATAATGACGGTAATGATAATAGACAGAAAAATCGCGGCGGCAGCAATGATAATAATGGTATTGCGGATGCCCGCTGACTCCGACGCCATAGCCTCATCCGAAAAAGCCGTTCCAATCACCCAGTTATTTGTTTCCAATCTGTCGTAGAACAGGCTGTACTCTTCATTTTGGTGTGAAAAGGCAATTCGTCCACTTCCCTCCGTATCTAAAACAGAAGCAAGTGACTCTCCTTCTTCGATCTGTGTGCCGTTCTGCTCCGGATGGGCAACCACAGATCCACTGTCACCGATCAGTGTCATAAATCCGTTGTAAGGTACATCCATTTCCGCCATCATTTCATTCAAATGAGACAGTGACACATCCATACCTACTACGCCGACTACATCATTGGTGAGCGGATCCACCACTGCTTTTCCTGCACTGATCACATAGTTACCGCCATCTTCACTTTTGTAAGGTTCTGTCCAGGCCGTCTGCTCCGGCGTTTCTGCTGCTGCCTGATACCACGGACGTGTGGTGGCATCCATGTCTTCCACATCGACATAAGGTGTCGTATGAGTTCCGCCGTTGGCCGCACCTGTAAATGTAAGTTCAACGCTGTCATAACTGTACATAAAACGGTTCATCACTTTTTCGACATCACTGTAACCGTTTGAATAATCCGGACCGTTCTCACTCTTTTCCCGTAAGAAAGAGGTCACTCTTGTGTCCGCGCTGATCATATCAAGATGGTTTTCAAAGGTTTCAAAATACTGTTCAATATATCTTTTCTCTTTTTCCACCGTGTTCATTCCTGTATCCGCAGCATTTTCCTCTACCACGTCTGTCATTTGATAGTAAATAATGATGGCAGCCGTAAGCAGCGATACGGTTACGAGACCTCCTGTAAGAAGAATCAATTTCGTGTTCAGTTTACGCATGTTTCCATCCCCTTTTTTATGTAACACATCTGGGATTTTAGGCTTAACTATGGTGTCATTGGTGTATTGTTGAGCCCACAATCCCGAAAATCATACCTTTGCCTCATATAACTGCTGGTCTTAATATCGACGAGCTGTCTGAATTTTTAATACATTTTTTAAAAAAAAGTGGATACATACCAGCTATTGAAGATACCGCTGCGGTGAAAACATTCTGCGAATGTTTTACGGGGACTGCAGTGCGGGGCTTAATAAAAAAACCGGACAATATATCAACGCGGGTTACCATCACGAAGGACTATCGTCCGGTTTTTAAGGAATTCTATATTTTAACGCTCCTGCCTGTCTCAGCGGAAGCTACTCTTTCTGCTGTTCGAAAAAATACGTTTTGGAATGGTAACGGACACTCATCACGATACCGAGAGCGAACATGGTCGCCACGATGGAACTTCCTCCGTAACTGAGGAGCGGCAGCGTAAAACCTGTAACCGGCAGAAGACCGAGGCCCATGCCGATATTCTGAAAGATCTGAAACCCAAACATCCCAATCAGGCCGGCACACAGGTATTTACCAAATGCATTGTGGCAGCGGAGTCCTGTCATTAATATCTGATACAGAAGCACGAAATAAAGAGTGATGACAAACGCTCCACCCAAAAAGCCGTGCATCGAACTGATCACCGCGAAAATAAAGTCGGTGTGCGCCTCCGGGATATACACCGATGATTTCGAACTGCCGTAAAGCTGTCCCGACCCGATGGCTGTCATCGCCTGAGTCACCTGGTACCCGGCATCTACGTTTTCAAATGGATTCAGCCATCCATTAATACGCTCCACCTGATAGTCGGGAAGATTGGAAAGAAGATAACGTTCCACCCATTCCGGGAACTGGTAAAAGGCGAATACAAAGGCAAGACCGGCGGTAATCGGACCTCCGATTAACACCGTGAGAATTCTGTACGACATCCCCGACACAATCAGCAGCGCTGTAACAATGGCGCCGATCAGCATAATGCTTCCCATATCCGGCTGCCGGTAAATCAGAAAAACGGCCGGTGCAATCAGTACTCCTATTTTGAGAAGCAGCCAAAGATCCGTTTGTATCGACCGGTTCTCACGGTGGTTGGAATTGTGCCGGTAAATCACCGCACTCAACGTGATGACGAGAAAGATACGCATGATTTCCGACGGCTGTACCGTGCCGACACCCGGCACCCTGAACCAGCTGACCGCCCCATTCTGATAGGGAGCAAACATTTCATTAGGGCCGATAATATCAAGAACCAACAGCGAAAACAGACCGATGCCGTATAAAAACCAGTGAATGTTCATGTAGTACTCAAAATCAAAGTGCAGCACAGCAAGCGCTACGCCGAATCCAAGGACAAAATACATCATCTGTGATGTATGGAATGTTCCCTCATACTGCCCCATCTGCTGGGCGTGGTAAATATAAAAACAACTTACGACGCCGAACAAAAACAGGACAAACAGCATATTAATATCATATTGTTTTTCATTGATTGGATTATGCAGACTCACCAATACATCACCAGCATTTCTCTATGGTTGAAATTTCCCCATAAAAATCATACACGATAATGAATGAAACGTATAGAGGAAAACACCACACAGAAATTTCAATACAGTCGTAAAGGATGTTAAGCTTATTGGACATGGCACGTTTTATGAACCGTATTTTAAGCAGAAGGAGCTGTTTGTCCAATGAATACAGCCAAAAAACAAAACCGCATCGTATCCCTTGATATGTTAAGAGGATTTGCTCTGCTCGGCATTTTGACCGCCAATATGGCTGTGTTCAAGTCTCCGGCCTTCCAACTTCAGAGTATTCCGGGCGTATCTCCTTCTTTTCCTTCCGACATGCTGGACAAAGGCGTAACGTTTATGATCGACTGGCTTGTAATCGGCAAATTTTATCCTTTGTTCTCTTTTCTATTCGGGATTGGCTTCTTTCTTTTCTATGAAACACTGAAGGAGAAGGAAATGAATGCGGAGAGGTTGTACAAGCGCAGGCTTGCCTTTTTGATGGCTGCCGGGCTTGTTCATTTGGTATTCCTGTGGTCGGGCGACATCCTGCATACATACGCCGCTGCCGGCCTGCTGCTGCTTCCTTTTATTCACCGACGTTCCCGCACCGTTCTGACGTGGGCCGTTCTCCTGCTTGTCACGACATCGTTATTTACTTCGTTTCTTACAATCAGCGGAAATTTTTATGCAGCGTCGGGAAGCGGATACACCGAGCAGGCGCTGGCCGGTGCTGCCAAGGCGGAAGACGTGTATTCGAGTGGTTCCTACAGCGACATCCTCCGCTACCGGCTGGATGAAGAAATACCTCTCGTCCTTTCCAACCTTGTGCTGAATGTCCCGCAGATTCTCGGTTTATTCCTTATCGGTCTGTATGTCGGCAAAAAGGGACACGTGCAGCGTGCAGACAAACACCTGAAAGGGTGGAAAAAAACGATGATATTCATGCTCTCGGCCGGTGGACTTCTGTCGTTTTTGTACGCCGCCCTTCTTCATGGTCTGCTTCCCCTTCCGCTCTGGCTTGCCGATGGAGCAGCTCAAGGAATAAATATGATAGCAGGACCGCTGCTGATGCTTGGGTACACGTCTTTCTTTGTCATCATCACTCAAAAACGCCGGTTTTCCACATTCCTTCAACCAATCGCCGCAGCCGGCCGGATGGCGCTTACAAATTACCTGCTGCAAACGGTAATCTGCCTCCTGCTCTTCTACGGATTCGGCCTGCAGCTGTTTGGTACGATGGGAGCCGCTTCAGGATTTCTTATCACCCTTGTTATTTTCAGCACGCAGACCGCTTTCAGTTACCTCTGGCTGACATATTACAGCCACGGCCCAATGGAAAAACTGTGGCGTCTCTGGATATACCGTCCCTTTCGCTAAAGAAGCCGGTCAGCAGAACGGCTTCTTTATCATTTTTCATATTCCCTTAAAATTCCGTTCATATTTCTCTGATAAGATAAATTAGAACGATATTTCATTTGTTGTACAACCAGCAAACGATGTGATTGTTTCGCTCTATACTGCCTTATTGTTCCAAAACTTCAAGACTATACAAAAATAGCGGGGGATCAGCATGGACTCTGCAGCATCTTTTATCAACCATTTCAATTTGGCTGTTTTTCTACTTTTCATCACCTTGTACGCTTATCAGATTGTTTATATGTTCATCTCTTTCAAAGCGAAAAAAAAGCTCCGGTCCGAAAGCGGCAGAGATCCGGGCCGTCTTCACAAATTTGCCGTCACCATTGCTGCCCGGAATGAAGAACTTGTCATTGGACAGCTGATTCAAAGCATCAAAAACCAAAATTACCCCGGAGAACTGATTGATATTTTTGTCGTGGCTGACAACTGCACCGATTATACCGCGCGTGCTGCCCGAGAGGCAGGAGCTGTTGTCAGAGAACGGTTTTCCAAAAACCGTATCGGGAAGGGCTACGCACTCAACTATATCTTTCAGGCAATTGAAAAGGATTACGCCTCCAATCAGTACGACGCCTATCTTGTGTTTGACGCCGATAATCTGCTTGATGAAAATTATGCGGCACGAATGAACGACGTTTTCAATGAAGGGTACCGTGTCATCACCAGCTACAGAAACTCCAAAAACTTTGATCAGAACTGGATTTCCTCCGGCTATGCCTTGTGGTTTATGCATGAAGCGGAATATCTCAATCTTCCGCGGATATTTACGAATAACAGCTGCGCCGTTTCCGGAACAGGATTTTTGGTTGATGCTGATCTGATTAAAGAAAATGGAGGCTGGATTCATCATCTGCTGACAGAAGACATTGAATTCTCTGTGTCACAGGTTATTAAAGGGGATAAAATCGGCTACTGCAGAGATGCTGTCTTTTATGATGAACAGCCGGTGACATTTAAACAGTCCTGGACACAGCGGTTACGCTGGGCGAAAGGATTTTACCAGGTGTTCGGCCGTTACGGAAAGAATTTATTCCGGAGCATCTTCAAAGGGAAACAGAACAAATTTTCGTGCTATGACCTGGCCATGACCATTTTCCCGGCGCTGCTTCTTTCTTTTCTCAGTATTGTGGTGAATGGCTCGTTCTTTTTGGCGGGAATCTTTGAGTTTATGGAAGCCGAAGAGACGATGAAGGCCACGATGACAGCAATGTTTCAGTCCCTTGGCTGGATGTATGGGATTCTGTTTATTCTTGGTTTTTTAACAACCTTAACGGAATGGAAGGAAATTCACTGTCCGGGATGGAAAAAAGTCGCTTATACGGTTACGTTTCCTCTTTTCATGCTTACTTATGTACCAATCGCCGCTGCGGCACTTTTCAAGGACGTTCAATGGAAACCCATCGCCCACACCGTCGTGAAATCCGTTGATGATGTCCGGTAATATGTATATCAGGCTGCTTGCCGGAAACGCCGGTAGCAGCCTGATTTTTTCTAAATAGGTCTGTCAGGTTTTATTCGTTTACTCTTGGCGTAATCGAAACATGAAGCAAGACTTCCCCAGCTTCGCTCGTGAGCGGTATCGTAAGAAACGTTTTTTCCACACGGAACGTCGACCGGCCCTCATTGATGACCGGCGGCGAAATATCAATGGCTGCTTCTGCTTTGGCAAGCTCACTGGCAGCTCTGCCTGCCACCCAGTTACCGAATTCCTGAATGGCGCTCCAGCCCATTTCATCCAGTGTCTCCACCTTCATCCCTCCCATCATGCTTCCTACAATAGAAAGGGCGGTCTGGTTTTTCATCGTACAGATGATCTGTCCCTCCAGGGTTCCGTTTACTCCCATTACGACAGAAATATCAGAAGACATAAACTGACTGCCGGAAACATATGGTTTGGAGAATCCTGTCTGCATCCCCAAATGTTCTTTTACGATGATTACTGCAGCATTCGTAATCGCATTGATGTGCTGTGCATTCATTTGTGGTGCTGCACTCATAGTAAGACTCCCCTCTTTATCCCATTACTTTCTGAACGGCGTCCATGACCCGGTCGGCCTGAAATGGTTTTACAATAAAATCTTTTGCTCCGGCCTGAATGGCATCAATCACCATCGACTGCTGTCCCATGGCAGAACACATAATCACTTTCGCCCCCGGATGCTGCTGCAGAATTTCTTTCAGAGCCGCGATACCGTCTTTTTCAGGCATTGTAATATCCATCGTTACCAGATCCGGCTGTGTTTCATTAAACAGATCGACTGCTTCCTGGCCGTTTGCCGCTTCCCCTGCAATGTCAAAATCATTTTTCGTTAATATATCTTTAATCATCATTCGCATAAATGATGCATCATCCACAATAAGTACAGAAGCCATGTTTTCACCTCACGTATTATTTCCTTGTCCTTTCTACATGCCGGAACGTTGTTTTTCTTCTGGTTTGTTCAGTATTTTATCAATATGAAGAAGTGTGAACAGGCGGTCCTCCAGCTTGACAACCCCCCGCAGATATTCTTCAGCCACCCCCCCTACAACTTCCGGAGTAGGTTCAATGTTTGAAGCGGCAATATCCATGACATCGTTCGCTCCATCTACAATAAAGCCGATATCACTGTTATCTCTTTTCAAAACGAGAATTCTCGTCGCTTCATCGTAATCCCTGCTTTCAAGGCCGAACCTCTTTCTTAGGTCCAGAACTGGTGTAATGATACCCCGCAGGTTCATAACACCGATGATATAAGGTTCCACTCCCGGAATACGGGTGACCGTCTGCATTTTTTCAATGGACTGCACATCATTTACTTCGATTGCATACTCTTCATCTTTCAGTTGAAAGACAATCACTTTCACATACCCATCAGCTGTTTCTACGGCCATTTCTGCCACCTCCTTATTTAATCAGCGCGTTTGAATCAAGGATGAGGGCTACCTGCCCGTCCCCGAGTATCGTAGCGCCTGATATGGCAAATACATTCGACAGGTAACTGCCGAGTGATTTCAATACCACATCATGCTGGCCGATCAATGAATCTACGACCAATCCCGCAATCTTGTCTCCCTTGCTGACAATAACGAGGGAATAATATTCATTCCCCTTTGCTGATTCTCTGTCGGGAACTTCAAATATTTCATTCAGGAAGACAAGAGGGATGACGTTTCCTCGGAAATCAATGACTTTTTGGGCGTGTGCGCTGTACACTTCATTTTTGTTCACGATCGCTGTTTCTACAATAGCGGTGAGTGGCACACCATATTTTTCTTTTCCTATTTCAACAAGCATAACATCAATGATAGAAAGAGTGAGCGGAAGCTGGACGGAGAATAAAGAGCCCTCGCCATATACAGAATTCACAGTAATATTTCCGCCCAGTGTTTCGAACGTATTGCGCACGACATCCAGTCCTACACCTCTTCCGGAAATGTCTGTGATTTCCTGCGCTGTGCTGAATCCGGAAGCAAACATAAGCCCGAATATCTGCTGATCATTCATTTTTTCCAGGTCCTCTTCGTTTACGACACCATTTTCAAGCGATTTTTTTATGACCTTTTCCTTGTCAATGCCATTGCCGTCATCCTCGATTTCAATGAAAACATTATTTCCGCTGTGGTAGGCACTCAAATGCACATTACCCTGGGCAGGTTTTCCGGCAGCTTCACGGACATCCGGCTGTTCTATGCCGTGATCAATCGAGTTGCGGATCAAATGAACGAGAGGATCGCCAATTTCGTCAATGATCGTACGGTCGAGTTCCGTCTCAGCCCCTGAGATTTCAAGGTTCACATTTTTGCCGAGTTCTTTGGAAAGACTTCTTACCATTCGCGGGAAACGGTTGAATACCTGATCCACCGGCATCATTCTCATATTCAGGATGATTTCCTGAAGATCACCTGAAATTCGTGACATGCGTTCCACTGTTTCACTGAGCTCATTATTATTGAGCTCGCTTGATATCTGTTCAAGTCGGCCCCTGTCGATGACCAGTTCTTCGAACAGGTTCATCAATACATCAAGCCGGTCAATATTCACCCGGATTGTCTTATTGAGTTCACTTCCCTTTTTGGAGCCGCCGCTGTGTTTTTCCGATTTATCTGATTTAGCAGATTCTTTCTGTTCGTCTTTTTTGGCTGGCGCGCTCTCCGCCGGCTCTTCAGCATTAGACGGACTGGTGCTTTCTGCTTCCGGAACAGGTTCTTCCACATTAACGACTTCCACAGACACGTTCGTTATTTCTGAAACTTTAAGAACACGCTGCTTCAGTTCTTCCTGTTCCACACTGGAAATTACGGTGATCACAAAGGAGAATTCGAAATTTTCATCTTCCAGATCATCAGCGGGAGGAGTGGATTTAATAATGTCACCGACCTGCTCAAGCACATCAAAAATCATATAGACACGGGCTGCTTTCAACATCGTCTGTTCATCAAGTGTGATCTCGATTTTATAGGGGTTATATCCCTGTTCATAGGATTGTTTGAGCACTGTCCGCTCATATTCATCGTAGGATTCCTGAACCGCTGTCTGTTCCTGCATTGGTTTCTGCGGAGAATCCACAGCGGCAGCCGCCGTTTCAGACGCTGCTGCTTTTTCCTGATCTTTGTTCTGCAGCGCTTCAAGCTTTTGTACCGTTTCATTAACATCCCGGGAACCATCGCCACCACCCGCAATATCCGTGATCATTTCTTCAAGATCATCAACCGATTCAAACACAACATCCATGACATGAGATGTTACGCTCATCTGTTCATGACGGATAAGATCCAGCACATTTTCCAGATTGTGTGTCAGATGCGCAAGATCTTCGAATCCCATCGTTGCTCCCATCCCCTTTAAAGTATGGGCAGAACGGAAGATTTCCCCCACAATCGATATATCTTCCGGTGCTTTCTCCAGCTGCATCAAATGATCATTGAGTGTCTGCAGATGTTCCTGACTTTCATCAATAAATACTTCCAAATACTCAGATTGACCCATCATCCAAACCCCCTGATTCTGCAAGTTATCTATAATAAGAACTGTTTTTCTTATGTTTTTGTCTGTTACTCCACTTATATCGGTAAGTATAAGAAAAATTTCATAGTTCAGGAGTTATTTTTTCTTAAAAACTATTTTCTTTAGTTCGAAATACTCATTATACATTGGTTTTATCGTCCTTTAAATAAAAAATAACCGGCACAGGATATCTGCGCCGGCTGTATTTAATTTAAATCAAAATGTTTTCCGTTGGATTCATACACAATCCATTCCGCAAGATTTGTAGCATAGTCGGCTATCCGTTCTACGTAACGTCCGATAAACGCAAGCTGGGTCGTTTGTCCGGCGTTGGTTTCATCACTCAGCGTAAAAAGACTCTGAATATAGTGCTTGTACTTCTGATCCACTGTATCATCTAGTGTTGCAATGCGCTGCGCCCGCATTAAATCTCTGTTCTGATAAGCTGTCAACGCTTCACGAAGCATTTCTTCGGCAACATCCGCCATTTCCAGAATCGCTTTTATTTCATCTTCATTGCTGTTCTGCTCCATCCGCTTCGCTGCTTTCACAATATCTACTGCAAGGTCTGCGACTCTTTCCAGATCGCTCGACACTTTCATAGCGACGATAGTCGTACGAAGATCGGTCGCTACCGGCTGCTGCCGGGCAATCATCATCGTAGCGTCATCATGAATACGAAGTTCTATCCCGTTAATATCGCTGTCGCGTTCAATAAGGACATTCATCTCTTCTTCGTCCGGATTGTTGAGAAGATTCAACGCCTGTCTGAATGCAGCTATGACATCTTCCCCCATAGAGAAAATGTCTGCTTTCAGCTGCAGGAGCTCCTGCTCATACGTCCCTCTCACGCCCATACATCAGCCTCCTTACTCAGCCGAACCGGCCGGAAATGTAGTCCTCGGTACGCTTATCGTCGGGGGAGGAAAAGATTTTGTCCGTCCGGTCGTATTCGACGACTTCCCCGTTCAGGAAAAAGGCGGTGTTGTCTGAAATACGTCCTGCTTGCTGCATATTGTGTGTGACGATGATAATGCTGTAATTTTTCTTCAATTCCTGTACGAGTTCCTCAATTTTTAATGTTGAAATCGGGTCAAGTGCAGAAGTGGGCTCGTCCATCAGGAGTACATCAGGTTCTATCGCAAGACACCTTGCAATACAGAGACGCTGCTGCTGTCCGCCGGATAGACCGAACGCGTTTCTTTTCAGGTCATCCTTTACTTCTTCCCAGAGAGCTGCTCCTTTTAAGCTGCTTTCCACAATTTCATCGAGCACTTTTTTGTCTTTTATGCCGTGGATTTTCGGGCCGTATACGATATTTTCGTAAATGGATTTCGGGAACGGGTTCGGATTCTGAAAGACCATCCCTACTTTAGTCCGGAGCTGCTCCACTTTGTACTTTTTATCAAAAATATCCTGGCTTCTGTAATAAATACCGCCGGATGTCTTCACCGAAGGAATCATTTCCGTCAAACGGTTCAGAGTTTTAATAAACGTGGATTTCCCGCACCCTGATGGACCGATAATGGCAGTTACTTCCCGTTCCGGAATGTCCAGTTCGATATTTTTCAGGGCCTGATCTTCACCGTACCACAGATTAAGCTGATCGACTTTGTAAACCGAATCCCCGGTTTTTTTTGTTTCGGTTGTGGTGTTCTCTTCATATTCTGTATTTTTGTCCTGGCTTGCGAGCATCGTAAACACCTCTTTAAAAATTTAGAATCGACGTTGGAATTTGTTTCGTATCCATACGGCAATGGAGTTCATTAAAAGCAGCATAACCAAAAGAATAATAATTCCGGCTGCGGCTACCATGTGAAATTCTTCCTGCGGACGGTTTGTCCAGTTAAAGATTTGAATAGGCATGACGGTAAACTGCGACATAATGCTCTCGGGCAGGAAGGCGATGTAGGTCAGAGCCCCGATCATGATGAGTGGAGCCGTCTCTCCAATCGCCCGTGAAAGGGCAAGAATAGTTCCTGTTAAAATGCCTGGTACCGATGCCGGCAGTACGACCTTAAATATTGTCTGCCAGGTTGTCGCTCCCATCGCATAAGAAGCCTGCTTCAATTCGGACGGAACAGCGCGGAGAGCCTCCTGTGTAGATACAACGATAATCGGCAGAATAAGGAGAGACATTGTCAGCGCCCCTGCAATAAGACTGCGCCCTAAAGCCAGTTCCCGAACAAACAGCGTCAGCCCGAGCAGACCGAAAACAACAGACGGCACGCCGGCGAGATTGGATATATTGGTCTGGATAAGTGCTGTAAAGCGGTTCGGCTTCGCGTATTCCTCCAGATATATCGCTGTGCCGACTCCGAGTACAAAAGAAATCGGAGCAGTCAATGCCATCATCCAGATGGTTCCGATAAGCGGCGCCTTTAAGCCTGCCTGTTCCGGATGTCTGGAAGCAAAGTTCGTGAACAGCTGCCAGTCGAGCGAGCCAATTCCTTGAGTGATAATCCGAATAATAAGAATGAGCAGCATCAAAAGGCTGAAACCAACCGCCGTTGCGAATATGGTTTTGAATACGCGGTTTTTCCATTCTCTTTTTGGAAGATTGGATGGTGCGGATAAATGCTGCGTTTGTGCTCCTGGTGTAGTTTCCTGACTAACTTCCTTCATCAGTATTCCTCCCTGAATCGCTTCGAAATAAACTGGGCAAGAAGGTTCATGGCCAGTGTGAATATAAACAGTGTCATCCCGACGGCATAAATGCTGTAATATACGGTCGTGCCGAACCCGGCATCGCCAAGACTCATCTGTACGATATAAGCGGTCATGGTCTGCATGGAGGACGTGATATCAAGGCCCTGTGCCGGACTGCCGCCGCCTGCAACCGTTACAATCATCGTTTCGCCGATTGCTCTGGATATCGACAGAACAAAAGAAGCAATAATTCCTGATAATGCAGCGGGAAACACTACTCTAAGTGATACTTCCAACCGGGTCGCCCCCAGCGCAAAAGCTCCTTCCCTCATCGATTGGGGCACAGCACTCATAGCATCTTCCGACAGAGATGCCACCATTGGGATAATCATGATTCCCATAACAAGCCCGGGGCTTAATGCATTGTATATGGCAAGTCCCGGTATAACAGCCTGAAGCACAGGCGTCACGAAGGTCAAAGCAAAAAACCCGTATACTATAGTAGGAATACCGGCCAATACCTCAAGAATCGGTTTAATCGTTCTTCTTATCTTATCACTCGCATACTCACTCAAATAAATGGCTACCGCCAGTCCAACCGGTATCGCTACAACCATGGCAATAGCAGCTATTGTAAACGTACCAAGCAGGAGCGGTCGGATGCCGTAATCCGGATCCGAAAACATCGGATACCACTGGGAACTTGTAAGAAATTCAACAATCGACACTTCTGAAAAGAACGTAATTGTTTCGAAAAGCAGCGTCAGGACGATTCCGAACGTCGTTAATATAGAAATAATGGCACATATAAGAAACAACTTCGGCATCGTCTTTTCAGCTGCATTGGTTGCCCCTTTTTGTGAAGCTTTATCTTCTATCATTTTACGGATAGATGGCCGCTCATTGTCTGACATCATGCATCCCCTTTCTGTTTACCTTCATAAAACGAAGACAAAAGGTAAGATGCAGGCATCTTACCTTTTGGCCTGAGCTATTCTCCTGAACCAGATCCGGATCCGGACCCGGACCCGGACCCTGCTGCTTCTTCAATCTTTGTCGCGTTTTCCTGATACACTTCTTCCGTAGCGTTTACGTATCCAACTTCCAGAGCAAGATCGCCGACATTCTCGTTCAGGTACTGTACATAGTCTAGTACCTGCGGTTCCTGAAGGGAAGATTCTTTCACGTACGTGAACAACGGACGGGAAAGCGGTGCATAGGAACCATCGTTGATTGTTTCTTCACTTGGTTCAACCGGACCGTTACCATTGTCGATCGGAACGACTTTCAGGCTGTCCTGGTTTTCAGCGTAGTATGCGTAACCGAAGTAAGCGATACCGTTCGGGCTTCCCTGAACACCTTGTACAAGTACGTTGTCATCTTCAGAGAGCTGCGCGTTACGGTTAATGTCTTCGCCTTCAAGAATGGTTTCATGGAAGTAATCGTACGTACCGGAATCTGTACCCGGGCTGAAGCGCTGAATCTGTTGATCCGGCCATTCGCTGCGGACGTCACTCCAAGTTTCTGCACCGCCGTCCACCCAGATCTGCTTCAGTTCTTCTACTGTAAGATGATCAATGAAATCATTCTGCTGATTGACAACGACGGAAATGCCGTCATAGGCAAGAGTCATTTCAAAGTAATTGATGCCGTTCTCTTCAAGAGCCGACGCTTCTTCATCCGTGATTTCACGGGAAGCGTTACTCAGGTCTGTTTCACCGGCGATAAATTTCTCAAAACCGCCGCCGGAACCGGAAACACCAACCGGTGCCTGTACGTTCGGATGTTCTTTTGTATATTCTTCAGAAACTGCTTCCATAATCGGGAATACGGTGGAAGAACCATCAATTGCTACTTCTCCGGAGAGTTCTTCACCGCTGCCGGTAGAAGATCCTTCAGAACTGCTTCCTTCACCGGATGATGTTTCTTCAGATCCGCTGCCTTCGCCGGATGTTTCTTCGGACGAACCGTTTCCTGACCCCTCGGTTCCTTCAGATGAGCCTCCACCACATGCTGCCGCAAATGCAACGACCGCAGCGAGTGCGATGAACAGCCATACCTTTTTCATACTCAAAAGCACTTCCTCCTCTTTTTCTTGTTTAAAATAGATAAGGAGCTTGTCTCTCCCCACTCACAAGTGCAAGTATAAGAAACAAACATTAAGAACACATGGTGCTGATGTAAAGATTGTGTAAACATACATGAAGAAATGTAAAGAATGCTGTATGATTGCGTTTTTGTGTGCATATGATTCCCGTATAACAGGGATTGAAAGGGATGGCTTTTTTACATCCGAATCTTACCAGGACATTATTTTCTTCAAAATTTTTTGTAGAAAAAATCGGTATCTGGAGCCGGGATGCGATTGTTACGGTACGGTGCGGCTCTGTGAACACTAAACCGTTGGCCGCGTAGGCAGTGTCCACGGCCGGATGAACGTATCCAACAAGTGCCCGACCCGCTGACATAAAAAAGCTGCCCGCTATCGGACAGCTTTTTTCGTCAGGATAATGTTTTATTCCAGCCGGAAGATGCTTTTTCGACTTTGGTATCCGGGCATTCAATCTGCGCTTCTCCTATCATATCGTCATGCGTCCCGTAATGCGGCAGGTGGGTAAGTAAAAGATGAGGGACTTTGGCGAGCCCGGCCATCTGCCCCGCTTCTTCGCTTGTCATGTGGCCAAACGATGCACCGTCTCCGCCTTTGTATGCGGTGGATTCTGCAATCATAAGGTCTGCTCCGCAGGCGGCATGAGCCAATTCAGTCGAAAATCCGGTATCCGCCGAATAAAATAAAACTGCCGTTTCTGTTTGAACTCTCATGGCGTAACAGGGTACCGGGTGGGTTGTTTTGAAAAATGTAAAGGTAAAAGGACCGATTTCAAGCGGCTGGTCCGGAGCATAGTCTTCTGTTGGAATCGTACCCTGAAAAGACAAATTGTCAAAACCCGCCGGATCTTCGTTATGTCCGTAAATGGTGAGAGGCTGCTGGGGGGCATCTATTATGACCGGCTGAAGCAGACGGAAATAATGAAGAGCTCCAATATCCCCGACGTGATCATTATGATAGTGGGAAATGATAACCGCGTCGATATCTCCTAAATCACTGTACTGCTGCAGCTGGGAAATGACGCCGCTGCCGCAGTCAATAAGTATTTTATAATCTCCTTCTTCTATCAAATAACCGGAGGCGGCCTCTCCTGCTTCCGGAAATGCGTGCCAAAATCCTATGACTGTTACTTTCATTTTGTTTTCCCACCTTCCCGTTTTCTGTTTCTGCCTTCAGTATAAACCTGACACGGTGAAAATGGAAAGAAATTTTTCCAATACTAAGTGGCAGACAGGTTATTTTATCTCATCTACCTCTGCTCTTTTTTCCAGGCATGTAAAGAAAATGTAAAAAAAGCGCCCCGCGGGTACGGGACGCTGTTTGGCGTTATTTACGCTTCCTGCACTGCTTTTGCTTCGTTTGCGTAAACGCTCACCTGTTTTTTCTTTTTGCCGCGGCGTTCGAATTTTACAACGCCGTCCACTTTGGAGAAAAGAGTATCGTCACCGCCGATACCTACATTCTCACCAGGATGGATGCTCGTACCGCGCTGACGCACGAGAATGGAACCATTCGTCACGTGCTGACCGTCAGCCCGCTTCACGCCGAGGCGTTTCGCAATGGAATCACGGCCGTTCTTCGTACTTCCGACCCCTTTTTTCTGGGCGAAAAATTGAAGATCCAAATTCAGCAACATGTTTCTCACCTCCTGTCAGTCTGAAACGTGTATATAATCTCCGTACTGTTCTGCAATGGTCTGCAGGGAAATAAGCATTCCTTCCAGAAGCAGCTGCACTTCTCTGCCGGTCTGTTCCGCCAGACCTTCGGGAATGCGGCAGAAAAGATAACCGCCTTCATCTGCCAGTTCGACATCCAGATCCACTCCGCATACTTCATCCACCGCATTGACGGCTCCGAAGGAAACGGCCGAAGCACCGGCGCATACAAGATCGTACCCGTATGGTCCGCTGTCGGCGTGCCCGGACATCGAAAAAGCATCTATATTCCCGTTATCGCTTCGGTCCACCTTGATTTCTATCATGGCATTCCGGCCTTATGCTTCGATCTTGTCGATAATAACTTTCGTATACGGTTGACGGTGACCCTGCTTGCGGCGGTACCCTTTTCTTTTCTTCATTTTAAAGACAGTGATCTTTTTCTGACGTCCGTGTTTTTCCACTTTAGCCGAAACTTTCGCACCGTCAATATACGGAGAACCGGTTTTTACCTCACCGCCGCCGACAAAGATAACATTGTCAAAGGTAACTTCTTCGCCTTCGGAAGCATCCATTTTTTCCACGTATACTTCCTGGCCTTCTTCCACCTTGACCTGTTTACCGCCGGTTTCGATAATAGCGTACATCTTCTGCACCTCCTATGACTTAGACTCGCCGGCATAGGTGCCGTTTTTGGACTTGTAACCCATGCGTGTGCGGTTGAAGTTTGGTGCCAGCCAAACAACTAACAAAAGATATCTTATCACAGCCTTAGAACCGTGTCAATCACGCGCTTCGTGCTGTTTTTCCAGCACTTCTTTTCTTCGCCGGGCTTCTGTTTTACTCCCTGTGTAACGAATCACAATGTCCCTGTCCGACAGCCCTGAAATCGTAAAAATGGCAAAAGCGTAGCGCGCGCGCCACGTATCAAGAAGAAAAGAGCCATCTGTTTGCAGCCAGTCATATACCCGTTTAGGAAGTTCGATGACAAGTGCATCGGACTCCATGTCACGGCACTCGTGGATATAGCGCTCCGCCTGGTAGGCAAGCGTCTCCGCCGAAATACGGCGTCCTGTCCCGCGGCAGCCGCTGCAGGTTTCAAGCAATAGGTCTTCCACCCCTCTTCTTACTTTTTTGCGTGTCATTTCCACCAAACCCAGAGGGCTCATGCCGGCCACATTCGTCGTTGTCCTGTCATGTTTCAACGCCTTTTTCAGTTCTTGTATTACTTCCTCTTTATGGGAATCGTTTTTCATATCAATAAAATCAATGACTACCATTCCTGATATGTCACGCAGTCTTAATTGGGCTGCTGTTTCGGCAGCAGCTTCAAGGTTCGTGCGGCGGACTGTTTCCATCAAATCAGACCCACCGGTATAACGCCCGGTATTGACGTCAATCACTGTGAGTGCTTCTGTTTTTTCAATCACCAGAAATCCACCGTTTTTCAGCCACACATTCGGTTTTAATGCCCGTTCCATTTCTTTTTCAATGCCTTCAGCGGAAAAAAGATTTTCCCTGCCCTGATAATGAACAACTTTTTTCGTGTCCTTCTCTTCAAATCGAAACATTCGTTTCAACTGCTGAACGGCGGGAAAGTAGTCAGCAGTGATTTGATGAATATCGTCCATCGAATAATCCCGCAGGAGCTGTTCCACGATGCCGCCGCCATGCACTACCAAACCCGGCGTATGGGTTTTGGCAGCCAGCGTCAGGATTTCTTTCCAATCCGCGCGAAGGTAATCAATGTCTGCTGCGACAATATCAACATCAAGGTGCTCACAAACCGTGCGTATAATAACACCTTCTTCTTCGCGCAGCTGTGACTCCGCCCAGGTCCGCCAGCCTTCCCGGTTCTCTTCCTTCATTTTTTTCGAAATGCCGGTGTAGCCGCCATCCGGGAGATATACCGTATACTTTCCCGACAAAGACACATTTTCAGTCAGCCTGGCCCCTTTCTTTCCAAACTCTTCTTTCAGTACCTGCACCAGCACGGTCTGTCCTTCTGTAATAAATTCGGATATACTCCGCTTTTCCTTTTCCTCGAGCGGTTCCTGCTTCTGTTTATAGCCGATGAGTTCGTCACGGTACAAAAAGCCGTTTTTCTCCCGTCCGATATCAACAAATGCCGCCTGCATGCCGGGCAGGACATCTTTCACCCGTCCCTTATAAATATTTCCAGCAATCCGGTTTTCATCGGGGCGTTCCACAAAGATTTCAGTGACCCTGCCATTTTCCCGAAGTGCTGCTCTTCGTTCCGTTGTCGATGTATTTAAAAGAATATCGATCATACCTGCTGTGCCTCTTTTCATCTTTGCCGTTCGAGCTTACTATATGTTTCAGCGTCTCCATACCTTTTCTTTTTTTTGTGATTGTTTCAAGGATAAAAGATTCGGATAAGGTTTGTCCATTTTCTACAATATAAAAGAACGACACCCCGTGCCTGCGTATCAGCTTCGCAGCGTCCACCGGCCTCCGCTGCCAGGATATATGTCTGTATTCACGTGGATACGCAGAAAGAGGCTCTCCCGTTTTTTTGATTAAAAACCGGTAAAAACGATAAGTAAGCTGCTTCCACTCTTTGATGTGCACCATGATAAAAAAGGAGGCAATCAGCCAGGCCTGCATATGCAAAGGGATGTACACAGCGGCCAGAATGATGCAGACACCAAGAACGGCTCCGGATGTCAGCAGTGTTTTTTTCTGAGCCAGATAAAACGGAATATGGCGGGCATACAGACAGAACAGCAGCCTGCCGCCATCAAGCGGATGAATCGGCAGCAGATTAAAACAAAATAAAGATATATTATAGTGCATGAATAACGCATGGTCTGCGCTTCCCCAAAAAGCAGCCCCCTGCAGAAAGTAAGAAAGAGCGGCAAGCGGGAGATGCACGAGGGGTCCGGATGCTGCTACCACAGCCTCTTCCCGGAGCGGACGGGTTCCATATTCATCGGTTTCCATCATTCCGCCGAAAGGAAGCAGCGATATTTTCCGGATTTTCCATTCGTAATGAAGAGCAGCCGCGGCATGTCCAAGTTCATGGAGCAGTATGATAGTGAATAGAAGCATGAGGTCATAGAAATACCCCGTCATTACAGCTGTTCCCATCATCACCCAGAATAATGGATGGATGTGCAGGAGACGAAGCTGTTTAATCAACAGCAATCACATCCATCGGGTCGACGTACTGTCCATCCTTTTTCACGGCGAGTGCGTATCGTCCGTTTCCTTCACCGGCTTCGACTTTTCCCAGGACATCCCCGCTGGCGACATGGTCATACAGTTTCACATCAACCTGATCAAGCAGACCGTACCAGGATTCGCCTCCATCGTAGTGCTGTATACCAACAGCAAGCTCCCAGTCTTCATGAGGACCTGTGTGTATCACGAGTCCTCCGTTTACCGCCTCGATGTCACTCCCGCTTCCTGTTTCCAGCACGACTCCTTTTCCATTTTCGGAGAAACTCTCTGCCACCGTTCCCGAAACAGGAACAGCCGCCGGTTCTGCTCCTTCTTCTGCTGTGAAATCCGACGAAGCAGTGTCCGTCTCGGCGCCGTCCGGCAGAAACGCTACCGGACTGCCAAACCGTTCTTCATACCAGGCCGTAACCGCTGCAAATGGAAATTCTTCCTGAAAGGAACTTTCCACAAACTGCTTTGCTCCCTGAAAGGAAGGGTGCGCCGACTGAAATAAAATACCGGTCAAAAGGAACACCATCGCTGCCAGAAAACTCTGCAGCACCCAGACCCCTTTTTGTTTACGGCGCGGTTCCTGCCGTTTCTCCTGATCCTGCCATACATAAAATTCCGGCTCATGATAAGGCGCATCACTGTGGCTCGGATAATATCCATAAGACGGACTCCGGTCGTTTGCAGCAGCCCGTTTCCGCCGCTTGTGATGAACCTGTCTGCGTACTTTCTGAATATTTCTGTCCATCCTTCTCCCCCTTTTTCCATCAGACAGCTTGTTCACTTTTTCCTACTGCCGTCATTATATGAAAAAGTCGGGAGGATATTATCATCTTGTTGCTGAAAAAAGAGGAAGATCGGCTAAGCTGCTAAAACCGCGCACGTCCTGTACCGGGTGTCGAAGCCACCACGGCTCGCGGCCGAGGTTCCACCGGATCAGCTGCTTGTTGAAACCGACGAACCCCGGCCGTCCCAAGGCCCGTTTGCCGGAATCGAAACCACCCCTGAGCTGCTCCGCGATGTGACCACGGCACCAGCCGGTATAACGGGGGAAAAGGTAGAAGATCTGGCCGGGCGGATGTACGGTGGTTTGTAGAAAATGGAGGTATTTGTTTGTGGCGTTTCAGATTGGGTGGAAAGCAGATGGACGGACGTTCGTTGGGAATGGGTCATAAGGCACTTTAGGGGGTTCCGCCCCCTCTTAAACGTCGTTAGGCATGTCGCATGAGGCACTTTAGAGTATCCGGTGCGCCCTTAAACGTCATCATGAATGATTCATAAAGCACTTTAGAGGGTCTCGTTCCCCTGTAAACGTCGTCATGAACGAATCCAGGTTCCGTTTAGCGGGAAAATGAACGGGCCGACGCAGCAAAGAGTTCGCGTCGCTGCATGAAAAGTGGGATGAATAGTCATAAAGACACTTTAGAGTATCCGGTGCCGCCTTAAACGCCATTATCCTGTGGAAGTACGTCACGGGTACCCGCATCCTGCGGGTACCCGTGACTCGTGCTGTTCTGAGCAGGAGCTGAAGCATTTTGGCTCCACTGCTATACGGCTCTTGAACAACGACGCAAGACATTCGTGTTCTCTTCCGCCTATTTTACTTTTGTCCCATCCTCTTCCCTTATTGCTCTACGGCAAATCGGCGGATCCGTTCCTGCATTTCATCGCGCACCCGCCTGAATGCCGCCAATTTCTCTTCTTCCGTTCCCTTTTCCCGGGCCGGGTCGTCAAATTCCCAGTGTTCCCGTCTTACGTGCGGGGGAACGGCCGGGCAGACGTCATTGGCGTGACCACACAGCGTCACTACCATATCTGCATGATGCAGCAGTTCCATGTCGATAGTATCCGAGGACTGGCCGGAAATATCGATCCCGATTTCCTTCATGGTTTCCACCGCTTTCTGATGAACGCCATGCGCTTCTATACCGGCGGAGTAGACATGCCGGTCTGTCAGAAACTCTTTCCCGAAACCCTGCGCCATCTGACTCCGGCAGGAATTCCCGGTACAGAGAAAATATATTGATTTTGTCATTTTTATTCTCCTTTATCCTATAATAAGCAGCCATACGTACAGCCCGCAAAGGGTAATGAACAACGTCGGGATCGTTAGTATAATGCCGATTTTAAAATAGTAGCCCCAGCTGATCCTGACGCCTTTTGTCCTGAGGACATGCAGCCACAGGAGTGTCGCAAGCGAACCGATCGGCGTGATTTTCGGTCCTAGATCAGACCCGATCACATTCGCATAAATAAGAGCCTCGCGCAGCGTTCCCATTGTTTCTGTTCCGGAAATCGCGAGCGCATTGATCATGACAGTCGGCATATTGTTCATGATGGAGGACAAAAAAGCCGCGGCAAACCCTGTAACCATCGTTCCGGCAAACATGCTCTGGTCCGCGGCTGCCTGCAGACCAGAGGCAAGCACATCGGTCAACCCGGCATTACGCAGACCATAAACGACCACATACATACCTACGGAGAATACAACAACATCCCACGGGGCTCCTTTCATAACAGCCCCCGTTTCCACTGCCTGACTGCGCCGAGCCATGAAAAGGAAGAAAACAGCGGTAATACCGGAAATAAACGACACCGGAAACGCCTCTGTTTCTCCTGTCACAGGATTCGTCCATGGAATAAATTCACTGGCGAAGTAGCCCGCAAGAAGCAGTATAAGCACGAGCCACGACAACCGGAACATTTTCAGATCCTGAATAGCATCAGCGGGACGACGCAGATCCTTCATGTTATAGGTTTTTGGGATTTTTTTTCGGAAATACAGATACAACACGATAATACTTGCAACGAGGGCAAATAGATTCGGTACGATCATGCGTGAGGCATATTCTGCAAAGCCTATATCAAAAAAATCGGCTGATACAATGTTGACGAGGTTGCTGACAATGAACGGAAGACTCGTCGTATCAGCAATGAAACCACTTGCCATTACAAATGGGAGTACCATCGCTTCATTGAACCGAAGCGCCCGTACCATCGCCAGCACGATCGGCGTTAATATCAGTGCTGCCCCGTCATTGGCAAATAAAGCTGCTACCACTGCTCCAAGAACCGTTACATAGACAAACATCTTCACGCCGCTTCCATTCGCAAAACGGGCCATATGCAGCGCCGCCCATTCAAAAAATCCAATTTCATCCAATATTAAAGAAATGATAATAATAGCGGCAAATGTCAGTGTCGCGTTCCAAACGATGCCGGTAACATCCCCGACGTCCTGAAAAGACACCACGCCGGCCAGTAAAGCAAGTACCGCTCCAAATACGGCGGACCAGCCAATTGACAGCCCCCGCGGCTGCCAGATGACAAGAATCAGTGTAACCAAAAATATAAGTACAGCTGTAAGCCCTTCATTCATATACCATATAACTCCTTACCGCTTCGTATCACACCAGACGACATGATTACCGTTCTTCTCCAGTTCGTCCAGCTTCTCTTTTTGCGAAGGCATGCCGTTCATAATACTTTTCACAAGCGGATACATCTTATGTTCTGTATTCAGAGCATAAAACACCCACTGTCCACGTCTCGTTTCAAGCACAACCCCCGCATCTCTTAATTTACGGAGATGCTGACTGACCGCCGGCTGGCTCATATCAAAGATTTCGGTGAATTCACAGACGCAGCATTCCCGCTCCATCAACAGGCCGGCCATCGTCAGTCTCGTCTTATCCCCAAGAAGTTTTAAGACCGGGGCTGCTGTATCAATCGGCACATCCGAACTAGTGTTCATCCACTTACTCCTTTCCTTCGTCTTGATATGTAGTGCAACACACATCATTATATAAGAATATGCTTATATGTCAATGTATAATTCGATCTGGTGACAAGCTCCTGAATACGATAAGAGGGAATGTTGGGCGGGGGTCCTTCCGACACGTCTGTGTGTACTATCTCACCACAGCATAAAAGCCCCGCACGATGCCTGGAAACGTTTACCGTGCGGGGCTTTATATAAGGCAGCCGCGCTTTTTCAGGACTGCTTTGTATCTTTACGTACCCTTGCTTTTTCATAGAGAATGGTCATCTCTGTGGTGTATCGTTTTAATAATTGATCATTTTCCGCGTGCTGGACTTTTTCTTCGAGGTCTTCGATTTTTCTTTTCTCTTCCGCAGACAAATAATCGAAGTCCGCTTTCATCTTTTTCCCTCCTTCATATGTCTGTTTTCATTATGACCGGTTTTCCGGTTTTTAACCGGATGACCCGTGATACTACGAAGTAAAGCCCATGGAAAATCGATAATAGATACCAGTAATAAGGGGTAGGGGAATAATCGGCATCGGTATCCTGATTGGAATGGTTTTGATTTTACTATAGCATGGATGCAGGAAAGAAGTAAATTTGTTCATGCAGCGTGACAGATAAAAAAGAACGAGCATCTGGAGCGGGGCTGCGATTGTTCCGTACCACAGCGGCTCCGTGGATACTAAACCGGCTAACAGCATACGTAGTGTCCACGGAGGTGATATTCGCGGACACTGGAACTTTTCCGCCGGCAGTTAGTTTCCATTGATTTATACCGGCAGATACTAATTCCTGATTTGAGTGACCCAGTGTCCACAAAACAGGGATTCATGGATACTACCTGCTTATTTTGAAATGGTAGTGTCCACTCACGACTTGATAGAGATGTCCAGTCACTACGCGATTCACTAATAAACTAACAGACACACGCTGTCCATAGCTGCATCCCTGAAGGAAGATCGGTTATATTCGGCACATCCTGTCGGGCACCGTTCTGACTCTCCACGCGAGCGACTCCCTCAGACGAACAGGATGTTTCAGGATCAGCGCCCGTAACAGGACGTACTTCCACAGGACGTGCACGGTTTTAGTAGAAGATCCCCATTTTCAAGCCGTGCCTGGGACAAAGTAGATACGGTGAGCACCAGCGAGCCGATGTAGCCCTTGTGCTCTGGAGTAAAAGCGAAGTATTTTGGCGCAGCGGTTTATCTTAGGAACGAAAAATGCCGAACGAATTTTTTAAATTCGTTCGGCATTTTTCTATATTTAAAGGTTTTGTCCCAGCCTCCGACTTTTTACGCTTTTAATCCGAGCATTCCTTTCAGCTTGGCGAAGAAGCCTTTCTTTTCGTCTATCGCCATTAAAGGGACAGATTCGCCGAGAATCCGTCTGGCAATATTGCGGTACCCGATGGATGCCCGGCTTTTTGGATTCATCGCAATTGGTTCTCCCTGATGTCCCGCCTTTATCACTTCTTCGTCGTCTACAATGATACCGAGCAGATCTACAGCCAACGTGGAGACAACATCATCCACATCAAGCATTTCCCCGCGGTTGGACATATGGCTGCGGACTCTGTTGATGACAAGCTTCGGGGAGCCTGTTGGTTCCTGTTCAAGAAGTCCGATGATCCGGTCGGCGTCCCGCACCGCCGACGTATCCGGTGTGGTCACCACCACCGCCTGATCAGCTCCTGATACAGCATTTTTATATCCCTGCTCAATACCAGCCGGGCAGTCAATAATGATATAGTCATAGTCCGGCTTCAACTCTTCCACAATCTGTTTCATCTGTTCCGGATTGAGTGCGCTTTTATCTTTGGTCTGCGCTGCCGGCAGTAAATGGAGGCAGTCAAACCGCTTGTCCCTTATTAAAGCCTGCTGTACCCGGCACCTTCCTTCTGCTGCATCGACAAGATCATAAATGATACGGTTCTCAAGCCCCATGACAACATCCAGGTTGCGCAGACCGATATCCGTATCGATTAAACAGATATGTTTTCCCTGCAGAGCCAAGGCTGTGCCAATATTGGCCGATGTCGTCGTCTTTCCGACACCGCCTTTACCGGATGTAATTACAATTGCCTCTCCCACTGCAATTCCTCCTTCCAGACATGCACGCGTGCTGCTTAAAGCTTGTTTTGAAATTGTGTTAACAGTCTGGTTTTTTCAAATGATATTTGATTATCCGGCGCTTCTATGTAAGCAAAGACAGGTTCATCAAACATAGGTCCCTGCTGTTGTTTTTTTTCATAACGGTCAGGTGCGTAAAACATTACGTCCGACACGGAAATCTGAGTCGGCTCCATGACTGATGCACATACGACCGCTTCCGTGTTTCCTTCTAATCCAGCACGGGCGGTCCCTTTCAAGGTTCCCAGTATATAGACATTACCGGTTGCCTCCACGGCTCCACCGGGATTTACATCACCAAGCAGCAGAACATCCCCCCGTACAGAGATGACCTGTCCGGAACGAACGATGCGGGTAATAGAAGTTAACGACCCTTCCTCCCGCAGACGCTCTGCTTCCTCCCGGCTGATGACCTCCGAACGGAATTCCTTGATCCGTATGGATTCCGCTTCTTTCAGAAGATTTGTGATCTCCTCTCTTTCTTTCGCCCCTGCAAAACGGTATCCGGTATCCACCGTGACCTCCACTTCGGGACCATGGCCGAAGGTCTGTTTATCTTTTTCAATCTTTTCCTGAAGTTCGGTTTTCAAATCCTCAAACGAACAGCGGTCATCCATCATGATGGTCAAACCGTCCTTCGTTCCTTTAATGGTGACAAGGTTTTTCGGGGGTCCTGATTTCATAAGCTCCACCTCTGAAACACAAACCATGAATATCTCTTCATTTCATGGATCGATTATTATTCCTTCCACGTCACTACCGTTTATTCCTTCTTATCCGGTGAGATTTGTTTACCGATGCTGTAATTCTTCCACTTCCCTTATTTTGGCAAAAATCCGCTGCATCGGATAAATCAACAGCAGCGCTGCGATTCCATTCATAATCAAGGACGGAAGAGCCCTCATCATAAAAAACTCTTCAAACAGCAGGTCGGTTCCTCCAATAATATAATGAAGTCCATATGTCATCCACTCGAGTACAAATATGGCTGACACGATAATGACAAAAGGCCACAGGAAACTGGCGCGGACCGATCGATAGGTGAACGCGCTGATATAGGCCGTGAACCCCATACTAAACATGTAAATGCCGATAATATCGGTGTACACAATGTCGTACAAAAGACCAAATCCCGCGCCGACCAGCACTCCGCTCCCTGCTCCCCGGTAGATGGATGTCAGTACAACAGCAATCAGCATAAACCGCGGAACAAGATAAAACTCCCGTTCAGGCGAAGGAGGAACGAATATCTGAAACAGCGTACCCTCCAAAAGAAACAGAAGAAAAATGAAAAAAGGAAGCGCAAACCGTATCATGATGAGCCTCCTCCATCTGCATTCTGCTGCTCTTCTTCGGACGACTGTTCTTCATTACTTTCTCCGCCTGTCTCCTGCTGAATCGTCTCATCCAGCGTCTCACTTGTCCGTTCAATGACATTGACCTGTTCCAGGTTATAATAATCCGCAGCCGGTTCAACGAGCGCATTGTAGCTTAAACCGTATTCATCAGGCTGCAGGGAAGTGATGGTTCCAATCGCAAGCCCTCTCGGAAACAGACCGCCAAGTCCTGAGGTTATCACCTGCTGTCCTTCTTCTATTTCAGCGTCCGACTGAATCTTACGGAGCATCAGTCCTTCCTGTTCCTCATTCCAGCCTTCGATAAAAGCATACACAGGTTCGCCGTCGGTGGCAACCATAGCCGATACCCGGTTGGCACGGCTGTCATCGGAAAGAAGCTGGACAGTGGAGGTGAACTCCGACGTCGTTTCCACTTTCCCTATAAGCCCTTCCGGCGTCACCACAGCCATATTCTCCGACACACCGTTCTGGCTGCCTTTATTTATGCCTATCATATCCGTCCACTTGTCGGGACTGCGGTGAATGACAAGAGCAGACCGTGTCGTATAATCACTCAGGCTGCTTTCTGAATCAATCATTTCCCTCAGGGTGGCGTTTTCCTGTTTTACGGTTTCCAGTTCAGCTGAAAGCGAAGCAAATTCTTCCATACGTGATTTCAGCATTTGATTTTCTTCGTAAACACGAAAAATGTCTGCCACATTCCCAAAGAAACCCGCTGTCATATGAGCGGGTCTGCTTACCAATGATTGAACCACACCAGTCGTGTCCCGTAGAAATTTCTCCGGCCAGGTAATCGTTTCATTGTTCCTCGTCGAAAAACCTATTAAAGAGACGAGTACGATGATACTGACCATGAGCAGGATAAGTCGTTTGTTGGAAAAAAAGTGCGGCATACCGGTTCACCTTCTTATAAGGTTTCCCGGCTGGATCTAGCGGTTATTCCCGCTTTCGACCGGAAAAGATGCAGATTTTCAAGCGCTCTTCCTGTACCGAGCGCGACACAGTCGAGCGGTTCCTCGGCAACCAGCACAGGCATGTTTGTTTCGTCACTGAGAACTTTGTCCATATTACGAAGTATAGCTCCGCCCCCGGTCAGCACAATCCCTCTATCCATAATGTCTGCGGAAAGTTCCGGCGGCGTCTGCTCAAGCGTGCTTTTGACAGTCTCCACAATGGAATGCACGGTATCAGCAAGGGATGCCGAGATTTCCTCCGCCGATACCGAAATGGTTTTCGGAAGGCCGGATACCAGGTCCCGTCCACGTATATCAAGGTTATCTATTCCTTCAAAGGTTCCTGCCGACCCTATTTCCATCTTCAGGGTTTCTGCCGTTCTTTCCCCGATCATCAAGTTATATGTTTTTTTAATATACTGGATAATGGATTCATCCATTTCATCTCCGGCAACCCGGATCGACTGGCTTGTCACGATACCGCCTAGTGAAATGATCGCTACTTCCGTCGTTCCTCCGCCGATGTCGACAATCATGCTTCCGGTCGGTTCCCAGACGGGCAGGTCGGCTCCGATAGCGGAAGCGAACGGCTCTTCAATGGTATAGGCTTCTCTCGCCCCTGCCTGTTTGGTAGCGTCTTCCACCGCCCGCTTTTCCACGGCGGTAATGCCGGAAGGAACGCAAACCATCACATTCGGCTTTCTCGTGAAAATGGAGCGGGTCCGCTGCGCCTGCTGAATAAAATATTTCATCATGGTTGCTGTCGTATCAAAATCAGCGATAACGCCGTCTTTCATCGGCCGGACCGCTACTATATTACCGGGGGTCCGGCCGATCATATTTTTGGCGTCATTGCCGACTGCTTCTATCGTATTGGTATCGGTCCGCATGGCGACAACGGACGGTTCCCTCACGACAACCCCTTTTCCCTTTACGTATACAAGGGTGTTCGCCGTTCCCAAATCAATCCCCAGATCTTTTGAAAAGCCTCCAAACATCTATGTATCTCCCTTCATCCTTCACAAGCTGTATCCCTGTATCACTAAGGTGCGTCTCTGGTGGTTCATTTATCATTTTACAAGCGGTCCCGCTGATGCAATGCCGCTATATGTTATTATACTGAAAACATCCTGAAAAACATAGACTTTCCATTTTCTTTCACAAATTTTACATGGCTCACAACGATGACTTCAAGCAATCCATAGTGTATACGATAGATGCTGGTTCAGCAAGAGCCCAAAGACATCCGCTACACGCATCCTTTTTCTTTCAGACTCGTAAACCGGCGGTCTCCGATAATAATGTGATCCAGGACATCAATACCCAGTATCTGCCCGGATTCCATCAAACGCTTCGTCACGTCGATATCCTCACGGCTCGGCCCCGGGTCGCCGGAAGGGTGGTTGTGCACGCATATAACAGCAGCCGCTGACCGGCGCAGCGCTTCTTTAAAAACCTCACGGGGATGCACAATACTTGAATTAAGGCTGCCAATAAACAGTGTCTGCTTGTGAATCACCTGGTTTTTCGTATTCAAACAAAGAATAACAAAATGTTCCTGGGTCAAAAAACGCATCTCCTCCATTACAAGACCGGATACATCTTCCGGAGACCGTATCACCCATCGTTCTTCTTCGTGATAGGTATAGATGCGCCGGCCGAGCTCGATGGCGGCCCGCAGTTCAAGCGCTTTGGCTGCACCAATACCTTTAATAGTCTGGAGCTCCTCCACCGTTGCATCTTTAAGCATGAATAATCCGTCAAAATCATAAAGAAGGCGCTGGGATAACTGAAGAACGGATTCCTCTTTGGTTCCGCTTCGAATCAGAACAGCGAGGAGTTCCTGATTGGAAAGCTGCTCCGCTCCAAACTTGGCCATTTTTTCACGGGGACGTTCAGAAAAAGGGACATCTTTGATCATAACCGTGGATGAATGCAAAGCTCGCTCTCCTTTTTTCAAATAGTAGGGGTGAAAGATGGTACGATGTGAAAAGTTTTCAATTCTCTGCTGACACGGGAAACAGGAAGGCCCATTACGTTGTAAAAGTCGCCCTGGATTGATTCCACAAACAGGCTTCCCTGACCCTGTACAGCGTAGGAGCCGGCCTTGTCATACGGCTCGGCTGTTGAAAGATAGGAGTGAATCCACTCTGTATCCAGCGGACAGAAACGGACTTCGGTTTTCACGTAAAAGACAGTCTTGCTGCGTCTTGTAAAAACCGCTGTCCCGGTATATACGTCGTGGGATCTGCCGGAGAGCGCCTCCAGGGTGCGCCGGGCATCATCTCTGGATGCCGGCTTGCCAAGGGGGCGGCCATCCAGGGAAATCATGGTGTCGGCAGCGAGCACGACGGTATCCGGATACTGTTGCAGCACTTCTTCGGCTTTCTGCCGGGCCAGCTGCTGTACTGCCTCTTCCGGTGAATCGTCATCAGAAAACGTCTCCGGCCCTTCGGCCGGGCGGACGGAAAATGTATAACCCGCCCTGTGTAAAAGGTCACTTCTGCGTGGGGACTTTGATGCAAGGATAAGAGAAGGCATGAAGGGAGCACCACCTTTGTTATGCGTTGTTATATGCATTATAGCAGTGGTGAAAAAAGTGTACCAAAAACCCGCAAAAACAGCAAGAAATTTTTTCCTTCCAAAACTACGACCGGCTTTCTTCTGTTTCTGTGCCGTTGTATTCATACACGGTCTGCTCATAAAACAGTACGGCCTCAATAAAGGCTTCCTGAAACGCTGCAGATGTTTCTCCTTTTTCCGGCCAGTTTTTTTCCATGTTCTGCATCGACGTCTTCAGCTTTGTGTACGTATCATTGTCCGGAAAAGCCGCTTTCGAAAGAAAAGCAGAGAATGTGTCGCGCACGGTTCCTTTTTCTGCTGAACCATTCTCTCTATCAGCAGCCTGCTCCAGCAGTTCTTTTACACGGAGCAGCTGCTGATGCTCCTCTTTCTTTTCGTTCAACGGCTCAGGATCACGAATGGTCCTGGTTTTCTGAAAAACAGTCACTCCTTCCTTCTCAAAAAAAGCCACACGCTTGTCCGATGGTTTCTGATTCAGGTGGACGCCTGTAAATAAATAATAGTATTCTCCGTCATACGTTAGAATGCCGGGGTACCCTTTACCGGTCAGCGACTGCTGCATCTGGACACCTTTACTTTTCTTGGTGAACGCGCCGGCCTGAATAAAGTAAGCTGTCAATGAATCATTGAAATCAGCTGTGATGCCGGGGGGATCCGCTTTCGGCTCCGCACCGGACGAAGAGTCTCCGGCAGACACAAACTGCAGCAGCATGACTCCGAAAATTAACCCGAGCACAGCGGCCCCTGCTGTTAATGAAACAAAATACATAGGAGTCTTCATCGTTTTTTTTGAAACCGGGTGGCGCGATTTTTTCTTTTTGCGGTTGGCGCCAAGAGGAAGGCGCGGGCGTTTTTTTTGTTTGGCCATGCCTGCCGCAGCCGCTTCTTCCATGTGCCGCGTAGTCTGCCAGTCCCGGATTTCCGGAGTCGTTTCTTCGCGCGGCTCCGTATCTTTTGTTTCATCTACATGGGTTCCATTGATTTTAAGAGAAAAACCGGGCTTGTCCTTTTTCATGACATCCTCCTTCTAACCCTGCGCCGGGCATGAATCAGATTTCCCGGTAGACTTCCGGGACTGTCATCACTGTAGCACAGCGGCAGTAAAAAAGAACGGGAGACTTGTCGCCCCGTTCCTGAAAAGAATGTCACTGGACATCGGATCAGCGGATAGGAATGTCATTTCCATCCGGTTCTTCCAATGTAGACGATGGTGGAAGGTCCTCAAGCCCCTGTGCGTTCCCTGCGTAATAAAAAGCGGTAACAGTAAGATCAATGACAAACGGCTGCCGTTCCTGATCTTCCCGTACTATTTCCTCCCGCCCCTGAAAAGAAATGGAATGTATATTCAGGACTCTGCTGCCCGCGTCCACTGCTTCCACAAACTGAACCAGATTGGCATACTCCGGAGTACGGACGCGCACATGATAAGTAAACACGTCCGTGTCCGTCTCCTCATACATGGCAGAAGCACCTTGTTCCTTCTTCTGGTCCTGTTCTTCTTCCACCACGCTGTTGTTCTCCGTCTCCGGCTGTTCTGTGCTTCCACCCGTTTCCTGTTCTTGGGTATTCTGTTCCTGCTCCGATTCTGTTTCATCTACAGGTGCGCTGCCAGGTTCGAGCTGTTCCAGGCTCATAATATAGCTTCCAGACCGTTCTTCCGCCTGATCGAGAACCAGCAGAAATTCTTCTGGCCGGGGGTTGAGGGGCAGCTGCTGCAGACTGCGGAAAAGAGCCGCCTCCTCATATTCGCCGGCGTCCGCACCGGAAGATTGGTTCTCCAGCTGCGTTTCTGCCGCCTGAATATTCTCCTGCAGCCTTTCCTGTTCCGCTGTAAGCGGACCTAAGCCGTTGTTGTTCTGAAACACGGCAAATATGATTAGGAGAAGCAGAGCACAGCCGGCTGTGATCCAGTGCCGTTTTTCCATATCAATCCGCAACAGCTTCACCTTCTTCCCGGACTGCACTGCCGGCCACACTTATTTCGTACACAGCTTCATAGCGGGGGAGCTGGTCATTCTGTGCCTGCGTCGTTTCCGTATTTGCGCTAGGGGGACTGTAAGCGTTCAGCGCCTCCATCGTAACATCATCAAAAACAGCGGCTTCGCCAAGCGCATACTGCATATCCGCCGCCTGATTCACTTCATTCAATTCTACTGTCACCGTCAGCGTGGAAGGATAGACATAATCAAAGGCCCGGATATAACCGTCGGATGGCAGTGCACGTGCTACGGTACGGATTACCGGTGAAGCTGGAATCACCGTGCTTTGCAGCTCATCCAGCGTACTCCGGTGGGCCTTAATCTGCGCTTCTTTTCCGTCGCTGCCCGCTTCTTCTTCCAGAGCTGCGGTGAGCTCCTGCTGTCTCGTATTCAACTCTGTTATCTCCTGCTGCTGTCTGTTTTCAGCCATCTGAAAAAGCAGAAACACAGCAAGGAACAAAACGAGCAGGATGCCTGCCAGCATGATCCATGTGATATCACGTTTTTCTTTTTCCGGAAGCAGGTTGATATCTGCTGACATAACCGGCCCCTCCCTGTCCGTACTGTTCTGCTTTATCGTATGTTTTGTTTAAGGACAAGTCCCGCATTCTCGTAATAACGCATCGGAACCTCCTCCTGCCCAGCCGTAATCCGGGCGGCTCCGACCTGCTTCACCGGAATGTCAAGACGTCCTGCAAGCGTGTCGGTCCACCGTTCCAGAAACGGATGGTCTCCTCCTGTAAAAATACCATCAATCCCTTTTTCGCCGCGCTGCATGGAATACCGGTAGAAGTTCATGATCCGCTCCACTTCTTCCGCCGCCGTAACCGCCTGCTGCTGCAGCGTCTCCGGATGTCCGTTCCAGACTGGTTGATACGAACGAAAGCGTCCCGTCTGTATCGACCAGTCCTCTTCTTCAGTCTCCAAAGACATTCTGCTGATAAAAAGCGGCCGGCCCTCATGAAAAACACTGATGTTAACAGCATAGAGATCGACAAGCACGAGCAGCGTATGAGCGTTCTGGTCCACCGCCTCCGACATGGCCAGCGCCCTGTAAAAACAAAGGGACGAAATATCTGCGGCATTCGGGCGGCAGTTGAGGGATTCAAGCAGTCCGGCATAGGTATCCACCGGTCCGCGCGGGGCGGCGAGCAGAATGACAACATGCCTTTCCGGTACGTATACATAATCAAACACCGGATCATCAAACGGCACCGCAATGCTGTCTCCTACTTCCATGTACAGGTAAGCACCGATTTCGTCTTCACCTA
Source organism: Salibacterium halotolerans (assembly GCF_900115625.1). Lineage (GTDB taxonomy): Bacteria > Bacillota > Bacilli > Bacillales > Marinococcaceae > Salibacterium > Salibacterium halotolerans. The sequence goes on along the minus strand of NZ_FOXD01000009.1, from coordinate 90,185 downwards.
CCTCTTCCGGAAGCGGCACTTCTCTCGCCACGACAAAAGCATCCGGCACACAATACTGCACCGGCTTCCTATGAAGACCCCAGACATCAGCACACTCCTGAAGAATCTGCCGGAGGGTTTCCTCATCCTGCACCCGGCCTTCCTGGATGACCCCGGGCGGAAGATACCGCTCGTCCATGACTTCGAGCTCATCCAGATCCGGCTTCCGGGCTCTTATGTACCGGATGACGTGATCTTTGATGATGAGCGCGTTACGCTTGTCTTTCTTACGTTGAAACAGCGTCATAAAAAAGTTCCTCCAGATAAAAATAGGGACCTGCCCGCAGATTCGATGTTACAAAAATCCGGTATACCATGTTAAAAGATTCTCTCCGAAAAAGAGCGTAAGAACACTGCCGGCTGCAATAAAAGGTCCAAACGGCATCGGAACCCCTCGTTTCACCGCCCCCATCAGGAGACCAAACCCGCCGAGCAGAGCGCCGGTGGCAACCGACAGAAAAAAGGCAGGAAGCAGCTGCTGCCAGCCGAAAAAGAACCCGAGCACCGCGAACAGCTTAATGTCGCCTCCTCCCATGCCGCCTTTACTGACGATGGCAATCAAAAGAAGCAGCGAAAAGCCCAAGGCCGCTCCCGCCAGAGGGTCCCACCACGAGTCGAGCGGTGCTGCACTCCAGCGGAGAACCGCGATGATCGGCAGAAAAAACAACAGTACCTTATCCGGAATGAGCATCGCCGTCCAGTCGCTCACCGTAATAATCAAAAGAAGCGACAACAGGATCAGTGCAGCTGCTGTGTCCCATGCCGCGCCCCAGCGCAGCCAGGCCGCGGCAAAAAGAATACCGGAGACAGCTTCCATCACCGGATAAAACGCCGGTATCCGGGTGCGGCAGTACCGGCACCTGCCTTTTAAAAAGAGATAAGAAAACACCGGAATAAGATCCGGCGCCTGCAGGGTGGTGCCGCAAGACGGACAGTGCGACCGCGGCCGGATGATCGACGCCCCCTGCGGAATTCTCGTACCGACCACATTAAAAAACGAACCGAGCACCAGTCCCGCGACACTTATGTAAATGAGCCAAACGTAGTCCATAACTTGTCCACTCTCCGACCTTTTTCATACAACCTGCGTCTATTTTACCACATACCGGGCAGCAGAGGTAGAAATGTTTGAAAATAAAAGCGCTGCATTCTGCCACGGTGCCGGCTCTAAGGTGCACATTTCATGGCAGGGACGTCAAAAGTGACGTTTAGCCCTGCTCTAAGAGTTACTTTTTATTCCGCCGGCCCCGAATGTAACCCTTAGACCTCGGCTAACCTTCACTTTTCCGGTTTCCCACCTGGATTTTGTCGTTTAGAGCAGCAAGATGGCATTGCATTACGGAATTTTCAACGTTTTCGCACATCTTAACAAAATGGGACTGTATCAAAAGCCATTAAACGTTAAGGCATCCGCTGCAGGCGGACGCTTGCCGCGGGCAGCGCCTCAGCTACATCAAACGGTAAAACCGTCGTTTGATGGGATCTTCGGCTGCTGCTCTTCCCGCTGGCGTCGCCGCCTTCCGCTTCTGCCTAGGGTGAATTTTCTATATTACAGAAATGGAGCTGCACCTTTTGATACAGCTCCATTTTGACCTTTTTTCAAACACTGCTGACTGCAGCCATCAATCCAACATAGTCCAAAATCATTATCATTTAGCTTAACTTTCACCATCTTCTTCCACTCCGTCCACTGAAATACGGTCCCGGCCGCTTTCCCTGAGTTGTTCAATGGTGGCTGTGTGCGGAGAATCGTCCTCACTCTCGCCTTGTATGATGTGTTGATTTCTATTTTCTTTACCAACCAAAGTAATGGTATATTGTCTATTCCCGCTATCTCCACTTACTTCAACTGTTGTTTCAGAGGTATTATAGGAATCCGGTGAGCCAGGATTTTCAGGTTCCTCGATATATCCGCCGTCTATTAGTTGCTGTAATGAGTATGTGTTTTCATTGTCACCATTTCCGGAAATATTTGATGCCATCGCAAGACGTGTGGAGCTTACCATCTGCTCAGCATTGGCGATGTGGGCGTCTTTTTTGGTGTTGTCGATGATGCCTCCGATGCTTGGGACGGCGATGGCGGCGATGATTCCGAGGATGACGACGACGGCTAGCAGTTCGATGAGTGTCAGTCCGCGTTGGTTTTTCAACATGTTTGTCATTTTGTTCACGATCCATTCCTCCATAATAAGTATAAGTGCCTAAAACTAAACACCCTTTTTCTTTACAGAAAACATAAAAAAAGGCCATAAACGCCGAACTTTCTTCAGGCGGAAATGGCCGGTTGCACTAACAGCTTCGGATGACCCAAGTGCCCATATACAGATCATCGTTCTTCGCTTCCGTATCTTTATGCTCATTTTCATTATAGTGAACGATAGCTCTTTTGTCACGAAATTTTTTCCGGGTTACTGGACCTGTCCGAAAATGTCGAACATCGGGATCGCAATGGAGGCGACAATAATGCCGACCACAACCGCGAGTATAAGAATCATAATGGGTTCGACGAGCGATTTGATCTGGTCGGCGGCGGCATCCACTTCTGCTTCGTAATAGTCCGCGATACGGTCGAGCATGGCGTCGAGGGTCCCTGTTTTTTCGCCGACAGCCGTCATCTGGGTTACCATCGGCGGAAAGACCCACATCTTCTCAAGCGGCCCCGCCATAGATTCCCCCCGCTCCAGCGCGCCGCGTACTTCTTTCAGCGTAGCGGTGATCACAGCATTTCCCGTCGTTCCCTCCACGATCGCAACCGATTGAATAATCGGCACCGAACTCTGAAACAGAGACCCTAGTGTCCGCGTCATGCGTGCGATTTCCGCTTTCTGCAGCAGCATGCCGAACACAGGGATTTTCAGCAGCGCATAGTCCGTATAATACAAAAAGGTCCGGTTTCTCTTCCGCAGTGCCTTCCATAAAAAAAACACAGCGGCCAAGCCGGCAGGAAGGAGCCACCAAATGCTCTGAACGAGTTCGCCCGCCCGAAGGACAAAGACCGTTATCAAAGGCAGATCCGCTTCAAATGAGTTATACATCCCGGCAAACGTCGGTACGATGTAAAGAAGCAGAAACAAAACGACCGCTGCCGCTACAGTGCCGATCACAGCCGGATAAATGAGCGCGTTCATTACTTTACGACGGGTTTCGTACCGTTTTTCGTAGTAAGAAGCCATTTTATCGAGCATATCGTCAAGATTCCCCCCGGCTTCCCCGGCTTTCATCATGTTGACAAAGAGAGAGGAGAAAATCGAAGGGTGCTGCGAAGCCGCATGGGAAAACGAACGACCGGTGCGGAGTTCACTCTCCATCTCTGACAAAATCCGGCGGAACTGTTTTCCCGAGAGCTGCTGTGCCAAGATGTTCGTTGATTCCACGACGGAAATTCCGGCCTGGAGCAGCGTAAAAAACTGGCGGAGAAACAGCACAAACTCTTTGGCGGAGACACCGCTGCCAAGCGATATGTCACGGTAGAGAAACCCTTCAAGCTCTGTGAGTTCTTTCGCCGTAATTCCCTTAGCCTGAAGCCGCTCCCCGGCCTCTTTTTCATCGGAGCCTTTTTGCCTTCCACTAACAATCCGGCCTTTTTTATTTCGTCCTTTGTAATGATAATACGGCATGATGTCCTCCCGCTTCTTCGTGAAAATACCCGGAGCAGACGTTGTTACTATGATTCACGGCGGTGCATGCGGTCCGCATCGTTATTCTGCAGAAAAGGAGATGCCTCTTCCAAAGATACAGCACTGTCCTGCAGCAGGGATTGAATGCTCATTTCCATCGTATGCATGCCTTCCGCTCTGCTCGTCTGCATCACACTCTGGAGCTGATGGATTTTTTCATTTCGTATCAGATTCTGAACGGCCCCGTTGTTTCTTAGAATTTCCGTCGCTGCCCGGCGCCCGGTATCGTCTCCGTTACGGAAAAGACGCTGACTGATAACCGCAGAGAGCACTGTCGCGAGCTGAATACGGACCTTATCCTGCTGATCGGACGGAAACACATCAATGATCCGGTCGATGGTAGCCGGGGCACTTGTCGTGTGCAGCGTACCGAAAACGAGATGTCCTGTTTCCGCGGCGGTGATGGCTGTTGAAATGGTCTCCAGATCTCTCATCTCTCCGACGAGAATGATGTCGGGATCCTGGCGGAGACAGGAGCGCAGGCCGTTCGCAAAATTCTGTGTGTCAAACCCGATCTCCCGCTGATCCACTAAAGACAGGTCGTGTTTATGCAGATACTCAATCGGGTCCTCAAGCGTAATAATGTGGCGTTTAGCTATCCGGTTAATATAGTCGATCATGGAAGCAAGTGTTGTTGATTTCCCGCTTCCGGTCGGGCCGGTGACGAGAACAAGCCCCTGCGGCTTAAGCGCAATGGATTCCAGCGCAGAGGGCAGCTGCAGTTCGTGGAGTTCCGGTATCCGCGTCGGTACAATCCGGACAGCCATACTGATGCACGATCGTTGAAAATAGGCATTGATACGAAACCGGGAGACGCCCCGTATGCCGTACGAAAAATCAACCTCGCCTTTTTTCTGGAATTTGTTCCACACCGGGTCGAGCATAACCGAGCGTGCCATATCTTCGGTTTCCGCCGGGCGCAGGGAATCCCCGCTTTTCCGGTGAAGTTCCCCGTTTATCCTGAAAATCGGAGGCACTCCGACTGTCAGGTGAATATCAGATGCTCCCTGTTCGAATGCTTCCGTCAATAGCGCATCCAATGCTGCCAATTCCCATTCCCCTTTCTATTCATCCACAGCGACACGCAGCACTTCCTCTACGGTTGTCCAGCCTTTTTTCACCTTAAGCAGACCGTCGTCTATCAGAAAAATCATGCCTTCCTGCATCGCATACGTACGCAGATCGGCAGCCGTTTTATAGTTCATCAGCATATTCCGCATCGTGTCATCCATTTCCAGCAGTTCGTGAATCGCCACCCGGCCGCGGTAACCCGTTTGATTACAGGAAGAACAGCCTCTGCCTATATATACCGGACCTGCTGAAAGCCCGCGTTTTTCGAACAGCTCTTTTTCCATTTCATTCGGTTCATAGGGTTCTCTGCAGTCCGGACAGATGGTACGGACGAGACGCTGGGCGTTCACCCCTGTCAACGAGGACGCAACCATGTATGGTTCCACACCCATATCGATTAACCGCGGTACCGCAGCGACGGCACTGTTCGTATGGAGTGTCGTAAAAACAAGATGACCGGTCAGGGATGCGCGTATGGCTATCTCTGCCGTCTCGGCATCCCTGATTTCTCCGACCATGACGATGTTGGGATCCTGCCGCAGGATGGAGCGAAGTCCGGCAGCAAAAGTCAGCCCAATGCCGCTGTTCACCTGCATCTGATTGATGCCCTCGAGCTGATATTCCACCGGATCCTCAACCGTGATGATATTTACCCCTTCGGTATTCAGGTGATGGAGGGCGGCATACAGCGTGGACGTTTTTCCGGAACCAGTCGGCCCGGTTAAAAGAACCATACCCGACGGCCGTTCAATCATGTTTTTGAAGCGGGTGAAATTCACTTTGTTTAAGCCCAGCTGCTCAATATCGTTCAATGAACTGCTCATATCCATAATCCGCATGACAATTTTTTCTCCGAATATGGTGGGCAGAAGCGATATCCTAAGGTCCACAGGGTGCAAATCAACCGTCGTCTTCACACGGCCGTCCTGAGGCAGCCGTGATTCGGTGATGTTTAAGTCTGCCATGATTTTCACCCTGGCTGTCAGCACATTCTGCATGTTTTTTGGAAACGCGCGTTCTGTTTTCAGCACCCCGTCCACCCTGTAACGGACGAGTACTTTGTTTTCCTGCGGATCAATATGAATATCACTGGCCTGCTGCTGCAGGCCGTAGAGTATCATCTGATTGACGATACGAATGACCGGAGCTTCCCCCTGCTCTGCTGTGTCCGCCATCTCCTCCGGCACATTCTGTTCTTCAAAGGCATCGAGGGATTCATGGATATGATAATGTTTCTGTACAGCTGACATGATTTCACGGCGGGTCGCAATCACCGGTTCAATCTGCAGGCCGGTTGATACACGGAGTTCGTCCATCGCAAAATAATCCATCGGATCCGCCATGGCAGTGCGGAGACGGTTTCCTTCTCTCTTCAGCGGAAGAACCGCGTGTCTTTCGGCGAATTCTTTCGATACGAGTTTTACAGCGTCTTCTTCCACCGGGTAATTATAAAGGCTGATTCTTGGAATGCCGAGCTGGTATTCCAGTGTTTCAATCAGCTGCTGCTCAGTAATGTATTTCCGCTCAAGCAGCGCATCACCGAGCTTTTGGTCTGTTCTTTTTCCCTGCAGTGTCTCGTTCAGCTCGGTTTCGGTGATCAACGCTGCTTCAAGCAGTAAGTCTCCAAGACGCTTCCGCTTTTCCGCCATACAGACCGCTCCTTTTTACTCATACCCTTTGATCGGTTGATCGTTCTGTTTCATACGTTCGTTGAAATCTTTCCTGTTTTCTGTATCGGACGTGTCTTCTCCGCCGCTTCCGCTTTCTTCTGTTTCTCCGGCATTTTCCAACTGAGACGAATCCGGACTGTCTGAAGCACCGCTGTCTCCGCCGTTTTCTTCCGGTGCTTCTTCCGAATTACCACTGCTCACGCCCCCGCTGCTTTCCGGAGGTTCAATATCAGGCGGACTACTGCCGCTTTCGTCAGAGGTTTGGAGGCTCTTCTCGACGATCCGCTGTTCCGGAGGGTAGTAGTCCCGGCCAAGCACCGTTTCCTGCAGCACGTTCGCATCTGCATTCGCTACTACCCGCACCGCTTCCGCGTAATATCCGTTTTCACCTTCACGCAGTGTCCGGCGCCCTCCAGTTGTCCGGTTTTCGTCCACACGCACCACCGTGCGCGGTTCAAGGGTCTCTTCTTTTCTGCGTTCCAGTTCATAGGAATGAAGAAATTCTGGTCCGCTTAGAGAAAGAGAGAGCTCCGATCCATTCCAGGAAGCATTCCACCGGTACGAGTAGATATTTGGATTGTGAAACATAAGATCACGGTCCGGAACCTCTATGTGAGCGTCTTCGCCGGGTGCGGCGTATGAAGGCAGTTCTTCGTTAATGTGACGCTCCGACATTTCAAAATTGGTTACTGCCAGTACCTGGAACACACCGGAGGCTAGCGCATCAAGTCCCGGGTCATTATAAACGGTACTTCCGCCTTCCTCCAGAGCCTTGAGAAGGGAGAAAATAGATCCGCCTTCCATTTCGTAACCGTCCAGCGCATCCGCCCAGTCTTTCAGCCCTGTTCCGGGAACATCAGGTGTCAGTGTCACATTATTGAAAGTGGTGGTTTCCAGAGGCATCTCTTCGATAAAGAAAGAACGGATATCCTGCGCTGCCTTCTTCTGCCCGCTGATATTTCCGATCATTGTCACCTGTTCATTCAACGCTGTCATATCGACCCTGTCCCGCAAATTTTCATATGTAAAGCGGTCCAACGCCTCGGGCAGCACATTCCCCTCGTCCGTCCACGATACCTGAAGCAAAACATTCTGGTCCGTGAACGCCTGTTCCACCGTTTCTTCCACTTCGGCTTCGAAACGTTCTCCCTCTATCATAACTTCTTCATTAAAAAGCTGGAGAGCCACACCGGAACGCTCCTGCCAGTTTTCCCATGCGTCGGACACGGCTTCTTCGGCCTCGGATCTTTTCATTCCACCGATGTCCACGCCGCCTGCTTCGGCTTCGTCCGGAAGCATCTCCTCTTCCGGCCAGACGTATTCGTACGCAGCCGCCCCTCCGATGGAAAAAAACAGAATGACACCTGTCAAACAGGTGAACAGAAGCATCGATTTCTCTATGTATCTATTTCGTTTCATCGGCGGTCCTCCACCTGTTTTTCCAGGTTGTCTGCAGGTTGTTCATCCAGCTCATCAAGAAGCTTTGCTCGTTTATCCGACCATGATCTGTCTTCTGCCTCGCCGGACGTGCTTTTTTCTTTATCCACTGTATTATTCTGCGCAAAAAGCGGAGCCTCTGTTGTCTCCTCTTCTGACTCCTCCTGCGGTTCCTCTTCAAGCATGAAGGCTCTCCGCTGAAAAAAGTGTTCTTCCTCCTCCATCAGTTCCTGTTCCGCAACGGAATCCCCGCTCCTTGTTTGAGGAAATTGCTTCTCGTTCTCTTCTGCTGAGCTCTGCTTTCGGTGCGTGTTCGTCCTTTCCCCGGGAGCCTCCCTCCCAAACAATTCCTGCACCGTCGGTTCCGAGCTTTTTTCCGTAAGGTCTTCTTCTGTCAGGAAGAGAAACTGTTCTTCCTCTACTGCGGCTTCTTCTGCATATTGTATCTGTTTTCCGATAAGAAAGGAAAACAACAGCATGAATACGAGAAAAACGACGGCGGCTGCCGGGAACGAATATAATTGATGTAACAGATATATGAGTGCGGCGGTTAATAAAGCCGAGAGTACGAGCTGTGCCTGTGTTCCCCGATTCCATGGTGCCGGTAATTTTCCAAGCACAACAAAACACACCGTCGCTGCGGCCGCCATAGCAGCAAAGACCATAGACCCATCCTCCTTCTTTGTTATTATGCTGATTTCGTTCTTCTTTCGTATCATGGCATGTCCATCCGCTCAGGTCAATGGAATAAAATCCCTTATACCTGCATCTAATACACCACCTCCCCTCCCTGACTATCATTCGAAAGGAGGGTATCTAAAAAAACTGTGCCGCCCGGGACACAGTTTTAATTGAGGTTATTCTATTTTTTTATCTTCCGCTGCCACTTCTGAAATGAAATACAGAGAGCCGGCAGCTACAACGAGGTCATCAGGTGAAGCGGTCTGCTTTATTTTTTCCCAGGCTGCCTTCCAGTCAGACAAGGCTTCGGTATCAGGAATAGGGCTTTTAGCAGCCGTTTCTTCCGCCGATGCAGCCCGGAAAAAGTCAAAACCGACAGCGGCCGCTGATTGAATGGGCAGTGCTTTCAGTGGTTCCAACAGGACAGCCGGATCTTTTTCTTTCGTCATGGCAGCGATCAGATGAATGGAGCGGCCGGGGAAATGGTCCGTAAGCGCCTCGGCCAGGCTTTCCATTCCTTCTTTGTTGTGGGCACCGTCCAGCAAAAGCGGCGGTGTTGTTTCCCTGTAATCGAGGCGGCCGATCCAGGATACGTGTTGAAATCCGCGGCGGATATGATCTTCATCCACCGGCAGCGCGTAGTACAGCATCAAATACCGGAAGGCCATCAAAGCCGCTGCCGCATTTTTTGTCTGATGGCGGCCGAGCATCGAGATCTTCACATCCGGGATATGGTTTAAAATGGACTGAAAAGAAAATGTCCACCCGGAAGACTCCGCCTCAGCATTCGTCACATGAAAATCACGATCCAGCCGGTACAGTCTCGTCCGCGCGTCTTCTGCCGCTTCCTCCAGAATCTCTGTCACTTCCGGATTCGTGTCACACGTCACAACCGGTACGCCAGACTTGATAATGCCTGCTTTCTCCCGTGCGATTTCTTCAATGGTATCCCCGAGAACCGCCTGGTGGTCATGCCCCACATTGGTAATGATGCTGATCATAGGATGAACGGCATTCGTTGAGTCCAGTCTTCCGCCGAGGCCGACTTCCCAGACGACTACATCCGGAAAGGCAGAGGAAGCGAAATAATGAGCCGCGATGACCGTCAGTACTTCAAATTCCGTCGGTGGTCCGAAGGGCGTTTTTGCGACACTTTCCACGACCGGCCGCACCGCCTGCGCGCTTTTTAGAAAATCTTCTTCCGATACAGGCTCCCCATTCACTGCGATACGTTCCCTGAATTCATGTACATACGGGGAGGTGAACGTGCCGCATACGAGGCCTGCTTCTTTCATCGGTTCTTTCAGAAACGCGGTCGTCGACCCTTTTCCGTTCGTTCCTCCCACATGGATACTTTTCAGCCGCCGCTCCGGGTTGCCGAGCCCCTCAAGCATCATGCGGACCCGGTCCAGACCGGGACGGATGCCATGGGCGCTCAGCTCCGAAAGCCAGCTGAGGGCTTCTTCGTACGTCTGCATGACTGCATCCCTCACGTTTTCTATCTATTATGCTTTCAGTTCCTGAATCCGGGCTGTCACTTTCTCCCGTTTTTCCATGTAATCTTTTTCTTTTTCCCGTTCTTCGGCAACGACATTTTCCGGCGCTTTCTGGATAAAGCCTTCGTTCGCCAGTTTCTTCTGGACGCGTTCGACTTCTTTATCCAGCTTTTCCTTCTCTTTTTCCAGACGGGCGATTTCATCGTCCAGATCAATCAGTCCGGCAAGCGGCATATGAAGCTCTGCTCCGCTGAGAACATGGGACACCGTCTTTTCCGGAACATCAAGATCCGGATCAATCGTCAGCTCACCGGAGTTTGAGAAACGTTCAAGATACACGCGTCCGCGCTCCAGCCGGTCCTGTACGCCGTCGTTCTGCGGTTTCAGCTGCAGGTCGATTTCTCTGCTTGGAACCACATTCATTTCGGCGCGGGTATTGCGGACCGAACGGATGACGTGCTGCAGCAGTTCCACATCTTCCACCGATTCCGGATCCATGAATGTTTCGTATGTTTTTGGCCACGCTGCCACCGTAATGGATGAACCTTCGTGCGGAAGGTGCTGCCAGATTTCTTCGGTGATAAACGGCATAATCGGATGCAGAAGACGCATCGTCTGCTCTAAGACGTGGGCAAGAACCGAGCGCGTCGTCAGCCTGGCTGCTTCATCATCACCGTACAGCGGGAGTTTCGCCATTTCGATGTACCAGTCACACACATCATCCCAGATGAAGTTATATAAAAGACGTCCCACTTCACCGAATTCATAATTGTCCATGAGACGCGTCACATCACGGATCGTCTCCTGAAGACGGGTGAGAATCCAGCGGTCGGCAATGGTTTTGTCTCCGCTGAAGTCCATATCACCATAGATAAGGCCACCCATGTTCATGAGCGCGAAACGGGAGGCGTTCCAGATTTTGTTGGCAAAGTTCCAGTTCGCTTCGATTTTTTCCCAGTGGAAACGAAGATCATTCCCCGGTGTTGTTCCGGTAGCAAGGAAGAACCGGAGCGCATCCGCCCCGTAACGATCGATAACGTCCATCGGGTCGACGCCGTTGCCGAGGGATTTACTCATTTTCCGGCCTTCTGCGTCGCGGACAAGACCGTGGATCAGGACATCCTGAAATGGACGCTCCCCTGTAAATTCAATGCCTTGAAAGATCATGCGCGATACCCAGAAAAAGATGATGTCATAGCCCGTGACGAGCACATTGGTCGGATAAAAACGTTGAAAATCCGGGTTTTCCTTCTCCGGCCATCCCATCGTTGAGAACGGCCAGAGCGCGGAGCTGAACCACGTATCGAGAACATCTTCGTCCTGCTCCCATTCTTCCGGGTTGGACGGCGCCGTATGGCCGACGTGCATCTCCCCGGTTTTTTTATGATACCAGGCCGGTATCCGGTGGCCCCACCAAAGCTGCCGGGATATACACCAGTCGCGGATATTATCGAGCCAATGCAGATACGTTTTTTCAAACCGGTCCGGTACGAAGTGAACTTTTTCCTCCTGATTCTGAAGGTTCACCGCCTGCTCTGCCAGTGGTTTCATTTTCACAAACCACTGCGTGGAAAGATACGGTTCCACCACGGCGCCGCTGCGCTCAGAGTGGCCGACAGAATGCTCGTGATCTTCAATCTCAAACAGCACACCGTCTTCCTGCAGATCTTTCACGAGCTGTGTGCGGCATTCGAAACGGTCGAGACCTTGATATCGTCCCGCATTCTCATTCATCGTGCCGGATTCATCCATGACGAGTACGCGTTCGAGATCATGGCGGTTCCCCATTTCAAAGTCGTTCGGGTCATGGGCCGGTGTGATTTTCACCGCACCGGAACCGAATTCCATATCTACATAATCGTCGGCGATAATCTCTATTTCACGGCCGATAATCGGCAGCACAACTGTTTTTCCGATAAGGCAGCTGTACCGTTCATCTTCCGGGTGTACCGCAACAGCAGTATCTCCGAGCATCGTCTCCGGTCTCGTCGTCGCCACTTCAATATGACCGCTTCCATCTTTCAGCGGATATTTCATGTGGTAAAAGTGACCCTGTACGTCTTTGTAATCAACTTCAATATCGGAAAGGGCAGTCTGGGTGTCCGGATCCCAGTTGATAATATACTGTCCCCGGTAAATCAAACCTTTATTGTAAAGGGAAACAAAAACCTCACGAACCGCTGTGGACAATCCTTCATCCAGCGTAAACCGCTCTCTGGAATAGTCCAGGGACAGACCCAGTTTCGCCCACTGCTGCCGGATGAAATCAGCGTATTCTTCCTTCCAGTCCCACGATTTTTCCAGGAAACGCTCGCGGCCGAGTTCATGCCGGTCTATGCCTTCTTCCTTCAGTCTTCCTTCCACCTTTGCCTGCGTGGCAATGCCGGCATGGTCCATACCCGGAAGCCAGAGCGTGTCATACCCCTGCATCCGTTTGAGTCGGGAAAGAATGTCCTGAAGCGTCGTATCCCAGGCGTGACCGAGGTGCAGTCTTCCGGTCACGTTCGGCGGCGGGATGACAATCGTAAACGGCTCCTTGTCCCCTGTTCCTTCCGCTTCAAAATAAGAATGTTTTGTCCAATACGGGTACCACTTCGTTTCGGTGTCACCTGGATCATACTTGGTCGGCATATCGGTGTGCTGCTTCGTCATCGGATTTCCTCCTTTAAAATATATGTTTTCCGGCATAAAAAAAGCCCTTCACCCTGTGCAAAGGACGAAGAGTCTCGCGGTACCACCTTTATTCACAGCTGCATCAACTGTGCGCTCCATCCGGGTAACGGGTCCTCCGGCTTTTCCTACTGCCGTTTCAGAAAAGCAGCTCCAAGGCGACCTTCCGGACTTCCTTCCTCAAAAAACCTTTCAGCCTCGGGTTTTTCTCTCTTATTCAGGCGGAACAATCCGTACTCCTCCCTGTTGTTCGCAGTTCTTATAGTAAGTATAGTCATATTTTACGGGGAAAAGACATTCTCGTCAAGGCGGGTCCTTTTGTGATGAGGAGCCTTTTTCAAACGGCAACATTTGCGGGTACTCTGCATATGCATAAGAGAAAAGATCTCATGCTGCAGAAAGGAGGATTCTTGTGGGATATCCCCCTTATCCAGGGCCGCCTGGTCCACCGTGCCCTCCGCCCAGAAAACATAAAAAAAGGCACCACCATCACCGGCCGAAGCGGAGATGGTGGTGGAAATGGAAGCTGGCTGTCATGCAGATTCTGTTAGTTCTTATTATTTTTCAGGTAATCCGTACATTGATTTTTCCAACGACGTTTGATGTTATGCTTCTCTTTTTGCTGACCGGTGCTTACTTAAGCTGCGTGGTCAGCCGCTGAACGTGCGGGTTTCCTGCAAGAAGCCGTTGTCAGCTGTTATCCGGTTCCGCTGTGGAAACGGGGGCGGGGATATATAATATCTGCCCTTCCTCCACATGTTCATGAGTCAGACGATTAAACCGCAGCAGATGTCCCGCCGTCGTGTGATACCGCTCGGCGATCTGCTCTATCGATTCATTTTCCTGGATGATACACATCTTCAGCCGGGAAAAGTCTTCCTCTCCACTAGTCATCATTTTCGTTAAATACAGCGCATTATCATCGCGGTCCCCCGTTTCTGCTGTTTCACCAGGGCCGCTGTTTTCTTCGGTTTCCGCTTCCTTTTCCACCTGCTCGTCTTCTTCTCTTTCCGATTGCACCGGCAGAGGTTCTTCCTGTGTGTCGCGTCCATGGAAAGACGTGACAATATCGGCTGTATCATCTTCTGTTTCCTCTTCTGTTTCCTCTTCTTCCTGCTTTTCTTCTCTGTCTTCCGCGCCGGATACTAAATCGGCAGGAAACCTTTCTTCTGCCGGTTCGTCTTTGCTGTTTTCTGTTTCATTGTCTTCCGGGCGGAACACATCTTCCATTTCCCACACTGGCAGAGGTTCAACAGCCGGGGATTCCTCCACCGCTTTTGTCTCTTCCTCACGCACGCGTTCCTGCACACCGGAAATGCTAACATCCGCTGTGAGCTGAATGCACCCAGGTTCCGGAAGATCATAATCAAAACTGTCAATCGTTACATATACATCATCAAGGTGTTGAATACGGTTCAGCGGCACTGTGACATCCACCGGAAAAAAATGCTTCAGTTCACCGACCCCGTCTTCGCGCCTGCTATTTGTTTCAATATAACGTGGAGCCGGATCTGTGTCTGTATCATATCCCTGTTCTTCTGTTTCGGGGTAATATTCTCCATTCAGGTACAAACCGCCTTTAATATCCACGTAATCATATTTTTCTTCGATTCGAATATCCGGATCCAGTCCCAGCGACACCAGTTCCTTAATTTTTTCGCCTTGATTCAGCCACACCGATTCTTCCAGACTGAACGTCAGCTCCGAGGCATGTGCGTCTGTCATTTATTAAGCCCTCCTTTGTATCAGGTATACGCAAGGTTGTCTCCATGATGGAAGCTTCAACCTTCCTTCGTTATCCCTTTCACTATATGCCTCCCCGGGCGAAACTATGATTGATAATCCCGTTCGTTGTTTTTCTTATGGCAGATTGATAGAATGTATCCGTATATGAAACGAAGGATTCCCGTCTCAGGGAGACGTGGAATTGACGGAAAAGGGGATTGGATGAATCATAGTAGTACGAAGACAGTAAAGAGACTAAGAAAAGATAATCTGCCTGTACAGCCGCCATTTTTTTACGGTTGGCTGATTGTTGCCATAGCAGCGCTGGGTGCCTTTTTCTCCGGGCCGGGACAGACTTATTCGATTTCAGTATTTATGGACATTTACATTGAGGAATTTGAAGGAAACCGCACGATGATTTCAAGCATTTATTCCGCGTCTACTCTTGCAGCGGGACTCCTGTTGTTTTTGACAGGACGTTTGATTGATAAGAAAGGACAGCGTTATACTACTGTTCTTGTCGGAACCATGCTTGCCATAGCCTGTTTTTGGAACAGTGCCATGATCGGCCCGGTTATGATGTTTATCGGTTTTTTCATGCTCCGTCTGTTCGGGCAGGGATCTATGACCCTTGTACCGAATACGCTGGTGCCCCAGTGGTTTTCTAAACAGCGCGGACGCGCGTTCAGTTTTATGACGCTTGGTGTTCTCGCCAGCGGTGCTGCGATGCCGCCGATTCACTTCTTTTTGATCGAGCTTGGCGGCTGGCGGTTTACATGGGTATTCTGGGGTACGGTGCTTCTCGTTGTGTTTGTGCCGGCTGCCTTTGTGTTTATCCGGAACCGACCGGAGGATGTCGGTCTGCTTCCGGATAATGACGGCAAAGACGGGAACCGGGAAGAAGCAGCCGCAGCCTCTGCAAAAGAACGGCGGGAATCTTCCTGGACGGTATACAGCGCCGTCCGCACGAAATCATTCTGGTTTGCTTTGTTCTGTGCGGTTGTTCCGTCTTTGGTTAATACAGGTATTACAATTCACTTGTTTTCGATTTTAGGAGAGAAAGGGATTGAACGGCCGGTCGTTGCTTTTCTCCTCAGTCTGATGCCGATCACGGCATTTCTGTTCACTCTCGCGGCCGGATTTGTCGTGGAACGCGTCAAACTGCACATTGTGTACTCCCTCGGCTTTCTTTTAAGCTGTTTTACCTTCATTCTTCTGATTTACGCACAGTCGGCGTGGAGTATTGTTCTTTTTGTCGTACTTTGGGGCTTTTTTGACGGAACGACAAAAATTTGCAATAACATGGTCTGGCCGGAATATTTCGGCCTTGATCATATCGGCAAACTGAAAAGTTTCGCAACGACAGCCATTGTTATCGGTTCAGCACTGGGGCCGCTTCCGTTTGGTATAGCGTTTGATTATTTCGGACAGTACAATGAAATTCTCTGGATGATGATTGCTCTGCCTGTTCTCGCAGCAATACTTGCATTTGCTTCCCCGCCCCCTCAAAAAAAGAGCAGCCCGGATATGTAATCCGGCGCTGCTTTTTTTGCTCTATGCCTTTATTTTCGAAAATGTCTTCTCGGCTGCGTCGATTGTTTTCTCTATATCTTCTTCGCTGTGGGCGGTAGACAGGAAGATGCCTTCAAACTGCGAAGGCGGGAGTGATATACCCTGCTGCATCATTTCCCGGAAATAAGAGGCAAACAAATCAAGATCCGATGTTTTCGCCGAAGCGAAGTCAGTCACTTTTTCTTCTGTGAAGAAAAGCGTCGTCATGGCCCCGGCCCGGTTCACGTGATGTGGGATACCATGTCTGGAGGCGGCGGCTTCAAGACCGTCTGCGAGCTGGTTACCGAGCTTATAGAACCGTTCATAATCCGCCGGAGTAAGCTGGCTGAGTGTCTCGTAGCCCGCCGTCATGGCAAGAGGGTTTCCGGACAATGTGCCGGCTTGATAAATCGAACCATCCGGAGCGATTTTTGCCATAATATCTTTGCGTCCGCCGTAAGCACCAACCGGCAGTCCACCGCCGATTGTTTTTCCAAGGCAGGTCAAATCCGGTGTTACGCCGAATTCTCCCTGTGCGCTGTTATAGCCGACGCGGAATCCTGTCATCACTTCATCAAAAATAAGGAGGCTCCCGTTTTCTTCCGTGATATCGCGGACACCCTGCAAGAAACCTTCCTCCGGCAGTACGACTCCCATGTTGCCGGTAACAGGTTCCATAATAACGGCGGCAATTTCTTCGCCGTACTTTTCAAAGGCGAGTTTTAAGCTTTCCAGGTCATTATACGGTACCGTCAGCGTGTTGGAGGCAGTACCGGATGGAACACCGGGGCTGTCCGGGAGTCCTAGTGTCGCCACACCGGACCCTGCCTTGATTAACAGGGAATCACCGTGGCCGTGGTAACAACCTTCCATTTTGATGATTTTATCCCGTCCGGTAAAGCCACGTGCAAGGCGCAGAGCGCTCATGGTTGCTTCCGTGCCGGAGTTAACCATTCGTACGACGTCAATTGACGGAACCCGGTCAATGATGAGTTCAGCCAGTTTCGTCTCCATCTGATGGGAGGTGCCGAAGCTGGTTCCTTTTTCAGTTGCTTTCTTCAACTGTTCCACTACGTGATCATCGGCGTGGCCGCGGATCAGCGGTCCCCAGGACAGAACATAATCAATAAACTCATTTCCATCGAGGTCCCACACTTTGGACCCTTTTCCTTCTTCAATGTAAACAGGCGGATGGCCGACGGAGTTATATGTCCGAACCGGACTGCTCACTCCGCCCGGCATAAGCGGTTCCGCTTCATCAAACGCCGCCTGGGACTTATCAAACGTCTTCATATACAGCACTCCTTTACTGGATATTCTCCTTCCAGCTTATCAAATGAAACGATGGCTTGTCCTCTTCCACATCGTTTTTCCTTTTAAAAAAGGGCTGTCCGTCAAGAACAGCCCCAACAGTCCATGTTACTGCTTTTCATCGATCCAGGCGGCGGCGTCTATGGCAAAGTAGGTTACGATGAGATCGGCGCCGGCCCGTTTCATGCTCGTCAGTTTTTCCATAACAACTTCTTTTTCATCAAGCCAGCCGTTTGCCGAAGCCGCCTTGATCATGGCGTACTCGCCGGATACGTTATAGGCAACCACCGGTTTAGACGTCTCATCTTTCACTTCCCGTACAACATCCAGGTAGGGAAGTGCGGGTTTCACAATGAGAAAGTCCGCTCCCTCTTCTACATCTGATGCTGCTTCGCGGAGAGCTTCGAGCCGGTTCGGGGGATCCATCTGGTACGTTTTGCGGTCCCCAAAAGAGGGAGAGCTGTGCGCTGCATCCCGGAACGGGCCGTAAAACGCGGATGCGAATTTCACGGAATAGGACATCACCGGAATATTTATGTGTCCGGCTTCATCCAGACCGTGGCGGATGGCAGCTGTGAAGCCGTCCATCATGTTGGACGGGGCGATAATGTCAGCGCCTGCGTCCGCCTGGCTTACAGCAGTTTGAGTGAGGAGATCGAGAGACGTGTCGTTCACGATCGTACCCTGTTCAATAATACCACAGTGTCCGTGATCGGTGTACTGGCAGAGACAGGTATCGGCAATGACGGTCAGATCCGGATGATTTTGTTTAATCTGCCGGATTGCTTTTTGAACAATGCCTTCCTCAGCATACGCCTGGGTGCCGTTTTCGTCTTTATGTTCCGGGATCCCAAATACAATGACAGCCGGAACACCTGAAGACTCCAGCCGGTTCATCTCTTCCCCGAGATGGTCCAGAGATACCTGATAGACGCCCGGCATTGATGGTACTTCGTTTTTAATATCGCTGCCTTCAAGTACAAAAATGGGAAAAATGAGATCTTCTTTCCGGAGCACTGTTTCCCGTACCATGTTCCGTATGCCCGGGGTGCTCCGCAGCCGGCGGTGCCGGTGGAATGTCAGTTCATTCATCGTGTCATCCTCCTTCAAAACGCGGTTAACGTTCGTACAATACCCTCAACCGTGGACGGTTCCGCCGTTCTGCGCGATACAAACCCGTGCTTTGCCGCTTCATTATCGGTAATGGACCCAATGCTTACCGTGTCCAGCCCCTGCCAGTCTTTCTTCGGCATGTTTCTTACAAAATGGGCAAAGGCTTTGACGGCGGAAGGGCTCGTGAATGTCAATAAATCAATGGTTCCCTCCTGAATCCATGACAGCAGCTGTTCCCGGTTTTGATACGCAGCAGCCGTCGTGTAAAGCGGGAGTTCGTGCACATAAGCGCCTTCCCTTTGCAGCACATCGGCAATAACTGAACGGGCCCTGACGCTTTTGGGGAAAAGAACAGAGTCCCCTGGGCGCACCCGGCTCTGCAGCAGGTCAGCAAGCCCGTCGCCATCACTGACCCGGGGCAGCAGAGGATTGGGCCATCCTCTTTTGCGCACAGCTTCTGCGGTTTTTTTTCCTACCGCTGCTGTCCGGCATGTTTCCGGCACGGAAAGCGGAACTTCTGCAAGCAGTTCCGAAAAATAAGCGGCCGCATTGGCGCTTGTGAAAATCACCCAGTCCCACTTTTTCTCCGCGGCACGTTTTTTCAGCGGATCCCAGTCTTCGGTGCGTATCGTTTCAATCATCGGCAGAACAAGAGCAGTCCCTCCCTCTGCTTCAATCAAACGCTTTAACGCATCACTCTGACCGGGCGGCCTCGTTACTAAAACGTTCCGGCCGGTGAGGGGCTCTGTCATGTTTGATCCAGCTCATCTTTCACTTTGTCGAGAATTTCTCTGCCTCCCTGCTGGAGCAGTTCCTCCGCAGCCTGTTTACCGACTGTTTCCGGTTCAGGCCCCCTGCGGGAGGAGGTAAGGACCGTTTCACCATCAGGGGATCCAATCATGGCGGTGAGACTGATATCTCCATTTGACTCGAGCATGGCATAGCCGCCGATCGGCACCTGGCATCCCCCCTCGACGGTCTGCAGAAAGGCGCGTTCGGCCGTCACACGTCTGGAAACAATGTCATCGTTGAGCTCCGCAAGAATATCAAGAACTTCCTGATCATCCTCCCGGCATTCCAGTCCAAGTGCGCCTTGACCTACAGCAGGAAGACAGATATCGGGATCCAGATACTCTGTTACAATTTTTTCATCCCACCCCATGCGGGTGAGACCGGCCGCAGCCAGAACAATCGCATCAAAATTCTCTTCGCGGAGTTTGCGGAGACGTGTGTCTATATTCCCGCGGATCCACTGTATTTTTAGATCAGGCCGTCGTGCCAATATCTGAGAGGAACGCCGCAGGCTGCTCGTTCCGACTACAGCGCCCGCCGGCAGATCATCCAGCAGTACATGATCCGTTGATATCAGGACATCCCGCGGGTCCACCCTGTTTGTGACAGCACCCAGACGAAAGCCTTCTTCCACTTCTCCCGGGAGATCTTTCATGCTGTGGACGGCTATATCAATCTCTCTATTTGTAAGGGCTTCTTCAATCTCCTTGATGAAAAGACCTTTACCACCTACTTTGGAAAGGGTGACATCAAGTATTTTGTCCCCTTTTGTTACGATCTTCTTTGTATCAAATTGATAAGGAAGACCGCGCTGATTCAACTCATTAACAACCCACTCCGTCTGCTTCATCGCAAGGTTGCTTTTTCTCGTTCCCAGTACAATCGTACGCATCCTATTCCTCCATCCGTTCAACCGCCTGTCCGGGGGTTGTTATCTCTTTCATCCTGCACCGCAGAGGGTGTATTTAAACATCGTACCCCTTGTTTTAAAAATACCAGAAATGAAAATCAGTCAGCTCACTTGATAAAAAGTAATTAATCAACACGAGCATAAACCCCGCTATATTAAACAACGCCATATTATAGCCTCTTTGATGCCTGACCGCCCATAGATAAAGGTAAATGCTGTATACGACCAGCACAACAAAGGACCCGATCACTTTGGCATCGAGCCACGGCAGCTGGGAAAGCTGAATCGAAGCCCATATAAATCCAAGGGTAAAGCCAAGCAGCATGAAGGGAACACCGATTGTTGTCATCCAAAAAATAAAACGTTCCATTTTCGGAAGGTTCTCCAGCCGCAACAATCGCTTTCCCCACTGCTTCTGTTTCAGCAGGTGATGCTGAAACACATACAGCGCGGAAAACACAAAAGCTATCGTAAATGCAGCGTACCCAATCATAATAAGCGTCACATGAACGACCAGCAGTTCCGAGATAAGAAGGTCGTTCAAATCCGACGGCACATCACCGTCCGGGGTGAACAAACTGAAAGCCATCATGACAAAACCAACGACATTTGTAAAAAACACGAGAAAATCCACACGGAAAAACCAGTTGATAATAAGTGAGAGACTTACAAGAAGCCAGGCATAAAAAAACAGCCCTTCAAACGGTGTAATGATGGGCAGTCTGTCATATTGAAGCGCTCGAATAACAAAAAAAAGTGTCTGGAGCACCCATACGATAGAAAGCAACCAGAAGGCGATCCGGTTCACCTTCCGGTTGTTCTGCAGAAAATCTATGAAATATCCGAGCACACTCAGACTGTACAGCACAATCGTTAAAGCATAAATAATGCCCGCAGAAGCAACCATTTGTGACAACTCCTCTCCTAGGAGTGGAAGCTGATATCCTGAGCGTATGCATAAGGGGAGATCCGCCTTTTTTTACGGCGGCCCCATTCCTGCTCCGCTTCTTCCACTTTTACCTGCTTCTCTTCAGCCTCTCTGGCCGCTTCCACTTCTTCATCGAGCCCGAATATTTCGGTAAACAATGCAAGCGACTCATCGGCATCCGGTTCTCCGGCCATTTCTTTCGCTCTTGTGATAGGCTCGCGCAGCATCTGGTTCACTATGCTTTTTGTATGCTTACGCAGTACTTTTTTATCGCGTTCCGATAAATCCGGAAGTTTGCGCTCCAGGCTGTCCATCGTTTCGGACTGAATGGACAGAGCTTTCGTTCTCAGTGCAGAAATGACAGGCACAACACCGAGTGTGTGCACCCACTCTTTGAAAGAGGCGAGCTCATCCTGAATACCGGCTTCTATCTTTTCCGCTTCCGTTTTTCTCTCTTCCATATTTGCCGCTACAATGCCCTGCAGATCATCAATATCATACAGAAAGACATTGTCCAGCTTCTCAAGGGCAGGATCGAAATCGCGCGGCACAGCGATATCCACCATGAAAAGCGGCTGTCCGCGCCGCTGCTTCAGAACGCTCTCCATCCATGCCTTGTCAATTACATAATCACTTGAACCCGTGGAAGAAATAACGATATCTGTCTTCTCCATGTAACGCCGCAGTTCTTCCATGCTTCCGGCTGTACCGAAAAACCGTTCCGCCAATTCAGCAGCTTTCGCGTACGTCCGGTTTAACACCGTTACTTCAGCCGCACCGCCTTCATAAAGGTGTTTGGCTGTCAATTCACTCATTTCACCGGCTCCAAGCACCATCACGTGCTTGTCCCGGAAATCGCCGAGAATTTTTTTCCCAAGCTCAACAGCGGCATAACTTACCGAAACAGCATTTTCATTAATTTCTGTCTCGCTGTGTGATTTTTTCGCAAATGTGACAGCCTGCCGGAATAATTCGTTCAGGACAGTGCCTGTGGCTCCTTCATTCTGTGCCAGAAAGAAGCTGTCTTTCACCTGTCCCAGAATCTGCGTTTCCCCAAGGACCATGGAGTCCAATCCTGCACTCACCCGGAACAGGTGCTGTATCGCTGTATCGTTTTCCCGTATATTCAGATGAGCCCCATACTCATCGATCGGAAGACCAAACCATTCATACAGAAATTTCTTTATAAAATGACGTCCGGTGTGCAGCTGATCGGCAACGGCATAAATTTCGGTACGGTTGCACGTTGAAACAATGGTACACTCCAGTATGCTTTTCATGTTTCTAAGCTGCTGCAGCGCATCCGGCAGCGACTCTTCCTGAAACGCCAGCTGTTCTCTGATTTCGACAGGGGTCGTTTTATAATCAAAGCCGGCAACGATAATGTGCATGTGTTTTTCACCCCCGATTGCAGCAATGTCTCTATCTTTCGTTCAGCGTCAAATGCATTCGTATACTTGTCCACTGTCATATTATATCATGCCCACGGCACACGTGAATCATGAAATGTGAACAGCCGCTGACTTTTATCTTCTATACAACAGCCGGACAGCACCGGCTGTAGATTGTGTACTTATATGATATCATAAATATTCGACATAATTCTAATGAGTTGATGGAGGACACATATGAAAAAGCAGAGCATCTTTTACGGTATCATCGTTTCCGGACTTGCCCTGATTCTTATTGTTGAAAACTGGGACCTGGCCCCGGGCGGAATATGGACCGTGTGGCCGGCACTGCTGCTTGCGGGCTTCGCTTTCCTCGTAGAGAGCCTGAGCGGCCGCATTCCGCTGTCGTTTCTTCCGGGTGTGCTGCTGCTGTTACTTGGCGCTCACTTTTACCTTCTGCAGTTCACCGCATTCTGGCCCGATCATATCGGCATGTATTTTCTCTACTTCGGAGCTGCTTTCCTTGTCGACTCGCTGAAGACGAGAAATTCCGGTTTATTCACAGGGATTCTTCTTTCAGCTGCCGGTGCCGGATTCCTGTACAGTTCCGAACTGAGACAGGCCTCAGGCACGCAGGTCTCCTATATTGTAGAAATGTTCTTCCCCATCGTGCTTCTCGGATTCGGCGTTTACATGATTATTGTACGAAGATAGATCCGATACCTCATCCAATCATGGCCTGGATTGCTTTCCAGGCATCTTCTTTGCCCTGCCCGGTTTCTGCTGAAAACAGCAGGATATTATCTGCTTTCTCAAGCTCGAGTGTTTCTCTGATGTTTTTTACATGTTTCGGCCGTTTGTTTTTTGTTACTTTATCCGCTTTCGTCGCGATGACAAGCACCGGAAGCTCAAACTGTTTCAGATACTGGTACATCTGGACGTCCAGAGCGCTCGGTGAATGTCTGGAGTCGACAATCATGGCCACCCCGCGCAGTTTCTCTCTAGAGGAAAAGTACGTTTCCATCATTCTTCCCCATGCCTCCCGTTCCGACTTGGAAACTTTGGCATAACCGTACCCGGGTACGTCCACAAACATCAGCCTGCCCTCAATATCATAAAAATTCAATGTCTGGGTCTTTCCTGGTTTCCCTGAGGTCCGGGCCAGATTTTTGCGCGTGACAAGTGTATTAATAAATGATGATTTGCCTACGTTGGAGCGGCCGGCCAGAGCAATCTCCGGCAGACCATTCTTAGGATACTGGTCCTGCCGGACGGCGCTGATCAAAAGCTCCGCTTCATTTACTTTCATTTTCCTCCCCCAATGCATAGGCCAGTACTTCATCCAGATGGGACACCGTGATAAACGTAAGGCCTTTCCTCACACTTTCTGGTACATCTTCAATATCTTTTTTGTTTTCCTGCGGTATGATAATGGTTTCAAGTCCTGCGCGGTGGGCACTCATTGCTTTTTCTTTCAAACCGCCGATTGGAAGCACCCGTCCCCGCAGCGTAATTTCCCCGGTCATACCGACTTCTTTTTTGACCACTCTATTTGTCAGTGCCGAAATCAGCGCGGTTGCCATTGTGATACCGGCGGAAGGCCCGTCTTTTGGAGTCGCACCGGCAGGCACATGAATATGAATGTCATATTTTTCGTGGAAATCCTCGTCGATTTTCAACTCTTCGGAGCGTGAGCGGATATAACTGAAGGCAGCCTGTGCTGATTCTTTCATCACATCGCCGAGTTTGCCTGTCAATGTGAGCTCTCCTTTTCCCTGTGCTAGAGAGACTTCAATGGAGAGCGTGTTTCCTCCGGCCGTCGTATAGGCAAGGCCTGTAGCCGCACCGATCTGGTCGGTTTCCTCCGCTTTGCCGTATCTGTATTTCGGCTGTCCGAGCATATCTTCAATGGTATTTACCGTTACAATAACCCTTTTGCGTTCCCCGGAAATAATGCGCTTCACTGCTTTCCTGCAGACATTGGCAATTTCCCGCTCAAGACTACGCACACCGGCTTCTCTTGTATAATATCGGATAATTTTAAGCAGCGCGTCTTCCTTAAACTGAATCTTTCCTTTGGTAAGTCCGTGCTCCTCTGTCTGCTTCGGAAGCAGATGATTTTTGGCAATTCCCAGTTTCTCGACTTCCGTATAGCCGGCGATAGATATAAATTCCATCCTGTCGAGAAGCGGCTCCGGAATCGTGGAAACATTATTGGCCGTCGTGATAAACATGACTTTCGATAAATCATACGGCTCTTCAATGTAATGATCACTGAACGTATTATTCTGTTCCGGATCCAGCACTTCCAGCATGGCCGCCGAAGGATCTCCCCGGAAATCACTTGCCATCTTATCAATTTCGTCAAGCAGAAAAACGGGGTTGGTCGATCCGGCTTTTTTCATGCCCTGAATTATGCGGCCCGGCATCGCTCCGACATACGTCCGCCGGTGGCCGCGGATTTCCGCTTCATCCCGTACGCCGCCAAGCGATATGCGGACAAAATTCCTCTCCAACGCTCGGGCGACAGAACGGGCAAGCGATGTCTTGCCGACTCCCGGCGGGCCGGTCAGGCATAGAATCGGACCTTTCAGGGACTGCGTCATTTCCTGCACAGCCAGGTACTCCAGCACCCGTTCTTTCACCTGATCAAGGCCGTGATGGTCTTCATCGAGGATATTTTGGGCGTGGTTGATATCAAGACGGTCTTCGGTCTCCTCCGTCCACGGAATGACCGTAAGCCACTCGATGTAATTACGGATGACCGAACTCTCCGCCGAAGAAGAAGGCATTTTTTCGTACCGGTCCATTTCTTTGTATGCCTTCTCCTTTACATTTTCGGGCATGCCGGCGTCTTCAATTTTCTGTTTAAGCTCTTCCACTTCCCCCGTTTTTCCTTCTTTATCTCCGAGTTCTTTCTGGATGGCTTTCATCTGTTCCCGGAGATAGTACTCTTTCTGCGTTTTTTCCATGGATTTTTTCACGCGCTGGCCGATTTTCTTTTCGAGACCGAGTACTTCCTTTTCATTATTCAGGGTTTCCAGAATCTTCATTAACCGATTCTGTACCGGCACTGTCTCAAGCAGTTTCTGTTTCTCTGCGATTTTCAAAGGGAGATGGGATGAAACAACATCCGCCAGTCTCGCTGGTTCGGCAATGTCCTGCACGGACTGCAGTGTTTCATTGGACACTTTCTTGGAAATCGACACATACTGCTCAAACTGTTCAATCACATTGCGCATAAGAGCCAGTTCTTCGGAGTCATATTCGTTTTCTTTCTGTTCGAGTCGTTTCATCTCAACTTCAAAATAATCTTCCCGATCGAGAAAGCGGCTGATTTCTGCACGTGCCAGCCCCTCCACGAGAACACGGATCGTGCCGTTTGGAAGCTTGAGCATCTGTTTCACTTTGGCGTGCGTTCCAATATGATACATATCTTCCTCGCCCGGTTCATCAATGGATAAGTCGATCTGGCTGGTCAACATAATTTCGCTGTCATCAACCATTGCCTGTTCCAGAGCCTGCACCGATTTTTCACGACCGACATCCAGATGCAGTACCATCGTCGGAAATACAAGAAGTCCCCGAAGCGGAAGCAGCGGGATATTTCTATTCTCTTGTTCCACCGGCAATACCTCCATTTTTTCAGTTCTTTTCCATCACTGTAATTATGTAAAATAAGAAAAGCGCAGGCTCTCTGCTTAGCGGAATTCCGGCTGATAAAGCAGATCATCCGTCCGTTTTGCGCTCGTTCTGCGGGCAGCGCCGGACGGTCCCGGATCCACTGGGGCTTTGAACGGACAAGCGTTGAAACCGGTCTACCAAACCCCAATATTATCACCCTTCCCTGACCGTCCGGAAAAGGTGCAGGAAGAAGGGTCATCTTCCCTTTTAAAAAAAGACCCGCTTCGTTTCCTTTTCCTTTGCGGCGGGTCTGCTTCTCTATAAAACAGCACAGTATCGTGCGCTTTTTCTTTTCTACTGCATGATGGTTTTATTTTATCCTATTTCTCATTCATTTGTCTAATTCCAGGCTCCTCGGTTTCGTGATACGAAACGGATGTATCACCGGCCGGTATAATGAAACCATGCCCGGTTTCTGACACTTCTTCTTCGGGAAGCAGTGCTTGTTTCAAAAGCTCTTCCACCCGCGCAACGGGAATTATCGTTCCCTGTTCCTGTTCATGAAAGGAAGGACGGTCATTTTCATGCGGTATGAATACAACCTGTGCCCCAGCCTTACATGCTGCATCTACTTTTTCAGGCACCCCGCCTACCGGTTTAATATCGCCCCGCACTCCGATTTCACCGGTTACGGCAGTGAAAGGCTTTACTTTTACCTGTTTGACTGCCGAGTAAACTGCCAGCAGAATGGCGGCGCCGGCGGAAGGACCATCGATAGGAAGGCCGCCGGGAAAATTGACGTGAATATCATATTCTTTTACCGGGAGATGCATCGTATGAAGAACCGTGACAACATTTTCGACCGAACTTTTGGCAAGGCTTTTCCGCCGCGTGGAAAAAACGGGTGTTCCATGTTTTTCTTCTTCCATCACGCCGGTCACCGTAACGTTGCCCGGATACACGCCTTTTTTTGCGGCGGCCTCCACATCAAGAATCATACCGGCGCCTGCTGCTGTTACAGCCAGCCCATTTACTTTTCCGAC
This sequence comes from Salibacterium halotolerans, assembly GCF_900115625.1. Classification (GTDB taxonomy): domain Bacteria; phylum Bacillota; class Bacilli; order Bacillales; family Marinococcaceae; genus Salibacterium; species Salibacterium halotolerans. Next base: position 63,056 of record NZ_FOXD01000009.1, on the reverse strand, counting down.
AAAACGGTCGTGCTGGATGGAGCGGCCGGGTTTTGGTTCGAGCCGGCCCGCCTGAAGCACCCACTCGATGTCGCGGGTCTCCAACACAGTACGCTCGTCTTCTTTCGCCGCTCCCGCCGCGATCTGAACAATATGAACCGCATCCCGGCCGTTTCCGGCAAACCGGGAAATCAAAAACGCTGCTTCTTCTGTAAGTTCGGCACCGCTCTTCTCCCCGGCCTGGTATGCAATCTTTCGGACCTCGGAATCATCCAGCGGCCGGAAATAAATTTCCATGCAGCGGGAGCGCAGTGCCGCAGGCAGTTCCTGCGGCTGTCTTGTCGTGGCTCCCACGAGCCGGAAGTCAGCCGGAAGCCCGTTGTTAAAAATATCATGGATATACGTTGGTATCTGCGGATTACTCTCGCTGTAATACGCACTTTCCAGATATACTTTCCGGTCTTCCAGCACTTTCAACAGTTTATTCAGCTGTATGCTGTGAAGTTCCCCTATTTCATCAATAAACAGCATACCTCCGTGTGCTTTTGTGACTGCTCCCTGCTTAGGCTGGGGGACGCCTGCCTGCCCCATCGCTCCCGCTCCCTGATAAATTGGATCATGCACCGAGCCGATTAAAGGGTCGGCAATCCCGCGCTCATCGAAACGCGATGTCGCACCATCAATCTCCACAAATGCTGCATCTTTTCGAAACGGAGAAGCCGGATTGCGCTTAGCTGCTTCAAGAACGAGTCTCGCCGCTGCTGTCTTGCCGATGCCGGGCGGTCCGTAAAGCAGAACATGCTGCGGGTTTTCTCCGCATAATGCTGCTTTGAGCGCTTTGATTCCTTCTTCCTGTCCAATGATATCGCTCAATGACGCAGGACGGGCCTTTTCTGTCAGCGGCTGGGATAACGAAACAGAACGCATCCGGCTGAGCTGTTCAATTTCTTTTTTTGAATCCCTCTGGACCGCTGTTTTGCCTGCGCGCTGCTGTTTGAGGAGATTCCAGAAATAAAGACCGACAATCACCCCGAATATCATTTGAACAATAAGTACAATCATCATCAGATTCATATTGTTTATGCCTCCTTGCCGTCTTCCCTGACTTAGTATGCCGCCGTCTGCTTTTGAACATGCAGAACGGAAATCAATTATTCAGAAGAAGGACAGCCCGGAGACATTCCCAACTGTTGTATTATCCTTTGCACATAGTCTGCCTATCCTTATAAAAACGGTCCAGCCGTGCGTGCTTCGGCTGGACCGTCTCTGCCTTATAGTCAGGCGCTTTCTCTTGGTGCTTTGCTTTCCAGATAAACTTCTTTACCGTCGTGTGTTTTTAGAATAGGAGACACGTCATCCGTTACAGCTTCTGCTGTAATGGTACAGACAGCAATGTCTTCTTTATTCGGAAGGTCATACATGATGTCGAGCATAATGCCTTCAATAATGGAGCGCAGTCCACGGGCTCCGGTTTTTCGTTCAATCGCTTCACGCGAAATCTCACGGAGCGCTTCGTCTGTGAATTCCAGTTCCACTTCATCCATTTCAAGAAGTTTCTGGTACTGCTTCACGAGGGCATTCTTTGGCTGTGTCAGGATATCCACAAGCGCATCTTCATCAAGCTCGGAAAGACTCGAAATAACCGGGAGACGTCCGATAAATTCCGGAATCAAACCGTAACGGAGAAGATCTTCCGGAAGAATGCGGCTCATGTATTCGTCTTTGTCCATGTCGGCTTTTTCCGATTCCGAGCCGAAACCGATAACCTGTTTGCCGAGACGTTCCTGGACAATCTGGTCGATTCCGTCGAACGCACCACCGCAGATAAAGAGAACGTTGGACGTATCAATCTGAATGAATTCCTGATGCGGATGCTTACGGCCGCCTTGAGGAGGAACACTTGCCGTTGTCCCTTCAAGAATTTTCAGCAGAGCCTGCTGCACCCCTTCACCGGAAACGTCTCTTGTGATGGAAGGATTCTCTGATTTACGTGCTACTTTATCGATTTCGTCGATATAAATTATTCCTTTTTCCGCCTTCTCCACATCGTAGTCGGCTGCCTGGAGGAGTTTCAGCAGAATATTCTCCACGTCTTCTCCGACATAGCCGGCTTCAGTGAGCGATGTGGCGTCCGCCATCGCAAACGGAACGTTCAGTATTCTTGCCAGTGTCTGCGCCATCAATGTTTTCCCGCTTCCGGTAGGTCCGATCATACAGATGTTACTTTTGGCAAGTTCTACATCTCCCTGCTGCTTTGCTGCTGCGGAGTTTACACGTTTGTAGTGATTGTACACCGCCACAGCCAGGGAACGTTTCGCTTTTTCCTGACCGATGACATAATCATCAAGCGTCTCGTTGATTTCATTCGGCTTCGGAAGTTCTTCCAGTTCCACTTCCTCTTCTGTGCCAAGTTCTTCTTCCACGATTTCCGTACACAGCTCGATGCATTCATCGCATATATAAACGCCGGGTCCAGCGACTAATTTTCTCACCTGGTCCTGTGTCTTCCCGCAGAAAGAACATTTCAATTGTCCCTTCTCTTCATTGAACTTAAACATCTTCTCACCCCTTACATGGTTATTGTACACGAACTTCTGTGTTTCAGTACAATCATTTGAACAGCTGCCATGCTATACCGAATCTGCCTTTTCGCGTACATAATGACCATAGTATATGATTATGCTTCGCATTGTATCATACACAGTGGCCCAACTTGAAACAATACGGATGGAAAAAAGGATATTGTACCGCATCTTATGTAGAACCATCCCTTATATCATAGACACTTTCCTTATGTATATTCAACCATGACGTACACCATTCCTTCTTTTTCCCCGGAAATGATAGAAATCTATACTTCATTTTGATTGAAATGCCCTTTAAGTTTTCCATGCCGTTTCTTATGAAAAACCCTAAAAGCTTTTTCAAGCTTTTAGGGTCGTGAATCCATTATTCGGCTTCTTCTGCCACGTCTTCATTTTCTTGGGATTTCGGGACGGTTTTGCTGTTTTCTACAAGAAAGTCGATCGCCTTTTGAATGCGGAGATCATCTTTCAATGCATCCGTTCCGCCCTGCATCGCGAGCAGCTGCCGGATTTCTTCTTTCTCTCTCTGATACGTTTCGGCCATTTTATCCAGTTCTTTTTCCACGTCATCGTCACTCGCTTCGACTTCTTCCGCGTTGGCTACAGCTTCCAGGGTAAGGTTCATTTTTACCCGTTTTTCGGCTTCGCCTTTGAACTGTTCTTTCATGCCTTCTTCGTCCGTTCCTGCTACCTGATAATACATATCAAGAGACATGCCCTGTGCCTGCAGACGCTGATCGAATTCCTGCATCATGCGGTCGGATTCTGAAGAAATCATGGCATCCGGAATATCAACCGACGCGTTCTCCGCTGCTTTTTCAACGACCGTATCGCGCTCATGGTGTTCTTTTTCGTGCTCTTTATCGTGCTTGAGCTTGTCTTCCTGTTTATTCTTCAGTTCATCGAACGTCTCGACATCTTCATCCACATCTTTGGCAAATTCGTCATCCATTTCAGGGAGTTCTTTGCGTTTGATGTCATGAAGCTTCACGGAAAATACAGCTTCTTTTCCGGAAAGTTCTTCTGAATGATATTCTTCCGGGAAGGTAATCGTAATATCTCTTTCTTCTCCCGGAGTCATGCCGGTGATTTGTTCTTCGAATCCCGGAATAAACTGACCGGAGCCGATTTCGAGCGAATAATTCTCTGCTTCGCCGCCTTCAAACGCTTCGCCGTCTACATAGCCTTTGAAGTCCATGACAACGGTGTCTCCGTTCTGTACTTCACCGTCTTCCACGACAACAAGCTCAGCCTGCTGTTCTTTGAGCTTATCGAGCTCTGCCTGGACATCTTCTTCCGAAACGGAGGTTTCGAATTCTTCCACTTCCAGTTCTTTATACTGGCCGAGCTCCACTTCCGGTTTCACCGTAACAGTGGCTTTGAAGACCAGATTCTTTCCTCTTTCAATCTCTTCGATATCAATATCCGGCTGATCCACCGGTTCAATCTGCGTTTCCTGAACGGCTTCTGAATAAGCCGGCGGCAGCACAATATCCACCGCATCCTGGTAAAGGGATTCTACACCAAACCGCTGTTCAAACAGTTTGCGCGGCACTTTCCCTTTACGGAAACCAGGAATATCCACCTGTTTTCTTACTTTTTGGAACGCCTGATCGAGTGCTTCTTCAAATCTTTCGGATTCGACTTCGATTGTCAGGACGCCCTGGTTCCCTTCTTGTTTTTCCCAATTGGCATTCTCAGCGCTCATTTATCTTTCCCTCCAAGTTTCATAGGTTATCTCCGTATTCACAACCTCCTTATTATAACATATCAAATGTTCATTTCAATGAAAAACACCATAAGAAAGCCTGAACAAATACGGATTTCTGTTCATAAAGGACTGTTCGGCTTCTGCCGGAATAAAGCAGCTTTTATATATGTGATATGTTGGGTTTTAATGTATCATATTCTTGTTTTACATCACAAAAAGTTTTCTCTGAAATATCATAGTGCGCTGCTGTATCATCTGTCTTTGAAGGGTATCCGATGCGCCCTGCAGCTTCTGCATGAATCACAGCGGCCAGCCCGTTTACCGGCATGGATGGTGGAAAAGGATAATAATACAGCAGAAGTTCTTTCAACAGTTCCAAACTATGTTCGAGCAGCACCGGCTCCTCGTGGGCAAGCACATCCCGAAGAAGCCCCTTTGTTTCTATGTACACCGAGCTGTCTTCCAGTGGAGGCAGAGAAGAGGGAATAAAAGTCCCCGTGCGCTCCAGTTTCGTTATCTCAACTTCCCGGTCTGTATGGATATCCTTCAGTAAAAACAAAAGCATACTTTTTAAGAGCGGAGTTATTTCCGGATCGGTAAGCAGCGTTTCGACGTCCGGCACTACCGAAGAAAAGGGATAACCTTTCATTTCCTGAAGAATCGACAGTTTATATTCTGCCCCGCCTGATTTTAACTCCACACTCCAATCCCGATCAGGCCGGTCTTCTTCCGGCTCCGGCTCAATGGACGTTTCAGCCATCGTGCGTGACAATTCCAGCAGCTCAAACAACTGCTCCGCCATCTTAGCGGGAAAGCGGTGTTCTTCCTGAACGCCTTCGAGGATCGTCACCACTTTTTGATATTCTCCAGCCTGCGCAAGCAGCGACACATACACCTGCAGGACTTCGAAATAGTTGCTATTGTTCCCGTCCATTAACTGTTCCGCCAGTCTGATTCCTTCCGTTAGTCTTCCGGTTTCCGCAAGCCCGAGAAGCAGACCGTACGACGCCTCTTCATGAAAGGAGTCATGCTGCAGGGCTTCTGAAAAGAAGTTCACTGCTTTTTCTTTGTTTCCTTTTTTCAGTTCTTCCAGTCCCTGCGTTGATAGTCGATCCGCAGAGCCTGGAAAAGAAATAACATTCTGCTCCGAGTCCTTTTTTTCCTTCATGCTGCGCCCCCTTTCCTGTACGTGATAGTGATGGAAAAAGAAGACAGCCCCTTTGCAGGCTGCCTTTCTGTTTTACCCTCGTGTTGATCGTACACGACTGTCTTTTGCAATGAAAGATGGTTTTATACGTTCATACTTTTTTCGAATTGATCGATTTTATCTTCATACTGCAGCGTGATACTGATCTCATCCCAACCGTTGATAAGCATCTGCTTATAATAATCATCAATCTCAAATGTTTCTTCAAAACCCTGCTCATCGGTGATTTTTTGATTGGGAAGATCAACCATTACGTCGTATTTCTGATTCTTCCCCTTTTCCATCAACCGATATACTTTTTCTTCATCCAGACGTATCGGCAGGATACCGTTTTTGAAACAGTTACTGTAGAAAATGTCAGCAAAACTCGGTGCTATAATCACGCGGAATCCATAATCCTGCAGGGCCCACGGAGCATGCTCACGCGAGGAGCCGCTTCCGAAGTTATGATCGGCAATCAAAACAGTCGCCCCTTCAGCCTGAGGCTGATTCAGTTCAAAATCCGGATTGTCGCTTCCGTCCTCCAGAAAACGCCAGTCAAAAAACAGAAACTGCCCGAAACCTGTGCGCTCAACACGTTTCAAAAACTGTTTTGGGATGATTTGGTCCGTATCCACATTGACACGTGGCAGAACCGCTGTATTTCCGGTGTGTGTCACGATTGGTTCCATTACATTCACCTTCTTTTTCTGAAATCGTTAGTTCGTTACTGCTTCATCGAGATACCGGATATCAACAAATCGACCGGCAATAGCAGCAGCGGCGGCCATAGCGGGGCTGACGAGATGTGTTCTTGCGCCTTTACCCTGGCGTCCTTCAAAGTTACGGTTTGATGTGGACGCACAGCGTTCCCCTTCCGGAACAAAGTCAGGGTTCATACTTAGACACATGCTGCAGCCGGACTGTCTCCAGTCAAAACCGGCATCTTTGAAAATTTTATCCAGCCCTTCTTCTTCCGCCTGCATTTTTACCTGCTGCGATCCAGGAACGACCATAGCGCGCACACCATCTGCCACGGTCCGGCCTTCTGCGATTTTGGCAGCGGCGCGGAGATCGCTGATACGGGCGTTGGTACAGGAACCAAGAAATACATGCTGGATGTGGATATCTGTCATTTTCGTACCCGGTTCCAGATCCATATACTCAAGCGACTGCTCAATAGCTTTACGCTCTGCACCTGTTTCGGCGTCCTCCGGTGAAGGAACCGTTCCGTGAATACCGACACCCTGGGACGGGTTGGTTCCCCATGTTACCATTGGCTCAATTTCCTCACTGTCAATTTCCACAACAGCGTCGTACTCCGCTCCTTCGTCGGTGGCAAGAGCCTGCCATTCTTCCACTTTGCGGTTGAATGCCTCACCTTCAGGAACATGTCTGCGTCCTTCCAGATAATCGAACGTTACCTGGTCCGGGCTGATTAATCCGGCTCTTGCCCCTGCTTCAATGGACATGTTACAGATGGTCATGCGTTCTTCCATCGTTAAACCACGGATAGCTTCTCCGGTGTACTCCAAAACATGGCCGGTACCAAAGTCGACACCATGTTTTGCGATGACAGCAAGAATGATGTCTTTTGCCGTTGCTCCCGGGTTCAGCCGGCCATTCACACGGACTTCCATTGTTTTCGGCGGGGACTGCCATAATGTCTGCGTCGCCAGCGTGTGCTCCACTTCACTCGTGCCGATACCAAAAGCAAGCGCACCAAAAGCGCCGTGGGTGGACGTATGGCTGTCACCGCACACAATAATTTTGCCCGGCTGAGTAAGCCCCAGTTCAGGACCTATGATGTGGACAATACCGTTATTCGGACTGTTTAAATCCGCAATTTCCACACCAAATTCATTACAGTTATTTGTCAATGTTTCCATTTGCTTTTTGGAAACAGCATCCGTAATGGAAGACCTGTTTTCGGTCGGAACGTTATGGTCCATCGTCGCAAACGTCAAATCCGGGCGGCGGACTTTGCGTCCGGATAGACGCAGTCCTTCAAAAGCCTGCGGAGAAGTAACTTCGTGCACCATCTGAAGGTCTACATACATCAAATCCGGTTTACCGTCTTCGGCGTGTACTTTATGGCTTTCCCAGATTTTTTCGATTATTGTTTTTGGTTTCATTTCCGCTTCCCTCACTTTTCCTCTCCCGGTTCCCCGGTTATTTTTTCAGTACCTCCATGACTTTTTCCGTCATTTCATCTGTGGACAACGCGGTTTCCCCTTCTTTTGCAATATCTCCGGTACGATGTCCGGCACTCAGAACATCAGAAACCGCTTTATCAAGAGCATCCGCCTCTTCTGTCATTTTAAAGGAGTATTTCAGCATCATCGCCGCCGATGCGATCATCGCAAGCGGGTTCGCTTTATTCTGTCCTTCGATATCGGGAGCAGAACCGTGAACCGGTTCGTACAGACCCGGTGCCTGTTCTCCGATACTCGCCGAAGGCAGCATGCCGAGCGATCCGGTAAGCATGGAGGCAGCATCGCTTAAGATGTCACCAAACATATTGCCGGTTACCATCACATCAAACTGTTTTGGTTCACGGATAATCTGCATGGCAGCGTTATCGACCAGCATGTGTTCGACTTTCACGTCCGGATAGTCGCTTTTTATTTCTTCCACCGTTTCGCGCCAGAGGCGGCTCGATTCCAGCACATTTGCTTTATCAACCGACGTCAGCTTTTTACGGCGGAGCTTCGCCATTTCAAAACCCTGACGGACAATTCTTTCTATCTCGGATTTTTTGTAAATCATCGTATCAAGTGCTGCTTCTTCTCCGTCCACCTGTCTGCGTTCCTGCGGGCGGCCGAAATAGATACCGCCGGTCAGTTCCCTTAGAATCATGAGGTCCACGTTATCGACCACTTCTTTTTTCAGACTGGAAGCGTCCGTCAGACTTTCATGACCGGTCACAGGACGAAGATTTGCAAAAAGCTGAAGAGCTTTGCGGATACCGAGAAGTCCCTGTTCCGGGCGCAGTCCGGAAGGATGGTTCTCCCACTTCGGACCGCCTACCGCTCCAAGCAGGACACCGTCACTGCTTTTACACGTGTCCACTGTTTCCTGTGGAAGAGGGTCTTCATGTTTGTCGATGGCTGTTCCACCGATATCGGCATACTTATACTCAAATTCATGACCATACAGCTCTGCGACTTTATCCAGTACGGTGGTGGTTGCTTTTACGACTTCCAGGCCTATTCCATCTCCCGGAAGAACGGTAATTGTTTTCTTCATTCTTTTCTCTCCCTTACAGCTTTCATCACCCGGCAGCGTTACACGTTGACTTTTTCCGCCTGAAGATCACGGCCGCTCTGATAGTTCAGCGCGCGGTTTATGGCATTGATATAGGCACGGGCGGAGGCTTCCAGCACATCATTAGCCGTACCGCGTCCGGATACTTCCACGCCTTCGTACTCCATTAGAACATTGACTTCTGCAAGAGCATCCCGTCCGCCGGTAATAGACTGGATGCGGTAATCTTTAAGATCTGCGTGTCCTCCAATCATCCTTTCAATTGTCTGGTATACGGCTTCTACACTGCCGGAACCTGTCGCTGCTTCCTGGATGGTGTTTCCTTCCGGATTTTTCAGCGTGACAGTTGCCGTTGGAATATTGGTGGTACCGTAGTTCACCTGAAGGGTTTCCACTTCATAATAGCTGACGGACTCCCCGGCTTTTTCTTCAGACATGAGCGCCATAATATCTTCATCGGTTATTTCACTCTTCTTGTCTGCCAGTGTTTTAAATTCTTTAAACACTTTTTTCAGCTCTTCCTCTGAAGCCTGGTAGCCGAGTGCTTCGATCTTATTCTTGAATGCATGGAGCCCGGATAGTTTGCCGAGCACCATACGGTTGGCGTTCACCCCGACGAGATCCGGCGTGATAATTTCATAGGTGGAACTGTTTTTCAGCACGCCGTCCTGATGAATGCCGGATTCATGGGCAAATGCGTTGTCCCCGACGACCGCTTTATTACTGGGTACCGTCATGCCGGACAATTTACTGATCATCGTGCTCGTGCGTTTGATTTCATTCAGGGTCAGGCCGGTTTCTGCCTTATAGTAATCATTGCGGATTTTCAGTGCTACTGCAATCTCCTCAAGCGAAGCATTGCCGGCCCGTTCCCCGATGCCGTTGATGGTTCCTTCCACCTGACCTGCTCCAGCTTCCAGTGCAGCAAGCGAATTCGCCGCTGCCATACCAAGATCATCGTGGCAGTGCGTGGAAAGTACTGCTTGATCCGAATTCGGCACGTTTTCCTTAATATAGCGGAACATGTGACGTATTTCATCCTGCGTGACGTAACCGACCGTGTCCGGCAGGTTAATCACTTCCGCGCCGGCATCAATGACTTTTTCGATGATTTTAACTAGAAAATCAAGGTCGGAACGGCAGGCATCTTCAGCGGACCACTGCACGTGGGGGAACCTTGTTTTCGCATATTTCACCGCTTCTACTGAATTTTCTATCACCTGCTCCGGCGTCATGCGGAGCTTATGCTCCATGTGGATTGGTGACGTGCCGATGAAGATATGCAGTCTTGGTTCCACGCCGCCTTTCAACGCTTCCCAGGCTGTATCAATGTCTTTAAAAACGGTGCGGGAAAGACCGGTGACAGAACTTCCTTTAATCGAATCGGCGATGTTTTTCACCGATTCGAACGAACCGTTGGACGATGCCGGGAACCCGGCCTCGATGATATCAACACCGAGGCGTTCGAGCTGATAGGCAATCTGCATCTTTTCATCAAAATTGAAATTCACACCCGGTGCCTGTTCCCCGTCACGAAGCGTTGTGTCAAAAACATTAATCTTCCGCACAGTCACCACTCCTTTCTATTTTTTGCCGACAAACGGCATCATTCCGCGCAATTCACGGCCGACTTCTTCAATCTGATGTCTATTTTCACGCGCATTGGTTGCATTAAATTCCGGACGGTTTGCCTGGTTTTCAAGAATCCAGCTTTTCGCGAAACGTCCACTCTGAATATCATCCAGAATACCGCGCATCGCTTCTCTGGTCTGCTCCGTTACAATTCTCGGGCCTGCCTGGAAGTCTCCCCACTGAGCAGTGTCCGAAATGGAGTAACGCATTCCTTCCAGACCGCCTTCATACATAAGATCCACAATCAGCTTCATTTCGTGGAGGCATTCAAAGTAGGCCACTTCCGGCTGATAACCGGCTTCCACGAGCGTTTCAAATCCGGCTTTCACCAGAGCAGATGTGCCTCCGCAAAGAACAGCCTGCTCACCGAACAGGTCGGTTTCTGTTTCTTCCTGGAAGGTTGTTTCCATGATACCCGCGCGGCCTGCTCCAATCTGTTTAGCATAGGCAAGGGCGATATCTTTTGCCTGGCCTGTGGCATCCTGATACACCGCGATAAGGGACGGTACGCCGGCTCCTTCTTCATAAACGCGGCGGACGATGTGCCCCGGTCCTTTCGGCGCGATCATAAACACGTCGATGTCTTCCGGAGGAACCACCTGGCTGAAGTGGATGTTAAAGCCGTGCGCAAACGCGATAGCTTTGCCGGGTTTAAGTTCTGGTTTAATCTCATTTTCATAGGTTCCCGGCTGATGTTCATCCGGAAGCAGAATCATAATGACGTCGGCCTTTTTCGTGGCTTCATTGACGGTAAATACTTCAAATCCGTCTTCTTCCGCTTTCGTCCAGGACTTTCCTTTACGAAGTCCGATGATAACGTGAACACCGCTTTCCCGCATATTTTTCGCGTGGGCGTGGCCCTGGGAGCCGTATCCGACAACCGCTACCGTTTTGTCCTGCAGGATTCCCTCATTGATATCACCATTGTAAAGTGCTTGTGCCATAATTGCTATCTCTCCTTTTAAAGTAGTAAAAATTGTAGATTAATTTAGAATAGAATACCTTGGTGTTTCAAAATCACTTTTAACCGGGCCCCGTTTGAAAGCAGTGATGCCGGTACGGGCAAGTTCTTTAATGCCGTATGGTTTCAAAAGATCAATCAAAGCTTCCACTTTCTGTTGATCGCCGGTCACCTGGAGCGTAATGCTCTCCCGGCCGACATCCACTACAGAAGCGCGGAACGGCTCGGCAAGCGCGGATATTTCTCCTCGATGCTGCGGAGCGGCGACCACTTTAACAAGCGCCAGCTCTCTTTCAATGATCGAATCATCGGTAATATCCCGCACTTTCAGCACATCCACCTGTTTGTTGAGCTGCTTGATCACCTGATCCAGTCCGCGTTCGTTATCGACATTCACAACAAACGTCATACGCGAAATGTCAGGGTTCTCTGTCATGCCGACGGTGATGCTCTCAATGTTAAACTGCCTCCGGGCAAACAACCCTGTAATCCTGTTCATCACTCCGGAACTGTTATTTACTGTTGCAACGATGGTGCGTTTCACGGCTTAATTCCCTCCATTTCATGATGGCCTTTTCCAGGTGCGATCATCGGATAGACATTTTCTTCTTTTTCCACCCGGCAGTCCATCAGCACCGGACCATCATAGGTGAGAGCGTCTCGCAGCGCCTGATGCATCTCCTTTGGATCTTCTATTTTCCAGCCCTTAATGTTGTAGGCTTCCGCCATTTTCACAAAGTCCGGCTGGATAGGAAAAATCGAGTTGGAATAACGCTCGTCATAGAATAATTCCTGCCACTGACGGACCATACCGAGAGAAGCATTATTTACAAGAATAATTTTCACCGGCAGATTCAATTCCTGCAGAATCGACATTTCCTGCGCCGTCATCTGGAATCCGGCGTCGCCGAGCACGGCTACAACCTGCCGGTCCGGTGCGGCGAACTGGGCGCCGATAGCTGATGGAAAGCCGAATCCCATGGTTCCGAGTCCACCGGACGTCACCCAGGAATCGGGGCGGTCGAACTTGTAGTACTGGGCAGCCCACATCTGATGCTGACCAACGTCTGTCGTCACGACAGCCTCGCCTTTCGTTTCTTCATAAATCATTTCCATCAAGTGCTGCGGTTTGAGATAATCCTTCTCTTCGTGATACCAGAGCGGATATTCTTCCTGCCATGCAGCAAGCTGCTCTTTCCATTTCGTGAAGTCGCCCGGAGTGCCGTTGTATTCATTCAGCATGCGCAGCGCTTCTTTCGCATCTCCCACTACAGGAATCTCGGTTTCGATATTTTTGCCGATTTCGGCCGGATCGATATCGATATGGGCCACTTTGGCATTCGGCGCGAAGTGTTTGAGCGCGCCGGTCACCCTGTCATCAAAGCGTGCGCCGATGCTGATTAAAAGGTCGGATTCATGCAGAGCCATGTTCGCGGTGTAGGTGCCGTGCATGCCGACCATGCCAAGCGACAGGTCGTGGGTTCCCGGGAAAGCTCCGAGACCGAGCAGCGTGCTCGCTGCAGGAATCTGCTGCTTCGTAATATACTCATAAAGTTCATCGGATCCACCGGCGTGAAGTACTCCGGCTCCGGTGAGAACGACAGGCTTTTCTGCTGCCGTTAAGGCATCGGCCAATTTTTTAATCTGAAGCTTGTTGGGAACGACAGTCGGCTGATAGCCGGGAAGTTCCACCGGTTGATCGTAGTTGAAAATACCGGACGCCGCCGCAATGTCTTTGGGCATATCAATTAATACAGGACCGGGCCGGCCGGTGGAAGCAATGTGAAAAGCTTCCTTGATCATCCGGGGAAGATCTTCTACTTCCCGCGCCTGAAAATTGTGTTTTGTAATCGGCATCGTCACCCCAATAACATCGGCCTCCTGGAAGGCATCGGTTCCGATTGCGTTTGTAGCCACCTGACCGGTAATAACAACGAGAGGAAGCGAGTCAATCATGGCATCGGCAATACCGGTGACAACGTTTGTCGCTCCGGGACCTGAGGTGACGATACAGACTCCGGGATTTCCGGAAACTCTGGCATACCCTTCCGCTGCATGTACCGCCCCCTGCTCATGACGGGCAAGCACATGATGCATTCCTGTTCTGTAAATTTCATCATAGGTGGTTAAATTTGCACCGCCTGGATAGCCGAAGACGACTTCGACATTCTCCCGCGCAAGCGCCTGAATAAGCATGCTGGCTCCCGTCATTTCCTGGCTTTCGTCTTTGAGTTCGCGGTCCTGCATTTCTTTTGTCTCTGGTCCCATCTCTGCTTCCTCCTTATACATAGTTTTCTTGGTCGGCGGAACGTCAAATAAAAAAAGTCTTTCCGCCCTTTAACCAGAATGAATCCAGTTAAAGGGGCGGAAAGACTGCTTTCCACGGTACCACCCTTTTTTGCGGCAACAGCCGCCTCGGCGGCGGAACGACTGCTTTGTTCCGCCTGTTATGATAACGGGTGAAGTGTACATTCCTGCACCCGGCCTGCATTACCGGCAGTTAAGCTTTCACACAGGCACTCAGAGGGGAGTTCATCTACAGCGGCAGTTCCGTTTCTCAGCATGCACGGATCTCTGTGAAGGCCGGAATGCAGACTACTGGTCCTCTTCAGCGTATTTCTCTATTTGACTGTTTTCGTATAGACACCGGGACGTACAATCCCGTCTGTTTCAAGTTATTTCGACTTCTGAACGGGGCGCTTCCATGCTTACGCCGTCCTGTTCTACTTTGTTACGAAATGCTTCCAGTATCCGCTGCGTTTCTTTACCCGGCTTTCCATCGCCGATAATACGGCCGTCCACCTTGACAACCGCAATAACTTCAGCAGCTGTCCCGGTAAGAAACACTTCATCGGATGTATAAACATCATGTCGTGTAAAAGGGTCTTCTCTTAAATCATAACCCATTTCAACGGCAAGTTCAACAATCGCCTGACGGGTAATTCCTTCAAGAGCTCCCACGTAGCCGGGAGGTGTATACAGCACACCTTCACGCAGAATGAAAATGTTATCTGCGGAACCTTCCGCCACATACCCTTCGTTATTCAGCATCAATGCTTCATTCACACCGGCAAGACCGGCTTCAATCTTTACAAGAATATTATTTAGATAATTCAATGATTTTACTTTAGGGCTCAATACATCCGGGCGGTTTCTTCTTGTTGCAACGGTGACAATATCCAGACCTTTTTCATAAAACTCTTTCGGATAAATAGCGAGTTTCTCCGCAATGACGACAAGCTGCGGGCGCGCACAAGACGCGGGATCCAGACCGAGATTGCCGACTCCGCGGGAAACGACGAGACGAATATAGGCATCGCGGAGATTGTTCTTTTTCAGTGTCTCCACAATAACGTCAGTGAGGTCCTGTTTCGTGTACGGAATGTCAAGCATTATCGACTTTGCGGAATTATAAAGGCGGACAAGGTGTTCATCAAGTTTGTAAACATTGCCGTTATAGACACGGATGCCTTCAAATACGCCGTCACCGTAGAGAAAACCATGATCAAAAACGGAAATTTTCGCATTTTCTTTCTCCACAAATTCTCCGTCCAGATAAATCCATTGTTCCCCCATGCCCGATCACCTCTGATGTTCCTTCAATATTAAACGGTAACGTAAATGCATGGTTATTCTGAAAATTTTCCGTGTCAATTACGTGTTTGACGATTATAATACGCCGGTTAAAGGTTTTGGTCAATCCCTTTTTTAAAATTATTAGACGATTCAAAAAGAGAAGATAAATTTGAATGCGGTTACACCGTCTATTTATCAAGCTTTTTGTCGGATTATTTCTCTAACAAAAATTTTATTCTTTCTGAGCCAAAAACGTGAGAGTGTTGTTTTCTGCATGCCTGTCCACTTTCTCAACCACCACCCTCCAGGAGGCAAATGCCTTCCGCAGTAAATCAACCGCTTCCTGCCACGTTGGATTCCAGACCGGATCCGGATGTGTATCTTGAGATTGATCCGTGTTCATCACAATCGTGACATAGCGCTTATATACCACACCGGCTTCGATACGGGATAGAAGCATTTCCCGGTCTTTCTGGGACGGAATGTGTTCCAGCAGGTGGACAGCCAGGATCCAGTGGTAATACTGCTCCTCTATCGCTGTGTTCTCCACTTTTTCATGAACCGGTTTGATATTTGCTTGCACGCCGAAGCGGCCGCTGTTCGTTTTGAGCTGTTCGACCGCAAGGGGAAGATGATCGACCGCTGTCACCTCTGTATTCATAGCCGCGGCCGAACCTGCGATGGCAAGCGCGTGCCTTCCCGGACCGGCACCAAGATCGAGCACACGGCTGTCCGGAATCCGCTGAACCACCGGAATATAACGTTGAATAAAGGGCGACGGCTTCTCGAGCCAGGACCCTTTTTCAAATAGATTATAACTGCTGTACAGATTATGGAAGTACTGTTTTTGATATGTTACTAGTTGCTCTTCATTCATGAATGTCATCCCTTTCGATTCAAAAAACGTGCTACCGTATCGGTTAAAGGTCCGTTCCAATTGTATAGGCAGCGTCCTGATAAATCAATTTATTCCTGCAGAAAACAGCGGGCATCTGCACCGCTTTCGGCCTGTGTTTTCATCACGACAAGTCTTTAACAGAACAGATGTCCGTCTATCAAGAAAAAATGGAAATAATTAACTTATAGTGATGTTCGGCCGCATTGCCTCAATTGTTGCCATCCCGATGTAAGAAACATTATTCAGCTCATCCATCGATTCAAACTGCCCGTTTATATTTCTGGATTTGATAGTGTTCTCTACAATCGCAGGACCGACTCCTCTAATGTTCTGCAGTTGTTCATAAATTACCGCAGACAGTATGTACTTCCCGTATGCCATCCCATTCACAAAGAATCGGAATGTGAGAGAAAAGTTGTCTCACATTCCGCTTTCTATTACTTCTTTCTCTCTGTTCGAGTATTTCTTTCCATATTTATTCCTCGGAGAAAACAAAAGAAGACGCCGGGATTCACTAAATCAAGGCCCCCCCATCGATAATATCATGGTATTTATTAGTTTCTGTTCCCACCTATTTATTCTTCAGCTTCTGAAGGGTTGATTGGGCTTTTTGTTTTCGGTATTTTGTTTCCTGATAATTTACTACAGCTTCCCGCACTATTCCATCTCCGTTACATTCAACTTCTATGACATCACCTTCCTTTAAACCGGCAGGAAGTTGTTTTGTTAATATCTCTTTCTTTATGCTTTCATCGCCGGCAGGAAGGAGAATGGCCAGTTCCCCCTCCAACCTATCGACCGTGTATTTTTTCAAATAAACCCTCCTACCCACATATCATACCCAGTGGCATATCAATTATAAAGTCTTTGTTATCTACATTTTCATTTCCATCACCGGTCCAAGGCTCTGATGATAGCACCTTGGGACCTTGAGGATACAGCGAAACTTCAATATTTCCGGATTCATACGTGCTGTATAGTTCAACTTCAGCATCTTTCAAAATTCCTACAACATTTTCAGAAGGGTGGCCGTAATTATTTTCGCCGTAAGACAGAAACGCTGTTTCAGGATCCACTGCTTCCACAAATTGAGCACTTGTTGATGTATCTGCCCCGTGGTGACCAACCTTCAGCATGTCGGACACGACATCGTATTTTTCCATCATTTCTACTTCATTTTCAATCGTAGCGTCCCCCGTTAATAACGCTTTTGTTTCTCCATAGGTGAAATGAAGGACAATAGAGGATTTATTGATAACATCGCTGTCATGATATCCATTCAGAATTTGCACTTCAGCAGCCTGCGTGTCTAAATATTCCCCTTCTACTGCTTTTACAACATGAATATCCTGTTCATCTATTACTTCAAGGTACTTCTGATACGTTTCCGTCGTATGCTCTTTTCCGCTATCCAGCACATTTTTTACTTCTACTTCTTTCAATACCTTAATTAATCCGCCGATATGATCGACATCCGGATGTGTTGCCACAACCCATTCCAAGCTGTCGATATGCTCTTTTTCTAAATAATCAATGATTACTTCTCCCGATCCGTGCATGCCTCCGTCAATAAGAATATTTCCTCCGGCACCAGTGGGCTCCACTAAGATGCTGTCACCTTGTCCTACATCCAGAAAATGCATGTTCAAAGCAGCACCCGGAGCAGCTTCCATTCCTTCCTCTTTTGTGATTCCATTACATCCCGGCATTGCCCCTTCTTCAGCATGAATCACTGGTGTCAACATGGACCCAAGTAATGCTATGGTCAATATGTACCTTTTTAGTCTCACCAAACTCCCCCTCAAAACGTTTCTGTTATTTTGCCACAAACCGGGTGAAATAATGGAGTTTGATAAAAATAATTAATCATTTCTTTTATGGAAAAAATGAATTGGGCAGCAGCCAATCACTTTAAGGAGTTTTTTTACGGAGAAACAGGGAGAAAATAAATCCTGCCCCAAAGAGCTAAAATCAGAGCGATTTACGAAAAGCAGAAATGTTGGATATAAATTAAAAACCCCTTGTCTCCCAAGGGGTTTGGCACTTTTGATTTTGGTGTCCCAGGCAGGATTCGAACCTGCGACCTACGGCTTAGAAGGCCGTTGCTCTATCCTACTGAGCTACTGGGACAGGACGTATGTTTTTTCAGCGACAAATATTATATTATTATATCCGGCGCCTTAAGTCAATACGATTTTTGAAAGTGTGTAAAGGAACAGAAGAAAAAACGGCCCGGACCTGGAGCAGAGGCTCCAGGCCGTGGTCCGTACCTTTTATTCTTTTGTTCCAGCCGGGAAAGAAGCGTAGAGATCGGTTACTTCTTCGGCCGACTCCCGTTCATAAAAGCGTATTTCAGCTCCTCCGGATTCATCAAAGGAGGCGATCGCATACGTCTGTTCCGGACGGGTGCGGGGCTGCATCACACTGCCCGGGTTGACGAACAAAACACCCTGGTCTTCAAACGCGGTCGGGTGGTGGCTGTGGCCGAAACATGCCATGCGCGACTGTGTTTCTTCGACACGGTACGAAAGCGGAATGTGGGTCATTTTAATATTATAGAGGTGGCCGTGGGTGACATACACCCGGACCCCTTTTACCGTTTCAGCGATATCTTCAGGGAATTCGTCGGGCTTGTCCACGTTTCCCTGTACCGTATGTACACCATCCAGAATAGAAGAGTCTTTGGACAATTCAGAGTCTCCGCAGTGAAAGACAGCATCCACTTCGCCGCGGTGACGTTCAATCACTTCACTGAGTTCCGTCCGGCTGCCGTGGCTGTCACTGACGATTAAACATTTCATAGGATTCACTCTCCTTCGTCCGCTGTAATATTCAGGCTCTGTTCTTTCATTTTCTGAAGAGCCCGGAACCGGTGGCTGATCTTATTTTTTTCTTCCGGCGGCAGTTCTGCCATGCAGACGCCGCGCTCCGGCAGATAAAAAATGGGATCATAGCCGAAACCGTTTGTACCTGATTTGGCCGAGGCTATGCTGCCTTCACACGTTCCGCGGAATGTTTCCGTAGTCTTTTTCGGCGCTGCTGCGGCAATCACACAGACAAAACGCGCCGAACGTTCTTCCTCCGGTACGTCTTCGAGCTCCCGCAGCACTTTGGCCGTGTTCGCTTCATCATTTTTTTCCTCCCCGGCATAACGGGCGGAATATACACCGGGACGTCCATTCAGTGCATCGATTTCGAGTCCGGAGTCATCTGCAATAACCGGCACTTCATACACACCGGCAATCGCTTCCGCCTTCAGGGAGGCGTTCTCTTCAAACGTCACCCCGGTCTCGGGTATATCTTCCATGTCCACATCAAGCAGGGACTGGACAGCCACATCAGAACCGAACATGTCACGAAATTCTTTTACCTTGTTTTCATTTTTGGTTGCGATAATGATTGTGCGCATTTACTCAACCGCTTCCTTCTTTGTTTGAATGTCCTCATCAATGGAGCCGAGCAGTTCTTTCTGGATCAGAAACAGTTCATTCATTCCTTTTTCCCCCAGGTCCAGGAGGGAATTAAGCTGTGCGCGGGAATAGGAAGCTTCTTCCCCCGTCCCCTGCAGTTCAACCAATTCACCATTTCCCGTCATCACAATATTCATATCCACCGCTGCGTCGGCATCCTCTTTATAGCATAAATCCAGCAGTTCTTCCTGTCCAGCGTCCACTCCGACAGAAACAGCAGCCAGGTAATCGAGAATCGGCCATGTCTTGATTTTTCCTGCCTCTACAAAAGATTTTACTGCCATGGCCATGGCTACAAATGCACCTGTAATGGAGGCAGTCCGTGTGCCGCCGTCTGCCTGAATGACGTCGCAGTCAATCCAGATCGTACGCTCCCCGATGCTTGACAAATCAACAACAGAACGCAGGGACCGGCCGATTAAACGCTGAATTTCCATCGTTCGTCCGCTCAGTTTTCCTTTCGCTGCTTCCCTGATATTACGCTGCTCGGTCGCTCTTGGCAGCATTGAATATTCTGCAGCAATCCAACCTTTTCCGCTGTTGCGCATAAATGGCGGAACGCGGTCCTCAATGCTCGCCGTGCAGATAACTTTGGTTTCTCCCACGGTGATCAGCACCGAGCCTTCCGGATGTTTTAAAAATTCCGTATCAATAATAACCGGACGCATCTCATTTTTCTCTCTTCCATCAAAACGTCTCATTGTCATGTTTGTATCCCCCTATTCTGAAAAAAACCTGTTACGGTGTAACGTCTGACAGCTCCTGCCCTCAGGGAAGCAGGAGCTTGACAGACGCTTCCTGGATAAAAAGAAGGCAGCATGCTGCCGCCTTACACTGCATCATTATCCTTTGGAAGGAGCTTCATTCACAAGAGCCGGACGTGCCAAAGGTTCATCCAGCGATTTCCCGTTTACACGCAGCACTTCTTCGGCCCCTTCCACATTCAGTTCTACATTTTCAACGCCTTCCAGTTCTGTTGCCGTCAGAGCTACCGCGTGCAGCGCCTGCTGTGAAACGGATCCATTCTGCCCGCTGAGCAGTCCTTCATTGAAAAAGAGGGACGCGGTCTGCTGCTTGACCTGAGACGGTTCCGCAAGCGTTGTTCCTTCACGAAAAACGCTGTGCAGATTACTGTCCGGCGAAGGACCTCTGACCAGTTCGTTCATCGCAGCGTCCAGTTTGTTATCCTCCTCGTCCCCGCTTATTCTTCGGGTAACAGGAACATAATAAGAGTTTTCCCCAACTTGGGATAAAAAATAAACAGTGACGCTGCTGCTGTCCGTCATGTCACTGACGCTTCCACTGTCCAGATTAATTCCCTGGTCACGACTGTACGTCTCTCCAATCGGCGTTCCATTCACGGGCATCGTTTCCTGCTGATAGCCGTTTATCTGGAATGAAACATCGTTCACATTCTCAAACTGTGTCAATGTCCACGTTACAGCCTGAAGTACCGCCTGCTCTTTTTCCGGTTCATAGTCACGGAATTCCGGTGAAAAGTCAGTAACAGCCGTTCCGTTTTCATCCAGGCGGACGTCTACTTCCGTACCGGGAGGCAGAACAGCCTGGAATCCGTTAGGAACCATCTGACTGATCGGCCCTCCGCTGACGAGGTGCTCCAGCGACTGTTTCAGTACACCTTCCGTTTTGGGAAGAGAAAAGGTCTGCGGGGCAACCATTCCATTTTCATCAATGAGATAAAGTTCCCGTTCCACCGTTTCCTCTTCCGCTGTCTTCTTTTCGTCACCCGAAGAAGAAGATTCATCTTCTTGTGCTGCCTCCTCAAAGTCCTCCCATGCTATTTCCTCGGTTACTTCTTCCGGAGGTTCGTCCATATTCCCTGCCTCATCACTGCCGAATCCACACCCTTGCAAAATAAAAGGCACCGTTAATACGGCTGCTGCCTTCCACGGCATTTTCATTCATTCTTCCCTCCCAGACCAGTTTGTACTATTTATACGAGCCTGTATGGGAATTAGACCATCAGAATATATTTTCCCGTGAAAATACCGGATAAACCGCTGTTTTTAGAGCCATTCGGGCGAACGAATTCAATGTGTTTTTTCCAGGCTTATGGACCGGACATCCGATGTCGTATCATCCAGCCAGTGGTCCGCGATCATACGGAAATGATCAACCCGCCCGGTTGTATAAAACGTGTGATTCGGGAACGCCGTGTCGGTGTGAAGCATATCATTAAAATTCAAAATAGTGCTGGCTTCGCTGGCTGTTTCGTCTCCGGATGAAATGAGCCTGATTTCACTCCCTACAACTTCCTGGATAACTTCCGCCAAAAGAGGGTAATGGGTGCAGCCGAGAATCAGGGTGTCAAAGGAGGAGTCTTCCGTGAGCGGCTGAAGTGTCTGCCGGACAATCGATAACGCTTCCTCCCCTTTACATATTCCCTGTTCGACCAGAGGAACAAAAGGGGGACAGGCGAGCGACTGTACATGTACATCTTCATTTATAGCATGAAGCGCACGCGGGTAGGCGCCGCTGGCAATTGTCCCTTGCGTTCCAATGACGGCGACGTGATCTGTTCTCGTCAGCTTCAGGGCTGTAATGGCACCCGGCTGTACAACCCCGATGACCGGAATATCGAGATGTTCCTTCACTTCTTC
The DNA here is from genome assembly GCF_900115625.1 of Salibacterium halotolerans. Taxonomy (GTDB): domain Bacteria; phylum Bacillota; class Bacilli; order Bacillales; family Marinococcaceae; genus Salibacterium; species Salibacterium halotolerans. The sequence goes on along the minus strand of NZ_FOXD01000009.1, from coordinate 41,170 downwards.
CAAAACAACAGCCGCCGCCGTATTACACGCAATGACGAGCATTTTTATGTTTTCCTGCTGCAGTCGATCAATCATCTCCCACGTAAACTGCCTCACTTCATGGACAGGACGCGGGCCGTATGGACATCTTGCGGTATCTCCAATATATATCATTTTTTCTTTTGGAAGCTGCCGGGCAATCTCCCGGGCCACGGTCAGGCCTCCAACTCCGGAATCTATAATTCCAATTGGTCGGTTCACTTGTTGTCCCTCTATTTCTCATTGGTTTATTCATGCTGTGCTGAAAGTTTCTCCGGCACCTTCTGTATCATGTATATTCTCTCTTTTTTCCGGCGTGATTGCAAGACGGGTGTGATATTTCAAACAGCTTCATCCCCTTGGAGTACGAAATAATTCCTCTCAAGTGGAAATGCATAGCTTCCCTCTACTGTATACCAAAAAACAGAGTCTGGGACAACACTCTAAAGTGAATGAAAAATTCCGAACGATTCCTTCAAGGAATCGTTCGGAATTTTTGTTTTGCATTAAACACCGCTTCGTCAAAACACTTCGCTTTTACTCCAGAGCACAAGGGCGGCATCGATTCGCTGGGGCTCATCGTGCCTTCTTTGCCGTGGGCACGGCTCGAAAAAGAGGAGGTTCGGCTAAAACCGGCACGTCCTGTGCCAACGCCGACCTAACCCGCATCCTACGGGCCCTCGGAAGAAAAACCCTTCCTGCGGGGTATCGAGACTCGTGCTGTTCCCACAGGAGTCTACGTGTTTTGACTACGCTATATAAGCGCTTCTTAAACAAGATTTTCAAACTTTCGTTTTTTGATCAATGTTATTGTCTTTTGTCTCAGATTCGGCATACGGTTTATTCCTGAAGCAGATCAGTTTTGAACAAAGCCTTTTTCATAAACAAGGGCTTCTACATCCTTGGCTGTCGGAAGATTTACGGCTTCGGCGGCCAGTTCTTCTGCATCTTCCGTCGTAAGCGTTAGAAGCTGGCTTCTGGCGGGCAGCACAGACGTGGCACTCATGCTGAACTCATCGAGGCCGAGACCCAGAAGCAGAGGTACCGCTGTTTCCTCCCCGGCCATTTCTCCGCACATGCCGGCCCATTTTCCTTCCTGATGAGCCGCTTCAATCACCTGCTTGACCAGTCTCAGTACAGCTGGGTGATACGGCTGATACAGATGGGATACTTTTTCACTCATCCGGTCGGCAGCCATTGTGTACTGAATAAGGTCGTTCGTACCGATGCTGAAGAAATCGACCTCTTTGGCAAAAATGTCGGCCGCTGCGGCGGTAGAAGGAATTTCCACCATAATACCTGTTTCGACATCTTCTGCCGGCTGCTGCCCTTCCTGCTTGAGGTCTTCTTTTACATCTTCGAGAATGCCTTTTGCTTCCCGGAATTCTTCGATGGTCGCCACCATCGGGAACATAATCTTCAGATTCCCGTAAGCGCCGGCACGCAGCAGTGCCCGCAGCTGGGTGCGGAACATGTCCGTCTGCTCAAGACAGAGACGGATGGCACGAAAACCGAGAAATGGATTCAGTTCCGACGGCAGATCGAGATACGGCAGTTCTTTATCTCCGCCGATATCCAGGGTGCGGATGACTACCGCCCGTCCGTCCATTTTTTCAAGTACTTTTTTATATGCTTCAAACTGTTCTTCCTCATCAGGAAGTTCATCCCGGCCCATGTATAAGAATTCTGTCCGGTACAGACCGATGCCTTCCGCACCGTTGGCGAGAACCCCCTCCAGGTCATCCGGTGTTCCTATGTTTGCAGCAAGTTCGACACGGGTGCCGTCTTTTGCCGTGGAGGGCTCGTTTACAAGCTTCGCCCATTCCTCTTTTTTACGGAGATAGTCCTGCTGCTTCTTTTTATAGGAAGCAATCATGTCTTCATCCGGCTGGAGAATGACTTCTCCTTCCATGCCGTCAATAATGAGAAAATCTCCTGTCTGGATGGATGACGTTGCCTGTTTTGTCCCGACAACAGCAGGAATCTCCATGGAACGCGCCATAATGGCTGAGTGGGACGTACGTCCGCCGATATCCGTCGCAAATCCAAGGACATAATTTAAATCAAGCTGCGCGGTATCAGACGGCGTCAGGTCTTCAGCAATAACAACGGTCTCTTCCTGAATGGCGGCCAGGCTTGTATTTTCCACGCCCAGAAGGTGAAGAAGAATCCGCTGGGAAACATCCCGTATGTCGGAGGCACGTTCTTTCATATACTCGTTGTCCATACCTTCAAACATCGTGACATACATGTCGGATAATTCTTTTAATGCCGATTCAGCATTTACCTGCTCGTCTTTTATTTTTGAAGTAACCCCGTCTATGATTTCCGGGTCTTCGAGCACAAGAAGATGGGCGGAAAAGATCTCCGCCTTGTCCTCTCCCATATCATTTAATGTCTTGTTTTTAATAACCTGAAGCTCCCGCTTAGCGTTGTTCACCGCTTCATGAAAGCGGGACACCTCCGTCCCGGTATCGTTGATCTCGGTCTTTTCGATGTTCATTTCCGGCTGTTCAAGGACAAATGCTTTTGCAAAAGCGATGCCCTTGGAGGCAGCGATACCTTTCAAAGTGGTAGTCATTACTCTCCAAGCCCTTCTTTCACTACTTCGTCTACGGCCTGCATAGCTTCTTCTTCATCGGAACCCTCCACGCGGATGGTTACTTCCGAGTTTTTGCCGACACCAAGAGACATTACGCCCATGATGGATTTTAGATTAACGGACTTTCCGTTATATTCGAGCGTAATCTCGGAAGAAAACTGGCCGGCTTTGTTCACCAGCTGGGTAGCCGGACGGGCATGGATCCCGGTATCGTTTGTGATGGTATACGTTTGTTCTTTCATGACTGAAACCCCTTTTCTAATAATTTATATCGCTTTCATAAACATACTAAGGATTGCAGCGTCAGGTCAAGCATTCCTGGTTCTTTTTTGTAATCCGGACGTTAGTAAAAAAAGGCATGAGCAAACGCATTAGGTCGGTATAGAAACAAGCCGTTGCGCGGGTACTTATTTCTTCCTGATGCATTTACTCATGCCTGATCCAGTCAGTAACACGTAAATCTGTACAATAATATGACAATGCCTTCGCTGCAAACTTATATTTCATTTTAGCACTTTCACATTCAATCGGCAAGGTTTGATGAGTAATTTAAAAAGAACCGGCTTTCCCAAAGGGTGTGAAACGGCCGGATATCACCGGTTTTTAAGATAAACAAGGCTTTGGAGATTCGTGCGCCCCCGCTTCCAGCCACTTTCATCCCTTTATGGAAAAGCCGTCCGTTCATTAAATCGAAAGTTCTCCAAGCCGTATGAGTTCAATAACAGCCTGGGAACGCCCCTTAACCCCCAGCTTCTGCATCGTATTGGAAATATGGTTCCGGACCGTTTTTTCGCTGATAAATAACTGGGAGGCTATTTCTTTTGTCGTCTGATCCTGGACGAGTAATTCAAACACTTCCCGTTCCCTTTTTGTGAGCAGGGTACGGTAACCTCTGTCCATCTCTCTCAAGTGGCTTCACCCTTTCTTGACAAGGCTGTCCCCGTCCTCTGCCTGATGGCGAAAGGGTCGGAGGATGGAAAGAATATAGTCAGCATATTTTATGCGCCCGGAGAACAGGGCGTTACGGACAGCAGCCTTTAATATGACAGGAAATTTCCCTCAAAAACAATCACAATGTGTGTCTCCATTCCGGGCAGTTGAAGGAAGTGACGGCTGAGCACCGGTATACCTGATGATTTGGGGGATGTAACTGCACGCCCCTGTCGTAAATAACTATTACCGCATAGCAGACAATCCGTTCATCGTCTCTCTGCTTTTTTATCGAGTGAAACAATTACGGTACGGCAAAAAAACCCCTCCGGAAAGTCCGAAGGGGATATTGAATAGTTATCATGCTCTGTCGCTTCCGAAGAAATTTTTGAATGCCTGGAGAGATGTGTCGCGGTTCAGGGCGGCGATGGATGTAGTGAGTGGAATGCCTTTCGGGCAGACTTCCACACAGTTCTGCGAGTTACCGCAGCTTTCAATGCCGCCTTCTCCCATCAATGCTTCCAGCCGTTCCGGTTTGTTCATCTCACCAGTCGGGTGGGCATTATACAGGCGCACAAGAGAAACAGGTGCCGGCCCCATAAAATCGGAGTTGTCATTGACATTCGGGCAGGCTTCCAGGCACACACCACAGGTCATGCACTTCGAAAGTTCATAGGCCCACTGCCGTTTGTTCTCAGCCATCCGTGGTCCCGGACCAAGATCATACGTGCCGTCGATCGGGATCCAGGCTTTGACTTTCTTCAAGGAGTCAAACATACGGCTCCGGTCCACGATAAGGTCACGAACGACAGGGAATGTCCGCATCGGCTCCAGTTTAATCGGCTGTTCAAAATGATCAACAAGGGCGGTACAGGACTGCTGCGGCTTGCCGTTAATGATCATCGAACAGGCACCGCATACTTCTTCAAGGCAGTTCATGTCCCAAACGACAGGAGACGTTTCCTGACCTTCGGCATTGACAGGGTTGCGGCGTATTTCCATCAGGGCTGAAATCACATTCATATTCGAACGGTAGCTGAGATTGAATTCTTCTGTGTACGGTTCACTGTCCGGGCTATCCTGGCGCGTGATGATAAAACGAACCTGTTTATCTTCGCTCATTGTTTACCAGCTCCTTGTTTCTCAGATTCCTTTCCTTTCGAATAATCCCGTTTCCGCGGTTTAATCAGGGAAACGTCAACATCTTCATATTCAAACGCCGGCTCGTTCTTTTCCGGATTGTATTTTGCTTTCGTTGTTTTCAGATAGTCTTCATCATTACGTTCCGGAAATTCCGGTTTGTAATGCGCGCCCCGGCTTTCATTACGGTGATACGCGCCGAGCGTCATGACACGGGCAAGGTTCAACATACCTTTCAGCTGGCGTGTGAAAGAAGCAGCCTGATTACTCCAGCGTGCCGTATCCGGCATATTGATGTTTTTATAACGCTCCATCAGTTCCTGGATTTTTTCATCTGTTTCAAGCAGTCTGTCGTTTTCACGGACAACCGTCATGTAGTTTGTCATCCACTCCCCGAGTTCCCGGTGAAGGGCATACGCATTCTCTTCCCCGCGCATGTTCATGATGTTTTCAAATTCCTCTTCATTCTCTTTCTTGTAACGATCATAGATGGAAGAAGGAAGATCTTCAGCCAGTTTATCGAGGCCGTTGACGTATTCCACTGCACTAGGTCCGGCAACCATGCCGCCGTAGATAGCGGAAAGAAGTCCGTTTGCGCCCAGGCGGTTTGCGCCGTGCTGGGTATAATCACATTCCCCGGCTGCGAACAGTCCCGGAATGTTTGTCATTTGATCATAATTCACCCACATGCCGCCCATGGAGTAGTGGACAGCCGGAAAGATTTTCATCGGTACTTTACGTGGGTCGTCTCCCATGAACTTCTCATATATTTCCATGATGCCGCCGAGCTTGACGTCGAGCTCTTTTGGATCTTTGTGGGAAAGGTCAAGGTACACCATGTTCTCCCCGTTCACCCCGAGTTTTTGGTTGACACACACATCAAAAATCTCACGGGTCGCGATATCACGCGGTACAAGGTTTCCGTAGGCAGGGTACTTTTCTTCCAGGAAATACCACGGTTTGCCGTCTTTGTATGTCCAGACACGTCCGCCTTCCCCGCGCGCGGATTCACTCATCAGACGGAGCTTGTCATCACCGGGAATAGCTGTTGGATGAATCTGGATAAATTCTCCGTTTGCATAATAAACACCCTGTTCATACAGCCTTGCAGCGGCAAATCCTGTGTTTATCATGGAGTTGGTCGTTTTTCCGAAAATAATGCCAGGTCCGCCGGTTGCCATTACGACAGCATCGGAGCGGAACGTTTCAATTTCCATAGTTGTCAGGTTCTGGGCGGAAATGCCACGGCAGCGTTCTTCTTCATCCAGAACAGCACCGAGAAATTCCCAGCCTTCATATTTGTTCACCAGTCCTTCCACTTCATAGCGGCGTACCTGCTCATCGAGGGCATACAAAAGCTGCTGTCCACTGGTTGCACCCGCAAATGCTGTGCGGTGATGCTGCGTTCCACCGAAACGACGGAAATCAAGCAGACCCTCCGATGTGCGGTTGAACATAACGCCCATCCGGTCGAGAAGGTGAATAATGCCCGGCGCTGCTTCCGCCATCGCTTTTACCGGAGGCTGGTTCGCAAGAAAGTCACCGCCGTACACGGTGTCATCAAAATGCTCCCACGGAGAATCCCCTTCACCCTTTGTGTCGACGGCACCGTTAATGCCGCCCTGAGCACAGACAGAGTGGGATCTCTTAACGGGAACGACGGAAAAAAGGTCTACCTGTTTGCCGGCTTCGGCTGCTTTAATGGTCGCCATCAGGCCTCCGAGCCCGCCGCCGACTACGATAATATTACCATCACTCATGTGTGATACACTCCCTTACATATTCGCTAAATCAGGATTGATAAATGCGAGCAGCGCACTCATTCCAATAACGGACAGGGCGACAAAAACAACCGCTGTCGCATAGGTCGCAAGCCGCTGGGAACGGGGGGTTACTGTAATGCCCCACGAGACGAGAAATGACCAGAGACCATTGGAAAAATGAAATGTCGCTGAGAGCACGCCGATGATGTAGAATACAAGCATAAATGGGCTGCTAAGTATTTCCGCCATCATATCATAGTTCACGTCTGCGCCAAAAGCGGCCTGCACACGTGTCTGCCAAACGTGCCATGCAATGAAGACCAGAAGATAAACTCCCGTAATTCTCTGTGCAAGGAACATCCAGTTTCTGAAAAAGCCGAACCGGGTGGTGTTGCTTTTTCCCTGGAATACTATATACAGTCCGTATACGGCGTGAAAGAGAATAGGGAGAAAAATGATGAAGATTTCCAGAAAAATGCGGTATGGTAAACTCTCCATGAAATGCGCAGCAGCATTGAATGCTTCAGCGCCGCGTGTTGCAAAGAAATTGACCGTCAAATGCTGAATCAGAAAAATCCCTATGGGGATGACACCGAGCAGCGAATGAAGTCTGCGGTTCATAAAATCGCGGTTTTCAGCCATGCCTATGTTCCTCCTAAAAAAATTTTGATTCATGATTCGTCGTAAACGGCTTCTTATTCTTGTTCGATGAACGACCTCCTGTTTCTTCTCCAGAGGCAGCATGGATTCCATGCGCAATCAACGCGCCACATTCTGTTATGTATAACCGAAATCCTGCATCTTCCCTGGTTGTGATAGGGTTGAGCAGTATAGACCAATTAGTCTGAATACTCAACAAAAACCCGCGTCGTTTTCATCATTCCGACAAATTAATTGTACTCCCCCTGTCACAGCTAGTCAAGAAACCGGATACACCTTCATAACAGTTTTGAGCTTAAAAAATGCCCGGTTCAGCCGGGCATTTTTCAGTATTTCTTCTCAGCCGATAATCATACGTTCTGTCGGATAGCGGAACGATGATTTCGTTTCTTTTCGTTTCACGGAGAAAAGCAGCACCAATATACCAACTCTACCGATAAACATAAGCAGCATCAACAGGAACAGGCTTGGGTTTGACAGATTCGCTGTCACCCCGGTCGTAAGGCCTGTCGTTCCAAAGGCAGAGCTTGTTTCAAATATAATATCGATAAGTTCCACCTTCGGATTGCCCTGCTCGAAAGCTGTAATGAGCGTGACAGCCAGGAAAAGACCGAACATGAAGAAAGACAGCACCATGAATGCCTTTTGCTTATCCTCCGGATGAATTTCCCGGCCGAATACTTTTACATCACTTTTTCCAAGCGCAAAGCTGCGGATGGACAAAAACATCACGGCAAGGGTTGTTGTGCGGATACCGCCCCCTACACTGGACGGACTTGCGCCGATAATCATGAGCAGCGAAATGAGAAGCAGCGTCGGAAGGGAAAACGAAGACGTCTCCATTGTTGTCAGACCGGCACTTCTTGCCGTAGCTGAATTGAAAATGGAATAGAAAAACTGCTCATGCCAGGCCATCCCATCAAAAAACATTCCCCGTTCCAGCACCCATATACCTGCGGCGCCTATAACAAAAATCAGAAAGTACGTCGTGACGGTTACTTTTGTAAACAGGCTGAATTTAAAATAACTGCTTTTCGTTGTGAAGTATTCGCGTACTTCCATTAATACCGGAAAACCAATCGCTCCGGCAAAGATAAGAAGCAGTACGATAAACTGCACATAATAATCGCCCGCAAACGGAATCAGCGACTGTCCCGTCACATCAAAGCCGGCATTGGTAAAGGCACTCAGTGCAGCGAATGACCCCTGGTAATAGGCTTCGGCAGCCGTGTCAAAGTGCTGCAGGTAATACGTGCCGAGTATCAGAGCACCGACCAGTTCAATGGCAAGCGCAAGCAGTAGAATGCCGCGCATCAGCTTCACCATTCCGGAAAACTGGTACTGATTCTGGTCCACCATGATGAGCAGCCGCTGGGACAGGTTGATTTTCCGGCCGAACAGCATCCACACAAATGTCCCAAGCGACATAATGCCGATGCCTCCCACCTGCATAGCGAGCGCAAGAAATACAACACCGGTATAGCTTAGTGATTCTGACACATCAATGACACTGAGACCCGTTACACTAACCGCGGATACGGACGTGAACAGAGATTCCATGTAGGACATCTCTATCCCGTCCTGATGGGAAAAAGGCAGCCATAATAGAAAACTGAATAAAAACATCGATAATATATAAACGGTTATTATGATCCGAAACGGCGTCATGAAACGTTCCAACCCTTTTTTCATCGCTCTTACCTCCGACTGGAATTCGGGCTACAGTATATCATGACTGAAAGGTATAAGCTATAGCGATTTCCAGCTTTTAAAGGTATAATGGCAGATGGCGGAAAGGACAGATAACCATGAATGATTTTAACTACTCACTGTTGCGGGAAACACTCCTCCCGGCACTGCTCGGCACCGACGAACCCGATATTTTGTACTGGGGCGGCAGACGCATCGCGCGGGAATACAAAAAAGAGACAATAGAAGAAATGCAGGTGTTTTTCCGGGAAGCCGGCTGGGGGGATCTGGCATTAACATCGGAAAAACGTAAAGAAATGGAATTTGAGATGCCCCTGGCCCGCGAGGAGAAACATCTCGACCGCCATCTCGAAGCGGGATTTCTTGCAGAACAGATGGAACACCTCAAAAATACCTCCGCAGAAACGATGGTCACTGAAAAACGAAAGCGTGTACTGTTTCACGTATACTGGGACTAAACCGGAAGCAGGCACCTCCGTGAAGCGGCAGATACCTGCCGTTCCCTTCAGCTTTTCCAACCGTACTGCGATGGGAGCGGCACAGTATCTCACTCTTTTGCATCGGGAAAAGAGCGCCCTTCATCCATCCACTCGTCCACGATCCGGTTGTATCTTTTCTCGTTTTCAAACCGGGCCGTGGTGCCGGCTGCCGCATTCACAATAAGAAACGCTGACAGTCCGGACGGATTTGTCAAAAATGCGTACAGAATGTCTGTAGGCAGAAGCCCTTCCACCATAAAAAAACCGGTGGATACATACATAAACATCGTGACACTTGACCGGATGGTTTCCTTTAGAATAATCCAGCCCGTCTTCTGGTGTCTTTCTCTTTTCCATCGTTTATAAAATCTCTTCTGCAAAGCCCCTCTCCAATACAATACACAGGAAGCTGCCCCAATTATCAGGACAAGTCCTGTGTAATATATGCTGGTATAGTACACTTCTATATAAAAAGGAAAAATCACAAGCAGTGCAGATAATAGACATAATACAAGAATCGATCGAGTCATCACACCACTCTCCGTTTCTTTTTCCAAACCTGAAATATCATTTTTTTATGCCTGCTCCTTCTGTCTGCTTGATACTTTTTGATACAGATAGGAAATGCCGATTAATACAATGCCGAAACAGAAGTAAGCCGCGATCTGACTCATTTCTCCCAGGAACGCAAGATCGGCGAGAAAGAGCTTGCCTGTAGCAAACAACGTCAGCGCGAGACCTATCCGGCGGATATAGACAAAACCGCGCATAAAACCATAAGTGATGTAACCAAGCGCTGTGATGAGATAAATGAGACTGATCACAAAGCCGGCGCCGTCAAGCTGCAGCTGCACATGGAGAAACGCCGCCTGAATGATGAAAAAGTAAAGACCGGAAGCAGCAGGGTACCATTCCGCGTTCATGTGCCGCGCACGCATAAAGGCGAGCAGAAGATCACGGCCTGTCGTGAAAATCACAGCCTGACATACAATCAGTACAGCAAGCGCCGTATAATCCACCAATCGATCCGCGTCTGTGCCGACCGCCGGAATCGCCGCTGTGACAACGAAGGCGGCCAGCCCGCCTGTTCCATATAAAAACAGGCACAGATATCCGACAACTTTATCGTACAGAAGTGGTGTTTTCTTCATGCCGTACCCGATTCCGACAGATAAGAAGGCCAGGATGAGCCACTGGTAAAACCAGTAATGATCAAAGGATACCGGGACGAACTCGTAGTACCAGTGCAGACTTTCATACACAGCATAGATCCAGAGATTCATAAGGGCGACATACTTTACGACATCAATAAATCGATGAAATCCCCGAAAAAGCACGACATGCGCCGTTTTTTTCTGAGCATGGATGTAGTAGAACATAACAAGCAGCAGGCCTGCTGTCATAAAGGTATATTCGAGATGGAACAGCGGAGGGTTTTCTCCATCCACATACCTGGCCGCTTCTACAGCGAACATGCCAAACGAAAGACCAAGCACAACCCATCCGGCTTTTTCGAGCAGTCTGACGCTGTATTGATTGGCATAAAACATAATGACAAGAGCTTCGGCCAGCCAGCCGAGCGCCGCCCATTCCCAATCGAACTGAAACGGTACCGCAAGCACCATAAATGCAAGGGCTAATCCGTAAAACAGCACAACAGTCTGTTTTTCACCACTCATCCGCTCTGCAGCCAGCTGTCCAAGGGCAAAGTAAAGGACTGCGAATGACAGAGCCAGAAGGCCGGCACCGTCTTCCCACTGCATCACATGCAGGAGGAAATACATGACGGCACAGCTGACCAGCGTATTCATCGAAAGCAGCGTTACATCCGCATACTTTATTGCGGTTCTATAGATAAACGGATACGCAGCCGTTAGACTAAGATACAGCAGGAACGTTGCGATGGCAAAAACGAAACTTACTCCTTTCACCGGTGACAAAGCAGTAAGGATCAAAAAGGTAGGGATATTCAACCAAAAGCTGATTTGATGCACAATGGTCCATCGTTTTTGAAACGACAGTCCCAGCACGGATCCATTCAATAACATAAAATAAACCATCGCCGCATACACAGCCGTCTCATCCAGACCAAACGCCGCCATATAGGAATAAAACGGCAGATAACCGCCGACGAGACCGAATGTACACACGGTTTTGGATTGATAATAAAGAGACAGGGCGATGGCTCCGGCGGTAATGACGACGGATGAAACAAGAGCCGGCGTCATTCCGATAATCTCCAGCAGAAAGTAGCTGAAAAAGACCGATCCATACAACACGGCAATCCCGCCGCCGGTCAAACCGACCGCAAACGTCTGTTTTTGTTTACGAAAGAACCATTCGCCGGCCGCGAGCATCAACAGACCGAGCACAGCAAAGGCCGCGCCTTTAATTTCGTCATTGAACCACGTCGTATAGGAATAGCGGAAGGCTGCCGCCACCCCTAAAAGAATCAACAGAATACCGAGTTTGTTGATCCAGCTCAAACCGATCTTCATTTCTATCTGATTTTCTTTCTTCCGCTTTTCTATCGTTTCTTCGTCTATATCTCCACCGGCAAAATCTTCGTAGCTCTGCGACATGGAATACAGCAGATCCCGTTCCTGCTCTGCCAGCAGATTCCGTTCCTTCCGTGCTGCTTCTTCCACTTCCTCCGTCAACTCCTGCAGCCGCTGATCGACCGCTTCTGCTTCCTGATGAATAGACTGCGCCCTCTTATGTTTGAGCTGTTCTATATTCTTTTTCGCATCTTCTTCAAAACGGCTCAGCTGGTCACGGGTGCTGTCCATAGCTTTGCCGAAATAGGTATGCATCTTTTTCCTGGACAGTTTCAGGATGTTCGTTTTTTCATCCAGCATCTGTTCCTGCAGGGCATGCCGCAGATTCTCATTTTCTTTTTTTACATCCTGATAGGTTGTGCGGAGTTCTTCCAAAGCTTTCTGGTAAGCTTCGTTCTCCCGCTGCAGGGTTTCATTATGCTGATGGACATCACTGTTTTCATATGTTGATACAACCGCGTCAAATTCTTTGGACAGCTTATGCTGCTCCTCCTTCATCCGTTGCAGTCTTTCCTTGATATCCTCCATCTTACCCCCCACTTTTTCTGTATACTTTTACCTGCTATTTTACTAGAAACAAGAAAAACCGAAAGTCCTTCTTACCATTTCACACCATATTTCACATTTATGGGATCTATGCCCCCTGAACCACAAAAAACCCGGACGATGAGCGTCTGTCATCGTTCGGGTTTTACATCATACTTATTTTTGGTTACCGGACTAAGCTTGGGCGTTTGGCATCGAATGTCCAGCCTGGTATCAAATACTGCATGGCTGCCGCGTCATCTCTCGCGCCGAGTCCCATTTTTTTATACAAAGCATGGGCTTCTTCCACTTTTTCTATATCTACATCAATCCCAAGTCCCGGCTTCTCCGGAACGCTGATTTTGCCACCGGCGATTTCGAACGGCTCTTTTGTCAGCCGCTGACCGTCCTGCCAGATCCAGTGGGTGTCGATGGCTGTAATATTGCCCGGGGCTGCGGCAGCCACATGGGTGAACATCGCAAGCGAAATGTCGAAGTGATTGTTGGAATGCGACCCCCATGTAAGTCCCCAATCGTGACACATCTGCGCGACACGGACCGAACCCTGCATCGTCCAGAAATGGGGATCGGCAAGCGGAATATCGACCGCGTGCAGCTGCACAGCGTGCCCCATCTGCCGCCAGTCCGTCGCAATCATGTTGGTCGCGGTCGGCATGTTGACGGCTTTTTTGAACTCAGCCATGATTTCGCGGGAGGAAAAACCTTGTTCCGCTCCGCATGGATCTTCCGCATAAGCTAATACGTCATGTTTCCCTTCACAAAGCCGGACCGCTTCCTCAAGCGACCATGCTCCATTTGGATCAAGAGTGATACGCGCCTCCGGAAAAGCTTCAGACAACGCTGTTACAGCTTCCATTTCTTCTTCACCGCGGAGAACGCCGCCTTTCAGCTTGAAATCCCGGAATCCGTAGCGCTCATACGCTGCTTTTGCCAGTCGGACAATGGCGTCCGGTGTCAATGCTTCTTCGCGGCGCAGACGGAACCAGTCATCTTCTGCATGGAGATCCCCTGCATACGGCAGATCGGTTTTATTCCGGTCTCCGATATAAAAGAGATAACCGAGTGTTTCCACCTCCGTCCGCTGCTGCCCATCTCCCATCAGTGCCGCGGCCGGAACATTCAGATGTTTTCCAAGCAGATCAAGAAGGGCTGCTTCAAGCGCTGTCACTGCATGAATAGTAACACGCAGATCGAATGTCTGTGCTCCACGGCCGGCGGAATCACGGTCTGAGAACGTTTCCCGAACCTTTTTCAGGATATTTTTATAGTTCCCGATGGATTCACCTTTCAGCAGCGCTTCGGAATCCTCAATTGTCTGCCGGATATGCTCGCCTCCAGGAACCTCTCCAACTCCCGTATTGCCGCTGTTATCCGTCAGGATGACAACATTTCGAGTGAAATACGGGCCGTGGGCACCGCTTAGATTCAAAAGCATACTGTCCGATCCGGCAACAGTGTATACCTTAAGGCTGGCAACTGCCGGTGTTTCCATTTGTGTTTTCGTGTTTGTTCCCATATCTAACCTCTCCTATTTACGAAGCTGATTCGGCTTTTTTCGTTCTGCGGTTGTCAATGACCGCATAGACAACCGATACAATAATCACGACCCACAATCCGATGGCGAGTGGACCATCCGTGAAAAATACAGTTAAATCGCCGCCGCTTCCTTTCAGACTGTCAATGAAATACTTTTCCCCTTGTGTACCGAGTATGAATCCAATCAAAAACGGGGCGATCTGAATGCCGACTTTCGGGAAGATATAACCAACCAGACCGAAGAGCAAAAGTGTCCATACATCGAACATTACACCATTGTTGATGGCATACGATCCAACCACACACATGAGCATAATAATCGGAAAAATAATATGCTTTGGAATATACACAATCTTCGCGAAATACTTGATTGAGAAAAACATCATGATAAACATGGCAATGTTGGCGATGACAAGCGCGAACACGATACCGCTCCAAAGGTCGGGATTTGTCGTAATGAATAACGGTCCAACTTCAATTCCCTGCAGCAAAAAGGCACCGACCAGTATGGCAGTTGTACTGTCTCCCGGTATTCCAAGGGAAAGAAGCGGAACAAGAGCGCCTCCGATCAACCCGTTGTTCGCGGACTCACTGGCGATCATGCCTTCGGGTTCCCCTTTTCCAAGTTTTTCGGGATTTTTGGAAAAGTTTTTGGCCTGGGAATACGAAGTGATGGAAGCCGCGCTCCCGCCGACACCGGGCAGCATCCCGACAAAGGTGCCGATGATGGAGGAACGAACGGTGTTGACAAACTGTCCTTTGAAAATACGGAATTTAAATTGTTTGGCCTTGTTTTTTGCCAGATCGATTTTCTGATGTGAAGCTGCAACAAGTCCTTCTTCTGACTCCTGAAGGTTCTGCCCAATCGCGAACAGGCCGATCAGGACGGGAAGAAGAGAAAAGCCGTACACCAGCTCCTGTTCAAACCCGGGCGGCACTAGCCGAATTTGGTTGTTGTCCGGGAATCTTCCAATCAAGCTTATGAATACCCCGAGGACACCGCTGAACACACCGCCGAGAAGACTTCCTTTTGAAATAGAAGCAATGACAGTTAAGGCGAACACAACAATCAGAAATTTGTCCACAGCGGAGAAATCAATAGCAAAGGAGGCAAGCACCGGAGCAAAAAAGAAGAGAATACTTAAACTGACAAATCCACCTATAATGGAAGCAGTAATTCCCACCTTCAGCGCTTTCTCCCCTTCTCCGTTCTGTGTCATTGGATAGCCGTCGAATGTGGTGCACAGCGATGAAGGCGTCCCTGGAATGTTCAGCAGAACCGCTGGTACCATCCCGCCGCTGATTCCACCCACATACAAACCAATTAATAACCCAATGGAGTTAATCATATCCAGCGCGTATGTAGCGGGAAGAAAAATAGCGATAGCCATTGTTGCTGTCATTCCTGGAATAGACCCCATGATAATCCCAATCAATACGCCGAAAAGACATAATAAAACGGACAATGGGGTAAGTACTTCAAACATGGGCATCGTTTTCTCCCCCTTACGGCAGTGTGATACTGAATAGATTTCCAAACACGTACCATACGATAAGAACCGTGGCCAGTGAATTGGATAAAGAGATGAAGATGGATCTGAGTTTGACATTTCCTATATAAAGCAGGGTGATCGCGAACATGAACAACAGACTCGCTGCCAGAAATCCGAGTCTGGGCAGAGCCAGCGCGTACACAATCAGTAAAATCATCGTGCCGTAGAGTTTGAGTTTGTCGTAGTTTTCGGTAAAAAATTTGAACGAAACACCATTTCCTTCTTTTCCGACGACTTTCTTGATATTGGCCGCAAGAAGAATGAGTCCAAGAATGATGAGGATCCCCAAAATAATTCTCGGAAAAATAATGTGGTAGGTATTATAAGACATTTCTATTGTGAAGAAATCCGACATGTCTTTCACCCTCTTCCTTTGGAGGCAGCGGAGCCGGCAGCCAACATCAGCCGGCTCCAGCTTTGCCCGGTTATTGTGCGATATTATTCAAGTCCGGTGCTCTTTCAATAATGGAACGCATCGTTTCGCGCTTATCAAGCAGGTACTCTTCTGCTTCGTCGGACGGCATATAGTTCGGAGTATAAGCGTTGTTGTTAAGGTCACTTTGATAGTCTTCATTTTCTACAACCTGCGATACCGCATTGTCCAGAGCTGTTACGACATTTTCATTCACGTCTTTTGGAAGAAGGAAGAAAAATTCTTTATCGAATGTGAATTCTTCGCCTCCAACAGTGATTCCCTGTTCCGCAAGAGTCGGGATATCAAAGCCTTCCACTCTTTCGCCGGCTGTGATGCCCAGAAATTTCATCTTCACCTGGTCTTCCACGCCGTCTTTCGTGTACTGATTGTTCGCACCGATCGAGCCGTGAATGATGTCGGCGTTATCGTCCCATAGTGCCTGGTCTTTATCCTGCTGTGATCCTGTCACGTAAGCTTTAATTCTGTTCGACACTTCTTCCCCGTACTCTTCCTGCACCCATAGATAGTATCCGTTGAACACAATTTCAGAGACGCCGCCGGCTTGAATGGCAACTGTAATCTCTTCATTCGGATTGCTGCTCAGCCATTCCGCTGATTCAGCCATCGAGTCATATGGCGCGTCTGCGCTTGCCAGAAACGCGTTCCCGGGGTTGGTTGATACCATCGGTCCAATAGTATAATTCTCCAGTTTGTTGCTTTGATCAAACGATCCGTATTCTACACCGAGATACGCCATATCGTGGAAAAACATGACGGTGCTTCCGTCATTCGATGCACTGGATAGTGCATCAAATGCCTGAACGCCGCCAACCGCGTCCACCTGCATGTTCGTGTTCAGGATATCTTCGGCGTACCTGCTGACAGCCTCTGCGTTTTGATACGTATCCCCGCCGGTGGATGTTGAACCGATAACCACCCGCATTCTGGAAAGATCAAGAGCGGCTTCGCCTGAACCTCCCCCCTTTTCCGCTGATGTTTCTCCGCTTCCTGCTGTTTCTTCACTTCCGGATGATTCACCGCAGGCCGCCAACAGAATCCCCAGCAGCGCCGCCATCAAAATATACATGGTTTTTTTCATTTGTAGACCTCTCCTTTCATAACATGAATGATCATTCGAGTTCGGTTTACTTCTCATCAAAGCATTAAAAAAAGCGCTTACATACATTATCAAATATAAAGTCTCCCCCTTTTCCTGATGCGAAAAGGGAAAAAGGGGGGACAAATGCTTCCCACTTACTTGACGAGAACGGTTTTAATATCGGTGAAGAATTCTTTTGCCGCTTCACCCTGTTCGCGGGAATGGGAACTGGACTGCTTCATTCCGCCAAACGGTGCCTGCAGTTCTACACCAGCGCTCTCTGCATTGATTCGGACGAGACCCGCTTCCATGTCATCGATAAAGGCGAGCATCTTCTGTACATTGGTTGTGAAGATAGAGGCGCTCAATCCGTATTCGACATCGTTGGCCAGTTCAATGGCTTCATCTACCGAATCCACTTTCATCAACGCCAGAACCGGACCGAAAATTTCTTCCTGGGCGATGGTCATATTTGTTTCGATGTCTTCAAAGACGGTCGGCGCCACAAAGTATCCGTTGTCGTATTCGCCTCCTGTCAGCCGTTCGCCGCCGCATAGAACCGTGCCGCCTTCTTCTTTTCCTCTTTCAATATAGTGAAGAACCGTGTTAAGCTGGCTTTCACTTACGCTCGGCCCCATCCAAACCCCTTCGTTCAGACCGTTGCCGGTATTTATTTCTTGTACCTTCGCTGTCAGCTTCTCTTTAAAAGCTTCGTAAACACCGCTGTGTACAATAACTCTGCTTGTGGCGGTACATTTCTGTCCGGTTGAGCGGAGTCCGCCGCTGATGGTAGCATCCACGGCTTGATCCAGATCCGCGTCTTCTGTCACAATGACCGGGTTTTTGCCGCCCATTTCGAGCTGGTATTTAGCGCCTCTGGCGAGAGCGGACTGACCAATCTGCTTTCCTACACTGTTGGATCCGGTAAAGGTTATACCGCCCACTTCCGGATGGTCAGCAAGACCCTGACCTATGACAGATCCCGGACCGGTTACCATGTTTACAACACCGGCAGGAAACCCTGCTTCTTCAAAACATTCAAAGATTTTCGCGCATGTCACGGCAGCTTCTGTTGCCGGCTTGAGAACGACAGTGTTTCCGTAAATTAACGCCGGTGCTGTCTTCCATACGGGAATAGCTACAGGGAAGTTCCACGGTGTGATGACACCGACAACGCCGAGTGGCGCCCGCGTCGTGAACATCAGGGCATCTTTATCTGTGGATGGAATAACATCTCCTGTTTTGCGCATTCCTTCTCCGGCGTAGTACCGCAGTATCGCTGCGCCTCGCATTGTTTCTCCTTTTGCTTCAGGGAGTGTCTTTCCCATTTCACGGGTCATGCACTGCGCTATATCTTCTTTGCGGTTTTCGATCAAACCAGCTGCCTTGTACAGATAATTTCCTCTCTCGGCACCGGAGAGTTTTCTCCATTCTCTTTTAGCTGAGGAAGCCGCTGTTACAGCCTGTTCCAGATCTTCAGCCGAAGACTTCTGCACACTGCCGACAACGTCACTTAAATCAGCCGGATTTCTGTTTGTTACACCCTCCTTTGTGTTCGAAGGAACCCATCCCCCGTTTATGTAATTGGAAAATTCGTTAAATGTTTTGACAGCCATAATACCCCTCCCGATAAATTTAACTTTGTTTTAAAGTGTCACTTCGCGATTTGGCGGATACTTTTTCAATGCAGCTTTCAGCACTTCTCTCAACTCTTCATAATGGTCGTCTTCCACCGGTGTGACAGGGGGCCTTGCCGTATTTGAAACAGGCAGACCTACAATTTCCATTCCGGCTTTAATTAAAGCTACGGCATATCCTTTCCGCTTCCGTCGGATTCGATTGATCGGCAGTATTACATCTCTATAGATTTCTTTCACCTGATCGTCATCACCCTCCTTAAGCGCATCATAAAACGTTCTCGAAATGTGCGGGATATAGTTGGAAATAGCCGAGGAATAGCAGTTGAACCCAAGCGGCATATAAGCCGGCATCGTAAGCTCGGCCATCGGCATCCCGTTCAGCCATCCCAGCCTGTCTCCGATTTCCTGCGTGAATTCGATGTTGGTTTCCATGTCTCCCACACCATCTTTCAGCCCTACAACCTGTGGAAAATCTGTGAGGCGTTTCAACGTTTCAAGCTGCAGCAGTGCATTCCCCCTTTGATAGAGAATCGCGTTCAAATCTGTACTTGTGATGATGGTTTTATAATACTCATAGAGTCCTTCCTGCTCTCCCTGAATCAAATAAGGAGGAAGGATCAGGTAACCGCCTGCCCCTTTTCTTTCGGAAATTTCCGCCTTTTTCAAGGATTCAGATATATTTCCGCCTACACCGGTGTAAACAGGAGCCCTTCCAGCAGTCACCGAAACAGCCAGCTCTGTCATTTCTTCGAATTCTTCCATGCCTATGTTCGTGCATTCTCCGGCTCCGCAGGCCACAAATATAGATTCAAGTCCCTCATCCAGCAGAAACTCAATATTTTCGGTTAAAGCTTCTTTGTCTATGTTTCCGCTTTCATTAAAGGGTGTAACCGGGAAACCGGAAATCCCTTCCGGTGCTTTTCGCTTATCCGTCATGTTACTCATCCTCCCTCTCTGTATTTTCTTTCTTTGTAATTGGACGAATCAGCCTGTTTCTTGCATGATCAAGGTGGCGGTACATGCTTGCGTGAGCTTCAATGGGATCCCGGTTTCTAAGCGCCTGGTAAATATCTTTGTGCTGTTGTAGTGTTTTTGACTTATTCCGGTCTACAAGCGCGATGTTTTCCAGTGTTTTATCATACATGTTCAAAAGAGGATCAATAATGCCTTCTGTTATGGAGTTGCTTGCACTGTGTGCAATAATCCGGTGAAATTCCCGGTCCGTTTCGGAGTAATCGCCATCAGCTGCCTCCATAATCTCAATCGTCTCTTCCAGCCTTTTCAGTTCCAGCTCCGACATTTTTTCAGCTGCCAGAGAGACGAGGCCAAGTTCCTGGGAAAGACGGGTTTCGATAATCGTATCAATGTCCCCGACCGATAGAGCGAGCATGATACGGTATGGTTCGCTCCCCACTTTATTGGAAAAAAACGTGCCTTCCTTCGTTTTCCGGTGGATAACTCCCAGCGTTTCAAGCGAACTCAGCGCTTCCCTCAACACGGGTCTGCTCACATACATCATATCCATCAGTTCCATTTCCGAAGGGAGCTTATCCCCTGCTTTTAACTGACCATTCATCAGCAGGCCGATGATCTGTTCAATCACCTGGCTGGCAAGCGTTCTCCGTTTAACGGATTCCATTTTTATCGGGCCGGTATCGTTACTCAATCTGCCCCCTCCCCTCTAACCTAAAAGCTTATAAAAGCGTTATTACTTATTTAGTAATTTGAATTGTAAGACAAATAAACAATACAGTCAATGATTTTTATAATATTATTTTTTTGTCAAACAAATAAACAGAACAAAATCGGGTGAAAATTTCTCACCCGTTCTGCCTCAGGACATTTTATCCTGGGTGTCGATATTCTTCTGAAATTCCTTCGGGGACAAACCACTGAACTGTTTGAAAAGCCGGCTGAAATAGTAACTGTCTTCGTATCCCACTTCCTGTGCCACTCTGAAAATCGGCATGGATGTACACTGCAGCAGTCTGCCGGCCTCTTTCATTCTTTTATGTATAATGTACTGCCTCGGTGTTTTCCCCGTATAGTACTTAAAACCTTTATAGAATGCGGAACTGCTCAATGTTGAACAGGACAGAAGCTTCTGTACCGGAATGTTGTCATAAAAATGATAATCAATATAATGCCGGGCTGCTTTTATTCCGCATTCAGCACTTTTCTCCCCGGATGTCTGCGCCTGCTCTATTTCTTCCATCACGTGATGAAAATAGGGAACAATCAGTGAATAATCTGATGGATCTTCCACCCACATTTGGTGCAGCCTGTTCAGATAATACCCGGCCAGAGGATGCATGGTTTTTTCCACCTCGTCTGCTTCCCCTGTGATCTTTTTCTGTTCCACACCCCATTTCCCGTCTTTTTGGAACACCCAGGCTGCAGTGAAGGTTACAAATAGTATGTAGATATGCGGCTGCGGAGTGATGTATAATCCACCGGTGTGATGGTTGAGAAACTGAATAACATCCCCCTTTTCCATGTCGACTTTGGTTTCCTGCCGGGACACTTTCCCCTCCCCTTCAAATACATACATAACAATAGAATCACCAGGCCTTCCGCTGTAATCAGCCCGGGCCGCGTTCGTTATTTTCTCGACCCGTATGTCTGTTATATCGAAAACTTGATGTAACATCCCCATAGTTGGTACCCCTTTGTCCTATCATACTTAATTGATAATGATAATCAATAACAATTTTACACTACACAGTTTACATTGACAAAAGACGACCTTTTGCCAAGGGCCGTCTTCTGACTGATATACCGCTACTGAGCTGTTACGGCCAGAATGGAATCATCCGGATCTAGATACAGTGCTACCGAACCTTCCAGCTCTTCGGCCACATCCGAGTCAAAGGATGTTGTATCCCCCTCCTCTTCAACAAACGAACCGGCATACTCATAGTTACTTCCATCCATATCAATGGACTCTTCAAATATTCTTTCGAACGGACCGTTTACCGTTTGATTGTAAACTTCCGCTACACCTTCTTCTTCGTTGAAGAGGAGCATATCCCCCTGCTTCACATCATCCAACGTTATTCTTTGGTTGTTTTTCACGATCAGAAAAGAAGCAAGGTCCAGCTCCTGACTCAGTCCCGTTACCGTGGTCCCCTGTTTTTTCTCCACAAGAAGATGATGCGGCATGTCGAATTGACCAACAAACGAATCATCACGGTCCAGCTCTTCTTCGGAAACCATTTCGTACGATACCATTTCATTACTGCCGTTCATTTTGACATGCATATCTTTATTAAAGGCATGGATGAGATCCATATCCATCTCGTCCGGCACCGTTACCGACTCTAATCCGTTCCCTGATGTAAGTGTCACCTGCCGTTCTTTTACGTCACCGGCATCCATGTTCTCAATCTTCACTTCATCCATGTGCTTGGTTCGGTGAACGACGTTCGTCAGTGTCTCTTTCCCGGTCTGTATTTTCATTGTATAATCCTGAAGGCGTTCCAGCTCCGCGGAGCGGTACATATGAAGCACAGCGCCGGTCGCGTCTTCATTCATCTCCACTCTTTTCACCCCTTTTCTCTGCCGCGAAACGTCGTGTACAATCTGTACATCAAAGCGGTCAAATGATGGAACCTGCCGGGTAAACGTTACCTCAATTACACTGCCACCGTTATTTAAAGCCTGTACACTGCTGATGGCTGTTTTATTCACTACTTCCGCTTCTTTCCCTTCCGATTCCGAGGCCTGCACCGCCCCGGTAAACCATACTGCAAAAATAAGGCTGATAAGTGCTGATACCATTACTTTTGGATTCCATAATAGTGTCGTATTCATTTTTACTCCCCCCTGGTTTATCGTTTTAATTTTATCCTCTACCCTCTCTTTATTGATATTGAAAATCATTATCAATTAATAGGATAAAATAAAAAACATCCAAGGTGGAATGGATGTTTTTACATAATTCATGGACTTTTTTTTAATGGCAGTACGTATTGTTTACTCCTTATCTTCAAGGCGTTTCATTAATTCGCGCGACACGTTGTCGGGAATGGAGATGCCCCGGAAATCTTCGATCGTTGCTTCCTTCATCTTTTTGACGGAGCCGAAATGGCGCAGAAGCTGGCGTTTACGTTTTTCGCCGACACCCGGCACATCATCAAGAATGGATGTGAACATGTTCTTTTTACGTGTCTGGCGGTGAAACGTAATGGCAAACCGGTGCACTTCATCCTGAATCCGCTGCAGCAGATGGAACGCATGACTGTTGCGTTGAAGGGGGACGACTTCCGCCGGATCACCCGTCAAAAGCTCCGATGTTTTGTGTTTCTCATCTTTAGAGAGTCCAGCGACCGGAACGAGAAGACCGAGTTCATCTTCGAGCACGCTTTTCGCCGCACTCAGCTGTCCCTTGCCACCATCAATCAAAATCAGGTCAGGCAGTTCTGCTTTTTCTTTCAGAAGCCTTACATAACGGCGGCGGATCACTTCTTTCATGGAGGCGTAATCGTCGGGCCCTTCCACCTGTTTCACTTTATATTTCCGGTAATCCTTTTTGTGCGGACGCCCGTCCAGAAATGTCACCATGGCTGATACCGGATCTGCTCCCTGGATGTTGGAGTTGTCAAATGCTTCAATGCGAAACGGCGTATCAATGTTCATTTTCTCTCCAAGGTCTTCTACGGCGCGGATCGTTCTCTCTTCATCGCGTTCAATAAGCTGAAATTTCTCCGACAGAGCCTGTTCCGCGTTCTGGGAAGCAAGGCGCAGAAGTTCCCGTTTCTGTCCACGCTTAGGCTGCTGGGTTTTGACATCGACAAGCTGCTCTGCCATATCTTTGTCCACTTCCTGCGGCAGCAGAATTTCCCGGGGCTTAATGTGGTCTTCATTTAGATAGAACTGGCCGAGAAATGTAAGAAAGTCCTCTTCCGGATCCTGATAAAACGGAAACGTCGACACATCACGTTCAATTAGTTTGCCCTGCCGCACAAAGAAGACCTGCACACACATCCAGCCTTTATCATAGGCATATGCGAACACATCCCGGCTCTGTCCGTCATTGATGGTCATTTTCTGCTTTTCCATGACAGCATCAATATGCTGCATCTGATCGCGCAGCTCTTTGGCCCGTTCAAAATTCAACGCTTCCGAGGCTTCATGCATTTTTTCCTGAAGATCTTTTTTCACTTCCTGATGCCCATTGTTCAGAAAGCGCACCATATCCTGCACAAGCTGTTTGTTTCTTTCCTGCGGCACATGAAATTCACATGGAGCCAGACACTGGCCGATATGGTAGTACAGACAGACCCGGTCGGGCATCGTCCGGCATTTTCTAAGCGGATACAGCCGGTCCAGCAGTTTTTTCGTCTCATTTGCGGCGATGGCGTTTGGATAAGGTCCGAAATACCGGCCGCCGTCTTTTTTCACCTTGCGTGTCGTGATAAGCCGCGGGTGTTCTTCATTTGTGATTTTCAGGTACGGATAGGATTTATCATCTTTTAAAAGGACATTAAACTTCGGTTCGTGCTTTTTGATGAGGTTCATCTCGAGAATCAATGCCTCTATATTGGAAGAGGTAATGATATATTCAAAATCATGAATATTGGCAACAAGCTGCTGGGTTTTACCGTCGTGGGATCCTGTAAAATAGGATCTCACCCGATTTTTCAGCACTTTCGCTTTGCCGACATAAATAATGGTACCGTGTTTGTTTTTCATCAAATAACAGCCCGGTTTTGCCGGAAGAACCGCCAGTTTTTCCTTGATGGCGGACAAGGACTTCACCTCTTTTCGTCGATCCACTGCTTTAGAAGCACCGCATGGTTACAGGTTTCATCTTTTGCTGCAAACAGCAGCGTGACAGTCTCTGAAGCAATCTTCTCTGCAAGTTCGTTTATCTTCTGCTGCGCGTTCTTATCGTTTTGCAGTTCTTCTTCGTAATATTTGGCGAACGCATCAAATTTTTCTTTATCGTGATTAAACCATTTCCTAAGGGGCGTACTCGGGGTCACTTCTTTTGCCCAGTCATCAAGCTCCGCCTTCTCTTTGGAAATTCCTCTCGGCCAGACTTTATCCACGAGTACACGGTACCCGTCCTGTTCGTCTGTTTTCTCGTACATTCGTTTCAGCTTTACCGGCACGATAACACCTTCCTGTCGAAAAAAACTGCTGACGCGGACATCAGCAGTTTCGATCGTTTTTAGGATAAATGTTTGTTCAGCACTTCTTCCAGCTGTTCTTTCGGCTGGAATCCGGTGATCTGTTCCACGACTTCTCCGTTTTTGAAAAGAAGCAGAGTCGGGATACTCATAACACCGAATTTACCTGCTGTTTCCTGGTTTTCATCCACATCGAGTTTCGCGATTTTGATTTGATCTCCCATTTCGGAATCGATTTCTTCCAGAACCGGGGCGATCATTTTACATGGACCGCACCAGTCTGCCCAAAAGTCCGCGAGTACAACTCCTTCAGACGTTTGTTCTGTGAAATCCTGGTCGGATACATTTACTATAGCCATAGTGATGTCCTCCTTTTAATCTTAATATCCTGATACTGTTGGTATTATAGCACCCGGATCGCTCCGTTGCGAATAAACTGCTCACTTGTTTTTAATGTACCCGGACAAGCTGTGAAAGAAACATATCTGTTTCATGAAAAAAACAATAAATAGACCGCTCCCGATATGACAAAAAGGATGCAGCACGCGATTAAGATTTTGGCCAATCGTTCCACGACAGTTCTCCTCCCCCTGATTGACTTGGTACTACAGGATACCGGCGCCGATTACAAAGGACATTCCGACGGAAATGATAAACGAAATCAGGCCTACAGCCCGGTTGTCCGCCTTGAGTTCTTCATCGATTTTGAACATCGGTGTCAGAAACTCAAACATCACGTAACTGAATACGAGGAGAACGAAGCCATACGCACCCCACAGTACCATCGTCAGTATGGCATCATTATGCTCGATGGAAAAACGGAAAATATTAGCCACCCCGAATATTTTCCCGCCTGTCGCAAGCGCCACCGCCATATTTCCGCTTTTTATTTCCTCCCAGTTTTTATACGAAGTGATCGTTTCAAAAACCGTCAGAAAAACAATAAGGGAAAGAACAGCCACGCTGAAGTTTGCCGCTGTCTCTACAAATGGGTTCTGCATCAGATTTTCCATATCGTCCGCCTCTCTTATGAAACCTTTTCCTGGTTATTTCAAACGGGCAACGGTATTACCGATTCCGCCCTCATTCATTCCGCCGTCTCTGGCCTCTGCGACGCTGGGGTGTTTTTTCAGCAGTTCTTTAACACCCCTGCGGAGAGCTCCGGTTCCTTTGCCGTGGATAATATGGACCTGCGGGTAGCCGGCGAGTACAGCTTCGTCGAGATATTTTTCGACTTTCTGCATCGCGTCTTCATACCGCACTCCGCGAAGATCAAGTTCTGGTTTCACGGAATTATCCGCCGACACTTTCGTTACGGGGCGGGAAGGCTGTCGGACCGGCTCCTGCTTGATTTTCTCCATATCGTCCGCTTTAACGTTCACTTTCATAATCCCAAGCTGTACCTGGTATTCTTTTTCGTCTTTTTTCTCAAGAACCTGTCCCTGCTGGTTGAAACTGAGTACTTTCACTTCATCGCCGGGTTCAAATGTTCTTTGTTTATCCGCCTGCTTTTTGATCTGCTGCTGCCGCTTGTTTAAGTCCGGCGCTGCCTGATCCATCCGTTTTCTTGCATCAATGAGCTCGTGTTCTTTTACCTGATGGCCTTCTTTTTGAAGCTGCCGGAGATCTTGAATGATTTCATCAGCCTGTTCACGGGCTTTCTCGAGCTCTTTTTGTGCTTTGTTTTCGGCGGACGAAATAACGTCCTGTTTTTTGTGGTCCATTTCCTGAAGATTCTGCTGCAGTTCCTGGTGCAGCTGCTCTGCTTCCTGGCGTGTCTTCCTTGCTTCCTCGAGCTCTTCTTCAGCTGTCTGTTTCTTCTCTTCAAGCGACGTAATCATATTTTCGACCTGGCGGGTATCAGCGTGAACCTCCGACTCCGCCGCCTCAATAATGTTTTCGCCAAGACCCAGTCTGCGCGAAATGGCAAAAGCATTACTCCGCCCCGGGATGCCGATGAGAAGCCGGTACGTCGGACTCAGAGTCTCTACGTCAAATTCGACACTTGCGTTCATAACACCTTCCCGGTTGTAGGCATAGCCCTTGAGTTCGCTGAAGTGGGTGGTTGCCACCAATCTGGCACCACTTGCGTACACGTAATCGAGAATGGAGACGGCAAGAGCGGCACCTTCGGTAGGATCCGTGCCGGCACCGATTTCATCGAACAGCACCAGACTCTTCTCATCCACGTGATCAAGAATATCAACAATGTTGGTCATGTGGGAGGAAAAAGTACTTAAACTCTGCTCAATCGACTGTTCATCCCCGATATCAGCATATACATTGGAAAACACAGCTGCTTCTGATTCTTCCTCCACCGGCAGATAGAGCCCGGACTGCGCCATCAGGGTGAGGAGTCCGACCGTTTTCAGTGTTACTGTTTTTCCGCCGGTGTTCGGTCCGGTAATGACGAGCGAGGAAAATGTCGTTCCAAGCTCCACATCGATCGGCACCACTTCATCACCGTCCAGAAGAGGGTGTTTCGCTTCTTTGAAGCGCAGGCGCCGGCTGTCGTTTAAATGCGGCCGGGATGCTTTCAGCTCATTCGCGTAATGAGCTTTTGTAAAAAGAAAATCAAGTTCGGCAAGGTAGTCCAGATTTTCAAGAAGCTGACCCGCTGCTCCCTGCACCCGTTCCGAGAGCTCCTTTAGTATACGTTCAATTTCCTGGCGTTCCTGCACGCGCGCTTCATTCAGCTGGTTATTCATCGTGACCACGGACTGCGGCTCGATGAAAAGCGTTGCCCCCGAAGATGATTGGTCATGAACAATGCCGCCGAATGAAGAACGGTATTCCTGTTTGACCGGAACAACGTAACGGTCATTGCGGATCGTGACAATCGCATCCGACAGTTTTTTCTGCTGCGCGGAGGAGCGGATCATCTGCTCCAGTTTGGAACGAATATCAGCTTCCAGCCCCCGTATTTTCTGACGGATACTGCGCAGGGCGGGTGTGGCTCCATCCAGCACCTCCCCGTGATCATCAATGGACTGTTTAATTTCACGCTCCAGGTCGGAAAGCGGGGCGATCGGGGCAGCCAGTCCGGCAAGAAGCGGCAGTTCGATATCTTCTTCCACCATGGTTTCGATAAACTTCTTAATGCGCCGCCCTCCATAAATCGTATCGGCGGTCTCGAGCAGTTCTCCAGCATTCAGCGTTCCACCGATCTCGGCCCGTTTTAGATGAGCGTGTATGTCTGTAATCCCCCCAAGCGGAGCCTGTCCTCTCAAGCGCAGCACTTTTGCTCCTTCTTCCGTTCGTCTCAGTGCTTCTTCGGCTTTTTCAAGTTCGGAAAAGGGCTTGAGTGCATCCACTTTCTTTCGTCCCAGTGTGGACGCAGCATGGTTTTTCAGCTGTTCTTTCATCTTGTCATATTCCAGTACGCGGCGTACGCGTTCGTTCATGCCCGGTCATCCTTTCAACACAAGCTGTCTTGAAGCAGGTTTCAGCGTTCTGTGCGTTCCTTTTTTCCCTCCAGGAAAGCGCGCAGGTCATCTATATTTCTTGTATTCAGTATTTGTTCTTTCTGCAGCAGTGCTTTCTTGGCGGACGCGGTTCCAATTTCCATATGATCCAGCATTTTTGGTGTATGGGCATCGGTGTTGATCGAAATCACCGTGTTGGTTTCCACTGCTTTACGCAGCCATGCCGCGGATAAATCAAGACGGTTGGGGTTGGCATTGAGTTCCAGTGCCGTACCAGTTTCTGCCGCCTTCTCAAGCAGTGTCTGCACGTCAGCGTCATAACCCTCTCTCCGCCCGATCAAACGGCCGGTAGGATGAGCGATAATATTTACCGATGGGTGCTGCAGCGCAGCATCAAGCCGCATCATAATGTCTTCCCGGCTTTGGGAGAAAGAAGAGTGAATCGAGGCAATCACCACGTCAAGCTGCGACAGCACTTCATCTTCAATGTCCAGGGTTCCATCCGGACGGATGTCCATTTCAATGCCGGCAAGCACCGTGAAGTCATCATATTTTTCATTGACACGCCGAATTTCTTCTATTTGCCGGAGAATACGTTCTTCATCCAGGCCGTGCGCCACCTGCAGAAATTTGGAATGATCCGTTACCGCCATCCACTCGTGACCACGGCTCCGTACTTCTTCGGCCATCTCTTCCACCGACAGGGCACCATCACTCCACGTTGTGTGCATGTGAAGATCCCCTTTAATATCGCTTCGTTCCACCGTTTCATACGGTTGTTGGTATGTTATCGTTTCATCTGCACCGCGCCGCGCTTCCGGAGGTATATAATAGAGACCAAGATAGTGAAAAAAAGCTTCCTCGGAAGAAAAAGAAGTTACCTCTTTGCTCTCCAGGTTTTCAATGCCGTATTCACTCACACGTTCCCCCCGGCTTTTTGCAATCTGGCGTATCTGCACATTGTGATCTTTAGATCCCGTGAAATGGTGGAGTGTCGTCGCAAAGGCGTCGTCATCTGTTAAACGGAAATCCACCTGAACCGGATAGGAAAGAGCAAGCTCGAGCGATACTTTGGACGCCCCGTCAGCGATCACTGCCGATACATGCGGCAGTTCCTGCAGCTCCGTTCGGACAGCATCCGTGTTTTCAACCGAGAGAATATAGTCGAGATCTTTGACGGTTTCCTCCATCCTGCGGAGGCTTCCTGCCCTGGCCCACCGTTTGATGCCTGTAAGTCCTCTTATTGCTTCTTCCAGCATTTCCGCTGTTTCAAGCATAAAAGCGACCGGGAGCCGTTCCGGACGGCTTCCTGCATCTTCGAGTGCTGCGAGTATTTTTTCTTCTGTTTTCGCGCCGAACCCGGAAAGCTCCCGGACGTGTCCGGATTCACAGGCCTGTTTCAGCGAAGCGGCATCTGTAATCTGCAGCTCCTGATACAATTTAGCCACTTTTCTTCCACCCAGTCCCTGAAGGTCAAGCAGCGGGATCAACCCTTCGGGAATGTCTGCTTTCAGCGTTTCCAGCACCCCGGCCTGACCTGTATCCCGGAGTTCCTGGATGACAGCGGCGGTTCCTTTGCCGATACCGCTGAGCGAAGCAGGGTTCTCGATTTCGGCGAGAGACCGTTCATCCTGTTCAAGCGCCTGGGCGGCTTTTCGGTAAGCCGAGGTTTTAAACGTATTCTCTCCCTTTATCTCCATATAAACCGCAATGGTTTCCAGCGCCTGGATCACCTCTTTTTTGTTCATTCCGGGTTCCTCCCTTCTCCAACGTACGAAAAAACTTCCCGCTGATAGAGAAGTTTTTTTCTTAAACCTCTTCCATCCAAAGGCCTTTCAGCCAGTCGGACAAAAAAGGAGTATGGTTTATCATCATGTCAGCCATAGTGGATTGGTCAATGGTCTGCTGCACCATTTCTATAGGCATCAGTGCTGCAGTCATCAGCAGAATAAACATCAACAGATACGTTTCGACAAAGCACAGGACGCCGCCGAGCCACCGGTTCACCATGCGGAGGACCGGCAGTCTGGAAACAAAATCAAGCATGGACCCTATAATCTGGAGAATAATTTTCACCGCAAAGAAAATCAGGATAAACGCAATACCGTTGTAATAGACGGCCTCAAGATCAAACGAAGTGACCATCATTTGGACAATACTGTCTCCGTCGGTGGAAATCTCAGGGTGAGGGAGCCATAACCGTAAATACTCGGACAGCTCATGATAAAACGTAAAAGCAACAAACAGTGCTATAAAAAAGCTGACTAAATGTATCGTCTGTAATATAAAACCTCTCCGAAGCCCAACAAAAAAACTGATAACCAGTATCAGGAGTATCAAAAGACTCAGCATGAATTACCGTTCCTCTTCTCTCTCATTTCGCCCGCCGGTTTCGACCGACTGTTTCAGCTTGATGTAATCGTCCGTTATATTGAGCGCTGTTAACACAGCGAGTTTCGTCGTATCCAAATAAGGATTGTGCTCCTTGAATTCACGCATTTTCTGATCCAGGTGCTCTGCCACCTGCATGACATGTTCGGGAGGTTCGTCTCCGACAATCGAGTACGGCTGCCCGAATATGGTGACTGTCGTGCGCTGCTTATCGTTCCCGTCATCCACGGGTAAAACCTCCTGTCGTCAGCAAAATACCTACACATAATAATAACAGAATCATTTCTGAATGGAAATGTTTTTTCCTTGGTATTATACCCGCTCAGGCAGGCGAAAAAACAAATAGGCTGCTGCCGGATTTTACAAAGGTTTAAAGAGCGTAAAACAGACGTGCAGACAAAAGAATAAAGAGTCTGGGACAAAAATAAAATAGGCGCACGAAAACACAAATGTTCTGCGGCGTTGTTCAAGAGCCGCATAGCAGTGGAGCCAAAATGCTTCGGCTCCTGCTGAGAAAAGCACGAGTCACGGGTGCCCCGCAGGATGCAGATCAGGTCGGCGCCCGCACGTGACGTACTTCCACAGGCTAATGACGTTTAAAGGGCGCACCAAACACTCTAAAGTGCTTTATGAATCATTCATGATGACGTTTAAGGGTGCACCGCTCCCTCTAAAGTGCCTCATGCGTCATGCCTAACGACGTTTGAGGGGGCACTGAACCCCCTAAAGTGCTTTATGGACTATTCCTCTCCCTTTTCATGCAGCGACGCGGGCTCTTTGTTGCGTCAACCCGTTCGTTTCCCGGCTGAACGCAACCTGGATTCGTTCATGACGACGTTTGAGGGGGCGCTGAATCCCCTAAAGTGCCTTATGACCCATTCCCAACGAACGTCCGTCCATCTGCGTTCCACCCAACTTGAACGAAACAAACAAACGCCTTCATTCTCTACAAACCACCGTACATCCGCCCTGCATTGTTCTGTATCCGTACGGCCGGATCTGCTTCCTTTTCCTCCGTTATACCGGCTGGCGTCGTGATCACATCGCGGAGCAGCTCAGTTGCGGTTTCGATTCCGGCAAACGGGTCCTGGAACGGCCGGGGTCCGTCGGCTTCAACAAGCAGCTGATCCGGCAGGACCGCAGCCGCGAGCCGTGGTGGCTTCTACGCCCGGCACAGGACGTGCACGGCTTTAGGAAAAGGTCCCCCCTTTTTCTCAGCCGAACTTCCTCGTTTTCAAGCCGTGCCCACGGCATAGAAGACACGATGAGCGCCAGCGAATCGATGCCGCCCTTGTGCTCCGGAGTGCAAAGAAGACACGATGAGCGCCAGTGAATCGATGCCGCCCTTGTGCTCTGGAGTAAAAGCGAAGTATGTTGGCGCAGCGGTGTATCTTAGAAATGAAGAATGCCGAACGATTTGAAAAAAATCGTTCGGCATTCTTTATGTGATACAGGTTTGTAGACTCTTTTCGCCAAGTCATCACCTTATTCGTTTATTTCCTGAGTTCCGCGCTCACTTCTTCTTCGAGTCGTTTCAGTACATTATCGTGGGCCCTGCTGACTTCTTCATCTGTCAGCGTGCGGTCGGGATCGAGATAAACAAGGGAGAACGCAAGAGACTTCTTCCCGGCACTCAGGTTTTCTCCCTGATATACATCAAAAAGGGATATATCATGCAGAAGACTTCCTCCTGCTTCCCTGATTACGCGTTCCACTTTTCCGGCCGGAACGTCATTATCAACGACCAGCGCAATATCCCGGGTTACTGCAGGGTAACGCGGCACTGTTTCATAGAAAACAGACACGGCATCATAAGAAAGAATCAGATCCATATCAAGCTGGAATACGTACGCTTCCTTAAGGTCCCATTCTTTCTCCACAGACGGGTGAAGCTGCCCGGTAAAGCCGGCATAGGTACCGTTGAGATAGATGTCGGCACTTCTGCCGGGGTGGAGTTCCGCTTGAGAAGACCGGACAAACGCCACCTCAGAAGCGACGCCCAGTTCATTAAACAGTCCTTCGAGAATACCTTTTATGACAAAGAAATCTGCTTTTTTCTTCTCGCCCTGCCACAGATGGGTGTCCCACCATCCGGTAACAGCCGCGGCAAGAACTGTTTTTTCCTGAGGTTGTTTTGTGAGCGTGCCGCCGGGCTCTCCTATGAAAATGGATCCCAGTTCAAACAGGGCGGCATCGTTGATCTGCCGGTTACGGTTGTACTGCACTGTGTCGAGAAGCTGAGGAAGAAGGCTCGTGCGCATCGTGCTCCGTTCTTCACTCATTGGCAGCGATACGTCCACTTTTCCCGGCAGCGTATGGAGCTGCAGCCTGCTGCTGTGTTCTCTGGACGTCAGCGTGTACGTCAGGGCTTCGTTCAGTCCCGCGCTTTCAAGGAAGCGGCGCATATGGCGCTCACGCCGCTGTCGGTCTGTTAAAAATCCGGGTGTTGTCACGCCGGACGGAAGCGTGGTCGGGATGTATTCATACCCGTACAGGCGGGCTGCTTCTTCTGCCAGATCAACTTCCCGCTCCAGGTCCGGCCGGCGCGTCGGAACTTCCACTTTAATACCGCCTTTTTCCGCGGATGCCGGCAGACGGAGACGACGGAATATCGATAACATGTCGTCTTCGGAAAGATTCATACCGAGAAGACCATTTAACTGCCCCGCACTCGTCTCAATCTTTTTGTTTTCTGCAGGACGATGGTCCACTTCCACACTGCCCTGAAGTACTTCACCTCCGGCGTACGTCTCAAGCAGCGAGGCCGCCCGCTCTGCTGCTTCCTCCACCCGTCCGGAATCAATTCCTTTTTCAAACCGGATGCTTGATTCGCTGCGAATACCGGTCTGGCGCGAGGCTTTTCGGACTCTGGCCGGCTGGAAGTAAGCCGCTTCAAGCAGAACCGCCGTTGTGTCATCCTGCACTTCGGACGATGCACCGCCCATGACGCCGGCAAGAGCGACAGGTTCTTTCCCGTTTGTGATGACCATATGCTCAGAAGAAAGAGTTCGTGTCTCACCGTCGAGTGTCGTCATCTCTTCCCCTTCTCCTGCGCGGCGCACGAGAATTTCCGACGAGCCGAGCCTGTCCAGGTCAAAAGCGTGCAGCGGCTGTCCGTATTCAAGCAGCACATAGTTTGTGATGTCCACCACGTTGCTGATCGGACGGATTCCGGCTGCCGTGAGCCGGTTCTGCATCCACTGCGGCGATGGACCGACTACAATGTTTTTCACGACTTTCACGCCGTAGAAAGGATTGTCTTTTGGTACATCGACCTGAACCGAAACATGGTCTGAAGCATGTTCTGCGCTTTCTTTATGTGCGGTGTCGGGATGAATAACGTCTCTGTCGAGCAGTGCTGCCATTTCATAGGCAACACCGAGCATGCTCAGGCAGTCGGGACGGTTGGGGGTTAAATCCAGTTCCAGCACGGTGTCACGCAGACCGATTTCCGCCACGGCGTCCGCACCGACCTCGGCGTCGTCCGGCAGGACATAGATGCCGTCCTGATATTCTTTTGCTACAAGTTTCTGCTCCACACCCAGCTCCTGAAGAGAACAGATCATCCCCTGGGATTCCTGCCCGCGCAGAGTGGTGGTGGTAATTTCGATACCTCCGGGCAGAACAGCGCCCGGCTCTGCTGTAACTACCTTCTGTCCGGCCCGAATATTGGAAGCACCGCAGACGATGGTACGTTTCGCACTTTTTGTATCGACAACGCAGACACTCAGCTTGTCGGCTTCCGGATGCGGGCTGCATTCTTCCACATAACCGACAACGACGTGTTCTACTCCTTCGGTGCGGTTGTGAAGCATATCGACTTCCACGCCTCCACGCGTCAGCCGCTCCGCAGCGTCTTCTGCGCTTAAGTCTTCTATATCTACATAATTTTTCAACCATTGATAGGAAACTAACATGATGAAATCCTCCTTATGCCCGTTTGAACTGGTTTAAAAACCGGATATCATTTGTATAGAAATGACGGATATCATCGATTCCGTATTTCAGCATCGCAAAACGTTCCACACCCATACCGAAGGCAAATCCGGTATAGATTTCCGGATCAAATCCGCTCATTTCAAGCACATTGGGATGTATCATGCCGGCTCCCAGCACTTCAATCCAGCCGGAATACTTGCAGACCCGGCAGCCTTTGCCGCCGCAGATGCCGCAGGAAACGTCCACTTCCACCGACGGTTCTGTGAAAGGGAAGAAACTCGGTCGCAGCCGGATACTGCGGTCGGCCCCGAAATATTTCTGAACAAAGGCTTCGAGCACTCCTTTCAGATCGCTCATCTGCACATTTTTATCTACATAAAGTCCTTCAATCTGCATGAATTGGTGGGAAT
This sequence comes from Salibacterium halotolerans, assembly GCF_900115625.1. GTDB lineage: Bacteria > Bacillota > Bacilli > Bacillales > Marinococcaceae > Salibacterium > Salibacterium halotolerans. Next base: position 6,222 of record NZ_FOXD01000009.1, on the reverse strand, counting down.
GAGTCGCGTCGTCATCATCGCGGCGGTACACTTTTCCCGGACAGACGATTTTGACCGGCCCCTGTCCTTCAAACGTTTCCATCGTGCGCGCCTGAACGGGCGACGTCTGCGTGCGCAGCAGCATATCGGTCGTCACATAGAAGGAATCCTGCATGTCGCGGGCCGGGTGTTCCGCCGGCAGGTTCAGCTTTTCAAAGTTGTACTGATCGGTTTCCACTTCCGGTCCTTTTGTTACCTGAAAACCAAGACCGACAAAAATATCTTCAATTTCTTCCACGACAGCAGTCAGCGGATGGCGTGCACCCTGCTTCACTTCTCTGCCCGGGAGCGTGATATCAATACTTTCTGCTTTCAGCTTTTCATCGATTGCCGCTTTTTCAAGCTGTTCTGTCTTTTCTTCCAGTTTCTCCTTGATTTCTTCCCGGACGTCATTGGCCTTCTGTCCGACTTTCGGACGTTCTTCTTCCGACAGCTGTCCCATGCCGCGGAGAACTTCCGTGATCGGTCCTTTTTTCCCAAGGTATTTCACTCTTACAGACTCCAGTGCTTTGACGGAGTCTGCCTGCTTTATTTCCTCCAGCGCTTCTCTGCCAAGTTCCTGCAGGCGGTCAATCATGTTTTTCTTCCTCCTTTAACGTAAAAAAACCTTCCTCCCTCTGCATAAGGGACGAAGGTTCCGCGGTACCACCCTTGTTAACCATAGACGTCTGCATACGTCCGGTTCACTCGATTAACACGATAACGGGGGGATGCCCGGTACACCTTACCAGCAGGTGACACCACACTGGTTTCCGGCGCCGGCTCCGGAGCGAATTCCACAGACCTGTCACAGAACCGCTTGCAGTCGGCGGCGGATCCTCCCTGGGTGACGGGTTTCCTGTATACTACTCTCCTTCACAGCCTTTTTCCTCTTTTTCGTTCATGATCATGGGATAAGTATAAGAAAAAATAAAAATGAATGCAAGGTGTTTAATATGGCTGTTTCAAATGATACAGCAGAATGCCCGAAGCAACCGACACATTCAGGGATTCAGCGTTTCCGTATATCGGAACGTAAATATTCTGATCCGCCTCATCCAAGAGGGACTGCTGCACCCCCGCTCCTTCATTGCCGACGAGAAGTGCAAAGCCTTTCTGCGCACCGATGGCGGTATGTGACGTTCCTTCATTTACCGAGGTCCCGAATACGGGTATCTTGTGCGCCCGGCAGGATTCCAGCCATTCTTCCAGCTCCGCCTTCAGTACCGGCATATGAAAAAGGGATCCCTGCGTTGCCCGGACCACTTTATCATTGTATCCGTCCACCGTGCCTTCTCCGAGAATCACCGCCGTTATGCCTGCTGCATCCGCGGTCCGGATCATCGTGCCGAGATTGCCCGGATCCTGCACTCCATCAATAAGTAAATACGTATGGCTGCTGTGCACCTCGAGTCCGGTGTCCTCCGGCATACGGCAGATCGCGGCCACGCCCTGCGGCGTCTCGGTGCGGCTCATCTCCTGCATCACCTGCTTGGTCACCGTCGAAACCGGCAGGCCGGACAACTTCACATCATCGGGGATATCTTTATCTTCTTCTATAAAAACATCTGAAATGGTTACATCATGCGCCGCGGCTTCTTTCAGCAGGTGCCATCCTTCAATGACAAACTGCTGCTCGCGTTCCCGGAATTTGCGCTTCATTAAGCGTTTTACATTTTTCACTTTTGGATTTTTGACAGAGTCGATTTGATTCCATGCCATTCCTTTTTCCCAATCCCCCATCTGCATATTTTTTTCTAAGGAAGAACACACTACACCTATTGGTCATTATTTTATCACAAAAAAGGAGGGCATATGGATGTCTTTTAATCTTCGGGCAGCTGTTCTTGAAAATGTGTCGGGCAATAATGAAGAGCAGGTGGAAGCGACGATTCAGGATGCTGTGGAAAGCGGAGAGGAAAAAATGCTTCCGGGGCTCGGTGTGTTGTTTGAAGTATTCTGGAAACAAGCTTCCGACCAGGAGAAAGATCAGGTCATCCGCGATATCACCGACGGTCTTCAATAAAAGACGCCAGAGATCGGCGGATAACGACGTCTTTTCGGCCGGTATACCTCTGCTCTTGGCAGGTAACGCATCACATTCAGCTCGTAAACAGACGATGTCCGCTGGTACAGCGACTCTTTCTGCCGATAAATACAAGCCTCTCCCCCATCATTCGGGAACAAAAACGCTCCCCGCCGCAACAGGCGGAGAGCGCTTCTTTTTTTACGAGTCATACGTGATTTCGTTCACTTTATCGGCGTCGAGTCCTTTGATGATTTCAACAAACAGCTGCACCGCATGTTCGAAGTCATCTTTGTGCAGGATAGCAGCATGAGTATGAATGTAGCGGGTCGGAACGGTAACGGCCAGACTCGGCACACCTTCGCCTGTGAGGTGAATGGATCCCGCGTCTGTGGCGCCGCCGCTCATCGCGTCGAACTGATAAGGAATGCCGTGCTTATCCGCCGTTGCAGTCACAAACTCGCGCAGACCTTTATGTGACACCATGGAACGGTCGTACACTAGAATTTGCGGTCCTTTTCCGATTTCCGCCTTGGCATCATTTTCTGTAACACCCGGCGTGTCACCGGCAATGCCGACATCCACGGCGAATCCGATGTCCGGCTCAATTTTGGACGCCGATGTCTTCGCACCCCGCAGTCCGACTTCTTCCTGAACGGCGCCCACCCCGTACAGTTCGTTTGGATGATCTTCATTCTGCAGGCGTTTCATCGCTTCAATCGCAATAGCGCAGCCGATGCGGTTGTCCCAGGCTTTGGCCATCATCAGTTTTTCGTTGTTCATGATGGTGAAATCGCAGATCGGTGCGACAGAGTCACCCGGCTTGACCCCAAAGCTTTCCGCTTCTTCTTTGCTGGAAGCGCCGATGTCGATAAACATATCTTTGATCTCCACCGCTTTTTTGCGCTGTTCCGCTGTCAAAATGTGCGGAGGCTTGGATCCGATTACACCGGTAATGTTACCCCGGGACGTCATGACGTTCACACGCTGGGCGAGCATCACCTGGCTCCACCAGCCGCCGACCGTCTGAAACTTCAGGAAGCCGTTATCATCAATTTGGGTGATCATAAAGCCGATCTCATCCAGGTGGCCGGTCACCATGACTTTAGGACCGCCTGCTTTTCCTGTTTTTTTGGCAATCAAACTTCCGAGATGATCGGTCGTTACATCATCCGCGTAAGGGGAGATGTGTTTCTTCATGACATCCCTGGCTTCTTTTTCATTGCCTGGAATGCCGTTTGCGTCGGTTAGTTCTTTCAGCATCTGTGTTGTTTCGTCCAATGTTTATTCCTCCTTTTTGCTGATTCATCCGTTTCCATTTTACTATAATGCCCAATGTAAAGATACTCAAACGAACATTAGTAACCTTCTTCCTGTCGTTGATGGTTTGCTTCATTCTTTTGGAGGTATGCTGCTTCCATATCCTCTTTTGAAAAACCAAGCTTATACCCGAGCGTGATATATGCCTCAAAAAGGTCGAGAAAATATTCTTTCGAAAATGTTTCTTTCAAGGAGAGGGCCGTTTCGTACACGCGGTGAAACTGTTCCGTCACCCCGGCACCCGGATTTCCGCCGGCTTCCGGCACTTCTTCCCAGCCGCCGTCCAGACCAAGAGACAAGATGAAATGCAGGCCGTCCACGTATTCTTCAGCGATCACATCCCGGTCTGAGGCAGGTTTTTTGCTCCAATATTTAAAACAGCGGGTTTCGTTGGCAAGTTCCCCGATTTCCACAAGCAGGGCCAGCATTTTTTCGGCGTGAATCTCCCCGCGGTTCAGGTTATGCTCTTTTAGAATTCTTTCATCGAGTTCCCGCTGAATGGCAAACAACTGATTCATGCTCTATCTTTTCCTTTCTCCCTCAAATTCCATTACAATGAAACTAACAACAATGCTGCTGCGTATAGTATAATGCAGACAAGACTTTTTTTTCGAGAAATGATTCTCCGCAGGAGGAGGAATGGGAAATGGCACTTTTGCTCCGGATACTGATTCTCATTGCAGTCATCATTGTCATATACGCTGTGATTAAATATATTCTCAATCCGAAACGCAAACTGGAACTGGCTCATGATAAAAAGCAGTTTTATTTCCTTGATGATCCCGACAATGTACGAAAAAATTTCCTCATTACCTATAAAGGCGTTATGTTTGAAGGGGGAAAATATCTCGGCACGACAGATAATGCTTTCGATATTGTTTCCGTCTCGATCTGGGTGAAAAACAAAGACCGGCTGCAGGGTCTTCATACAGAGGATTTTACCTTTATGGAGCGGGAGATCGAGCAGCAGTACCCCCATGCCGGCATCGAGTGGAAAAGCCCCATCCGCGAATTTATTGCAAAGTCAGATAAAGAATAATAATAACGTGAAGCGCAAAAATAAGAGGAACCCCGGCTTTAAAAAGAAGATGCCGGGTCTTGTGCCGGAACAGATACATTGCCGCAAGCATTCCGGCGCTCCCGCCTGCCCACGTAAGAAGCCAGAGACGCTTTTCCGGTATTCTCCGCTTTTTGCGGCGTGCCTTGTACTTGTCGCTGCCGGCTGCCGCAAACGATAACAGATTGACAGCTGCAGCGTATAATATGAACCACATCACCATATGTACTCCCAATAAAACAGGCCCGGGCTGCCCCCGGGCCGTTTTTTATTTATTTAAGGTTGGCTTTTGCTTTTTCTGCGAGCTCGGCAAAGCCTTTTTCGTCGTTTACAGCAAGATCGGCCAGCATTTTGCGGTTCATGTTAATGTCCGCCTGCTTCAGTCCGTGCATCAAACGGCTGTAGGAAAGCCCGTTCAGACGCGCTGCAGCGTTAATACGGGTGATCCACAGTCTGCGGAAATCACGTTTACGCTGACGACGGTCCCGGTATGCATAACGCAGGGATTTCATCACCTGTTCCTGCGCCGTTTTAAACAAACGATGACGGGAACCCTGGTATCCTTTTGCTAGATTCAAAACCTTATTACGACGACGACGTGCCACATAACCGCCTTTTACTCTTGGCATCGTCTATCCCTCCTTCTTCATTTTGCGTTTTTCGTATTATTTACGTTTTTTGTAAGGGAGCAGTGTGCTGATCCGTTGATGGTCGGTTTTATGCATGATCGCATCATCACTCAACCGTCTTTTCTGTTTCTTCGTCTTATTACGGAAAAGGTGGCTTGTATATCCGTGACGGCGCTTCAGCTGGCCGTTACCCGTCTTTTTGAAACGCTTCGACGCGCCGCTGTGGTTTTTCATTTTAGGCATAGGTTGTTCCTCCTTCAGTGTCGTTCCTTGTGTTTAAACGAAGTGTTATTCTTTTTCCGGTTTTGGAGCAAGCATCAAGAACATGCTGCGCCCTTCCATCTTCGGTTTCGTTTCTACCGTAGCAACGTCTTCGCATTCTTTGGCCATCCGGTCGAGAACTTCTTTCCCGATATCAGAATGCGTGATCATACGGCCGCGGAAACGGATGGCCGCTTTGACCTTGTCGCCTTTGGATAAAAACTTGCGGGCGTTTTTCAACTTCGTGTTAAAGTCATGTTCTTCAATGTTTGGACTGAGACGCACTTCTTTGACGTTGATGGTCTTTTGTTTCTTGCGTGCCTCTTTTTCTTTTTTCTGCTGCTCAAATCGGTACTTTCCATAATCCATAATTCGGCAAACCGGAGGCTTCGCATTTGGAGCTACCAGTACAAGATCAAGTTCGGCTTTTTCCGCAAGATCCAATGCTTCGTTTTTCGATTTGACTCCGAGTTGTTCGCCATTGGAATCGATGAGGCGTACCTCACGTGCACGGATTCCATCATTCACTTTCATATCGTTACGAATAATGTGCCACCTCCAAAAAAATTACGAATCAAAGCAGCCAGTTGCGTATCACTCCTGATACAGCAGGTCTTTTCGAGGCATAAAAAAAGCAGGCGCAATGTACACACTGCACCCGCTGATCATTCTTTAAAAAGTACCGGGACCCGCCGACAGCCTTTAAGCGTCAGTCAGGTGAGAAGCGGGCGCTTCTGCTTGCTTTGGTTTCGGTTGTTCAAACACTAGTTCAATGTACCAGATGAAACAGAGACTGTCAATACATCTTTCTTACACGTATGCGTCAAGTTTTTCTCGGTCGTTCTGAAAGACTGCCGTTTTCAGCCCTCTATTTTTGTACACCGCGAATCTTCTACCGCGCTCCGCTTGCT
>NZ_FOXD01000007.1 GCF_900115625.1 Salibacterium halotolerans | reverse complement strand
GATTTCCTTTTTTCCTCCAAGGTAGCCTCTCTATCTCAAAAGGAGTCACACCTTATTTATTTTAAAAATGTGTCTTGACAAAGGGGTCCACTTTATGAATCCGTGATGATATCTTTCGACATCCCCTTAAAAACCTTGATAAAATAGGGGGTAAGATTCTATTCATCTTATTGGATGAATGCGCCCGGAAGGTGAAAAAATGAAACGTCGATTTGATATCCAATGAACGGATGATTATATTATATCTGCCAGCGGACTTCTTTTGATAGGGGAACTCCTTCAATCCTTGAACTTACATAAACGTCTCCATTTCTTATCCATGCCCGGTTTAACATCGTCGGCCGCCATTTCCCACCGAGATGTCGTATACAGCTATCTCGGCCTTCTCTCTCAAGGGAAAAATGATTTTGACTGGATGGAAGAATCCCGCGGTGATGTCTTTTTCCAACAATCCCTTGGTCTTCAAGGAGTCGCGTCTTCCCCGACACTGCGGCAGCGTTTCAATCAACTGGCCCAGCATCCGGAAACCCTCCCGTTGATATGGGAGGAAAACACCCGGTTCTTAAAACAACGGTCGTCTTCGCTTACTCCGACCGTTGTATCAACCGATACAACACAGAAGGCGGACGATCTGTCTCTTCTTCCTCTTGATGTAGACCATTCTCCGTTTGATAACAGCGGAACCAAAAAAGAAGGCGTTCGTTTCACGTATAAAAAGATCGAAGGTTATAATCCTGCTTTTGCTTACTTAGGGGAAGAAGGACACCTGGTCTATGCTCAGCTGCATGAAGGGAACGAACATGTGCAGAAAAGCATGCCGGAGGTTCTTCAACAGGCCTTGACTTCCGCCAAAGAAATTACTTCGGAACGACTTTGTGTCCGCATGGATGGAGGAAATGATGCCCAAGAAAACTTGGAGCTGTGTGACGACCATGGTGCTGACTTTATTATCAAACGGAACCCGCGCCGAGAATCACCGGAAGCATGGCTGGCTCATGCTGAACAACATGGAACAGCTTCAAATCCCCGAGAAGGAAAGACGATCTATACCGGCCGCATTTCGGTTTCCGGTGTCCTGGAAGAGCGTCCAGTCTATCAAGTCTACCGTCTCGTGGTACGAACTATCATGAAAGACGGGCAGATCAACATGTTCCCGGACATAGAGTTCCAGCGTTTTTGGACATCCCTGGATCTGCCGGCCGAAACCATTATCCATCTCTACAAGCAGCATGGGACCTGCGAACAATTTCACAGCGAGTTGAAATCTGATATGGATGTAGAAAGGTTCCCCTCGGGAACGTTCGCAACGAACGCGCTTGTGCTGGCTCTTGGATCCCTGGCCTATAATCTACTTCGTTCCATTGGACAGGATGTACTACGTGGTAATGATCTTCCTGTCTCGAAAAACGTTTTCCGCCAGCGGTTAAAGACGGTTATCCAGCACATGATTTTGTTTGCTTCACGCATGGTTCAGCATGCACGTGAACAACGTCTTTCCCTATTTCGCGGCCACCCCTGGAAAGCCTGTTTTGCCCGTTTATTCCATCGGTATGCCCCCCCCCATAAAAAGACAACATACCCTCTTTTGCTTCAGCCTCTCCTATCGATTAGCGAACCTATAGAAACCCTGTAGGTTTCTTTGTGTTGCCGTAAGCAACCTTTTCCAAAAGAGAAGAAAACGAAAGCAGGAGCGGAAGGCGGCGACATTTGAAGGTTCATCGGCTAAAAGCGGTCACGTCCTGTGACCAACGCCGATGCTGGAACCTCCTGTTCGTCGAAGCAGCAGCCGAAGATCCTATCAAACGGAGGCTCCCACGACGGGAGTCAGATCGGTGTTGGCACAGAACGTGCCGAACTTAACCGATCTTCCTCTACAGGATATAGCTGAGGCACTGCCCGCGGCAAAGAAGACACGGTGAGCCCAGGCGAACCGATGTCGCTCTTGTACTCCGGAGTAAAAACGTCCGCCTGCAGTGGATGCCTATTTATCTTCAACGTATACCTGAAGTAAAAACGAGTTATAGATATAGGGCGAAACTTCACTCAAACAATAACTCTCTTTATCACGGATTCAGGCAAAGATGAATCGCATCATATTTTGGAATATAAATGGGGATAATTAGGTCTTTCCATTAAACTTGAAGACTTTTCCGATTATGAAGCAAATACTAGCATAATTAAAATTACTAATGGAAATTTTAGGATCATACAAAGACTGTTCACGCAGATTGATCGAATACTCGAAATAAATGGACTGGATACGATAACAACAGAAGTGGTTGAAGCTGCACGAGACAGTTTGGTAATCGGCATTAAATAAACTGCTGAATAAAAGCCATCAATGATTAAAAAAGATGGCTTTATTTTATGTGCTTAAAGTGCAAAATAATACCCAAAAAGGTGCAAAATAACGATCAAATTGACACTTAAGTGGATCGTGCCAGAAAATTTACGGTTTACAAAAGTAGGGCTGTAAGTATGTAAAAAAAGAGAAAAGATTTTGACAATGATGTTTTTTATGTTACGATTAATACAGTTCAAAATAAAAAACTTAGTTTATTATAATAAACTAAGCAAGGAGGGGGATAAAATTGGCTCCGAAGTATTGGGTGCCTGCTTTGGAAAGAGCAAATATTATTATCGAATTGATTGCGCAGTTCCCTTCGCAGCTACGTTTGATCGATATCTCCAATAAACTCGAGATCAACAAAAGCTCCATGTATTCACTCTTGCATACACTCGAGACGATGGGATGGATAAAAAAGGACAAAAACGAAACTTATTCGCTCGGACCAGTGCTCGGTTCTTTCGCCTCTGCATATTACCGCCAATTCGATATTTTGGAAACGTTCTCAATGGAAGCGGGCAAGGCTGTTGAAGTCGTTGATGAGCACATACAACTTGGGAAGCTGTACGATGCGGAAGTGTTTTACCTTGCAAGAGAAGAGGGGAGTTCCCCGGCACGATTAGTAACAGATCCAGGGATGAGATTTCCAGCTCACGCCTCCGCTATTGGAAAAATACAACTGATGCAGCATACCTATGAGAGGTTACACGAACTATTTCCGGAAAAAGATCTTCTAAAAAAAACAGAGAATACAGTGGGCCATATCGATGAATTGTGGAAGCAGTTGCAGCAAGCCGCCGAAGACGGATATGTTGTAGAAGAGCAGGAAGGCTCGCTCGGATTCTGCTGTGTGGCAGCGCCTATATACAATCAGGAAGAACAGTTGATAGCAGGGGTTAGTTTTACAATGATCGCCAATAACTGGCCTGAAAAAAAAGAGCTCGCAACCGGTGAAATTATGAAACTTGCAAAACAGTTATCTACGAACTAAAAGACATAATATTTTAGAAAGGATGAAAAAATGCATTTACTTACATTTGAAATAAAAACGGGAGAGACGAAAATCGGAGTACGGTTCAACGAAGAGGTTTATTCGTTGAATGCAGTCATTAGGGCATATAATGAAACAGAAAGAAAAAGCATTGCAGAAGAAACAAGTCTGGAGTCTATCATACAGAAAAATGAGCTTTCCGGTATAAGAGAGGCTTGGAATTGGGCGCTGGAAAACCGCGGTAAGACGGAAACTTCACGGTACGCCATCCAAGATGTAAAGGTGAAAGAACCCCTCTCGAACCCGGGAAAGGTCGTTTGTGTCGGCAATAACTACATGGACCATTGTATAGAGCAAAACGTGGCACCTCCGAAAAAGCCAATGATTTTTTCGAAATGGGCAACGTCCCTTATCGGAAATGGAGAGACCATCGAACTTCCAGAAGAATCAGAGCAGGTGGATTATGAAGTAGAATTAACTGTGGTTATTGGAAAAACAGCAAGAAACGTAACAGAAGAAGAAGCGATGGATTACGTATTTGGTTACACCATCATGAATGATGTCAGTGCCCGCGATGTTCAGTTTGAGGACGTGCAGTGGGTAAGAGGGAAATCTTACGATACCTTTGCTCCGCTTGGCCCGGTTATTGTAACAAAAGATGAAATTGAAGATCCTCACAATCTGGGGATATCACTAGAAATAAATGGGGAAAAGCTGCAGGATTCCAATACAAGTAACCTTATTTTCAAGATTCCTTACATTATTTCTTACTTATCCCAAGGATTCACCTTTGAACCTGGAGACATCATTGCTACAGGTACACCTCATGGCGTCGGTGTGTTCCGGGACCCACAGATCTTTCTGCAATCAGGAGACACATGCAAACTCGATATTGAATCCATCGGTACACTAGAAAATAAAGTGAGATAGGAGGTTAATCATGAAAGTACTGGCATGGAATGGACCAAAACAGTTGGACATGGAAGAGCGAAACATCCCGGATCCCGGAGAACAGGAAGTGTTAATTAAGGTGAATGTCGCCGGCATATGCGGTTCTGAAATAGAAGGTTTTCTTGGACACAACAGTCTGAGAGTACCACCCCTTATTATGGGACATGAATTTTGCGGATATGTAGAAAAGACAGGAAAACAGGTGGACCATATTGCAAGCGGAACAAAAGTCGTTGTAAATCCTCTGATTCATTGCGGGCGCTGTGACAAATGTCGCAAAGGACTGGAGAATTTATGTGATCACCGACAGATTATCGGTATCCACCAGTCAGGGGCATTTGCTGATTATGTGATAGTACCGGAGAGCACGGTAGTGGAAGTACCGAAATCTCTCGATTCTTACACCGCTTCTTTGGCAGAGCCGCTCGCCTGTTGTTTCCGTGCTGTTCGACGAGCCCTCCACCAGCATCCCCTTGCGAATATCTTTATTTATGGAGCTGGCACCATCGGTGTGTTAAGTGCATTTGTCGCAGAAATTCTCGGGGCCAACCGCGTTATTATGGCAGATATTAATGAAGAACGTCTTGCCACTATGCAAAAAGCAGGTATTAAACATACTGTGAATCCAAATAACCAGGACGTAAAAGACGAGATTCAAAAGACAGCCGGAGATAAGGGAATTGATATCATTATAGATGCAGCCGGTTTTATGCCGACGAGAACCCAAGCCTCAGAAATAATTAATTCTGGAGGCATCATCATGAATGTTGGGCTTGGAATCAATGAAACCCCCCTGCCAATTAATGACTTCATCAGAAATGAAGTCACAGTGCTTGGGTCCTTCTGTTACTCGAAAAAGGATTTTCACGACGCTGTTCAGCTGCTGATTGAAGGAGAAATTGATCCGAAGAACTGGTCGGAAGTACGGGAACTCCAGGACGGTCAGCAGGCGTTTACGGATTTAATAGAAGGAAAGGTGAAAAACAGTAAGATCTTTCTTGAAATTAATAAATAAGAGGGGGTAGAAAATATGGGAGTAACCGGACACAAAATCAAAAAAATCCGCGCATACGTAGTGAGTGGAGGTGGAGGTGACTATCACGACCAGGAAGAAGAGCACTGGATTGTGAAACAGGTCTCCACGCCAATGAGTATTTACCCGGAATATAAACAAACACGAACCAGCTTCGGTATTAATGCATTGAAAACGCTGGTGGTGGAAGTAGAAGCGGATAATGGTGAGACAGGTTTCGGTGTATCTACAGGCGGCTATCCTGCTGCTTGGATTGTCATGAACCATTTAGACCGTTTTATCGAAGGCCAGCCCGTGGAAAACATTGAAAAAATGTGGGATCAGATGTATAAAGGCTCCCTCTTTTACGGAAGAAAAGGAATTGTTATGAATGCGATTTCAGCAATTGACTTGGCATTATGGGACCTACTAGGACATTTAAGAGATGAGCCTGTGTACGCAATGATCGGGGGAAAAGTCCGTGAAGAGCAGCCCTGCTACGCTACAGGACCCAGACCGGACCTTGCTAAGGATATGGGCTTTATCGGCGGGAAGATGCCGTTAACTTACGGTCCGGATGATGGAGAAACCGGTCTGCGTAAAAATATGAAACAGGCTGAAGAGATGAGAAAAAAAGTCGGGGAAGATTTTTGGCTCATGTGGGACTGCTGGATGTCACTTGACCTGCCTTACGCCCAAAAGCTGATGCAAAAGTCATCCGAACTGAATTTTAAATGGGTAGAAGAATGCTTTAACCCTGATGACTACTGGGCATACCGCGACCTTAAGAAACGGGCGCCGAACAATATGTTGATCACAGGCGGGGAGCATGAAGCAACAAGATATGGTTTCCGAATGTTGCTGGAATTCTGTGACATGGATATTCTCCAGGCAGATGTCGGCTGGTGCGGCGGTCTAACAGAACTTATTAAAATAGGAAATCTTGCCGAAAGTTACGGTAAGTATGTTGTTCCTCATGGAAGCGGTATTTACAGCTACCACTATGTTATCACAAAAACAAATAGTCCATTTGCTGAATATCTCATGATGAGCCCGAAAGCCGACCAAGTCGTGCCGCAGTTTCAACCTTTGCTGGAAGGAGAAATTCTACCCGAAAATGGAAAAATCAAAATGAACGATAAACCCGGATTTGGAGTAACGTTGAATAAAAACGCCGGCCTGCAATTGATTGAAAAAGGCTAAGTTTGAAAGCGCTTTAAAGTCTGAAAGTCGGGATCTTGTTATAAAGATCCTCTCTTTCTTTTTTATTAAATGTTAAATGTTTTATAAAATTTTGAAAAGGATGATAAGATGTCTGATGATGTACAATTGTTAGTATATTTAGCTTTATCTTTAGGCGTTCTTTTACTAATAGTATTAAAGTTTAATATTAATGCCGCGATTGCATTAATTTTTGCTTCCCTGTTTATGGGAATTGCTTCTGGTCTTGGTCTGATGGGTACATTGGGTGGAATAACAGAAGGGTTTGGCGGAATGATGGGCGAGCTTGGAATCCCTATTGGGCTGGGTGTTATTTTAGGGAAACTCATTTCAGATTCAGGCGGAGCATATTCTATTGCAACTTCTATTCTAAACAGATCATCTGAAAAACTGGCTTTCTATTCCTTGGGAGCCGCATCCTTTGTGTTAGCCATTCCGGTATTTTTCGATGTTGCATTTATAATACTAGTTCCTTTAGCTGTTCAGATTGGAAAGCAATTAAACAAACCGCTGCCTTATTCTGTAGGATCTATTATTGTTGGGGCTGCCATAGCACATACATTGGTTCCACCTACGCCTAATCCTCTGGCATCAGCAAGTATATTTGGTTTCGATTTGGGAATTATGCTTGTTGTAGGAGCAATAATTGGAATGGTAGCGACCCTCCTAACAATAAAGATATATTTTATTATTCTTGACAAAGGTTTTTGGAAAGCGGAAACAGATGAGGATCAGGCGATGGAAAACCCATACGGAAGCTTAGATATACCTTCCAATCCACCTTCTGCATTGATGGCGTTGATACCTATTATATTACCTAGTTTGATGATAGTGATTGGCTCTTTTGGAAACGTTTTCTTCGAAGAAAATCCAGCCATTGTTTCGTTTTTAAGTCATAGAATTATTGCATTATTGGTGGGTACGATTGCAGCCTATTTCGTTGCGGCTAAATCACTAAATAAACAGAGAAGAGACAATTCTTCCTCCGAAGCGATGCAGGTAGCTGGTATTGTATTTCTTATAACCGGGGCAGGAGGAGCTTTTGGAACGATCATACAAAATACAGGGATTGATGAGGCGATTAAAAACATTTTTGTAAGCGATGCTCAAACCACAATCAGTGTGTTGCTCGTGGCATTTTTTATGGGTGTTTTATTCCGGACAATAACCGGATCTGGAACGGTGGCAGGTATTACTACTATGACTATTATGGCAGGTGTAGTCACAGGGATGGATGTTCACCCCGTGTGGGTAGCCATGGCATCGCTGTCGGGTGGTTTAATGCTTGGTCATGTGAATGACAGCGGTTTTTGGATCACAACCAAAATAGCTGGTCTTAGTATGAAAGGTGGACTGAAAACATATACCACAAGTGAAGCTATTTCTGGTATTGTTGTTTTGCTTATAACCATCATTGGTGCCCATATTTTTTAAAGGGAATTATATTAAAAGTTCAAGCTGTGCAAATTCAGCTTAGTTTTGGCTTTTGCAAAAACGTGACTATAATATATTTTAACAGTAATGTTAACAATGGGTGAACACTTACACAAATATGAATCAGCCATTCTAGGTGCATCCCGCTTTACCTATTTTATGAGGTCTGGTTTATGAGTACTTGTGATGAGTATTGTTATTATAGGCTTTGTTCAGTTTTTGAAGAATTTGTAATGAAACTCCATTTCTCTTTAGTGAAATGGAGTTTTTATTTTTCAAAAAGGATATATAAAAGAAAAGTAGAAAAATGATTGAAGGGAAAAGGTTATAGAATACTTAGAGGAGGTGACATATTGGGATTACCATTTAGGCAGGTACACCTGGATTTTCATACGTCGCCGCACATTCCGGATGTGGGACGTGATTTTAATCCCGAAGCTTTTGCAGAAGTATTGAAGGACAGTTTTGTCGATTCCGTCACGGTGTTTGCGAAGTGCCATCACGGGTATTCTTATTATCCGACCCGCATCGGTACGAAGCATCCGTCGCTGCGGCGGGATATGCTTGGTGAAATGATCGACGCCTGTCACGCCCGCGGCATTCGGGTACCGGTGTACACGACGGTAGTGTGGGACGAACTGGCGGCGGGGAACAATGCCTGGCGCCAGGTGGACCGGGATGGAAAATTGGTTGGGCAGACGCCGCTTGGCAGCGAAGATAACCGAGATGCGGCCGGCTGGAAGTGGCTCTGCATGAACAGTCCGTATGTCGATTATTTGGAATCGCATACAAAGGAGTTTGTCCGGGATTACAATTTAGATGGTGTTTTTTTCGATATTGTCCACCAGACGAGACCGGGCTGCGTGTGCCCGCACTGCCTTGAGCAGATGGAGAAGCTTGGACTGGAACCGGAAGATACAGAGGATCTGCTCCGGCACAGTCTGATCACAGAACGAAAGACGATGGAGCGGCTGGAACAAATCGTGCACGGTGTTAAACCGGAACTGCCGGTTTTTTTCAACGGCCGTGTCCGGCTGGACCGTAACGCGGAAGCGGGAATCCGTCCGGAGATGTCATGGATGACGCATGTGGACATCGAATCCTTGCCCGGTGGTCTTTGGGGGTATAACCATTTTCCATTGTATGCCGCATTTTATAAAACGCTCGACTGTCCTTTTACCGGCATGACCGGACGGTTTCACACGATGTGGGGGGACTTTGGCAGTCTGAAGAACCAGGCGGCGCTGGAGTATGAATGTTTTCTGATGATGGCGCACGGCGCGGGCTGCGCTGTTGGCGACCAACTTCATCCGCGCGGAGCTCTTGATAAGGAGACGTACCGTTTAATCGCCGATGTGTACCAACAAGCGGTAGAAAAAGAAGAATGGTGCCGGGACGTGCGTCCGGTGGATGAGATCGGCGTGTTGATTTCCCAGGTGTCTGAAGGGGTGGCAAACGAACCGTCCAGTTTCAGTGATGAAGGAGCGATGCGCATGCTGACGGAGCTGCAGCGTCCGTTCTGCCTGCTGGATGAAGCGTCGGATTTTTCACGGGTACGGCTGATTATCGCGCCGGACCATGTCCCGTTTTCCGATACGCTTTTGGAGAAGATCAACGCGTTTATCAAGCAGGGCGGCAAACTTCTTCTGTCCCACCGTTCCGGGTTGAATGAAGCCGGAGAATGGGAGGTGCCGGCCGGTCTGCAGTATAAAGGGAAACTGCCGTATTCCCCGGATTACGTGAATGCGGCGGACGCGTTTGAAAGCCTGTCGGATACGGCGCAGGTGTTTTATGAACGGGGCAGCAGGGTGGATGTTTCTCCCGGTGCAGACGTGCTCGCTTATGTGCAGCGCCCCTTTTTCAACCGCACCCGGACGACGTACATGTCCCACTTTCATACGCCGGTGGATGAGGTCACAGATGATCCAGCGGTCGTCCGGGAGGGTGGTGTGATGTACTTGGCCCATCCCGTATTTGAATCCTACCGGCGGCACGGCAGCTTGGCTTACAAACAGCTGGCGTCGCAGTGCATCGATGCTCTGCTCCCCGAACCGGTGCTCGAGACCGATCTCCCTTCCACAGCACAGATCACGATTAATGACCAGCCGGATAAGAAGCGCCGGATGCTTCACGTGCTGCATTACATCCATCAGCGCCGGGCGGAAGGGCTGGACGTGCTCGAAGATGTCATTCCGCTGTATGGTATAACCGTGTCCCACCGGGTGGACGAAACGCCGCGGGAGGTGTACCTTGCTCCCTCGGAAGAAAAGCTGTCCTTTTCGTATGACAGGGGCGCGGTGAGCGTTACGATACCCGAAGTCCGCGGCCATCAGATTGTCGTGTTTCAGTTTTAGCCGCATCTAATTGATGCAGGGGCTGCCGAGTTACGTTTGTGCATCGGGAACAGGCGTAAACGTAACCTGGAGAGGTTCATGACGACGTTTATGGGTACCGACAGTGTTACAAACGTAACTGGGATAGATTCCGAGTTGCGTTCAGAGGTCCCGTAGGAGCGGCAAACGTCGTTGGGACTTTTCTAAAATGAAGTCAGCTATACAATCTTTTGATTTAAAGGTTGCAGGGAGACTGCCGGGTTGATGCAGGGCTGCCGAGTTGCGTTTATACCAAGTAAAAAGGCACAAACGTAACATAGAAGGGATCATGACGACGTTTACGGGAGCCAGTAGTGGTGCAAACGTAACTGGGATAGATTCCTAGTTACGTTTACGCACTCCGTAGATACCACAAACGGTTCCCGCGCCGCCACCATCCACCTGCCACCGGACATTAACCAGATAGATGCCGTGGCTGTCGTTTGGCGGCAGTTTGCCTTATAATAGAAAAAGCAAGAGTGAAAAAAGGAGGATCCATACATGAAGTACCGTACATTAGGAAAAACCGGCATGGATGTGTCGGTTATCGGCATGGGAACGTGGCAGTTCGGCGGAGAGTGGGGCAAAGACTACACCCAGCCCGAAGTGGACGCCATTTTTGATAAGGCGAGAGAAACCGGGATCAATCTGATTGACACGGCCGAGTGTTACGGCGATCACCTGTCCGAGGAATTTATCGGACGAGCTATTGAAAAAGACCGGGAAAACTGGGTGCTCGCAACAAAATTTGGACATAAGTTTCATGATCTCTATGAAAGGACGCGCCATTTCAGTGTGGATGACGTGCGGCAGCAGCTCGAGGATTCCCTGCGCGCGCTCCGTACCGACTACATCGATTTGTATCAGATGCATACCGGTGTCGGAGAAGAGTTCAAAAACGACGCCTTATGGACGATGCTCGATAAGCAGAAGCAGGAAGGCAAAATCCGTCACATCGGTCTATCCATCGGGAAGAAAGAAGACAGCTATCAAACGAAAAACGCGGCAGACACCGGGGCGGAAAGCATTCAGGTCATCTACAACCGGCTGGACCGTTCTCCGGAAGAAGACGTACTGCCGTCTGCCGAAGAACAGAATCTCGGCGTCCTTGCCCGCGTCCCGATGGCAAGCGGCTATTTGAGTGGCAAGTATAAGCCGGGCGCGCAGTTTGCGGACAATGACGTGCGGCACCGTCATGACCAGGATGAAACGCGTCAGACGCTTGAAAAAGTGGAAGAACTCGCCCGCACCGAAGTGCCGGATGGTGTCCCGATGGCGCAGTGGGCGCTCGCCTGGTGTTTGAAGCATGAAGCGGTGACCACCGTGATCCCGGGATGCAAGAACCCGGATCAGGTCGCATCAAACGCGGCAGCGGCCGATCTTGATATGGTGAGCGGCAGCCACCCGCAGTCGGTGTAGTCCATGGGACAAGACGTAAAAGCTGTTATTTTTGACTTTGACGGATTGATCATGGATACCGAAACGAGGCAGTTTGACGTGCTGCAGGAATTGTTCACGGAATACGGCACCGATCTGCCGCTCGAGGTATGGCAGCAGGAAATCGGCACGTCGACAGGATTCACGCCGGCTGATTATCTGGCGGCGCGTACGGGGAAAATGGTGCAGCAGGACATGTTTATCGAGCAGTTCCAGGAACGTTTTCTGGAACGGCTGAACGGAGAACCGGCCCTTCCGGGAGCAGAAGCCCGGATCCGCGAAGCCCGGGACAGGGGGCTGGCGGTCGGTCTGGCTTCAAGTTCCGACTTGGACTGGGTGTCCATGCATCTTAAGAACCTGGGGCTGTTTGATTATTTCTCCTGCATCCGTACCTCGGATGACGTGGAGCACGTGAAGCCGGATTCGGCGCTGTATGAACAGACTGCCCTCTGTCTCGACGTCCGGCCGGAAGAATGCGTCGTATTTGAAGACTCCGTCAACGGCGCCCTCGCTGCCGAACGTGCCGGCATGCGCTGCGTGATTGTACCGAATAAAGTTACCGAAACCCTGGTATTCGGGCACCATGACCGCCGGCTGGATTCACTTGAGGATACCACTCTCGACTCGCTTCTCCCATCTTTATAACCTGAACCTGCTGCCTCCCGGGCAGCAGGTTTTTTTACAGACACTATCGGGTTTAAAATGTCCGTTATATCAGGATACCGGACATTTTCCTTAAGTTTTCGGGAAGAAGTGTCCAGTAAAAAAAGATACGGGACAAAATGGGAGGCAAACTGTCTATAATCCACGGGTTACGGACAAAAGCAGAAGGGAAATCTCTCTAACTGCTGTCTGGTTTACGAAACGGCTGCGCCGATCTATAATATGTATAAATGATACATATTAAAGGGGCAAAACCATGATCACGTCGATAAAAAAAACACTCCTCCTATGTAGCGGCAGTCTCTGTGTTCTGCTCGGGCTGATCGGTATCGTGCTTCCGCTCGTGCCGACGACGCCGTTTCTCCTGCTCGCCGCCTGGTGCTACGCGAAATCGTCGCAGAAGCTGTACGACCGGCTGCTGCACACGAAATGGCTCGGCACCTACATCCACCAGTACCGGACGCAGCGGGCGCTTCCGCTCAAAACAAAATGGACTGCGCTGCTCGTATTGTGGGGCAGCGCCTTTTATTCGATTTTCTTTCTCGTTCCGCTCGTCATCATCCAGATTTTCTTAACCGGTGTCGTTCTTTATATCTCGTATTTTATTTTTTCATTGAAAACTTTACGCTGAATCCAGAGATTGCTAAGGCATAAAAAAAAGGCCCTTTTATCACCGGAAAATGACGATAGAAAAAGGGACCTCCCAAAAGAGGGATATTCACCGCACGGGAGTTTTGTTATATCAAAGAGTTTACTGATAAACAAAGATTTAATTCGTAGATTTGTTTAGCGTCAGCATTCCAGCTAAAATCAATACAAGAATAGCAGCTGTAAAAAGAACAGCCCCAATACTCCCTTTTCCAAACAAGGAAGTCAATACAACTTCAAATGACGGTACACCAATCGCTTGAAGGAAAGGTAAAACAATCACACTAATACATACTCCCAGTAAGAAATAGATTTTTTTAGGCATATCGTTCCACTTCCCCTTTTGCTTTTTACGAACATTTTCTTCTATGACATTTATAACATAAGGATGGATATTATATCCACCATTTCCTCTGCGGATATATCCCTTGTTTTATATTTTCATTACATACGTTATGCTGAATACAGAAGAATGCGTGATAATGTGCGTTGAGTATAGTATAATAAGGACAACTAGAAATAAAAAGGGGGACGCCGGCGGTGAAGATGGCAACGATCGGAACGAACTGGATCACAGAGGCCTTTATCGATGCGGCGCGCGGCGTGGATACGTTCCACCTGCATGCGGTGTATTCCAGAGACGAAGAGCGGGCCCGGGATTTCGCGGCCAAAACGGGAGCCGGTACATATTATGCGGATCTTGAGGCTATGTTCGGTGACGATGAACTGGATGCGGTCTACATCGCAAGCCCGACCCGGTATCACGCCGAGCAGGCCGCGGCGGCGATGGAACACGGCAGACATGTCATCTGCGAGAAACCGCTCTGCAGCAATGAGCAGGAAGCGCGTCACCTGATCGAGACCGCGCGGAAACATGACGTGGTGTTGATGGAAGCGGTGAAAAACCTTTATACCCCGGGTTTTCAAACTCTGCAGGAATGGCTGCCGAAAGTAGGCACTGTGCGTAAGGCCGTCTTTCATTTTTCCCAGTATTCGAGCCGTTATGATGCCTACCTGAACGGGGAAGTGCTGAACGCGTTCAAACCGTCGCTCTCCAATGGCGCGACGATGGATATCGGTGTGTACTGTCTGCACCCGCTCCAGCGCCTTTTCGGGGAACCGGAAGAAGTGAAAGCCACCGGCCACGTGCTCGAGAGCGGCGTGGACGGGGCAGCGAATGTGCTTCTTTCCTATGACGGCATGGATGCGGTGACCGCCTATTCGAAAATCACGGCGTCGAACAGCCCGAGTGAGATTCAAGGGGAGAAAGGGACCATCTATATCGACACGATCCATGAGATGCAGCATCTGACGTTTATTCCGGTGAAAGGGGAACCGGAAACGGTGGACATCAATCAGCAGCATCCGGATATGTATTACGAAGCGGCAGCGTTTATCGCTGACTGTGACACGAATGATACAACTTCATTACCTTGGCACGATTCGCAGATGGTGATGCGTCAGACCGACCGGATCCGAGAGGATCTGGGCGTTGTATTTGAGGCGGACCGGCTGCGGACGTGACTTCAGAAAAAGAAGCAGTCCCGCGCGCGGCTGCTTCTTTTTGTACGTGATTTACTATATTAAGGGAGGTTTTTCATAATGAACCAAACCGAATGCGTCATCACCGATGGAAAAAAACAGACGACGGTACGTCCCGCCGCTTCCATTGTATTTCTGCAGGGCAAAATGATAGAAGCCTGGGATAAAACAGGACAGGTTTACTACATGATCTTTTTCAAAAATGAGTACCTTACGACGATGAAAGCCGATCAGGTGCGGCGGCGTTCGTTTCTTGAAAAAGCACTGAAGCACGGCGCGGTCTATAAGGCGCCGCACCCGTTCATTGGGGAAGTCTTGTCGGATAGAACATCGTTTCCAAAGCGCGGCCTGAGCCAGCTCCGCGGCAAATTCCAGAGTCAGCACACCTATCAGGAAACCGCCCGCATGCTCACCTTTTTTGATGCATTCGTGTCCAAGAAAGATCTGTTTCAGGACATCCAGTCGTTTTACTACCAGCACCGCCGCACCGGCCAGTTGTTTCTCGGCTACCGGATTATCCGTGTGCTGATGGATTTCACACCGAAGCACAGCTGGGTCAAACAGCTCGCAAATGACATGGAATTTTCCACCTTTAAGGATATGTATCAGCGGATGGTACCGGAATTATGGGAAAAAGACCCCATCTATATGGAGAAAGCCTGCTATTACGAGCGCAGGTATCCGGAACGCGCCGCGGAGCTTCTTTCGTTTTTCAAAGAAGAAAAGCGCTGGGTGGACGCGTTTTCGCTGATGATGGATCAAATGCAGCGCGAGGGAGGCGGAGCATACTACGAAGAGCTGCTGCAGTGGCTCAACTTGTATTATGACAACGAAAGCCGGCAGCTGATTCTGGAGGATCTGCACACGAAAATGCCGTCCATCGAACGTCTGCCGCAGGATCTGCTCTCGATTTACCTGTCCCGTCATGATCTGGAGAACACGCTGCGCCTGCTCCAGCAGCACAGCATGACGCTGGGTGAGAAACAGGAAGCGGCACTTGAGGATATGCTGGAGACGATGGACCTGAAAACGGCCGGCGTGCGGCTAGATGATCTTCCTCTCTATATTGCGTCCATGTATGACAACCAGCCCCGTAAGGCAGAGAAAATTCTGCATCTGTGCGTGAACGAACTGCTTGCCGACCGGCCGCTTCAGGACGTCATCACGTGGCTCACGCCGATCCGGGAGAAATCGCATGCCTCTCCGACCATTCAACAGCTTGAAAAAATGAAAGCCTATCACGACGATCCGGAAAAGCAGCGCGAACTGGGTGAGATGCTGTATGATTTCAACCAGCTCGATCAGGCGGTGGACTGCTTCAGCTGGGAAATGGAAATGAACACGACCGATCCGGAACCTGTGCGCTGGCTCTCCAAGATCTACCTTGATCTCGGCCGCGATGCCGAATCGAAAGCCTACCAGGACCTGTACCGTAAAATGCAGAAAGCCAACGCCTGACCGTCTGACCCGGTTCAGGGCCCCGGCCGGAACGCGCAGCCTCCAGCGTGCCGGACGGGGCTTTTTTTTCTAAAAGGAATGGGAAATGTATCTTTACAAAAGACAGAAGAGCATTTATACTATCAATTGTATTAATAAATGTAATACAGAAAACACACCAGGCATACAAATCGGTAAAGCAGAGGAGGGGATGTTTTGTTCGAGCTTGATGTGCGGAGCCGGAAGCCGATTTATGAACAGCTGATGGACAATATCAAGGAACTCATTGTGACCAGTGTGTTACGGCCGGATGAGAAACTGCCGTCGGTACGCCACGTATCACAGGAACTGACGGTCAATCCGAACACTATTCAGAAAGCCTACCGCGAACTGGAGCGGCAGGGGTTTCTGTATTCCGCAAGCAGAAAGGGGTATTTTGTGGCACCGACCGACTGGATATCCAATGACCGCAAGTTGGAAGAGATGAAAGACCAGTTCCGGCCTCTTCTCAAAGAAGCCATCTACATGGGACTGACGAAAGAGGAGCTGCTGCGCTGGTTTGAGGAAGCAGAACAGGAAGGGGGAGACCATCGTGATTAACGTGGAGCATGTCACGAAGGCGTTTGAAAAAGAAAACGCTGTTCATGATCTGAATCTGTCGGTGAAACAAGGGTATATTTACGGTCTGCTCGGGTCAAACGGGGCCGGCAAAACAACACTTCTTAAAATACTCGCCGGCATTTACCGCCAGGACGAAGGAACGGTCCAGATCGACGGAGAACCGATCTATGAAAATGTGGAAAAGAAACAGAAAATGATTTTTATCCCGGATAATCCGTATTTTCTGCCGCAGGCCTCCATCAAACAGATGGCCGCTTATTACCGCTCTTTTTACCCGAACTGGAACGAAGAGCGTTATCAAAAGCTGGAGCAGGTGTTCCAGATTGATCCGAAACGAAAAATCCAACGGCTGTCGAAAGGAATGAAGCGCCAGGCCGCCTTTTGGCTCGCCCTTTCCGCGATGCCGGAGATCCTCATCCTCGACGAGCCGATTGATGGACTCGATCCGGTTATGCGTCAGAAGATTAAAAATCTATTGTTTCAGGATATCGCGGAGCGGGATGTAACGGTGATTATTTCCTCCCATAACCTCCGGGAGATCGAAGACATCTGCGACCAGGTCGGCATCATGCATAACGGCACGCTGCGCATCGAAAAAGAACTCGATGAGTTGAAGACCGACACACATAAAGTCCAGGCCGCCTTTGACTCCAACGAAACAAAAGAAAAGGCCGCTGCCGGATTGAACATTCTCCACGAAGAAAAACGCGGAAGCGTCTACCTGCTTATTGTCCGCGGAGATCGCGCCGCGATAGAGGAGCAGATCAAACCGTATGAGCCGCGCGTATTTGACCTGCTGCCACTGACGCTTGAAGAAATTTTCATTTACGAGATGGGAGGCATCGGCTATGAAATCGAAAGTGTCCTTCTTTAATCCGGGGATTCAAAAGCAGAATTTCAAACAGCATGGATGGATCGGTATTGTTATGCTGGTCGGATGGTTGTTTGTGCTGCCTTTGCGGATGATTATGATCGGAGAGAACATGAACAACGATTATCGTATTGATGTGGTGTATGACATCTCTCAGGGTCTCCAGTTTCCTTTGATTGCAGGGCTCTCCATTGCTGCCGGGATTTTCTTTTTTCGTTATCTTCAGCTGCCGGATGCCGCAGATATGATGCATAGTCTACCGGTAAAAAGGGTAAGTCTTTATTTCAACCATATCATCAGTGGTATTATCATGCTTGCTGCTCCCGTTTTGATAACGTCTACAGTTGTGTATTTCACAGCAGAAATGTATCCTCATTTCAACAACTTATCTATTGGAGATTTATGGAGCTGGGCCGCTAAATCAATTATTATGAGTTTGTTCTTTTTCCTGTTCACCGTATTCGTGAGTATGGCAACCGGCATATCGGCCGCCACGGGTATTCTGACTATTATATTATTGCTGTTGCCCTTAGGAATGTATACTCTTACGGTTGAAAACATGTCCCCCTATCTGTATGGTTTTCCTTCCGGATATACAAGCACTGAAATGATTGTTCCGTGGTCCCCGCTTATTTTTCTCAGTGTTATTAATGAGCTGGATGTTATGACAAAGGTCATGGCAGGCTACACGGTAGCAGTTGTTGTATTTGGAACCGCAGCGTTGGTGCTCTACAAATATAGAGCCGTCGAATCTGCGTCGGAGGCTATTACGTTTACGGTCCTGCGCCCCATTTTTAAATATGGAGTCACGTTTTGCGTAATGTTGGCGTTTGGCATTTATTATATGCAGTACAACAGCATTGGTTGGTTGATTTTCGGGTACATCTTCGGGTCCGTCGTCGGACTTCTTATCGCCGAAATGATTTTGAAAAAAACGTGGCGTGTATTCCGGCTCAGATTGCTGGCAGGGTATGCCGGATATGCGGCAGTCATTCTATTCCTTGGGCTTCTGCTCAGGTACGATGCGTTTGGTTATGAATCAGCTATTCCCGACAGTGAAGCGGTAGAAGGAGTTTACTTCGGTGAATCACTGAGTTCTTTACCTGGAACAGGAACGTTGATTGCTTCTTACGAAAAAGAACTAAGCAGAAAAAATCTGTACAGCGGTTCGGAATCCTATATTAATAGTGTTCAACAGCTGCACGAAGCGATACTGGAAGAGCGTCCAACGGAAGAGACCATTTCAGGGGAATCAGTCCGTTCGGTTTCCATTGCTTATAAATTGGAGAACGGTCGTAAAGTTGTACGTTGGTACGACAATGTACCGAAAGAAACATTTCAGGATGAATTGAGAGCAGTTATGGAGCATGATGCTTACACCATGCAGCACTTTAATTTAAATATGCTGCAACAGCCCATGACGTCGATAACTATTTCGAATCCGTCAGGCGGTTATGAACCGGTCTCTATTACCGAGCCGCAGCAGGTGCAGGAATTGAAGGATATATTGATTTCCGAATACAGTACGATGACATATGAAGCATTAAATAACCTTGATGAACGTTGGGGATATATTTATTTTAATCCTGAAAAGCAACCAGATACAGGATCACTTGAAAGCAGATATCCTTATCATAAATCTTTCGATGAAATAAGCCAGTGGCTTCAAACCAATGGTTATATTGAAAATATCCGCCCGACGATGCAGCAGGTTTCTTCCATGCAGGTTGCAGACGTTCGAAATTTGAATATGGACAACGATACACCGCGGAATATTTTCAGTAACAACATGGAAGGCTTAGATACCGCGGATGTCACATCCGAAGAAGCACGACAGATGATTATGAATCACTTCACCCGTGAGGAGCGGGGAAATTATGTTGTAAGGATTCAGTTAAACAACAATCAGACGGTTCATGGATACATCGAGCAGGAGGATCTGCCCGAATCGCTGCGTACTTCGTTTGAATGAAAAAATGCCTGCCGGGTAGATTACCCGGCAGGTTTTTTAATAGGATTAATGTTTTTTCAGCAGTTGAGGGCGATTATTCAGTGCTTGGCTGCTGGAATTCAGCGGTTACGCCTCGTCATTCAGCACTCAGTACGCACTATAAAACATGCACCGTAAATACAGATTTTTTGATAGAAAACCTTCCTACTTCCCTTACAGCGCCGGAAAACTGTGGCAGACTCTACAGGTAAAGAGCCGGGCAATAAAGGAAGGAGGGATCCGGCGATGGTACAAAAACGTGCTGGAGGAAGTCTGCTGCTTTTGACGACGATTGGCATGACGGTGGCTTTTATGGTGTGGGGGGCGTTTTCTCCGTTAATTAATCAAATCGGGGAAACGTACAACTTGTCCGCCACGGAAAAAAGTGTACTCGCCGCGGTGCCGGTGCTGCTTGGGTCGGTGATGCGGGTGCCGCTTGGGATTCTGACGGAAAAGTACGGAGGGAGGAAAGTCTATACGCTGCTGCTTTTGTTTCTGATTCTGCCGCTTGCTGCGGCGGGATTTGTGGATTCGTACGCAGCGCTTCTCGTCTGTGCTTTTTTCCTCGGGATGGCCGGCACATCGTTTGCGGTATCGATGACGTTTGTATCGAAATGGACATCGAAAGAAAAACAGGGGACCGCGCTCGGCATCAATGCGCTTGGAAATGCGGGAACGGCCGCGGCCAGTCTGGCGCTGCCGATGATTGCGCTTGCCGCGGGGCTCGAGTGGGTATTCTGGTCGTTGATTCTGCCAATTGCCGCGATGGCGGTGCTCCTCTGGTTTTTCACACCGGAAACGCCGAGCGCGGACACGTCCCGCACGGTAAAAGGAGAACTGTCGGTGCTTGCGTACAAACACACGTGGACGCTGTCGCTGTTTTACTTCGTCACGTTCGGCATCTTTGTGACGTTCAGCGTGTACCTGCCGACGATGCTCATCGATGTGTTTGACTTGTCGGCGGTGGATGCGGGACGGCGGACGGCCGGGTTTATCATACTCGCCACGTTCATCCGCCCGCTCGGCGGGTTTGCTGCGGATAAAACAGCGCCGGGCCCTATTCTGGCAGGAGTGTTTCTTGCTGTGGCGGCAGGAGGATCCGGAATTGCCATCGGAGGGCAAAACATGGTACTTATGACGGCCGCCAGTCTGCTGCTTGCGGCGGCGTCCGGGATTGGAAACGGTGCTGTTTTCAAGCTGGTTCCGAGTATTTTTCCAAGTGCGACCGGAACGGTCACCGGCATAGTTGGTGCAGCCGGAGGCCTCGGCGGATTTTTCCCGCCGATCCTGCTCGGTGTCGTGCGCGACATGACCGGAGCCTACGCCATCGGATTTGTTCTCCTCGCTGTCATGAGCACCGCCTGTTTTCTTGTGAACCAAAAAGCCTTTCAAGACGCTGAAAAAGAACAGAATTTGAAAGAAATACGCGCTTGAAAAACACGAAAAAATCCGAACGCAGGGCAAGCCCCGCACGTTCGGATTTTCTTTTTGATACGCTACGCCCTGGTGAATCCTTCTTTTTCGAGAAAGTCGGCGGCTTCGGGATACGTGTTGAAAGCTCCTTCGAGCTCCAGCCCGGCGTAGATGTTCCAGCCGCCGTCTTCTTTCATGATAACGAGCACTTGGTCGTTTTCATTCGTCCATTCTTCCATTGTCATTTCTTCCGGGTCTTCCTGCGGTGACATCGATTCAATCGCCGCGGCGACGATTTCGCGCAGCTCCTGTGCGCTGTATTCGCGGATGTTGACCATCCCTTTTTCATCGGTTTTCATGCCGTGGATCTGTCCGGCATAGACGAAACCGTTACCGTTTGGATGGAGGTGGTAGACGACATTTTTTTTATCAATCACGCTGTCTTCATAGTGATAATTCACCCGGCCGAGCGATACTTCTTTCATCGTCAATTCCGGGAAGGCATTGAGTATTTCCATTTTTTCTTCGAATGTAAGCATAGAACCTCCAGATGTACTTGTCGTGTCGCCTTATTATATCACGTCAGCCGCTGCTTAACATCACTCCAAGCGGTGAAGAATCCTGAACATCCTCCTGCAGGGCGTATCCGGATATGGGAAACATCGGAAATCCGACGTAGCCCGGCGTCATCTCATATTCATCAAAATAAATCACGAGGCTTTTGTCCGCGAGATAATATTTCTGATTGGGCCCGATTCCCGGGAACCCATCCAGAAGGGGAATGTCCCGCTCCTCGATCTGCGCTTCGATCAACCGGTTCACTGCCTTTTCCCAGCCGCTTCCGGGTTTGAACTGTTCGGACAGCGCATACACCTTGTCGCGCGACACATCTGCCGTCACGGAATCCATGTATTCCACCGGGTGGGCTAGATTCGGGGCGTTTGCAAACAGGGAAAACGTGAAACTGACGATGCAGTCCTGATTGTTTTTGACTTGATATGTTCCCTTCACTTCTGTCAGACCGGGCTGATAGTACCCGTCCTGCTGCAATGTGCGGAACATGCCGTACACACGGGAGAATATCTCCTGATTAACGACATTTGATCCTGGGTGGACAATCCACGGAAAAAATACCGGCTCTTCCATCAGGCGGTACGTCTGAATAGAAGCAGGAAAGTCACATATTTTCAAAAATACCACTCCTTTTTCGGCCTGCACGATTAAAAATGTGAAGGCTGGTCCATAGTAATAGTAGTTTATTCATCGTATGAGCCAAGGAGGGAGTTCATGAAAGGTATTTTAGGTACAAGCACAGCATGCCTGCTGCTTTTGGCAGCGGGGTGCCAGCAGCAGGACGATCAGAGTGCAGGAGACAATAAACCTTTACAGATTGTTGATGAAGAACAGGAAGAAGGCGCCTTGCCGTTTGATATGGTTCCAGAAGCAGAAGAAGAGTCGGAAATTCAAAGAGAGCAAAACAATAGAGAGGTGGAAGAACAGGAAAAACAGAACGCGCAGCAGGGACAGCCGCGCAGCGGAAATGTGAAAGCAGAAATCGTCGCTCTTACCAATGAAGAACGTACGAAAAGAGGGCTCGAGCCGCTCCAGGAAAATGAAACGGTAGCGGAGGCGGCGCAGGCGAAATCCGAAGACATGGCAGCCAATGATTATTTTGCCCATGAGTCACCGACCTACGGATCTCCGTTACAGATGCTGAAAGAATACGGGGCCGATTTTCAGGCGGCAGCCGAAAATATCGCTGCCGGTCAGACGACTCCGGAACAGGCGGTCGAGGGCTGGATGAACAGTGAAGACCACCGCAAAAACATCCTGAATGAGGAACTCACCCACATCGGCATCGGCTATGAAGAGAATGGACACTACTGGACTCAGATGTTCATTGAAAAATAACACCAAAAACCACCTGCAGCGCCTCAGGTGGTTTTTTAATGCAGAACAGGCGGTAAGGAGAGGGTATCAGCATAGTGCAGGGATACGTGAAGCTGGTTTTCCGGGTTCAACGAAGCAAAGAACACATCGTTGATATCTGTAACGCCGCGGGTTTCGAGTTCCTGCAGCAGCCACGATTCATCCACGTTCTGACGGCGGAGCACCGGCTCTTGAATGACGCCTTCTATTATGACCGGAAAAGCAATCGCCGAAGACTGCTTCACATACGGCGTATCTTCGATGGTGACCGTGGATTTGGCCGGCTTTTTCAACACACTCAGGCTGCCGTTGGCTTCAACGACCGCGGTTTCTACGTCTGCTGCGTTGAAAATATCCTTTTCGCGGAGGGCCTCGAGCACATTATCGACGGAATAGCGTATTTTTTTCAGGTTGCTTCGGATAAACGTCCCATTTTGAATGACGACGGTCGGCTTGAAGGTGATGTATTTTCCAATCGTTCTGTTTTTCATTTTCAAAAGCGCCACACCCCGTTGCAGCAGCGCAATGAGAACGACGGCGGCGGCTGTGTGTATGTGCTGGATATTTGGGTCGGCAATATCGGCGCCGACGACGGAACCAAGCGTCAGGACAATCAGAAAGTCAAACACGGGAAGCTCCCCGATGGCGCGTTTTCCCATGAACAAAGCCATCAAGAGAAGCAGAGGAAGGATCGTAATGATGCGCCCGGCCACGGTTAAAAGTTCAGTGATCGTCTCCACACCCTTTCCCCCTTTTTTGATGTAGTTTTCTCCTTTCTGTTTCTATTATTCCATTTCTTTTGTAATCTTTTTGTATTCAAAATGTAATATTATTTTAATTTTACGTTTAAGGATGTAACAAAAAAGGAACGCAAGTAATAGAACGACAGAGACGAAAGATTTTTAAGGAGGAACGAATCATGTTAAAACAAAAAATTTCCCGTATCGTAAAACGAACGTTGATTGGAACAGCCGTTATTGTGGCAGCTTCTTCTGCTGGTGGAAGTGCAGCGGCAGCGGGCACCGATACGTCCATGAACTCGTTTTCCCTGAATGACCTCATCCGCACTTATTATACAGATAGTCAGGAGATTACTTCCGACCAGACCGAAGATTTAAATATTGGATTAAATACGATAGAAGGTAGGAAGGGATTTGACGAGAAAAGCAGCACGCTTTCGATGCCGGTGGAGGAGATGTTCAGCATAGACGATACATCCTATATCAATGAAACGTCCGGCGACCTTGTTCTTCGTGTCAGCAATCCGGACGTCGTGCGTCTCGATGAAAACGAAGAGGCGTTGACCAAAACGTTGCAGCCGGAAGGTCCGCTTTCCGCCCATGACATCACCCTGCACGCGGCATCCAAGGGTGCTGCCATGGTGTACCTGAATGTGAAACACAACGGAAACACTACCACCCTCGGCACCGTCGAAGTCGAAGTACGGTAAAAACATCCTGGATATCATAGAAACAAAAAGACCTTGCAGAGGCAGGGTTTTTTTGTATATAGATGGTTCGTACAGGTACTCAGGTGCGTTTGGATCATGAAATGACGGCCGGATTACAGCGGCTGGAACTGGTGACGGTGCCCGCAGATGGAGGCGAGCGTCCGTAGTTTGTGGTTCAGGTGTTTCCGGTCCAGCGTCAGCAGATCTTCGCGCTGCACCCCTTCCATCACGTACTCGGTGAATTCCCAAATGATGCGTTTCACGTCATCGGAGTTGGCATCGGCAATCAGAATAAAGGCATCCAGCGCAGCTGACAGCACCGCCAAATCCTGAAACCCGTACTGCCGAATCTGATGAAATGACGTGTACAGGTAATCCGAAAAGGAGGGCTGCTTCATCATCAGGCGCAGGTCTCCCGACGTATCGTAATGAAATGTGCGGGGCAGCTGTTTGCGGCCGAGACGGGCAAGGATTTTGCCTAGATTTCGGATGCAGGCAACGGCGGTGTTCGGGTCATTGATGCCGGGAGAAAGAGCGCGGAGGGCAATTTCCACGATTTTTACCAAAGCAAGCTCGATCGTGTCACTCGATGATTTTTCCGCACCAAGGGTGAGAAAGGGCCGGTAATGCGCGGGATGGATCTGTTTGTTATGTTCCCACACCGACAGAAACGGCGCCCCCTGCTCGATATAATCACTTACCTTTGCATTAATCCGCACGATACAGTCGTCACGGGCTGCCCGCCGCACGAGCCCCGGCGTATCGATATGCTGAATATAACCCGCTTCCGCGGCACGGACCGCTTTTGGCTCCACCGTTTTAATATCCTCACTTTCCCAGTCTTCCCACGGCGCAGCCGGAATGTGTGACTGCTCATCCGGCAGTTCTTTCTCTATTTTTTCCATCGTATCTTTGGTGATGTAGTGCAGGAGGCTGCTCACCTGAATCCAGCTGGATACGTGATGGATGAAAAAAACAAACATAAACACGCAGATAATCGCAAAAAATACAGCCAGGGACGGAGAGAGAAAGACATCCTCTTCTTTGCCGCGCAGAAACAACAGAAGCAAGAGCGAGTAGATGATTCCGGCTGTAAAAAAGGCGAGCACCCGCTGTGTTTTCGCGTCACTGATGAAATTCTGGAGCGTCCGAGGCGAAAACTCGGAAAGATATGTTGTTAAAACGACAAGAATCGTAGAAAACGTGATGGTCGTCATCGTAAGCAGGGCCGCTGATATCGCGCCTAAAATCGTCCGTGATAAATCCAGGGGTATAAACAGCGCACCCGGAATCCAGCCGGACGCAGCCTGCGGCAGAAACCGGGAGTCAAGGTACACACTGAGCACGGCCAGCACGCAGGCACCTATCCCGTAAAGGGACGGAACATAGAGAAAATTCGACCGGATGTTATGAAACAGACTCCGCAGCGACAACACCATCACCACCTCCATCCATCAGTGTCTGCAGCGGAGCAGTCTTTTATGCCGCTGCATTGCCTGTGGAAAGTTATTAAAAAAGGTGGGGACGCAGGTGAGTATAGGAGGGCGTTTGATTTATCCGATCGAATCCAAGTCGAAGAGCCTGATTCGTAACATAAGGGCGTCACGCCGCGGGGAAATGTTTCGGCTGGAACCGGACGTACGCGGGGACATCCACCGCGGGCTGGAACGTGGTATCCGGACACGCGGGGAGTACTCCGGAGAAGAAAGAGACATTATCGCACGAGTAAAACAGCAGACGAGGGAGGGGGCGCGTAATAATGTGACCCGCACTGAATGCTACCGCCGCATGTATCTTCAATACGAAGAGCTGCACTGGGCGATGCTCGCACACATGGTTTCGCGTAACAGCGGCTGGTGTATGACCGACTTGAAAGGAGAGTGGCTGCCGCGGCTGCTGGCAGAAGAAACACGCCGTCATCTGTTTGATTTCTATGAAACGGCAAATGTTCTCATTTTTCAGGATGCCTATCCGCAGCTTCTGTTGTATGAAGAAAGCAGACGCCGAGGACGGAATCTGTTCCACCTGCTTCCGGCTTTTTATGTCTCACGGTTCATGCAGCCGTTTTGGGATCATTTCTGGATGCACCGCGATCCGGTACCGCTTACGATAGCGCTCATTATCAATGAGCAGCATTACATCGAAAAACGGGTGATGGAGCATGAGTGGTTTCAAAAACGGGTCCTGAGGACGTTTCCGTTTATCACGCAGGAGCTCTTGCAGATGACGCAGGTTGTGTTTCCGTACCGGGAGGAAAAAAGCATCCGTCTCGCCGGGCTGACGCTCGAACATTTTGCCTCGTTGTCCGAGCGGATCAAAGCCGGCAGACAGATGTATGCAGTTCTTTTCGGGGTAAAAGAGGTATATGACGGGTCAAAAGCATGGATGAAAGAGGTGCCTCATTCCGGATCGCGCCGGGATTACTGGCCCGGTCTGTTCACCACGCGGGGGCGCACGAATCGTCTGAACGAGCGGTTGATTGCAGGTAAAATCAGAAAGGACGCACCGCTCTTATACAGTCCGGAACTCGGTATGGTCTGGCCGGACAGGGAGCCGCGCCGTGTCCGGCGGCAGGATTGGTTCACGTCCGCGTCGGTGCTGCACTGGGTGAAAACACCGCGGATCCCCTTTGCTTTCGATATGACAGGGGAGTATTGTTTCGGACTGAATAAACTGGAACGGCTTGCCCTTCTAATGAAGCCATTCAAAAGGGGCGTTCATCAGGAGGACAAGATATAACGATCTTCCCCCGCTTTCGTTCCGGTCCAGAACATGGCAGCTGTGACGACGATAAAAATGACGATAACGGACGTCCAGCTCTGGTACATATCAAACAGCACACCAGCCGAGAATGGACCAACGGCAGCGAGAAGATAGCCAAGCGACTGAGCCATGCCTGAAAGACGGGAAGCCTGCGAAGCTGTCTGCGCCCGCAATCCGAGCAGGGTTAAGGAGAGACTGAGTGCTCCTCCCTGCGCCAGCCCGAACAAGATTACACAAAGGACAAGCACTGGAACAGAGCCGTGAATGAAAAGCCCGGCCAGGCCGGCGGTGTAAAGAATGCTGATCCCGGCCACAATCCCTTTCTGGTGGGGAAGCCGTGCGGCGAGCACCGGAATAAAAAACGACAACGGCAGGCTGACGAACTGCATGAGAGAAAGCAGCCATCCGGCGGCAGCGGCATCCATGCCCCGCGCCTGCAGGATTTCGGGAAGCCACGTGATCAGGCAGTAAAATAAAAATGATTGCAGCCCCATAAAAAAGGTGACCTGCCAGGCGAGCGGTGAGCGCCATACGGGCGTTTCCTTTTCTTGTTGGGCAGCCCGGCTGCTCTGGTCCTGTTTCACTTTGAGCTGCGGGAGCCAAAGCAGCAGGGCGGGTACACAAAGAAGTGCCCAGGCTCCGAGCGAGATATTCCAGGGCAGGTCGAGTCCGTTCGTAAGAGGAAGGCTCAACCCGGAAGCAGCACTTGCAAAAAGCACCATGGATGTGGTGTAGACCCCCGTCATCGTTCCGACGTGCTGCGGGAAACGTTCTTTGACGACGCCTGGAAGCAGCACATTCCCGATCGCAATACCGCCGCCGGCCATGGCGGTTCCCGCGTAAACGGCGGGGAGCACGCCGGCTGCGCGCAGCACGATACCAGCGGTGAGAAGCAGGAGTCCGGCGTAGACGATCTTTTCTTTTCCAAACCGCTGTCCGGCTGCCGGAGCAAGGGGGGAAAGAGCGGCAAATGCCAGCAGCGGCAGGGTGTTCAACAGACCGGCGGCTCCGTTTGAAATGCCGGTGTCCCCGCGGATGATGCCGATAAGCGGTCCGACGGATGTAATCGCCGGACGCAGGTTAAAGGCTATAAAAACAATGCCGAGAATCAGCATCACGTTCTGC
Organism: Salibacterium halotolerans; assembly: GCF_900115625.1. GTDB lineage: Bacteria > Bacillota > Bacilli > Bacillales > Marinococcaceae > Salibacterium > Salibacterium halotolerans. Next base: position 134,721 of record NZ_FOXD01000007.1, on the reverse strand, counting down.
GGTGTTTTCCAAGGGTTTCGTTGTTCGTTCATAAGTATCTCCATCCTTTTTATGTTACCAAAAAAGAAAGAGGCCGGTACCCACCGGGCCTCTTTCGCAGGAAGGCAGAAGCACTGCCTCTATTACAGGGAATCAAAGTCGTTGTCGGAATCGACAAGGTTGTAGTCGGTGACAGTCGTTTCAAAGAAGTCGGCCTTGCCGGTCGTGTTGTCGTTGTACACGGAAATCCAGCGCATTGGATTTTTCTTGTGACCTTCGAAGACATGCTCGAAACCGAGCTCTTTGATACGCTTATTAGCCATAAACTTAATATAGCTTTCCAGCTCGTTGGAGTTGATGCCTTCAATTTTGTTGCCGATGATGTAATTGCCCCATTTAATCTCGAGTTCGGCTGCACGCAGGAACGTGTCATGCACGAACTGGGCGAATTCATCGGTGTTGAGTTCCGGGTTCTCCTCAAGCGTTTCTTTGAGGATGTTGCAGAACAGCCGGACGTGCAGCTGCTCATCACGGTTGATGAAGTTAATCATCTTGGCGGTGCCGAGCATTTTTTCGTTGCGGGCGAGGTTGTAGAAAAACGCAAACCCGGAGTAGAAAAACAGTCCCTCGAGAACCACGTCGTACACGATGGCGCGGATGAAGTTCTCTTTTGTCGGATTTTCCGTAAATTCGGTGTAGCCGTCGGCGATAAACTTGTTACGCTCGAGCAGCACTTCATCGGTCTTCCAGTACTCAAAAATCTCTTCCTGTGTTTTACTGTCGGTCACACTCGAGAGCACGTAGGTGTAGGATTCGTTATGAACGACCTCCTGGAATGCAAGCACCGACATGAGCGCGGACAGACTGGAGTCCGTCAGGTAGTCGGCCACCTTCGAGGAAAAGTCGGTCTGTACGCTGTCCAGAAAAGCAAGCAGGCCGATGATTTTGTTAAAGGCTTCGCGTTCGTCTTCGGTCAGTGTTTCGTACTGGTTTTTATCGTTAACAAGTGGAACTTCATCCGGAATCCAGAAGTTTCGCAGCATGTTCTTGTACATCGGGTAGGCCCATTTACGGGCGGTGTCGTCCCAGTTCAGGATGTTGGAACTGCGTCCATTAATGATACCGGTGGATTTGTTCGGTGCCTGGGTATCATAGAGTTCGCGTTTATGAATAGTCGACATGTCTTATGCTCCTTTCCGGCGTTGTGTCAGCTTTCGCAGCTTTCGCAGTCTTCCACAACGGACGAGGTTGATCTCGTATAGTACGTCGTTTTCAGACCGGAGTTCCACGCCTGCATATGCAGGCCGAGCAGGTCTTTGGCCTTGATACTGCGTGGGATGTAGAGATTAAAGCTGACAGCCTGATCAATATGCTTCTGCCGGGCGGCGTTCTGCTTAATGCTCCATGACTGATCGAGGTTGAACGCTGATTTATAGTACCAGATCGTTTTGGAACTGATGTCCGGCGCTGTGACAGGGGAGCGGAAGCCTTTTTTCTCTTCCACGTGTTCCTGCCGGAAGACCGGATCAATGCTCGCGGTGGAGCCGGCAATCAGGGACGTTGTGGCGTTTGGTGCCACCGCAATCAAATAGCCGTTGCGGAGTCCGTTTTCCTGAATGGATTCGGAAAGTTCGCGCCACGCGTCGTCGGTCCAGCCGCTTTCTGTTTGGTACGTACGTTCAAGGTGCTGCCCGGACTGCCATTCGCTTCCTTCAAAAAGAGGATAGGCCCCTTTTTCAATCGCAAGGTCGCGGGATGCTTTCAGTGTCAGGTAATTGATTTTTTCGTACAAACGGTCGGCAAGTTCGACGGCTTCGTCTGTCTCCCAGCTTATTCCCTCCAGGGCAAGCAGGTGATGCCAGCCGAATGTGCCGAGACCGACAGCGCGGTACCGTTCGTTTGTCCAGCGTGCCTGCAATACGTCAATGGTATTCAGGTCAATGACGTTATCCAGCATGCGGACCTGAATCGGCACGAGACGTTCGAGCACATCTTCACGCACCGATTTGGCAAGGGAAATCGAGGAGAGGTTGCAGACAACCATGTCTCCAGGGGATTTCTCCGTAATAATGGTTCCTTCTTCGGTCAAGTATTCTTCTTTTACCGTCGTCGGGCTCATGTTCTGCATGATTTCTGTGCAGAGGTTGGAGCTGTATACGAGGCCGGCATGCTTGTTCGGGTTGTCCCGGTTCACTGTATCACGGTAGAACATGTACGGCGTGCCGGTTTCGAGCTGCGACTTCATAATACGCTTCATGATATCGATTGCCGGCACACGTTCGCGGCTCAGGTCCGGATGATCGATACACTCCTGATATTTTTCGCGGAACGAACCGGCTCCTTCTTTCTCATCATAGAAGTCCTCAAGCGACCAGCCCATCACGGTCTGTACTTCGTGAGGGTCAAACAGGAACCAGTCTTCGCGGTTCTCCACTTTTTCCATGAAAAGGTCCGGGATGCAGGCACCAGTGAAAATATCATGGGTGCGCAGGCGCTCGTCACCGGTGTTTAGTTTTGCGTCAAGAAACTCGAAGATATCTTTATGCCATACGTCGAGGTAGACGGCGAATGCGCCTTGACGCTGCCCGAGCTGATCGACCGACACGGCGGTGTTGTTCAGCTGTTTCATCCAGCCCATGATACCGCCGGCAACACCTGTGTAGCCTTTAATGTCCGAGCCGCGGCTGCGGAGCTTGCCGAAATAGATGCCAACCCCGCCGCCGTTTTTCGACAGGTTGGCAACATCCGTGTTGGAATCGAAAATGTTTCGCAGGCTGTCATCGACGGTATCGATAAAGCAGGAACTGAGCTGGCCGGTGTTTTTGCCGGCGTTGGTGAGCGTCGGCGTAGCAACCGTCATGTAAAGGTTCGACAGCGCCCAGTACGCTTCTTTGACGAGCTCGAGACGCTTGGATACCGGTTCGTTGATCATCAGTTTCATGGCGATAATCATGAAACGTTCCTGCGGAAGCTCAAACACATGGCTGTTTTTGTCGGTAGCCAGGTACTTGTGGGCAAGCGTCAGAATCCCGACGTATGTAAACAGGTTATCCCGCTCCGGGTCGATGGCTTTTTCGAGTTCCATGATTTCTTCTTTGGAATAATCACGCAGCAGGGTCTGGTCATAAACACCTTTTGATCCGAGCACTTTCAGCAGCCCGTAAAGGGAACCGTATTTTTCGTCTGTGTCATACGCCCGATTTTTTGATGCTTCTTTATACAGCCGGCGCAGGTAGATGCCGGCAGCGACATACGTCCAGTCCGGTTCCGTGCGGTCAATCCGTTCGGAGGCATTCAGTGCCAGCAGATGGGTGATCTGTTCGGACGCATATGTGTCTTTGAATTCAATGTTGGTGATGACGTCATTTTTGAAATCGAGCACGGACAGAGTTGAGAAGCCGGCTGTTACGTCGTCGATGAAACGGCTCAGGCGCTCCCTGTCGAAAGGAAGTTCCCGGTTGCCGTTATCTTTTGTGATTACTGTCACTTTGATTCCTCCATCAATAAGGGGCCATAAAGCCGGCCCCTTTTGTTTTACTTGGTAGACATTTCGCGTGCTTTTCTGCTTTCTTGTGCCGCCTGGACCATGTTTTTCAGAGAATCGACCGTTTCCGGTGTATTTCTTGTTTTCAGGCCGCAGTCCGGGTTGATCCAGAACAGATCCGCCGGAAGCACGCGGAGAGCACGGTCAATCATTTCTTTCATTTCGTTAACAGAAGGAACGCGGGGGCTGTGAATATCATACACACCGAGTCCGATTCCTTTTTCATAAACGGCGGTTTCAAAGGATTCGATCAGCTCTCCGTGGCTGCGGGACGTTTCGATGGAAATGACATCGGCGTCCAGATCCCGGATCGATTCGATCATGTCCTGAAATTCGCTGTAGCACATATGCGTGTGAATCTGGGTGGACGGTTTAATATTGGACGTGGCCAGCCGGAATGCGGTCACCGACCAGTCCAGATATTCATCCCATTCCTCCCGCTTGAGCGGCAGACCTTCCCGTACCGCCGGTTCATCGACCTGGATCATGTCGATGCCTGCTTCCTCCAGTGCCTGTACTTCCCGGCTGAGCGCGACGGCAATCTGGTAGGACGTTTCTTTTCTTGGGATATCATCCCGCTCAAACGACCAGTTGAGAATTGTCACCGGACCAGTCAGCATACCTTTTACCGGTTTATCAGTCAACGATTGTGCGTAACGGGATTCCTCCACCGTCATCGGCTTATCAAACGTCACATCGTCGTAAATAATCGGCGGTTTGACGCAGCGGGAACCGTAGGACTGCACCCAGCCGTAGCTTGTGAACGCGAAGCCATTCAGTTTTTCCCCGAAAAATTCCACCATATCATTGCGTTCAAATTCTCCGTGTACGAGTACATCAAGGCCGATATCTTCCTGAAGATCAATCCACTCCTTGATTTTGCCGCGGATGAATTCGTTATAGGCTTCCGGGCTTTTTTCCCCTCTGCGGAACTGCTGGCGCGCCACACGGACTTCTTTTGTCTGCGGGAAGCTGCCGATTGTTGTCGTTGGGAGAAGCGGGAGATCCCATTTCTCATCCTGGTACTTTTTGCGCTCGGCAAAAGGAAGCTCACGCTTGGACGGCAGCGATCCGCGTTCTTTCGTCAAGTCGGCGGACTGCTGGCGGTACGTCTTTGCGAATGTTTTCAGCGCTTCTTGATTATTTCCCACCACTTCTTCGACTCCGTATCCATTCAAAAGACTCGTGAGGGCGGCTGTTTCCTCCAGCTTCTCATCCGCGAAGGAAAGGGCGCCGTACAGGACGGAATCGAGCTTTGTTTCCAGTGTTTTTGTGACTGGTACGTGAAGCAGGCTGCAGGACGGCTGCACCATTTTATCCGATTCAGGGGCATGCGCATCGATCTCTTTCAGCAGTTCTTCTTTTGCTTTCAGATCGGCGCGCCAGATGTTGCGTCCGTCGATCACGCCCGCGGCAAGTGTCTTGTCTTCCGGGAATCCGAATTGTTTCAGAGCGGCCATGTTTTTTTCGTATCCATGAACAAAATCCAGCCCGATACCGGCAACCGGCAGGCTCGTTATCTTTTCGTAAAAATGAACACCTTCAAAATAAGTCTGAAGCAGAATGGAAAGCTCCGGCACATCTGCGGCGAACGTCTCGTAGATGTGCTGTACAGAGCGGACTTCCTCTTCGCTTATTGTCGGAACGAGTGATGGTTCATCGATCTGTACCCAGGAGGCACCGGCTTCCTGAAGCTGCTGCAGCACGGTTGTGTACAGCGGAAGAAGCTGTTCGAGTTTTGCGTTGAAGTCCGCAGCGTCATAGCCTTTGGACAACTTCAAAAGCGTGAATGGTCCGATAAGAACCGGCTTTGTCTCCAGCCCCAGTTCCTGTTTGGCTTCTTTGTAGTCCTGAAGCGGTTTGTTTTCGTGAAGGGAAGGGATAATATTACCGAGTTCCGGTACGATATAATGATAATTGGTGTTGAACCATTTTGTCATTTCACACGCCGGCGCTTCGTCTGTACCGCGCGCCATGTTAAAATACGTCTGAAGTGTATCTGTGCTGCCCTGAAACCGCTCAGGAATCAAACCGAACATGACAGCTGTGTCCAGAATGTGGTCATAATAGGAAAAATCGCCGACAGGAACCAGGTCAATGCCTTTGTCCTTTTGTTTCTGCAGGTACTCGAGTCGCAGGTCTTTCATCGTCTGCAGAAATTCCTCTCTGCCGATTTTTTCCGACCAAAAACTTTCCAGTGTCCGTTTCCATTCACGATTTTCCCCGAGCCTCGGATATCCGGGGGTGCTGCTGGTCCAGGTAATTCCCATAACGCTGCCTCCTTGATAAATGAAAATGTTCATAATAAAGATAAGAGCCTTAAAAAACAGGTATTTTTACCATACGACGGACGGGAGAAACGTAAGTAAAAATACCCGGCCGGATATGTAGTGTCCGACACCTGTCTGTCCCCCTGCAGACCTGTAGGCGTCCAATCATAGACAACCGTTCTTTCTTTCACTGAAAAATGATAAAATAATGGGTGTCTATTACCGTCATATCTCAATGTTTGTAGACAAACTATATCGCTTGTGCTCCTTTCCTGTCAAGGGCGCTTAAACCGCATATATTGTGCCGGAAATCTTGTTAAATACCAACATGTACGAGGTGAAGCGTGATAATGGAATGTCGTGATGTCGAAAAAATTTTTTATGGATCAACGTTGCAGGTGGCCCAAAATCTGCTTGGCTGCCTGCTCGTCAAAGAAACGAAAGATGGAAAAGCGGCAGGGAAAATTGTAGAGACGGAAGCCTATTTGGGAGAAGAAGACCGGGCGGCGCACAGTTTTGAAAACAAACGAACAAAGCGTACAGAAATTATGTTCCACGCCCCCGGGCATGTATATGTATTTGAGATGCATACCCATTGCCTTGTGAATGTTGTCAGCGCACCTGCGGGAGTACCGCAGGCGGTGCTTATCCGGGCGCTTGAACCCGTGGAGGGTATTGATCTCATGCGTTCACGGAGAAAACGGCCAAAAGACATAGAATTAACAAACGGCCCGGGTAAATTAACGAAAGCGCTCGGCATTACAATGGAAGATTACGGCCGTCATTTCTCCGGAGAAACGCTGTATATTATGAAAGGAAAAAGGCCGGAGGAGATTTCAAGCGGTCCGCGGATAGGAATTGAGAATACAGGAGAGGCTAAGGATTATCCGTACAGATTCTGGGAAACAGAAAATCGGTTTATTTCAAAGTAGAACTGGGTACCACGTATGTGGCCGTCACGTAATGGTATGCCATTCTCAATTAGTATTTGTGATTAAGAATGAAAGCAGTAAAGCGTTTTCTTTTCATTCGTTCATTGATTATTAACAATTCAGGGCAGAAAAGAGAATCTGCACCGTGGATATGTTGACAAATCGACAATAATTATTGATAATTTTTATTAGGAAAAAAACATTACATCATTATTGCATGTCTTTATCAAGACAATATAATAATGAGTATACATCAGTATTTTTAACAAGGAGGACATGCATCATGTCATTAATTGGAAAAGAAGTAGAATCATTTGAAGCGAAAGCTTTCCATCAAGGCGATTTCATTGACGTAACCCAGGATAATTTCAAAGGTCAGTGGAGCGTCGTCGTTTTCTATCCTGCAGACTTTTCTTTCGTCTGCCCGACGGAACTGGAAGATATGCAGGAACAGTATGCGGAACTTAAAAAACTTGGTACAGAAGTGTATTCCGTTTCCACAGATACACACTTTGTACACAAGGCATGGCACGAAGCATCGGACTCCATCAATAAAATCGAGTATACCATGATCGGCGATCCGTCCCAGCAGCTTTCCCGCAACTTTGATGTGCTGCGCGAAGACGAAGGTCTGGCTGACCGCGGTACGTTCATCATTGATCCGGACGGCGTGATCCAGACGGTGGAAATCAACGCAGACGGCATCGGCCGTGACGCAAGCACCATCATAAGCAAAATCAAGGCAGCGCAGTATGTACGTGAAAATCCGGACGAAGTATGCCCGGCTAAATGGGACGAAACCGGTGAAACACTGAAGCCGAGCCTTGACCTGGTAGGTAAAATTTAAGAGAAGCACCGTTAGACGCAGCAAAATAAAAACATGACAGTTTTTTGGAGGGGTTCGACGTTTGACGGCGTCGAACTTCCTTACTGTAGAGATAAAACGAAAGAGAGGGTCCCTCTATGCTCGATCAGGAGATTAAGTCACAGCTTAAAGAGTATTTGAAACTGCTCGAAAACGATATTGTTCTGAAAGTACAGTTCGGGTCAGACGATGTCTCAAAAGAAGTAGATGAACTCGTGCAGGAAATCACGGGTATGTCTGATAAAATCACGATGAAACAGGGAGAATTCCCGAGAGTGCCGAGTTTCAGCGTAAACCGCCCCGGCGAAGATACAGGTGTTGTATTCTCCGGCGTACCGCTCGGCCACGAATTTACGTCCCTGATTCTCGCTCTGCTGCAGGTGAGCGGCCGCGCTCCGAAAGAAGAAGAGCAGGTGCTTGAACAAATCAGACAGCTTCAGGGTCCGCTTCACTTTGAGACCTTTGTCAGTCTGTCCTGCCACAACTGCCCGGATGTGGTGCAGGCGCTGAACCTTATGAGTGTCATTCACCCGGATATCACCCATACGATGATTGAAGGGTCGGCCTTTAAAGATGAAGCAGAGAATAAAGATGTTATGGCTGTTCCATCTGTCTACTTAAATGGTGACTCCTTTGTGGACGGACGCCAGACGCTGAAAAGCATCCTCGAAAAGCTCGGGAATACCGCTGTGGATGTGGACGCCCTCAACGATAAAGATCCTTTTGACATGCTTATTGTCGGCGGCGGTCCCGCAGGTGCCAGTGCCGCCATTTATGCTGCAAGAAAAGGCATCCGTACCGGCATCATAGCCGATCGTTTCGGCGGCCAGGTGGCGGATACGAAGGGCATTGAAAACTTTGTCACGACCAAGTACACGGAAGGACCGCAGCTGACAGCGAGCCTTGAGGAACACGTCCGCGACTATGATGTCGATATCATGGACTCCATGTTCGCCAAGTCACTTGAGAAAAAAGACGACTTCGAGCTGGAACTTGAAAACGGCGCTACGCTGCAGAGTAAGACTATCGTTCTTTCTACGGGGGCGAGCTGGAAAACGATTGGTATACCAGGCGAAGCGGAATTTACAAATAAAGGCGTTGCCTACTGCCCGCACTGCGACGGCCCTATGTTTGAAGGAAAAGACGTTGCTGTCATCGGTGGAGGAAACTCCGGTATTGAAGCTGCGATCGATTTGGCCGGTATCGTCAAGCACGTCACGATCCTGGAATTCCTTCCCGAATTGAACGCAGACAGCGTGCTGCAGGAGCGGGTGCACAGTCTCTCCAACGTGACGGTCATCACCAATGCACGCACGTCTGAAATTTACGGAGACAGTAAGGTGCAGGGTCTGAGTTATGTGGACCGCGAATCTGATGAAGAGCGCAGCATCGAACTCGCCGGTGTTTTCGTTCAGATCGGCCTTGATCCAAATACCGCGTGGCTTGAAGATACCGTCGAAAAAAACAAATTCGGTGAAATCGTCGCGGATAAAACAGGTGCCACCGATGTACCCGGCGTCTTCGCGGCAGGAGACTGCACAGATATGCCGTATAAGCAGATTATTACGTCTATGGGATCCGGAGCTTCTGCGGCCCTTGGCGCCTTTGACCACTTAATACGCAACTGATGAATAGAGGAGTTGTATCAAACAGATACAGCTCCTTTTTTTGAACCATAGGCAGGAGAGGAATGCCGCGCTTGTGCTCTGGAGGATAAGTGCATGCCGTGTATTTCAGCGGGCCGCTTTCGCGCTTTCGGTTGCAAATCCTCCAGCTGTGGACACTACTATCGAAAAATAAGGGTGTTGTATCCACGAATCACCGCTTAGTGTCCACTACGCCGCTGGAATCAGGAATTAGTGGATGCAGGCGTAAATCAAAGGACACTAACCGACGGCGGGGAAGTCTCAGTGTCCCCAAACACTACCTCCGTGGATACTGGGTGTTTTTTCAGGCGATGCAGTGTCCACGAAGCCACTCCGGTCCGGAACAGCCAAAGCCCGATTCCAGATGTGCCGGCCCTTTTTCTGCAAAAAAACAGATACATCTCCAGAGGGAAGAAGACACAGTGAACATCTGCGAGTCGATGCCGCCCTTGTATTCTGGAGGAAAAGTGTCCGTCTGCAGCGCATACTCAATATGTCGACGAGGCATTTTTTTATTCACAGATTTTTGATACAGCCTCTTCTATGATAACAAAAAAACGATAGATCCCCGGTATTCCGGTAAATGAGAAAACTGGGCATATAACTTTACAATATGGTTTAAGGCGGTATATAATATGATTGTTCTAAATCCCTACTAATAATATAGGTATTATAAGAAAGAGGTGGATAATATGGCGGTTCAAGCAGAAGCTGTTACCGGTCATCAACATGAAGGCGCCAAAGAGCCTTCGCTGAATCAAGCCCAGACACCACTTGTTGTCGGGGCACTCATTGTCGCTGCTGTATTAACGGTCTTTCTGGCCCTGACACAGCAGCCAGCCCAGCCGATTCTTTTAATTCTCGGACTTTTACTTGGCTATACGTTATTTCATGCCAGATTCGGATTTACATCGGCGTTCCGGAGATTTGCCTCCGTCGGCAACGGGCAGGCGCTGCGGGCGCATATGGTTATGCTCGCGGTTGCCGTTACGCTGTTCGCTCCGATTCTTGCAATAGGTACAACCTTTTTCGGCGGAGCAGCCACCGGTAATATCGCGCCAATTGGAATCAGTCTGGTTGTCGGCGCGTTCTTATTTGGTCTTGGCATGCAGCTTGGAGGCGGGTGTGCATCCGGTACACTGTACGCAGTAGGCGGCGGCCGCACGGTAATGTTTGTGACGTTGTTCTTTTTCATTATCGGCGCAACGCTCGGCGCTTATCACCTGCCGTTCTGGTCGGAAGAGATGCCGTCATTCGGGTCGGTATCACTCGCAACATCAACCGGACTCGGTTATTTCGGGGCCTGGGTCGTTTCGGTTCTCTTTTTCGGATTCGTTATCTGGTGGACTCTCCGCCGGGAGAAAAAGACACAGCCGCCACGGATGGCTGCCGTTCCAACAGCGTCAGGTTGGAAAAGAGCTCTCCGCGGTTCATGGCCGCTCATTACCGCAGCTGTCGTACTTGCTGTCCTTAACGCGCTGACACTTCTGACCCGCGGCAGCGGCTGGGGAGTCACGTCAGGATTCACACTTTGGGGTTCCCAAGTCCTCCAAACGATGGGAGTCGACGTGGCCAACTGGGGATACTGGCAGGGCAGCGCCGAAACGCTGCAGTCCAGTGTTTTCGCCCACGGCACCAGCGTTTTGAACTTCGGTGTTATTCTCGGCGCCTTCATCGCGTCAGCAGCAGGCGGACTGTTCCGTTTCACCAGTGTCAATGTGAAAAACGTATCTGCCGCTGTCATCGGCGGTCTGCTGATGGGCTACGGCGCCCGTCTGGCCTTCGGGTGCAACATCGGCGCTTATTTCACCGGCATCGCGTCCTTCAGCCTGCACGGCTATCTATGGGGCATTCTCGCCATGGCCGGAACTTTTGTCGCCCTGTTCATCCGGCCGTTGTTCGGACTGTCCGTGCCAAAATCCAAAGACTCCTTCTGCTGACGGATGAAAGATTGATGCAAACAGCACGGCACGGCTAAATGTTACAATAATTGTTTTCACAGTAGAAAGAGGAGCGAAGAAGAGCGCACGTCCAAACATGGGGCGTGCGCTTTTTACATTTGGTGGATGTGATAGAATAGGAGGAAAAAAGGAGGCGGCCGCATTGAAAAAAGTACTGCTTGTGTCACTGGTTGTGGTACTGGGACTGCTATTCTCCGGATGGTTGTTCTTTTCAGAATTTATGTCAGCAGACTCTGACTCCGAACCTTCCAGTCAGAACTTCACCCGTAAAGGTACGATCGTGTCGATGGAAGAGGATAGTGTGCTGATGGTCCAGGGAGCAGAACCGGAAGAAACAAAAGATGAATCCACTAAGAAACTCCTTGAAAAATATGGGGACGGGATATGGTTTGATAGATATGATGTGCAAAACGCGGAAGCTCTGGAACCGGGGATGCAGGTGAAAGTATGGTTCCGGGCCATTAATACCTCCATGCCGGCGTACGGAGAAGCCGTGAGACTGCAGATTCTGTAACGTGCGCTGCGGTTAGTCATGTACAGGCTGGTGGCAGCACAGCTAAACGTCACCATTTTGCAGATTGGCTGTGATTGTGTCCCGTAGAAACGCAGTAAGAGTCACAATTGTTGTTTCAACAGAAGAGAGGGGAACGTAGAAGAGCGAACGTCCAAATAATGGGCGTGCACTCTTTACGTTTGGTGGATGTGATAGAATAGAAGGAAAAACGCATCTGTGCCGAACCATTCTCCGTATGTCGCCCCGAACATCAGCGGAAAACCGAAAAGACTGAATACGACAGATGTTATCAGGATGTCCGTCATAATTTTCAACGCGACGTTGATAGAGTTTTTCGCCCGGGTGAGCCCGGACTTCAGAGCAGTAAAACCAGCCTGCATGCCAAATACCAGCACCGCTCCCAGCATAATCCACACCATATCGATATGAAACTGAAACTCTTCCATAAAGACACCCTTTTGTATGACGGACTTTCGTTTAAATGTAATGAAGTAGTATCACATCATTTCCAATTACAAGCATGTGTTGTCAGATTATTTTTCAAACTTTATGGAAGAAAAGGAAAGGGTGCTGCGATGTTATCATAAAAAAACGGACCCTGAATTAAGGTCCGTCCTGAAGGCAGGCATCCGCTTCGCTGAGCACGGTGCTGATATTTTCTCCCTGAATGAGGAGGTCTGCTTCGTCATCCATGTCGGTCGGCGTTTGATTAACAATGGCAAGCCGGGCGCCCTGCTGTTTTGCCTCCGCTGGAAAATGCGAGGCAGGGGCGACGGTGAGACTGGTGCCGAGAACAAGAAAAAGGTCGGCCCGGGCGGCCTCCTGCTGCGCGGTTGCAATAGCCTGTTCCGGCAGCATTTCACCAAACAACACGATACTCGGCCGGAGAAACCCGCCGCAGACAGGGCAGGTCGTATCATGTTCCAGGTAGCGGCTGTTCTCGGTCTCGTGTCCGCAGGAATGGCAGCGCAGTCCCGCGATGGAACCGTGCAGTTCCGCCGTGTTACGGCTTCCGGCCTGCTGATGAAGCCCGTCCACATTCTGCGTAATTACACTCTGCACAATACTCTGTTCTTCCCACTTTGCGAGAATCCGGTGTCCGGCATTGGGCTCGACGCCGTGCAGCGCCTCGATGCGAGACCGGTAAAATTCAAAGAAATCGCCGCGGTGGTGTTCCATCGCATCCACACTCGCCAGCGCCGCCGGGTCACGGTTTTTCCATAACCCTGTACTCGAACGAAAATCCGGCAGTCCGCTTTCAGTGGACATGCCCGCCCCGGTCATTACCACGGTATGATTCGATTCCTTTAGAATATCTGACAAATCACTCATGCCATCACCTCTTCTTGTGAGCTGTTGTAATTTCCATTATCCTAAATGTAAAGAATAGATTGCAATGATGAAAAATACGAAGAAGGCATAGAAGTGTTTGTTCAAAGGGAGAGGAATGGATGGCAGCATTTCAAGATCGTCCTAAAATCAATATTCCAAAAACAAAAAGCGAAAAAGTGTGGGATATCATCGGGTATTTCTGTTTTTTCTGTTCTCTTGTTTTTCTGCCCCTGACCTGGAGTGCGCTTCCGGAGCAGATTCCCGCCCATTATAACGCAGCGGGGGAGGTGGACCGCTCGGGGTCGAAATGGGAGCTCCTGCTCCTGCCGGGCGTTGGGGTTTTTACTATTATTTTGATGACGCTGTTTGAAAAGTTCCCGGAAATCCACAACTATCCCAAGCGGTTGAATGCGTCCAATGCCGCCCGTTTTTACCGCAACAGCCGGAAGATGGTGAACCAGCTGAAAAATATCTGCCTGATTATGTTTGCCTTTCTTTTAGTGAAGTCTATCACTATTGCACTGGGCTGGAGGGAAGGGGCAGGGGTGTGGATGCTGCCTATTATTCTGATTGGAGTCTTCACTCCGATTGTGACTGGAATGGTGAAGCAAAGAAAAATCGAGTAGCAGGAGAACACGGAGGTGTTCCAGCTGCCGACTTGTTGATGGAAATAGAAAAAAATGCTCTGCCATCTTTTATCCGCCGGTTTCTACTATTTTCGATTGTGTTAAAAGATACTCTCCAACATAAAAATTTGTTGGAATATGGTATAATGAATACAAAAAAACATGAAGATTGTGAGGGATTTGAATGTTAGACGATCTTCAGGAAAAGCGCGGTGTGGTTTTGGAAAAAGCGCAGGAACACGTCATGAAAAATGTAAGAGTGTTTGGTTCTGTCGTACGATCCAAAGCCAATTCTGCAAGCGATCTTGATCTGTTAGTTGATGTTGAAGAAGGAAGAAGTTTATTTGATGCGTTTTAAACAAGACATGGAACATCTTGTTTAATGACAATAAAGTTGTTTAATTTTTGGTGCAATTGCTGAATAACACTTCATGGATGTAACAATAAAGTCTTTTAAATTTGTGGTTTTTCCACAATCGCGCCCGATTGCGGCATAATTTGTGCTTTTAGGTCAATCACCTGCCAATATCGATCAATTCATTGAAATCTAATGCTAGGCAGTTGGATGCCACGCCAACCGCTTACATCACATTGGCCATATTTATTATCACCCACAGCAATCACTGTGCCGTCCGATTTAAGCCCAACGGTCTGGCGACGACCTGCTGCTATGGTAACTTTGGAAATTGACCTTTTCAATTTTTTCACATCCCATCCCTGAAAGCTGTCCTGTTTAATTACCTGGCATGCTCACGGCAAAACCCTTGTTCCACAAAATGGCCTAATGGCGCATCATTGGCACCAACCCTTATTAAAGATTCGCGCCCGATAATTGATACTGCTAAAACATTTAAACCACTCTTAGCAAGTTCAAAACTACAATTACCTGTGCCTGCTCCGATGTCTACAACAATGATCGTTTTCAGCTTAAACGGTCTGGGCTGAAATTTCTGTGAAGGCGGCAGGAGCCAGTAGGCCAATACACTGCCATCACAAGAAACGCGCACGCCAGTTCCAGAGGTCGGTTAATATCCCGCTGAAGACACGGCCGCTCATCCTGCCGAGGCTGTTACAGCTGATGTAGTCACCGACTGCTATCATCATCGCCCGGGTTTTGTACTCTTCACTGATATATGCCATCCCTGCCACCGGAATGCCGGCGAGCCCGGCCGCTTGAAATATCCGTCCGGCCAGCATGATTTCAAAGGCAAGGGCGGCACTTATGATAAGGGTGCCGACAGTTCCAAACCCTATAGCAAGAAATATAATGATACGGCTCCCGAATGCGTCCGATAACGCTGTATAGACAAAAAATCTGATGCCGAGTACAAATAACGGCACCGAAATCAGAAGGCTCGCCATTGTTTCGGATACACCGAATGATTCTGAGAACAAAGGGAGCGGCTGCGGAAATTACAGGTTGGCGAAGGTCATCAGTGCTGAAGCACTGAGTGCCAGCGTTGCAGCCAGAAAGCTTTCGCTTTGACGTCGATCATAGGAGAGCCTTCTTTATAAAAGACATAGGATGTACATAATCTATGTCAGGAATGGTTTTGCGGCTATATTATAGTCCCTGTTAGTATGAAGTGCAAGTAACAAGAATCTGAAAAATAAAGCGGCCCTTCTGCATAGAAGAACCGCTTATGCTTAGCGCATTAATAAATTGGGGAGGAATAATGAAATTTGAGGGAAGATGGCGAGTATGACGACAAGCACAATGATAGATACGATAAAGGGAACCGACTCCTTCATATAATCATACACGGAGACATTGGATAAAGAGCATGCGGTATACATCGTGACACCGATGGGAGGAGTCATTCCGCCCATGGTTACGATGGTCATCATTAGAATACCGAAATGAACCGGATCGACACCTATATTTGTTATGATCGGCAGTAGAATCGGGGTAAGAAGCAAAGTATTAACCGTTGCCTCCATCACCATGCCTGCGATCAGCAGGAAGAGTAATACGATGAACATAATGAGAAATCCATTATCCGTGAGCGCAAGCATGCTCTCGGTTGCCTGCTGTGGCACACGTGCTGATGTAATCGCATATCCAAGAATGGAAGCGGCAGCAATCATCAACATAATCACAGCATTATCTTCAACGGTATTTTTTAGGACTTTATTAAGTTTTTTCCAATCCAGTTCCCTGTAAATAAACATTCCAACTAAAAACGCATAGACGACGGCAAACGCTCCAGCTTCAGAAGCGGTAAAAACGCCAAAGCGGATCCCCACTATCAGAATAACGGGAAATAGAAGCCCCCAAAAGCTTTCTTTGAAGGTTTTCCATACCGTTTTCAACGAAGCGCGTTCCACGTTTGCGGGCTTATACCCTCTCTTCTTTGAAATGAGAGTCGAGGTTATCATTAAAGTGATCGTCATTAAGATACCTGGCACAACACCGGCGATAAACAGCTGGCCGATGGAAACTTCTCCGACGAAGCCGTATAGGATTAAACCGACGCTGGGAGGAATGGTCGCTGTGATCAAAGCACTTAAAGCAATAACGGAAACGGAAAACCCGCCGGAATAACCTTTGGTGATCATCTGCGGAGCCATAATACGGCTCTGCATGGCAGCATCGGCGTTGGCTGAACCGGAAACACCGCCCATCATCGCACTTAATATGATGGAAACATGAGCAAGACCTCCGGCCAAGTGTCCTGTTAACGCATTAGCAAAATGAATAAGACGCTCGGTTATTCCGGTCGCATTCAGTAAATTCCCCGCCAGTACAAAGAATGGGACAGCAAGCAGGGGGAAGGACTGGGTTCCGGATGCAAAACGCTGTATGGCCAAATTAATGGGGAGATTCGGATCCAGCAGAAAATAAATCAACCCGGATATACCAATAGAAAAAGCGATTGGTACATTAAGAATAATTAATAACACAAAAGAAAGTACAACCCAGATCACGATAGTTTCCCCCTTAAATCACTGTCAGTGTCCTCCGTGAGGGACGTCTGCTGATTGCTTCGGAAAAAGAAAGACATCCATTTTATAAGTAGTGTCAAAAGCATTAAAGCGCACCCTGCCGGCACGGACGATGTGATATAGGAATAGCTGATCGGCAGATTCTGTACGCTCCGCAACGCATGATCGAATGCGTGCTGTGTACCATAGATGATAATAATGAGAAGAAAACCGGCAATGAGGCAGTCTGTCACTATATTCAATATTGCTTTTCCTTTTTCAGGAAGTTTGTTGGTGAAAATATCCACGCCTATATGCCGGTTTTTTCGAAGGGCCTGATTGGCCCCGAGAAAGACAAGCCATATAAATAGTAATTGAGCCATCTCTACAGACCAGGCAATAGGGACTCCCAGCCACCTGACCATTGCGGAGTAAAATACCAAAACGACGATGGAGGTGAGGAGCAGCTTGGTAGCAATATCTTCAATTCTTGTTAAGATAACGGCTAGATGTTTCAAGATAGAGTCCCTCCTGTAAAATTACTCGTTTTCAATGATTTCCGTGATCTGGTCCCTCAGTTCCGGATATCCTTCGAATTCTTCATACACACCTTTTGTCGCTTCTTTAAACGGAGCAGTATCCGGTTCGATAATGGTCATTCCTTCGTCTTCCATCATGCTTTCATATTCACTGGAACTATCCATAACGGTTTCAGATGCATACTGGCCCGCTGCTTTGGCTTCTTCATTTACGATATTCTGATATTCTTCCGGCAGGCTGCTGAACCAATCTGCTCCGACAACAAGGCCGGTGATGAGCTGGATATGATTCGTCTTGGAATAATAATCGGCTACTTCATAAAGGCTGGCTCCATGGGTTGCAGAATGTTGGGCTTCTGCACCGTCAATCACGCCTTGCTGAATGCCGGAGTAAACTTCCGCCCAGTCCAGCCCGGTGGCATTTGCTCCCATCGCTTCAATTGTTTCCGTGAAAATATCGGCGCCGATTGTTCTTAAGTTCTGACCGTTCAGGTCTTCCGGAGTCCGTATTTCATTATTGCTGATGATATGTCTGGATCCCTGGAACCAGTTAAATGAAAGGATCTGAAGGTTGTTTTCCGATGCGAGATCTTCTTTCCATCCTGCAAAAAGGTCGGAATTCGTGACTTTTTGAATCTGTTCATAGTTTTCAAAAAGGTAAGGCCCCTGAAGGATTCCGATTTCCTGTTTATAGTCCGACATGATAGCGGCGTCGGCCAGTGTTCCGACATTCGCACCGGAGATGGCCTGTTCCTGTATTTCCGGTGTATCTCCCAAAGATGAGTTAGGAAATAACTCTACAGTTAGATTACCATCAGTTTTTTCTTCCACGTTACTCTTGAATTGTTCCAGTCCTTCATACATGGGATCGTTTTCAGAAACGACAATACCAATCTGCAGCGTATAAGATTCTTCACTCCCGCCGCTGTCCTGAGATCCTTCTCCGTTTTCTTCCCCGCTCCCGCTGGAGCTTCCTCCACCACAGGCTGCCAGGAAAAGAAGACTGGCTGTTGTCAATATAGAAAAAAGTTGTTTCATTGTTTGTTCACTCCTTATTTTTTAGTAATAAAATGCCGGAAGTTCGTTTGAAACATAGCATAGACATCGTTCTCTATATCAGACCGGGATACAGGTATCCCTTTCGTTTCAAGGGCCTCGTAGTGCTTGTACAATAACCCGGAAAACACGTCTTTAAAATGTTTCCACTTATAGATTAATTGTTCCATCACCCGGCAGTCCGAATGCTGTGGAATAAACCGTATTCCCAGCTGGCTCATGCGCATTTGCGTGATCTCTTCCATGAACTGGGGTGTATTTAAATACCACCAGCAGCCAAATACCATCACATTGCGGAACTTTTGCGCGAGAACGGTCAGTTCATATTGGTTTTCCCGGGATAACATAGTAATGAGAAACTTCTGATTCGGATGCTGCATACATATGTTTTCTAAATATTCAAAATTAAATTGTCCGGTACTGTCTCCGCCCATTTGAAGATCAGGGTTAAGTCCTCTTTTTGTTCCTATCATTAAAGATAAAGGCAGGTTATAATCCTGACAGACAGCCAGAACACACCTTTCTAGTAAAGCGCTTTCAACGTTGCTTTTAGGGAAATCCCATGGCAGAGATGCAGCGATATAAACAGGATTCATTGTCTCCACCCAAGAACGTATATACTGTTTCGCCGTTTCAATGGTTTGATCATTCACCGTGTCTGATACAGGAAAGCCATCATTTCTAAGCGTTATGGCGGCTTCGGTCCAGTGACTGATCAAGGGATCGACCCGCAGGGCTGGAAGGAATGTTTCTCGTGAAAATGTTGTATGGCTGTCCCAATACTTCCTTTCGGCAGCATCAAACGGATTATTTGTCATTACAATGGAAGAAATGTTCGCCACCTTCATTAGATACTCGGGGTAATCGTTGTGATCGAAAGCAGCAAAGCGGGATCGAATATCATTCAGATCCCTGGAAAAAGGGATCCCCAGTTCCTGAAGCACCGTCAGTATTCCCTGGGATGCTTCGCTTATGGGAGAACGCTGTACAAACAAGGTGTTCCATACAATCTCCGCCTGTTCCGTTTTGGGCCGTTCGAAAAACGAAGCATACTCCATATCCAACCATAAAAATGCTTCCGATACCAGATAGTGATACGTCAGCAGCTCGTCAATACCGGTTAAACAGAGTTGATGAAACGCTGAAGGAAAAAGATGAGTATGCATATCCAGCACAGGTGTCTTTTGAATGACGTCGTTTACATTTTCCTGAAGATTCATAGAATACCGCCCCATGTTTTACGTTTCGACTCCTTGAAAATAACTGGCATAGCGTTCTTTTAATTCTGCCAGGTCAATATTGACCAAGGATAAATGTTCTTTCATTACGTGTTCAGCTTCGCCCGGTTTCTTATTTTTAATGGCTTCATAAATTTTCTGGTGTTGATTTAAAATCATTTCCCAGTTGTACTCAGAAGCCAGACTGAGCATTCTGGTCCGGTTCAGATTTACCATCATGCTCTGTACCGACTGCCATGTTCTCTGCTTTTTACAGCCGGCAAAAATGATCCGGTGAAAATCCTCATCCAGCTGGAAGATTCTCTGATAGTTTTTCTCTTTTACGCTCATTTCCTGAAGGACAAGGTTTTCTGATAAATCCTGAAGAGCAGTAGCGGAAAGTTTCTCACAAGCCAGTCTTGCGACGGCTATTTCCATGTGCTCTCTCATAAAGCGTCCTTCTTCGACATGTTCTTCATCGATAAGGGAGACAAATGTGCCCCGCTGTGGATAAACATCAATTAACCCTTCCTGGGATAAACGCACAATGGCCTCGCGAATGGGAGTGCGGCTGACGTCAAACCGTTCCGCGAGCTCGTTTTCTGTAACTTTCTGTCCGGGATGGATTTCCAGTTTGATGATCTGATCTTTGATGGCGCTGTACCCATTACTTCTCATAGACTGTTGTGATATTTTCTTTTCCCCCTTTCAAAAAAACAGCTTATTAACATATTTGTATACTAGCATACTGAAAATTTCTTCACAACCTTCAATTTTTAAAAAATGTCAGCGCTTTAATTTCTGGTTGATTTGGATCGGCGATTCTTATATACTAGTATACAACAAATGAATTGAAAGATGAAGTAACAGTACAATGTTGCTGAAATGGGGTAACGGTTATGAATATGATTTTTCGTTGGTACGGTGAAGACAATGACAGCGTTTTATTAAACGATATTAATCAAATACCCGGAACAGGTGGAGCAGCCTGGGCTCTTCATGAAAAGCAGCCGGGAGAAATCTGGGAGAAAGAGAAGATTGAGCAAACTGTAGACTTGATTCATTCCCATGGTTTACACGCCGAAGTGGTGGAGAGTGTGAATGTTCATGAAGATATCAAGCTTGGACTTCCTTCGCGGGAAACATACATAGACAACTATGTAGAAACGATACGAAATCTCGCGGCTTCCGGAGTAAAGGTGATATGTTACAACTTTATGCCGGTGTTTGACTGGATACGAACGGATCTTCATAAGGAACTGGGAGATGGCTCTACGGCCCTCTTTTATGAAAACAGTCAAATTGAAAATATTACCCCGGAAGAACTGATTCAAAAAATTACAGAAAACCCGGAGTTTACGATGCCTGGGTGGGAGCCGGGAAGGCTTGAACATATACAAGGTTTAATTGATCAATATAAAGATATTACGGCAGAAGACCTTTGGGGGAATCTGCAGTATTTCCTGGAAAGAGTGATTCCGGTCTGCAAGGAATGTGATGTCAGGATGGCGATTCACCCGGATGATCCGCCCTGGTCGGTTTTCGGCCTTCCCCGGATTATAACCGGGCGTAATGATCTAAAAAGACTGACCGCCCTGGTGGAAAGCGGGTACAACGGCATTACGCTGTGCAGCGGAGCGCTGGGCGCTCATCCGGACAATGATATTCCCGCGATGATTCATGAGTTTCACGATCGTATTCATTTTGCTCATGTCCGTAATGTGCGCAGGTTTCATAATGGTGACTTTATTGAAACATCACACCGGGCAGGGGACGGCTCTGTTGATATTGTCGAAGTGATCCAGGCTTATCATGATATAGGCTATACAGGCTATATCCGCCCGGATCACGGCCGCCATTTATGGGGAGAGAACTGCAGACCTGGATACGGTCTTTATGACAGAGCACTAGGCATAATGTATATGCTCGGCATCTGGGATCACTTAGAGAAAGGTGGAACACTAAAATGAACAATCACACAAATTTACAAGGAAAAGTCGCGGTCGTTACAGGAGGCGGCGGAGTGCTATGCGGAGAAATGGCCCGTGAATTGGGCAGACAGGGTGTAAAAGTCGCGGTGCTGAGCAGGAAAAAAGAAAAGGCAGATGCCGTAGCCGATGACATCGTCCGGGATGGCGGCGAATCGATTGGCGTGGCATGTGACGTACTGCAGCTTGAAAGTATTGAGGAGGCAGACAGGGAAATAAGAAAATACTATGAAGGTTATGATATTTTAATCAACGGCGCCGGCGGCAACCATCCCGATGCAGCGACCTCGGAAGAATACTTTAAAAAAGAACATCTGCAGAACGATCAGGTCAAAACGTTTTTCGACTTGACCGAAGAAGGGCTGAAACATGTCTTTGATTTGAATTACATTGGCACGGTGCTGGCGACACAGGTATTTATGAAAGGAATGCTGAAACGGGAAAGCCCTGTAGTAATAAATATCTCATCCATGAGCGCACCCAGCCCGATGACGAAAGTATTGTCGTACAGCTCGGCAAAAGCGGGTATTGATAACTTTACGCAGTGGCTGGCTGTGCATATGGCAAAAGAAAATATCCGCTGTAACGCGATTGCCCCGGGTTTTTTCCTAACCTCTCAAAACCGCAGTTTACTGCTTGATGAAAATGGAGGATACACCGAACGTTCCCGCAAAATTATCGGGCAGACGCCGATGGAACGTTTCGGAAATCCGGATGATTTAACCGGCACACTGCTGTGGCTGACCGATCATAGCATGTCAGGATTTGTGACTGGAGTGACCGTACCTGTTGATGGTGGATTCATGGCGTACTCCGGTGTATAGATGAAAGCGGAACGGCCTGCTGTAATAAACACAGCAGGTTTTTTCTATTATATATGCGGGATCACAACAATTGACAAAGCGGACATGTGATCCGCTATTTCCTGAAATATGCCTGTTTTTAAAGGAGTTCCCGGACCTCCATTCCGCTATTTTTTAGTTTTCAGAGAAAATCAGCTCGTTATTAACCACTAGTCTTGCAAATTGCTAACATAAAACATTTTTATTGAGAAATAAAACCTTTTTTTCGTTTCGGTTCTTCTCGAATAGACAGGAAGAGAATAGAGGTATTCCAACATTAACGTATTAATTCATGAGTATTTCGGCGTAGATAATGACTTCGTGTGTAATGTTATTGATAAAGAGCTTCCGCCGTTAAAAGATAAAATCATGCAGTTACTGTGTTAATGTTGAAAAATGGTATAAAACGTGGAAAACTTTCACTATGGGTCCATATTTATAATATAAAAAACAGTGCTGACTTTTACGCCAACACTGTTTTGTGTTATGGGTCCTGCATTTCATGTTAAAATTGGTGCGGCTGAGAGGACTTGAACCTCCAAGGGCGCTATGCCCACACGGACCTGAACCGTGCGCGTCTGCCAGTTCCGCCACAACCGCAAGACAAATTCTATTATATAAGAACCCCTCGAGTTTTGCAAGGGGGTTTTTAAATATTTTTTTTAGAAATGACATGATACAATAAAAGAAGCAAATCACAGGGAGGCAGTGACATGGATTTTTCCTATATAACGGACAATCAGAAACGGTTTATCGATGAATTAACGGAGTTTCTCCGGATACCAAGTATTTCGACCCTGCCTGAATACAAGGAAAGTGTGCAGCAGGCGGCGGAGTGGACGGCGTCGCGCCTGCAGTACGCGGGTATCGAAAACGTGAAGGTGATGGAGACAAACGGTCATCCGATTGTGTACGGGGACTGGCTTCATGCCGAAGGTGCGCCGACGGTTCTTTTTTACGGGCATTATGACGTGCAGCCGGCGGAACCGCTGGATTTATGGAACAGCCAGCCGTTTGAACCAGTCATCGAAAACGAACGGATTTATGCCAGAGGCGCAACAGACATGAAAGCCAACGTCCTGCTGCCGGTGATTGCGTGTGAAACATGGCTGAAAGACGCCAAAACACTGCCGGTGAACGTGAAATTCCTGTTTGAAGGCGAAGAAGAAATCGGCAGCCCATCGCTTGCCGGATTTATGGAAGAAAATAAAGACATGCTGCGCGCCGATACCGCAATCAGCGCCGATTCCGGGCGGATAGAAGAAGAGAAGCCTGCATCAATGGTCAGCTTGCGCGGCCTCGCCGGGGTGCAGATTGATGTGCGGAGCGCACGTGGGGATCTTCATTCCGGCCTGTACGGCGGTGCGGTGCCAAACAGCGCGCAGGCTCTCGCGCGTATTCTCGATTCGTTGAAGCACGAAGACGGTACGGTGGCGGTGGAAGGATTCTATGACGACGTGGTGGAACGAAGAGATGAAGAAAAAGAAACAATCAACGCCACCTTCAGCTCCAATGATACGTTTCAGCAGAATGCCGGCGTGGACCGGGTGTACGGCGAGCCGGGTTACACGCCGGGAGAACAGACGCTGATCCGTCCGACCCTTGATATCAACGGATTGTGGGGCGGCTATCAAGGCATCGGCGTGAAAACGGTGATCCCGGCAGAATCTCACGCCAAAGTCACGTGCCGCCTCGTGCCGGATCAGAATCCGGAGCAGATCATTGATCTCATCCGGCAGCACGTGGAGCGCCATACGCCGGAGGAAGTGGAGGCGTTTGTCATTCCGCTCGAAGGAAAAGCGTACCCTTACATGCTTCCGGAAACCCACCCCGGCCTGAAAGCCGTGGAAGAAGCGGTGCAGCACGTGGAGGAGAAAACACCCGCCCAGCTCCGCATCGGCGGATCGATTCCGATTACCGGACTCCTGCAGCAGCTGCTTGACGTGCATACGATCCAGCTTGGCTATTCTGTCTTTGACGAAGGCATGCACGCACCAAACGAATTCTACCGGATCTCTCAGTTTGAAAAAGGACAGAAAGTTTATACGCGGCTTCTCAAGGAACTCGAAGCTTATCTGGGATAAATCAAGGGTAAAGAAAACCGGAGCAGAACCGCTCCGGTTTTTAAAGATATAACATCCTGCATTATACATAGAAAAGAAAGTAGTGGCTGAGCATGAGTGCAGCAAACACAGACCGCTCCACCCTGGATATCACGTACGAAGTTATCATGGTGCTCCTGGCGGCGTTATCGATTGGAACGCTCTGGTATGACACTGCAGCGGACAATTATTTGATATGGGGAACGTGGGGCGTGTTTTTCGCGGATTTTGTCTACCGGCTTTGGCGTGCCGACAGCAAATGGCAGTTTATCAAGTCCAATCCCTTTCTTGTTATCGCCGTCATTCCGCTTGATGCTATCTTCCAGTTCGCGCGTTTCGCAAGGATCCTCCACCTTCTACGCCTGAAGACGATCACAAAATATTACACGATGCCGCTGATCCGCTTTCTGAAAAAGCAGAACCTGGCGCTTGTCGCTTCCTTGGCGTTCGGCTTTTTGTTTATTACCATTATACCTCTCTATCATCTCGAGCCGGAGCTGACCAGTTACTGGGATGCCTTCTCAAGCAGCCTGATGTCGCTCATTTTTTTCGGACGGTCGGATTTTGACCCGGTGACCGGCGCGGGCAGGTTTCTGCTTGTTCTGCTCAGCATTCTCGGAGTTGTGCTGTATGGCCTTGTCATCAGCACAGCATTTGATCTCTTTTATCAGACAAGTCTTGCGAAAAAGTGGCTGAAAAAAGGAAAAGAAGTATGGAAAAATCGTTCTAACAGGGGCTGAATCGGCATAAGGTGACAGTAATCCGTTAAAAAAGGGGCAGGTATGCACATGAATGAATTTACCCAGCAGAAATACTACCGGCCTTATGTCAGTCCATTTGATCCCTGTCCGCCGATCCGCGTGAAATCCTATGTAACCCCGCCGCAGCTGTACTTGGGTTATCAGCCGTACAATCTGCCGCAATACCAGCCGCAGCAGGCGCTTTACGCCGGTACCCTGTGGCCGGCGTTGTTTTCTCCGTACAACGGCAGATACTGGGGGAGGGAAGAGGCATGAGCAGTCAGGTGCAGTTCCCGAAAGAGTTTTATCAGCTGATGGAAGAACTGCAGGTGGTGGATTTTGTCCTTGTGGAACTTACGCTGTATCTGGATACCCATCCGGAAGATTATGCCGCGATCCAGCAGTTTAATGAAGCCTCCTACCACCGAAGGATACTCGTTCCGAAAGTGGAACAGTATATGGGTCCGCTGCAGCAGTTCGGCCACAGTTACAGCGGCTATCCATGGAACTGGAATCAGGCACCTTGGCCATGGCAGATTTAAGGGAGGAGGCTGTGTATGTGGATTTATGAAAAAAAACTGCAGTACCCGGTGAAAGTAGGAACCTGCAATCCGATGCTCGCGAAGTATTTGATCGAACAGTACGGGGGAGCGGACGGAGAGCTGTCCGCGGCCCTCCGGTATCTGAATCAGAGGTATTCGATTCCGGACCGGGTGATCGGGCTGTTGACCGACATTGGTACCGAAGAATTTGCGCACCTCGAGATGATCGCGACGATGGTCTACAAACTCACCAAAGACGCCACCGCCGAAGAAATGGAGAAGGCGGGGCTTGGTGCTCATTACGCCAACCATGATAACGCGCTGTTTTATCACAATGCTGCCGGCGCGCCGTGGACAGCGACCTACATTCAGGCCAAAGGGGATCCGATTGCGGACTTGTATGAAGATATCGCGGCCGAAGAAAAGGCACGGGCTACATATCAATGGATTATTGATATGAGTGATGACCCTGATCTGAACGACGGCTTGAAGTTCCTGCGCGAACGGGAAATCGTTCATTCCCAGCGCTTTCGCGAAGCAGTGGAGATGCTGAAAGAAGAGCGGGACCGGCAGAAAATATTTTAATTAAGAAAGAAGGCGTCAGGGTGTATGCTCCGGCGCCTTTTTTAGCTGCACCGCTGTTATTTGGACTTCGCATGTATTCCAGTTGATTTGGCATGTAAATGGACGTACTTGGCATGTATCCAGCTCAGGTTGGATTGTACTAAATGACTCGGACGGTATTACCTTTCCCTTGGCATGTATGGACGGGCGTTCGGCATGTGAATGATGCAATTTGGCTGGTAAGTCATAAAAAAATCCGGATGGCAGAACAGCACGCTCCACCATCCGTATGAAACATCGTTATGAGTCAACCGACTGCACAATCACGAGCTGCTGTCGAGTTTGAGCAGCAGATCATCCTGTTCATCCGGGCTGCCGCGGCCGTCGGTGTTATTGGTTATCACATACAGCGAGCCGTCGTGATGGAGCACATCGCGGAGCCGGCCTTCGCCGCTGAACACGACTTCCATTGATTCATTATCCACATCAAAGCGCATCAGCTGGGTGCCGCGCAGGCCGGTGACGTAAAAGGCACCGGCGCTACCAAACGTTGTGCCGGACGGGGCCCACGTGTTCGATCCGGAGTGGAAGAGCGGTGTCCGCATGTCGTCTGCGCTCTCGTCCCCGGTGATCTCCGGCCAGCCGTAGTTCGCGCCCGCTTCGATCCGGTTGATTTCATCACGAGCGTTCGAGCCGTGTTCGGAACTGTACAGGTCTCCGTTTTCATTCCAGGAGATGCCCTGCGGATTCCGGTGGCCGTACGAATAAATATACGAGCCTTCAAACGGGTTATCTTCCGGTACGTCTCCGTCCTGTGTCATACGGAGAATGCTGCCGGCATTGGATTCCCTGTTCTGGGCGGCGTTTTCGTTTCCCGCGTCTCCGGCGGTCGCATACAGCATATCATCCGGTCCGAGTTTCAGGCGGCCGCCGTTATGGATGGAGCCTCCGGGGATACCGTCCAACAGCACGTTCTGTTCCTGCCATGTTCCATTTTCGAGCGTCACCGACACGATTCGGTTCGACAATGATTGATCCATTTCATATGTGTGATACACCCATGCCTTACGGGACTGCGCGAAATCAGGCGCCAGCTGGAAACCGAGCAGTCCGCCTTCACCGGAAGCAGCGACCGGTTCGTTCAGCTCAAGCTCCAGCCGTTGTTTCTCCCCGTTTTCATTCACGTGGACTATAGTTCCGCCCCGCTCGGTGATGTAAAAGGAACCCTGATGCATCTGCACTTCCCACGGAACATTCAGACCGCTGGCGATCGTTTCGGCTGACAGGGGAGGCGGCGTGTCATCCATCGTGTTACTTCCATCTGCCGGTTCGTCTCCGCCGCTCTGTTCTCCTCCGTTGTCTTCGGGACTGCACGCGCCAAGCAGTACGACAAGCCCCCCTGCTGCTATCATTTTTTTCATGTTCTCCTCCTTTGGGTAAAAAGCATTTTGGTTTTTTCCATTCCCTTCCGTCCGTTCTGCTAATCATTGAAAAATCCCTTTTTCAATAAAGCGAAAGCGCAGTATAATAGATGAAGAACAGGAGGACGGTTATGCTGGACGAAGCGAAAGAGAAACTGCAGCACCATTTCGGTTATGAAACGTTTTTGAATGGACAGGAGAATATTCTGCATCACGTTATGCAGCGGCAGTCCGTGCTTGGCATTATGCCGACGGGCGGGGGCAAATCGGTTTGTTACCAAATTCCGTCGTTGCTGCTTCCGGGGATTACTATCGTCATTTCTCCCTTGATTTCCTTAATGAAAGACCAGGTGGATGAAGCGCGGGAAGCCGGTATTCCTGCGACATTCATTAACAGCTCCGTGTCTCATGGGGAGATGAGGGAGCGGATGGAGGCGCTGCGCCGAGGAGAATGCCGGCTGTTGTATGTCGCACCTGAGCGACTGTCGAATCAGGAATTTCTCTATCAGCTCCAGTCCATCCCGGTTTCCCTGACCGCCGTGGATGAAGCTCACTGCCTGTCGCAGTGGGGGCATGATTTCCGGCCGGCTTATCTGGAAATCCCAAGGTTTCTTTCCTTTACAGGCAGCAGTGCAGCGGTGCTTGCCCTTACTGCGACCGCAACGCCGCAGGTCGCCGAAGATATTTCGCAT
Source organism: Salibacterium halotolerans (assembly GCF_900115625.1). Lineage (GTDB taxonomy): Bacteria > Bacillota > Bacilli > Bacillales > Marinococcaceae > Salibacterium > Salibacterium halotolerans. The sequence goes on along the minus strand of NZ_FOXD01000007.1, from coordinate 106,424 downwards.
GCCCTGGACATTCCGGAAGACCAAGTCGTCAAAACCGGGTTCGCCCGTGAGAATTTAACGTTTTCTGTCGTGAAAGGACAGAACCGTGAGGCTTATATCGTCGATTACGTCAAAAAACGCAAGAACCAGCCGGGCATTATTTACGCGAACACGAGAAAAGAAGTGGAGAAGCTCTGGGAGATGCTCCACAAAGAAGGCCTGTCCGTCGAAAAATACCACGGCGGCATGGAAACGGCGGAACGCGAAGCGGCGCAGGAGCGTTTTGTGTATGATGACGTGACGGTCATGGCGGCGACGACGGCGTTTGGCATGGGGATCAACAAATCAAACGTCCGGTACGTGCTTCACGCCCGCACGCCGAGAAACATTGAATCATATTATCAGGAAGCGGGGCGCGCCGGCAGAGACGGAGCGCCCGGCGACTGTACGTTGTTATTTTCACCGCAGGACGCAGGCACACACCAATTTTTGATTGATCAGTCCCAGCTGGAGGAAGACCGCAAAGACAAAGAATACCGGAAGCTTAGGCAGATGATTCATTACTGCCACACCGAAGACTGCCTGCAGAATGAGATGCTCCGCTATTTCGGGGAAGAACCACAGGAGCCGTGCGGCAGGTGCCTGAACTGTACCGATGACCGGACGCTTGAGGATGTGACCGAAGAAGCGCAGATGGTGTTTTCATGTGTAAAACGTATGCGGGAGCGGTTCGGAAAAGTGATGACTGCCCAGGTACTGGCAGGATCGTCCAATGAGAAGATCCGCACGCTCAAGCTCCATACGCTGACCACCTACGGCCTTATGAAAAACAGAACCCAGAAAGATGTCGCCGCCTTTATTGATTTTCTGGCCGCGCATGCCTATCTTTCGCTGTCTGACGGGGCCTATCCGGTCCTGCGGCTGACGAACGCGGCACTGGACGTGCTGCGCGGGGAAGCCCGGGTCATGCGCAAAGAGACACTGACCGCCGAAACGGTGAGTACCGAAGATCCGCTATTTGAAGAGATGAGGCAGCTCAGGCTGCAGCTGGCCAAACAGCACGGCGTCGCTCCTTACATGGTGTTCTCGGACAAAACGTTGAAAGAATTCTGTCGTTATCTGCCGCAGCAGGAATCGGAGATGATGGAAATCAAAGGAGTCGGCAGGCAGAAACTCGACACTTACGGCGGTGCGTTTCTGGATGTATTACAGCGTGCGGCCGTAGGTGAAGTCAAAAGCTGAGCTCATTGCTTTTCATTTTCACGGAGGAAGAGTAGAATAAAATAGACAGGAGGGATACACGATGGTAGTCTTACACGCGCTTCAGCATGTCAGAGTTATTGCTGTAGGACTGTTTTCTTTGACCGCTTTCAGCCTGCTCACTTTTCAGTCCGTGGAAGTGGTCCATGCATTCATGTCTATGTTTTCTGATACCTTTCATAAAAACTAGACACTAAAAAGAAGACCGGAGTTTTTCGCGAAGGAAAGACCCCGGCCGTTTTTTTAGTTTTAATTGGAAAAATAAGGATGTTATGCTCCGTGTGACATATCCGGAAGATGCGGCGGAGCTGTAACGAGGCAGGCATAACCGTCGAAACAAGCCCAAAACGTAAAAAGAACCCCCGCGGTGGAGGGTTCTTTTATATCTAAGTTGTCATTACTGTTTGTTAACGTTAGCAGCTTGTGGACCGCGGTCGCCTTCGACGATTTCGAAGCTTACCTGCTGGCCTTCTTCAAGTGTTTTGAAACCTTCTTCCTGGATTGCGGAGAAGTGGACAAACACGTCGTCTGCTCCTTCGCGCTCGATAAATCCAAAGCCTTTTTCTGCGTTAAACCATTTTACTGTTCCTTGTTCCATGTGATCCTCCTGTGTACGCTTTCCACGCACCAAATAAATTACTTATCTTGCTAAACGCTATGATCAACCGGAATGTCCATCCCCATCAATCCTAGGTGACAAAATAGCAAGTTCATCATATCATGGCTTTCAAATGATTGCAAGCGGTCTCCGCTAAAATCCTTCATAAAATTTTAAACATTGTTCTGAAGCACTTTTACCGCATCTTTAATGGTCGAAAATATTCTAATGCTGCCGATACGGGCGTTCATACTGGCCGACTTCATTGCAAGCTGCGGCGAAATACCGGTGATGACGAGTTCAGAGCCGAGCAGACGGACGAGATGATAAAGGCCAAACAGTCCCTTCATCGTTTCCTCATCGAGACTGGTCAGGCCGGAGAGGTCCAGAATCAGTATGCTGACTTTGGAAGAGTGAATCGTTTCCGTCGTCTGATCGAAAATAATGCGCATCCGTTCCTCATTGACATTTCCGATTACCGGCAGGGCAAAGATGTCGTCGGCGATCGGGATGATGGGAGCAGAGAGCAGCTGGATTTCCTTATTGTAATCGGCAGCCTTGTCTTCAGCGGAGCGCTGCTTTGTGATGTCTTTCTGCACGCCGGCGAAATAATACTTTTCTTCTTCTTCTATGTATATCGGCTCCATATGAAGGTCATTCCAAAACGGGGTGCCGTCTTTTTTGTAATTGACAATCTGAACGGATACAGCCGACAACTCCTGAATGGCGCGGCGGAGTTTATCTACTTCCGCTTCCGACGTATCCGGCCCCTGCAGAAAACGGCAGTTGAAACCGATAATTTCCTCTGTTTCGTAGCCGGTTACGTGAGAAAAGCCTTTGTTCGCGTAAATGATTGGATTATCCTGTTGGTCCGGATCGGTAATGATAATGCCCGATCCCGCAGCATCCAGCGTCTTCATCAGTAAATCCATGGAAGCTGGGTAGGAAATGGGGTTCTGCATAACTGTTGACTCCTTTATCCTGCATGTTTCGCTTCATTATGCTGTGTAACCCTTATTATATCAAATAATTTAAAAACGTTCTTCGCAAATATCGAAAAAATCTTCAAATACATGTTTAATTACAGGCAGAACGTGAAATACATACCATTGTGCAACATAAATGTTTCTACTCATAATACAAGAAAAGGATTGGTGATCGTATGGCAATCTATACAGCAAAAGCAACAGCACAGGGCGGACGTGACGGCCACGTTAAATCCTCAGACGGACAAATTGATCAGAATCTTGTCACTCCGGGAGCTGGGTCTAATGCAGGTACCAATCCGGAGCAGCTGTTTGCAGCAGGCTATTCCGCATGCTATGACGGTGCGTTGAATCTTGTCGCTAAAAACCAAAAAAAAGACATTGAATCCACTGTAAACGGTGAAGTCAGCCTCAACAAAGATGAATCAGACGATGGATTTAAAATCAGTGTCGTACTGAACGTGGAAGTGTCCGGCGTGTCCCAGGAGGAAGCAGAAGAGCTGACCGCCGCTGCCCATCAAGTGTGCCCTTACTCCAAGGCAACACGCGGTAACATCGAAGTAACGATTAACACCGAAGCAAAATAATGATAAAAAAAGCGTCCCGGGCCGGGGCGCTTTTTTTTTGTAAAGTCCGGCGTCTGAAGCTGTGATTCGGTTGTTCCGTAGCTGCTGCAGTTGTTCCGGTGCGCAGTGGCTCCATGTACACTAAACCGCCCGGCGGTATGCATAGTGTCCACGGAAGCGGGATCCAAGGACACTAAATCCCGCGGTGCCGGCAGCTAGTGTCCACTGATTTTTGCCGGTGGACACTAATTTCTTTTCTCAGCAGCGTAGTGTCCACGTCCTGATGAATGACAGTCGAAAGGGCCCCGCTGACATACCGGTTTTACGCTGCCGCCATCCCCTCCCGCCTATGTTGGCATTCTCTTTCATCAAAAAGGAGCTGTACCTTTTTGATACAGATCTGGATTCTTTTCCAACTGAAAATAAGTAAAAAATGAAAGGACTTTACGACAAAAGTATTAAATAATACTTTTTTTCTCTGCAATATATTTGGCATAAGATGCTATAGTTTTTATAGGGAAAATGGAGTTTGTTGAAGTATCCAGATATGAAAGCTAATACACACTTCAACAAAAAGGGGGATATATGATTCAAAAATTACTTAGAGTCTCTTTAAAAACTAAAATAACAGGGATGGTAGTTGGATTAATTGTGACGTTAATTGTCTTACTTCTTAGTATTTTCACATACTTTGAGACGAATCAAATTTTTTCTAACAAAAAGACAATCAGCTTACAAACAGCGAAGACAATTTCATATATACCTGCAGTAAGCGAAGCGCTCCAGGAAGAAGACAACGATTCTGCTGCATCCCTTCAAGCTCTCACGGAAAAATTCAGCATACAAAATGATGCAGATTTTATTATTATACAAAATCGAAGCGGCATTATTTTAACGCACCCTTCTACAGAACGTGTGAGAGAATATCAGGAATTTGATGATGGATACCGGGCTGCAGTTTTTGGCGGTTATTATAATATTGTTTCAAAAGAATTTTTAGGTAAATCAGTGATGGGCAAAGCTCCTGTTCTATCTGAAGATGGTGAGGTATTAGGAGTCGTATCAGTTGGTTATTTAATAGACAATATTTATAAGGAGATCTTCGACTGGGTGAAAAATATACTGTATATCGCGCTTGCCGTTGTTTTGGTGGGAGTCTGCGCCAGTATTTTTTTAGCCAGACACATAAGAAACGAAACCCTGGGACTTGAACCACGTGAAATTGCAGCGTTATACCGTGACCGTAATTCTGTGTTGTCCTCTATTAACGAAGGAGTTATTGCAACGGATGAAAGTGGAAGGATTACAATGATTAATCACTCAGCAAAGACGCTCTTGAACTTGTCCCATGATATTGTCAATCGCCCAATTCAGGAAAACATTCCAGAAGTGAATGTAACGAATACAATTAAGAAGAGTAAATCGCAATTAAACGAAGAACTTTACATTAACAATAAAGTCATCATTTTAAATTTGACTCCTATTATTGAGGAAGAAAAACTAGTTGGTGCTGTAGCGACGTTTAAGGATAAAACGGAAATTAAAGAAATGATTAATACACTTTCAGAAGTAAAAAAATACTCTGAAGATCTTCGAGCCCAAACCCATGAGTTTGCCAACAAAATGTATGTCATTTCAGGTCTTTTGCAGTTAGGAAGTTATGAGGAAGCTCTGGAAATGGTTCAAAAAGAAGCTATTGACATCAAAAACAGTAACAGCTTGATATTTGAACTCATTAAAGATACAAAAGTGCAGGCAATTTTACTTGGAAAAATGAGTAAGGCGTCAGAAAAGAAAATTAATTTCAATGTGGATGAAAATAGTCATATTGAAGAATTACCATCTCATATTGAGGTGTATCATGTAGCTACTATTATAGGTAATTTAATAGATAATGCATTTGAAGAAGTTATAAATCAAACAGAACGAAGAGTTACATTTTCCACGCTGGACATAGGGCAGGATATTATATTTGAAATAACCGATAACGGAAGCGGCATGGAAAAGTTTACTCTTACTCAGGCAGCTAAAGCAGGATATTCTACCAAAAATCCGGAGAAAGAACGTGGTTTCGGTCTCTTTAATGTGAACGAAGTCATAGATGAACTAAACGGAAGCATTGAGATAACATCGAATAATAGCGGAACCACGTTCAGCGTTTTTATTCCAAAAGAACCAAGGGGGAAATAAAATGATTAAAGTAGTAATCGCGGAAGATGATTTTCGGGTGGCCGGCATTCATGAGAAGTTTGTTGATAGGATAGAAGGAGTTGAAGTCATAGGAAAAACACTAAATGGAGAAGATACCATCCAATTCGTAAAAAATCATGACAACGTGGATATGCTGCTACTTGATATTTATATGCCTGACTATTTAGGAACCGATTTGATACAGAATGTCCGTGACATATCTCCTATGCTGGACATTATTATCATCACTGCTGCTCAAGAAAAAAGTTTTCTTGAAGAGAGTCTCCGCAAGGGCGTTTTTAATTATTTAATTAAGCCTGTAACTTTGGAGCGGTTTATTGAAGTGATAACAGAATATAAAGAGCGTCAAAATTTACTGGGGGATCAGGAGTACATCGATCAAGGTGTTGTTGATAAATTATTCAGCACACCGTCTGGTAAACTTTACATGCCTGAGAATCTTCCTAAAGGGATAGACAGCATTACATTAAACAAGGTGTTAAGAAAAATGCAGAAGCAGGGCAATGGTTGGACGGCTGAGGATATGGGACAGGAGACCGGGGCTTCAAGAACAACCGCCCGCCGGTATTTAGAATATCTTGTATCGATTGAGAAAGTTGGAATAGAACAAGAATATGGGATGGTAGGAAGACCAGAACGAAAATACTATTTATTGTAAAGCGAATTATCGTGAACAAAATACACAAAATTCATTTTATATTATAAACGTATCTAATTATGAAAACGCTGACATAACATGGTCAGAATAATATGATGAGTTTACAGCAATTGCTTAACGCTTACTTGACTTTAAAGAGAGAGGGGGATGCGATGTACGTTAGGCAATTGTATTATTTCTGAATTTATTAGAAAAAGGGGAGTGAAAGGATGAAAGGTAAGTGGACAGGAATTGTGTCCTTAATATTGCTATTCTTTATTGTTGGATGTTCTTCAAGTACGAGTGGATCAGGAGGAGAGCCTGATTTTCCCACAAAAGATATTGAATTTGTAGCACCTGCATCACCTGGTGGTGGTTGGGACGGAACAGCAAGGGCTATGCAGAAAATTATGTCGGATGAAGGGGTTATTGAGCAGAATATAAATGTTGTCAATAAACCCGGAGGTAGTGGCGAAGTTGGCTGGCAATACTTGAGGAATCAGGATGCACATAGTATGGCCATTAATTCCAGCTTAGTTATTACGAATAATCTACTTGGTCAAAGCGACCTGACTTATGAAGATTTTACACCACTTGGCATTCTTACAACAGAGTGGATCTCCGTTGCGGTTTCTCCTGATTCGGAGTATGAAAAAGGTTCAGAAGTAATGAAACAATTAAAAAAAGATCCTAAATCGTTAACAATTGGTCTGGCTCCAGGATTGGGGAACAATGATCACTTATCATTTGTGCAGGCGGCCAAGGAGTATGGTGTCGACGTACCTAAGTTGGAGTTTCAGATTTATAAAAGTGGCGCAGATGTTGTAACAGCTCTACTGGGAGGTCATATTGATGTTGCTACCATGTCGGTTTCAGAAGCTAAAGAACAGCATAAAGCAGGAGAAATTAATATGATAGCGGTTTCATCAGAAGAAAGAATTGATGGTTTGGATGAAGTGCCAACTTGGCAGGAACAAGGTGTAGATATGGTATTTCCGCACTGGAGAGGTATAATGGGGCCTCCAGATATGACCGAAGAAGAAATTGCGTATTGGGATGAAAAAATCAGCCAAATGATCGAGACAGATGCGTGGCAGACAGTACTTGAAAATAATGAGTGGCAGTCTTTTTATAAAGACAGCGAGGAATCCCGCCAGTATCTGGAAAAACAGACTCAAAACTATGAAGAATTAATTAGTGAAGCAGGGTTAACGGATTAATATCCTGGAATGAATCCTTTAAAAAGGGATTCATTCCCCCTTGAAACGTTCAATAAGGAGGAGAAGGTTATGACGAGGCTGGTTTTTCCCATCATCTTAATTGCGGCAGGCTTGATCTATTTGCTTCTTACACTGCAAATACCCCTGTCTAAGACCGGAAACCCACATGCTCCACAATATTTTCCTGCATTAATAGGGACATTTTTAGTAATAATCAGTTCCGTTTATTTGGCACAGGAATGGAAAAAGCGTAAAGAGAAGTTAGAAGAGCTCAAAGGGTTATTGACTGGACGGACTCCTTATCTCATTGGATCTTCTTTAGCGTTAATCCTTGTTTACATCTTATTATTTGAACGAATTGGGTTTTTATTTTCAACGATGATATTTTTAACTTCCATGCTTTTTGTAGTTAATGGAAGGTATAAATGGAAGCAAAATATGGCTGTTGGAATTATATTTTCCATTATGTCCTGGTATGCCTTTGCTCAACTACTACAGGTAAGTCTGCCATAGAATGGAGGGAGAAAATTGGGAGTTGATTTTCAAAATGTACTTGAAGGTTTAATGGTATCTATCCGCCCTATAAATCTGTTATGGGTGTTACTTGGTGGATTGCTGGGTACAGTTGTTGGAATGCTTCCGGGGCTGGGACCTGCTACTGCAGTAGCTGTATTAATTCCCATTACTTTCGGAATGGATCCTACAAGTGCTTTGATTTTAATGGCAGCCATTTATTATGGTGCTATGTATGGGGGATCCAGAAGTTCTATCCTTTTAAACACTCCGGGTGATGGCTCGGCAATCGCAGCAACGTTTGATGGCTACCCAATGACACAAAAAGGGCAGGCAGGTCAAGCATTAACGATATCTGCAATTTCTTCACTTATAGGCGGGTTGTGCGCAATTGCCGGTTTTATCCTGTTAGCTAAGCCCCTCGCCTCCTTTGCTTTAAGATTCGGCCCTGCCGAATACTTTATGCTTATGCTGTTTACTTTATCAGCGATTGTATCGCTTTCCAAAGGTAACATGGTTAAGGGTTTTATTTCTATGTCTATTGGTTTAATACTTAGTACTGTTGGAATCGATCTTCAAACCGGTGTTTACCGCTTTACATTTGATATACCGCAGCTAAGTGAAGGAATAGACTTTTTAGTTGTCATTATCGGAATATACGCTGTTGGAGAGGTACTGTTTAATTTCATCAACATAGATTCCATAATTCCAAGTAACAATAAAATAGGGAAAAAATGGATAACTAAAGACCAATGGAAAAAGATCAAATGGCCGGTGATACGAAGCGGTCCGCTCGGCTTTATCGTAGGTGTACTACCAGGAGCTGGTGGTTCTATTGCATCAATGCTCGGCTACACAACCGAACGGCAGCTTGCTAAAAGACCCCAAACGTTTGGTAAAGGGGATCCGGCGGGATTAGCAGCACCAGAATCCGCGAATAATGCAGGATCGGTGGGAGCTTTCATACCGCTTTTAACCATGGGGGTTCCAGGATCCGGGACGACAGCTGTCATATTAGGTGCTGTTATTATGCTGGGATTACGTCCGGGGCCGCTTTTGTTTGAAAACAATCCTGATATGGTATGGACAATGGTCAACAGCATGTTTATAGGCAATATATTTCTGGTTATTATAAACATTCTGTTAATAGGAGTATTAGTAAGAATTTTAAATACGCCTCCGAAGATATTGTATCCGCTGATTCTGGTTTTAGCGTTCATAGGAACGTACACGCTGAGTTACAGTATGATTGATTTTTATATACTGGTTATCTTTGGGTTGGTTGGGCTGATTATGAAACTGATGGATTTTCCTATTGCCCCTTTAATACTTGCGGTCATTGTAGGATCTGATATGGAACAAAACTTCAGAAAAGGTCTCGTCGCTCATGATAATCCTTTTAACATGTTGTCCGCTTCTTCTGTATCGATTGTATTAACCATAATGACAATACTGTCGGTGCTGTATCCATTTTTTATTGATTGGATTCAAAAAAGAAAACAAAAAAAAGTGTAATACCCCTTTAAACAACATAGGGGGCCAAGGCCAATGAAAAAAAATAACGTTTTAACAGCTGTTGTGATAGTACTTTATGGAATGTTCTTCTTACCATGGCTGGATTGGAGCATACAAATACAAGCGGTGTCTGCGCTTGTCATGATACAAATTTTATGGATCGGCAGAGTGTTTCCGCTTGCTTTCAGTTCGATTCTCTTGATTCTGCTGCTGTCTTTTCACTTTTTTTCATATGATGAAACATTAAGCTTCTTTGGTTCTGAATTAGTTTGGTTATTGTTTTCTACTTTTATTCTGGCACATGCATTTATTCAGACAGGTCTTGCCGGTCGTGTTTCGTTATCCATTCTCCGGCTATGCAAGGGATCAGGCAGATTATTAATTTTTATATCCTTTGCTCTAATGTTTGTGCTGACCGTTTTTATTCCATCTAATATTGGAAAAGGAAGCTTAATTAGTTCCATCCTTGATGATATCTCTCAACGTTTACAAAGCGTGCAGTTCACACCGAACTTGTCTAAGTCAATGTTTATTGGAATATCGTATGTCAGCGCTATTTCAGCTGCATTTGTTCCAACTGGTGCAAGTTCTACGATATATGCGTTCGGCATATTTTCAGAGGTTTCCAGTGAGATGACATATGTACATTGGTTATTATATCTAGGAGCCCCTATATTAGTATTTGTGTTCTTGTTAGGCGGGCTGTTGGAATTGTTTTTTCCCGCTGAAAAAGTAAATCACGAACTGGTAAAGCATCTCCTCAATACTAAATTCGTTCAATTAGGAGCATGGACATGGCCTGAAATAAAAATGACGATTATCAGTGGAATCATTTTGTTATTGTGGATGACTCAATCTCTGCATGACTATTCCATTCCTTTGGTGGGGTTACTGGGAGCAGTCCTAACTGTCCTGCCTTATTCTGGAGTTCTAACATGGGAACAGGCGAAAAAAGGAATTAATTGGGACATGATGATTTTTTTCGCTGCTACTTTAATGTTGTCCAATATGCTGATCAGCACGGATACGATTGACATTTTTGCTTCTTATGTTAGTTCTCTTTCCAATCACTATCCCTCCCTGATATTAGTCTTAACACTAATTATTTTCACCGCTTTGATAAGAATTATATTTGTGAATGTGCTGGGTTTTCTAACGATCATGCTCCCGCTTTCTGTAACCTTAGGAGAACAGATAACTGGAATTTCCCCTTTAAGCCTGGGTATGGCCGTCTATTTAACAGGTGTACCGGGGTTTATACTTGTTACTCAATCTCCAGTTCATTTAATCAGCTATTCCTATGGATATTTTACAGAGAAAGATTTGTGGAAAGTTGGATCTGCAGCACTAGTGGTATGGGTTGGGCTTATTTTTGCCTCTTTCTTTTTTTATTGGAACCACATTATATAAGGGGGTTTATATCGATTGACTTGGTTGACTCAAAATCAAAAATCACAGAAACAGCTGGCTGAAGAATTCAGAATTTTTATGGAAGAGAAATCCATACTTAAACTTATGGGGGTTCATGATGGTATGGCAGGTGTGGCAGCAAAGGAAGCGGGCTTTCAGTCATTATATTTATCAGGGGCTGCGTTTACAGCAAGTAAGGGGCTTCCGGATATCGGGATATTACAGTCTACGGAAGTTGCTGAAAGGGCAAAAGAAATCACTAGAGCTGCAGATCTTCCATTGCTGGTGGATGTAGACACAGGTTTTGGCGGGCCGTTAAATGTTGCCAGAACGGTTAAAGAGATGGTAGAGGCAAACGTGGCAGCAATTCAGATAGAGGATCAACGTCTTCCCAAAAAATGCGGCCATCTCAATGGGAAACAGTTAATCTCTGCAGAGGATATGGTTCAAAAAATTCAAATGGCTAAAGAAATTGAACCTTCTCTTATTGTGGTCGCCCGTACGGATGCCCATAGTGTAGAAGGCATGGATGAAGCTCTCAAAAGGGCTCAGATTTATGAAAAAGCTGGTGCGGACGCAATTTTTCCGGAAGCGGTAAGTAAAGAAGAAGAATTTGAAGCATTCACCCGCTGCATTTCAAAACCATTGCTGGCAAACATGACTGAATTTGGGAAAACGCCTTACTACACAGCGGAGGAATTTGAGAGTATGGGATATCAAATGGTGATCTATCCTGTTACTTCTCTTCGGGTTGCTGCTAAAGCGTATAAAGAAGCGTTTAGAGAAATTTACCAAAAAGGGACTCAGAAAGATATTTTAGAAAACATGCAGACACGGGAAGAACTCTATGAATCAATCCATTTAAATGACTATGAAAATCTGGATGATAAAATCTCTACCAGCATTTTACCAGAACAAGGGGAAAGGAGATAATGGATTATGGCAAACATTCAGGACAGTATAAAGCAAACGGATGAAGTGCTGGAAGCTATTGGAGATTATGTCCTTAAAGATCAAGTAGAGGAAGAAGAAGTTCTGGAAACGGCTCAATACGTACTGATGGATAGTTTAGGTTGTGCAATGCTCTCTTTAAATTTTCCGGAATGCACGAAGCTGCTTGGACCTGTAGTGCCTGGTACGTATGTGCAGGACGGGGCAGTTGTCCCGGGAACTTCTTATGAATTAGATCCTGTCCAGGCAGCTTTCAACACCGGAATAATGATTCGATGGCTGGACTATAATGATTGCTGGCTGGCGCAGGAATGGGGACACCCCTCCGACAATTTAGGAGGAATTTTGTCTGTTGCAGACTATATCAGCAGGAAAAGTATGAAGCAGGGTGAACCACCTTTAAAAGTAAAAGATGTTCTTACGGCAACAATCAAGGCTCATGAAATTCAAGGAATTTTGGCATTGGATAATAGTTTGAACCGCCGGGGACTGGACCACACATTGTTTGTAAAAATAGCTACGACTGCTGTGGCGACAGCAATGTTAGGAGGTACAAAACAGGAAATAGTAAATGCTGTTTCCAATGCCTGGATAGATAATTCCAGTCTTCGGACATATCGTCATTACCCAAATGCTGGTTCAAGAAAGTCATGGGCAGCAGGTGATGCAACGAGTAGGGGTGTTTGGCTTGCGTTTTTAGCATTGAAAGGGGAAATGGGCTACTCCACGGCATTAACGGCCCCGTATTGGGGATTTGAAGATGTAGTGCTTGGGGGAGAAAAAGTAAATCTACAAAGACCTTTCGATAATTATGTTATGAAAAACATACTATTTAAAATTTCGTTTCCTGCTGAATTTCACGCGCAGACAGCTGCTGAGTGTGCGCTTGAATTATCAGAAGAAGTGCAGGGGAGTATGGAAGATATCGATCGCATTGTCATTCATACGCATGAATCTGCCATGCGCATTATTAATAAAACCGGTCCACTTCAAAATCCCGCTGATCGTGATCATTGTCTTCAATATATAACTGCAGTGGGGTTGATCTATGGAGAAATTACGGCTTCCCACTATGAAGATGAGACAGCATCAAACCCACTCATTGATCAATTACGAAATAAGATGGAAGTGGTGGAAAATGAACAGTATACAAAGGAGTATTTGGAACCTGGTAAGCGGGCGATTGCAAATGCTGTTCAAATTTATTTTAAAGACGGTACTTTCACTGAAAAAGTCGAGAGAAAATACCCGGTAGGCCACCGCTTTAGAAGAACAGAAGGCTTTCCTCTATTACACAGGAAATTCAGAGACAATATAGGAACACAGTTTTCACAAGCAGAGCAGAATAGTATATACCATATGTTTTCAAACACCGAACAATTAGCAGATAAACCCATTAATAATTTTATGGATTGCTTAAAAAAATGAAGAATGGAACTAGGTATGATTGACTCAGGAATAAGGTTGTCTTCAGCTCACAATTTTATATTAGATGAAACATGCTGCAACACGTTCCCACTGAGGCAGAAAGTAGACATAGTATGATATTATGAAGGAGACTATGAAAAGTGGGAAGGATTTTCGGTCATGAGTAAATCAGTCATTCTTGCAGAAAAACCGTCTGTAGGAAAAGATATAGCCAGAGTGCTGGGGTGCAGAAACGAGAAAAACGGCGTCATCGAAGGGTCGCGCTACATTGTAACGTGGGCGTTCGGCCATCTGGTTACACTGGCGGAACCCGATACGTACGACGCCAACTACAAAACGTGGCGGCTGGAGGATCTGCCGATGCTGCCGGAAAAGTTGAAACTGTCCGTCATCAATAAATCCGGGAAGCAGTTCAATACCGTGAAAAAGCAGCTGTCCCGTGATGACGTGAGCGAGGTCATTATCGCGACCGATGCCGGCCGCGAAGGGGAGCTTGTGGCACGCTGGATTCTTGATAAAGCGAATGCCAAAAAGAAAATCAAGCGTCTCTGGATTTCGTCGGTAACGGATCAGGCGATTAAACAAGGATTTCAGAAGCTGCATGACGGACGGAAATTCAATTCCCTGTACGCGGCGGCTCAGGCAAGAGCGGAAGCGGACTGGTACGTCGGTATGAACGCGACCCGCGCGCTGACAACAAAATTCAACGCGTCGCTTTCATGCGGGAGGGTCCAGACACCGACGCTTGCGATGGTTGCTTCCCGCGAGCAGGAAATAAAAGAGTTCAAGCCGGACACGTTTTATCAGCTTTACGGGAAAACGGAACGAGGACCCGTGTTCTGGTGGAAACATCCGAAATCCGGCGACACCCGTTTGTTTTCCAAAGAAAAAGCGGAACAGCTTGATCAAAAAGTGAAAAACAAGCCGGCTGTTGTCACGTCGGTGGAGCGAAAAGAGAAGAAGAATGATGCTCCGCTGCTGTACGACTTAACCGAACTGCAGCGCGAATGCAGCCAGCGCTTCGGGTACTCCGCCAAAGAGACGCTCAGTGTCCTGCAGCGGCTGTACGAAACGCACAAAGTGCTCACCTATCCTCGGACCGATTCGAACTATCTTTCTTCCGACTTAAAAGGCACGATGAAAGAAAGACTGAAAGCCGTCGATGTCCGCCCGTTTTCGCGGCACGTGCTGACCATCAACAAAAACGGATGGAAGATGGCCGGCCGGATGTTCAATGACAACAAAGTCTCTGACCACCATGCCATTATTCCAACGGAAGAAGCTCCGGTTTATCAAAACATGTCCGATAAAGAAAAGAAATTGTATGAGATGGTCGTCACTCGTTTTCTCGCCGCCTTTTTTCCGCCGCAGAAAAAAGAAATGACGGATCTGCAGGCAGAGATCGGCGGAGAGCCGTTTGCCGCAAAAGGAGAAAAGGTGCTCGAAACGGGTTGGAAAGCGGTGTATGATTCAGAAGAAAACGAAGGAAAGAACAGCATTCCATCCGGAGTCAAGGAACAGGATACGCTGAACCTTGTGAAAAGCGGACTCGACAAAGGGGAGACCAAGCCTCCGTCGGCGCTGACGGAATCGGCGCTGCTGTCGGCAATGGAGAATCCGGCCAAATTCATGCAGGGCGAAGACAAAGAGCTCGTCCAGACGATTAAGCAGTCAGGCGGCATCGGAACCGTCGCGACACGGGCTGACATTATCGACAAGCTGCAGAACTCTTTTCTGCTTGAAAAAAGAGGAAACGCGTTCCACGTGACTTCCAAAGGAAAGCAGCTCCTCGATCTCGTTCCGGAAGAACTGAAATCAGCCACACTCACAGCCGAGTGGGAGAAACAGCTTCATGACATTGAAAAAGATAACCTGAATAAAAAGGAATTCATCGACCAGATGAAATCCTATACCGGCGAAATCGTAGACGGCATTAAAAAGAGCTCACAGTCGTTCAAGCACGACAATGTCACCGGAACGCCGTGCCCCGAGTGCGGTAAGCTGATGCTCGAAGTAAAAAACAAAAACGGCAAAATGAAAGTATGTCAGGACCGGTCGTGCGGTTACAAAAGGAATATCGCCAAAACGACCAACGCCCGCTGTCCGAACTGCAAGAAGAAAATGGAGCTGCGCGGGGAAGGGGACGGAAAGATTTTCGTCTGCCGCTGCGGGTATAAAGAGAAAGAATCATCTTTTGTGGAACGGCGTAATAAAGAAAAGCAGGATAAAGCATCCAAGCAGGACGTGAAGAAATACCTGAACAACCAGGAAGACGACAACATCTCCAACCCGGCCCTCGCCGAAGCCCTGCAGAAATGGAAAAACAAAGAGTAATATCATGTATTCTGAGAGAAAAAACGCTCCCGGTTGTCTTTTGTGACAAACGGGAGCGTTTGATGTAGTACGAGGTGCGTTCGAATGCCTTTTTGTTGAACGGATATGGACACTACCGTCGGAAAATACAGCAGTAGTATCCGCGGAGGACTGTTGCGAGGACACTAAACCGCTGACTTCGAGACGCAGTGTCCACCGGCAAAAATCAATGGACACCAGCTGCCGGCCGGGGTAGTCTTAGTGTCCACCAAGGCAACTTCCGTGGACACTGGGCATGCCGCGCGGCGACTTAGTGTCCATGGAGCTGCTCCGCCCTGTAACAACCGCGGTACAAACTGCCGGAATGGGGTTTCGCATAAAAAAGAAGAGTCTGGGACAAAAGATAAATATGCGGAAGAAAACACGAATGTCTCGAGTAGCTGTTTAAGAGCCACATAGTAGCGGAGCCAAAATACTTCGACTCCAGCTTAGAACAGCACGAGTCACGGGGACCCCGCAGGAAGCGTTTTTCTTCCGAGGGCCCGCAGGATGCGGGTCAGGTCGGCGCCCACCAGGACGTGCCGGTCTTAGCCGATCTTCCTTCTTTTGAGCCGTGCCCGCGGCAAAGAAGACACGATGAGCTCCGGCGAATCGATGTCGCCCTTGTACTCCGGAGTGCAAAGAAGACACGATGAGCCTCAGCGAATCGATGTCACCCTTGTGCTCTGGAGTAAAAGCGAAGTATTTTGGCGCAGCGGTTTATCTCAGGAACGAAAAATGCCGAACGATTTTTTAAAATCGTTCGGCATTTTTATATCCTATAAAGGTTTTGTTCCACTCTCTTCTTTATTTAATCGCTGCCTCTTTATCACGTTTTGGAACCATTCAGACCGAGAATGCGTGAACTGGACGCGTGAATGTGTTCAAGCAGTTCGGGGTTGTCCTCGAGGGACTCGCCGTAAGACGGGATCATTTGTTTAATGCCGGGCTTCCACGCATTGAGATAGTCCGGAAAACATTTTTCAAGAACCTCGAGCATAATGGAGGCGGAAACCGAAGCGCCCGGGGATTCACCGAGAAGCGCGGCTAACGACTGATCATCGGAATGAATCAATTTCGTGCCGAACTGCAGCGCTCCTCTGCCGCCATCTTTCGTATCTTCAATCAATTGGACGCGCTGCCCTGCAACCAGCATATCCCAGTCTTCGCTTTTGGCACTGGGAACAAAGTTGCGCAGTTCATCCATCCGCTGTTCCTTGGACATGCTCAGCTGCTTGGCCAGGTACTTGATCAACGACGTATTCTTCGTGCCCGCGGCAAGCATCGTGAACGTGTTATTTGGTTTAACGGAATACAAGAGATCCATGTAGGAGCCGCTCTTCAAAAATTTCGGCGTGAACCCTGCGAAAGGGCCGTACAGCAAAGTGTCTTTCCCTTCAATATGACGTCTGTCCAGGTGGGGGACTGTCATAGGCGGTGTGCCTTCCGGTTCTTTGCCATACACTTTAGCATCGTGCTGCTCAACAATGTCGGGGTTATGACAGACGAGAAATTCACCGCTGATGGGGAAGCCGCCAATGTGCCGGCTCTCAGGGATTCCTGTTTTCTGAAGCAGCGGCAGCGCACCACCGCCGGCGCCGATAAACACGAAATCGGCATGATGCTCTTCCAGCGTTTGATGCTCCTTATTCTGCACTTTCACTTCCCAGGCCCCGTCCTGCAGCTGGGTAATATCATCTACGGTATGATTGTACCGAATATCTACATTATCCTGCTGTCCCAGACTTTTCAGCATCTGACGGGTTAATTCCCCGAAATTCACATCCGTTCCGTGGTCGGCTTTGGTTGCCGCTGCAGGTTCGCTCGAGGTGCGGTCCTGCATCATTAAAGGCATCCACTCAGCTAAGCGTTCCGGGTCATTGGAAAATTCCATGCCCTGAAACTGGGGATGATGGGACAAAGCGTCAAACCGTTTTTTCAAAAAGGCCGTGTTCTTTTCCCCGTATACAAAACTCATATGAGGCAGCGGCCGGATAAATTCGCGGGGGTCCAGGATGTCACCTGTCTCCACCAGGTGAGACCAAAGCTGCCTGGAAACCTGGAATTGTTCATTGATTTTGACAGCCTTCCTTATATCGATGGAGCCATCCTGTTTTTCAACGGTATAGTTTAATTCACAAAGCGCCGCATGCCCGGTTCCTGCGTTGTTCCATTCGTTCGAACTTTCCATGCCGGCTGCGTCCAGCTTTTCAAACAAGGTGATGTGCCAGTCCGGCTGTAACTTATTCAGAAGTGTTCCGAGCGTCGCACTGACAACGCCGGCGCCGATAAGTATAACCTCTGTCGTCTGTTTGTTGTTCCTGCCCATTTTTATCTCACCCTCTTATCAAGTCAATCTACGATTCTATTGTAAACAAAAATGATACCGATTACAATGAAAAGATATGGTCATCTGATGACTGTTCCGCTTACAACGTCACTCCGATTATTCAGGAAAGGAGATAACGTTTTAAAAGAGAAGCAGAAAAAAAGAGCCTGCTTCCAGCTGGGGAAACAGGCCGTGTTTCTATAAAAATAACTTGTCTTCAAAATCGTGCAGCCGGTTCGCCATCGTAACGATGTATTCCCGTTTGTAGTACGGGTGAACATCTGCTGCCAGTTCTTCTTCGGTTCCTGCATAATAAATGTTGACATTTTCAGCCTTCAGACCTTCGATGGTTTCGGATGTGCCGACAGTTATGCGGCGTTCTCTTCCATCATAAAGATAGGCGTACTTTTTATCAGGCATGACAGGCCTCCTTTACGTATGGCGTTTTCATGCACCACTGCCACAGATTCATGTTCTTTATGAATCTATTTTCAGTATAGAATCAATTTTTTAACAATTCAACATTGTATAGATTAAAATCCTGTTACAGTTTTTTTAACATACATGTAGCAGGAAAAAGTAATGTGTGGTATGATTATATAATAATAAAACACAGTGATGTTTTTGCACAAAGTCAGCGTATGTGATGAGGAGTCTGTATCCCTTAGAACGAAGCGGGATGCAGTTTTTTTAGGTCATGACAGGAATACTCATGAAATATTTTTTCTATACATGTCATCATTTTCACGCTTTCTGCTGAAAATAGAGCTGTATCGTTAAATAAAGGAGAAATGAAAGATTGACATTATTTTCAGAACTACAGCTGGACAGCCGCATTCTGCAGGCTGTTCATGCGATGGGATTTGAAGAATCCACGCAAATTCAGGCGGAAGTCATTCCAAAAGCGAAATCGGGAAAAGACATTTCCGGCCAGGCACAGACAGGAACGGGTAAAACAGCGGCGTTTGGCATCCCGTTAATCGAAAAAGTAACGAACGATGAGCATTCTCCGCAGGGTCTCGTTCTGACACCGACCAGAGAACTTGCGGTACAGGTGTCTGAAGAACTAAACCGGCTTGGACAGTACATCGGTGTAAAAGCGCAGGCGGTGTACGGCGGCCAGGATATTTCCCGTCAGATTAAAGCGTTGAAGCGGCGTCCGCAGATCATCGTCGCCACACCGGGACGGTTTATGGACCACATGAGGCGGAAAACGATCCGGCCGGAATACATGGATATGATCGTTCTCGATGAAGCAGACGAAATGCTGAGCATGGGATTCATCGAAGATATCGAAACGATTCTCGGTTCTGTCTCCAAAGAGCGCCAGACGCTGCTTTTCTCTGCTACAATGCCGAAACGGCTGCAGCACGTGATGCAGAAGTTCATGAAAGACCCGGAAGAAGTAAAAGTGAAAAGCAAAGGAATGACGGTATCAAACATTGATCAGTATTACATGGAAGTGCCGGAAAAGCAGAAGTTCGACACGCTCTGTCACCTGCTTGATATCACCCCTCCCGACCTTGCGATCATCTTCGGACGCACGAAGCGCCGGGTCGATGAGTTGTCGGAAGCGCTGAACCAGCGGGGATACGCCGCTGCCGGCATCCACGGGGACCTGAAGCAGCAGCAGCGCGATAAAGTGCTGCGTCAGTTCAAAAACGGTTCGATTGATATTCTGGTCGCAACCGATGTAGCAGCGCGTGGACTGGACGTGCAAAATGTGACGCACGTGTACAACTTTGACCTTCCGCAGGATCCGGAGAGCTACGTCCACCGGATCGGCAGAACGGGAAGAGCCGGCAAAGAAGGTTCCGCCGTCAGCTTTTCCACCCCGAAAGAAATCGGACACCTTCGTTTCATCGAAAAAACGATCGATAAGAAAATGAAGAAACAGGATATTCCGACGCTCGAAGAAGCCAGATACGGCCGTTATCAGCAGGCGGTCAACAGGCTGAAGGAGGCGGCGTCAGAAGACGTTCCGGATGAACTCGAACAAACCGCCCGGACCCTGCTCGAAGAATTTGACGCGGTCACTCTAGCAGCTGCGGCCATCGGCATGAACACAAGTGAGCCGAACCAGGCACAGGTAAAACTGACCGAAGAAGCACCGCTGCGCCCGAAACAGAAAAAAGGCGGCAAGCCGGGCGGCAAACCAGGCGGCAAAAAACGAATGGACCGCTCCAAGCGCAATCCACGCCAGAAAAACCGTTCCTGATGAACGGTTTTTTCTTTTAGAGAGGCGTTTGCTGCGCCGCCTGTTTCGGAAAACAGGCATCCGCATGTTATGATGAATAAAGCGCACAATCCCGCCGGGCGGAAGGAGGAAGAAACATGAGTGTACTGAGAGCAGAGAATGTATATCAATCGTTTGGGGATAAAACATTATTTGACCATATATCATTTGTTATCGAAAATCAGGACCGGATCGGCTTGATCGGTGTGAACGGGACAGGGAAGTCATCTCTTTTGAAAATTCTGGCCGGCATTGAATCTCCGGAACAGGGGGAGCTCATCCATGCCAACAGCCTGCAGGTGGAATACCTGCCGCAGGAACCGGAACTCGAAGAAGAATTAACCGTCCTGGATCAGATATACTACGGCGAATCGGATGTCATGAAAGCAATGCGCCGGTACGAAAAGGCGCTTACCGAACTGGAAGAAAACAGTGAAAGCGCGGATGCCCAGGATAAACTGATGAAAGCCCAGCAGGCGATGGACAACGAGCAGGCCTGGGAAGCGAACACGACCGCGAAGCAGGTGCTCACCCGCCTTGGCATCACCGCGTTCCGGAAAAAAGTAAAAGAACTGTCAGGAGGCCAGAAGAAAAGGGTCGCCATCGCCAAAGCCCTGATTCAGCCGGCTGATCTTCTGATTATGGACGAACCGACGAACCATCTCGACAATGAATCGATCGAATGGCTCGAGAATTTCCTGTCGTCCTATCACGGCGCCCTGCTTCTTGTTACCCACGACCGTTATTTTTTGAACCGGGTCACCAACCGGATTTATGAACTGGACCACGGCAGTCTGTATGTGTATGAGGGAAACTATGAGCTGTTTCTCGAGCAGAAAGCGGAAAGAGAAGCGCGCGAAGAACAGGAGGAAGCCAAACGGCAGAACATTCTCCGCACCGAGCTTGCCTGGCTCCGTAAACAGCCGAAGGCCCGCGGAACGAAGCAGAAAGCCCGCGTCGACCGCGTCGAGGAAATGAAAAACCAATCCGGATCGGAGAAAAAACAGGATGTTGATTTTGCGATCGGCTCCACCCGCCTCGGAAAAAAGGTAATGGAAGCAGAAGGACTTTCGAAAACATACGGGGGCGCCACGCTGTTTTCCAACTTTGATTATCTCGTTACGCCCGGCGAACGGCTCGGTATCGTGGGACCAAACGGGAGCGGCAAAACAACGCTCTTGAATGTTCTTGCCGGAAAAACAGAGCCTGATGAAGGCTGGATCGAGCGTGGTCCGACCGTACGCATCGGGTATTATTCGCAGGAACAGGAAGATCTCGATGAAAATAAACGGGTCATTGAATTTATCCGGGAGACCGCTGAAATTGTCACGACGGTGGACGGCCGCGAGATTACCGCCGAACAGATGCTGGAACGATTTTTGTTCCCGCGTCCGCTGCAGTGGAATTACATTTACAGACTGTCCGGCGGAGAACGGCGGAGGCTGTACCTTTTAAGTGTTCTGATGGAAGAGCCGAATGTGCTGTTTCTTGACGAGCCGACCAACGACCTCGACACCCAGACATTAAGCGTGCTCGAAAATTACCTCGACCAGTTTCCAGGTGTTGTCATCACTGTATCCCACGACCGCTACTTTCTCGACCGCGTCGTAAACAGGCTGCTCGTTTTTCAGGACAATGGCACTATCGAACGGTATCAGGGCAGCTATAAAGAATTGATCGAAGAGAGAAAAGAGCAGGAGGCCGCTGCCGCCGCCCCGCTTAAACAAAAAACGGAGGAAAAGCCGAAAGCCTCCCGTAAAAAAATGTCCTACAAAGAGAAACAGGAATGGGAAACCATCGAAGCAAAAATCGATGAACTGGAGCAGGAAAAAGCGGAAGTGGAAGCAAAAGTTGAACAGGCGGGAAGTGATTTTGAAAAAGCGCAGGAATGGGTGGAACGCCAGAAAGAACTCGATACCGAAATTGAGCAGGCAGTGGACCGTTGGACGGAGCTGTCCATGATCGCCGAAGAGCTCGAAGAAATAAACAACTAATAGTCTGCACTGCATAAACTGATCCTTGGAGAGGCAGTCTAAGGTCAGCAATGATAAAGGAAGATGATTATGGATGCAGGCATACTGATGGAATACGGCTGGGTGCTTCTGGTGCTCATTGTGCTGGAAGGCATTCTGGCCGCGGATAACGCGCTGGTCCTCGCGATTATGGTGAAAGGACTTCCGGAAAAACAGCGGAAAAAAGCCCTTTTTTACGGGCTGGCCGGAGCCTTTGTGTTCCGCTTTGCTTCGCTGTTTGTCATATCGTTTCTCGTGGATGTCTGGCAGGTGCAGGCGGTCGGTGCGCTGTATCTTCTGTTTATGGCCGGAAACCATATCGTACGGAAAGTATGGCTCGACAAAGAGAAATCTCCGGAAGAAAAAGCGGAAGAAAAGAAAGCTGGTGCCGCGGGTTTCTGGGGTACGGTGCTGAAAGTGGAAGTCGCCGATATCGCGTTTGCGGTGGACTCCATTCTAGCCGCGGTCGCCCTTGCTGTCACCCTTCCGAATACGCCGATCGGCAATATCGGCGGTCTGGATGGAGGCAAGTTTATTATCATTTTAACAGGCGGACTGATCGGGGTTATTATCATGCGTTTTGCGGCAACGTTGTTTGTGAGACTGCTGAAACAGCGGCCGGGCCTCGAAATCGCCGCGTTCATTATCGTCGGCTGGGTGGGGATCAAACTCGCCATTTACACGCTTTCGCACCCGGCGCTTGCCGTCCTGCCGGAAGCGTTCGCTGAGTCCAAACCATGGAAAATCACGTTTTACAGTGTTTTGGTACTGATTGCGCTCGGCGGCTGGTTTCTGTCCGGAAAAAAAGAAGACGACGGGGGAAAAGGGTCAACGGCATAAAGCTGACACAGTCATCACATGACTGTGGCGGCTTTTCTACATAAAAAAATCCACCCGGCCGCCGCGGGTGGAGAGAAAGTGGTTGAAACAATCAGGCATTTGCGGGTTTGATCACACCACAGGAAATTCTGCTTCCGGAGTCTCCGGTCCTCAGTGTCTGTTCATCAGGGCCCCGTTCACCGGTGTCGGCCTGCACGTACCGGTTCGGGATGTTGGCAAAATTGTTCGGACCGTCATGAAGAATGACAGCAAGATTTTCGTTCATGAGCTGCTCCGGTGTAATCCTGTCGAGCGTGCTTTTAAGATAGGCGGAACCGTCTTTCATCCCGAAAAGCGACGGCATATCACCGGCGTGGGACCCGTGAACCGTGCCTCCCGGATTAAAATGACCTCCGGCGGTGGTAAATGGCCCATCGGGCGCATTTGGTTCGCACAGACCGGTCTCATGAATATGGAACCCGTGAAATCCTTCCGGCACCCCCTCTTCGAACTCACTGTGCATCATGACACCGTTCTCTTTCTCAAAAAATCGAACAAGGCCGATCTTCGTGTCATCCGTGTTCACCATTTCTGCTTTCGCGATGGGGGCCGCCTCTGCGTAAGGATTTTCGGAAGCTACTTCTTCAGCTTCCTGCCGCGGCATGCTTTGTTCCTCTTCAGATGGAGCACATCCTGCGGCTGTGGTTAAAACGGCGGCTGCCATCACCCATGCACTTTTTTTAAACATATATTCGTCCTCCTTCAGGACCATCTTTGCCACTGCTTTCATTATTTATTCCAAAGAAGGAAGATTCTCACTCTCTGTTCTTTCAGCTGCTGCGCCGGCTGTTTTTACATTTGAACGGAAGGTCTTTATAAAGACTGTCATGTTTTCACTGAAAGAAGATGATGAATAAGGCAGGGTGCGTTATACTGGAGACAGGGTGAAAAAAGGAATAACGAAGGTGATAACGGGTGAAGAATATATTGAAAATCATGACCGGTATCTGGTTCATCATGTTGATGTTTCAGGTTTTATCGGCCTATGCGGTGACGCTGGCCGGTGTTCCGGATATGGTAACGATACTTATGATGATGGCCTTTGCTGTCGTGGTAGTGCGTGAATTCAAGCGCGGTATTGTGCGGGAAATGGAACAGGATTCTTCAGGATCGTAGATTACAGGAAATGATCAGGTTCAGAAAGGAAGATAGATGTGGAGAATGAGCAGGAAAAAGAAAGCCTGACGTGCGGAATCGTGGAAAAAGTGACGCCGATCGGCACTGGTACAAGAGTGTGCATCGACACAGCAGACATTCTAACACCCACCGAAGGAGTGCTCACGGGAAATACCGGACACGGCTATCTGCTTGTCCTGTCGGAAAACCGGGCGTCGGAAACGTATCCTCCGCGTACGTTCCGGATTAATGCGGGTGGTCTCCATCAATACCTTTATCAGCAGGGCGGCACGCGCTACCTGGAAGAATTACGCGGCGGTGACAGACTGGTCGTTTACGACGGGGCAGCGTCCAAAGAGGTTCCCATCGGCCGGGTGAAAATGGAAAAACGTAATCTCGTGCGGATGGAAGTGAACGCCGGAGGTATCCACGTATCGGCGACGCTTCAGGATGCGGAAAGTGTCTTTCTGCTAGGTGAGGACGGGAGTGCTGTTTCGATGAAAGAAGTGAAAGAAGGCGACCGGATCCGCTGCTTTCTGGATGAACCCGGACGCCATCTGGGGCAGAAAATAGAAGAACAGATTAACGAATATTAGCAGAGGACAGGCTCCGTTTTACATAATATATGTGTCTGCAGCCTCTTTCAGCTGCTCGATGGAAGCATGGTTTTCCGGCGAATCGTCGACATGCTGCCACTGCAGCTTTCTGCCGGCGTCAAACAACCAGGCGCCTCCCTGGATGAATACGTCAGACTTTTGCATGGAAGTCTTGACGACTTTTCGTTTTTCTTCTTCTTTTGGAAGCAGATCTTTCACTTTTCCGGTCATCGTTCCAAGAGCCGCTTTACCAAGCAGTTTAAGCGGGTTCATGCTTTGATGGCCGAAGCCCCGGAACGCTTCTTTTTCCGGATCGGCGTACAACGGAAATGGGAACGGGCCGTACGCTTCCTCAAATTGGGAAAGCAGTGTGACCGATGCCGGGAAAATCGTGATTATTTTAACTCCGCGTTTGTCCTGGAATTCATCTGCGTACTCACGCAACTGCGCGAGAAAATCTCTGCAGTATGGTCAGCCGGGGTGACGGAGAAAAATGACAAACGCCGGGGTGCCGGCAATTCTATTCTCCAGGTGGCAGTCCGAACCATCTGTTTTTTTTAATATATAGTCGGTATCCACGAGTGAACCTCCTCTTTTCATCTACACCCATTATAAAGTTTTTATGAATCAAAGCCAATGGATTGAAAAAAACCCTCTTCATGTTGTATTGTTTTGTTTCGGGCATCATGCCAGCATTGACATACACGTATACCATTTAACATAGGAACGCGTCACCTGCAATACAGCATCCCGTTGTTTGCATATCGGATGCATCTGCAGCGCTTGAAAAGGAGTGGAGTCCTGCCGGCATAAGCGCTGTATTTATGTCACACGAAAGAGAGAGGAACCTGATATGTTTGAATCAATTTTGTCCCACTTGATGCTGATTGGTGTACTCGGGATAGGGTCACAGTGGTTTGCATGGCGTTTCCGCATGCCGGCGATCGTTGTCATGTCGGTAGCGGGTCTGCTTATCGGACCTATTTTCGGTTTTATGACACCGAGTGAGGATTTCGGAGCGTTGTTTAACCCCATCATATCGGTAGCTGTGGCAATCATCTTATTTGAAGGTAGTCTGAACCTGGATTACAGAGAAATACAGGGCCTTGGGAAGTCCGTGTACCGTATTATTACGCTGGGCGCTTTTCTGGCCTGGATTCTCGGCTCATTGACTGCTTATTTTGTCGCCGATTTGTCCTGGGCTGTTTCCTTCGTCATCGGAGGACTTTTTATTGTGACCGGCCCGACTGTTATTCTTCCGCTTCTCCGCCAGGCCAAACTGAAAGCCAGGCCGGCGGCGATCCTGAAATGGGAAGGAGTGGTAGTGGATCCGCTTGGCGCGCTCCTGGCTGTGTTTGCTTTTGAAATCATTCAATTCTTAACGGTGGATTCCGTAACAGCCGGCGCGCTCCTGTTATTTTTTCTTGCTTCCCTGTTTGCGATTGCCATCGGCTGGGCATGCGGCCGGGGAATCGGCTGGATGTTTGAGACCGGATTCGTACCGGAGTTTTTAAAGTCGCCGATTGTCTTCACCGTTGTTATCGCCTGTTTTGCCCTGGCTGATGAAGTAATGCATGAAACCGGACTGCTTGCGGTGACAGCGATGGGCATGACGATGGCGAATATGCATATTGCTTCCTTGAGCGACATGAGGCATTTTAAAGAAAATATATCGGTGCTGCTTTTGTCCGGCATCTTTATCATGATTACGGCATCTCTGGACCGGGAAACCCTGCTTCAGGTGTTTGATCCGCGCATTTTGACATATGTTCTGTTAATGCTCATTGTCGTCCGGCCGTTGTCGATCTGGATATCAACGATCAACACAGAGCTGTCTTTTAAGGAAAAAGCGCTGGTCGGCTGGATTGCTCCACGCGGCATTGTCGCATTAACGGTGGCGGGCTACTTTGCGAACGTGCTCGAACAGGCAGGTTATCCGGGGGCTTCCATCGTCACACCGCTGACGTTTGCGCTTGTGTTTGCCACTGTTTGTGCGCACGGTTTTTCCATTGGAGCACTGGCGCGCAAACTCGGACTTTCCCTGGAAGGAAAACCCGGGGTGATTATCGTCGGCGGCAGTTCCTTCACGACCGCCCTTGCCAAAACGCTGAAATCCATGAATATTCCGGTTCTTATTACGGATACGTCCTTTGAGCAGCTGTTCAACGCAAGAGCCGAAGGGGTTCCGTATTACAGAGGGGAGATTCTGTCAGAGCAGACGGAATATTACCTCGATCTTACACCATATGAGAAATTAATTGCAGCGACAGACAAGGATTCCTATAACTCTTTGGTCTGCACAACCTTCGTACCGGATATTGGGCGGAATGACCTCTTTCAGCTCAGCTGGCACGATCCGGAAAAAGAACATCCGGATGATCTGGTTCTGCGGATCGGCGGGCGCATTCTGTTTGAAAAAGGGGCCACCTATGCTGAATTGAACCGCAAAATTGAAGAAGGGTATTATTTTGTGCAGACACGCCTGTCCAAACAGTACACGTACAAGACATTTCTGCAGGACATTCAGGCGGATACGCTGCCGATTCTAAATTTTAAACCGACCGGCAAATTTGATTTCTTTACGAGTGAGGCACCGCTGAAACCGGAAGCTGGTGACACGATTATCAGCCTCGTGCCCCCGGTCAGTCCTGAAGAAACAGTTGGAGATATTATGCCGCCGAAAGACGACACGCAAAAAAACCTTCCTGAATAAGCAGGGAGGTTTTTTTGTATGGAACGGACAAGGAAGGAGACATTTTCGGGTGGTCAGGTGTTTACGCTTTTTCTTGTTGACACCGGAAAAGAAAACCAATAGACTAAAGGTAAGAAATATTGAGAATGATTATCATTATTGTCGGAGGTGCTTATCCGTTGGATACGCTGATGATTGTAGGAGCGGACAAGCTTGGGTCTATACCGAAACGGCTGCAGGAGGCAGGGTTTGAGGATATTTCCCATGTAAGCGGCAGGAAAGTGAAAATGGTGCAGAAAAGCATTCCGGAGCACGTGGATTTAATATTGATTCTCACTGACTTCATTAACCATAACATAACCGACAAACTCAAAAAGAAAGCAAAAGAACAAAATGTGCCCGTCTGTTACGCGAAACGGTCATGGTGTTCGATCTATAAAACGCTTGTCAATTCCGAAGAAGTATGCCGGAAGTGCCCGGCAATCAAAAGCATGTCGAAATAATAGACCGGGGAGGGATATACATGAATGAAGAACCAGAACACTTACAGCACGCCATGCAGAAAAGCCCGGGATACAGTGTGCAGAATTACTTCAACCTCGTGCTCGGGATGCTTTCCACGGCAGATAACGTCACATCCGCCGATCTGCTTCGTATGATGAAGCAAAATTGGAAACTTGTTGCTGTCGATCAATTTTCGGATATATATCAGTATGTGATTACACTTCCTGTAATGATGGATGAATCGCTGAAACTGTTCTCCGCCTTTCCGCTTCCAGGGGAACGTTTTCAGGAACACGTGGAAGATGTTCTCCTGACAGGAAGCATGCATTACAAAGAGAAGAGAGCAGAAGCGTGGATGTTTATTCACGGCACGAGAGCGCACAAACAACACCTGCTCTCGCGGGCGGTACACATCCTGGAGCAGAAGTTTCCGGACATATCCTGGACGCTCACAGCGGCTGACCCACTCTCTGCAGAACGCTTTTCCCGCAGAAAATACATGCCGTAGCAGCACGGGCCTCCCGGTGAAAATACCTGCCACCTCTCCCATATCCTCATTTGGAATGGGGGTTTTTCTGTCGGTTCTAATCGATTTGGTTTACAAACACCATCTGGAAGGTTACATTAAAATCAACATCATTATGCAGAAGGATGAACTGAATGTACGAAAAAGCGCTGATGCTGATAAATGGGAATGCCGGACCTTCTTTTATCCAAAAAAATATAGAGCTCACAGCAGGAATATTGACCAACCATATTGAAGAACTTATCATCCGAAAAACGCATTACAAGGGGCATGCGGAGGAAGTGCTGCAAAGTACCGGCAAAGAGTACGACCTTATTATTATCATGGGCGGCGACGGTACCGTTCATGAATGCGTGAACGGACTTGCTGCCCTAAATGATCCGCCGAGCGTCTGCATTCTTCCCGGCGGCACATGCAATGATTTCTCGAGAACACTGGCTGTTCCCCAGAATATCAAGAGAGCGGCCGACAGTCTGATGAACGGAACAACGAGACACGTGGACATCGGAACGATGAATGAACGTTTTTTCACCAATTTTTATGGAATCGGTCTGATCGCACAAACGTCGGAAAATATCAATGGAGACTGGAAAAACAAGCTGGGGAAAGTCAGTTATCTGCTCAGCGCTCTTCAGACGTTCACCAATCCCGATCCGTTTTCGTTTGAGCTGACGCTTGATGACGAAACGATGACGGATGAGGCAGTGATGGTGCTGGTCGTAAACGGCAATTTCATTGGAGCTTCGCAGCTTCCATTTCAGGGCATTGTTCCGGATGATGGCCTGTTCAATGTATTTGTCGTCAGCCAGGGGGGAGCATCGCTCTTGCGGGAATACCTGACAGCCAAAAATCCATTTGCATGGGATCCCGAACCAACAGATGTGAAACATTATAAAGCCCGGCACGTTGCTTTAAGCACGCCGGAGCCGATGAAGGCGGACACGGATGGCGAAATCTACATGAAGACACCGGCGGTTATCGAAAATCTTCCCGCGCGAATCCCTTTTCTCGTGCCGGATACACCGCAGTAAACGGTCTAAAAGAGTAGATGGTATGGCACGGCAGAAGGGGACACGTACACACAGGTTCGATGAATACCTACCTTGAGAAAAAGGCAACTCTGTCGAAAGGCAGGGACGCAAAGTCACAGGCCTGTCGTCATGTTCAGTGACCACGGCGGCTGGGCTGCCTAAGGCATTCCAACAGGCTTTAGGGGGTTGAATCAAATGAAAAATCCGGCGCAGCTCGATCAGGAATGGGTGATTCTGATAAAAGAAGCGAAACAAGCGGGATTAAGTGTGGAAGAAGTGAAAGCTTTTTTGAATGAACGGCAGGTAACATCCTGAAAGGAACGAGCCAATCTATCCAAGGTTGGCTTTATTTATATAGCATGGATACCCCGAACCTTTTGCTTGATGAAAAAACAGGTTCCCGCCATGGTGTTCCAGATATTTCAAACGTTTTTGTTGTTCATTATAACAGACATTCATTCGTTATATGTTATAATCATGACATACATGTTAAGAAAAAGGAGTCCACCCCATGACTATGATTGGCGACAGAGTAAATAAATACCGTAAAGAAAAAAACATCTCGCTGACAGAACTTGCTGTGCAGGCCGGTGTGGCGAAATCGTATTTAAGCGCCATGGAACGAAATATTCAGACCAACCCTTCCGTACAGTTTCTTGAGAAAGTGTCCGGTGTTCTCGATGTGCCGGTGGATGCCCTTTTGAAAGACGAAACAGCTCCTAATGATCAGGAGCTCGATGAGGAATGGCGTTCCATCGTCCAGGAAGCTATGGATTCCGGGGTGACGAAAGAACAGTTTAAAGAATTTCTTGAATTCAATAAATGGCGTTCTCAAAATAAGTAATCCGGCACTTTATCCCGACTCATCTTTATTACTGCCGCTCAAAAAAACGAGAACTTCTTCGGGAGATAATCCAATATACTTTGCCTCATCTATAAGTTCCACCCATTCCTTGTCCAGATCGCGGCTTTCTTCATTACTGCTCATGTAACGTTCCCCCGTTTTTCTTGTTTTGTTCTGCCCACTTCAGGTATTTGATATATTCCTGAAAATGTTTAAACTGTTCTTTACTGACTCCTTCCTGTATCGCTTTTTCTATAAGAAGCACCCACTCTTCATCAAGCAGTTCCTCCTCTTCTTCGTGATAGAGCTCTGTCCATGTATCCCCGATTAATTCTTCCACCGATATGTCCATAACAGCAGCTATTTTTTTCAGTACCTCGATGGAGGGATTTTGTTTCACATTTCGTTCTATATAGCTTAAATACGACTTGGAGATCTCCGTCTGTCTTGATAAATCCGCCAGGGATATCCCCTGTTTTTTCCGGTATGATCTCAATTTATGACCCAGCATATGCTTATCTCCCTTATCCCTGTCCTTTTGTTCATTATATAAAACAAAAATAAATTTTCAAAAAATGAAATCTAAAGGAATAAGGAGAAAATTACGTTATATAGAACGATATTTGTTCTATATAACGTAAATAAAGAATATTCGGAGCTTTTCAGGTCTCTTTATTCATTATATAGTTATATTATATTCTATAAAACGAACACATCGAAGGGGTTGGGAAAACATGGTGAGGTTACGGGGTGGTACATACTATACCTGGATACAGGGGCATTTGATCGTTTTGTTTCATATCAGATGCAACGAGAGCCGTCTTTATATTGATGGATCATTCAAAGGCAGGGTGCCTTTTCAGTACACGAAAGCAAAGATCCAGAGGTTGCAGCATCACGACAGACGAAAGGGCCTTCATTACAACGGGTGTAACATCTGGCAGGAGGGGCAGAGGGGGCTCTTTGTGCATGTGAGAGTGTGAAGAAACAGACACAGACCATGTTTCTTTTTTCATTGACAACTGGAAAGATCATCACACAAAATAGTAAAAAAGACATGCTGTGTGAAGGAGAGTCCTCATTGTTTCAACGGATGCTCGTTATATCATTGATACTTATCATTTTATGCTTCATCGGATACTATCTGGTTCAAACCCAGCCCGGCTACGCCACCGACATATTATCTGCTTTATAAGCAAAAGGAGGACGGACTGTTCAGACCGCCCTCTTTTTTATATTCTATCCAACGTCTGACGGAGTTCTTTCATTTCTGTTTCGATAAGTTCGAGTTCACGGATGGCTCCGGCGGCGTTTCCTCCTACGGTTTCCAGTTTATCGAGATCTCCCTGGATGCGGATGTAATCCATTTTCAGATGTTGGATCCGTTCTTCGATTTCATTTCTATCCATGTTTTCAGCCTCCATTTTTCCTGCTGTCCGAAACATATCATAACGATTTCAAGGACTCAAATGATAAGATTTTTCAATGAAGTCTTGCAAACTGGTGCAGCAGCCTTTATAATTTTAAGTGAAAATGATTATCAGTGTTACACACGCGTGCGACCGGGAAAGGGGCATCGGACATAATGAAATTGTCTACCGAGCATATAGCAGTTGCCTACAATGATCATACCATTATTGATGACATGAACATAGAGATACCCGATGGCGTCATTACGTCGATCATCGGGCCGAACGGATGCGGGAAATCCACGCTGCTGAAAGCTATGTCACGCATTATGAAACCTACTCAGGGCGCTGTTTATTTAAGCGGACGCAATATACATGAAATGAAAACAAAAGAAGTAGCCAAAGAGATGGCTATTCTGGCCCAGTCTCCTGATATCCCGCAGACCCTGACGGTATCCCAGCTCGTTTCCTTCGGGCGTTATCCGCACCGCCGCGGCGCCGGACGGCTGACGGCGGAAGACAAAGAAGCGGTGGAGAAAGCGATCGAAGACACCGGCATGATGGAATTTAAGGACAGGACGCTCGATGCGCTGTCCGGCGGACAGCGCCAGCGGGCATGGATAGCGATGGCGCTCGCCCAGGAGACCGAAGTTATGCTCCTCGATGAACCGACGACGTATCTTGATATGGCGCATCAGCTTGAAATACTGGAACTGCTGGAGTCGCTTAATAAGAAAGAAGAACGTACCATTGTCATGGTGCTGCATGATTTGAACCACGCAGCCCGCTTTTCGGACCATCTGATTGCCATGAGAGATGGAACGGCCGAACACATCGGCAGCGCGGAGGAGGTTATCAGCAAACCGGTTCTTCGTAATGTATTCGGCATTGATGCCTACGTGGTGGAAGATCCGCGTACCAAAAAGCCGGTCTGCATGACATATGATCTGGTAGGACGTCACCTGGAATCCGTGCCGGATAAGGACAGGAAACAAGCACTGGCGGAAGTATAACAGCGCCGTAAAAAAAGAAAGGATGGAATCCGCATGTTCTGCGGGTTCCATCCTTATTTTTTGGATGACCGGCTCATCAGCCATAGAAAGAATGGAGCCCCGATAACGGCCGCTACAAGGCCCGATGGAATTTCTTTCGGGGCCAGCAGCATGCGTCCGGTCATATCGGAAACGACGAGAAGAGAAGCGCCGAGAAGAAGCGCCACGGGTAGAATCTTCCGGTGATCCTGGCCGACGAGAAGCCGCGCGAGATGCGGGGCAACGAGGCCGATAAAACCAATCGTTCCCACGGCGGCTACCGCCATCGCTGCTGAAAATGTTGCGGTAAGTGCAGTAACCCAGCGCACAGCTCCTATCCTGACACCCAATCCAACCGAGGTTTGATCTCCGAGAGAAAGAATATTGAGTTTCACCAGCAAAAAGGCGGACACTGGAATCAGCACAAGAATCGGCCAGATTAGAAACATCTGTAATTCACTGTATCCGGTCGCATAAGTGCTCCCGGACAGCCAAGTCAACGCAGCGGCAGCGTTCATATTGAAGCGGGTAATAAGTATCTGGGTCACCGCGCTGCATGCCGCTGAAACTGCGATGCCGGTAAGAGCGAGAATTGATGGATCGAACTCCGTTTTCCAGGAGAAAAACAGAACCACCGCGACAGCAAGCAGGGCACCGATAATGGCTCCCGCCGGAAACCAGGCCGCCGACAGCCCGGAAAACACAAACATGATCAGTAATACACCAACGCCTGCGCCGGAAGTGATACCAATAATCGAGGGGTCGGCCAGAGGATTCCGGAGAATTCCCTGAAACAACAGACCGCTTAATGAAAGCAGTAAACCGGCGGCCGCAGCTGCGAGGATTCTGCCAAGCCGCAAATCAAAAATAATATATCTTTGGCCGGACGTACCACTGTCCCGCAGGGCGTTCCACGTATCAACAAATGCAAATCCGTCCCCGCCTCCGGCGAGTGCTGCAAAAAAGGAGGCCACAAGAAGGACCGCCGCCGCGCTGACGATAAACGGATAGGGCAGAGACAATACATTGCTGCCCGAAGAAAGACTTTCCTGAGACCGTGATCCAAAAAGGGTTTGTCTGTGTTTTACAATCAGCCAGACAAGCCACGGCCCCCCAATCAGCGCTGTAATTGATCCGACCGGAAGTTCTGAAAGGGAAGGATCAAGGAAACGACCGAGAATATCGGCGCCAACCAAGAGATTGGCTCCCCACAGCATGGAAGCACCAATTAATTTGCCATGAAGCTGGAACCCTGCAAGGCGGATAATATGCGGCGCAACAAGCCCGATAAACGCGACAGGACCTACAACACTGACCGGGAGCGCCGTAAGAGCGACAGCGGTGAAAAACATCAGCACCTGAATCAGCCGGACGTTTTCCCCGAGCGTCCCGGCCTGGTCTTCGCCAAGCAGAAGCAGATCCATCTTCCGGCCGAGCCATATGATAACAAGAAACAACAGCCCAAGCCATGGGAGTGTGAAAAGCACTCCCTGCCAGTCCTGCTGCACGAGGGTGCCGTTTCCCCACAAAAACAGACCGGATGTTTCATACTCAAAGAAGATTTGAAGCACGGAGGTAAAGGAGGAAAACATTAATGTCAGAACCATTCCGGCAAGGGCCATCCTGACCGGAGTGGCTGATGAACCGCCGGACATGATAAAGACGAGAACCGCTGCAAATGCTCCCCCCAAAAAAGCCAGCAGAAAACCGCTGTTTTCAAGCCATGCCACTTGTGACACCGTGCCCACGATAACAAAAAAATACGCCCCGGAATGCACACCCAGCGTGCTCGGCGACGCCAAAGGATTCTTCGTCAATGTCTGAAAAATGACACCAGCTGCGGCAAGGGCCGCACCGGACAGAATACCGATGACAATTCTCGGAAGATATACAGAGCGCACAATCTGGTGGTTCAGGTCACTTCCGGATAAGAACAACGTTGCCCAGACGCTTTGCAGCAGAATATCGCCGGTGCTTTGATATAAATGCAGTAAGATAAGAAAAAGAAGGAGAACTGCCCCTCCCCCAAACAGAGAGACAGTCCTGTTCATACGCGTGATTGCGTTCATGTTTTACTCTCCTGTCAATGCCTGCACGGCTTCCTCAGCGATGACCTCGGCTGAAAGCGGGCCGCCGAATGTCCAGGTACCGCCCGGAAGAGCATAGACACGGTCTTCCTGTACAAAGTTGAGGTTTTCCCAGACAGGATTGCCCTGCAGCTGGTTTTTGATTACATTGTCATTTTCCTGGGTAATATGCATAAAGGTGCTGTCCTGATAAGGCTCGAGGTCTTCAACCGTCCCCTCTGCAAATCCATAAGCCTGGAATTTAGAGCTCTCATACGCATTTTGCAGTCCGATCTTAGTCATGATCTCCATCACCATGGAGTTGTCCGTGAAAAACCGCAGTGTCGCTGTTTCATTAGAACTGTAGGTTTGGGAGAGCAAAATCTCAGTGCCGTCCATTCCTGCTTCACTCAGACGGGTACTGAGTTCACTGTACCGCTGATCAAGATTTGACAAGACTTGTTCGGCTTTATCCTGCTTACCTACGGCTTTGGCAATCTGCTTGAACGTTGTTTCCATTTCTTCATACTGCGTCGGACCGTTCTCTCCCGGATAAGGCTGAAATACCAATGTAGGCGCAATCTCGTTCAATTCACTGCCGATACTGCTGTGCCTGGATTTCGTTGTAATAATGAGATCCGGCTCCAGCTGTGCAATCTTTTCCAGGCTCGGTTCCTGACGGGTGCCGACATCTGTTACGCTATCCGTGAGTTTTGGTTCAATATTGACATATTGTTTGTACCCTTGTACATCAGCTACACCTGCTGGCTGTACACCAAGAGAAAGCAGATTTTCCGCATAGACCCATTCCAGCACAACGATCTTCTGCGGTGTTCCTTCCAGTTGTTTTTCCCCTGTGGCATCGGTTACCGTAATCGTTTCACTGCTGCTGTTTTCACTGTTTTCGGTATTTCCACTGTTATCTTCTGTACTCTCCGACGACGTCTCCCCGCCGGAACCGCTGTCATTATTAGTGCCGCTGTCTGATCCACTGCCGCATGCCGCCAGTACCAGAGCCGTCATAACAGCGAGAAGTACTATGTAAAACGATTTGCCAAATTTCATAATAGAACCGTCCCTTTCATTAATGATAAAGATTATCAATTTCATTAAAAATCATACTATGAAATCAACGCCGGGTCAATAGAAAGCTGGCTTGTCAAAAATTGAATGAGTCCCTATCAAATCAGCTATCATTGAGGTGTTCTGTATTTCTATAGGTTTGAATACATGGTAAAATAGAACATCGTTCAATATAACCTTCTGTTATAATCCGGATTCCAACCAACAAAGAAAGGAAGGGTTCAGATGTCGTATGATGTAATAGGAATGGGAATCGTCATTATCAGTATTATGCTTGCTTTGGGGAAGTGGATTCGTATCCGCATCCCGCTTATGCAGCGCTTGTTCCTTCCGAGTGCTTTAATCGGAGGGTTTTTGGCCCTGCTTCTCGGCCCCGGGGTTTTAGGACGGGTCACCCAGGACCTGTTTGGTGAGGGGTTTCTGGAAAACGGACTGTTTACGTCCGGTATCTTCGAAGTTTGGGGTGCGATGCCCGGCCTTTTAATTAATGTCGTTTTTGCCGGTTTATTTATTGGTTTCCGCATCCCGAACGTAAAAGAGATCCTCCGCATCGGCGGGCCGCAGATCGCCTTTGGCTACACCTTGTCCTGGGGGCAGTATGTTGTGGGGATTGGATTGTGTCTGCTCTTTTTAACCCCGGTGTTCGGGCTGCCGCCGGGGGCTGGTGCTTTAATTGAAATCGGCTTTGTCGGTGGACACGGCACCGCAGCCGGTATGCAGAACACCTTTAACCAGCTTGGTTTTGAAGCAGGCTATGATCTGGCTGTGGGTCTTGCAACGGTTGGTGTGTTATCCGGTGTCATCGCCGGCGTGATTTTACTGAACTGGGGCGTGCGCCGCAAAAAAACGAGAGTCCTTCAGAAACCGGAAGAGATTTCTGTGGATGCCCAGCTTGGGATCAACGAATTTGACGCAAGGGACCCGGCAGGAAAAATGACGACGTCCCCCACTTCCATAGACCCGCTCACGTTCCATGCGGCATTGGTTGCCATTGCGGTATTTCTCGGTTATGTACTGCTGGAAGCACTGAAATGGCTGGAATCGGTGACCTGGGGGGCATGGAGTGACGTGTACATTTTTGAATATGTGCCGTTGTTCCCACTCGCCATGCTGGGTGGTATTATTGTTCAGATGACGTTTACGAAGTTCGACAAATATGATCTGATCGACCGCGGTTTGATCAACCGTATTCAAGGGCTTTCTCTTGATCTGCTTATCGTATCGGCACTGGCAAGTCTGGAATTATCGGTGCTCGGCACGTATTTCATTCCGTTTGTCGTTCTTGCTGTTTCCGGTATCGCGCTGAACGTGCTCGGTTTTATCTACCTGGCTCCCCGCATGATTCCATCTTACTGGTTTGAGAGGGCTCTCGGCGATTTCGGGCAGTCCACCGGTGTCGCAGCGACGGGGCTTCTCTTAATGCGCGTGGCCGATCCTGGTAATAAATCACCCGCGTTTACTGCATTCGGGTACAAACAGATATTATTTGAACCAATGGTCGGCGGGGGCCTCGTGACAGCCACCGCGCTTCCGTTTATTTACCAATTCGGCGCTATTCCAGTATTCATCGTCGTAACAGTTCTCATGATAGCCTTTATGCTTCTTGGTCTGCTGCATTACGGCCGGAAAAAAGAAGAATAATAGAAAAAGAAGGCGGTCCGTGCGGGACTGCCTTCTTTTTAGGCATCAGTGTGTGACTGGAATAATGATTTATCCTCCACCAGATGCGTAATAATTGTTAGTATCATACCAAAGAAAATGATTCCTGCGGCAATAAACGTAATCATGACGTAGGGGAAACCGGCATCCAGAAACACCGTTCCCAGCGTCGCCCCGATGGAGTTGGCAAGGTTAAAAACAGACGCCGCGACCGTGCCTGACATCGACGGGGAGTCAGGGGAAGCGATAATGATTTTGGAATTGAGAATCGGGGTTGTCCCAAACGTGCCTGCGCCGAACAGAAAGCACATAATAAACGCCAATACAGAAAACTCAAGAAGAAAGGTGAACAGCGCCACAATCCCCCCGAGCACCGCAAGAAATACAATTAGACGCTCGGTCAACCTCTCCGGGTGAATACGTCCGGAAGCAAAGTTGCCGGCGACAGCACCCAATCCGAAAAAGAAAAGTCCTGTGGTAACGCCGGTTACGTCGAAGCCGGCGAATTGGCGCAGCATCGGTTCCGTGAAGGTATAAGCGGTAAATACACCGGAAAAACCAAAAACAATGATAGCAATCACCATTAAGACGCTTTTGTTTTTCAGCATGCCGGCCAGCTCTTTTTTGAGCTGCGGCGTGCTTGATGGTTTCACATTCGGTGTAACCACAGCGAGGCCGATGAATGTGAGGACACCAAGCAGTGCAATGAACCAGAA
This sequence comes from Salibacterium halotolerans, assembly GCF_900115625.1. Taxonomy (GTDB): domain Bacteria; phylum Bacillota; class Bacilli; order Bacillales; family Marinococcaceae; genus Salibacterium; species Salibacterium halotolerans. The sequence goes on along the minus strand of NZ_FOXD01000007.1, from coordinate 68,069 downwards.
GACGAGCCGCCAGTCCAGGGCGCCGCCGATAAACGATCCGAACGGAACACCAAGCATAATCGCGATGGTCAGGCCGCCCTGCACGGATGCAATAGCCTGCGTCCGCTTTTCGGGGGCGGACATCTGAACGGCAAGCGACATACAGAGGCCGAAAAACGGCGCGTGCATGGCTGCTGAAAATAATCGGGACAGTACCAGTATTTCAAACGTCGGTGCCGCAGCAGCTATGATGTTGCTGATGATAAAAATACTTATGAATACAAGCAGAAGCGGTTTCGGAGAATACTTGATCGTAACCATGCGAAGGAGCGGTCCAAATACCGCTACACTAATAGCGTAAACGCTGAGCAGCACCCCGGTGGTGGATACTTTCACATCAAGCCCTTCTGCAAACTGCGTCAATAAACCGGTGACGACATATTCTGTCATTCCGACCGCGAAGGTTCCAAGCATAAACACGGCCAAAATGACGCTGCGTGGAAAATCAAGCTTCATCATTTATTCTCTCCTCTGTTTTTTCTCACAAACTACCATCGTACGTCATACCGGTGATGATTGTCCAATCACATAAGCAAAAAAACAGAGATAAATAAAAGGAATGAAGGGCCTTGTGTTTGGAATAAAATGAAAAAGGTAACATAGTAAAAAAGGGAGTTTACAGCGGAAGTCAGTGATGGAACGAAGAACCGTTTGGAAAGGAGGAGACGATTGGTTTCAGATCTCTTATGGATAGCAGCAGCTGCCATTATTATCGCCGGTATGTTCTATATAGACAAAAGAAGACAAAAAAATAAAACGAATAATGGAGAATACACCGAAGAACAAAAAGCGGTGGAAAGAGAGGAGGAAAAAGCAAAATCCCGCCGAAACGGGCCTCCGGGAGCCGGAGGAATGGATGGCGGAGGAATGTAGAAGGGTATATTTTTTTCCGGCTGGTGCTTATGGAAGCAGCAGCCGGAAATATATCAGGATAAATAGATAAAACAGCAGCAGCAGAATGGAGAAAATCATAATCGCCCACATATAGGGTAGTTTTACATATTTGGACTGCTTTCGGATGGTGACCGCTGATAAACTGAAGGATAAAAACAGGGCACCCAGAAGAAAATAAACAATCCATTCGGCAGCCTGCTCCCAAGGCAGAAAATAAATAAACGGCATAACAGCAAGCAGGAAGCAGATCAAGCCAAAGGCATAAAGGGAAAACCGGAACAGATAATGATCCAGTTTGGACTCTTTCAACTGGCGCCGGCGGTCCATCCGGCTCACAGCTTCCAAGGGGTCTTCCACAGATCCCGAGAGCTGTTTCCATTTTTGTTTTAACGAGTCGGGGTGAAGGTACTGCATCATAGATTTCAGGCGCATGTCGTCTCTCTCCTGTTCAAGTCGCTTTGAGAAGTGTATCACACATAACAATAAAACAGAATCCAACCGAAATCCTGCATGTTCCGTATCATTTTTTTAATGATGCTTTGCAGCGTCCGCTTGTAAGTGTACTTGTTTGGCGTGTATTTGGTCTGATTCGGCTTGTAAAAGGTGCCGGTTGGCCGGTAACGTATCATTCGGACAGTATTGCTCTTGATTTGGCACGTAAATGACGGTATTCGGCATGTAAATGCAGCCATTCGGCTGGTAAGCGCGTCCTGCCGGTGTGAAAGGCAGGAGCACAAAAAATCCGAACGCGGTAGCATCGTGCTGCACGCAGCAGATTATCCCAACGTCCGGATCATGAGAGAACTGGTATTATGTTACTCAGGTCTCTTTTTTATGATTTATTCAAATTCATGTAGGACTGGATAAACGATTTCCAGTTGCGGCGCTGTCCCCAGAAGTTCGAAATCATGTCCAGGAATAGGTCGTATTTTCCGGCGTTTGGATACCAGATGATTTCATTGTCTTCGGTACCTTTATCAGCCAGAACCGACGTTTCGATACAGAAGCTGCGCATGCCGTCGCGGCCGTGATACTTTCCGATGCCGCTGTTTTTTACACCGCCGTAAGGGAGGTAGAAGTTCGCGACACTTAGCAGCACTTCGTTGATGTTCATGTTTCCGGTTTTCATCCCGGCGGTGAATCGTTCCGCACGGGGGATGTCGCTTGTAAACACACTGCCGCCAAGCCCGTATTCGGTATCATTGGCAAGGGTCACCGCTTCTTTTTCGGTTTCAAAAGCCATAATCGGCATCACTGGTCCGAATGTTTCCACACTCCACAGCGCCATCGAAGGTGTGACATTGGTAAGGATAACCGGTTCAATGAACAGATTACTGTCATCCCAGTTTGCCGGAACTTTTCCGGTTTCAAGAACCGCCCCCTGATCCAGCGCCTCCTGCACCTGCTCTTTCACATGATCATACTGCCGGCGGGTCGTCATCGAGCCGATATCCGCGTCAGTGTCCTGTCCCTGCCGGAGTTTTGCGGCTTCCTGTTTCACTTCTGTCAGAAAAGAATCATAGATACCTTTCTGAACGAAGACGCGTTCGGTGGACAGGCAGACCTGCCCGCTGTTATGAAAGGATCCCCAGACCGCAGCCTTTGCGGCACGAGTGACGTTGGCATCCTCAAAAACGGTCATGGCGTCTTTTCCGCCAAGTTCAAGGGTGGTAGGGATTAATTCCTTCGCTGCTTTCTCCTGAATCTTTCGGCCTGTGGAGACAGAACCGGTAAAATGGATAAAGTCTGGATTTCCGCTCGTTAATGCCTCTCCAAGGTCCGGATCGCCCATCACGACCTGCAGCACATCTTTTGGAAATAACGCAGCAAGACGACGCAGCAGTTCTCCCACCATCGGCGTATCCTCCGAAGGTTTCAAAATGACGGTATTTCCTGCAGCGAGGGCCTCGGCCACCGGAGAAACAGCCAGTTGAAAAGGGAAATTCCAGGGAGAAATGATTAATACGGTGCCGCGCGGTTTACGGTTAATATACGAAGCTTTTCCCGCAAAATGAATAGGCGTTTTCACTTTTTCGTTGGACATCAAGCCTGGTGCTTCTTTTTCCACATGTTTCAATGCATCCGCGGCTCCCATCACTTCTGTCGTTAATGCGTCCGTTTTGGTTTTGCCGGTGGAAGCGGAAATAATATCTGCGATTTCCTCCTGGAGGTCAATCAGCACGTGACGGAATCGTTTAAGATAGGCTGACCGTTGTACGGTGGACAGCGTCGCCCACGAATCCCGGGCAGCGCGGCTGTTTTCATAGATTCGGCCGGTTTCAGCCGCCGGAGTTTCCTCAAATGAGCCGAGTACGGCGCCATCAGACGGCGCCTGTGCTTTCAATACCATATCGATGTGCTCCTTTCTAGTTTCGTAACAGTCTTTCCTCTATCTTTGTTCCTTTCCGGACGTCATCTTAAACCTTTATGTTCCGTCCGCCACCCTTGTGTAATGCTCTTTGAAAGCATAGACTTGTTCTATAAGGGAGTGAACCACCGATGTTTGAAGACACACAATTTGTTGACGTACGTTCGCCGTCGGAGTTTGAAGAATACGCGCTTCCCGGAGCGGTAAACATCCCGTTGTTCAGTGATGACGAGCGGGCGCACGTAGGCACTATATACAAACAGCAGGGAAAAGAACAGGCCGTAAAAGAGGGGCTGAAAATAACAGGCCCGAAGCTCCATGATTATTATGAAAAAATGAAAGAAACGGCGGACGCCGCAGGGGATAAAGAAATCGTCGTGTACTGCTGGAGAGGCGGCATGAGAAGCCGTTCGTTTGTTTCCTCCATGCAGATGCTCGGTATAGCCTGCACCCGGCTGCAGGGCGGGATACGATCGTGGCGGAAAAAGGTAATAGAGACGCTGGAACAGGAGAAACAGAGCAGTCGTCGTTACATCGTTATTACTGGAGGAACCGGAACAGCGAAGACCGTTATTCTGCATCGGCTCCAGGAGGAAGGATGGCCGGTCATTGATCTTGAAGGCCTTGCCAACCACCGCGGCTCTGCGTTTGGTAACATAGGGCTGAAGCGTAAAAGCCAGAAACAATTTGAATTTGATTTGTGGAAACGACTCGAAGAACTGCGTGAAAATCCCTATGTTATCATAGAAGGGGAAAGCAGGCGCATCGGCAACATTAATCTTCCGGATTTCTTAATGGAAGGAAAAGCGGCCGGCACGCGTCTGAATGTGCAGCTCCCGATGAAAGAACGGGTGCAGGTCATTATGGAAACGTATGCCCCCGAATCTCATCATAATGAGGTTGTTCAGGCCGTGGAAAAGATAAAGAAGAACATGTCTGAGGACGTGAGGGAACGTCTTGAGGACGCACTGCAGTGGCAAAGGTATGAAGAAGTAGTTGAGAACCTCCTGACGTATTATTATGACCCGCGCTACAAAAAAGCGTTCGAGCAGTACGAACAGGAAGCTGTCATCATCAACGAGCCAACCACTGTGCGTAACCTGGAAAAAGTAAGAGGATATCTGCAGCAGCACACCGCTCGTTCCAGTGTAAAATCATAATAAAAAGGAGCAGCCCGGTTTTTTGGGCTGCTCCTTTTGGTGTGCCTCGCATTTAATTGAGGATGGTAACTTCGAGATTTCTGCGTCCGAAGTCGTATGCTGCACTTTTGCTTGGCATATGAACATCGATTTTGTTGCCGTGGATGGAACCGCCGGTATCAGCTGCGGTGTAAGTGCCGTAGCCTTCAATGTGAACCTTGGATCCGAGCGGGATGACGTCAGGGTCAACGGCAATAACTTTGGCGCTAGGATTTGCGTTTAAGTTAACTCCTGTAGCCGTTACACCGGAGCAGCCGGCGCAGTCAGCTGTGTACGCTGTGGCGCTGACGTTGATGGTTCTGCCTTCCTGCTCGGAACTGCTCGATTCAGCGGCAACGCTTTCGTTATGGTTTTTGGACGTTTCAGCTGCCTCTTGTTCCTGTTCTGCCTGGCGCTGTTCCGCCCGCTCGGCTTCATTGATTTCAGCGTTGATCGTGCCGAATGTTTGAGGACCGGCAAGTCCGTCAACGAGGATATTTTGTGAGCGCTGGAAGTCTATGACGGCTTGATGAAGGTCTTCGGAAAAGACACCGTCTGCTTCTCCTTCATAGTGTCCCAGGTTTGAAAGACTTTCCTGAAGGTACTCCACAGCTTCTCCTTCATCTCCCTGGGAGAGAATTTCAAGGGAACCTACCGTAACAGGACCTGCAATACCGTCTTCACTAAGATCGAATTTATTTTGATAATCTTTGATGGCAGAAGCGGTGTTTTCATCATATGTTCCATTTACGTCGCTGCTTTGAAGAAGACCTCTGTCTTCAAGAAGGGTCTGCAGTTCTTTTACTTCACTGCCGGAGTCTCCTTTTGTTAAATCCGTGTCTGCGGTTTCCTGGGCACCGGCTGCCGCAGGTACGGCTCCGAGTGTAATGCCGGCTGCCAGAGCTGGAATACCGATTAATTTCCATGTATGATGTAGTGGTTTTATATTCAAAATATAAACCTCCTTTTTGATTGATACTTCCTTTTGCCGCTTCAACGATTCACATCGTATCAAGCGGGACAATGGGAAATCAATGGAAATCAGCGGTTTTAATCAAATTGAAATAGGAATGTAAACGTGGGAAATCTATCTATAATCTAAGAGGACGTTTTTAACAAATATGAAATGCATAAAGAGAGGTTATGGAAGGAAAAAAGCGTAATGATTCCGGAGCTGATTCATTTTGCTGCGTACACAAAGAATCTTCCGGTTGTATCATGCCCCAGGCCTGTCCAACCCAAAAAAGCCCGGGAAACTCCCGGGCTTTTTTGGGTTGCTGCCGTCTTTTATGGTCGTTGGCAGGTATGCGGGGGGTTAGTCTCTGAATCCGTGCACAATAAACTGTTTCAGGTCCCGAAATACGCCGATATCGATAAGTATGACGATCAACACGAGCAGGACGGGCCCGAGAAGCAGCCCGACGGCGCCAAACAGCTGGAGACCGGCAAACATCGAGACGAGCACGGCTATCGGGTTTAGATTCATACTGGAGGAGAGTACTTTTGGTTCTATCGTCTGCCGGACGATCATCGTAATACCGTATAACACAGCAAGCCCGATACTCAGCCCAATGCTGCCCGTGAGAAGCAGATACAGCGACCACGGAAGAAGAATAGTGCCTGTGCCGAGATACGGGAGAAATTCAGCGATGCCGACAATGACCGAAAGTAAAACTTTCCCGTTGACCTGAAGCAGGGACAGCCCGATAAATACAATAATCCCGGTAATCAGCATCAGAATCAGCTGTGCGCGGATATAGCCGAATACCCTGGAACGGAGAGAAAAATAAAACGCTCGGAGCCGGGACAAAACAGATTCCGGAATATAGTGAGCCGCGCCCCGGGTGAATTTTTCCCAGTCTTTGCCGAAGAAATAAATCGCAATCAGAATGAAAAGAAACGCAACCAAAAAGGTGGGAACGTTCAATACGATCTGCGTCAGAGCATCAGCCAGGCGCTGGGCATACTGGCCGACCGCGGTTCCGAGCTGGGAACCGATTTGAGAGATGCCGCCGTTAATCGGCAGTCCCTGTCCGCTGCTCAGGTTATCCGCCGCACCGCGGATCTGCTGCCATAACGGCAGGACTGATTCATTAAAAAACCGCTGAATATTGCTGAAGGTCTGTTCCGTCCAGTTCGGCACTTTGTCGGCAAAACGCTGGATGCCGTCAATGATGAGAAACGTCAATCCGGTTATAATGCCGCCGACGACGCTGAGACCGAAGAGCAGGGCACACAACGCAGCGATGCCGCGGGGAAACCTTGCTTTATGATGCAGGAAGGATGACAGTGGTTTGAGCATCCAAGTAAAAAAGGCAGCCAGCCAGAATGGATAGGTTAATTGGAATAATACAGCGATCAGCCAAAGAACGACTGCCACTGCAGCTACGGTTATAAGGGATCTGACGATAATCCAGGCGGTTTCTTTTTTCACACGTATCCTCCTAGCAGGTAGAAACATCTGTTACATCTATTTTACTTACTCCAGCGAATTTTTGCCAGGGTCACACATAGTGAAAGGGGCAGGTACTTGCAGCATACTCCTTCACAGAATGTATCAGGAGAGAAAGTCAAGCCGCCGCAGCATGTCACCGATGCCCCGGCACCCCTGCAGCGGTTTCTGCCATTCATACTGCTTAGGGTGAGGAAGAACACGCAGGAGCACATTCTCATGTTTTTTTCCTGTCAAAAGAACGATAGTGTCGGTGTCGTCGAGGCTTTTGTCGTGCCATTGCTGCGTCAGTGTTTTGTCATCGATAACCTGGTCTTTTGGAAAATGAAAGCCGGTGTCATAGTTTTCGGGAACAATATCCAGCGGCAGCAAAAAGCCGTGGCGGGCGGAAAGAACGGTCCAGTCCCAGCCGTGTGCTTCCGCATACTTTCTGCATTTTTTGTGCAGGGTTCCCTGGTAGGCATCTTTGGCATAGACGCACCCGGCTGCCGGATCCATATCCCATATTTTCTTTTTTCCGCATGGAATGATGCAGAGCATTGTCACAGCGCAAGTCTCCTTTGTTGTGTTGTGCTGGATGGGAAGGTGGTTCCCGCTTTCCATGAAAAACGGTATGTTCTATATGATACAATACAGGAGGAAACATAGAAAAACAGGAGGGCTGGCTGATGTACAACGAACCACTATTTCTGGAGCCGGTGTTAAAAGAAAGAATCTGGGGAGGAACGAAACTGAATGAGGCATTCGGCTATTTTCTGCCATCTGATCAGACAGGGGAATGCTGGGGGATTTCCGCGCATCCAAACGGCGCATGCACGATAAAAAACGGACCGCTTCACGGACAGACTCTGCGTACCGCCTGGAAAGAACACAGAGAGTTGTTCGGCCGGGAAGACGGGGAGGAGTTCCCGCTGCTTGTGAAACTGCTTGATGCGGCTGATGATTTATCCGTACAGGTTCATCCGGACGACAGCAAGGCGCGTGTCCTTGAAGAAGGAGAAGCGTTTGGAAAAACAGAGTGCTGGTACGTTGTTCAGGCGGATCCGGGTGCTTCGCTGATTCTCGGTCATAACGCGGACAGTAAAGAAGAACTGGAGAAACGAATGAAAGAAGGGGACTGGGAAGCACTGCTCCGGACAGTTCCAGTGCAGGCGGGAGACTTTTTCTACGTGCCGAGCGGTACCATCCATGCTATCGGAGGCGGAGCCCTGATTCTTGAAACCCAGCAGAGCTCGGATACGACATACCGGGTGTATGATTACGACCGTACGGATGCGGACGGAAACAAGCGGGAGCTTCACCTCGGTAAGTCACTCGAGGCCGCAAAGGTACCGCACAAGGATCCAAAAAGCTCCCGTGATGTCGTGCATCAGGGTGATAACGGCGTCGTTGAGCAGCTTGTCCATTCACCGTATTTCCAGGTGTACCGCATGCACTGCCGAAGCCGACTCTCTCCCGGACTGGATGCGCCTTACGTACTCGCAACGGTTCTGCGCGGTGAAGGAACTATCGAAACAGAGGAAAAGACGATACCGGTGGAAAAGGGGCAGCACTTTATTATTCCCGCCACCATGCAGCACTGGGAAGTAAAGGGGGATATAGAACTGATTGTAAGCACCAGGCAATGATGAATCAGGGAAAACAAAGCTCATAAAAATTACAGAACCGGCAGGCATTCTCATCCGTCGTCTGCGGGAACTCCTCGAGTGGCAGGGGCTGGTTGTCCACCGGACTCTCCAGATACTCTGTCATTCGTTCCACACTGCTTCCGATCAGCTCCTGGACCTTTTCCAGTGTGACATGATCGAGTTGATGTTCCACTGCTTCGCCTTCGAGCAGGTATTCATTTCGTATAATAATGTCCTCCAGGTTGTCCACTTCATAGTTTTCAAGAAGGTACAGAGCATAAAGCGCCAGCTGATAGGGGTCTTCTTCCGACTTCTTTCCGGTTTTCCAGTCGGCGATAATCCATTTGTCCCGCGCTGTATCTTTGTAGAGAAGGTCGAGCACGACAAACACTTTCAGACGTCCGACATACAGAATACGGAACTTTTCGGATTCCAGAAATTCAATGTTTTCATTGTAGGCAAGTTCCTGCATCGTCCGGCTGTTTAGAAAATGGCCGGCTGTCGTCTGCATGCGCCCCTTTATTTTTTCCACTTTGACTTCGGGGAGCTGGTTGGAGCTGCCGTAATAGATTTCGTGAAACATCGTCGTTTTTTTCGGTTTCTGCTTCCACTGCTCCATTCGGCGGGTGGAATCAAGAAACCCTTCATTCAGCGATGTCCGGATCCGTCCGCGCAGTTCGTCTTCCGGCGGAATCCAGCCGGTATTCAGGTAATTATCAATCACATTTTCTATCAAGTCGTGCACGATGGAGCCGAAGAACATTTCAAGATTCGTCAGGTTCTTCAGGCGGTAGGCGTGTCTGCTGAGAGGTTCGGCATTCTTCAGCCAGCCGTTGTGAGACGTATAATACTGATGAGCGTACTGCCTGGCGCAGTGCATCAACGTTTTGTGACGCGACAGTGACCAGGAAAATTCGGGGTAGGTTTTGATTTCAAACATGCCGGTTCACCTTCTTTCTTTGATAGGCATTCATTTCATAAGCTGCGGGCAGCCGAAGTAATATCCCTGAAACAGTGTGAATCCCATCGATTTGGCTTTTTGGAATTCAGCGGCCGACTCCAGTTTTTCAGCCAGCAGATAAAAATCATAAAGGCGCCGGGACTCGATGATGCGCTCAAGATTAGCGCTGCTGCTGTTCTGCCAGTCGACTTTAATGATATCGGCAAACGGCAGAAACATTTCATTGGAATGATCGAGCACGAAATCATCCAGAGCAATCTGATAGCCGCTTTCTTTTAACTCCCGGAGAACCTCCACCATTTCATCTGAGCCTTTAATATCCTCGAGAATCTCTACCGTGATTTTAGAAGCGGGGAGCGAGAGAGGCAGCCGCTCGAGAAGCGATTGTTCTGTGAAATTGAAAAATGCGGGGTGTGGTCCGGTGACCGTGTCCGGATTGATGCAGAGAAGTCCTTTGGACACAACATCGAAAGTCGCCGTATCCGGATCCTCCTTCATAAAATCATGTTCTTCCGAAGCCCGGTATAACAGTTCATATCCATAAATCTCTTCATCTGCATTCACAATTGGTTGTACAGCTACAAAGCCACTCATACAGCCCTCCAGATTACGAGCGACATACATTCTTCGCTTCCATTATACCAAAAAAAACGATTGTCAGAAGAAAAAAATCCTGCCGACAATCGTTTTATGGGTTATTCTGCTGCTTTGTGTCTACCGGCTTCGATATCTTCGATGTAATGACAGGCTGCCTCATGAGTGCCGGTCATCGTTTCCGTCTTCCTCAGTTCCGGCTTTTCGTCGCGGCATTTATCGGTGGCAAACGGGCAGCGCGTGTGAAAGCGGCACCCGGATGGCGGATCAATCGGTGACGGAACGTCCCCTTTGAGTACGATCCGTTCCTGTTTATGCGAAGGATCGGGCACCGGAATAGCAGAGAGAAGGGATTTTGTATAAGGATGTTTCGGATTGTCAAAAATCTCTTTCTTCTCGCCGATTTCCACTATTTTTCCAAGATACATGACAGCAACACGGTCGGAGATATGACGGACAACCCCCAGGTCGTGGGCAATAAAGAGGTACGTCAGGTTATATTGTTGCTGCAGGTTTTTTAAAAGGTTCAAAACCTGTGCCTGAATCGACACGTCAAGCGCTGATACAGACTCATCACAGATGATGAATGTTGGATCGACCGCAAGCGCACGGGCGATTCCCACGCGCTGACGCTGGCCGCCGCTGAATTCGTGCGGAAACCGGTCCAGCTGGTGGGAACCAAGTCCGACCGTGTCGAGCAGTTCCATCATTTTGTCGACCCGTTCAGATTTTGGCACCGCGTCCTGAATGGCCATCGCTTCTTCGAGTACCTGACGGACGGTCTGACGTGGATTAATGGAAGCGTACGGGTCCTGAAAAATAATCTGCATGTCTTTTCGTTTTTTCCGCATTTCTTTTTTATTTAAATCAAGCAGGTTTTCCCCGTTAAACTGAATATTGCCGTTGGTTGGTTCATCGAGACGGAGCACCGCCCGTCCGGTTGTCGATTTGCCGCACCCGGATTCGCCGACAATGCTGAGGGTTTCCCCTTCATTTACATAAAAGCTGACATCGTCCACGGCTTTGACATGGTTGACGGTTCGTCCGAACACACCGCCTTTAATGGGAAAATACTGTTTTAAATTATTGACTTCGAGCAGTTTGGTAGTCATTTTTCACATTCACCTCCGGATCTCCGTCCCATTTTTCACTGTAAATCCAGCACCGCACCTGGTTACCGTCCTCTGTTTCCATGAGATCGGGAAGTTCATTTGTACAGATATCCGATGCGAACGGACAGCGCGGAGCAAAGCGGCATCCTTCCGGCATTTCGCCTGGTTTCGGTACGTTCCCTTCAATAACATTCAATTCATCCTGGTCCATATCATGTCTTGGCAGTGAATTCATCAGCCCCACTGTATAGGGATGCTTCGGCTCCTTGAAGAGCGTATGGACGTCCGCGTACTCTACTACTTTCCCAGCATACATGACCGCTACATAATCGCACGTCTCCGCCACAACGCCAAGGTCATGGGTAATAAGAATGACCGACATGCCGAGACTCCGCCGAAGCTCATTGATAAGATCGAGAATCTGGGCCTGGATGGTTACGTCAAGAGCTGTCGTCGGCTCATCGGCGATAAGCAGCTCCGGATTACAGGCGAGGGCAATTGCGATCATGACGCGCTGCCGCATACCGCCGGATAATTCGTGCGGATACTGTTTCACCCGGTCTTTGGGGGAAGGAATGCCGACAAGTTCAAGCATTTCCACAGATTTCGACAGGGCGTCTTTTTTAGAAAGCCCCTGGTGGATCTGAATCACTTCAGAAATCTGTTGTCCGATAGTATAAACCGGGTTCAGGGACGTCATCGGCTCCTGAAATATCATGGAAATCTTATTGCCTCTTATCTTCTGCATCTGTTTTTCCGTTTTCTGCAGCAGATCTTCTCCGTTATAGTGGATGGAACCGCCTTTGATACGGCCCGGATTGCGGATCAGACGCATCACCGACATGGACGTGATACTTTTTCCGGAACCGGACTCTCCGACAATACCGACCGTTTTTCCTTTCGGAATATCGAGGGAGACCCCGTCCACGGCTTTCACTTCTCCGTCGTCCACAAAAAAGGAGGTCTGAAGGTCTTGTATCTGCAGAACATCGGCGTCATTGGACATATCTCATTCCGCCTTTCTTCTTTCGTTAATCAGTTCAAATCAATCCGTTTATTCAGAAAACGGTAGGACAAATCGACAAGCAGGTTCACAAGAATAAAGATCAGCGCTATCACAAGGACTGATCCCTGTACGGCAGGGAAGTCCCGTGCTGTGATGGACTCTACGACAAAGCGTCCGAGACCGTTGATGGAAAACACCGTCTCTGTCAGTACCGCACCTGTAAGCAGTGTCCCGAATTCAAGGCCGATAACCGTAACAACAGGAATCATCGCATTTTTCAACGCATGTTTGTAAATGACAATACGTTCCTTTACACCTTTAGCACGCGCCGTGCGGATATAGTCCTGACCGATGACTTCAAGCATGCTCGAACGCGTCATTCTCGCAATGATGGCAGCACCTGCTGTTCCAAGTGCAATAACCGGCAGTACAATCTGCTCAGGAGTCCCCCAGCCTGATACAGGGAAAATCCCCAGATTGATGGAAAAGAACTGTATCAGCATAAGTCCGAGCCAGAAGTTCGGCATCGAAAGACCAAAAAGGGCAATGATCATAACGACAACATCCGTGACGGTATAGTGGCGGACAGCAGAAATGATGCCGGCAATTAATCCTATGAATGTGCTGAGGATCATACTGTAAACGGTGAGCTCCAGTGTCACCCAGAAACGGCTGAACACTTCATCAGCAACAGGCTGCCCGGTCCGTATCGATGTGCCAATGTCCCCCTGGATGGCATTGGTTACAAATTGTAAGTACTGCATTGGAATAGGATCATTCAGTCCGAGACGCTCCCGGATCTGATCGATAGTCTGCTGGCTGGCAGCTTCCCCTGCAATCACCTGGGCAGGATCTCCCGGTACAAGATGCATCATGAGAAACACAAGAATAGAAACCCCGAAAATGACGGGGATGGCCTGAATAATTCGTCGTATTGTAAAAACTAACAAATGGTTTTTCCCCTTTCGTTTAGGATTTCATTTTCGGGTCAAGAGCATCCCGCAGACCGTCTCCGAATATGTTAAAAGCAAGCACGACAATAACAATTGCAAGACCTGGAAACAGGGCGACGTGGCCGGCTTCGAAAATATAGTTCCGTCCGTCGCTCAGCATGGCCCCCCATTCCGGTTTGGGAGGCTGGGCACCGAGACCGAGAAATGATAATCCGGCAGCTGTAAGTATCGCAGTCGCAATTCTAAGCGTTGCCTGAACGATAATGGGTGAAAAAACATTCGGAAGAATGTGACGAAAAATAATGCGTGAATCGCCGGCACCAAGGGCCCGGACAGCATCAATATATTCCAGTTCTTTCACCGCAAGCGTCGACCCGCGTACAATTCTTGCAAAAGCCGGAACAGAAAAAACAGCAACCGCAAGAATAACGTTGTTCAGGCTTGCCCCGAGAATCGTAACAACCGCAAGAGCGAGCAGAATCCCCGGAAATGCCAGAAGGACGTCCATCAGGCGCATGAGAATGGTATCAATCTTCCCCCCGTAATAACCGGCAACGATTCCGATAATCACTCCAAAAATGGCTGCGATAAAAACAGAAAAGAATCCAATATATAATGTAATGGACATGCCATGTACAATCCGGCTGAAAATGTCTCTTCCAAGTTGATCCGTTCCGAACCAATGTTCGGCAGATGGGCCCTGCAGCTTATTCAGAACATTCTGTTCCGCTGCGGTATAGGGAACAAAGTAAGGACCAATAACAGCCACCAGAATAAAAAATAAAATGAGAATCCCCCCGGCCATGGCGGCTTTATTTTTTTTCAGCCTTTTGAAAATGTTTTTGGCATTTTCAATGTGAGGGTTGGCTGGTTTTTTTGCTGCTGGTTCTTTAATGGTTGTTTCTGCCAACGTATATACTCCTTTCTCACATAAAATTCAAAAAACTATAGATTGCCTGAATCTATCAACATATTACAAAAATGAATTATATCATGATTGTATTATATTACAATGATAAATATATTATAATAAAATAATAGTGGAGAGGCGGTGCATTGTAAATAAATCATGTCTAAAAAACGGGAGTAAAAAAACAGCTGTGGTTCTAAACCCCTTTAAAGCGGGAAAGATATGTAGAAAAATTGACACAATTATTTTGAAAAGTTCTTGAATATTCACTATACTTAAGTTATATTAGTAATTGTTTTTAAAGGAAAAATATAAAAGGGGTTGTAGCAATGAAATTATCGCTGAATATTTTCAGAACATTCTTTCTCGCTGTTCTATTCAGTCTTGTTTTGACTGCTTGTGCCAGTGAGCCGGAACAGGGTGGGGGAGATTCAGGCAGCAGCGAGGATACAGGAAGCAGTGAAGAGGGTGGTCAATCTGCTGATGCAGGCGGTTCCACATCCCAGAACCTGGTCATTGGAACAAGTGCAGCCATCACAGGTCTGAGTCCTCAAGGATCGAACGACCAGCCGTCCAGTAATGTACAGACAAATATTTTCGAAACACTTGTAACACAGAACGAGAACATGGAAATTCAGCCGAACCTGGCTACAGAATGGGAGCAGACAAGTGATACAACTTGGGAATTTACACTTCGTGAAGATGTTACCTTTACAGACGGAACCGAATTCAATGCAGAAGCGGTGAAGGCGACGTTTGACCGTATCCGTGATGAAGAAATCGGTTCGCCGAGGGCTTTCCTTTATGAAATGGTGACCGAAGTAAACGTCATAGATGATCATACGGTGGAATTTGTAACAGAGTATCCTTTTTCCCCGCTTCCGGCTCACCTTGCCCACAACGGCGGCGGTATTATCAGCCCGAAAGTGATTGAAAAAGACTATGAAATGATGGAACAGGGCGAATCACCGGGAAGCTATATTGATTCCCACCCTGTTGGAACAGGCATGTTTAAGGTTGAGAACTGGGACGCGGGTAACCAGGTCGTCCTGACAAGAAATAAGGACTACTGGGGTGAAAAGCCTGGTGTTAAACAAGTGACATTCCGCGTGACAACCGAGGATCTGACCCGGGTAGCAGAACTTGAAACCGGGAAAGCGGATATTATCCACCCGGTAAGTCCGAGCGACACATCCAGAGTGGAAAACATGGAGAATGCCGGCATGTATACGCAGAACAGTCTGAGTATGTCCTATATCGGCTTTAATACCCAGAAGGAGCCGTTTAACAATAAGAAAGTCCGCAGGGCTTTATCCATGGCCGTTAACAAAGAAGAAATCATGCAGGGCGTTTACGGTGGTGCTGCAACAAAGGCCATCGCTCCAATAGGAGAGAACGTATTCGGCTTCAGTGATCAGGTGGAAGGACTGCCGTATGACCCGGAACAGGCGAAGCAGCTGCTCGCTGAAGCCGGCTATGAAGACGGCTTTTCAACGACCATCTGGACGAATGACAATCGTCAGCGCCGGGATATCGCTGCCATCGTTCAGCAGCAGCTGAGTCAGATCGGCGTAGATGTGAAGATTGAAGTTCTGGAGTGGGGCACGTACCTCGACAGCACGTCGAACGGGGAACATGATATGTTTATTCTCGGCTGGAGTACGGTAACAGGAGATGCCGACTACGGTATGTATCCACTCTTCCATTCCAAGAATGTCGGAGCTCCCGGAAACCGTTCTTTCTATAAAAACGAGGAAGTCGACAAGCTGTTGGATCAGGCACGCCGTGAAGGAAACCGCGAGGAACGTAAAGCATTGTATGAAGATGCAATGAACGTTCTTGTGGAGGACTCACCAATGATTTATATGCTTCATAAAGACTATCTCGTTGGTGTCAGCGACAAGGTCGAAGGATTCTGGGTGCACCCGAACGGCCTCTACCAGCTGCAGAATGTCAGCATTTCTGAATAATGGAGTTTAAAGAAGGAGAGTGGGACAAAAGAAAAATAGGCAGAAGAGAATGCGAATGTCTTGAGTAGCTGCTTAGGATTGGCGCAGCGGTTTATCTTAGAAACGAAAAATGCCGAACGATTTATTTAAATCGTTCGGCATTTTTTTATTATATAAAGGTTTTGTCCCCTACTCTTTCTTTGCTTTATGGATGCAATGGAGTGTTGGAACGTTTGAAAAAGCAATTATCAAATGGATAAGAAAAAAGGAGAAAAAATAAGAATAAAAGAGGAAATGGGAGATGAACAACGCTTTCATTTTGAATGTTTTCGTTTTCATGGTTGACATTGCTTTTTGAGGTTTTATGCAAAATGATCAATAATGAATATAGCATTCCATAAGAAAGCGGTGAAGTACCATGAAAAACATTCTAAAAACAATCGGAAACATTATCCTTGATGCAAGCGAACTGCAGAAAGAAGCTGAGAAGCGCTTTCCACACACAAACGTGCAGTAATATAGAGACCGGGGCTTTCCGCAAAGGGAAGCCCCTTTTTTTGGTTTTTCAGCTTTAACGAGCCGTACATGGCAACATTTTTTGTGGAATGATGAGTCCTTTACATTTACATTTGGTACAGAACCGTGATATATTCCTGTCTTGTGTGCAAACACTAAACAGCAAAGCCCTGTACGTTCTCAAAACGGAGAAAAGGACGTATCAGGAAAAAAGGAGAGAAAAGTTATTTCGGAGTCACAGCAGAACAAGTCAAGCACGGATTGGACGGTTCTGGGCATCAGCGGTGGTCTATTACTGTTATTTGTCCTGGTATCATTTATTCATCTTGAAAGTATTACTACGTTTGTGAACACCACGTTTGGGTGGTCAGTCACTTATTTCGGCGCCTTTTGGCAGGTGTTAATGCTTGCCACCTTTGCCGTTGCCATATGGCTTGCCGTTTCCAGATACAGCCGTATTAAGCTTGGGAACATGGAAAAACCGGAGATCTCCACATTTAAATGGATCTCCATAATTATGGCAACTCTGCTTGCAGGAGGAGGCGTGTTCTGGGCAGCGGCGGAACCGATGTATCATTACATGGATGCCCCGCCTTTGTTTAAGCAGCAGGGTCTCGGTGGTCAGGCAGCACCGGCACTTGCTCAAAGCTTCATGCATTGGGGTTTCCTTGCGTGGGCCATCCTTGGCACATTAAGCGCTGTTGTTTTGATATACGGTCATTATCACAAAGGAATGCCGTTAAAACCGAGAACGCTGCTTTATCCTATTTTCGGTGAGAAAATCAACCACAGTTTTTTTGGAAAACTGATCGATGCGTTTTCGATTATTTCTGTGGCAGCCGGTACCATCGGGCCGATCGGTTTTCTGGGACTGCAGGCAAGCTACGGCCTGGAAGCGGTCTTTGGTATACCGGATGTTTTCGGCACCCAGCTGGCTATTATTGCAGGTGTCGTTATCATTTCGACCATTTCTGCCGTAACAGGTTTATATAAAGGAATTCAATGGCTGAGTAATTTCAATGTGCGCCTTGCGCTCATTCTCGTGGCTGTCCTTCTCGTTATAGGTCCCACCAGCTTTATTGTGAACCAATACCTTGTTTCGATGGGCACGTACGCCAGTGAATTTTTGAACATGGGGCTGTACCGGGGCAATAATGACTGGTTAGGCTCTTGGACCGTTTTTTTCTGGGGATGGTTTATTGGATACGGGCCGATGATGGCCATGCTCGTCACTCGGATTTCACGCGGACGCACGATACAGGAATTGATGATTGCCGTTGGTGTGATCGCGCCCCTTGTAACAACGTTCTGGTTCACCGTCGTCGGAGGATCGGGTGTCTTTTTTGAACAGCAGAATTCCGGTTCCGTATCGAACGCTCTTATGGATACCGGTATGCATGCGGCAATGATTGCCATCACCGAGCAGTTTCCACTGTCTATGATTATTACCCCGCTGTTTCTCCTGCTGACGATTCTGTTTGTTGTCACCACGACAGATTCGATGGCGTTCACGATAGCGATGGGTGTGACAGGTAATGAAAATCCGGACAGCCGCATCCGGGTGTTCTGGGCGGTATTGATGGGATGTATCGCAGCGATTCTTCTTTATATTGGAGAGGGCAGCGTCAGTGCCCTGCAGAATTTCATCGTCGTGACCGCGGTGCCTGTTTCCATCCTGCTGCTCCCGATGGTATGGCTTGCGCCTCGTGTAGCGCGAAAGCTCGCCAAAGAACAGAAAATCATGTGAAGTATTCATCTTCAGACGAAGTAAAAAACGCTCCCGATTATCGAAAACGATAGCCCGGAGCGTTTTTGGTACGTTACTTTATCGGCGGGTCATGTCTTCCCGGCCGTCGATGTCCATTATCATCGGAAAAAAAGGATATAGTGTCCACGGAGCATTCCTCCACGGACACTAAGGCATGGAAATGGAGAAATAGTGGCTGCTGATTTATATCAATGACGACTAATCATCTGTGCATATGTGCCAGTGTCCGTGGAGAAGCTTTCCGTGGACACTAATAACGAATATTCCCCATTTAGTGTACACTAATCCGGCACCACCAGAAACAGAGTACATCCAAAAACTGAAGTTAAAAAGCCCGGACGGTAACTGCTGTTTTCAGTTACCGTCCGGGCTTTTTATTTTATAACCTGAACCGGTGCTTCAGCGGAGTTTATACGGAAGCTTCCTGGAGTTTGTCGATGACTTTCAGGGATTTACCGGTTCCTGCGGCGACGGCTTCCAGCGGGTTCGGAGCGACGTGGACGGGAACAATGATACGTTCACTGAGCCACTCCTGAAGACCGGTTAACAGGGCGCCGCCGCCGGTGAGAACGATGCCTTGGTCGACAATATCGCCGCTTAGTTCAGGAGGACAGGTTTCGAGTGTCTCCCGGATCGTCTCCAGAATGTGATCCAGCGATTCAGCGATAGCATGGTGAATTTCGTGGGAGTGAAGAATCACCGGTTTCGGCAGGCCGGAAACAAGATCGCGCCCCCGGATTTCCATCGACTGTTCTTCATGATCCGGAATCGCATTGCCGATGTTGATTTTGATGTCTTCAGCTGTCCGTTCGCCGATCAACAGGTTGTAGGTTTTCCGGACGTACTGGATGATATCTTCATCGAGATTATCCCCACCCCTTCGTATCGATTGGGACGAGACGACACCGCCGTAAGAAATAATACCGACTTCGGAAGTGCCGCCTCCGATATCGACAATCACGTTTGCAATCGGCTCGTCCACCGGAAGGTCAGCCCCGATCGCAGCGGCGACCGGCTCTTCAATCAAATGAACGGATTTCGCCCCGCAGCTCATCACGGCATCGCGGATAGCGCGGCGTTCCACCGAGGTCGAGCCGCACGGGGTGCAGACAATGACTTTCGGTTTGCGAACCGTTAATCCGCCTTCTTTACTGATCTGCTTCATTATATGTTTAAGCATGGTCGATGTCACATCATAATCAGCGATAACGCCGACTTTCAACGGCCGCATGGCCACAATCTGCCCCGGTGTTTTTCCGACCATATTCTTGGCATCACTTCCGACGGCAAGTACTTCATTTGTATTTGAATTCAGCGCTACGACAGAAGGCTCGTTCAATACAATTCCTTTATCCTTTGTATATACCAAAATATTGGCGGTGCCCAGATCAATTCCAATTTCTGCGTTTGTCAGCATGTGTTTCACCCTTCTTGCACTTATTTGACTCTTTTCCCTATTGTAGAAGTCCCGAAGGCAATCGGTAAGGGTCGAATAGATTAGAATACACAGCAGAAATCGACAGAATTCAGCACCTGGGTCGGATGAAAGACATACATTTGCCCTACATACTACCGATTAATAAAGAAGAGAAAAGAATTCTTCGTCCTCTATCGGGCCGAAATAGTCCTGCAGGCGGTACGGGGCAAGATTTTCTCTTAAGGCATCCATCTCATACCTGGTACCTTCAAGTGCCTGCTCGATATCGGCAACTTCCGCGGTCCCGAAGAAATCCCCGTAAATTTTGCAGGACTGGATGACTCCCTTTCTCACGTTGAAGCGGATATCGATTAAACCGGCATCGAATTTGTGGGAACGGTGGATATCAAACGAGGGGGATTTTCCGTAATTCCAGTCCCAGTTACTGTATCGTTTCTCGGAAATACGGTGCACTTCGGCCCAGTCTTCATCGGTCAACGTATAGAAGGGAATCTCCGGGCTGTCTTCGAAAATGTGACGGAGGAGCAGGTTTTTGAATTCCTCCACGGACAACGGTTCGTCAAGGTAATCGTTGATATTGCCGACTCTGCTTTTGATCGATTTAATTCCTTTTGATCTGATTTTCTCGTCTTTTACATTCAACGCCGAGACGATATTTTCGGTTCTTGAATCGAGCATTAATGTGCCGTGGCTGTACATCCGTCCTCTTGAGGAGAACTGGGCGTTGCCTGATATTTTTTTTCCGTCCGCCTGCAGGTCATTCCGTCCGGACATTTCCGCCGGAATTCCCATGTTGTTCAATGCATCAACAACGGGCTGCGTGAACTTTTTGAAATTGTGGAAGCTGTTGCCGTCGTCTTTGGTCAGAAAACTGAAGTTCAGGTTGCCGAGATCATGATAGACCGCTCCGCCTCCGGAGAGCCGGCGTACGACGTGAACGCCGTGCTCTTCCACATAATCGACATTGATTTCTTCAATGGTGTTCTGGTTCTTTCCTATGATAATGGATGGCTTGTTCACATAAAAAAGAAGGTATGTGTCTTCTTTATCAAGATCCATGTGGTACAGAGCGAATTCTTCCAGAGCCAGATTGATCCGTGGATCAGTGATTCCTTCATTATCAATAACACGCATCGATTGTTCCCTCCATCGTTTAAGTTTCTGCTGTTATTATTACACACCGCTGAAAACTCCGCCAATGTTGCGCACCTGATAAAGATTCAGGCAGATGCATTGACTTTTTTCTGAATTCTATCTAAAATAACGATAAACAACTAAACATATAATCTCGATAGGCATACTATGAATTAAAATCAATCCCAATGTGAACCTCACATTTGTGGATAGGGGGTTATTAAATGATTACCTATGAAACACTGGAACCTGCCGAAATAAACGAAGTAAATGAAATGCTGGAAGGAAAAAGCGCGCGTGATGTGATACGATGGAGTTATGACAATTATGGTGACGACCTCGTGTATGCCTGCAGTTTCGGCGCGGAAGGCATCGTTTTGATTGACTTGATCAGCAAAGTCAAACCTGATGCGACGATAGCCTTTTTGGATACCGACTTTCACTTTAAGGAAACTTACGAATTGATAGACCGGGTAAAAGAGCGCTACCCATCATTAAATATCAAGATGCTGCGGCCGAAATGGACACCAGAGGAGCAGGCGGAGCAGGTTGGGGAGCGCCTTTGGGAAACCAACCCGGACCGTTGCTGTGCGATACGAAAACTGGAGCCGCTTGAAAACGAGCTCAGCAACTACCATGCCTGGATGTCGGGTCTGCGCAGAGAACAGTCTCCTTCGAGAAAAAACACCCAGTTTGTCAATCAGGATAACCGTTTCAATTCCGTTAAAATCTGTCCGCTGATTCACTGGACATGGGATGACGTGTGGATGTATATTAAAGCATTCGATCTTCCTTACAATGAACTGCATGATCAGAACTACCCAAGCATCGGCTGTATCCAGTGCACGTCCCAGGTGCTCGAGGGAGACGATCTGCGGAGCGGACGCTGGAGCGGCCAGGGCAAATCGGAATGCGGACTTCATAAATAAATTACCAGACAGGAAAGGATTGTTGCAGTGATGACAGCAAGTATCCCAAACGGAGGTATACTCATTAACAGAAAGGATTTCAGCCGGGACACAAGCGGTATTGAAGCCGGCATTGAGCTGGACGATATCGCCTTATCCGACCTTGAATTAATCGCAAACGGAGCGTTCAGTCCGCTGACTGGATTTTTGAACAAGCGGGAGTACGGCTCTGTCGTGGAAACGATGCGTCTTTCGGACGGTGCCGTGTGGAGCATTCCAATCACGCTTCCGGTCGACAGCGCAAAAGCGGAGGAACTCCAGTCCGTTAAGGAAGCGCGGCTTGTGTACCAGGGAACAACGTACGGTGTGATTGACGTGGAAGAAATTTTCACCCCGGATAAAGAAAATGAGGCGGAGAAAGTATACCGCACGACCGATTCCGATCACGCCGGTGTTCATAACCTCTATTCCCGCCCGGATCATTACGTAGCGGGTGATATTACACTTGTGAAAGAAATCCCGCATGAGCGGTTCGGCGCCTATTACATCGAGCCGGCCCAGACCCGGAAGACATTCGAGGAAAAAGGGTGGGAAACTGTCGTCGGATTCCAGACGCGCAATCCCGTTCACCGCGCCCACGAATATATTCAGAAGACGGCGCTCGAAACCGTTGACGGCCTCTTTTTGAATCCGCTGGTCGGCGCAACAAAACCGGGGGATATTCCGGCGGATGTCCGCATGGAAAGTTATGAAGTGCTTCTCCGTGATTATTATCCCGGCGAGCGCACGTTTTTAGCTGTATTTCCGGCTGCGATGCGCTACGCAGGGCCGAGGGAAGCCATTTTTCATGCGATGGTCCGCAAAAATTACGGCTGCACGCACTTTATTGTCGGACGTGACCACGCGGGTGTCGGCGATTACTACGGCACGTATGATGCCCAGCACATTTTCCGCGAATTTACAGCTGAAGAGCTCGGAATCAAACCGCTCTTTTTTGAACACAGCTTTTACTGCACGAAATGTGAAAATATGGCGTCCGGCAAAACATGCCCCCACGGTAAAGAAAACCACGTCATTCTTTCCGGAACGAAAGTGCGCGAAATGCTGAAAAACGGGGAAATGCCGCCGCGCGAATTCAGCCGTCCGGAAGTAGTGGAAGTGTTGATTAAAGGGATGAAGGAAACAACATCCTGATCAGGGGAGAGGAGCAAAAAATGACATCTACCAATTCGAATCATATTGTGTGGCACGATGCTTCGGTCAGCCGCGCCGAACGAAACCGTAAAAACGGACACGAAAGCTTTGTACTCTGGTTCACAGGGCTCTCAGGATCCGGTAAATCCACGCTTGCCAATGCGGTATCCCGGAAATTGTTTGAAGACAACAAACAGACGTATGTACTCGACGGGGATAACGTCCGGCACGGCTTGAATAAAGACCTGGGGTTTTCTCCGGATGCGCGTCAGGAAAATATCCGCCGCATCGGAGAAGTGTCGAAACTGTTTGTCGACAGCGGCCAGATTGTAAGCACGGCGTTTATTTCTCCTTACCGTGAAGATAGAGAGCAGGTGCGGAGCCTGCTTGATGCGGATGAATTTATCGAGATACATGTAGACTGCAGCCTGTCGACATGCGAAGACCGGGACCCGAAAGGTCTTTACGCCAAGGCAAGAAGCGGTGAAATCTCTTCGTTCACCGGCATCAGCGCACCTTATGAAGAACCGGATGAGCCTGAAATTCTGGTGAACACGGAGGATCAGTCGATTGAAGAAGCTGTCCATCATATCGTCGGTATTCTTCAGCAGAAAGGCCTTATTTAACGGCGGAGAAATGGGTGTGACGGGGAGGATAAAATAATGAATACGGGGAAAGTATTCCTCATTGGTGCAGGACCGGGTGATCCCGGTCTTATTACGGTAAAAGGCAGAGAAAATCTGGAAAAGGCAGACGTTGTCCTTTATGACCGTCTCGTCCATCCACTTCTTCTGCAATACGTCCAGCAGGGGGCAGAGCTTATTTACTGCGGAAAACTTCCGGAGCGCCATCACCTCCGCCAAGAAACGATCCAGCAGATTCTCGTGGATAAAGCCGCAGAGGGATTTACCGTCGCACGCTTGAAAGGCGGAGATCCCGGGATGTTCGGCCGGGTCGGCGAAGAAGCGGAAGCGCTTGCCGAAGCGGGCATTTCCTACGAAATGGTTCCCGGCATAACGGCAGGAATGGCTGCTCCGATGTATGCTGGTATCCCGGTGACACACCGTGATTTTTCCGGGAATTTTGCGGCGGTGACAGGACACACCAAAACAGAAGACGGACAGCCGGGCATAGATTGGAAATCTCTTGCTGCCGGCATCGATACGACGGCTTTTTACATGGGCATGAAAAACCTCGGCACGATTGCCGGCAGACTAATCGAAAACGGAAAAGACCCCGACACACCGGCTGCTGTCATCGAGTGGGCAGCCACCTCCAGACAGCGGGTCGCGGTGGCACCGCTTGAACGTATTCAGGAAGAAGCAAAACGCCGGCAGATGAAAAACCCTGCCATGACCATTGTAGGAGAAACGGCCGCGCTGCACCGGAAATTAAAATGGCTCGAAAAGAAACCCCTTTTCGGCCGGTTTGTCTGGGTCGTGAAAACATCCGCCGCAGCAGGCAGTACGGCTCCGGCCCTGCGTTCAAACGGCGCGGAAGTACTGGAATCACCAGGCTGGATTGTCGATACACAGGAAACGAAGCAGCTCGGGTCCCTTTATTCGTTTGACCATCTGCATATAGCGGCCGAAGAAAGTGTCGATGTATTGTTTGACGAGATGAAGCAGAACAGAATGGATCTGCGCGCTCTTCCCGGACGCATATCGACGGCCTCCCGCCGGACGCTTGAGAAACTGGAATCATACGGTCTGTTTGCGGGCTTTACGAAGGAAAATCCGGGTCCGCATAGTCTGTGGATCGGTCCGGAACATGCCTGCAGAGAAGCGGAAGCTTTCTCGCAAAAATGGGTAAGCCACCGGCTGACTCCGGCGAAAGGTGTACAGGCATCGACAGCGGCACTTCTTCAAAATGACTGGATTAATACCGTCGTTGTGCCGTCCTCACAAGCCGTTCACGTCTTATGGAAGGAATTGGACAGAAACGGCCTTTCTCCTGTAGAATGGTTGATTAATAGAACCGTTACCGCTCATGGTCCTGAAATAGAAAAATCGCTGCGAAACAGGGGAGTGAAACCAACCGTCACACTGCCGTCCCCGGACACCGAAACACTGATAAACGCACTGTCTAACAATTCTGTCCCGGAATAGTGAAAGGATGTGTCACCTCATGCGTGCTGTACTTTATGTCGGCCATGGTACCAGAGTACCGGAAGGAAGCAGGCAGATGGAAGCCTTTGTGGAAGAAACGAAGAAGTCTGTACCATGCACGGTGCAGGAAACGTGCTTTCTGGAATTGTCCGAGCCGGATATTGCGGAGGGTGCCAGGCGGTGTGTGGAACAGGGAGCGGATACCATTACGGTCGTTCCGGTACTTCTCTTTGCCGCTGGTCATATAAAGGAAGACATCCCGGCGGAACTGCAGAAAGTGCAGAACACCTACCCCCATCTAACAATTCAATACGGAGCTCCTTTCGGCCTGCACCCGAAAATGCTCGATGTGTTGATGGTGCGGCTGAAAGCACAGGGGTGGACGACCGGCGAAGATGCTGACATTCTTCTCGTCGGACGCGGTTCAAGTGATAAAAACGCGCTGCAGGACTTTTACCGGATTGCAGGCGAACTCGAGGAGCGGACAGGAAAGCAGAATGTGAAAACTGCGTTTCTTGCGGCAGCTTCTCCTTCCTTTGATGAAGGACTTGCGGCCATGTCTCAAAGCCGTGCCCGGCGTGTTTACGCCGTTCCCTACCTGATGTTCACCGGGCTGTTGATGCAGGAAATGCAGGAAAAAATCGACAAAATGAATGAAACGGGGCCGCCGGAGATGAAGCTCTGTGACTATCTGGGTTATGATGAAGAACTGCAGGAAGTGTTAAAGCAGCGGACGCTGGAAACAATGGAACAGCCGGCGTGGACGGAATGGAGCGGGGAACATGTTTAATTTCCCGCTTTTTCTGGATCTGACCGGCAAGCCTGTCGTCGTAATCGGAGGAGGGACCATCGCGTCCCGGAAAATAAACAAGCTGCTGGAAGCCGGGGCCAATATTGTTGTCGTCGCCCCCTGGATCAGCGACTCCGTGCGGCTTCTGTACGAAAAAGGAGAGGTCCACTGGGTGAAAGATGAATGCCGGGCGGACTATTTGGCTTCGGCTTTTCTTATCGTTTCCGCCTCAGGGAATCCCGAGGCGCGGCGGATTATTAAAGAATCGGTTCATCCACACCAGCTGCTGAATGCAGCAGATGATCCCGAAACCGGCAATGCAGCATTTCCAGCTACTCTTGAAGAAAGCGGCTATCACATTGCCGTTTCCACCGAGGGACAGTCGCCTGCAGCAGCCAAAAACCTGAAGCAGAAACTGCGGGACCGGCTTCGTGAAATGATCGAAAAAAAATAAGGATTGCATCAACGTTTGCTTCCCCTTATACTTTATTCTGGCAGATAGCTGAAGAAGTAAAGGGGTCTTTTTAATATGATGATTGTTTTAATTTCCGTGGGGATGATGATCGTACTCAGCCTGCTGCGGGTGAATGTGGTTCTCGCTATTCTCTCAGCAGGCATAACCGCAGGATTGATGGCCGGCTTAAGCCCCAACGATGCAATGACAATGCTTTTGAATGGTATGGGAGATCAGGCGGAAACGGCCATGAGCTATATTCTGCTCGGTATTTTTGCGGTAATGATCGGGTATTCGGGTATTACGGGAGTGCTGGTCAGAACACTGCTCCGTTTTCTTAGAGGAAAGCGCGGGTTTCTGATTATGGCGATTGCCGCTGTGGCGTGTTTGTCGCAGAACGTTATTCCGGTTCATATTGCATTTATTCCTATTTTAATTCCTCCGATGCTGCACGTGTTTGATGACATGAAAATAGACCGGCGTGCCGTAGCCTCGGCGCTTACGTTCGGATTGAAAGCACCGTATATGGTTATTCCGGCTGGTTTTGGCCTGCAGTTTCATCAAACGATAGCAGAAGGGATGGCGGCAGCAGGTATGAATGTTCCAAAAGGGGAGATTTGGCAGGCGATGGTCATTCCGGGGCTGGGTATGGCTGTCGGTCTTCTTACGGCGGTTTTTATTTCATACCGCAAACCGCGGGAACCGAATCCACAAACGAGTGCCGCTGCCGATTCGTCTGACCTGGAAGAAACACCGGAACCATCGTTTGGTTTGAAACATATGTTCACTATTATCGCTGTTTTGGGCGCTTTAATTGTACAGCTAGTCATGGGCGGCTCTCTCATTTACGGCGCTCTTACCGGCATTATTCTCTTATTTGTATTCCAGGTGGTTCCCTTCCGCTACGGCGATGAGCTGGCGGGAGACGGTATCAAGCTGATGGGGATGATTGGATTTGTCATGCTGACGGCTTCCGGGTTCGCCAACGTCCTTGAAGAGACGGGAGCAGTCGATAATCTGGTAGAAAAAGCAGTAGACGCGGCAGGAGGCGCGGGTCTCGTAACCTCCGCCGTTATGCTGCTTGCCGGCCTTGTTGTCACGATGGGGATAGGCACATCGTTTGGTACGATTCCCATTTTGGCCGCTCTGTTTGTACCGTTTTGTCTGAGCGTCGGCTATTCTCCCCTTGCAACGGCGGCTTTGATTGGAACAGCCGGCGCGATGGGGGACGCCGGGTCTCCGGCATCCGACAGCACGCTCGGCCCGACATCTGGACTGAACGCAGACGGACGGCATCACCATATTTGGGAAACGTGCGTCCCGACTTTTCTCCATTACAATATTCCACTCTTTTTGTTCGGTATTCTCGCTGCCGCCGTGCTCTAACGAATCGGCGCGTCCTTTTCTTTCAAAAAGAAGTATTCCATGGCGGAAAAAGAGGGTATAACAAGGAATAGATTACTGATGGAAAGGAAGAAAAAACATGGCAGGCAGCAATAAATACGATATCATCGGGGTCGGTATCGGTCCCTTTAATCTCGGTATGGCAGCCCTCACAGAGCCTCTCGATGACGTGCAGGCTCTTTTTTTCGAGCAGCACCCCTCATTTGAATGGCATCCGGGTATGCTGCTTGAAGGCACCGTACTGAATTCGCCGTTTCTCGCCGATCTCGTTACGTTCGCCGATCCGACGAGTCCGTACAGCATCATCAACTATCTACATAAGAAAAACCGCTTGTACCAGTTCTTTTTTTATAAAGACCTTCACATTCCAAGAAGAGAATATGATGCGTACGGCAAATGGGTGGCCGCGCAGCTCGATTCGCTGCGGTTCAGCTGTCGGGTGGAAGATGTACGGGAGGAGGAAGGCTGTTATCAGGTGAGTGTGCGGGATACGAAAACGAGTGACACCTACACGTATTATGCCCGTCATGTGGTGGTGGGCACGGGCAGTACCCCGCAGCTGCCTCCGGCTGTAAACCCGCGGGCGCATGACCATGTCTATCACAGCAGCGAGTACGCGATGCGTAAAGCGGCATTGAAACATACTGATACCATTACAGTAGTCGGTTCGGGACAGAGCGCGGCTGAAATTTTTCATGATCTGCTGCAGGACCAGAAACATTACGGGTATCATCTAACGTGGCTGACGAGGTCACCGGAGTTCTTCCAGTCTGAATCGGCGAAACTGGCCCGCGAAGTATTTTCGCCCGATTATGTATCCTATTTCCGCACCCTTGATTATGAAACAAGACTCGACGCCCTGCCGGAACTTGATAAAGGTCGGAAAGGCATTGAACAGAAAACGTTAATGAACATTTATGAACTTCTTTATCACCGGGCAGTGGAGCGCGAAGATCCGCGCGTTACCCTGCAGCCGATGACAGAGGTAACCGGGATGGAGAAAAGGGACGGCAGGTATGAATTGACGTGCCGGCAGTGGCAGAAAGAAGCGACTTTTGCCCACCGGACGGACAAGGCGGTGTTTGCGACCGGTTATACTCCGAATGTGCCGCAGTGGATCTATGATTTTGGCTCTCAGATAAAATGGGAAGATGACAAACGATACCAGGTCAGTGATACGTACCGTCTTGTTTTTCATGACGACCGCCGTCATCATATTTACGTACTGACGAATCTGGATCATTCCCACGGCACAGCCGCAACCAACCTTGCTCTATCTGTTATGAGAAACCAGACGATTATCAATGATATCTGCGGGTACGAAGTATATCCCGTGCAGCAGGACACGATTTTTCAACGTTTTTACGAAGAGTCATGATAAAACATGGAGAGGGGAAGAAAGGGGACAAACGAAATGGCGGCAAAAAAGAAGTATTACGTTGTGTGGAAAGGAAGAAACCCCGGTATCTATGATAACTGGCAGGAGTGCGAGAAACAGGTGAAAGGTTTTGCGGGAGCGTCCTTTAAATCGTTCCGCTCGAAAGCAGAAGCTGAGCAGGCCTTCCAAAACGGCGGTGCCGCAGCAAAAGTATCTGCTGACAAAGAGAAATCTTCGTACATAGAAGAAAGCATTTCCGTCGATGTCGGTTCGCACGGCAACCCCGGTTTTGTGGAATACAAAGGTGTCTACACAAAGACCGGGGACGTCGTTTTTGCACATCCGGGGATTAACAAAGGGACGAATAATCTAGGTGAATTTCTGGCGGTCGTGGACGCTCTGAAGTACGTAAAGGAAAACAACAGTGACATGCCGGTCTATTCCGACTCCGATACAGCCATTCTCTGGGTGAAGAAAAACAAGGCGAATTCGAGCCTCGCCCGCACGCAGGAGACGGAGGAAATCTGGAGACTTGTCGGGGAGGCCGAGGAGTGGCTCCGACAGAACAAGCCTTCGAACCGTATTTTAAAATGGAACACGAAAGCCTGGGGCGAAATCAAAGCCGATTATGGAAGAAAATAACGGCACTATGTTTAACCGATAAAGGACCAGGGTATATTACGAATCGTACAATGATTTCATGAAAACAGGGAGGTAGTTACGTATGAGTAAAAACATCGCTGTATTGATGACAGATATGTTTGAGGATTCCGAGTTTACTAGCCCGAAAGAGGCGCTTGAAAGCGAAGGGCACAGCCTTACCGTAATTGAAAAAGAAAAGGGAAAAACCATACAGGGAAAACAAAAAGAAGCAGATGTCACCGTGGATGCTTCCATCGATGACGTGAAGCCGTCCGATTTTGACGCTCTGCTTGTTCCGGGAGGATTCTCCCCGGACATGCTCCGCGCGGACGACCGATTTGTGTCGTTTGCGAAATATTTCATGGATGAAGACAAGCCGGTGTTTGCGGTATGCCACGGCCCGCAGCTGCTGATTACCGCCAAAGCACTCGAAGGACGGGACGCGACCGGCTTTGCTTCCATTCAGACCGACATGGAATATGCCAAAGCCAACGTCTACGACCAGGAAGTTGTCGTCTGCAATAATCTCGTCACAAGCAGAACACCGGACGATCTCCCGGCATTCAACCGCGAATCACTCAAACAACTGCAATAAACAATGAAAAAGGGGTCTGTATCAAAAGGTACAGCCCCTTTTCTTTACCCTGTGGCAGAAGCGGAAAAAGTTTTACGGGGTGTCGGTCATCGACGCGTGGACACTATCATCAAAAAATAAGCACGCAGCGTCCACGGATTACCGTTTTGGGGACACTACGCCGCTGAAATCAGAAGTTAGTGGATGCCGGCAGACATCAATGGACACTGGCTGCAGGCGGGAGAGTCTTGGTGTCCACGGACACTGCTTCCGTGGATACTATGTATGCTGCCGGCAGGTGTAGTGTCCACGGGGAATCGTACCGGTCTGAAACGCAAACAACAGCAGATGCCTCCGGATGACAGTCTTTTTTAAGCTAAGCACTTCGGGAGTACTGCAGAAGTATAAGTGGTATAATGAAGAATAGAGAAAGGAAAGGAGGCGGTCCTTTGAGTACGGAAACGAAGCTTGCTACATTTGCCGGGGGATGTTTCTGGTGCATGGTCGGGCCGTTTGAAGAACTCGACGGCGTTCATTCCATCACCTCGGGTTACACCGGCGGACATACAGAAAACCCGACATACGAAGAAGTATGCTCGGACACAACCGGCCATGTGGAAGCGGTGCAGATGGAATATGATCCACAGAAGACGAGCTACGATACACTGCTCCGTACGTTTTGGAGGCAGATTGACCCAACGGATAACGGCGGACAGTTCAATGACCGGGGGGAGTCGTATCAGACGGCGGTGTTCTATCACGATGAAGAGCAGAAGCAGAAAGCGGAGCAGTCCAGAAAAGAACTGGA
Organism: Salibacterium halotolerans; assembly: GCF_900115625.1. Classification (GTDB taxonomy): domain Bacteria; phylum Bacillota; class Bacilli; order Bacillales; family Marinococcaceae; genus Salibacterium; species Salibacterium halotolerans. Next base: position 36,909 of record NZ_FOXD01000007.1, on the reverse strand, counting down.
TGAAAACGGCCCGTTTCAATCCCCTGTCGTGACACCGGTCCTTCCGGCATCCACCTTTTATAAAGCCGAAGAACATCATCAGGATTACCACCACAAAAATAAAATGCACTACCAGCTCTATAAGAGAGGTTCGGGTCGTGCAGGATTCATACAAACGTACTGGGGGGATCAATAGTGTCGGAAAACCAGGAAGACCTGAAAAAAAGACTAACACCTATTCAATTTGAAGTGACACAGAAAAACGGAACGGAACGGCCGTTCCAGAACGAATACTGGGATCTGATGGACGAAGGCCTTTACGTTGATATTATTAACGGGGAGCCGCTTTTCTCTTCCAAAGAAAAATTCGCCTCAGACTGCGGATGGCCGAGTTTCACCAAGCCGCTGAAAGAAGAAAAAGTCGTAGAACACCTCGATACAACGATGGGAATGCGGCGGACGGAAGTAAGAACGAAAAACTCCGACTCCCATCTTGGCCACGTGTTTCCCGACGGTCCGCTTCCGGAAGGACTGCGCTACTGCATGAACTCCGCAGCTCTGCGGTTCATTCCGAAAGAAAGACTGGAAGAAGAAGGATACGGGGAATACCGTGAGCTTTTTGACTGAACCGCCCGGACGCTAAAATAGAGGTTTAGGCCGCATACGGACCGGGAACACTTAAGAATGCAGCACGGCACATGATAGATCAACATTATCTAGTTACACCAGTAAAGGAGGCATCATCATGGATAATCAAACACAGGAATTAATTGATGGATTAAATGAAGACCTTGCCAATGAGTATGCATCAATGATCATGTACAATAACTATGCCGCTGTGGTATCCGGCATGTTCCGTCAGGTACTGAAACCGTTTTTCGAAGGGGAAGTAACCGACGAACAGACACATGCCCTGTATCTTGCGGAAAAGATTAAAACACTCGGCGGCGACCCTGTAACGAAACCAGCTGACATCAAACAGACGGATAATGTAAAGGAAATGCTGGAAGCAGCCCGCAAAGCGGAAGAAGATACCATTGGACGCTACAAGCAGCGTACCAAACAGGCAGAAGCACTCGGTCTGATTGAGCTGCAGAACAGAATCGAGGATTTTATCACAGACGAAACCGGCCACATGGAAGAGCTGGAACGTCTGCTAGCCGATCCAAGACTCCAGTAATATACACCGCGAAGGGCTGTCCGGCAGACGGACGGCTCTTTTTTTACGGATTTTTTAAAACTGGAAGAGCAGGTTCACGCTGTGTTATGATTATCCTTCCGGAGAAAACAGGGAAGAATGAAGACAAAAGCATGGCTAAGTAATGTGTAGAAAGGAAAAAGAACTATGGATTACACCCTGGATATATCCTCGTACAGAGATCGGTATAATCTGCCTTTTGAGCAGGTGAAGCACATACCGTCCTATATTCCGTTTCGGGATTATTATTTGTTTTATCAACTGTTCCGCCAGCCCCATGATGCCCCGGTTGTCCTGTTTCTGCATGGTTTATTTGATCATGCCGGTGTTCATGGAGACGGCATCCGTTTTTTAACCGAAAGCGGTTATCATGTGGCGGCGTTTGACCTGCCCGGTCACGGCCGGTCGGGAGGGCCGAAGCAAAAAGAAGAAGTGTTTGATGAATATAGAGAAGCCCTGTCCGCTGTACTTTCCAGGCTGTATCAAGAAGGAACCAAAAAGCTGCATGGGATCGGGCACAGTACGGGAGGAGCCGTTCTTGCCGACTACCTGTTAAGTGCCGGCTACGGTGAAATGTTTCAGAATGTAGTGCTCGTGTCCCCGTTGATCCGCTCGAATCAATGGCACTTGTCGAAAATGGCCGTGCCGCTTGTGTCCCTGCTTCAAAAGGAGCTGCCCCGCAAGTTCCGGATGAGCACAGGCGCGGAGGCTTTTATGAAACAATTGAAAAATGACCCACTCGAAGGAGATACGATTCCACTGTCATGGGTGCACTCGATGTTTGAGTGGGAACGCGATATCATGAAAAAGAGACCTTCTCAAAAACCGATATCGATTCTGCAGGGTACGAAAGATCAGACGCTGGAGTGGAAACACAATCTAAAAGCCTACGCAGCATTGTTTCCCCGCTCCGAACGGATTCTTATTCATGGAGCCCGCCACCACCTGCTGAATGAACAGAAAGCACAAAAACAAATGACATACCACCTGATTGATGACAGGCTAAAGAGAAGCTGAACAAACAGCGGCACTACAGTCTCCATAGAAGCAGATGTCACAATAAAGAGAGCCCTCACGATGGTGGTAAAGGCTCTCTCCCGCGTTTTTTGTACTCTTTTTATTGAACCCGTTTCGTGCCGTCCTGGTTTTCCACGTACACTTCTTTTGCTTTTTTCTCATCCAGCTTTTTTTCTATCTCGTTTATAGCTGATGGATCTCTCAGTAATTCCTGTTTGTTTTCAGCGATTAAATCTTCCATTGAAGAGCGCATCGGTTTTCTCATACTGCACCATCCTTTATTTTTTTTCTCTCTCCTATCATTTCCATTATAACGAATACAGAAACATATGAAATGAAGAAAATGTTACTTTTTTTTGAATACTTTTAATTTACGTAAATTGAAGGGCTGACAGGTTGAAAACATGGGCATAATCTATATAATAGAAGGAAGACCCTATCCTTCGACATGAATGTTGAAGAATATTTTTTATTGATTCGTGGTAAGTACATACTAATACGTAAATGACAAGGGTTACTTGGAAAGGTGGATAAATTTATGCAGCAGACAAAAAACAACATATCCAGCAAGGGATGGACGATCGGTCTGATAACCGGAGGAGCCGCAGCGGCCGCAGTTCTTGCTTTCAACAAACGTACACGAACTTCCATTGTAAGCGGTACGAAACAGACGGCTTCCACCGTGAATTACGTCAGTTCGTTTCTGTCACAAAACCGGGAAGAGATTATTACGAAGGTAAAAGGGGCGTCAAATGAGCTGTCCCACCTTCTGCAGTCCGCCTCCGGAGATGTGCAGGATATCGTCGACCGTGCCGGGCATCTAAAGGAAACAGCGGTATCTGCCAAAAATCATGCGGAACAGACCGCGCAGGAAATTAAAGGACTGAATCAGGAAGACGCTGAACAAAAGCAGATCGAACAGGCGGAAAACGTAGAAAAACTGCCAGGCGCAGACGAACGCTCTTAATACAAAGGAGCTGTATCAAAAGGTGCAGCTCCATTTCTGTAATATAGAAAATTCACCCTAGGCAGAAGCGGAAGGCGGCGACGCCAGCGGGAAGAGCAGCAGCCGAAGATCCCATCAAACGGCGGTTTTACCGTTTGATGTAGCTGAGGCGCTGCCCGCGGCAAGCGTCCGCCTGCAGCGGATGCCTTAACGTTTAATGGCTTTTGATACAGTCCCTTTGTATCCAATGAAATGGGGCTGCGGAAAGTGGATTGATTGATAAACCCGGAGAATCGATCGATAAAAATAAAAAGTTTCCCATATTCGATGCAGAAACAGAAGCATTGATGCAGAAATTCGCTCACATGATGGATAAAGCGGCGCATGTTCTCTGTATATCCTTCTTCTCTTCTGAATTTCCGGTTTACTGCTGGAATGTAAAGGTTATATTAACGATGAGAAAAAATTCAGGATGTTACACGAAGGAGGAGTTGCGTATATGACATTGGCCAACGAATTGAAAACGTATAAGCAGCAGAGTGATGAAACAGGTATCCTCACCATATATTTAAATACAGACTTCGCTGACGGTTCACAACACGGCGGCGAATGGAAAATCCGCCTGAAAAACGGGCTTAAGCATTTGAAAGAGTATATAGAAACAGACGGTACCAAAGAAGAGGAGAAAGCCTTCAAAAAACTGGCCGAACAAGCCAACCAGCATATCTATGACCACCAGAAGGACCTTCAGAAAGGATTTGTTTTCATGGCGTCGTCGGATGGAGATTTCCATGTCGAAAAAATCCTCCAGGTTCCGGTCGAGACCGCCTTTCACTGGGAAACCTATCCGGTTTTGGATCAGCTTGAAGAACTGCAGGCGGAATTCCCGGCTGTCGGCATTCTGCTCGTCCAAAAAAGCGATGTTGTGCTGATTGATGCGGCACTTGGCGAAATACGTGATGAGAAACAATTCAGCTGGGAAGTGGAACACGAGGACTGGAAGCAGTACAAAGGCAATGCTTCATCAGACCGCACGTCATCCGGTTCGACACAGGTGGATGAACTGCAGAGACGCTTTGAAGAAAACAGACACCGCTGGTACAAGCAGCTTGCCCCGGTGCTGGATAAAGAGGTCAAAGACCGCAATCTGAGAGGCGTTTACCTCGTCGGAAGCAAAGAATCGATTGAAGAAGTGGAAGAACATTTAAACACCACTGTTATTAATAAGGTGACAAAAAACCTTATTTCGAAACCATCCCACGAAATACTGAATACTATTTACGACGAAGAAATTCGGTAACACACACCGCCGGGCCCGCCGCCCGGTTCTTTTATTTTTGGACTTACCGGCCGTGAAGCAGATTCAATGGAAATCAGGGGTGTATCTGATACGATGAAAAAGACATCGAGAGGTGCCTCATGATACACTCAGGGAGCCTGAGATTTATTGTTGTGAAGAAGGAGCGTTATACCATGAATTTTGAAATGAAAGAACAAGGTTTTCAAACGGAGACAGAATACGGTACCCTGCAGGCCGCTTCAGATGAGACGTACGGTTTCCGGCCGTTTCAGCTGCTTGTGTCTTCGGTAGCCGTGTGCAGCGGAGGAGTCCTGCGAAAAATCATGGAGAAACGGCGTCAGACCGTTCACGATATCCAGATTCAAACCGAAGTAACAAGAAGCGGCGAAGGAGCCGATGAAATTCAGAGCATTCATCTTCATTTTATCGTGAAGGCCGATAATATAAATGAAACGAAGATGGAGAAAAACATGGAGTGGACCCGCAAACACTGTTCCATGGTGCAGTCTGTCAAAGACAGCATCGATATTACCGAAACATTTGAAATACAGACCGGCTGATAATAAAACTGCCCAGCAGTACTTTAAGCCGTTACAGGAGAGCGAGAAACATGGCAGGAAACAACAGGCAGTTTGATTTTACAGAAGGCAGTATTATGCGCAAAATGATTCTTTTTGCGTTTCCTATTTTTATCGGTAATCTGCTTCAGAGTTCCTATCAGATCATTGACAGCTTATGGGTCGGTAATTTACTCGGTTCTACAGCACTTGGGGCTGTATCGATTTCATCGACGGTCGTATTCACGATCCTTTCTTTTGTGATTGGTATCAACAGTGCAACGCTGACGGTGTTGTCCCAGAGGAAAGGAGCAGAAGACGAAGACGGTCTTAAAAGATCGTTGAACGCGTTTGTCTTTGTTCTCGGTACGTTATCAATACTGCTCGGGGTCATCGGCTTTGTCATGGCTCCGCACATATTGACATGGATGGGAACGCCGGAATCGATGATGACAGATGCAGTGAATTACCTCCGCATCAACTTCACGGGAATTCTGTTCTTATTCGGGTATAACTTTATCGGCACCGTTCTCCGTGCGATTGGAGACAGTAAAACCCCGCTTCGCTTTATTATTTTGGCAGTGGTTTTGAACGCGATTCTGGATCCGCTGTTCATTGCCGGATTCGGATGGGGCATGGAAGGTGCAGCATGGGCCACCGTTCTCGCGCAGGGCAGCGCCTTCTTGTTTGGAGTCATCTACTCCATTGTCAAAAAAGGACTGCCGTTCACCGTGCCGAACGTCCCGCCGAAAGCGGAATTCCAGCGGATTTTTAAACTCGGACTGCCATCAGGTGTTTCGATGATGGCGATATCCGGAGGCGTACTCGCCATCATGACGGTCGTGACATCTTTTGGAGAGACGGTTGTATCAGGCTACGGGGCTGCCCAGCGGCTGGACAGTCTGATTATGATGCCGGCGACAACACTCGGCTCCGCCATTACGAGCATGTCCGGACAAAACATTGGTGCCTCGCGCTGGGACAGAGTCGGTGGTATTGCCAAAAGCGGTCTGATCCTCATTTTCAGTGTCGCTCTGACCATCAGTACTCTCGTCTTTTTCGGTGCTGAACTGTTAATGGGAATGTTTGTCGATGACGAGGATACGATTGCCTTCGGTGCTGAATACCTGCGGATTGTTGCGTTCTTTTACCCGTTTCTCGGCATTAACTTTGTGCTGAACGGCATCGTCCGTTCAACGGGTGCTGTCATGCAGGTGCTTGTTCTTAATATCATTTCGTTTTGGGCGCTGCGTTTTCCGCTTGCCTGGCTGTTCTCCTCTATTTACGGCGAAACCGGAATCGGAATCGGCGTCGGGTGCAGCTTTATCGTAAGCTCGGCGATAGCTGCCGCTTACTTCAAGTTTGGAAAGTGGCGCAATATTGATATATTCCAGGATGAAAAACAGAAAGGATAAGAGCGATGAGTACGCCTGTACATCAAAAAAAGAGGCAGATCCAGTATCTGCAGCAGAAAATGACACTGATGCAGGAAATGCTCGGTGAAATGGAAGCAGATGACGATCTGCAGAAAGACGATATCGAACGGATAGAGAAAATACTGCAGGACACTGCAGTGAAACTGCGCCAGTTTAAACAGGACTGGAAGGAAAATGAGGAGAGATAAGGATGGCTGTGTATTTAATCAGACACGGGGAGTCGGAAGGAAACCGCAAAGGAAGAGTGCAGGGGGCCGCGGACTTTGAACTGTCGGCAAAGGGCAGGGAACAGGCCCGTCTGCTCGGGGAATCGATGGCCGATCTGCCGATAGATCAATTCTATACCAGCGATTTAACCCGTGCGCGGGAGACAGCGGCAGGGATAGAAAAATACCAGAAACAGAAAGCGGTCCCGTCCAAGGACTTCCGTGAAATTTACCTCGGTCCGCTGGAGGGACAAACGCGGGAGCAGATTTATGATATGTATCCAAAGGTGAGACAGACGACCATTTTGCGTTCTGGCCTTGAAGGAACAGAGACGGATAACGAAATCACCGTCCGCTGCGAAAAACTGTATCATCTGGTGAAAAGCATCAAAGAAGAGGAAACGGCCGCGATTGTATCGCACGGTGGATTTTTGACTATCTTTTTCATGTACCTGCTTGCCGGGGAAAACTGGGACCAGCTGCACCGTCCATTCCGCATCGATAATACGGGCGTCAGCAAAATCAGCTGGAAAGACAACAGACTCGCCATTCATTACATCAATCAATATCATCATTTAAAGTAAAAAAGCCGCGAATCCGGGACAAAACCTCTAAAAGAAGCGAAAAATGCCGAACGATTTTTTAAAATCGTTCGGCATTTTTCGTTGCTGAGACAAACCGCTGCGCCAAAATGCTTCGCTTTCACTCCGGAGTACAAGGGCGACATCGATTCGCCGGAGCTCATCGTGTCTTCTATGCCGTGGCCGCGGTCCTGCCGGATCAGCTGCTTGTCGAAACCGTCGGAACCCGGCCGTTCCAGGTCCCGTCTGCCGGAATCGAAACCGCACCTGAACTGTCCCGCGATGTAATCACGATGCCAGCTCGTATAACGCAGGAAAGGGAAGCAGTTCTGATAGTACAGATGCAGAACAATGCAGGTGTTTGTTTGCTGCGTTCAGGTTGGGGAGACGGACGTTCGCTGGGAATGGGTCCCAAGGCACTTTAGGGGGTGCAGCGCCCCCGTAAACGTCCTTCGGCATGACGCCGGAGCCACTTCAGAGTGTCCGGTGCCCCCTCAAACGTCACTATGAATGATTCCGAAAACACTTTAGAGGGTTTCGAACCCCCGTAAACGTCATTATCCTGTGGAAATACGTCACGGGTACCCTGCTTGCTGCGGGGTACCCGTGACTAGTGCTTTTCTCAGCAGGAGCGAAACACTTTGACTCCGCTGCTATGCAGCTCTTGAACAACGCTGCAGGACATTTGTGTTTTCCTGCGCTTATTTAATTTTTGGCCCAGTTCCGGTCTTTTTTTATCCATCGTAATAAATCGGGGATCCCGGTCCGAGATCGATGCCAAGAAGCATCCATACAATGAGCATGATGGTCCAGATGATGAAGAATCCGATGGAATACGGAAGCATAACGGAAATCAGCGACCCGATACCCATATTTTTGTCATAGCGCTGGGCAAACACAATCACAATCGCAAAGTAGGACATGAGCGGTGTAATGATATTGGTGGTCGAATCCGCGATACGGTAGGCCATCTGTGTCAGTTCCGGGGAAAAGCCCTGATTCATAAGCATTGGAACGAAAACGGGAGCCATGACCGCCCACTTGGCGGAAGAGCTTCCGATAAAGAGGTTGATGAACCCGCTCAGCAGAATGAACGCGATAATCAACGGAATGCCATCCAGTTGAATGGTATCCAGAAAAGCCGATCCTTTTACGCCGAGGATGGTACCAAGGTTCGTTTCCGAAAAATATGCAATAAACTGGCCGGCGGCAAACGCCAAAACGATAAACATTCCCATGGATGCCATCGTTTCGGACAGTTTATTGGCGACATCTTTGTCACTTTTGATGGATTTCGTAATCAAGCCGTACACCAGACCCGGGATGAAGAAAAGAATCAGAATCGTGACAACAAGCGAGCTCATAAACGGTGACTGGACAATTTGTTGGACAATGTCTCCATCTTCCCCTCGCAGCGGCGCGCCTGGAAGAAGAACCAGAAGGGAAAGCAGGCCGGCGGAGATGACAAAAGACACGCTCGCCCACAGCAGTCCTTTTTTCTCTGCAGGCTCAAGCGATGCGGATTCATTCTGCACCTCGCCTGTATACGTACCGAGCCGGGGTTCCACGATTTTGTCATTGATGAATGTTCCCGTGATGGTTAAGAGAACGGTGGAAGCAACCATAAAGAAATAGTTCATGGCGATGTTCATGCCTTCGGCGTATGATGGATCGATCGTAGAAGCAGCCTGTATGGTGAGTTCTCCCAGCAGTGGATCCAGGGCCGATATAAGCAGATTCGCGCTGAATCCAGCCGAAACCCCCGCAAAAGCGGCAGAAAGCCCGGCCAGCGGATGACGTCCGAGAGCGGCGAACAGCATCGCCCCAAGCGGCGGCAGGACAACATAACCGGCGTCTGTTGCAATGTTTGACATAATGCCGGCAAACACAAGACCAGCTGTAAGCAGCTGCTTTGGAATGGATAATACAAAACCTCTCAAAGCGGCACTGATTAAGCCGCTCTGCTCAGCCATCCCGATGCCGATCATAGTTGCCAGTACCATACCGAGCGGGGCAAAGTTTATAAAGTTATCGACCATACTCGTAAATATATACTCAATCCCGCTTCCCGACAACAGGTTCGTGACGGTAAGCATTTCCCCTTCAGCGGAGGGGTCTTCCACCTGGATATTCAGCGGGGCGAGAATGGCGGATAGTACCACAACAAGAAGCGCCAGAATGGCAAACAAAGTAATCGGGTGCGGCAGCTTATTTCCGATGCGCTCCACACCGTCAAGCATGCGCTGCAGCACACTCTTTTTCTTTAAATCATTCATGCATAAAATCCTTTCTAATGATTACATCAGCTACCTATTATATAGACTACAAACAAAATTGAAAATATTTTTGCGCAAAAATGTCACAAAGAAGTATAAAAATGTTGTGATAACAGAACCTAGGGAAAAAAGGAGAATCGGTATGCGGGCTCTCACTGCTGTTTTTGTTCTGTTCTTCTCGTTTTTCTTTCAGTGGGGCATGGCGGATGCCGGAGAAATCTACAGATGGAACTTCAAACCGGCTGAGAACAATGAACCCTCGGACACAGAGCCAAAGTACAAAGAGCTGCTTGCGACATACAATGGATACTTTATCGGAAATCCGGAAAACAAAACGTTGTATCTCACCTTTGACAATGGATATGAAGAAGGTTATACCGAAGATATTCTGGACGTGCTGAAGGAAAAAGACGTGCCCGCTGCTTTCTTTGTGACAGGCCATTATTTAAATTCGGCGCCTGAACTGGTGCAGAGAATGGAAGAAGAAGGCCATATCGTCGGCAATCATTCCTGGAGTCACCCGAGTCTTCCGGAATTGGGAAAAAAGGAACTGAAAGAAGAACTGGAGCGAGTGAACGATAAGTACCAGGAACAGACAGGGGGACAGAAAATGCAGTACCTGCGTCCTCCGCAGGGTACATTCAGTGAGCGGACCCTGGCTGAGACCGAAAAGCTCGGGTACACGAATGTATTCTGGTCGTTTGCGTACGTCGACTGGGAGACCGGCAGCCAGCGCGGCGCGGATCACGCGTACCAGAGCATTATGAAAAGAATTCACCCCGGTGCGGTTATGCTGCTTCACTCCGTTTCCGAGGACAATGCAGATGCACTTGCACGGGTGATCGACGAATGCCGCAGACGGGGATACACGTTCCAGAACCTCGACCACCTTGTACTTGATGCAGACGAACAAATACCCCCGCTTTAATCAATCCCCGGATACAAATCAGTTCCAGAGAACATGACGTCGAAAAAAGGACATGTGCTCTGGAACTTTTTTGTCTTCAAGCTTTCGTTTTTCCAATCTCTGCAGCGACTGTTTCAAGTGTCGGCACGTCATTGACGTCAAACACAATCCACTGTCTGCTTTTTACCACAAGAACGCCGGTTTCTGTGCCGTCCGGCTTATGGATGGGAAAGGCGAGCCGGCTCTGCATCACGTCATCTTCGGAATCGGTGCCTGCATAAGCGGCAAGCAATGTGTCTTCCCCCTCGTAAAAGTAGACCCCGGCCCAGTTGATGTACTCCACTTCCCGGCATAACGTTTCCACGGTTTGTGAAAGCGGCGGAGAAGCAATGGATTGATGAAGGGTGCCGAGAATCCGGATCGTTGCCAGATCTGTGGCTATTGACATTTGTATGTACCCCCTTTATGACAGGAATACTTTTATTCTATCAAACAGCTTCCCTACCCCGGACTAGTAAGTTTAGGAAATAACCGTAAGCATGGTATAATGAAAAGAAAAAAGGAGGCCGGATGATGTGGAACAGAGAAATCAGTCTGCCCCGGAATTACAATGTACCTGTCATGCTTCAGCGTCTTGGCGCTGATCCGCTGCACAACCTCGATGAAAAAGAAGAGACGGTGAAAATTCCCGTCGTACATAATGGTGCAGCAGAAGGCATTACCCTCCGCTTTCATCAGACGGAAGAAGGATATGACGTGAATCTGACAGGAGACGCGGTACCGCCCGATGCAGCTGCTGCACAGGCTGAATCTATTTTTTTATGGAACCGGCCGCTTGAAGAGATTCAAGATCATTTCCAGTCGACGGATCTTGCGCCGTTGTTTGAACGGTTTGCCGGAACGCCGCTCGTCTGTGAATTTGAAACATACGGATGCCTTATGAAAACAATTATCCATCAGCAGCTGAACATGTCGTTTGCCTATACGTTGTCTTCGCGTTTTGTACAGACGTACGGGGAGATGGTGGATGGTGTCTGGTTTTATCCGGAACCGGAACGCATTGCCCGGCTTGAACCGGAAGAACTGAAAAAGCTGCAGTTCAGCCGCAGCAAAGCGGAGTACGTTATTGATACGTCCAGGATGATAGTTGATGGTAAACTTGATCTTGGGGCAATTAAGGAACAGACGGATGAAGAGGTCATGAAGACATTAACCGCCATCCGCGGGGTCGGACCGTGGACGGCTCAGTGCTTTTTACTCTTCGGCCTGGGGCGTGCGGATCTGCTGCCGGCGAAGGACATCGGTATACAAAACGGTCTGAAACACCTTTGGAACAGGGAGAAAAAGCCGTCGGTGAAAGAGATTCAGGAGAAGAGCAAAGCGTGGTCCCCCTATGCCAGCTACGCCGCGCTGTATATTTGGTTAAGCACAGAATTCAGCTGAAACCGCGGAGGAGAACCAACCGTAATTAATAATAAGCATTTATAAAAGGAGACATGATATATGGAACAGCAGGGATGTTTGAAATGCGGCCATGAAGAAGCCGGTACAAAAGAAATTGCCGTATCAGGAACCGGGTTAAGCCGATTTTTTGATGTGCAGAATAATCGTTTTGTCGTTGTATACTGTAAAAACTGCGGCTACTCGGAAATGTATAATGCACAGGTGAGCGGTACATCGAAGGTGCTTGACTTTTTTCTTGGAGGATGAACACTGTAAAAAGGGGGGAGGCGGTTGTTGGATAAACACAACGCTTTGGATCGTACGTTTTCATCGATGGAAGAATTGGCCGACTGCATCAGTGAAATGATGCAGGGACCGGTCACTGTGGAAGACAGCAGCCACCGCCTTCTGGCTTACAGTACCCATGATGATCATACGGATGCGGCCAGAGTATCGACCATCATTGGAAGACGTGTTCCGGAGCATGTCATTAACAAACTGTGGAAAGAAGGCATTTTACCGGCGCTTCATCAGAATGAAGAGCCGGTGCGTATTCCTGAAATCCACGACATAGGTCTTGGAAGAAGGATGGCGGCGCCGGTCAGGAATAACAAAGAGATTCTCGGCTACCTATGGGTGCTCGAAGGCAGTTGTTCGTTGGAAGAGCAGGATACCGAGTTTTTAAAAAAAGCCGCCGCCAAAGCCGTTATACAGCTGCAGCAGGTGCAGACGAGCCATATCGCAATGCAGCAGCACCGCCGTGACTATTTCTGGCGGCTGTTGACCGGTGATGTATCAGAAGAAGAGGAGATTGCTGAACAGCTTTCGGAATGGTTCAACGCTCTTCCGTCCCGCAGCGCCGTTGTTGTACTGGAATCCGGGACTACACTTGATGATTCTCTTTATGACAAAATGATTTATGTGATGGATACGTCCAGAAAAGTGAAAGGCTATTTTTATACGAGAGATCAAAATAGAATCGTATGCCTGGCCGAACCGGTCTATCCTTATTCAGAAGAGGGCATCCATTTGTTTCTGCGGGATTTTCCAGTCATGATGAAGGAGCGGTTTCAGATAGAGGGGATGCAGACCGTGGCAGGAAGTGTGTACCGGAGTCTCTCCCGCATCAAACAAAGTTACGAAGAAGCGCTTCACGTTCTGGAGGTGAACCGGCAGCTGTCCGGAGACCGGTCGTCGTTTCTGCTGTATGAAGAACTCGGTTTTTACCGGTACGCTGATGTGATTCAGAAAAAGAAAAACAGGGACGCAGAGGGCGATCCATCTCTGGCGGCACTTCATGAATATGATGAAGCAAATCGAACCGAACTGTTTGAGAGTCTCCGCGCGTTTTTGCATGTAGATGGCAATATGAAAAAAGCCTCGGAAATGATGCATGTGCATGTGAACACGATGTCCTACCGCATCAGGCGGGTGGAAGACATTATTCAAAAAGACTTAAAAAATGCGTATCACAAGTTGTCGCTGCTGTTGGAAATGACAATGGAAGAAATGAAATAATACGAGCCTGCATTTGTGAAATGTTACAAATCGGCTCGTTTTGTTTTTGGAACCTTCACGATGCGTACCCTTTGTATTTTCGGCTATACTAGAAACAGAAGTTATCAGCGGAGGTGAATGCTAGTGATTATCGGAATTCCAAAGGAAATCAAGAATAATGAAAACAGGGTGGCCATGACACCTGCAGGCGTACATGCCTTTGCCGAGGCCGGCCATCATGTCATGGTGGAAACATCGGCAGGGGAAGGGAGCGCATTCTCTGATACGGAATATGAACAGGCTGGAGCAGTGATTGAATCAGAAGCCGCGGATGTCTGGAACAAAGCGGACCTTGTTCTGAAAGTGAAAGAGCCGCTGGCCTCCGAATTTTCTTATTTCCGGGAGGACCTGCTGCTGTTTACGTATCTTCATCTCGCAGCGGAGCCTGATCTTGTTCAAGCATTGACCGAATCCAGGATGACGTCTGTGGCATATGAAACGGTGGAAGTGAATGGAACGCTGCCGCTTTTGACGCCGATGAGTGAAGTGGCCGGACGAATGTCCTCCCAGATCGGGGCACAGTTCCTTGAGAAATCAAAAGGCGGAAAAGGAATCCTGTTATCCGGTGTGCCAGGAGTAAAGAGAGGAAAAGTAACGGTAATCGGCGGCGGGATCGTCGGGACGAATGCCGCTGTAATTGCGCAGGGCCTCGGAGCGGATGTCACGATCGTTGATGTGAGCCCCGGACGCCTCCGCGAGATAGATAACCTCTATCACGGAAGCATCCGGACGATGATGTCGAACCCGATGAACATCGCCGAAGAGGTGAAGCATTCCGATCTTGTCATCGGCGCCGTGCTCATCCCGGGCGCCAAAGCACCGAAACTTGTTACCGACGATATGATTCAATCGATGACACCAGGGTCGGTCGTTGTCGATGTGGCCATTGATCAGGGCGGTATCATTGAGACTGCTGACAGGATTACGACCCACGATCAGCCCACGTACACGAAGTACGATGTTCTTCATTACGCCGTCGCCAACATGCCGGGGGCCGTTCCGCGGACATCGACCATTGCACTCACGAATGTAACCCTTCCTTATGCGCTTGAGATCGCAGCATCCGGCATCGGTAAAGCAGCAGCGGACAACCCGGGGATCGAGAAGGGTATCAATACAGCTGGCGGAGCTGTTACGTACCAGGCTGTAGCCGACGCCCTCGGTTATCCGCATCAAGATGTATCAAACGTAATGAAAAAAGAGTAAAGTGCAACAGCCTGCTGATATTTTCAGCAGGTTTAATTATTTATAAGTTTTATATTGAAAAATATAAGTGTTTAACTTATAATGAAAGAGAAATGAAGAAAAGGAGTCCGCGGTATGTATCAGGAAGAAAGGATGGAAGCCATTCTTTGGCATCTGAAACAACATCAGCGTATGAGCATCCAGGAGATGTGCCATCAGTTCGGCATTTCACGTGATACCGCAAGGCGGGACACGGTGAGACTCGCAGAGCAGGGCATGGTCGTGCGTACTCATGGCGGCGTTATGCTGTCCGCTGTCAAAGAAACGCTGAAGGGGTACGGAGAGCGGCTGGAACGTGCTTCCACAGAGAAGCGGGATATTGCCGCCGCGGCGGCTTCGTGTATCAAGCAGGGGGAAACCGTTATGCTGGATGCTTCCACGACGGTTCAGTTTACCGCCGAACAAATCACCACGGTTCCGCTGACGGTGATCACAAACTCCGTGGAGAATGCAGAACGCCTTCATTATCAGATGGAGACAGACATCTATCTGCTCGGGGGACGCCTGCATCCGGAACATCGTTTTCTATACGGCCCCGGTACCCTGGAGAAACTGGAGGGATATTACGCCGATCGGGCATTTATCGGTGTCATCGGAGTCAGTGAGGATGGCTTTTACTACTCGCATGAGGAAGACGCCGCCGTGAAACAGAAAATGGCGGAGCGCGCCGGGCGGGTTTACGTGCTTGCCGATCACACCAAGTTCTATAAAAAGCACTTTTACCGCGGCATGAAACTGGATGAAGCGGACGCTGTCATTACAGACGTCCCGCCACCGCCCGAGATGCAGAAAGTGCTGCAGGAAAACGGAATCGAACTGATCACCGCCGGACAACGTTGAACCACAGTATCGGCGTCACCTTCTTTAAGGGCGTTACGATATATTAAGAGGCTTCCCCGATGAGGAGAAGCCTCTTTTTTGACGTGATTGTTTTCCAAAACGCAATATTCGACAGCTGAAAAAAAGAACCTTGTCGTGATAAAATGAAGTAGGCTGCATGCCCTGCCATCTTTAATCGATCCCAAATAAGATGACAGTAATCCGATACGATACAACGATGAAGGAGTTGGCAGGAACGATGTCATATCACGTGTATAAGGGCGAGGTCACGCACCCGGAACATCACTTACCGCTCTTGATTTATTATGATGCAGAGGAGGAAACCTTCTGCTTTTCCACGGTTGATTTTCAGGAAAACCGACCGTCCATCTGTGATTTCCAATACCCCGCCAAATCAATAAAAGAAGTACGGACGTTTTTGAAAAAAATCGGCATGGATGCGGAACATGTCGAATTCACAACGCAGTATCTTCATTAACGATTGCGGATAAACAAGTAAACAATGAAACCGATAAGTGGAAAAAACAGTGTACCGAGAAGGATCAGCAGGGCAAATTCCTTGCTGTTTCCTTTTGCAACGGAGTCACGGTACGCCCAGATGCTTGTAATAATGTTCAACAGAAACAAGAAAGCGAGAAAAAACAGAAAAACCATAACGATGCCAAATCCTAAAAATTCCATATCTTTTTCCTCCATCCTCTCATGATTCACTAAGTATCATACATACGAGGACATCCCCTCCGACGTTTCAGGAAAAATGCCATTTTTCGTGTTACCCGTGTTTATGTCTATTACCTGCTGCCCCCTGAACAGAAAAAGCAGCTTCCATGAGGAATGGTTGTCCTCCGCTGGAAACTGCTTGTTCTTCCAATACACGGGTGGATGTATTTTTAGTCGTCGTCTACAGGATAAACGCCGTTTTCATCGTGCACTTCACGGCCGCTGAGCGGCGGGTTGAATACGCATATCATTCTCATGTCCTTTGTTGCCCGGAGCATGTGGTCGTCATGCTGATCGAGGGCATAGACGGTGTCCGCGGAGATAGGATGGATTTTGTTGTCGCTCAGTGTCTCCACTTCCCCTTCGCCTTCAATGCAGTAGACGGTTTCGAGATGGTTTTTGTACCAGATATGCGTCTCGGTGCCGGCACGGATTATCGTATCATGCACAGAGTACCCCATATTGTCCTGCTTGAGAATGAGGCGCCGGCTGACCCAGTTGCCGTCATCCACTTCCTGATCCGTTCCAATGATGTCTTCGAGTTTTACTACTTTCATGATAAGCCTCCTTCGAGTTGTGCATCTTTTGTAAAGAGTCGTTTTGCAAAAATCCGAGGAAGGCCCGGTCTCCTGCGCTGGAAGATCAGACCTTCCCCGGCCCTGTTTTTCATCAGGTTGTTACGGGATTTTTTTCGTCGACTGCTTTTTCAATGGCTGTCTGCAGAATGGAGAGTCCTTTATCAAGATCTTTATCGTTAATGGTGATAGGCGGGAACAGTTTGAACACTTCATCATCGGCGCCGGCTGTCTCCATAATCACACCGTGTTCAAAGCATTTTTCTGCTACTGCTTCGGCTATACCTTCCACACCGCATGCGATGCCCTGCATGAAGCCGCGGCCGCGGTGGCTTCCATCCAGCTGTGGATATTTTTCCATCATGTCCTGGAGGAAAGCATGAATCCGCTCGGATTTATCCTGAATGCTCCGGCTCAGGCTGTCATCTTTCCAGTAGTTGAGAGCCTCCATTCCGGTTACAAACGCCATGTTGTTACCGCGGAACGTGCCGTTATGTTCTCCCGGCTCGAATTTGTCATAGTCCGGGTGAATCAAGGTAAGCGCAAGCGGCAGCCCGTAACCGCCGATCGATTTGGACAGGCAGACAATGTCCGGTTTAATTCCGGCAGGCTCAAAACTGAAGAATGTACCCGTACGCCCGACACCAGCCTGCACGTCGTCAACGATTAAGAGGATACCGCGGTCCCGGCAGATTTTTTCAATTTTCTGAAGCCATTCCATGCGCGCAGCGTTCAATCCGCCTTCGCCCTGAACGGTTTCAAGAATAAAGGCTGCCGGCATTTCCACACCGCTGCCGTTGTCATCGAGAATGCGTTCGATGAAATCTGTTTCCTGTTCCATATCTTTCATATAATCATCAAAAGGCATCGTATAGGAGTGACTGAGCGGAATACCGGCTCCCCCGCGCTTAAAGGCATTGCCGGTCACAGAAAGTGCCCCGATTGTCATCCCGTGGAAGCCGTGCGTGAAGCTTACGACGTTGGTGCGTCCCGTTACTTTACGGGCAAGCTTCAGAGCGCTCTCAACGCTGTTTGTGCCTGTTGGTCCGGGAAACATCACTTTGTAGTTCAGATTACGGGGTTCGAGAATAACGTCATGGAACTTCTCCAGAAATTCTCCCTTCGTCTTTGAAGCCATGTCCAGAGAATGGGTGATTCCGTCTTCCTGTATATATTCCACAAGTTTCTGTTTCATATTCTCGTCGTTATGACCGTAATTCAGGGCACCGGCTCCGGAAAAGAAATCAATATATTCTTTGCCGTCCATATCCCATATTCTGCAGCCTTTTGCTTCATGAAAAACGGTAGGAAAGCCGCGGACATAGCTGCGTACTTCAGATTCGTGCTTTTCGAAAATACCAAGGTCATTCTGCTTCATTATAATGATGGATCCTCCTTCGTGATCTCCTCTAATGGCCGGGTCAAAAATTTGTTATTGATGGATGGGGCCGATGCAAAACGTCAATTCCGCTTCGTGTTCATCCCCTGGGAAAAGCTCTTCTGCGAAACATTCGGAAACCTCACAGCTGGTGTTAAACGTTCTGGCTGTTTTATGGAACAGGGCCTGAGACGCTTCATTGGATGGTGTGACAGTAGCTTCCAGATATTTCACATTTTTATCGGCAACTCTGTTCACCAGCTCATTGATGAGACGCGTTGCCAGTCCTTTTCCACGTTGGGAAGGGTCAACCCCCACCTGCCATACAAACACGGTATCCTGCTTTTCAGGAGGGATAAAGGCTGTAACAAACCCTGCAAGTTCTCCTTTTTCTTTTGCGACAACACATGTTTCGGCGAAAAACTCGCACATCATGATGTATTTGTAGGACGAATTCAGGTCGAGTGTGGAATTCTTGACGAGCTCCCACATGTCAGCTCCGTCTTCGACCCGGGGTTTTTCAAAGGTTAACGAATCCATTGTAACGGTTGTGCCATTATGCTTCGTTTCCATCTTCTGATCACCTTCGTTTTGATTAATAAGAACTTTAATAACTTATTCCTCCCGAGTGTGAATCTTCTTTTCAACCTGCCGTTAAAGCGCTCCGGAAGGAACCGGACCGGCAGGAAATGTCTGTTATCTCTTGTTTCTTGTTTTATCATAGGATGTGCAGATAAAAAATTCAAATGCGGCTGAATTGGAATAATTGTGCTTACTAAGCGTCACTAAGCGTTGAATGAAATAAAGACAGTCACGCTTACATAATGCTTGCGTATAATAAGCTATGCACCCGATTTGGACGATACGGTTCTCGTGTTTCCTTTTACAGTGCATGATGGGCAGCCCCCGTGTCGGAAAAAATCTTTTTTCGAAAAAATGCGTCGATTTAAGGTTTGGAATGTACCCGGATAGGTAATGAGGACTGTAGATTACATATTAAAGGAGGCTGTTTTATGGACCGCTCTCAAACGAGAGTACTGATTGAAGAGGTGATTAAAGACCTGAAGGGAAAAGAAGATTTTCTGGAGATGGACGATCCCGCCGAACGTGAAACAACGCTTGAGTCCGCCGGTGAAATACTTAAAACGACGGATAAAATTATTAAAAGCTACATCCGTGTATCCCGCGAGGATGGAGGTATTACGCGGATTCCGGCGTACCGGGTGCAGCACAACAACATAAGCGGATTCTATAAAGGAGGCATCCGTTTCAGCGATAATATTGAGGAAAGCGAAGTGGAAAACCTCGCGATACTGATGACGCTCAAAAATGCCCTCCACGGCCTTCCCTTCGGCGGAGCGAAAGGAGGCGTGGATATTAATCCGCGCGATTTCACCGAACGGGAACTGAATCTTGTCAGTAAAAAATACGTGCAGCGTTTCGCCCTCAATCTTGGACCGACCCAGGATATCCCCGCGCCGGATCTCGGCACCAATGAACGCATTATCGACTGGATGGTGGGCGAATACAAAACCATTCACCCAGGTCAGGCCTACAGTGGATCGTTTACAGGGAAAAGCGTGGAAAACAACGGAGCCAGAGGCCGCCGCGAATCAACCGGGGTCGGAACGTTTCTCAGTTATTTTTATTTATTGAATGAATGGTTTCCAGCTAAAAGTGGGAGTGATGATCCCTATAATGAGGCACGGTCGAGCCAGTGGGAAACACTTAAGCGTCTCCACGGGAAATTTGACCGGAACGATCCGGTCGATGTTGCGGTGCAGGGTTTTGGAAACGTAGGAAGTGTTGCGGCACTTGAGGCCTATAACTGTGCGGAAGCCAAACACAGAGTAACGGCAGTGTCGGATCAGTTTGTCACTTTGACCAATCCAGAGGGACTGAACATTAAAAAGCTGCAGGAGTATAACAATAAATTTAAACGGCTGCCGAATACGAAAGAGCAGCTCGATGACTATAATATCACGGCTGAAGCTGCCAATCCTGAAGCCGTACTTATTTCGGATGTAGATGTTATGATTTTTGCGGCCGTGGAAGACCAGGTGACAAAAGAGAATATGAAAGATATCAAAGCCGACATTCTCGTAGAAGGGGCGAACGCGCCGGTATCGGTTGAGGCGGATCTGCATCTGCAGGAGAAAGGCAAAGTTATTATCCCGGATATTCTGGCGAATGCCGGTGGTGTCCACGTGTCCTATCTTGAATGGAAGCAGAGCCGTGTGACGGAGATGTACTCCAAAGATGAGATTGTAAAAGAAATGGGATCGCAGATGAAGTCTACGCTCGAGAAAGTATTTGAAGAATACTTTCATGAAAAAGAACACACCATGCGCTTTACCTGCTACTCGATAGCCCTGCGCAGACTCACATCGCTGCTCTATAAGCACGGCAAACTATTTTAAAGAGAACGGGAATGTCAGGTTAAAAAAGAGAAAAATTAATCCGAACGGTGTACAGCTGGTTGTGTAGAACAGTGTTTTGCTCCGTTCGGATTTTTTGCGGGCAGGGTTAGGAAGTGATATTGTTCAGCGCTTTGTCCAGGGTCGGGTAGGTGAAGGTGTAGCCTTGCGCGAGGGCTTTTTGCGGTATCGCTTTCTGCCCTTCGAGAATCAACAGGCTCATTTCGCCGAGCAGGTTCCGGATGAAGAACGCGGGAACCGGGGCCCAGTGCGGGCGGCTGAGTGCGGCGGCCAGTTTCTTTCCGAATTTTTTCATCCGCTCCGGATTCGGTGCCGTAACATTGAGGGGGCCTTCCACATTTTCATGAATGATCGCAAAATGCAGCAGTTGAATAACGTCCTGAAGGTGCACCCAGGAATACCACTGGTTTCCGGAGCCTATCGGACCACCTGCGAAAAATTTATAAGGAAGCATCATGAGAGGCAATGCCCCTTCGGAATCATCCAGAATCAGACCGAACCTCGCGTAAACGATGCGGATGTCTTCTTCGGTGGCACGGGAGGCTTCCTTTTCCCAGTGTTCACAGACATACTGCAGAAAATCCCTGTCCGCCGGACTGCTCTTTTCTGTGAACTCGTCCGTTCTTGATGTTCCGTACCAGCCGACTGCCGATGCATTCACCACTACATCCGGCTTATGGTCCATGATGCTGATGAACCGGTTGATTTCCTTTACCGCATCCAGACGGCTCTGCAGGATGGACTTCTTATTTTCCGCCGTCCAGCGTTTATTAATCGATGTGCCGGCCAGGTTCACGACAGCATCCAGGTCAGGCAGATGATTTTCCGGCCGGGCATCCGGGCGGAGCCACTCGACAAAGGTAATCCGATCTTTATTCTGTCTGCTGGTGCTGTTTCTTGTTAAAATATAAACATGATGCCCAAGTCCGGTCAGGTAACCGGTTAAAGCTGATCCGATAAATCCGGTTCCTCCGGCAATCGCAATATTCATAGGATAGGGCCCCTTTCATTTGATTCGGGTTGGGTATTCGTTTCTTTTTCATTCATACCCGGATCGAAGATGAAATAATCACAACGCCGTTTTACATGCCGGCACGGGAGCGAGGAAACGTCTATGAAAATAGCCAAACTGACGACACAGCAGAAAAGAACAGACCGTTTCAACGTCTTTTTGGAAGACGGAGGCACAGAGGAATACGCGTTCAGTGTGGATGAGCAGGTGCTTGTTGCGTGGCAGCTTCAAAAAGGAATGACGCTGTCCGGGCAGGACATCGAAGCTATCAAGGCAGCTGATCAACACCGCAAATGCTGGAACGATGCGCTTCATTATCTGGCTCATTCCATGCGCACTGAATACCAGGTAAGACAACACCTCCTCCAGAAAGAGTACGAACCGGACATGGTGGAGAGCGCCGTCAGCCGGCTGAAAGAGTACCGTTTTCTGCAGGACGAAGAATTTGCGATGGCGTTTGTCCGTACTAAAATAAATACATCCGATAAAGGCCCGGTCGTTGTTAAGGAACAGCTCTATCAAAAAGGGGTGGCAGAGGATCCCGCCGAACACGCTCTCCAGCAGTTCACCCCGGAGATGCAGCTGGAAGCCGCTCATACATTTCTTGAAAAAAAGGGAAAACCGAAGAAAAATGAGTCCGCCTCCGCCATGAAAATCAGGCTCTTGAACGCGTTGATGAGAAAAGGCTTTTTCAGGGAAACAGCGCAGGAAGCCTGGAACAGAGCGGATTTGGAGCAGCCGGAGGATGAGCAGCGGGAAGCGGTGTTCCAGCAGGGGGAGAAGGCACTCCGTAAATGGAAGGACAAGTACGATGATTATACGCTGGAAATGAAAGTGAAGGAGCATCTGTACCGGAAAGGTTTTCCGCTTTCCTTCATTCAGGAATTTCTGGAGGACCTCAGAGAAAGGAGACAGCAGGATGAAGAAGAAGTACAGTCAGATGACGGAGCAGGAATTATGGGACGAGATTCGTGAACTGCACGAGAAATCAAATAAAGCCCAGCAGCTTGGGAACGCAAGTGAATTCGCCGTTCATGAACAGCGGCGTATCATGGCGGAGGCGTACCTGTTGAATCCGGATGATTTCATGTCGGGGCAGCGGTATTCGCTGAAGCAGGAAGCGAATACGTTTTTTGTGAAATATTATAATGGTGTGTTCGCCTGGGGATTCAGAGAACGTTCGGACAAGCTTGAAGCGGTACCGATTTCGCTTTTGGATGAAGTGAAACCGACATCGCTGTAGAAAGGAAGGTAAAAATGGGACCTGTTTTTGAGAGGCTCACCGACCAGCTGATGATTCTGAATTCGGAGCTTGGCGCAGAACAGGCAAGAAGCTGGGTGGAGCATTTGTGGGAAGATTTTGAAACCACCCGCGCCAAATCCGGACGCAGCTACAAAGGACCGGAAGTAACAGAAACAATCGTGCAGAAGTGGCTGGAGCAGTACGGCCCGCATCTGCACCGGTACGAACCGACCAACAGCAGATTCAGCAACCTTTCATAGATATAAAAAAGGAGAAAAACTTATCGTTTGTCTCCCTGTTTTAACTTTTTCTCCAGGGTGTCATCGCTGTAAATCCACCCCGTATAGGATGAGTGAATCGATAGATCCTGATTCAGCCGGACGACGGCGACAAAAGGATACCAGCCTTTACTGCGGTAGCGCAGGTCAATAAATGTCACTTCCCAGCCGTTTTCGTGTTCATGAACGATCCAGCGGTACGTCGGCGAAAAGGAGAGAAAGGCGGCCAGGTTCCTGTCCTCGCGGGCCTTATTGATGACGGTGTCATCGGGGATCGGCTCAAACGGATAACTCTCCAGGTAGCGGAGTCTGGCGTTTCGGACCTCTGTCACGTGCAGCCTGTCGGTGGTACGGATGACCAAATGCCATTTATACCAGTTAAATGTCGGGGAAATAAAAAAATGGGTCGCCCCGGGATGAAACTGCTGTGCCAGCTGCAGTACTTTATTTCTGGCAATAATCCGCCAGGTGTAATAAAAAATCAGGCCGGTATACAGCAGAATCATCGTTATTCCAGGAGGAGCCCCGTACCGCCATAATATAAATGCGAAAATGTGGGCAAAAAAGATGAGCGGATCAAAAATATTGATAACACCAAGTGCGACCCACCTCTTATCGAAAGGGGAAAGGGCCTGGGTGCCGTACGCATTAAAAATGTCTACAAAGACGTGCAGAAACACCGCCAGAAACGTCCACATCCAAAGGTGGAGAAAGGACACTTCCGGCGAAAAAGCGAACACCGTGCCCGCCACAGCCAGCGGCCAGAGCAGAACAGCCGGAATCGAATGGGTCGGTCCTCTGTGATATCGTATGTAGACGGCATTGTTTTTTAATTTCAGAACCGTATCAAAATCCGGGGCTTGGGAACCGATGATGACAGCTGCCATAACGGTCTGCATGGAAGACGGAGTTTCGGAAACAACCGGATCAAGTGCTGCCAACGCACCGATGCCGACCCCCATGACAACATGTGTAGCTGTATCCATTCGCGGTGTCCTCCTTCAATCACGCTGGGTAAACCGATTACTCCGCATCTTCCCGGCTGTATTCGTTATACCCGATTATAGAACGCATCAAAAGGGGAATAAAACCGTATGCAGAAAAAAGTACATATCTTTATAGAGTACAAAATCACCGCCGGCAAAGAGCAGCGGTACAGGCAGGTCATGAAGGAAATAGTCGAAGCGCTCGCCGCATTCGGGGCCTCTTCTTTCCAGTGGTTTGAAGCCGTAGACCAGGACCGTTTGTATGTAGAAATGTTCGAACTCGAAAGCCTGTCTGTCTATCATACCGTAAAAGAAGCCCGGCGTTCAAAGAATCATCCTGTTTTCAATAAATTGGATGAATGTCTGGAAGGCGGCCTGGACCATCTCCACTGCTGGGGATTTGAATCCAAAAACGACGAACTGGAAGAAAAGTCTGGAGGAACGTAACATGCAGCCAAACACCGATGAACAAACGATCCACGAATTCCAAAATTCGCTTCTTTCGTGGTACGAGCACAATAAACGGGACCTTCCCTGGCGGCAGGACCAGGATCCTTACAAAGTGTGGGTCTCCGAAATTATGCTGCAGCAGACGAAAGTGGACACGGTGATTCCTTATTTTCACCATTTTATGACTCAATTTCCGACCCCGGAGGATCTTGCGTACGCGGACGAGGAACAGGTAATGAAAGCCTGGGAGGGCCTCGGTTATTACTCCAGAGTGCGCAACCTGCAGACAGCCGTGAAAGAAGTGGTGGAGGAGTACGGTGGGAAAGTGCCGGAAGAACGCACTTCCTTTTCATCGCTTAAAGGTGTAGGACCATACACCGCAGGGGCGGTGCTCAGCATTGCCTATGAAAAACCGGAACCAGCTGTAGACGGCAATGTCATGAGGGTGTTCTCGCGGATCTTTAATATTTCCGATGATATTGGGAAAGCCAAAACGAGAAAACGATTTGAGTCTCTTGTGGCACCGTTTCTTGAAGACACGGAGCCGTCCCGGTTCAATCAGGCAGTGATGGAACTCGGAGCGCTTGTCTGTACGCCGAAATCACCCGGATGCCTGCTCTGTCCGGTGCAGGAATTCTGTGAAGCGCGGAAAGCCGGGACAGCGGAAGACCTGCCGGTAAAGCCAAAGAAGAAAGCCCCGAAAGCAAAAGATATGGCTGCGGCTGTCGTAAAGAATGAGTACGGACAGATCCTCATTCACCAGCGCGGAGAATCCGGACTCCTCGCGAGACTCTGGGAGTTTCCTAACATCGAAGTCCCGGAAGGTAGAGAACGGATCGAAACACTGGAACATTATCTTGCCGAAGAATACGGCGTGAACGTCCAGGTGAAAGAACCGGTTCAAAAAGTGGAGCATGTTTTCTCTCATTTAATATGGTACATCACGGTGTTTGAAGCGTGGACAACAGATAGTACAGCGGATGACACTGCCAGCCGCTGGGTGAGTTGGGAAGAGACTGCGGAATATGCTTTTCCTGTGTCGCATCAGAAAATACTCGAAGAACAAAAAGAGAAGGAGGCGTCCTCATGGATTTAGGGCTGAAAGGAAAAAAAGTACTCGTTACAGGCGGATCGAAAGGAATCGGAAAAGGAATTGCCGCGGGGTTTCTCGCCGAGGGTGCGGAAGTTGCGATCGCGGCAAGATCCGAAGAAGGGCTCCGGGAGGCCCGGACAGAGCTTGGAAATGTACATGTCATACAGGCGGATCTAATATCTGAAGCCGAGCGGGACCGAGCACATAAAGAAGCGGTGGAAACACTTGGTTCCATCGACATTCTCATTAATAATGTAGGCGGAAGCAGCGGCTCAAGCGTTGAAGAGACACCGCTTTCTTCCTTTGAAGAGGCAATGCAGCTGAATTATTTGTCCGCGGTGCAGTTCAGTAAAGCGGTTCTCCCTGACATGAAAGAAAAGGGAAGCGGCAGCATCATCAACATTTCATCGATTTTCGGCCGGGAATCAGGCGGAAAGGCGACTTATAATAATGCCAAGGCCGCGATGATCAGTTTCACGAAAGCACTGGCGGACGAAGCAGCCTCTTTTGGCATCCGGGTGAATTCCGTCGCTCCCGGCGCGATCCTTCATCCAAGCGGAAACTGGCAGAAGCGCCTGGAGGAGAATCCGGAAAAAATCAATCAGTTTGTAAAGGACGAGATCCCGGCCGGACGATTTGGAACGGTCGAAGAAATTGCCGATGTGACCGTCTTCATGGCCTCACAACGCGCGTCCTGGGTGACTGGCGCCAGCCTTAATGTTGACGGAGGCCAGTCCAACATGAACATGTGATACAGCACTTAATGAGGAGGTTTTCTCATATTCCGTTTCGGGTCGTCATTGAGAATATGGGCCTCCTCTATTTTTTGTTTCGTTTCCGGCGTCCCGAGTTCATAAATCTTTTCCAGCACATGGTCCATGCCCCGTTGAAATTCGTGACGGTCGGTTTCTTCAATGGATTCGTCAAAATGGCGGAACGTGAAGAGGTTGCGTGATTCAAGGTCATGAGCCTGGGTTTCATTAAGCAGATGGTCCAGCTGCTCCAGTTCTTTGGCATCCGCTCTGATTTCATACTGGATCAAATTGCTGTCCGGAATTTTCATGCGGCTCACATCATCCATGCTGATGGGGTTCAGGTTGACATAGTACGTCTCTTTTTCCAACAGTCTTCCTCCTTAGGATTGAAACCTTTACGTTTATTTTTGGTGGGATGGCGGCAATATATGCGTTATAATGATGTAGCACTGGCGAAAGGAGGAGACGATGGAACAAAAAACAGCTCTCGTTACAGGAAGTACCCGCGGCATCGGAAGAGAAATCGCTCTGAAGCTCGCTGCAAAGGGATACAATATTGTGATTAATTACGCGCGCAGCAAAAGTGCGGCTCAGGAAACTGCTGAAGAAATTCAAACATACGGTGTGAAAACACTAACGGTAAAAGCAAATGTCGGAAAGCCGGAGAAGGTGAAGGAACTATTCGCTGCCATTGACGAGCATTTCGGCCGTCTTGATGTATTTGTGAACAATGCGGCATCCGGCGTACTGCGTCCGGCGATGGAACTGGAGGAGAGCCACTGGGACTGGACGATGAACATAAACAGCAAGGCATTGCTTTTCTGCGCCCAGGAAGCGGCGGCATTAATGGAGAAGAATGACGGAGGAAAAATCGTCAGCCTCAGCTCTCTCGGGGCGCAGCGTTATTTAAAAAATTACACGGCGGTGGGCGTTTCCAAGGCTGCAGTGGAGGCGCTGACGAGGTATTTGGCAGTGGAACTCGCCGAAAAAGGTATTGTTGTTAATGCAGTGTCCGGCGGCGCGGTCGACACCGATGCTCTCACGCATTTTCCAAACAGGGACGAGCTGCTCCGGGAAGCCGAAGAACGGACACCGGCCGGAAGAATGGTGAAAACAACAGATCTTGCCGACGGCGTGATGTTTCTCTTGTCGGACGAGGCTTCCATGATCCGGGGACAGACGATTGTTATCGACGGCGGTATTTCGCTTCTAACCTGATATTACCAGCCTCTGTATGGATAATCTGCCGGACGAGCGGGCAGATTATTTCGTGTGGGGGTGATGAAGAATGGCTATGAACAACCAGCAGCAAAACAATGCTTCTCAAACCGACGCGAAGAAGGTGCGCCGTCAAAACGCGGCTTCTGCTCAAAATCAAAGTCAAAGTCAGCAGACGGAATTTGCAAGCGAGACGGATGCGCAGGAAGTGCGTAGACAGAACCAGCAGTCCGAACAGAAGAAAAACCAGAATCAACAGCAGTAATGAATCAAAAAAGACCTCTCTGGGAAGATCCAGAGAGGTCTTTTCTTGGTGTGCCCGTGGTTTCGCTGATTTCTGATTATTGCGGAAACATAGGGAATACATATTGAACGAGAAACCATAAAAATCCGAAAAAGATAAGGACGTAAGCGAAGTATTTAATGAAAGTTGCAGCTACGTTTGATTTATCTTCCTTTTTCTCAATGTGGCGTTCTTCATACTCATGATCTGGTGTTTTTCTTGACATGACAAGGTCCTCCTTCTGCTGTTATCTTTAGTGAATGGTTTCCCTTACTGCACCGCGCATAAACGTCAAATCATTTAAGGCAAAAGCCGGAGAAAAAGCTTCTTCGGTTTTCTTCATCACCGGCTGGATGTATAATAAGTTGGCAGGAATACTTACGTTTTGCAGCAGGAAGGAGAAAGGCATGGATTTCCCGGAAACAGGCAGCGTAATAGAAATTCAAAGTTATAAACATGACGGTACTCTTCACCGGATCTGGGAAGAAACCTTTGTTCTTCAAGGAACATCCAAAGAGATTATCGGCGGGAACGACCGTATCCGTGTCCATGAAGCAAACGGCCGGGTGTGGCGGACAAGAGAGCCTGCCATCTGTTATTTTCATAGAGATAAATGGTTTAATACGATTGGAATGGTCCGCTCCGACGGCATCCATTTTTACTGCAACGTCGGCACCCCGTTTGTGTGGGATGAAGAAGCGTTGAAGTATATTGATTATGAGCTGGATATAAAGGTATTCCCGGATATGACCTATCATATTCTCGATGAAGACGAATACGAGCTGCATAAAAAAAAGATGGGGTACCCTCCGGAGCTGGAACAAAAAATTTCAGAAGGACTGGAAGAGTTGCAGAGCTGGATTTACCAGCGTAAAGGACCGTTTGAACCGGGTTTTGTGGAAAAATGGTACGAACGGTTTCTCTTTTTTCGGTAGAATGAGGTGAATCATGGGCAGTATCCGAAGATATTTACAGTTTGTCAAACCTTATAACAAAATCATTGTCATAACCGTTATTATCGGGGTGCTGAAGTTTGGAATTCCGCTTCTCACCCCTCTTATTCTGGCGCACGTAATTGATGAAATTATACTGGCCGACGGGATGGCCGCTGAAGAAAAGCTTTCCACGCTGTTCTGGATCACAGGTGGGGCTCTTGTTCTTTTTTTAGTTATACGGCCGCCGGTTGAGTACTACCGCCAGTATTTTGCGCAGTGGACAGGGAATAAAGTTCTGTATGACATCAGGGATCAGCTGTTCATCCATATTCAGAAATTAAGCCTGCGTTTTTATTCCAACCGGAAGGCAGGTGAGGTCATATCCCGTGTCATTAACGATGTGGAGCAGACAAAGAACTTTGTGATAACCGGGATGATGAATATCTGGCTTGACCTGGCTACGATCCTTATCGTTCTTGTTATTATGCTGACGATGAATGGTTGGCTCACTCTTGTTTCTGTGTCGCTGTTCCCGCTTTATATTATATCCATTAATTATTTCTACACGAGACTCCGTGACTTGACGGCACGCCGGTCGGCTGCGCTTGCCGATGTGCAGGGTCATCTTCATGAACGGGTCCAGGGCATGAATGTCATCCGGAGTTTTGCGCTGGAGGATTATGAACAGGAGCAGTTCGATCAGCGCAACAGTACATTTCTCGAGAGGGCGGTCGACCATACGAAGTGGAATGCCAAAACGTTTGCTGTCGTGAATACGATCACCGATATTGCACCGCTGCTGGTTATTATGGCAGCTGGTTATTTCGTTATTACTTCAGGCCTCTCCGTCGGAGAAATGACAGCATTTGTTGCCTATATGGAGCGGATGTATGCGCCGCTGCGGCGGTTGATTAATTCGTCCACCACCCTCATTCAGTCCATTGCTTCGATGGACCGTGTGTTTGAATTTGTAGACGAGAAATACGATATCGAAGACAAGGAGGACGCTGTACCGCTCTCCCATGCAAAAGGAGACCTCGAATTGGAGAACGTATCCTTTCAGTATGAAGATGAAAGCGGGGAAATTCTTCACTCTGTGAACATGAATGTAAAAGCGGGCGAAACTATCGCACTGGTTGGGATGAGCGGGGGCGGAAAAAGCACGCTTGTCAGTTTAATTCCACGCTTTTACGATGTTACGGCAGGAAGAATCAAGCTGGACGGCATGGACATCCGGGACTATCAAGTTCAAACGCTGCGGGATAAGATCGGTATGGTACTCCAGGACAATATATTATTCAGCGGGTCGGTGAAGATGAACATCCGTATGGGAAATCCGGATGCCACGGATGAAGAAGTAACGGCAGCTGCCAGGGCGGCCAATGCTGACACGTTTATTCAGAATCTCGCGGAGGGCTATGATACTCAGGTAGGCGAAAGGGGAGTCAAACTGTCCGGAGGTCAGAAACAGCGCATTGCGATTGCGCGGGTTTTTGTGAAAAATCCACCCATGTTGGTATTCGATGAAGCCACTTCTGCCCTCGACCTGGAAAGTGAGCATTTAATTCAGGAAGCGATGGAGACACTCGCCAAAGACCGGACCACCTTTATCGTGGCCCACCGGCTTTCCACCATCACCCACGCCGACCGCATCATCGTGATGGAGAACGGCAGAGTAGCCGAAGACGGCCCGCACGAAGAGCTTATGAAACAAAACGGCTCCTACAGAAAACTGTATGATGTGCAGCATGTATAAAAAAGACGGAGCAGGGAAAGTCACCCCGCTCCGTCTTTTTTAATCCTGCTCAATATAAACCGTGTTGTCATCCTGATGGTAGCTGAAGAAACTTTCCACGAGCCGGTCCAGATGTTCGAGGTGGTCCTGGTATTCCATGATATGGGCAACCACCGGAAGAACATGAAACCACTCTTCTTTCAGCCGTTTCTCTTCATCATACACCTTCATAAATTGTTCGGCGAGCTGCGTTTTTCCCGTCATTACTTCTTCTTCCATATCTCCAGGAAGCTGGGAGTGTACTTTTCCCACATAACGAAGAAGAATCCGGTCGTGATAGTCCATCAGCTGATCCAGCTGGGATTTGATCTGTTTCTGCATATCTTCAGGCAGGTGATACAGCTCATTTTCGTACCGGTTGATTGATTTAAGAATGGTGAAGATATGCTGCAGGCCCGTTATCATCTGTTTGAACAGAACAACTTTGCGCGCCTTTACGAGCTTATGGTTCCTTAAATAACTTCGTTCTTCTTTGAAAAGAAGATAAAGATTACTCACTTCCACAATGGATTCATTGATTCTTGGTATGTCCTGTTTCAGGCTCTGCTGATTTGTTTCATGACGAAGTATAAGGCGTGTCCAGCGGATGACTTCATCGGTCAGGTCCGTCATTTTATAGTAAAGCTTGGTTTCATACTTCGGCGGAAAAAACAGAATGTTCACGAGAAAGGCTGCCAGCACCCCGAGCATCACGAGCGAAAACCGTTCCAGCGCAAACGTGAGAAAACTGTCGCCGGGGCGGCCCATAATAATAATGATCGTAACCAGTGCAAGGGAGATCGCGGAGCTCTCCAGTTTCAGTTTCAAAATAATACTGATGGCGAGCATCACGGCCGCCCCGATCACGAAAGGTTCATGCCCGAAAGCAATGGTGAAGACAATGGCTATGGCGGCCCCGAGGACGTTTGCCTGCACCTGCTCGAGAATAGTTTGATATGATTTGTAAATGGAAGGCTGAATAGCAAACGTTGCCGATATGGCTGCGAAGAACGCCGGATCCAGCCCGATCCAGGAAGCGGCATAAATGGCAGCAATGATGGCAAGCCCGGTTTTAAATATTCGTGCCCCTAATCGCATGTGATGGTCCAAGTCCTTTCTTTCCACAAAGTGACGCGCATTTAATGCTGCGGCGGTGCTTCCTCCTGCCGTGTTTTTTCAAAAACTTTCTTCGCTTCCTCGGCAGACTGACGGTCAATGAAGTAAGCGATGGCTGCTTTGCACAGCGACCATGTCGCAGCAGAGGCGATCGTTCCGGAAATAACGTGACCGGCGCCGGGGAAGACGGCTTTACTCAACGACCGCGCTGCCTGGCGGAAGGCGTAAGCTGCACCAACATTAATGCCGAGGGCACCGATGAATTCAAGAATACTTCTGCGGTTCAGGTCACGGCCTGAAATGTAGGCGATACTTGTAATCATCGAAATCTGTACCCCCGTAATGACAGGCATATCCGCAATGGGGATCGGCTGTGCGCCGAAACCACCGTTGATCAATGAGGCGCTTTTGCCGATGGAGCGCGCGATGCTGCGCTGGATTTCGGCAGCCTGGGTGATTTTGGCCCACTGCAGCCAGGTGCTGCCGGGAAGATGGTTCAGGAGATAATGAAGGGTTTCTTCCATATTCCAGCGCCGGTCGTACACGACTTTTCCGTCTTTAAAAGCAAGATACGCGCATACCGGAAATACTTGAATGACACCTTCGATCTGGTCTTTCAGCTTATCTTCAAGATGAGACGCTGCATGATCGATGTTGTTCCTTTTTTCTTTTTCATAAGGGGGTTCTGTGTCGTACACAGGATCGAGTTCGTCCACCTGCGTAACAATTCCGATAACCGGAGGGACATACTGGTGCACGTCTTCCACATACGACCGCAGTTCCTGCAGCTGCTCGATATCTTCCTGAATGCGCGCATCCACTTCTTTGGCTTTCACAAGAAACAAAAACACATCCGGGCTTTTTTCGTGCAGGGAACGCTTTGCTTCTTCAAGAGAGTCCGCTGTATCAGCGTCTTCTTCAGGCCTGGAACCTTCACCGAGACCGCGGGTGTCGAGGATATCCATGGCTCCAGAGGAAGCATTATCCTTTTGGAAAGAATGCCACACGCCGCGCCCGGTCTGTGCTTTGACAGCACCGGTTTCAGCAGCGGGCTCCTGAAAAACAGCATTAATGAATGTGGATTTACCGGCACCACGCCGGCCGACGATCGCAAAACGAGGCGAACGGTAATCGAGAAATATGTCTTCCAGCCTTTCGATTTCTCCTTCAATCTGGTTTTTGACGGGACCGGGCACTTTCGGCAGAAGTTTTTTCCGCATTAAACGCACCGGTTCCTGCAGCCACTGTTTTGTTTCGTCGTTTGGCATGACTTGCCCCTCCTTTGTCTTCCATTCTGTATTCCCACTCACCGGGAGTTGTAATCACTTACGGCCTGTTTTTTTCGATCTGCTCGAAGGCGTACCTGGCAGCTTCGATGGTTTGATCAATATCGGCTTCGGTATGAGCGGTAGTCAGAAACCATGCTTCATATTTGGACGGGGCCAGACTGACTCCCTGATCCAGCATCAGATGGAAGAACGCTTTAAACAATTCTCCGTCACTTTCGTCGGCGCCGTCGTAATCTGTGACTTTATGGTCTGTAAAGTAGAGGGTCAGTGCCCCGCAGCGCCGGTTGATGACCGCCGGTATGGAGTGGTCTTTGATAATGTCGAGCAGTCCGTCTTCCAGGCGTTTACCGAGGTGGTCCAGGTGCTCATACACGCCGTCCCGGCCGAGCACTTCAAGGCAGGCGATGCCGGCACTGATGGATACCGGATTTCCCGACATCGTACCGGCCTGATAGGCGGGGCCGAGGGGTGCGACATTTTCCATAATATCAACCCGTCCCCCGTATGCGCCGATCGGCAGGCCGCCGCCGATAATTTTACCCATCGCAGTCATATCCGGCTTCACTCCGTAAATGTCCTGGGCTCCGCCGTATGTAAAACGAAAAGCGGTGATGACTTCATCGTAAATAACGAGGGCCCCTGCGTGATGGGCAGCTTCGTTCACTTGTTCCAAAAATCCGTCTGCGGGTTCGACAATCCCGAAATTACCGACGATCGGCTCCACCAGAACAGCGGCAATATCGTTCCCCCATTTTTCCATTACATCGTGCAGCGCCTGCGTATTATTAAAGGGAACAGTGATCACTTCTTCGGCGGTACTTTCTGTCACGCCTGCGGAGTCCGGCGATCCAAGCGTGGCTGGTCCGGATCCCGCTGCGACAAGCACCAGATCGGAGTGCCCGTGATAGGACCCGGAGAATTTGACTATTTTTGTACGGCCGGTATAGGCGCGGGCCACACGTATGGTTGTCATGACCGCTTCTGTCCCTGAATTGACGAATCGAACCTTTTCGAGGGAAGGAATGGCATCTTTCAGCATACGAGCGAATCTGTTTTCGAGTACGGTCGGGGTCCCATACAGTACGCCGTTTTCTGCGGCGCGCGTCACAGTTTCTGTGATGTGGGGGTGGGCATGTCCTGTTATAATCGGACCGTAGGCACCAACGTAATCGGTATAGGTGTTACCGTCCACATCATACAGATAAGCGCCGTTTCCTTTTTCCATAAAAACCGGAGCGCCGCCCCCGACGCCTTTAAAGGAGCGGGAAGGGCTGTTCACTCCGCCGACAATATGTTCACATGCCTCATTATACAAGTGCTGGGATTGTTCTCTGTTCATTATGGTTCCTCCTAAAGTGAAAACTTCCATCACTTATTGTATCATGAAGAGAGAAGAACCAATAACAAACCTCTGAATACACAGGAAAGGATGATAAACGTGGCAGATATGAGAGGAAAAAAAGCACCTGACTTTTCCCTGCCCGCAAGTACCGGGGAAAACATCAGTCTGTCTGATTACGCCGGAAAAAATGTCGTTCTTTATTTTTACCCGAAAGACATGACCCCGGGATGTACGACGCAGGCCTGTGATTTCAGGGACTGGTCAGCCGATTTTGAGAAAGAAAACACCCGTATTCTCGGTGTCAGTCCCGATCCGCTCGAATCACATCAGAAATTTATTGAGAAAAATGAACTCCCGTTTCCGCTTTTGGCTGATGAAAATAAAGAATTAGCCGATGCCTTCGGAGTTTGGCAGCTTAAAAAGAACTTCGGCAAAGAATATATGGGAATTGTTCGTTCCACCTTTATCATTGATAAAAATGGAACAATTGTTGAAGAATGGGATAATGTAAAAGTAAAAAATCACGTGGAGGAAACGCTGCAATATATCAAAGACCACCTTAAAAGTTCCTGAAGGGAACCTGCATTCCTGCCTGTTCTTAAGTGTTGCAGAAAATGAGGACGTGATATAATAAAGTACCAAAAGCAATGGTCGGAGGGGGTTGGAAATGAAACTGATGATATGCATCGTGAACGATTATTATACGTCGCAGATTGAAAAGGAAATGAACAATAAAGGGTACCGGATGACGGAGCTTTCAAGCAGCGGAGGTTTCATTAAAAAAGGAAGCACCACCTTTCTTTTCGGGGTGGACGAAGGAAATCTGGAGAATTTGAAATCGGATTTGGAAGAAGCCTGCACTACCCTTGAGGCTAAAAAGGGCAGACAATCAGAAGCGCCTCGCCGGTTTACTTATTTTGTGCTGTCTGCAGAGAACGCAGCCTTTTTCGGAAATCCAATGAATAACACCTGAAAGATACCTTCATTGACAGAGTTTCCTCATTTCCTATAGAATTATTTATAAGAATTATCATGTAATAATTGGTGAGTGGAGAAAGCGAGGTGCATGGCGATGGCGAACGGACATCTTCAGGAAGCGGTAAGCACGCTGAAAAATACGAAGGTTCGCATGACCCCGCAGCGTCATGCCATTTTGGAATATTTGTATGAAACAATGAATCATCCAACAGCCGATGACATTTATAAAGCTCTTGAAAGCAAATTCCCCAACATGAGCGTTGCCACGGTATATAATAATCTCCGTGTTTTTAAAAACGTCGGCATAGTGAAAGAACTGACGTATGGAGACTCATCGAGCCGGTTCGACTGTGTAACAACGGAACACTACCACATTATCTGTTCCGACTGCGGAAAGATTGTTGATTTCCACTATCCGGGGCTGGATGAAGTGGAGACACTGGCTGAACAAGTCACCGGTTTCCAGGTTCACGACCACCGGATGGAGATATACGGTACGTGCCAGGACTGCAAAATGGTTTCCCATTAAAAAGAAAAAAAGGCTCTTTAGGAGGACACCCTCGTAAAGAGCCTTTTTTTCTCCGGACTCAGGATTTATGCCGGGAAGATCCACGGTTGTATGATGGATCAAATTCTTTACCTTCGAGTTCCGGATCAAGGGTTAATGGTTCATCACAGTACATGCACGCATCAACTCTTCCCAAAACCTTGGTTACCTTTTTGCAGCTTGGACATTCCACTTTCACGGTGTTGGTAGATATCATGCCGATCCAGAAATAAACCCCGCTGCTTGATATGACAAAAATAAAACCAATGATCATGCTTATTGTCATAATGGCAGGGGAGGAATCAAAAAAGATTCCAATATACATAACCAGAATCCCTATAAACACAAGGGAGAGAGCAAATGTCCTGATTCGGTTGATTTTGTTCATACCTTTTGAAGCCATACAATACCTCCTGTGAGGAGAGTATATCATATAAAATGGCTTTCATCAGCGGCCATCATTTTCAAATTACTCACGTTGAAAATACAGCCGGCTGTATTTTTTATAAATCAATAATCCCGGCATAGAAGGGATGTGTAAGGAAGGGTGGAATTCTTTTTAAAAAAATTAACTAAAATGTTGACTCATTATAGATACGGTGATAAAGTATTTATTGTCGCTGTTGAGGAAACAGCAGACAGCAACAAAATTTCCTTGAAAAAAGTTATTGACTGATTGTTGAGGAAATGATAAATTAGAAAAGTCGCTAATTAAGCGGCGCTGATATCTGCCCTTTGAAAATTGAATGAAAGTCAAGCGTCTGTCAATTCAAAATGATCGTTTTTCGGTCATTACAGATAAGAAACACAGTGCAGCATCAAACTTTTTATTGGAGAGTTTGATCCTGGCTCAGGACGAACGCTGGCGGCGTGCCTAATACATGCAAGTCGAGCGCGGGAAGCAGGCAGATCCCTTCGGGGTGAAACCTGTGGAACGAGCGGCGGACGGGTGAGTAACACGTGGGCAACCTGCCTGAAAGTCCGGGATAACCCCGGGAAACCGGAGCTAAT
>NZ_FOXD01000024.1 GCF_900115625.1 Salibacterium halotolerans | reverse complement strand
TCGGGCCCTGGAACGGCCGGGGTCCGTCGGTTTCGACAAGCAGCTGATCCGGAGGAACTGCGGACGCGAGCCGTGCCCGGGGCAAAGAAGACACGGTGAGCCCAGCGAACCGATGTCGCGCTTATACTCTGGAGTGGAAGCGTCCGCCTGCAGCGGATGCCTTAACGTTTAACGGCTTTTGATACAGGCCCCTTTTCTTAGTCAACATCATCCGCAATAATTCCCCATTGTTTCGACTTTAATACCGCTTCGGCTCTTGTTTTTACCTGAAGTTTTTTAAAAATATCCGTTAAATTATATTCAATGGTGCGGGGACTGTTGTAGA
This sequence comes from Salibacterium halotolerans, assembly GCF_900115625.1. Lineage (GTDB taxonomy): Bacteria > Bacillota > Bacilli > Bacillales > Marinococcaceae > Salibacterium > Salibacterium halotolerans. The sequence goes on along the minus strand of NZ_FOXD01000024.1, from coordinate 46,721 downwards.
AAATGCCGGCAATTTCTTTGTTACTTTTCCCCCTTGCTACCTCAGTTAGAATCTCCTGTTCTTTGGGATTGATGGATATGTTATGTCCGGTATCGATGGAGGAGTGCTCTGTTTCCTCTACCCGTACCTCCGTTTTTCGCAATTGGCGGAGCAAGGAAACTGGTACAACGGCTTTACCATCTACAGCGTAGCGGATGGCCTGAATAAGTTCCTCCCGGGTTGATGTTTTACTAATGAAACCTGATATCCCTGCTTCCACCAGGCTGTTAAAATAGGGTTCCACCTCATGACCGGTATAAATCAAGACAGGAGCGTCCTGTTCCATTTCGCGAACATACCTGGTCAACTCCATTCCATTCATTCCCTTCATGCGTAGATCAAATAACATGAGAGAAAAATCATCACGATGAAGAATGTCGATAGCCTTGCCTGGACTGTCGACAATCGTCACTTCCAAATCTTCTTCTTTCTCAATCATCAGCTTCGATCCTTCTCCTACTGCCGGGTGATCATCGACCAATAAAATGCTGATCATGATAGTTCCTCCATTACTTTTATTTAAAATGGTTCGTGAATTCCTGCTCCGATGGAAAAAGAATAACAACTTCCAACCCCGAGCCTTCCGGAGAAAGAATCTCAATGGTTCCATGAATACTATTTACACGCTGCCGGATTCCAGTCATCCCCATCATTTGAGTCGAGTGGAACTCTCCTTTCGAGGGAAGCCCAACTCCATCATCACTATAAGTCATAATAAACTGATTTCCCTCATTTCTCACTTCGATGTCCACACACTGGGCTTTGGAGTGTTTGGCTGCATTATTCAATAGTTCCTGAACAATACGATAGAGAGCTAGAGCCTGCTCATCCCCAAGGATGGAGTTGAAATCACAAGAGCTGAATTGTATATCAAAGCTTTCACGTGTCTGGTAGTGTTCCACTAAATAGGAGAGAGCTTCTGCAATACCAGTATCTTTTAAAAAGGGAGGACGTAATAAAGTACATGTTTCACGGATCTGGTCTACCACGCTGAGCAGACCTTGCCGCAGTTGCGATAACTGCTCTTTTAACGAATCGGTAAGCTGTTTTTGAGCAAGCATCTCCTCCACTTTCCGATACCAAATCAATTGTTCCTGCAGAGCAGAATCATGTAAATCATAAGAAAGCCGGGCCCGTTCTTTTTCAGACAATCGAAACAGCAGTCTTAACATCCAGGGAGGCATGGTTTGCCCGTTATAAAGGGAATAATTCAGTTCTTCTGTCACGTTTTCGAGCAGCTGGAAATTTTCATAAACAATGCTGGTATAATGAACAAGTATACTTATCCAATGCCGTTCATCCTTATTGAATGGAGTGTGATTTACTTTCTGTTCTATCCAGAGAACCTGAATCGAATCGTGCTGTTCATTTATAATAGAACAAATACCATCTTCGATTTTAAATTGAGAGCCGATTGTTCTTTGGGACTGGTGGTACGTTAATTGCTTCTTTATTAAGTGCTGCGGGCACCCCTCGTCACCGGCGGACAAGCGGGTTTCCCCATCTTGTTTGGAAAAAGTGATAATAGAAGTATGTTGAACCGGGAGAACCTCTTTTATCTCTTGAATCAATCTATCGTTCAGCTCATCTTTTTTTAAAATTTTGGCGACATCTTGAGAGAAACGATCCAAGCTGATTTCATAGTCATGCTGATCTTTAAAAAGACCCCGGATATTCAGTTTATCTTCTAAGTAGAAAAATATAATAAACGATCCATAGATTAAAAGAATAAACCTCGCCCATTGAATATGTGTTAAATTAGTAAAAAACACAACGGACGCGGAAACAATCCCTGTCAGAATAAGCGATTGAAACGCATAATAACGCAGTCGGCTGTTAATAAAATCAATATCAAACACTTTATTTGTGAGCACAAAATAAAGAAAGAATACCGGCAGTACTGTAAGGAAAGCAGCTGTAACTGATGCGGGCAGCAGCTTAATATCAAACAAAGTGTCTGGAAGAGCCGTCAGAAAAATAAATGGAAAGAAAGAAACGATGACGCTGAATATAGTATTTTGAAATACAGTTTTATGGATCGTGCTGCGAAATTTGAAATAATAATAAATAAGAACACAAAATCCAAACAACATTTCAATCGAAAACAGGGCCAGCTGTGCATCCCGAATCCATTCATACATTCCGCCTGTATATATTACTTTAGAAAGCCCCTCCAGAAAAACGATAGATATATTAACAGCATAAACGAATGCAAGTAATTTCCAGTGGATAAGCTGAATTCGATACTTTAAGAAATATTGATAATGAAAATGTAAAAACAAAGCAGGGACCATCATGAGGGAAAAACTGTTTAACAGGCGTGCAAAAGTATCCAGCCTCGCTGAAGCCCCTGCACTTAAATAACCGAATCCAACGGCTGACAGGAATGCGATGAGAAACAACGCGATGGGTTCTGTGGGTTTTTTCCAGTAGATATAGAGTGAAAATCCCAGAAGTATTAAAAACACACCCAGTGGCAGCAGCGTGTGATACAAAAAGGTACTAAATTGGAATGGAATCCGCACGTTAAATTCAAGTTGACGGCCGTCACGCAAAACTCTCATTTGTTCCATTTTGCCAATGACCCCATACTGTTGAACGGAAGAAAACGTAGAAGGGGCCTGTCCATTTACTTCCAGAACAATGTCTCCCTTTTGAATGTTGTGCTGTTCGGCCCATCCAACAGGGTTTACGTTCGTAATTTCCCACCGGCCGTTATTATTTTGCTGTACGTCCAGTCCTACATAGGTTTCACTAATGGTTATGTAAACAAGATAAGCAGCGGTAACAACAACAATAATTAAAAAAAAACCAACCGGAATCGTTTCATATCGTACATACTTATTCATCCCCCGCTAGTGCTTCTTTCTTTTCAGGTGTATTCCGTGTAAAAAAACCAGAGAGACTCTGGTTTTTTACACGGACAGGAAAGGATAAGAATCGCGTATTCTTCAAGAAAAACATAGGCAGCCGTGATGGACGGGAGACTGTTTTTTTATAAAAAGGAATGCTTTATTCTACTTCCAGTAAGATCTGCTGACATCCAATCCCTGAAATTCTTTATCGCTCAACACATCCACAACAGCAGCTTTTTCTGTCTGCGTCATACCAGCTGTATTCAGCTTGTCCTCTTTAAATTTATCCAAAAGCTGAGGCTGTTCTGCTAATTGTTCTACTACTTTTTTTAACATGATAATCCTCCTCATATTTTAATAGAGTCACACCTGCTCGATATAACTCTGCATACGATTTTTCCACTCTTGACTTACCTGAAGTTCCTTCATTTTATCGATTGTTTTTCTTTGATATACGCGTTTCAGCACTTGTACATAAAGGATAACCGGAGATTGGTGTATCCATTGAAACAGTGATTCTTCCCTCTCTGCCATAAACGCCTGATCCACTTTTCCTTCATAGTAATTTTGAATCCACCGAGCTTGTTCGCCGCTTTCTTTGGAAAGCAGCATAATAGGCAGTGTCCATTGTTTCTGCAGCAAATCATTTTTTGTATCCATTCGGAGGAGTCCGTGCATATCATTGGCTAATTGTGCTGTCACCCCAAGATTTTCCGAGTAATCCTGAATTACAGCCAGTTCATCCTGCGTGGTTCGGCGGAATACGGCTCCGATAAGAGTAGAGCAGGCCATTAAAGATCCGGATTTGTGTTTTATCATTTGTAAAAAGTTATCCTCGGTGTGATAGAGGTGTTTGAGATCTTGATGCTGGCCCTTTACTGCCTGTAAAACTTGTTGATAAAGGTATTGAAAGGCGCAGGACTTCAAGTTTTCCTCATAAGGAGCTTGTTTTAATACAAGCATACTCAATGTCAAAAAACCTGTGGATAGATTCATGGAAGTAGAAGATGGAAAAACGGACCATGGTTTTTCTGTGTCATCTTGATCTTGGAGGTCATCCAATATGTCCAACGCCAACATCAAAAACTCTACTGCCGCAGATACATGGAACATGCCCAAACTCTTTTCACCATTGTCGATGTGATAATGCAGCTGTGTTAACTCTGAGAACAAAAACCCTTCTTTCACCTTATACATGATGAAGTGGTCAGCCTTTTCTTTGAGATCGTCATCATTCAAATGCATACTCACCATCTCAAGCATCACATCTTTTGTTTGATGAAATGAATAAGTTGGAATTTCTTCCATAAATCACTTCCCTTTCAATTATATGAACTTTTCAAATTCGATTTTAGCTTATCATAACTAGATACAGCATAAAATGGTAAGATAGTATTACACATATAGTAAATTATTTAGAGTCGGCCAAGTATAATTTTGCGTAAAAATTTTTATAGAAATTTTACATTTATATATTCTGATTGTAATAATTAAAACGTTATTCAATGTAAAAAAGGAATCGCCAAAATTAACCAGCATATAAGCATAGATTAGACAAATATAACGAAATGAAATGTCTTTTATTTCATGGAAACTTAAATTAAAATTTAATTGTTGTAATGTTAATTTAAATTTACGTAGATTAGAAAGGAGGATTTGTGAAGATCATTATAATCGAAAAGTGTAGTAAAACATTATTGTGTTTTAGTTAAATATGGAAAGAATACAAGACTTGAATCTTAAAAAATGAAAGAAAAAATGATGTGAAATTTTATTAAATTCTTTTATTTTTTATAACGGACTGAATTATTTTTTTAGAAAGACGGGGAACGACGACATGAAAACAAAACAGGCAACGTTAATTGGGTCTCTGGTTGTGCTTCTTCTGATCACCGCCGTGCTTGGTGTCAGTATTCTTCACTACGGGGTTATGCCGCACATTCCGATTGTGCTGGCGACGATCATTACAGCGGTATATGGTCTGATGCTCGGGTACAGCTGGAAGGACATGGAGCAGTCTATGGTAAAAGGGATTTCCTACGGGATACCGGCTATTCTGATTTTAAGTCTGATTGGAATATTGATCGGGGTATGGGCCTTGAACGGTACGGTACCGACGATTACGTTCTACGGGCTCCAAGTGCTTTCGCCGGGTTTCTTTCTTGTGACGGCCGTGATTATTACAGCGGTGGTGGCCACGATGACCGGGAGCTCCTTGAGCGCGATGGGGACGATTGGTGTTTCGCTGATGGGCGTCGCCTACGGTATGGGGATCTCGCCTGAGATGACAGCTGGGGCGATTGTGTCCGGGGCCATCTTTGGCGATAAACTGTCACCGCTGTCAGATACGACGAATCTGGCGGCGGCTACGGCCAAGGTGGATGTGTTTGCGCATATCCGCCACATGCTCTGGACGTCGATTCCGGCTTTTCTTATTGGGTTACTCATTTTCGTCTTTATTGGTTTGACGCACAGCTGGGGAGGCGCCAATACGTCCCAGGTGGATGAAATGGCCCGCACGATGCAGTCTGAATTTATGATTACACCGGTGACGCTTTTGTCCCCGCTGCTCATTATCGGCCTTGCCGCACGCCGGGTCAAACCGGTCCCATCGCTTGCGATTGGTCTCGTTGCCGCGGTGCTGACGACCTTTTATACCACTCCGGGGGCAGGCCTTGGTGATATCATGACAGCCGCCCATGAAGGCTACACGGCGGATACCGGGATGGAATCGATAGACAGCCTGCTTTCTCTCGGCGGTCTTCAGAGTATGTTGTCAGGAATATCTCTGATCATCGTGGCGCTTGGGTTCGGAGGGTTGTTCCGCGGCATCGGAATCGCCCACGCGCTGATCAACAGTTTGAAACAGGTTCTCCGTAAAAAAGGCAACGTCATCAGTTCGACCGTTTTGTCCTGTTTCGGCGTGAACGCGGTAATCGGGGAGCAGTATTTATCCATCATTCTACCGGGCCAGATGCTGGAGGATTCCTACCGCAGCGCCGGGCTCCATCCGAAAAATCTGTCGCGGACGCTCGAAGATGCCGGATCGGTGCTGCATCCGTTGATTCCATGGGGTGTGATTGGAGCGTTTGTGATGACGACGCTCGATGTCGGCATGGGGTATGTCTTCTTTACCTTCACCAGCTTGGTCACGCCGTTTGTCGCCTTGTTTTACGCCTACACCGGCTGGACGCTAACGCCGCTTGATAAGGATACCGAAAGCATAGTGGACGCCGGCGGGGATACAGAGAATACATCATAACCTTTTAAAAAACCCGGACCGATCGGTTGGAAGACCGCGTCGTCCGGGTTTTTAATCCGTTCGTTTATTGTTTCTCCCCGATGACGGTATAACGCTCATTCTCGTGCTCTTTGTTTTCGAGTTCATCGAGAACGGCGATGGAGTAATCGGCGTAACTGATGTAGCTGTTACCCTCCGAGTTGGTGATCATGTGGTCTTTGCCGACTTGGTACGTGCCGGTGCGCGCGCCTTCTGCGTCAAATTCTACAGCCGGGCTGAGGAACGTCCAGTTCAGATTTTGTGCGTTCTGAAGTCTGGAGAGGGCTTCGGCCATGCCGCCGGCCATTGGTTTGATCGCATCCGGGAAGTCCGGCGTGTCGATGACCTGAGTTGTCTTGTCTTCGTCGACATACAGGCTCGCAGCGCCCCCGACGACGAATAGGCGCGTTTTTATGCCCTGCAGCGCTTTGGTGAGGACATCAGCTGCGTCGATATGAGGTTGTCCCTGATCAGGCGTTGTGCCGAATGCGTTAACGACAACGTCAAAACCGGACAGGTCTTCCTGCGTCAGGTTGAAGATGTCTTTTTCGATAACAGGCACATCATGCTCAAGCTTGGAGCGGTTGCGTACAATGGCTGTTACGTCGTGGCCGCGCTGCTGTGCTTCTTTTAAAATAAGATCTCCGGATTTTCCTGTTGCTCCGATAATACCGATGTTCATGGGAATTCCTCCTGTATGAAATGATTTTGTAACTGATTCTGTTACAGGTACGACATGGAAAGACACCTTTCAGGCAAAAAGGTGCTCCACTGTGTCTGCGAGTGTCTGTCGGGCGAGTTCGTTTTTCATCGCCTGCTCCGCGCGCTCAAAATGTGTATCCAGCGTGTCCTGTATGTTGCGGCCGACCCGGCAGTCCGGATTCGGTTTGTCATGAATGGAAAACAGCTCTTCCCCGGCAAAGACGGCGTCATACACATCGAGCAGCGTAATCTCAACCGGCGCTTTCGTAAGTACGGCCCCTGCTGTTCCGGGAGATGACGTGACAATACCGGCTTTGCGGAGCATGCCGGTCAGGCGCCGGATGACGACGGGATTGGTCTGCACGCTGCCTGCGATGTACTCGGACGTCAGCCGGTCATGGGGGTGAGACGCCAGCAGGGACAAGATATGAATGGCAACACTGAGACGGCTGTTGATCATGATGCATCCCGCTCCTGTAACAAGAATGGTTACAAATCTACTTCTACTATAATCGTACCGGTGGCTGCCTGTCAACGTATCGGCATGTATTACCTTTGATTCCGCTCGTATTGTTACTGATTCGGCATGTAAATACCTGTATCCCGCACGTAACGAACCGGTTCGCCGGTAACAGCCTCCATTTGGCATGTAAAAGACGGTGTTCCACATGTAAACATGGGAATTCTGACTGTATCTCAACCGTCGCACATAAAAAAACTGCCCCAAAGCGGGCAGTTTTTGCGGCAGTATACTATACTCTCTGTTTCAGACTTTCGCCAATCTCGTTCAACCGCTCTTCCCACTCGTCCTGATTCATGGAGTGTTCCACGATGTAGCGGTTCTCCGGATCGACGCGGCACTCAGGCGAGCAGCCGCGCAGGTATTTGTGCTCGTTTTCCTCCGAACAGAGAATCTGGTCGTTGCACTCCGGCGACGCGCAGTTGACGTAGCGTTCGCACGGTTCGCCGTCAAAGTGGTCGCGGCCGACAACGACGTGTTCTTCCTGGTTGATCGGTACGCTGATCCGCTCATCGAAGACGTAACACTGGCCGTCCCAGAGCTTTCCCTGTACTTCTTCATCTTTGCCGTACGACACGATGCCGCCGTGAAGCTGGTTCACGTTCTCAAAGCCTTTGTTTTTCAGCCAGCCCGAGAACTTCTCGCAGCGGATGCCTCCGGTGCAGTACGTGAGAATCTCTTTGCCTTCGAGCTCTTCTTTATGCTCTTCAATCCATTGCGGCAGTTCCCGGAACGCGTCGATGTCCGGGCGGATGGCACCGCGGAAATGACCGAGATCATATTCGTAGTCGTTGCGGGCATCGATGATGATCGTGTTCTCCTGATGCATTTTTTCGTAAAACTCTTTTGGGCTCAGGTAATTGCCGGTGAGTTCATTCGGATTAATGTCTTCTTCAAGACGGAAGGAGACAATTTCGTCGCGGTGGCGCACGTGCATCTTTTTAAAGGCGTGGCCGTCTGCCTGGTCGACTTTGAATTCAATGTTGGAGAAACGCGGATCTTTCCGTAGGTCTTCCATATATTGATTGGTCTGTTCCACCGTGCCGGACACCGTGCCGTTCAATCCTTCATGGGCCACGAGAATCCGTCCGCGCAGACCGAGCTCTTTACAGTAGTCAAGATGTTCAATCGAAAACGTCTCCGGGTCGTCGATCGGAACATACTTGTAATAAAGCAGAACCTGATAATTATTTTTCATTTTCATCACCTATTTGTTTTATATTTGCAAGATATAAACGCGTATAGGCTTATACGGGTTTCTTACAATAGTCCATTGTAAATACAAATGCCTTCTTTCCGCAACCCTTTCCCACCTGTGCGAGTCCCACGCTTCATTTTCAGCCTGCCCGGAAAGGTTTATAATAAAAAGAAAAGCAGAAAGAAGGGCCCGTTATGCAGAAGTGGTTGGAGGAGCTGTTGGACGTTCTTCCGGAGAAACAGATTATGACGGAGGCGGCCGACCGGTTCAGCTACAGTTTTGATGCGTCTTTCGGCGAACATCTGCCAGAAGCGGTAGTGCAGGTGAAAACGACAGAAGAAACCGTGCATGTGATGAAAACGGCGAACGCCTACGGAGTGCCGGTAACCCCGCGGGGACAGTCCACCAGTCTGAGCGGCGGGCCGCTTCCCGTAAAAGGCGGGATCGTGCTCGATATGGTGCAGTGGCCGGAAAAAATAGAAGTCACGCCTGATGACTTGATTGCCGTCGTCTCGCCCAGTGTACTGACCGCCGACATTAACAAAACGGTGGAGCCGTACGGTTTGATGTATCCGCCTGATCCAAGCAGTGCCCATGTGTGCACCATAGGAGGCAATCTGGCGGAGAATTCCGGCGGTCCGCGCGGGTTGAAGTATGGGGTGACAAAAGATTACGTGATCGGTCTGGAGGTTGTGACACCGGAAGGAGAGGTGATGAAAACCGGCGGCAGGACGATCAAGAATGTTACCGGTTTCGACTTGACGAAACTGATTATCGGCTCCGAGGGGACGCTTGGTGTGATAACGGAAGCGGTCGTGAAACTGGTGCCGAAACCGCCTGCCGTACAGACGCTGATGGCGGTGTTTGATGACGTAGAAACGGCCGGACAGGCCATCTCCCAAACGCTGACCTCCGGAATTCTGCCGTCCAAGATGGAATTTGTTGATCAGGCGTGCCTCCAGGCGGTAGAACAGTATAAGCCGATCGGTCTGCCGGTGGAAGCGGCGGCGGTGCTTATCATCGAACTCGACGGTCACCCGGAAGCGATATCGATCGAAACGAAAGAGGTGGAGCGCATTATGCAGGAGCTTGGCGCAACGGACAGCCAGATTCCGGATACGCCGGAGGAAGCAGCTGAAATCTGGCAGGCGAGAAAGCTCGTATCCCCGGCGATAGCCACCATCAAACCGACGAAAGTCGCAGAAGACGCGACGGTACCGCGGAGCCAGATCGGCCCGATGATGGGACGGCTCCGGACTATTAAAGAAAAGTATGACGTTGATCTTGTCGTGTTCGGCCACGCCGGAGACGGCAACCTCCATCCGGACGTGATGTGTGATACACGGGACCAGGAAGAAATGGAGCGGGTGGAGCGAGCCGTGGCGGAAATTTTTGAAGCCGCAATTGATCTCGGCGGTACCCTCTCCGGCGAACATGGGATTGGCACGATGAAGTCTGCGTTCATGGAACAGGAACTCGGCGCAACCGGCGTGGATATGATGAAACGGATTAAAGAAGCCTGGGATCCAAATAACATCCTTAACCCGGGAAAAATCTTCCCTGAACAGGGACAGACAAGGTTGGTGCTGCGTGATGAGTAATGAAACGTCCCTGAAAGATGCACTCGCTTATGACAAGACCTTCGACTGTGTACAATGCGGCTACTGCCTGCCAGCCTGTCCGACCTATGAAACAATGGAAAAGGAGACCCATTCGCCGCGCGGCCGTATTAATCTGATTAAAATGGCGGCGGAAGGCAAGGCTTCTCTGGATGACTTAAAAGAGCCGATCGAGAAGTGTCTCGGCTGCATGGCCTGTACGACGGTGTGCCCGACGGATGTGCAGTACGGGGATCTGCTGGAAGCGGCGAAAGAAACACTGGAAAAGCATGAGACCAAAACAAAAACGCAGCAGAAGACGGAAGGCTTTTTGTTCGGTTCTTTTTTTCCATCTTCGTCCTGGATGAACGCACTCGGTCAGGCGACCTGGCTGTATCAGGCTTCCGGTATGCAGAAAGCGGCCCGAGCGCTTCGTTTAACGTCGATGGCGCCGCTTCACCTCGGGGAATTTGAGCAGGTTGTTCCGGCCCAGCCTTCTCCAAAAGAAAGAAAAGCACGGAGCCGGCGGGTAAAGCCGGACGGCACTCCGGCGGCCAAAGTGGCTTTTTTCACTGGTTGTGTGATGGACAGCGTGTTTTTTGAAACCAATCAGAATACGGTAGAGCTCCTGCGTTTATCAGGTGCGGAGGTTATTCTTCCTGAAAATCAGACGTGCTGCGGCGCACTTCACGCGCATGCCGGCAAAACAGATATGGCCAAAGAGCAGGCAGCCGCCAATATTCAGGTGTTTGAGGAAGAGGACGTCGATTATATCGTTAACAATGCCGGCGGCTGCGGCGCAAAGCTGATCGAATATGACCGGATGTTTGAAGAAGGAACCGATTGGCAGGAACGCGCGCTTGCTTTTACGGAAAAGGTGAAAGATATTTCCGAAGTGCTGGTCGAACTCGACGGACTGGCATTTTCAAAAGACGTACCGAAAACCATTACGTATCAGCCGTCCTGTCACATGACGAACGTGCAGCGCGTCACCCGGCCGCCGCGTGAGCTGATGGAGAGCATTCCGGGGCTGACGCTGAAAGATATGGACAATCCGGGATTCTGCTGCGGCTCGGCAGGCATCTATAATATCGTAAACTATAATGATGCGATGGATATTCTTGATGTGAAAATGGCCGACGTGAAAAAAACCTCGCCGGAAGCCATCGTTACAACAAACCCGGGATGTCTTCTGCAGATGAAACTCGGAGTGCAGCGGGAAGGACAGGGAGAATCTGTGGAAGCGGTACACCTGGTGGATCTTTTAATGGAAGCCGGTCCGCGCTCCAGAAATTAAAAAAATCAGGAAAACGTTTTTCCCGTAAAACCGGTCCTGCATTCATTTTTGTAGAAAAATGAAAAATATAATCGTTGACAACGTTTTCAGTTGGTTGTAAGGTAATGACAGGTTAATAACGTGACGGAGATTTTGAGACTCACACCGGCTTTTAGATACCAGGGAATCGTGTATGCCGTATCTAAAAGGGCAAGGTGTGATTTTTTTTGTTGAATGTCACCTTGGTTATCTGTTATATGACTATATTAACCGCTATCATATTAAAACTGGAGGGTATATATATGTCTCCCTTTCTTGGCGAACTGCTTGGGACTATGATTCTCGTTATTTTGGGGTGCGGTGTTGTAGCCGGTGTCATATTGCATAGTTCCAAGTCTCAGGGAGCGGACTGGATTGTCGTTTCGATCGGCTGGGGACTGGCAGTTTCCATGGGTGTGTATGCCGTTGGAAGTTTCACCGGCGCCCACATCAATCCGGCCGTGACGATTGGATTTGCCGCTGCCGGCACATTTCCATGGGCGGACGTTCCGGTCTATATTGCAGGGCAGATGGTCGGCGCAATCCTGGGTGCATGTGTTGTTTATTTTCATTATCTGGCTCACTGGAGCAAGACCGAAGACAAGGGAGCAAAACTCGGTGTGTTCGCGACAGACCCCGCGATACGGAATTACCCGGCCAACCTCGTCAGTGAGGTTATCGGCACATTTATTCTTGTGCTCGGACTGCAGTTTATCGGCGCGAATGAGTTTACAGAGGGGCTGAATCCGCTTATTACAGGTTTGCTGATCGCAGCTATCGGTATTTCCCTCGGCGGACCTACAGGCTATGCCATTAACCCCGCACGCGATCTCGGACCGAGAATTGCGCACGCGTTTCTGCCTATTCCGGGAAAAGGCCCTTCCGACTGGGCGTACGCATGGATTCCCGTTGTCGGACCCATCATTGGAGGTATCTATGGCGGTGTGTTTCACCAGGCACTGTTTGTGGGAAACATAACACCGGTTTTCTGGATTTTTACGGTTATTACCGCCGCCATTTTAGTCTATGCATTTATGAATCAGCAGCGGGATATGAAATCCTACGTACAGGAAGGACATGGACATCAGGCATAAACAGGCATATAAGTCTGTAGAAACATATCAACTGTTTTACAATGAAACTATGAATAAAAGAGGTGTTTTTGATGGAAAAGTACATGCTGGCTTTGGACCAGGGAACAACAAGTTCAAGAGCGATTTTCTTTAATGAATCAGGAGAAATTGTAAAAACGGCGCAGAAAGAATTCACACAGTATTTTCCGCATCCGGGCTGGGTGGAGCATGACGCGTCGGAAATCTGGGGAGGCATTCTGGCTGTTATTGCTACCGCTCTCACAGAAGCTGATATCGAGCCGCAGCAGATTGCAGGCATCGGCATCACGAATCAGCGTGAAACAACGGTCATCTGGGACAAACATACAGGAAAGCCGATTTATAATGCGGTCGTATGGCAGTCCCGCCAGACCGAGGATATCTGCCGCGAACTCCGCGATCAGAATCTGAACGAAACGTTCCGGAACAAAACCGGACTGCTTCTTGATCCGTATTTCTCCGGTACGAAAGTGAAATGGATACTGGATAATGTGGAAGGTGCCCGCGAGAGAGCGGAGAACGGTGATCTGCTGTTCGGCACCATCGACACATGGCTGATCTGGAAGCTCTCCGGCGGTCAGGCGCACGTGACTGATTACTCCAACGCATCCCGGACGTTGATGTACAATATTCATGAGCTGCAGTGGGACGATGAACTTCTTGATATTCTTGGCGTGCCGAAGTCCATGCTTCCTGAAGTTCACCCTTCATCGGAAGTTTACGCCAACACTGTCGATCATCACTTCTTCGGCGAGAGCGTGCCGATTGCGGGCGCGGCCGGGGATCAGCATGCCGCCTTGTTCGGGCAGGCCTGCTTCGAAAAAGGAATGGCCAAAAATACGTACGGCACCGGCTGCTTTATGCTTATGAATACCGGGGAGGAAGCGATTCAGTCGGATAACGGACTTCTTACCACCCTGGCCTGGGGTCTGGACGGCAAAGTGGAATACGCGCTCGAAGGAAGCATTTTCGTCGCCGGTTCTGCGGTTCAGTGGCTCCGTGACGGACTCCACATGCTGAATGACGCTTCGGAATCCGAAGGCCTCGCCCAGAAAGTCGACTCCACAGACGGCGCGTACGTCGTTCCTGCGTTTGCCGGACTCGGCACACCGTACTGGGATTCCGACGTCCGTGGTGCCGTATTCGGCCTGACCCGCGGCACGGAAAAAGAACACTTCGTACGGGCGACGTTGGAGTCACTCGGCTACCAGACAAAAGACGTGCTGAATGCGATGGAAGAAGACGCAGGAATAGAAGTAAGCACGCTGCGTGTGGACGGCGGCGCGGTGAAAAACGACTTCCTGATGCAGTTTTTGAGTGACATTCTGGATATTCCGGTAGAACGTCCGGAAGTCAATGAAACAACTGCTCTTGGTGCCGCCTACCTTGCGGGTCTTGCGGTCGGTTACTGGAACAGCCGTGATGATATCGCGCGCAACTGGAAAGTAGATGAGAGAACTGAGCCCGAAATGGATGACAGCCGCCGCGAAAACCTTTATAATGGTTGGCAGAAAGCAGTCAAAGCGGCACAGGCTTTTAAATAACGGCACAAGTTAATATATGGTTGGAGATCATGAGAAACCGGGAAACCCTTTTTTCGATAGATGAGAAAAGGGCTTTTCCGGTTTTTTTAATGGAGCTGTTTTGAGAGGGGAATCGACGGTTTGGGAAAGAAGGCCGGGGGAAATAAGGACAGAATCTGCGTTTATTCATCCATAACCGACGGCATTCTAACTCTTACCAGCCGCAGCATATCAAAGGAGGACGAAAAAGATGAGTACTTTTTCAAGCAAACAGCGCATCACGAAGAAAGCACATCTCCGCAATACGGATTTTGACGTATTGGTCATCGGAGGGGGGATTACCGGCTCCGGGATTGCACTCGACGCTGCGACCAGAGGCATGAACACGGCTTTAGTGGAGATGCAGGATTTTGCGGCGGGGACATCCAGCCGTTCAACCAAGCTCGTACACGGTGGTCTTCGTTATCTGAAACAGTTTGAAGTAAAAATGGTGGCCGAAGTCGGCAAAGAACGTGAGATTGTTTATCAGAATGCACCGCATGTAACGACGCCGGAATGGATGATGCTTCCGTTTCATCAGGGCGGTAACTTCGGTCCTTTCTCCACGTCTCTCGGCCTCCGCGTCTATGACTTTCTCGCAGGCGTCAAGAAGAGCGAGCGCCGGCAGATGTTCAGCCGGGAGGAAACCCTGCGCCGGAGTCCGCTTTTAAAGCAGGAAGGCCTGCGCGGCAGCGGTTATTATGTCGAGTACAAAACCGATGACGCCAGGTTGACGATTGAAACAGCCAAAGAAGCGGCAGCCAACGACGCGTCACTCATCAACTACACGAAAGTGCTGGATTTCGTCTATGACAAAGAAAGAGCAGTCGGTGTCACCGTGGAAGATCAGCTGAGCGGGGAAACGTACACCATTCATGCCCGTAAAATCGTGAATGCGGCGGGTCCGTGGGTTGACCAGCTCCGCGAAAAAGATAACGCGAAAAAACAGAAGCATCTGCGTCTCACAAAAGGAATCCATCTCGTGTTCGACGATGAAGTATTTCCGCTTACGCAGGCCGTTTACTTTGACACACCGGATGGCCGGATGGTGTTTGCGATTCCGCGGGAAGGCAAGACGTATGTCGGCACGACAGACACTGTTTATGAAGGAGATATCGCCAATCCGAAAATGACAGAAAGTGACCGCGATTATCTTCTAAACGCCATTGCCGATATGTTCCCGAAAGTAACTGTCACCAAAGACGACGTGGAATCCAGTTGGGCCGGTCTTCGTCCGCTGATTGCTGAAGAGGGCAAAGATCCTTCCGAAATTTCACGGAAAGACGAAATCTGGGAGCACGATTCCGGCATTTTCTCCATTGCCGGCGGAAAGCTCACCGGTTACCGCAAAATGGCACAGCATGTCATCGACCGGGTGGCCAAACGCTTTAAAGAGGAATACGATATCGCCTTCCAATCGTGCCAGACGAAATACTGGAAGCTTTCAGGCGGCAGAGTCGGCGGCGGAAAAGGATTCCCTGGTTTCATTAAGGAAAAAACGAAAGAAGGGGAAAATCTCGGTCTGACCGCAGAAGAAGCGGTATATCTGGCGCGGACGTACGGCTCGAATGTTGACGCGCTCTTCGCTATTGTAAAAGAAACCGGAAATAAGGCACCACACGGCATGACACCGTTCGTGTACGCTCAGGTGAGATACGGGCTGGAACAGGAAATGACGGAAACGCTGATGGACTTTTTCACACGCCGCACAGGCGCTCTCTTCTTCGATATCCAGTGGGTGCATGATTGGAAAGACGTGGTTCAGGCTTACATGGCAGAAGAATTGAACTGGAGCAGTGAACAGGCCGGTGATTACCGTCAGATGCTGGAGAAACATCTGCATGACGCCGTCGTTCCGGTTAAAGAATAAAAGGACCGTTTGTTTGAAACACTCTCCTGTGAGGTATAGCCCAGTGAAAAATAAGGGAGGGTATAGATATGAAAGCACTAGCCGTTGACCAGCCGGGTTCTGTTGATAACCTGGAACTTATGGATATGGAAACACCGGAACCGGGGCCGCAGGAAGTACGTGTGAAAGTACACGCCGTCGGTCTTAACCCGGTCGACTATAAATTAATCGAAGGCGGAGGCCTGCCGGAGTGGCAGTTCCCGCATGTTTCCGGACTCGATGTGGCCGGCGAAGTCGATAAAACCGGAAGCGGCGTGACGGATTGGAA
This sequence comes from Salibacterium halotolerans, assembly GCF_900115625.1. Lineage (GTDB taxonomy): Bacteria > Bacillota > Bacilli > Bacillales > Marinococcaceae > Salibacterium > Salibacterium halotolerans. Next base: position 30,363 of record NZ_FOXD01000024.1, on the reverse strand, counting down.
ACCAGGCGACAGGGTTTATTTTCACGCCAGTCTCGCCCATCAAGGTGGATTCGCACGCTTTGTGACGGCCTCCCGCGACGTACTGGCTCCGCTGCCGGACGGCTGGGACTTTGCCGAAGCAGCAGCTCTGCCGACGCCTGCGTTCACGGCGTATCAGGCGCTTCACCGGAAAGTGCGGATGCACAAGGGCGGAACGATCCTGATTCAGGCCGGAGCCGGAGCGGTCGGGGGTTTTGCGATCCAGCTCGCCGCACGCGCCGGGATGCGCATTCTGACGACGTGCTCGCCTGAAAACAATGAGTACGTGAAAGGTCTTGGCGCGCATCAGACGATTGATTATCATACGGAAAACATTGTGGAAAAAGTACATGAGTACACAAACGGCCGCGGTGTCGATATCGCGATGGATATGGTCGGAAGCAAAACATCGGAAGAAGCGTTTGATTATCTGGCTTATAACGCCGATCTTATCTGTGTCGCAGACCTTCCGGATATGCAGCGCTACACGCCGAAGACACTCGCGCCGAGCATCCACGAAATCGCGCTTGGGTTTGTCTACCGTTCGGAGGACTATGAGCAGATTGCCGACCTCGGCCGTATGGCAAAGGAAGTGGGAGACCTCGCCGCAGCGGGGGAACTTGTGCCGATGCTTGAAGAGGAAATCAATCTGGAAGACGTACCGGATGCCCTGCGGCGCATGAGGGATCAGCGAATTCGCGGCAATATCACGGCTCATGTGACACACTCCTCCTGACATGGCAGTTATTCCAAAAAAGAGGTGAGCGATGTGGCCAATTATGAAGACACGCTTTTTGAACAGGGACATATCAGTAATCACATTCTGAAGAACCGTTATATCACCGCACCGATGACAAGAGTCAGTTCGGAAGAAGACGGCACCCCGAACGAAAGGGTCCGCCGGTATTATGAACAGTTTGCCGCCGGTGGTTTCGCAGCGGTCATTACCGAAGGCGTTTATCCTGATACGAAGTACAGCCAGGGTTACGAGCACCAGGGAGGACTTGCGACACCGAAGCACATGGAAGCATGGAAGCCGATTGTTTCCGACATACAGCAGCACGGCGCGAAAGTGATCGCGCAGCTGATGCATGCCGGCGCCCAGTCCCAGGGGAATTATTACAAAGATACATCCGTCGCCCCTTCGTCCTTCCAGCCGCCCGGAGGGAAAGTGCCGGTATACGGCGGCGAAGGGGAATTCCCGGCAGCAGAACCTCTTTCCAAAGAAGGAATTGATGAGGTGAAACAGGGGTTTGTCCAGTCGGCACGTCTTGCCCGTGATGCAGGATTTGACGGGATCGAGCTGCACGGTGCGAACGGGTATCTGCTGGATCAGTTTTTATCGGAAACGATCAATGTCCGGGAGGACGAATATGGGGGCCCCGTCGAAAACCGGCTCCGCATGCTGCTGGAGACGATTCACGACGTGCGGGCGGAAGTCGGATCGAACATGATACTCGGCATTCGTATTTCCCAGCTGAAAGCGACCAATCCGCAGTTCCGCTGGTCCGGAGGCGAAGAAGACGCCCGTATTATCTTCACCGCGCTCGGCGCCTCCGACGTCGATTACATTCATATTTCCGACACGGATGCAACGGCTCCGGGATTCGGAGAAAATACGATGACGATGACCGAAGCTGCCCAAAAACACAGCGGCAAGCCTGTTATAGCATGCGGCGATTTGTCCGATCCGGAAAAAGCGGCACCGCTTATTCAAAACAACGTGGCTGATTTCATCGGCATCGCCCGCCAGGCCCTCGCCAACCCGGACACCCCTATCCGCGTCAAACGGGGTCTCGCGCTCGATACCTTTGACAAAGATGCCATTATGAAGCCGAAAGCCTTCATCAAAGATTTCGAGCTTGAAAAAGAGCTGGCTGAAGATATATAAAGATATGTTTTTGACTAACCGTACAATGGTGCAGTGTCCTGCATGCGCCGTTGTACGGTTTTTTTGATAGGGGACTGCCTGATTTCTGCATGGATCCTGCGGTGGGCAAGCTGTTTCTCTATCGATTCTCCGGTTTTATCTATCATTCGAAGCATTTCTGCATCGATTCTAAAGTTTTATCGATCAAAACCGCCTCCTTTGGCATCAATATCAAGCAGCTGTCATGACGTTATGGACATGCTGCCAGACAAAATGTCTGTAACGTTGAGATTAGAATCATTTTGCATGTGAGAATGTTTGAGACTTTTTTTACAGACATTTTCCTGCCAAAAGTGTCCATAAACATATCCGGCCGAACGAACGTCTCTTTAGGAAAAACACCACAAAATCATTTGCCATAGAAACTCAAAGAAATCATTAAAAAAAAAGAGAAAATTCAGGATGACGAACGCTTTCATTTTTGATGTTTTCGTTTTCATGCGGAGCACCCGCTTTTGAGATTTCAGCCGGTGTGAGACATAATAAACACAGCATTAACGAAGAAAGCGGGGATGAATCATGAAAAAATTTCTTAAATCCGTAGGCAGCATTATCGTAGATGCAAGCGAACTTCAGAAAGAAGCAGAAAGACGCTTTCCGCATACAAACGTTCAATAAATAAACGTAGGAGTTTTCCCATAAAGGAAAGCTCTTTTTTTATCCCCATCCGGTAAATCGGTGTCGTCCGTGCGACGGTAACGCCGGCGGAGCTGTTCCATGTTATAGTGAGTCCAGCATGACATGAAGGAGTATACGCGGGATGACGTATAAACAGATTGAAACAAAAAAAATCGCGGAAATCGTCCGCGAACAGATTGAAGATATGATAAAAAACGGCGATCTGCAGCCGGGAGATAAACTGGAATCCGTGGTCACGCTGTCGGAACAGTTTCAGGTGAGCCGTTCAGCGGTGCGCGAAGCACTGAGTGCGCTGCGTGCAGTCGGCATCGTGACGATTAAACAGGGCGAGGGCACATTTGTGAACCAGTATGATTTCTCCGGGGTGCTTGATCCGATGAAACCGGAGCGTATTATTTCCAACAAAGAGATGCTGGAACTGTTTGAGGTGCGTAAAATCATGGAAGTGGGCGCGGCGGAACTGGCCGCTGAAAAACATTCGATGGAGCAGCTGGAACAGATGAAGCAGGCGCTCGCAGAGATGGATAATGCCTCGGAGGAAAACAATGTCGGCGAAGCGGCGGACGTTGCCTTTCATATGGCAGTGGCCGAAGCGTCCAACAACCAGCTGATTACAGATATGATGAATCAGCTCTCGGATACGCTCCGCAAAACAATGTTTGAAAGCCGGCGCATCTGGCTGTTCTCGGAAAAAAAGAGCCTGCGGCGGCTGTATGAAGAACACGAACGCATTCTGCAGGCCGTGGAGGAACGGGACGCCGCTGCTGCGAGATCGGCAATGCTCGATCATCTCACGCAGGTGGAAACCGCCCTCCATCTCCAGCAGACCCGGACGCAGTAACTCTGAATATAGGATAACCGGACGATGATGCATGAGAATCGTCCGGGTTTTTTGTGTGAAAGACAATTAATAACCATAGGCAGCAGCGCACAGGTCTAATATGTCACCGGAGCACGTTTCCATGGACACTAAACTCGAAAATTGAAAGTGTAGTGTCCACGGATCATCGTTTGGGGGACACTACGCTGCTGCATCTCAAAATTAGTGGGTGCCGGTGGAAATCAATGGACACTAGCTGCCGGTGCAGAGAGTTCCAGTGTCCACCAACAATCCTTCTGTGGACACTATGCGTGCTGCCCTGCGATGTAGTGTCCATAGAGTCTATGCAGCCCATAAAAACCGCATCCCGGCCCCGGATCCAGAACCTTTTTTTGTAAAAAAAGAAGCTGAGGCGCCGTCAAACACGGCGCACCTCAGCGGGATGATGACCTTTTTGTCTTTAGTATGGTATCCTCCGCGATGCGGCTCCGGTGATCCAGAAGATCACAGTATACACAAGAAGTGCTGTGGCGGCAGGACCGACAGCCAGGTTCACGTACTGATACGTCCACGGATCCCAGTACCCGAGTCCGTATCCTGCCGCACTGCCGAGCGCACTGATGACAGCGGGTGTATAGACCGCGGTTTTTCTGCGGCGCAGCAGAAAAATAACGGTAAGACCGAATACCAAAAATAATACGCCGGTGACCGTGTCGTTCATGAAAAAGCTGGCAGCGCCTCCGAGGAGAACGTGATGCTGTATCCCTGTTACTTCCGGTTCAAGCGTGGTAACATTGCCGTTTGATAAATCCATGGAGCGGATATGATAGTCTACAGTAGTTTGCGGCCAATTTGTATCCTCCATGTACAGCAGTCTGTTCGTTTCGTGATAAAACACCGGTGACTCGACGTTTGTGGCAGCAGATGTCAGCCGTCGTGTCTGACCGTCTGTTTGATTCAGCAGAAAAAGGTCATATTGGTAGTTGCCATTGCTGCTTGTATCTGCCACGGCGGTGTAAGCTATCTGTTCCCCGTCCGGTGAAAGCGAAGCGCCGTACATTCCATTCGGTAACTGCCGGAACGGTGCGGGAGTCTGGCTTCCTTCCGTGAGAGACACGGTTTCCACTCGTTCCTCTCTTCCGCTGCTGACTGTGAACATGAGATAATCACCGCCGGGAGAAGTCGATAGATCGTTCATTAAATAATAGTTCTGTTCGGTCACCTGCGTTACACTTCCATCTGCCGGGTTTATCTCATAAATGTCGAACCCGGAAGATGTGCCGTTTCCGGCATTCATCCATTTTTCGGCCGGCATGGCAACGGCATAGATGGACTGTCCGTCCGGAGCATAGACGGCGTCTTCGAAATGGAGTCTTTCCCCTGACGGCTGGACGCGATTGGTTTCCCCGCCCGTCACTGTATACAGCGATTGAATATCTGATGTTGATTTTCCAATAAAGAGCATTTTCGAGCCGTCCGGAGAAAATGCCGGAGCCGTTTCGGTCATATCTGTATTACTGGTCACGCGTTCCGCCGTCCCACCATCCATCGAGGTCCGGTACAATTTGGTCGTACCCTGGACGAAATACGTAAAAACAATGCTTTCATCCTGCGGTGCGATGGCTGCTTCGCTTCCCATGCCGGAATAGAACCTGTCGTTATCAAAAGCAAAGGATAAAACAAGAGAAACAGCCAAAAGCAGGCCGGCAAGCAGCGAAAGCATACGGATGGAAAAAGTAAGAGTCATATGTAACCGCCTGCCTTTGGTAAGAATTCCGACCTCTATCATAGCACTTACACGATAAGGAATATAGTTGTTATATTCTTTTTAGGAAAAAGGGCGGAGAAAAATATTGGAAGGGAATGATGGACATGTTACAAACGAGAAGATTAACGGTGGAAGATGCCGAAGCCTGTGCGGCACTCCGGGAAGAGGCACTGCGCTTTTCCCCGGAGGCTTTTGCGGTAACGTACGAAGAAGAAGCGGCCGATGACAATTTCTTAGGAATCGTGCAGGAACGCTTGTTATGGAGGCATGCGGTGACGATCGGTGTTTTTGAGGACAGCGTATTGGTGGGCACAGCAATGCTTCTGAAAAACACGCTGCAGAAAATGAAGCACAAAGCGGATCTCGAAGGCATGTATATTACCACAGCCTCCCGCGGCAGAGGAGCAGGTTCGGCGTTGATGCGCGCACTTCTGGAGCAGGCACGGCGCTGGGACATCGAACGGCTGCAGCTGGCTGTTGTCTCTTCGAATGAGCAGGCGAAATCCTTTTACGCATCGTTTGGATTTCGGACGTTTGGCACCGAACCCAAGGCGCTGAAATGGCTGGGAACGTACTGGGATGAAGAGCACATGGCTTTGTTTCTCTGATGAGCAGTGCAGATCGGGCGAAACGAAAGTTATGACGTTTTTCCGCAAATTGTGGAAACAGACGAACATGTTTGGAGCCTGAATAAGGTATACAATAAAATTGTAAGGGTTTTCAGTTGAAGGAGGTGAATAAATGAAACAGCTGAATACGCGGCAGGCGCGGTTACTGCTTTATCTGCTAAATCATGAAGGGTTTCACACGTCACAGGCGCTCGGACAGGGTTTTGAGGTCACATCCCGTACGATCCGCAGTGATGTGGACCGGATCGCAGCGTTTATCAACGAATTGGAACTGGATGCGGATATTACCAGAAAGCCGAGTGAAGGTATCCAACTGCAGGCGTCGATTAAAACAGCCCAGATGATCAAAATGGCATTGCGGCCCTATCCGGATACACAGGACCAAACATTAAAAGACATTCTTTTTGAATTTGCCTCCCGAACGACGTACACGCACGTGCAGGATGTGATGGATCGTTATTATGTCAGCCGGTCGAAAGCGCTGCAGCTGCTTGATGAACTGGAAATGTGGCTCGGGCGCTACGGTCTGGAATTGAAGCGGCGCAGACAGAAAGGCTTCCGCCTCTCGGGGGAAGAGTGGAAAATGAGACAGATGATGAAAGATGTCTTTATGGAAGAGCAGAAAAGCCACCACTGGGATTATGATGTGCAGCTCGTTTGGCAGGAATTTAAACAATTGGAACAGGAACTGCATTTTCCTCTGACAGACCGGGCGCGCAATAATCTTTTGTATCATACGTTAATATTTATACAACGCCTGAGGTTGGGGAACGTTATGCAAGAACAGGAACGAACCACCGATGACCTTCTCTACCAGCACCCGGAGTATGAAACCGCCTGCCGTTTTGTCCGCCGTCTATCCGGTCTTCTGCAAGTCCGTATCCCTCCGCACGAGGCGGACTACTTTGCTCTGCATCTGCTCGGCAGCAAGCGAGAGAGAGTGACTGACCATGCGGCAGATGAACTCAGCAGCTGGAACCTTTTCGACAGCAAAGCAGCAGCCATGATGGAAACGTTTATAGAAGCGGTGGCCTCCGATTATTCACAAGATATGGCGTCCGATGAAGATTTTAAACGGGCGCTGCTTCTCCATTTTCAAACGACGCTTCACCGGATGCGGTACCGGCTTCGTATGGAAAATCCGATGCTTCAGGAAATAAAAAAAGAATACGAATCATCCTTTGACTGGGTGAAGTATTGGGTGCAGAACGTGCAGGAGCCGCTTTTGAAAGACGTACCGGAAGATGAAATCGGCTTTCTCATGATTCATCTCCAATCGGCTATCGAACGGCACCGCCAGATAACGGAGCCAATCCGCAACGTTCTTATCGTATGTGAAAGCGGCATGGGGACCGCCTACCTGATAAAGGAAAAGTTCAATAACCTGTTTCCCGGGGTGCGGCATACGGAAGTGTCGGCTGTCCATGAATGGAAACACAAAAACGACCGGCTGCAGCCGGATTTGATCCTTTCCACTGTAGCTATTGATGATGAGCGGGTGTTCCAGGTTTCTCCGGTCTTTTCGAGAGAAGACCAGAAGGCCTTGACCGACTGGATGAACACAAAAGACAACACCAGGTCCGTTTTGGTTAAATACAGCAGCGCTTCTTTGTTTTTTCCCGGCATGCAGGCGGATTCCAGAACCGATGCAGTAGAACAGCTCGCCGATGCTTTGATCAATCAGGGGTATGCACTTCCCGCCCTGAAAGAACATGCTCTCAAACGGGAGACTCTCGGCAGTACCGCCATTTCAGCGCAGATAGCCATTCCGCACGGGCACAGGGAAGATAGTATGCATTCGGCGATAGCTGCAGCGCTCCTGCAGGAGCCTGTGGACTGGGGCGGCCAGTCTGTTTCGATCGTATTTTTTATTGCGGTGGACTATGAGTCTCCCGGAGAAGCAGAAGCTCTGTTTAAAGAACTCTTTCACGTATCCGGAATAAAGGAACGTACCGACCGGTTGAAAAAAGCGCAAACATATCAGGAATTTATCACAATTTTAAGGGAAAGCGAGGAGATTTCGTGATGAAATTAGTCGGCATCACATCGTGCCCCAACGGTATTGCCCATACGTATATGGCAGCGGAAGGCCTGAACAAAGCGGCACAGGAAAAAGGCATGGACATCAAAGTGGAAACGCAGGGGTCCATCGGGGTCGAAAATGAACTGACCGAAGAAGATATTGAAGAAGCCGACGGGGTAGTGATTGCAGCGGACAAATCCGTTGAAAAATCACGCTTTGAGGGAAAGCCGGTACTGGAGACTGATTCCTCCGAAGCGATTAATAACGCAGGAGCGCTCCTTGCCCGGTTTGAAGCCGGAGAGGTGGAAACCTACGGCGCAAAGACCGGCCGGGAAAAAGCGAATGAAAAAATAGAGGAAGAAAAATCGAAAAAGAAAAAGAAGCAGAACCCGTTGTACCGGCACTTGATGAACGGTGTTTCCTACATGATCCCCTTTGTCGTGGTGGGTGGTTTGTTAATCGCCATTTCCCTCAGTCTGGGAGGAGAACCGTCCGCAGACGGCCTCGCGATACCGGAAGGGTCTTTTTGGAATTCGATTAATCAGATGGGAAATACAGCTTTCAGCCTCATGGTACCGATTCTGGCAGGGTTTATTGCGATGAGTATTGCTGATCGTCCGGGTCTTGCCCCTGGTATGATCGGTGGTTTTATCGCAAACGACGGAAGTTTTTACGGAAGTGAGGCCGGCGCCGGGTTTATCGGGGGCATTATTGCCGGATTTCTCGCCGGGTATATCGCGAAATGGATCAAAGAAGTGAAAGTGCCGGAAATCATCCAGCCAATCATGCCTATTCTCATCATTCCAATTCTGGCTTCGCTTGCGGTCGGTCTTATTTTCATCTATGTTCTGGGAGCGCCGATTGCCGGATTAATGGAAGCCCTGACAAACGGTCTGGAAGGAATGGAAGGAGGCAGCCGGATATTACTCGGCTTAATACTGGGTGCCATGATTAGTTTCGATATGGGAGGGCCATTCAATAAAGTGGCATTTCTGTTCGGTGCTGCGCTGATCACCCAGGGACAGCCGGAAGTAATGGGAGCCATTGCCGCGGCCATCTGTACGCCGCCGCTTGGCATGGGTCTGGCCTCTCTTATCTTTAAAAGAAAATTCAAAAGCGATGAACAGGAAGCAGGAAAAGCCGCTGTAGCGATGGGGCTTGTTGGTATAACGGAAGGGGCGATTCCGCTCGCCGCAGCCGATCCATTCCGTGTTATCCCGAGTATTATGGCCGGCGGCATGAGCGCCGGAGCGATAGCCATGATGGGGAATGTCGCCGACCACGTACCTCACGGCGGGCCGATTGTCGCCGTATTCGGAGCGATAGACAACGTTCTTATGTTCTTCGTGGCTATCATCGTCGGCACGATTGTGACAGCACTGCTTGCGAATATATTGAAAAAACCAACTATGGAGGGATCCTGAATGGACATCGAAGCACTATTGCACAAAGAAGCTGTAGACACAGCGCTTGAGAGCACAGATAAAGAAGGGGCACTTAAGGAAATGGCGGCATTACTGCCGGGCAGTGTGTTAAGTGATAAACAACAGTTTCTGCGTGACGTGCACGCGCGGGAGAACGAGGGAAGTACCGGCATTGGATTTGGATTCGCCATTCCACATGCCAAATCAAACGGAGTAAAGGAAGCTGCGATAGCCGTTGGGAAGTCCCCTTCAGGTATTGAATGGAAGAGTATGGACGGCCAGCCGGCTGAAGTTATCTTTTTGATTGCTGTGCCGCAGGAAAACGCCGGTGATGATCACCTGAAAATCCTTCAGCAGCTGTCGAAGAAAATGATGGATGAATCGTTTCGCCACTCATTGAAGCAGGCGGAAACGAAACAGCAGATCATCGACATCGTATCCGGTATATAGGGTGAGAAACAGGGTGTGATACCTGAAAGCACACTACGTGAAAAATGATATCCGAACCATTTTTGATAAGATTGCCGTAATCTTCTTCGAATGATGGTTCGGATATTTTTTTGTGCAGGGTGGTGTGTGGAATGAACAAGGCGCAGGCAGGGTTCTTTTAGCGGATAAACCTGCTTGTTTGACGCTTACGTATCAGGCCGTGATTGATGGATAACACTACAATGAACGGATACTGCCCCTCCTTCGACGGATAAATGACAGTAGTTGACGGATAACCGCAGACATTTGACGGATAAGTCTTCTTTTCGGGTCAGATGGTACAGTATAGGAGCAGGCACTTTATGATAGAACGCTTTCTTTTAAATGATGTCAACATACTTGTTGCCTTATTCCATCTTTTATTTTATTGATACCACTGTCATTCAGCCTATAGGATGAGACTATACGCTATTCATCTTAGATATTGTCATGATTTATTATAAGGAGGGGTTTACGTGAGTGCAGAGGAAAATCAAAAGTCAGGGGGAACGATCCGGGCGAAAGTGCAGAAATTCGGAAGTTTTTTGAGCAGCATGATCATGCCGAACATCGGTGCTTTTATTGCCTGGGGGATTATCACGGCGCTGTTTATATCAGATGGTTTCTTCCCGAATGAGCAATTAGCTGCATTAAACGGGCCGATGATTACGTATCTTCTGCCGCTGTTGATCGCCTACACCGGTGGTAAAATGGTACACGATGTCCGGGGCGGTGTCGTTGGTGCGATCGCAACAATGGGTGTCATTGTAGGAGCTGAAGATCCGATGTTTCTCGGTGCCATGATAATGGGACCGTTGTCCGGCTGGATTATTAAGAAATTTGACGATGCGGTGGATGGGAAAATCAGGCAGGGTTTTGAAATGCTTGTCAACAACTTTTCCGCCGGTATCTTCGGCGGTGCCCTCGCTGTTCTTGGTCTTTATGCCGTAGGTCCTGTTATGGCAGGGTTCAGCAGTGCGCTTGCAGCAGGCGTCGAAGCCATTATGAACGCGGGACTGCTCCCGCTTGCCAGTATTTTGATTGAACCGGCGAAAGTACTGTTTTTAAACAATGCTATTAACCACGGCATTCTCACACCGCTTGGGGTGCAGGAATCAAATGAAACAGGTACTTCGGTTCTGTTTATGCTGGAAAGTAACCCGGGACCTGGTCTTGGCGTGCTGCTGGCCTACACTGTTTTCGGAAGAGGAGCTTCCAGAAGTTCAGCGCCGGGTGCAGCAGTAATTCAGTTTGTGGGAGGTATCCACGAAATTTACTTCCCGTATATTCTCATGAAGCCGCAGCTGCTTCTTGCGGTCATCGCAGGCGGCATGAGTGGTGTTTTCACATTTGTTTTGTTTGATGTCGGACTACGAGCCGCAGCGTCACCGGGAAGTATCCTTGCCTACTTTGCGATGACACCGCCGAATAAGTACGTATTTATGGTGCTTGGTGTTCTCGTTGCTGCTGCGGTTTCCTTCATCATTTCTTCCATCATTTTGAAGGCAAGCCGTTCTGACGAAGAAGATCTCGGATCCGCGGCGTCGAAAATGGAAGAAATGAAAGGCAAAGAAAGCAGCGTTACGTCCGGACTGAAAGAAGAAGGAGCCGAAAGTCAGGAAAGAAGCGAGGCAGAAGAGCTTTCCGGAAAAGATATCAACAAAGTGATTTTTGCGTGTGATGCCGGCATGGGATCAAGTGCGATGGGAGCTTCCGTTATGAAGGACAAAGTGAAAAAAGCAGGACTTGATATGGAAGTGACCAACTCTGCGATCAACCAGATTCCGGATGATGCCGACGTTATCATTACCCACAAAGACCTGACCGACCGGGCCAGAGGTAAACGTCCCGATGCCGAACATGTTTCGGTGGATAATTTCCTCGGAAGTCCGAAATACGATGAGCTGGTCGAGCGCTGGAAGTCAGATCAGGAACAATGATATGATGGTTAAAAAGGGGGTATGCCCTTGGCTGTCGATTATATGACCGCCCGCGAACGGGAACTGATCCGGTACCTGCTGCAGCAGGACAAAGATATTCCGGTGGCTGACGCCGCAGCGGCGCTGGATGTCAGTTCCAGAACCGTTCACCGGGATCTGAAGGGACTGGACAAAATCCTCCGCCTTTATAACCTAAACTTGATAAAATCCGCCGGAAAAGGTGTGAAAATAGAAGGAACCCGCGAAGATAAACAAGAGCTGGAGTTGTCGCTGCTCCAGCCTTCGGTCGTCGAGTACACCGCGGAAGAAAGGCGCACGCTGATTCTCTGCCGCCTGCTCGAGAGTGTGGAGCCGCTGAAACTTCAGACCCTCGCCCGTGAGCTCAAAGTAACAAGTGCGACCATCAGTTATGATTTGGATCAGTTGGAGACATGGTTTGAAACAACCGATTTATCGTTAACCAGAAGGCGCGGCTACGGTGTGACGGTAAGCGGCTCGGAATCGGCAAAACGGGCCGCGATGAGCAGCCTGATCGCTGAAAATTTCGGTGAGAATGATTTATTTCGTCTCATGAGGGAAAATATTAAGGGTAAAAATGGATTCCCGGAATCCGGAGAGATTTCAAAGAGACTTCTCGGGCTGGTCGAGCAGGATAAATGGCTGACGGTGGAGAAAATACTGGCAGATATGAAAGATGAACTTCCGTACCATTTTGCCGACAGTGCCTATGTCGGACTGGTCGTTCATTTGACGCTGGCGATCGAAAGAATTTCGCAAGGGGAAAAGATAGAAATCAACGATTCCTATCTCCGAACCCTGCAGGACACGAAAGAATATGAAACCGCCGTTCTGCTCATTCAAAAGCTCGAAAAAGTATTTCAGCTCTCTATCCCGAAAGCGGAAATCGGCTATATTACGATGCACCTGCGCGGGGCGAAAATCAGGGAGGACCAGGATTATCTTCCGAATCTTGATCACCTGTCTGCAGCGGTGTATGCTAAAGTGTTGATGGATTATATGCAGAACGCAACCGGACAGCCGCTGAAAGAAGATGATTCCCTGTACCAGGGGCTTGTTGCCCATCTTGATCCCGCGCTGTACCGCATCAGCGAAAACATGCGTATCTACAATCCGCTTCTCGATCAGATCAAAACGGATTATGAAGACTTGTTTCTTCTTGTGACAGAAGCGGTTGACGAATCTCTGGACCGGACGCTGCCGGAATCAGAAGTAGGGTATCTCACGCTGCATTTCGGTTCAGCTCTTGAAAAACTGCAAAACGACAGCAGAGTAAACGCGCTCGTCGTCTGCTCCAGCGGTATCGGATCCTCCAAAATGCTGATGACAAGGCTTCGAAGAGAACTACCGGAAATCGAGAGTCTGAAAAATATCTCCATGATGGATCTTGAAGAGTACCGGGGAGCCGGTTATGATATCGTGATTTCCACGATGGAGCTGCATGATGACGTGTTCCCATATATTGTCGTCAATCCGTTTCTGACAAAAAAAGATATTGAAAAAGTGAAGCTGTTCATCAGAAAGCTTCCGCCCTCCGAACCAAGTGGCAGCCGAACAGACAGTCAAAATGGAACGGACCCTGCAGACCCGGACGAACATTCAGGTAACGTGTCAGAGGAACTGCGCCGTATACAGGTATACACCGCACTGATGGTGCAGGTGCTGGAAACATTCAAGGTGCTGCCGCCCGTCGAGGACAGAGATCTTTATCAGATACTGACAAGAGCCGAAGCGGGTGTGAAACAGGAAGGGGTGCTGCAGAACAGCGAAACGGCCGTTGATGCACTCTGGAACAGATATCAAAAAGGCGGAACGGCGGTTCCTCAAACGAATCTCGCTCTTTTTCATGCCAGAACCGATTCGGTAATGGGACCCTGTTTTCACATCCAGCCGCTCGTACATCCAGTTTCCATGAAAGCCATGGACGGCACGGAAACAGAGGTGGAGCATCTGTTGATTCTGCTTGCGCCAAGCGGAGACAAACCGGAAACATACGACGTGTTGAGTGCGGTGAGTGAACAGCTCGTTGCAGGAAAGCAGACGCTTGATCTGTTCGCTTCCGCCGATGAAGAAAAAATAAAAAACCACATGGAGCAGGTGTTTCGTGCGTGGTTAAAAGAAAAACTATAATACGACAGGAGTGGAGTATCATGGCAAAACCAATTCTGCAGGAAGAAAATATTGAAATAAACGCGTCATTAAAGGGAAAAGAAGAAGCCATCCGCGAAACGGGACGAATTCTGGTGGACCAAGGGTATGTGGAAGAAGCTTATATTGAAGCCATGCTCGAACGCGAAGAAATGACATCAACCTACATGGGGAATTATGTGGCCATCCCGCACGGTACCGAAGAAGCCAAGTCTCTTATTAAAGAATCCGGTCTTTCTGTCGTGCAGGTTCCGGAAGGGGTCGATTTCGGCGGAAGTACGGTAAAAGTTCTGATCGGCATAGCCGGGAAAGAAAACGAGCATCTTGAGATTCTGCAGAAAATTGCCCTTATCTGCTCCGAAGAGGAAAACATCACAAAGATGGTGCAGGCACCTGATAAAGCATCCCTTCTGGCGCAGCTGAATGAGGTGAATTAAATGAAAGCTCTGCAGATCGGAGCCGGTAATATCGGGCGGGGATTCATCGGACAGCTGCTGTATGAAGCAGGATGGGATCTCTGTTTTGCTGATATTAACGACGAGTTGATTCAGAAACTGAAAGCAGAGCAGAAGTACAAGGTAGAGTTGGCCGGAGAAGAGCAGCAGATCGTTCAGGTGGATCAGGTCGACGCGGTGCATAGCGCCGAGGAGGAGGAAGAACTGCTTAAGCGCATCGCCGAGGCCGATCTCATCACCACCGCTGTTGGTCCGAATGTACTGAAGGGCATTGCCCCGGCTCTAGCCGCCGGACTCCGGAAACGACTGGATGCCGGAGCTGCCCCGGTTAATGTTATCGCCTGCGAAAACATGGCCGGCGCTACAGACCAGTTGAAATACTATATTTTCGAGCACGTTACGGATGAGGAGCAGGAGCAGATAGCTGCCTTCACAGGATTCGCCAATGCCGCGGTCGACCGCATTGTGCCGCAGCAGCCGGCTGAAAATGAACTGGATGTTACGGTGGAGCCGTTTTTTGAGTGGGTGGTCGAAACCCCTGCATTAAAAGGCGGACGGCCGGATATTCCCTCGGTCACCTTCGTGGACGACCTGACACCTTACATGGAGCGTAAGCTGTTCACCGTGAACACCGGCCATGCCGCGCTTGCCTATCACGGATTCGCCGCAGACATCGAGACGATCAAGGAAGCGGCGGAACATCCAACTGTTGCAGAAAAATTGGACAAGGTGCTGCAGGAGACGAGTGTGCTGCTCGAGCAAAAGCATGGATTTTCCACCGAAGAGATGGAATGGTATCGTTCCAAAATCACAGTCCGTTTTCGTAATCCGCACATTTCAGACTCCGTCGAACGCGTAGGACGGGGACCGGTCCGCAAGCTGGGGCCAAACGACAGGCTCGTCCGTCCGGCGCTGGAGCTGATGGAGAGGGATATAACGCCAGAAGCGCTCGCCGGCGTCATCGCCGCATGCCTGGAGTTTGACGTCAAGGAAGATCCGGAATCGGTGGAGCTGCAGCAAAAAGTTCAGGCTGACGGAAAAAAACATACTTTGGCAGCTTATACAGGACTTGTTGAAGACCATCCTTTCATTCAAAAAATCCTCTCATTTTAAAAATACAGAGACAAGAACAAAACCATTAATGGATAACAATTTTCCGAGCGATTTCTTAGTAATTCGTTCGGAATTTTTTTGTGGATCATCTATTGCTTCGTCAAAACACTTCGCTTTTACTCCGGAGTACAAGGGCGACATCGACTCGCTGGGGCTCATCGTGTCTTCTTTGCCGCGGGCATAGCTCTAAAAAGGGGGAAAGTCGCCTGCTTAGAGGACCTTCAATTAAGACCGCGCATACATCTTGATGGACGCGGTTTTGACCCGCATCCAGGGAGCCTCGACAGCCCCTTCCTTCTGAATATCGAGACTTGTATTGTCCCAAATGAAGTTGAAAAATTTCAAATTACATATATAAATACTTTTAACTAATAAATACCATCTATAAACATATAAATTTATAAAATGTATATAATTTATAAATTTATTGTTTGTACAATTCATATAGAAATATCTTTTTATATCTACTTATTTCTTTAAAATACTTATGTAACTGCGAATTTGTGATAAAAACAATGTATGCTAAAGTGCAGACATAATCAGTGAGGAGGAGGCAGACATGGACGATAAAATACGCCATGAAGTGGAACAGGCTCAAACGCAGATCATCGAAAAAATTGCTGATAACATGCGTTCCTTCGGTACATCAACGACAGTAGGAAGAGTTTTGGGGATTATCTATATGAACAGAGCTCCTATGACTTTGGACGAGCTCTCAAAAGAAACCGGAATGAGTAAGACAAGAATGAGTCAAGTTGTTCGGGAAATGATAGATTTAGACATTGCCGAACGTACTTTCCAATTGGGAGGAAGAAAGGATTACTATCAAGTAGAGCAGGATTACTACCAGACGTTTGTTTCTTTGTTTACTTCGAATTGGCGGCAGGCTATTAATAAAAGCAGGCAGTTCGAGCAAAACTTAAAAAACAGACTGGAACAGGTGCTGGCAGCCGGAGAATTAGCAAAGGAAGAAGAAGAGCAGATAAACGAACTTCTTCGTGAAATATACGAGTGGATGGAATATTACGACTGGATTCACCGGTTGATTCAGTTTTTTGAAAGCGGAGAAGTATTTGAGCATGTGCCGAAGAATCCTAATGAAAAAGGAGGAACGCCCCGGAATGAATAAGAAACCGATCCTTTCCTGTGCAATCACCGGCGCAGGAGAAACAACAACGAAAAACCCGGATGTACCTGTCACACCAAAAGAAATTGCAGAATCCTCCATTAAAGCGGCGAAAGCCGGAGCCACCGTTGTCCATCTTCACGTACGCGATCCTGAAACAGGAACATTGAGCCATGATCCGGAGCTTTTTAAAGAAACGGTGACGAGAATCAGGGAAGCCGATACAGATGTCGTCATTAACATAACAGCCGGAGGCGGCGGCGACTGGGTGCCGAGTGAGGCAGATCCTTCAAAAGGCGGAGAAGGAACCGATATTCAGACTCCTGCAGAACGTCATGAACCGGTTGCCGACCTGCTTCCTGAAATCTGTACGCTCGATTGCGGCAGCATTAATTTCGGCGATCAGGTATACCTTAATCCGGGGAGTTGGCTCCGCGAACATGCCGGCCTGATTAAGGAGAGCGGTGTAAAGCCTGAGCTGGAATGTTTCGATACTGGACAGATCCGGATGGCCAACCAACTTCATCAGGAAGGTCTTGTTGAAGATGAGATGCTGTTTCAGTTTTGTCTTGGGATACCCTGGGGAGCTGCGGCCGATGCAGAAACGATTAGTTACATGAAAAGCCGGATCCCGGAAAACAGCCACTGGGCGGCATTCGGCATTGGAGCCAACCAGATGCCGATTGTAGCAGAATCTGTCCTTCAGGGCGGCAGTGCCCGCGTCGGCCTGGAAGATAATCTGTATTTGAAAAAAGGCGTTTTGGCAACCAATGAACAATTGACGGATAAAGCGGTGGATATTATTCAAAGCCTTGGCGGCGAAGTAATGTCCCCGCAGGAAGCCAGAGAAACCCTGAAGTTGAAAAAGAGATAGCAGAACGTTCTATGTATAGAAGGAGTGACACGATGAGAGCAACCAATCAACAGCCGTCTGCAGCCATTGTCGGAACCGGCGTGATCGGGGTGGGATGGATCGCGCGGTTTCTGGCAGCAGGATACGATGTAACTGCTACAGATATGGCAGAAGGTGCCGAAGCACGGATGCGCAGAGGAGTGGAGCAGGCCTGGCCTTACATGCAGCAGCGGGGCTTGGCTGAAGGTGCTTCCCTGGACAGGCTCACATTTACAGATACGGTGAAAGAAGCTGTCTCAAAGGCAGAATTGATCCAGGAAAATGTACCGGAAAGAGAAGACATAAAGCGGAAAGTACTTGCTGACATAGATGAGCACGCCCGCGCGGACGCGGTGATTGCATCCAGTACGTCCGGCATCACCCCTTCCACGCTGCAGCAGGACTGCCGCCATCCGGAACGATTCTTGGTAGCGCACCCTTTTCACCCGGTTTACCTTCTGCCGTTAGTGGAGCTGGTAGGGGGTACGTCCACCCTGCAGCAGACCATTGATAAAGCAGAAGATATTTATAAACAGGCCGGGATGAAACCTCTCGTCATTGAAAAAGAGGTGGAAGGTCATGTGGCGGACCGCTTAATGGAAGCACTCTGGCGGGAAGCACTGCACATCGTAAATGACGGTATTGCCACGACGGAAGAAGTAGATGCTGCCATCATTTACGGTGCCGGACTGCGCTGGGCCCAAATGGGACCATTCATGACATTTCATCTGGCCGGCGGAGAGCAGGGAATGCGCCACATGCTGCATCAATTCGGCCCGGCTCTGAAATTGCCGTGGACCAAATTGGAAGCCCCGGAACTGACTGAAGAATTAAAAGAACAGGTCATTGAAGGAAGTGAAAAGGGAGCCGGCCCCCAAACGGTGGCAGAACTTGAACAGCAGCGTAACGAATTTCTGGTGAAGCTTCTAGATCTGGTAGAAGAATACTGGCCCGAACCACAGACGATTATGAACAACCGGAAAAAGGAGCCGACTCATGATGGATAACTACAATCCTTTATTAAACGAGAAAGTCCGTTCAGAGTGGGTGGACTATAACGGCCACATGAATGATGCAGCGTACGCTGTTGTATTCAGCCGGGCTGTCGAAGCGTTGATGGAAGCTCTCGGGCTTGGTGAAGCGCAGCGCCAGGCATCTTTCTACACGATCTTTACGCTGGAAACTCATCTTTGTTACCTGAAGGAAGCGGTGGAAGGAGAAAACCTGACCGTGACCTTTCAGCTCCTTGATCATGACGCCAAACGTCTCCATGTTTTCTTTTTCATGATAAACAGCAGAGAAGAACAGGTTGCCGTAAGTGAGCAGATGTTAATGGGCATGAATACAAAAACCGGCAGGCCGGATGCATTTCCACAGCTTGTAGATGAAGCGGTCAAGGATACCGCCGCTTCCCACCTACAACTGTCTGTTCCGGAAAAAGCCGGGCGCCGTATTGGGATCAAGCAGAAATAATATCCAGGCATTCAAAGGAGATTGTTCATGAGTAAAATCGATGTTCATAAACTAACCAAGATTTTCGGTCCTTCTCCCAAGAAAGGGCTGGAGCTCTTAAACCAAAGTAAATCAAAAGATGAAATACTGACAGAAACCGGGATGACGGTAGGTGTGAATCAGGCCTCCTTTTCGGTAGAGGAAGGAGAGATATTTGTCATCATGGGTCTTTCCGGAAGTGGAAAATCCACCCTGATCCGGCTTCTTAATCGATTGATTGATCCAACGTTCGGTCAGGTCTGGATTGATGATGAGGATATTACACAGGCAACGAACGAACAGTTGATAGAAACCAGACGAAAAAAACTAGGTATGGTTTTTCAGCGGTTTGGCTTGTTTCCTTTCCGTACAGTTCTCGCTAATGTGGCCTATGGTCTTGAGATTCAGGGAATGGACAAGTCAGAGCGGGAAGAAAAAGCATTACAGGCGATTGAAGATGTGGGACTCAAAGGATACGAAAAGAGTTACCCGGACCAGCTGAGCGGCGGTATGCAGCAAAGAGTAGGACTGGCAAGGGCGCTTGCCAATGAAACGGACATTTTGTTGATGGATGAAGCATTCAGCGCACTGGATCCGCTTATCCGTCAGGAAATGCAGGATGAACTGCTGCAGCTGCAAAGCAAATGGAACAAAACCGTTGTATTTATTACACATGATTTAGACGAAGCGTTAAAACTTGGAGATCGGATTGCCATCATGAAAGACGGAACCATTGTACAGATTGGAACAGCAGAACAGATTCTGGAATCGCCTGCGAACGATTATGTATCCAGATTCGTTGAAGATGTAGACCGGTCCAAAGTACTTACAGCCTCTCACATTATGAAACATCCAACGGTTCTCGCGTCTGAAAAAGACGGTCCCCGTGTGGCAGTCAGAAAAATGGAAGACGAAGGGGTTTCCAGTATCTTTGTGGTGGACCGGGAAAGACATCTGCAGGGGCTGCTGACCATTGATGATGCCATTGATGCCTACAAAAAAGGTGTTGAAATGAAAACGGTACTTGTTTCCAATTTTCATACAACCACCCCGGACACACCGATACAAGACTTGATAGCAAGTGCAGTGGACACAAAGTATCCGATTACCGTATTAAATGAAGGAAAACTTGAAGGAATTGTATCCAGAGTGTCTATTCTCTCCGGGCTGGTACTTGGTAAAGAGGAGGAGACCACAGCATGAATTTCTATCTTCCATTAGAAGAATGGACCAATACATTTGTAAATGATTGGCTGCTGCCAACCGTGGGAGGCTTTTTCGGGAGATTGAGCGACGGTATTGAAACGGTTGTAGAAGGGTTGACCGATTTCTTAATTTGGCTTCCACCATTACTCATTACTGTCATTTTAATAGCATTAACCTTATGGCTGGCCGGTAAAGGTATAGCAGTGTTTACTTTAATAGGCTGTATATATCTGGGATCTGTTGAATTATGGCCGGAGGCAATGATGACAGTTGCTATCATCATCGTTGCGACCTTATTATCTGTGGTGTTTGGTGTGCCACTTGGCATACTTGCATCCAAGAGTGAGGTAATAAACCGTATAATCAGGCCGGTTTTAGACTTTATGCAGACATTACCCAGCTTTGTTTACCTGATTCCAGCCATTCTGTTGTTTGGGCTTGGTGGTGTACCTGCCGTTATTTCGACTTTTATTTTTGCAACCCCCCCATCTGTCCGTATGACAAATCTAGGCATCCGTCAGGTGCCTACAGATATTACTGAAGCATCGAAAGCTTTTGGTTCAACGTCCTGGCAGATGTTGTTGAAAGTAGAGCTACCTATGTCCCTGCAGACCATTATGGCAGGGGTAAACCAAACGATTATGCTGGCGCTATCCATGGCGGTTATTGCGTCGATGATCGGTGCTCCCGGCTTGGGCTCGACGGTTCTGTCCGGTATTTCCAATGTGAACGTAGGCCTTGGATTAACCGGCGGTCTCGGCATCGTTGTATTGGCCATTATTATCGACCGAATCACCCAGGGCATTGGGGATAAACTCTAAACCTATGAAAAGGAGACGAACAAATATGAAAAAGTTTGGACTTAGTTTCATGGCAGCAGCAGGTATGATGGTGTTTGCCGCCTGCGGCGAATCGGAAGAAGGGAACAATGAAGGAAATACATCAGAGGCTTCAGGAGAGGCTTCCCAGAGTGAGGAGGCTGCAGATAATGAGACATCAAAAGACGAGGTTATTGAAATAGGAGTCACTCCATGGACAAGCACGGTCCCTCCTACTGAAATTGCAACGATTATCCTGGAAGACATGGGGTATGAAGTAGAACAGACGCAGGCAGATGTCGGCGGCGTATTTACCGGATTGTCCACCGGTGAGCTCGATGTATTTATGGATGGCTGGTTCCCGATGCATAACACGTATATGGAGGAGTATGGAGACAGCCTGGATGAAACGGCAGTAAGTTATCCGGAAGCGGAAGTCGGCTGGGTTGTGCCGACGTATATGGAAGACATTAACTCCCTGGAAGATTTAAAAGGCAATGAAGGACAATTTGAAAACGAAATGTATGCCATCGAAGAAGGAGCGGAAGCTACCGAAACATCCCGTAACATGGTGGAAAACTATAACCTGGACATGGAGGTCGTCGCTTCCAGTGAAGGCGGAATGATGGCACAGGCGTCCCGCAAAATACAGCAGGAAGAACCGGTTGTCTTTTACGGCTGGAGACCACATCCGATGTTTAACAACTATGACCTGAAAGTGCTTAAGGATCCGGATAATTTCTTCGAAACGTCAAAAGTGAAAGTCATTACAAATGCTGATTTTAAGGACAAAGCACCTGAAGCCTATGAATTTCTGAGCAACTGGAGTATTGACATTGGAGAGGTAGAACAGATGATTGTAGATATTGAAGAAAATAACGAAGATCCAAAAGATGTCGCTCAGGAATGGATAGATAATCATCAGGATAAAGTAGAATCGATGAAGGGAGAATAGAGCATATCTCAGGCTGCCTGCAGGTGAATAACCGCCGGCAGCCTTTTTCAGCTTCAGGGGTGTGAGAGCCGGCACTATGTATTCAAACCTTCGCGAACTGTAGTATAATAGAAGAAACCTCAGATTGTACGTAGGAAGGTATGTGGAGGTCGTGCTATGTCGAAGCAGTCAGGAGAACAGCAGATACAGGAAATCAAACTTTACGAAAGCAAGCATAAGGAAAAAGATCTGGTTCAGACCCATCATCATACGACGCATCAAATTCTTTACGTTTTGGAAGGTACCGGAAAATGCACGCTGAATCAAACGGATTACGCGCTGGAGTCAGATAACGTGGTGCTGATAGCCCCGTATACAAAGCATTCTATCCTTTCCTCTTCGAAATTGACCGTGCTCGTACTGGAATTCAATGAATCCTTTTTAAGTGATGAGGTCCGGACCGAGCTGCTGCCGTTCGTATTTAAGGACTCCAGTGTAATGAAGATGAGTCTCTTTGACAGCAGTGAACTGCGGCAGCTGCTCCGGAAAATGCTGTATGAGCAGTCCCATGGCGATAACCTGCGGATGCTGGCGATGAAGATTTTTCTGGCGGAACTGCTTTTTGTCATGAAACGATCCTACCAGTCGAACCAGATTGCTGATACGAACAAACTTAGGGTCGAATGGCTCCGGAATTACATCAACACCCATTATTATGAAATCACCGCGTCGGAAGATCTTTCGAAAAAAATGGGAATGAGCACGCGGTACGTACACAGTATATTCAAAGAACACTACGGTAAAACCCCTATGCAGTACCTGACGGAAGTCCGGCTTGAACTCGTCAAGGACATGCTCCTTGAAACCGACAACGACATTGCGTCGATCTGTTTTGAAGTCGGTTTTGAATCGGTGTCGACATTTTACCGGGTGTTTAAAAAATATGTCGGTATCCCTCCCAACCAATACCGCACCTCCCACCACGAACCAGGATACGGAGAAGACTGAGCGCTTCTTTGTGTCTTCTTTTTTTGTTCCGATTTTGAGACGGCGGTTCGCTAACTAATAAGACATAATGTATGCGTTTTTATATGATGAAGGTACATTGAATAGAAAAGAGGGGATTCTCGATGGCTGTACAGAAAATCGGCATTATCATGAATGGTGTAACAGGCCGGATGGGTACGAATCAGCATTTGATCCGTTCCATCAAGGCAATACGGGAACAAGGCGGCGTGGCGCTAGGTGATGGAGAATATCTCATGCCGGACCCGATTCTTGTTGGACGTAATGAGAAAAAACTGCAGGTGCTCGCCGAAGACCACAACATCGACCGCTGGACGACGGATCTCGATGCGGTACTCGAAGACTCCTACAACCAGATCTATTTTGATTCCCAAACGACGGTCCGCCGTGCAGAAGGCATCAAAAGAGCCATTGCAGCCGGCAAACACATTTACTGTGAAAAACCGACAGCGACTTCTGTCGAAGAATCCATCGAACTGGCGCGGCTCGCAAAAGAAGCCGGTGTGAAAAACGGTGTCGTGCAGGACAAACTGTTTCTGCCGGGTCTCATGAAACTCAAACGTCTCATTGATTCCGGGTTTTTCGGCGAAATGCTCTCCGTCCGGATGGAATTTGGCTACTGGGTGTTTGAAGGAGACTGGCAGGAAGGACAGCGTCCATCCTGGAACTACAAAAAAGAAGAGGGCGGCGGCATCATCGTCGACATGTTCGCCCACTGGAGATATGTCATTGATAACCTGTTTGGCAATGTCCAATCGCTGACCTGCATCGGCGCGACCCATATTTCGGAACGGGTCGATGAGAACGGCAAGCGGTATAAAGCGACCGCTGACGATGCGGCGTACGGCACCTTTGAACTTGATAACGGGGTTATTGTACAGGCGAACTCGTCCTGGGCGGTCCGCGTCAACCGCGATGACCTCTTAACCATACAGGTCGACGGCACCGAAGGAAGTGCGGTGGCAGGACTGCGCGAATGCAAAACGCAGCACCGGGTCAACACGCCGAAGCCGGTATGGAATCCGGATATCGAAAATCCATTTGACTTTGAAGACCAGTGGCAGGAAGTACCCGACAATCAGATTTTTGACAACGGCTTTAAAGTACAGTGGGAAATGTTTCTAAAGCACGTACATGCCGGCGAGCCGTTTCCGTGGGATCTACTTGAAGGCGCGAAAGGAACCCAGCTTTCCGATCTCGGCCTGCAGTCCTGGGAAGAACGCAAATGGGTGGACGTACCTGAAATCAAACTGTAGGAGGTTGAAAATCATATGGTTCAATCATTGATACTGCCAAAAGCAGGTGGAGAGTTATATACGTATACCCCGTCAGAGAAGCCGGCTTTTAAAGTGGAAAAAGGGAAACCGTTCGAAAAACGGACGGCTTTCTCGGCTGCCCACGTTGTCTGCGATCCGATGGCGGATGCCGATCCACTGAAGAATGCACAGATTGACTGGCAGGCGACGATGGAGTACCGCCATTATCTGTGGTCTCTCGGCTTCGGTGTAGCGGAAGCGATGGACACCTCCCAGCGCGGTATGGGGTTGAGCTGGGAAAGCGCGAAAGAATTGATTCGCCGCTCCATTCCGGAAGCACGCTCTGTAGGCGGCAGAATCGCATGCGGAACCGGAACGGACCAGCTCACTCCGTCTCCGAATCTAACCCTGGAACAGGTGGAACAGGCGTACCAGGAGCAGTGTGAATTCGTAGAAGGCGAAGGCGGTCAGGTCATTATGATGTCGAGCCGTGCACTCGCCGCCTGCGCCAAAGGCCCCGAAGATTATGAAAGGGTCTACGGCACGATTCTCGGCAATGTATCCCAGCCTGTTATTCTGCACTGGCTCGGAGACATGTTCGATCCGAACCTGAAAGGATACTGGGGCTACGAAGATCTAGACAAAGCGACTGACGTATGCCTGAAAGTCATTCAGGACAATGCGGAAAAAATCGACGGTGTGAAAATATCCCTGCTCGACAAAGACCGCGAGATTGATATCAGAAACAGACTGCCTGAAGGCGTGAAGGTATATACCGGAGACGACTTTAATTATCCGGAGCTGATCAAAGGCGACGATAACGGCTACAGCGATGCGCTTCTCGGTATTTTTGATGCTATCGCACCAGCTGCGGCGGCCGGATTGCAGGCGCTCGATGAAAACGATTTAAAACGTTATCATGAGATTCTTGATAAAACAGTGCCGCTTGCCCGCCATATTTTCCAGCATCCGACGTTTGCCTACAAAACCGGTGTCGTCTTCATGGCATATCTGAACGGACATCAGTCCCACTTCCGCATGATCGGGGGCGCGGAAGGTTCCCGCTCCATTATCCATCTCAGCGACCTGTTTGTGATGGCCGATGAAGCCGGTCTTCTCGAAGATCCTGACATGGCCGTTGCGCGGATGCGCCCGGTACTTGAGCAGGCGGGTGTGAAACAGGAGGTGTCAGACTCATGAGTAATGCACCATCGCTTTCCCGGCTCAGCCTGAACCAGATTACGACCGAACAATGGTCGCTTGAAGAAGCGGTGCAGGGATGTCTCCGTCATGATGTACCCTGGATTTCCGTCTGGCGTCACAAGATTCACGAGATCGGTCTCTCCCAAAGCAGAAAATTAATAAACGACGCGGGACTGAAAGTGTCCAGTGTCTGCCGGGGCGGCATGTTTCCGGCACCTACGCCGGAAGAGAGAAGAGAGCGGATTGAAGACAACAAACGCGCCATCGAAGAGGCGGCGGAACTCGGGACGGATGTCCTTGTCCTCGTCTGCGGTCCGGCGCCGGACAAAGATATCGACAGCGCCCGGAAGTGGGTGGAAGAAGGAATCGAAGAATTGATTCCATTTGCGCGGGAGTATGGTATCAAACTCGGTATCGAACCACTTCATCCGATGTATGCCGCGGACCGTTCTGTCATTTCCACACTCGGCCAGGCAAACAGCATCAATGAAAGAATGCAGTCGGATCATGTCGGTGTCGTCGTTGACGTTTTTCACGTCTGGTGGGATCCCAATCTGTACCGGGAAATCGAGCGGGCGCAGGGCAGCATCCTCGGATTTCACGTCTCCGACTGGGTTGTTCCGCTGCCTGATATTTTTAAGGCACGCGGCATGATGGGAGATGGTGTCATTGAACTGAGACGGATGCGCCAAGCTGTCGAAGCAGCCGGTTATCATGGTCCGATCGAAGTCGAAATTATAAACGATGCGATCTGGAACCAACCCGGTGATGACACACTGAAGCAGATGAAAGAACGATACACAGATTACGTCTAAGCGTATCACAGGAAACAGCATCCCTTTTCATCTATAATAGGTGAAAAGGGATTTTTTCGTCTCCGGTATTTTTTCTTTCTTTTGAAATGAACGCGATATGAAGATTTATTCCAATTAAACACAGAAATATTTCTGAAAATGATAAAACACTTCTGATAGTAATAAGATTACACCAATAAAAACGGATATAATTAAAAACAAACAAATATACGATTATTTTGTAAGGGGTTTCAACGATGACGGTGGTTAATTTATTTATGGAGGAATCAACGTGAAAAAAATATCTCTTTTAAGCATTTTTATGGTGCTGATGCTGATAGGCACAGCCTGTTCCACGTCGGATACATCCGGTTCGGGTGAAAATGGAAGCGGTAACAATGGTATTCAGCAGAGAACACTCACCCTTGCGCATATTCACGGATCGGCAAGTCCTGTATACGAGAGTCTCGAGCAGTTTGAAAAGATTGTCGAAAACAAGTCAAACGGAAACATACAGATTAATATTTACGGCCAGGCAACACTAGGCGGGGAGACAGAGATGCTGGAACTTCTAAAGACAGGGGTTCTCGATATGGCGAAAGTAAATGCTGGTAAGCTGGAAAGTTTTTCGAAGCAGTTTTCGGTATTCAGTCTTCCTTACATTTTTCAGAACACAGAGCATTTTCAGAATGTCATGCATTCAGAAACCGTAGATCAAATGTATGCTGATCTGGAATCGGTAGGTCTGCGGGGAATCACCCATTACAGAGCAGGAAAGCGCAGTTTTTACACCGTAGATACTCCGATTAAGAAACCCAGTGATCTGGAAGGCCTTAAAATCAGGGTAATGAATAATTCTACTTCGATTCGGACGATGGAACTGCTTGGAGCGTCTCCGACTCCGATGGCGGCTTCAAACGTATACTCCGCCCTGCAGCAGGGTGTCATTGACGGCGCGGAAAGCAGTCACATTGCTTTGACCGATGCAAACCACGGCGAGGTGGCCAAAGCTTTCTCTTATGACGAGCATACGCGGATCCCCGACTTTCTCACGATGAGTGCACAGACCTGGAATAGTCTCACAGATCAGGAGAAACAGTTGATCCAGGACGCTGCGGATCAGTCCTCGGACGCCCATAGTAAAAGATGGGAACAGCTGATGGCTGTAAGTAAAAAAACAGCCAAACAGGAGATGAATGTAACCTTTTATGAAGATATCAATAAAGAGCCGTTCCGCGAAAAAGTGCAGCCACTGATTGATAAGCGTCGTGAAAATGAAAAAATTGCGGATATTCTTGATGAATTCGAAAGCCTTAGAGAAGAAAGCAGTTCATAGAAGCTGAAAGGAGGGCATGCATCCATGCAGAAAACGAAAAAATCCATCGACACCTTTTTATTGACGACAGCCAGTATCCTGCTTGTACTTTTGACGCTTGCAACATTGTGGCAGGTATTTACCCGTTTTGTTATAGGGAATCCGAGTGTGGTGACAGAAGAAATAGCACGCTTTACTCTCATATGGATAGCGCTTCTCGGCGCAGCCTATGGATTCGGCAGTGATGAGCATTTATCGCTCGATTTTATCAGGGAAAAATTTCAGGGGAAAGCGTACTTGAGGATTCGCGCCGCTATAGACGCCGTAGTACTCCTGTTTGCGCTGTTTGTGCTGGTGATCGGGGGAGGCATTCTTGTCAGTGTCACATGGAGTGAAGTATCGCCGATCATGGGTCTCTCCATGGGAGCCGTATACAGCATCGTGCCGATTTGCGGAGTATTTATCATCATTTATCAAGTGATGAATGTTCTGATGAGAAACAGCGTTAAAGGGGAGGAACAGACATGAGTGTAACCATTTTGACAACAATTGTGTTATTTGGAGTATTTTTTATTCTACTGTTTGTAGGGGTTCCGATATCGGTCAGCATCACCGTCGCCACTATTCTGGCCGGTCTCATAGTTCTGCCGATGGATTCCTCCCTGCTTGTCGCATCCCAGCAGATTATATCGGGAATTGACAGTTTCGTCTTAGTGGCTCTTGTATTTTTCATGCTGGCAGGAAGTATTATGAACAATGGAGGCATCGCTCAGCGTCTTATTAATCTGGCCAAGCTGATCGGCGGCAGAATGTCCGGATCCCTTGCCCATACGAACGTTATTGGTAACGTGCTGTTTGGGTCCATCTCCGGTTCTGCCATCGCATCCGCTGCGACGATGGGCAAAGTGATGGGCCCGCAGCAGAAAAAAGAAGGATATGATCCTGCTTATTCCGCAGCGGTGAACATTGCGTCTGCACCAACGGGACAGATTATACCTCCAAGTGGTATCCCTATCATCTACTCTCTCTTGAGCGGCGGAACGTCTATTGGGGCGTTGTTTATAGCGGGTTACGTGCCGGGGATTTTGATGGCGCTGCTCGTGATGGTGGTGGCCTATATTCTCGCCAAACGCAATAATTATCCGGTAAGCGGTGGGGCAACCATGAGCGAAGCGGTAAGAGTGATCCTGCAGGCCATTCCAAGCCTTCTTTTGATTGTAGTCGTCATCGGCGGAATTGCAGGAGGAGTATTTACCGCAACAGAAGGTTCCGCGGTTGCCGTATTGTATGCGTTGGTACTTAGTATGATTTATCGTGAAATTTCGCTGAAGGATATACCGAAGATTATGAAAGAAACGGTCGCATTTTCCGGTATGATTCTTCTTCTTGTCGGCGCATCCACTGCGATGTCCTGGGTCATGACATATGCCCGGATTCCGCAGACACTGACCAGTGCGCTGCTCGGGCTCTCGGAAAACTACTACATTATCATGCTGATTATTGCACTGCTGCTGTTGTTTGTGGGAATCTTTATGGACGTGGCACCGGCGCTTCTCGTGTTTACTCCGATTCTGTTCCCTGTCGCGACGGAACTTGGCGTCGACCCTGTTCATTTCGGTATGATTATGACGATGGGTCTTGCCATCGGGGTGACTACACCGCCGATTGGTACCGTATTGTTTATAGGAAGCAGTGTCAGCGGAGTGAGTATCGAAAAAATTGTCAAACCGCTTCTCATTTTCTATATTCCACTTGTCATCGCCCTGCTTCTTGTCACTTTCATCCCACAAATCAGCCTGTGGCTTCCGAGAGCCCTGGGGGTTATTGGATAAAAGAAAAAAGGGGGGGGGGGGCTGTATCAAAAGGTACAGCTCCCTTTTTATTTTCTTGTTACTGATATGCATGTTCCAGCCAGGTGGATGCCATCAGCATGTCGCCTTTTGTATTCATGTGGACGCCGTCTGTGGTGAGCGGGGTTTTGGTGTCTGCCTTCAGGTAGTTCTGAAATGCCTGATGGGTTGGGATAAGCACGGTTTCGTATTTTTCCGCCAGCCGCTGTACAGCTTCCACATAAGGCTGCAGCAGGATATTGCCCTCAGAAGAAGCATCTTCATGAATCAGGGTGGGCTCCATCAGAATCAGACGCGCCTTGGTATGTTCTTTTGTCCGTATCAGCAGTTTTTCATAGACTTCCAGGAAAGTGTCCGGATAAACCTGGTCGATCCAGGGACGGTCCAACTGTCTCCACACGTCATTGATGCCGATGGAAATACTCAACCAGTCCGGCTGCTGTTTCAGCACATCCTCCTCCCATCTGTTATCCAGATCTGTAATGCGGTCGCCCCCAATTCCTTTATTATGAATATTAAGCGCAAGCGAAGGATGCCGGGTCAACAGATAATCGTGAATCAGTCGGACATATCCCTGACCGATTCCCTCTGCATCCTCCAATCTTCCATTCTCCGTAATACTGTCTCCTATCAACACAAGCCGGTCTTTGGTATTCCAGTTCATATTTATTCCTCCCTCTTTGTAATTAATTATTCTCCCACATGCTCTTGTTTTCTCCGTATTTCTATCCTATCAATGATCACCAGATAGGTGCGTTCCCACCTCACGGAAACACAAATTGTTATCTATAACAATTTGATCCAGTACAGAATCCTTCCATCTGTCCAGACAGGAATTTGTTGGTAAATTAGTGTATGACCGTGCTCTTGGAAATCACCCACATCGCACATGGTCGCTAACCCTCCCATATATCACTGGCTGAAGGTCCATACATTCCTTCGTCCGGCGTATCCATGTGGTGGGGGGGGGCGGCTAAGCTCCCTAGCTGGGTCTGGGCCCGAATGGAAAAAATGAACGCCGCCTCGGCACTATTGGTGTTTGTTCTATAGGCACAGAAG
>NZ_FOXD01000018.1 GCF_900115625.1 Salibacterium halotolerans | reverse complement strand
TCATTGGAGAAGCTGGTTCGTTTTCCAAATTCAAAGCCGCGGTCATCGAAAGCACGAGCCACCTGTTTGTTTTTAGCAATATCTACGCCAATAATAAGTGTGTTAGAGGTGATTTGCGTGAGTTTTTGGTTTTGCGTATAATGCATGATGAGTCCTCCTTGGTTTCCGGATTTCGAGGTCGATGTTTTTCATCGGACACTCCGTACTATACCAAGGGGGCTCTTTTTTGTTCAAAACTCACATTTTCCCCTAACAGGAATGCTCCTTATTCCAATAATCCTGAAACATACGGAAAGATAATCGGCCAAAACATATACGCCAGAATGAGAACGGTTAGAACCAGACTTCCCAAAACCAGTTTCGGGAAACGCGGAAGCAGCAGGGTCTGAACCGTATACAGCACCGCCCACAAGAGCATCGGTATTAATACACGCAGTAAAACGGCAGCGGACGCGCCGAAACCCATGGCGATGAGATGAATATACAGTGCCGCCGCACCACCTGCGAGGCCGAGTGTGATGTTGAAGATATGAATAACACGCCGTGATTTTTTATGTTTCTTTTTTTGTTCATATGTCAAAACGGTCCGGTACAGAAGATACAGATTGAGCAGTAAAATCAAAGGAAGAACCGGACCTAAGGAACCGGACCCGAAAAATCCGAGGCCGCCCCATTGAGGAACGAGAAACAGAAGATTCAACACCAACGCAAGAGCCAGCCACAGCTTCCGGTTTACAGCAAATACACGGTTCAATGCAAAAAAGAGTACAGCCGAATGACCAACGGTTCCATAGAGGACAAACCAGAGAGCTTCCCGGGTCTGAACAAGCGATGATATATACTTCCCGAACGTAAACATAAAGCAGAGCACCGCAAGCGCCAGCAGCAGTTCCCGCCGGAACGGAAACATCGCCTGCTGCAGGCCGTCGCCGATACGCGCTTCCTTCCCAAACATGGCCATCGCCTCCTCTTCCGCTTCGTCTTCCGTCTTTCCGGCTTCGATCTCTTCATCCCGCCGAATCAGAACATGCGATAACAATTCCTCATACAAATCATCACGCTCCGATCTGCTGCAGTCGGTTTGGGCAGCGATCCGCTTCACATAAGCTTCGAGCTTACGTGTCATACGCTCTTCCCGCCTTATCCAGCAGATCATGAAGCGATGCCCAGTCTTTGCGTTTGCGTTCGAGTTCGGACCCGCCTTCTTCGGTGATCGCGTAATATTTTTTGCGTCTTTCCCCTTCCGGAGCGCTCCAGTACGACGTTACCCAGCCTTTGCGCTCCATCCGCTTCAGCGCCGGATACAACGTTCCTTCACTCATGTTGTACGCCTCATCACTCAGGCTTTTCAGCTTCTTCGTCATCTCGTAGCCATACAGGTCGCGGTCCGCCACCAGTGACAGCAGAATTAAATCAATGTTGCCCTTCATCATTTCTTTATCCATACTCTATTCTTTCCTTTCACTGGAATACAGGTACAGTATAAATTTTAATACATCGTAATGCAAGGGTTAAATGCATTTCCATTCTCTTTATCGCTTTATCTTTCAGACTTCCATATCCAACACTATAAAGCCGCGCAAAATTTGTGTTTTTATTTTTAATTTTCAAATAATTATAGTCGCACAGAAGAGGTGTCGGAACACAGTCAAATGCACCAAGCGTATTAAGCGCTTCGAGAAAAAATACTCCGGCGCCACCAATTCATTGATATAACCGAATGTTGAACTGTCTCTCATAACATAATGAAAGGAATTGGTTTTACCATATATTTCTATTCTCTGCGCCCCCGGTCGATATCAGCTGCCTCGTGGATGAAGGCTGCTATTAGAACGCAGTACAATATTACTGTTATAACTTTCCAGGCGACTCCGCCGATCTGCTGGGCACGGAGTGCATTCAGTTCACCGACACCCGGAGACACAGAATACGCACTATACAGCACTTCACCTCCGAATATAATATAAATACCTAGTGGTGTTAAAAAAACACCTAACCCCACGATATATGTGATTTTTAGAAAGGGCTGAAGAGTATTGTTACTTGCTGCCGGCGCCGCGACCGGCCACCACATCCCAAACGCCAGAACCAGCATCAGCATCATGTACAGTAAGCTGAAAGCAGGCTGTGACATAACGATATTAAACACTACCGGCATATATAATACACAAAAAGCAGCAGTGAATAAAATAAGAGCGGTTACAGGTTTCGTCAAAATTCGGACTGCTCCACCCCAGCGGGGATGACTATACACCGGCTGCACTAATTCATCTGTCAGACCAAGCAGAATAAAAATCGGGACGAAAAAGAGAAGGGCTGTCTGCTGCAACATATGAACGAGAAAAAACGAATCCCCCCATGCCAGCACCGGTTCAACGAGGGCGGCTGCAAACAATATCATTCCGAGAATAAACGAAAATCGTTTTCGGAAAGGCAGGCGTCCGGCTTTTGCGGAAGATATATACATACGGATTATGAATACTATAAAAATAACAAGCGCCGTGCTCCACACATACGTCATATTATATACCCCAGTTATAAAAATTATCAATTACATCATTTTATCACAGGAATGTCCAAAGGATAAGAAGCTGCAAAGAAACAAAGATTCCAGCGGCATTCTGATTTTCCCTGCGTTTCACACGGTACTATACCAGATCATTTCTTAATATCCTTCGAGGGAAGCGGCGGGCTGTAGTAGTACCCCTGGTATTCTTCACAGTCTTTGCCGGACAACAGCTGGAGCTGGCCTCGTTTTCGATTCCTTCTGCGATGACATTGAATTCCAGCCGGTGCGCCAGATGAATGATGGCGTCGACAATCGCTTTTTCCCTCGATCCCTGTTCCATGTTGTCGATAAACTACTTATCGATCTTCAAAGTGTTGAGCGGAAAATCTTTCAGATGGCTCAGGGAGGAGTATCCTGTGCCGAAAAAATCGGCACTCCCATCACAATGGCGCTGCCGATAAATCCGGCCGCCCTTTTCCCCCGGTGCTTGATCGAGGGCAGGACGGAAAGTGCCACGTACGTATCATCATAAATCAGTTCAGCTCCCATCTGCATGGAAGCCATTCCGATATAATGCTTGGACACAATGCCTGAGCCTATTAATACGGAACCACTAAGGTGAAATATACGTTTCGGCTGAAAAAACTGTACGATTAAAAAAGCGAGGCAGCTCGCCGTCACCGCGCAGGTTACGCTGAGTACAAACAGTACCGGATCATACGTGACACTCATCCCCATGTCATAGGCAAGCATCCCGATAAAATGCATCGACCATATGCCGCCTCCGAGACAAAAGCCCCCGGTGAGTGCCCATAGAATCTTGTTTCTGGAAGTCGACCCGCCGAGGCGTCCGGCAGCGTGAAAGGCGGCATAGGACGCAAAAGCCGCAATAAATAGAGATAAAAGCACAAGAGATGGTTGGTACGTTCCCTGCATCATTTCCATTGAAGTTACATTTTCCTTCCTTTAACCCCGAGCTACAGCTGGAACAAAATGCCGGTCAGGGAGTAAATAATGACGGTGGAAAAAAATATCGTCATGTGAACGAGGGAAAAAATAAACATCGATTTTGCCCATTTTTCCGCATCCATTCTTTTTGACCCATACATGCTGAGTACCAGCCAGGTCACGCTGAGAAGCAGCGAGACAAGCATTAACCCAACACTCAATGTACCAAGCAGAAAGCTGATGCCGATTAAAATGACAAGATAGACGTTCGTCTGGACGTACGTGCGCTGGACGCCTTTCACGACCGGCAGCATTGGCACTCCGGCTGCCCGGTATTCTTCGTATTTGCGTATCGCAATGGCGTAGAAATGCGGCATCTGCCACATCACGGTGATGACAAATAATCCGAGAGCCGCCGGATGGGAGATATCGGGGTACATCGCCGCCCATCCGATGAGCGGCGGCATTGCTCCGGAAATACTGCCGATTTCTGTATTATAGACCGTCCGCCGCTTGCTCCACATCGTATAGGGAACGACATAAAAAAAGATGCCGAGAAATCCCAGCAGCGCAGCTAGCGGTGTCGCCAGAGCAAGAATGCCTACCCCGGCGATACTCATAAGCACCGCCAGCCACAACACGGTGCGGGCCTGTATTTCTCCGGTGACGGTCGGACGGGTTTTCGTCCGTTCCATCATGGAATCGATGTCGCGGTCATACAGATTATTAAAGGCACCCGCTGCCCCCATAACGAGAATGGATCCGGCAAACGCGCTGATGATAGCCGGAAGCTTCTCTATAATACCAAGCTGATACGTATACAACGCGAGCGTTAATCCTGCAGCCATCGGAAATAAGTTCGACTTAATGATTCCTGTTTTTATTGTTTTTGACAAAACCTCTGAGAAAGGCTGTTTTTCCGCAGTAGAAG
Source organism: Salibacterium halotolerans (assembly GCF_900115625.1). Classification (GTDB taxonomy): domain Bacteria; phylum Bacillota; class Bacilli; order Bacillales; family Marinococcaceae; genus Salibacterium; species Salibacterium halotolerans. Next base: position 62,947 of record NZ_FOXD01000018.1, on the reverse strand, counting down.
CTTCGTTGAATCCACTGTTTATTCTCATGATTATCCTCTTCATTTCTATTTAAAATTTCTACATTCATTATATCAGACATACCAGCCGCCACATACGAAACGGTTTGACCATTCAGCAACATATTACAGCAAATTTTTTAAATCGGTGGCATTATTTTGCTTCAAAAAGGGTAACAGGACTGATAGCTGTTAAAGCCTGTAAACCACTTGTTCCTTTGTCATTCACTTGTCTTATTATTATGTGCAAAAGGGGAATACACTATGGAGGACAAAACGAAACGACTACAGTTCATGAACACGATTTTCTGGGTTTCTTTTTCGATTATCTTTGTCTTTGCGTTATGGGGAGCACTCGCACCTGATGCGTTAGCGCAGACAGCGGACAGTGTATACGGCTGGATTGCCGGAACATTCGGATGGTTCTATCTGTTGTTTGTACTATTTTTGATTATTTTTAATTTTTATATTGCGTTCAGTAAATACGGCAAAATCAGACTCGGCGGGATGGATGCGAAACCGAAGTACCCGCTTTTTACCTGGATTGCGATGTTATTCAGCTGCGGATTCGGTGTCAGTATTGTCTTCTGGGGCGTCGCGGAACCGATGACCCACTTTGGTTCTCCGCCTCCATTTGCGACAGGGGTCGAAGCGGAATCAGCCGCAGCCGCACGTGAAGCGATGTGGAACGCCTTCTTCAACAACGGCATCCATCAGTGGGCTTCTTTTACATTCGTCGGGCTTGCCATCTCTTACTTTCTTTACCGCCAGGATGAGCGAAGCCTGATCAGCGATACGATGAATGCGGTGATCGGCCACAAAGGGAAAAAGCCGCTTCGTCATTCCATTGATATCATAGCCGTGATTGCGACCGTCATGGGTGTCGCGACAACACTTGGGCTGAGTGTGCTGCAGATCAACAGCGGCCTCGGCAGCGTGTTTGACGTGACGTCCGGACGTACCGTACAGTTCGGCATTGTCGCTGCCATGTTTATTTTGTTTATGCTTTCCACACTGTCCGGCCTTGACCGGGGGATCAAATACTTAAGCAATGTTAACCTCGGCCTGGCCCTCATACTTATGGTTGCCATGCTTATTATCGGGCCAACCGGATTTATTTTAAACGCACTGACCACCGGAATCGGGGATTACGTGCAGAACTTCTTCCAGGCCAGTCTCCGGCTGGATCAGTACACAGACAGCACGTGGGTGCAGGAGTGGCCAATCTATTACTGGGCATGGACGATCGCCTGGGCTCCGTTTGTCGGCATGTTCGTTGCCCGCATTTCCAAAGGGCGCACACTGCGGGAATTTGTGCTCGGTGTCATGGTTGCCCCGCCGCTCATCGGTATTATCTGGATCGGTATTTTCGGCGGGACAGCGATTCATCTCGATCTGTTCCAAGGAACGAATATCACGCAGGCTGTTCAGGAAAATACATCCACCGCTCTGTTTGCTATGCTTGAAAACGTGCCGCTTGGAACGATTCTATCTGTTTTGGCTATATGTCTGCTGTTTACGTTTCTCGTTACCTCGGCCGACTCCGCCACGTTTGTGCTTGGTATGATGACATCAAACGGCGATCAGAACCCATCGGTCATTCTGAAGATTATCTGGGGTACCCTGATTGCTTCGCTCGCTTTGATTCTCATTATAAGCGCCGGGCTGAACGGACTGCAGACCGCTTCTCTCGTCGGAGCGCTTCCTTTCTCCGTCGTGCTGTTCGTCTCCGCTTTATCGCTGCTCAAATCGATACGCAAAGATTACCGGAGGACCCGGGAGCTCGAAGAAGAAGAACGGCAGCGACAGATCCGCGAGCAGATTGAAAATCATACAGAGTAAGAAGAAAGAGCTGCGCACCGGATACGCAGCTCTTTCTTTTTTTATTTTGGTCCCGCAAGGCGAGGCGTTCATGATTGCGTTTAGGTCTTCATTTTTTCGCCAAACGTCGTTAGGAAAGGTACCGAGTTACGTTTGACCCGCTCCCGGCAGCTGTAAACTGTCTTATGAACCGTTCATGGTTACGTTCGGGCTCGTTTTCCCACCCGTTTTGGCCGCATGACGCTCACAAGCCGGCACGCGCCATCAATAACATCCGGATAACGCGGCGCAGTATTGTATGACACTAAATATTGGTGGAACGCCCCCGTCATCGTCCCCCAGTTGCGTTTCCAACGTCTCCGCGCACCGTAAACGTCGTTAGGAAACGAGCCGGACTACGTTTGACCCGCTCCCGGTACCCGTAAACTGTCTTATGGACCGTTTATGATTACGTTTAGGGTGGTACTATACGCGCCAATCGTCGTTTAGAAACCGGTACTTGCTTTTTCTTCCATCTCACCTTATGATAAAAGAAATCGAAAGGGAGTGACCTATGATTAAAAAGAAGCTCCGCCCATCCCCCGAACTCCAGCTGTTTCGCAGTCTGAACCTCCGCTCTTCCCTTCCCCCGAAAGAAAAGCAGTACTACCAACATCTTGAAAAAGGATTCGAAGGAGAACGGCAATTCGACGAGTGGGCGTTCACGCTCGACCCCCAGCCGGTCATGATTCATGATATCTCGTTTGAAATCAGTCACACCTACTGTCAGATCGACTCTCTATGGATTACCCCTCAAGGCATCTATCTTTTTGAGGTCAAACAATATGAGGGTGATTTTTATGTAAAAGATGATTCCTGGTTCACCCTTTATGGAAAAGAAATCAAAAGCCCCCTCCTGCAGCTGAGAAAAAACGAGTCCCTGCTCCGCCAGCTCATGCAGCAGCTGCACTGGGACATTCCGGTACACGCTTTCCTCATTTTCATGAATCCTCTTTTCACCCTTTACCACGCTTCTCCTGATATGCCGATTCTTTTTCCTTCCCAAACGGAACGGTTCCACCAAAATTGGAAACGCGACTCGCTGCCTTCCGGAGAGAAAGAAGAAAGGATGGCGGAGCATCTTCTGGAACGGAGCACGACTATCCCCTTTCCTTCGCGGACTCCTCCTTACACTTTCACCGACCTGCAAAAAGGAATCCTATGCGCGGCATGCTTTTCTTTTATGAAAAAAGAGAAGAGAATGGTGATCTGCCCGGAGTGTCAAACCACTGTAAGCAGGGATCAGGGTGTGCTGCAGAGCGTCGAAGAATTCAGGCTCCTTTTTCCCGATGAGAGACTCACCACCAATACCATCATCGAATGGTGCGGGGGCGGCCTGTCTCCGCGGTCGATCAGGAGGATTCTGACCACAAACTTCCAAATCAGAGGGAGAGGGAAGTATGCTTCTTACCAGTAACCAGCGATTTTGTTGAGCAACCTCTTCAAACAGTTCCGTCATCGTTCCCCAGTTACGTTTACACCGCTTTCGCACGCCCTAAACGTCGTTATGAAACGCGCCGGGGGGCGTTTGACCCGCTCCCGGCAGCTATAAACTGTCGTATGAACCATTCATAGTTACGTTTGAGCATAATTTCAGCCTCGCTTTGGCCGCATGACGCTACAATCCTGCCTATCTATTCAATAAATCCGGATGATGCAGTGCAGCGGAATTTTGGTAGAACGTTTTTCCTCCAGTTGCGTTTGCAATGCCTCCGCACGCCCTAAACGTCATTATGAAATGCGCCAGGGGACGTTTGACCCGCTCCCGGCAGCCGTAAACTGTCGTATGAACCATTCATGATTACGTTTATGCACAATTTCTCACCCGTTTTGGCCGCATGATGCTGGTCAACCAACCAAACCGGTCCGCGCCATCAAAAAAGCCGGATGACACGGCGTCATCCGGATGTTTCATCAGCCCTGCTTCCACTTAGCAAGCAGTGACAATAGGATAGTGATAAGCAAAAAGCCCAGCAAAGCAAGAAAGGGAATAGTGATGAAGCCGAATAGATTGATATACTGGCCCTGGCACGGAACCCCCTGGGCGCACGGTTTCACAGGCGCGAATCCGGGAACTTTCTGCATCAGGTCATGGTACACCGAAATCAGACCGCCCACCACTGGTAGAGGAAGCACGTACCGGATGACACGGGGATTATTATCAAAAGCTGCGATGCCGAGCACTATCACGAGCGGATACATCAGAATGCGCTGGTACCAGCAGAGTTTGCACGGTTCAAAACCAAGCACCCCGCTGAAATACAAACTCCCGAAAACAGCTGCTTCCGACACCAGCCACGCGGCATACAGTCCGTAAGAGAGTACAATCTTTCTCATCACCCTTGATTCAGCTCCTCTTCAATGGCTGCCTGGATCGCCTCCCAGTCAAGTGGATCCTCTATCAGCGTTCCATTCACCAAAATACTTGGGGTGAATTGAATATTATACTCATTTACAAGGGATTGATCAGTACTTACCTGTTCTGCATACGTCCCCTGCTGCACGTCCTCCATCAGCTGTTCCGATGTCGGGGCTCCGTCCACCTGCGCAGCCATATTCCCGAGCGATTCCGGGGTGACCCATACTTCGTCCTGTGACTGACCGCCCGGCTGGCTTTCAAAAATGGTCTGATGATACGACCAGAACGCCTCCGGGGTACGGTCCCACACCGATTCCGAGGCCAGTGCCGCAAGTCTTGACTTCTCACCGTGGAAAAGGGTATTCACATAAGTAAACGAGACATCGCCGCTGTTTATATAGTTTTGCTGAAGTTTCGGAAACACCATCTGGCTCCATGACTTACACGCCGGGCACTTATAGTCACCGAATTCCACCACCTGCACCGGCGCATCTTCTTCCCCCATCACCGGTTGATTATCCAGTTCCAGCTTCGATCCTGCCTGATTTCCTACCGGATTGTCGGGCCTTGTCATCAGAAAAACACCCATCGCAACAAACACCACGGCCGTCACAATAACCAGAATTTTTGATTTCATATGTACTGCCTGCCTTTCGTTCTATTACAAATGCTTCCTTCATTATACACGAAAATGAACCCCGTCGTGGTAATAGAATCCCTGAAAAAGACAAACACCCTTTCTTCGTAAAAAATCAGGCAGGGAGTTGTTCCCTGCCTGGTCTTGTTCACTTCGGCCTATCCGCGCAAATCCGCCGGTTTCACCATTCTAATCCGGCGGGGTCTTCCCTGTCTTCCTTTCCTCTTCCACCTCCTGCCCCATGCCTTTCAGGAAGGTGAGAAGAAGGGTGACCGCCCGGTTGACTTCCGGATCCTTTAATGATTTTACGAGATCCATGTACCCCGTCTTTTCCTCGGTGTCCCCTGCTTCACCTACACGCCTCAGGCCTTCGTTGACTTTCAGCAGCAGTGGCTCCACTTTTTCCACATCAAGTTTTCCCGCAACCCCCATCAGCAGGAGAAGATGACGAATTGCTTTCGTATTTTCTTCATTGTTCAGTGTGTCCGCGAGTACTTTCAACACCTTATCCCCGTCCGCGAACAGACCGTGCAGAAGAGATATCACACCGCGGTCATCCGCATGCTTCAGGGTAAACAGAGATTTCAGGATCACCTCTTTATTCTCTACCAAGGCATCTTCGATTTCACGGAGATCCTGTTCCCGCTGCTCTTCTTCTGTCCGCTCCTGTTTCTGGATATGCTGAATTTTTTCGGCCATGTTAACGATCCCATCCTTTCACGATGTCGCCAGGGAAGGTGTAATCGCTGCGCTGCCACTTTTTCTCCACCTGAACACCAATCTGCGGCTGCGGATTCCCGAAACGATGATTGATTTTCGGAAGTGGGGACGCACCCCCTTCCTCCAGCACTTCCATTTTCACCTGCACTTCTTTGTACGCCGGAGTATCGGTGTCTTTATCTGCATAACTGCTCGTGAGACGGTTGACCGCCCCGTCTCCGTCATCATTCAGCGGGATGTAGACTTCTTTTTTCTGTACCCGCTCTGTCACAAGGCACGGCAGTTTGACGGCGCCGTACGGGGAAATCAACCGTACAACCGTCCCATCACTCAAAGACCGTTCTTTTGCCAGCTGCGGGGATACTTCGACAAAGGCGCGCGGCGTGCCGCGTGTGATTCCTTCCGACTGATACGTCATGTTTCCTTCATGGAAATGTTCCAGCAGGCGTCCGTTGTTCACCTGCAGATCATATTCTTCCTTGTATTGCACCGGTTCCGTCCACTCAACCGGATAAAGGCGGGCCCGTCCGTCTTCAAACGGAAACCGGTCGGCAAACAGCATCGGTTCATCGGTGCCGTCAGCATGCACCGGCCACTGCAGGCTTTGATAGCCCTTTAGTTTTTGATAGGATACTCCTGCAAACAACGGCGTTAACGAGGCGGCTTCCTCCATGATCTCAGATGGATGTTCGTACTTCCAGCCCGCATCCAGACGGTTGGCAATGTCCATGATAATCTTCCAGTCCGGACGGGAATCACCGAGCGGCACCAAGGCCTGGTACAACCGCTGAATCCGGCGTTCTGTATTGGTGAAAGTCCCGTCTTTCTCCAGACTCGGACTCGCCGGAAGTACGACATCCGCAAACTGGGCGGTGGTGGTGAGAAACAAGTCCTGTACGACAAAGAATTCCAGTTTTTCAAAAGCCTCGTGCACGTAGTTGATATTGGAATCGACGATCCCCATATCTTCGCCTTTGAGATACATCGACTTCAGTTTGCCGTCATGAATGGCATCCACCATTTCATGATTGTTCAGCCCTTTTTCTTTCGGAATGTCCACCTGCCAGGCTTCTTCAAAACGTCGCCGCACCTCATCATCACTAACAAACTGATAGCCTGGAAAGCGGTCCGGCATGCTTCCGAAATCGCTGGCTCCCTGCACGTTATTATGGCCGCGGAGAGGGTAAGCGCCGGTTCCGGGCCGGCCGTAGTTGCCGGTGATAAGAAGCAGGTTGGATATCGCTGTACTCGTATCGCTTCCGCCCTGGTGCTGGGTGACACCCATTGCCCAGAGAATACAGACGCTGCCCGCCTCATGAATCATTTCGGCGGTACGGATTAAATCTTCCTGAGAGACGCCGGTCATTTCCGCTGCATATTCCATCGTGTACGGCGCGAGAGTTTCTTTATAATGTTCCACCCCGTTCACATTCTGCTCCAGGAAGGAATCAGCTGCCCATCCCTGATCCACGATATATTTGGTCACCGCAGAAAGCCAGATCAGATCCGTGCCGGATTCCGGACGGATAAACAAGTCCGACCGCTGCGCCATTTCATGTTTCCGCAGATCGGATACAATCAACTTCTGGCCGTGAAGCTTGTGAGAGCTTTTCACTCTGGTTGAGAGCACCGGATGGGACTCCGATGTGTTCGACCCTATCGCAATGATAAGTTCACTCTTCTGAATGTCGGTGATGGATCCGGAGTCCCCGCCGTAACCGACGGTGCGGAACAGCCCCATTGTCGCCGGGCTCTGGCAGTAACGGGAGCAGTTGTCGATATTGTTCGTGCCGATGACGCCCCTTGCCAGCTTCTGCATTAAGTAAGATTCTTCATTGGTACACTTGGATGAACTGATGAAACTGAGCGCGTCCGCGCCGTGTTCCTCTTTGATATCGGTAAACTTTCGCCTGATCAAATCCAGCGCTTCGGTCCATTCCGCTTCCCGGAACATCTGCCCTTCCCGAATCAGAGGCTTTGTCAGACGCTCTTCGCTGTTTACAAAATCCCAGCCGAACTTCCCTTTCACACAGGTGGAAATCCCGTTGGCCGGAGCCTCCTGCTGCGGTTCGATTTTTAAGATGTCACGGCCCTTCGTCCAGACGTCAAAACTGCAGCCGACCCCGCAGTACGTACAAACCGTCTTTGTCTTATCAATACGACTGTCCCGCATCGAGGCTTCCATATCCGACAAAGCCATGATTGAGCTGTAACCTGTCTCCACGCCTTTTGTAATATCAATGAGCGGACGCAGGGTGTCTTCCTTCATGCCGGTCATGTAGCCGGCTTCTCCTTCCATGCCGGTTTCCATCATCGCATTGCACGGGCAGACAGTGGAGCAGTGCCCGCACGACACACAGGACGATTCTTCAATCGGTACGTCATTGTCCCAAATCACCCGCGGTTGTTCCCGTTCCCAGTCAATCGCGAGCGTTTCGGTCACCTGTACGTCCTGACAGGCTTCGACGCAGCGTCCGCACAGAATGCACTGATCCGGATCATACCGGTAAAAGCTGTTTCGATCTTTATCATAGGGTTTGGGTTCAAACGGTACGCTCTGATGCTCGATTTTCATTTCTTTCACTGTATTGTGAATTTCACAGTTTCCGTTATTGTAATCGCAGACCGTACAGTACAGCTCATGGTTGTAAAGAATGCGGTCCATCGCAATCTTCTGCGCATCTTTTACATCTTTGGAAACGGTGTTGAATTCATCCCCGCCACTAACTCCCGAGGAACAGGCGCGGACAAGCACGCCGTTTTTTTCCACGATACAGGTGTCGCACGTCTCAATAGCCCCGAGACTTGGGTGATAACAGACGGAAGGAATCTGCTGCTCATCGTCTATTAAAGCATTCAGGGCTGAAACATTCTCATCCACCGTTACCTTTTTTCCGTTGATTTTCACTTCCATTTTACCTGCCAACCCGTCCACTCCTTTCCATCATCATTAGAACCAACTGCTCACCCTTTTCTCGACAAGGGAAAAGTTCCCCTGCATCTCACATATGGCCGCGTTTTTGCAGAATATTGTCGTCATATGACCCGGTGGCAGAACGACCGCACTGGATTACTGAACCCGGCTTCATGTTTGTTCATAGATCTTCAGCTCTTTCACCCCGCTTCTTCCTGTCGTTGTTTTCGTTTCAGGAGATTAATATCCCTTCTGATCCAAAAAGAAATCAGTAAAGCCACAGCAATCATTACCCCGAAAATGTACAGCGTAGCGGTGTAGCTTTGTGTCGCCTCGCGGACAGTGGAAGATATGCTCGGCCCTGCAAGGCCTGCCGCCGCCCAGGCGGTGAGAATGTAGCCGTGAATCGCTCCCAGCTCTTTCGTGCCGAATAGATCACCGATATAAGCAGGAATGGATGCAAAACCGCCGCCGTAACACGAAATGATAATAAACAAAAGAATCTGAAACACAATAACCTGCCCCATGACCGGAAGCATAAAGTAAGCAGCAACCTGAATAACAAAAAACGTCGTGTAAACATTGGCACGGCCGATGTAATCAGAAACCGACGCCCAGATAATGCGGCCGAGACCGTTGAAAAATCCCATAATTCCCACCATTGTTGCTGCAGCCGCTGAAGAAAGTCCTGCAATTTCCTCCCCCATCGGAGCAGCTACAGCCAGTATAGCTATTCCGCACGTTACGTTAATAAACAACATCAGCCACAAAAACCAGAAACGTCTTGTTTTCACTGCTTCATTGGCAATAAGCTCGGACAGGTCTGCCTTTTTCTTCGTTTTTTCCTGCGTTTTATCCTGCATGTAACCTTCAGGCGGACGTTCCAGATACAATGCAGAAGCCGTCATGAAGCAAAGAAAAATAATGCCGATGATAAAAAATGTATTAGCAATACCGACGGTCCCCATAAGTGCCTCCTGCAGCGGACTGAAGATGACAGCGGAAAATCCGAATCCCATGATCGCAAGTCCTGTTGCGAGGCCTCTTCGATCCGGAAACCATTTAACGAGGGAGGAAACCGGTGTAATATAACCGATGCCCAGTCCAATACCGCCAAAAACGCCGTAAGAAATAAGGAGAAGAATGAGGGACTCTACCGTCACAGCCAACCCGGAACCAAGCACACCGGCCCCGAAAAAACCAGCTGCTGTAAGGCCTGACACCCGGGGGCCGTATTTTTCTACAAAACGGCCCAGAAATGCTGCTGACAGACCAAGGAATAAAATAGCAAGACTAAACGCGAAGTTGACCCAGAACAAGTCCCAGCCCATCTCTTCCTGTAGTGGATTGGTAAATACGCTCCATGCATACACCGAACCGATAGAGATATGGATGCCGACCGCTGACAATGCAATCAACCATCTGTTTTTCCGCTTTCCCGCCACTGGATTCACCCCTTTTGTTTTGATTGGTTCCTGCTTAAATAAAAAACGACGTTCCCCCAAAACAAACGACATGATTGTCTTGAAAAAACGACACACACACAGTTGAAGCAGGAACGCTGCTCCACCCAAAAGAAACCGCTTACAAAAATCCGTGCAGATGATAATAACAGGAGGGTTGCTACACAGGTATGCATTCACAAAATATTCATATTTTCTCCATTCTACAATGACCACCTTGCTTTTTCAATAACTTTGATAATTCCAATTATTCGGACATATAATTGATTCCTATTTCGGATATTGATATGATGAAGGCATCAAATTCGGCTGCAGGAGGGGGAGGTTGATGACAAGCCATATCAGTGAACCGCGTCCCATCACATCGTACCGGGCAGGTGTGGTGAGTGCAGCGGCAGATACGATCGTGAAGGAGACACCATTGACCATTTATGTAAATGGAGATGAATTTGCCACCATGGTTTGTTCCCCGGAGCATCTTCGTGAAATGGTGGTGGGCTTTCTTGCCTCCGAGGGAATTATTTTAGTTTACAACGATATCTTTCGTCTGGAGCTGGACGAGGAATCTGGATTTGCCTATGTTCATCTTTACAAGAAGCCCAACCTTTCCTTCTCCGGACATTCCAAGCGTTTCATCGGATCATGCTGCGGTAAAAGCCGGCAGTTCTATTTTCACAATGACATGAAAATGGCAAAAACATCCCGTACATCCGCCCAATTGTCTCCGTCACGCTGCGCTTCCTTAATGCAGGCGATGCAGGAAGACAGCGAAGCGTTCCACCAAACCGGGGGTGTTCATAATGCTGCTCTTTGTTCCACGGATGAACTGCTGCTTTCGCGCATGGATATCGGCCGCCATAATGCGCTTGATAAACTGTACGGACACTGTCTCATGCATCACTGGAGTGTGCGCGATAAGGTTCTTGTCTTCAGCGGCAGATTGTCCTCGGAAGTACTGACAAAAGCAGCCAAAATAGGTGTCGGTATCGTACTTTCCAAGTCCGCTCCGACCAGTCTCGCCATCGACCTGGCCGATGACCTTAATATTACCGCCGTCGGATTTGTGCGTGGAGACAAGCTGAATGTCTACACCCACAGTGAGCGTATTTTTGAAGAAGGAGTGTATTCATGATGGGTTCATGTCCTATAGACCACAGCCTGGATGATGTGAAGCAAAAACTGGAAGATCAAAAAGATGTCATGCCGGCTGCATTGTATCATGACACCGCCCGTTTTTTTCACGACGAACAGCCTCAGTCGATTTTAAATGAAGGGTTTCATCTGCTGAAAAAATACGACCTCGCCGGACAGGAGGAAAAGGAGAACAGAAATGCTGCACTACAGCAGCTTTTGCAGCGCGGGGAATAACCTACAACCGGAACGCTTGATAGACAAAACCAGGCAGGGAACTGTTCCCTGCCTGGTTTTGTCAGCTGTTAATGATTGTGTCCCTCATGGCTGTGGTTATGACCTTCATGGTCGTGGCTGCTGTGATCGTGCCCTTCATGGCTGTGTTCTTTCCCACTCTCTGATGAACGGCCGGCATCTACGGAATACTGGAGGGCGGTTTTCATGTTTTCGATATTCTGCCGCATCAGGCTGAAATAGTCTTCTCCCGCTTCGATCTCTTCTTCGGTAAGCGTTGCGAGATTATGAAGAGTAAGGGCTTTGGCGCCTGCTTCTTCCTGAACGACTTCGGTTACTTTCGATGACACATTCTGCTCCAGCATAACATGGTTGATGCCGCTGTTTTCGATGGTATCAATGATGGACTGCAGCTCTTTCTGGGAAGGTTCGGCCGAAGGTGAAATACCAGTCACGGCCATTTGATTCAAACCGTACCGGTCTTCCCAATATCCGTATCCGGCATGGGATACGATAAACGTATTGTTTTCTGCTTCTTCTGCCATCGTGCTGAACTCTTCATGCAGAGTATTCAGGTCTTCTTTCAGCGTCTGATAATTCTCCGCAAACATCTCTTCTTTTTCCGGGCGGAGTTCAATAAGCATGTCTCTAATATTGGCGGCCGCCTCCTGAGCAAGTACAGGATCCAGCCAGACGTGGGGATCCACACTGCTTTCATGCTGATGGGCATGCTCTCCTTCGCCGTGACTGTGGTTGTGGCCGGAGGAGGCTTCCCGCAGGTTCAGCCCTTCCGTTACTGCAAGCGAGGTTACGTTTTCATCCGCAGCGGTATCATTAACCGCATCCGCAAAACCCTCCAGTCCCGCTCCATTGTACATAAATGCATCGGACTCGGCGATATCAATCATTGTCTGCGATGTTGGTTCGAAGCTGTGGGCATCGGCGCCTGCCGGGACAAGATTTTCCACTTCCACCTCGCTTCCGCCTATCCTTTCCGCAAAATCCTTCCAGGCAGACAATGTTGTATAAATATGTAGAGGTTCTTCTTCCCCGGTTTCCTGAGACTCACCACTGGCTCCTTCCCCGTTTCCTGAACCGCAGGCGGATACAATACCAGCAGTCAGCAGTATGGCCGTAAGTATAAGACCCCATTTTTTCATGATATATTCCCCTTTCGTAACGATTACGATAAATCCTTCATTAGTATATCGTCATCGTTACGATTTGTAAACAGGAATGATTTCGACTTATTCTTTTTTCCGGCTCAATTTATCCCTATCTGCAGTTTCCGGAGGTTGTTCCATCCAGTTATGCTTAATCATGATTTCCACGCCGCTTTTTGCGTATCTCGCAACTTCCAATGATAACCTCTCATAGTTCAGAGCCAGATCTGTGCGCAGGCTCGAAGCAGCAGCGAGTGCATAATTTCCCGTGCCGGCAGCTGTTAAAACCGACATATGAAACATCATCAGTTTATCCGAAAACGTACGAGTCGTCGAACCACTGACGCCGAGGTCGGGAAGTCTTGCTGCCACAATATCATTTTCCTCCAGCGTGGAAGCAAATATCTTAATATGCTTCGTTGCAATATCTTTTCCCCGGATCATATAATCCTGTATCTCTTTGGACATGGACGTCTGCGCAAAAGCAATGGCCAGTTTCTCTCCAATCGTGTTTGTGAGAATGTTCATATACAGATAAGCTATTTCCACCGCATTTAATGCCCGTTTGTTACGGAGAGGGTTAAGACCGCTCAAGTATCGCTTCCCTTCAATGTACTCCTGTTCTTTTGGAACCTCCAGATAAGGGTAAGTGGCGTGAATGCCCTTGGAAACAGCCGTTTCCGTGGTGTGATTATACAAAGAAGAAGTATCTGACAACAGCCTCGTATAAAAGGAACGGATATCTTCGCGGCGGCTCATCCCAAGAAAACCGCCGTAATTTATCATCCCGACCTTGGACATATGGTGCACGTACGTTAAACAAAAAATATCTGAAAAAAGCCACGGGGCGTCCATATGAACATCACCTTCGGAAAAACCATCCGGCATCACGTAGGCTTCCGCTTCAAAAAAAGACCGTATCTCTTCCAGATAACGCTGTGCAATATCATAAGACTTCTGTACCGCTTCCTTAATCTCCTTATCCTGTATATGCTGAAGCATAAACGAAAGCATGACAGTCGACATACTATTGTTCATATACGACGTCCATAAGTTTCCTATTTCTGCAGATGTTAGATGGCCTTGTTTATCCACCGCTTCTTCCTCCTCTTTCTTTTTGTTCATTGTCCTTTTGTCTGCTGCTCATCAATATGGTTCTGATTAATGAGCCGATGCCGAACCCCAGAGGGAGAAACAGCATCGGCAGCCACATGGGACCGATTTTTTGTCCGAAGAATGTAAACACAGGTGAAAAAATAAGACCTACCGTAACAAAATAGGCTGAAAACGCCATTGGAAGATACGAAAAGGGCTTTTCTCCTCCTCCTGCTTCCCGGTAGGCATCCCATATTCCAAAAAAATACAGACATGGGTAAAACATCAGCCATTGATAGTCCGTCTGCTCAATGGCCTGCTGAATCTTACCGTTAAAACTAAGCACGATGACGGTATTAAAATGCCCACATACATTAACGAGCGTTTCCAGAAAAACAAGCAGCAGTCCTTTCACATATTGCTTCAATATTAAATGTCCGAACCCAGGCAGCGCGATACTCCATAGCACGATTTCCAGTTTTTTGCTCTGTTTTTCTCCATTAATATTCATACTGATTCTCCTGTTTTCTGCTTCATTCCAGCTTCTTACTGAACTTACTTTTCAACTGGAAAACCGATTATTTCTTAGTTTTTCAAGATTGTTTCCGCTTATTCATCGAGTGCCGCTTTTTCAACGCGGCTACCGTCAAAAGAAGAGCCGGCAGAATGACATGAAGCGGCAGATGCATATATAACGGCACGAAGCGCAGCCCTTCTTTAATGTGCTCGGCATAACCGCTGGCAATCACCATGGATAAAAACAGGAGAACAAGACCCAGCGGAAATATCAGGCTGGAGATTTCTTTCACGCGAAATAAATCGGACACTCCGATAACGACTGCGTAAAAATAGATGCTTATTTTCACGAACCCCCCCACGATTATAGCAATCATGAAAAAGACATCGAGACGCTCCAGAAATTCTGCTACCTGAATGGCTTGAATAGTGTTCAAAAGCGGAAACTGTGAACGCTCGGTCAGATCTACTCCCAGTACAGCAATATTCACCGCCATGGTAATTGTCAAATTAATGCCACTCAGTACAAGCGCGGAAAACATAGCAGGTTTGATTTTATCCGGACGGTTTACATAAGGCAGAATCATAAAAAAGACGACTGCTTCTCCAAACGGCACATACAACGTCTCCGTGCCGGCTGTTTTCAGAATACGGCCTATGCCTCCTTCCAGTACTGGTTTCAGGTGGTCTATGTTGATCAAACCTGATACCACAATCAGTATGGATCCGGTTACAGCCAATACATAAAGAACGACAAACAAGATCTCTCCTGTCCTGGCAATCACCTCAATACCTTTATGAATGACATACAGGACGATAAGCAAAAGAAGGGCATTTATAATAAAAAGCGGAGTTTCCGTATAGGTAGACGTGACGAGCATTTCTCCAAAATCACGCAGTACTCGTGCACCGTTGTACATAAAAAGTAATATATAGAGGTATGCTGCGATTTTTCCAAAAAAAGGGCCGAAAATATGCTGCATATAAGAGGTGGGAAGCATGTCCGGGTAAAACAGATACAGTCGGTAATACATCCAGAACAAAAAAAGACTCCCACACATCCCTGTCAGCACAGCCAGCCAGGCATCCTGTTTTGCCTCGATGCCTAAAGACAGCAGGAGGGCACTTCCCATTTCGAATAAAAAGATCAGCACAAACAACTGCCCGGCGTTTATCTTTGCCCTCTCCATCCGTTCCACCCCCCTGTCCCGGCCTCATCCTGATCAATTCCTGTGAAAGGGTTCATTGCGCAGCCCGGTCCGCCGGATAAATACATCCACCGAAACATCCACCTGTACATCAGGGAAATAT
Source organism: Salibacterium halotolerans (assembly GCF_900115625.1). Lineage (GTDB taxonomy): Bacteria > Bacillota > Bacilli > Bacillales > Marinococcaceae > Salibacterium > Salibacterium halotolerans. The sequence continues at coordinate 47,547 of NZ_FOXD01000018.1, read as the reverse complement.
CTTTCATCCCATTCCTTTTTCCATCTTTTCCATGCTTCCGGATCCGTCCGGTGGACCACTGCACCGAATCCGAGAATATCGGTTTCCAGATCCTGCGCCTTATCGACCGCACTCAGAATACTTTGTTTGATTGTCTCTTCCACCTTCTGTTCCATTTTGTTCAAAACATCAGGGGATGCTAAATTAATGGGTATTTTTACTTCACTGGCATTTCCTTCGGCGGCTATGTCCACCTTCATTCGTATGTCCCCCCCTTTCTCCACATCGGCCGTAACCTTGGTCTGCTGCCGCATCAAGTCATAGACAGCCGCGTGCTTTTCTCCTTCCCAGTTTACGGAAACCGCTGTGTTTTTTACCTTATTGAGCAGCCAGACGATCCCTTTGGAGGTTTCACCTGTTGTCATATCAACCATTCTTCCATCTTTAAAAACGGCCAGACCGGCAGCTTTCAGGCGGCCGGCGGGGTTGGTCTGCTGAATGCTCTGAAGTGTCTCCCCCTTATTTCGAGTCGTATGAAAGGTGGTGACAACCGGCTCCTCACCGGACGACACGAGTTTGGCAATCAGCTCCCTTATACTTACACTTACATGCTCCCCCCATGCTTTTTCTGTTGCCTTCATGGTATTAATAATTTTATCGGACGGGACTTTATCAATACTACTCAACGTTTTCATGATATCTTCTGCGTCAGACCGGTAAGAGATTACTACTTTGGCGCTGGAACGGAATTCATGGTCACGTTCCAGCACTTCGAACACCTGCAGAATTCCTTTCTCCTGTGCCAGCTTTTCACTGATCACGATAAGATTCGTGTGGGCATAGTACATATGCCGCGATACCTTTTTGGATATTTTACGGTTAATTTCGGTAAGGTTCCAACCGGATTCGGTGAAGGTCGATACAGGCGGGCTTGCCGATTCTCCCGTTCCCTGTGTGCTTTCCCCGGCTACATTCCCCGGATTAATAACCTGTACCGTCACGGTGTAGCGTCCATCTTTTTCCAGATCAACCCCCATCGCTGAAACAAGTGCAAGATCAGGAAGTTCCTCATTACTCCAGCACCCGGAAAGCAATATTATTCCCAACAATGCAGAGGTCAGACAACACAATCTAGTCTTCATCCAGTTCACCTGTATTCTTCCGTTGTTTCCGGATACTTTGTGTACCGGGAGCTTCCGGTTTCAAGTTCTCTCCCTGGCGCACACTATTCTGCCCGCTGATAAGACGAGGACGTTCTTTCGCTTCCCACCACGGCAGGCGGATCACCGAATCTTCAAAATCTGCGCGGATGAACGGAGCAAGAGGAGCCATATAAGGCACACCGAAGGAACGGAGTCCGCATAGATGGGCGGTAATCACAATGAACGACAAAATCAACCCGTAAAATCCGAAAGAGGCCGCGATCACCATTAGAATAAAACGAATCATGCGGGCGGCAACAGCCATGGAATAGGACGGCGTTGTAAAACTTGCAATCGCCGTAATTGCCACGATAATCACCATCGCCGGCGAAACAATTCCTGCCTGTACCGCTGACTGGCCGATTACAAGAGCCCCCACAATCGACACCGTCTGCCCGACGGCTTTCGGCATGCGGATACCTGCTTCCCGTAAAATCTCAAACGTCGTTTCCATAATGAACGCCTCAATCACCGCCGGAAAAGGAACCGCTTCACGCTGTGCCGACAGTACAATCAAAAGCTGCGTCGGAATCATCTCCTGGTGAAACGTCGTGGCTGCCACATATGTGGCAGGAGCGTAAAGGGAAATTAAAAAAACCATAATCCGGAGCATCCGCAGAGAAGAAGCGATAAAAGAACGGCTGTAATAATCATCAACTGACTGAAAAAATTGAATGAAAACCGCGGGCATATGCAGAATAAACGGACTGCCGTCTACAAAGACAGCCACCCGTCCCTCGAGGATGTTGCCGGCAGCAGAATCCGGGCGCTCCGTAAAATGAATAGTCGGGAAGGGAGAAGACGGCTGATCTTCTATCAATTCTTCGATATAGCCTGAGTCAAGAATACTCCCCATGTCTATTTGTTTTAGACGGCGGCGGACTTCCTCTACCACTTTGTTATCTGCTATCCCTTCAAGATACATAATTTCTACATTTGTTTTCGTTTGACGGCCGATTTTCATCGTTTTCACCCTCAGATTCGGGTTTTTGATTCGACGGCGTACCATCGCAGTATTAGTCCGAATCGACTCGGTAAATCCTTCCCGGGGTCCGCGGATTGATATTTCGGTAGGCGGCTCTTCCACCGCACGCCGTTCGCCGCCAATGGTACTCGCACTTAATGCTTTTGCGGCACCATCGATGAACAGAACCGCCCTCCCGATGGTCACCGCTTCAAAAAGCGTTTCCCAATCCGATACCGGGTCAATTCCCCCAAGAGCAATAACCTGTTCTGCAATGAACTCCGGGACGTCCTGTTGTTGAACGGGCGATGCCGGAACCTGAAGCTGCAGCAGCGGTTCCAGGAGAAACTCATCAATGGATAAATTATCGACAATGCCGTCAATGTATACAACTGCCGCTTCCCATTGCATCCCTCCCGTCGTTAACGTCCGGATTACCACATCCGAACTGTTTCCAGTTCTCTTTTTGAACTCCTTCAGATTCTCCTTCAGAGAAGTTTCTAACGGCGTCCTGTTTTTCTGGTCCGCGATGGAATGAGTCTGCTGTTTTTTGGATCTGAACAAACGTCGTAATCGATAGGGCATAGCAACCTTGCTTTCTTTGTATTTACGGTTAGTGTGATTCCTTTGCACCTGCAATATACATAACGTCAGCCTGAAAGGAACAGTATAGGAAATGGAGATGATAAATGTGAAAATAGCGGGCATTGTATGTTTACTTTTCAGCACGCTGATTGGGGTTTCCCTGATTCTCGACATGGCGATGGGATTTAATAGAAAAGATGCTGTCCGAAACGCCTTTATTCCGTTCCGGGTCATGGATGTTGGCGAAACTGCAGTGATTGGGTTGTTTCTCCTGTTATTAGCAGCGGATCTGATAATGACCTTTATACGAAAAAGGAAAGGAAAAGGCTAGGATAAAATGACACGGTGTTTCAGGCACTCATTCATACTGTGACCAAAGCCGTTCCTAAAGGAGTACAATGAACTAATGAAGAAATTGCGCATATGGTTTCCGTGAAGACTGCCACATCGATCACTTGCTGCGCTGAAGCCATATCAAAATCCTTCCGCAGTGACGTCGCTGTGATTTTTTTGAGATGCAGACACACTTAATGCAGTTCGCCCAGCTCTTTAGAAGTGTCATAAAAAACGCGGCAGGCTGCACACACCACCTTCCTGCATCCCTGCCCGGGTCCCGGCACGTCGCATCCTTTTCAGCAGCCGGAAAGCTAATTTAATCTTGTTTTTACAGAATACTTGATTGGTCATACGGCCCGGTGCTAACCCTGCGAATATACGGAATGTTGACAAAAAAAGACTTCGGAAGCCCCGAAGCCGTTCTCTTTTTTATATCACCGGATAATACGGTTCGTATCTTGGATAACAGAAATACGGGGGTCTCGGACCTATTTTGGGCAGGGAAAACGGACGAGGGTTGCCATTATAATAAACGTTTACCCTTTCCTCCGACTGATGAAGCAGCAGCACATTTTCCTGGGAATAAAACATTTTCTAAACCTCCAATCTTTTTTCACCTTATTCCTTCCCACCTTATCGTGAGCATGTCCTTTGTCAAAAAGCTTCTGCACGGCTGATGACTAAAAAACATAAGGTGAAAGAAATAAGACTTTGGAGGTTTTTTCATGGCATCCTTTAATTATCCGTTGTACCCCAATTATGGTAAAGTCACTCAATATGAAGAGGTTCCTATGACAGTACCGGAACAGCGTCAATATCGACAGCCGGGACTGGAAAAACTCATGAACCCGCGCCCGATCGTCGAAAATCCCAACTATCAGGGAAGCGGCAAACTAACTGGAAAGACTGCACTGATTACCGGAGGGGACAGCGGCATTGGAGCCGCTGCAGCCATCGCCTTCGCCAAAGAAGGGGCAGATGTAGCGATTTCCTATTTAGATGAGCAGGAGGATGCCCAACGGACGAAACGACGTGTCGAAGAACTGGGACAACGCTGTCTTTTACTGCCTGGAGATATGAGAGAAAAACAGCAGTGTGTTTATATTGTAGAAGAAACCGTGGCTGTCTTCGGGCAGCTCGATATTCTCTGTAACCATGTCGGCATTCAATTTCAGCAGTTAAGTCTGCTTGATATTAGTGATGAACAATTTGACGACACGTTTAAAGTGAACATATACTCACATTTTTACACTACCAGGGCAGCTCTTCCCCATTTGCAGGCGGGAAGTTCAATTATTAATACCGCTTCTGTTGTGACCTATGATGGTAACAAACAATTAATGGATTATACGGCATCAAAAGGTGCGAATGTTGGGTTTACTCGGGCTTTAGCAAATAACCTGGTGAACCAGGGAATACGGGTGAACGCCGTTGCACCGGGTCGTATTTGGACACCATTGATTCCAGCAAGTTTTTCAGCGGATGAAGTGACGATGGCTGGGAATCCCATGGGCCGACAGGGACAGCCTTTCGAACTGGCTCCCACCTACGTTTACCTGGCTTCGGACGATTCCCGTTTTGTGACAGGCCAGACCCTCCACGTCAACGGCGGACAATGGACTTCTTCCTAGCGTTTAGGAATCCGGCATCTGCAGCGGTTGAATACAGCAGGTTGATAATCGGACAGACCCTCCTCATCTATTCCAACGCTGTATCAGGTCTTCCTGGCTTTCCTTTTTCAGCATTTGAATCATCGAGACTTTACGTGCCTGTTTTGGCTTCTGTAGATCATCATAAATGATTTTGGAAAGGTCCAGACCTGCTGCTGCCGCTTCTTCTACCGTTCCTGCATAGTAAACCGTCTCGATGCCGGTGAAATACATCGCCGACAGGCACATTGGACACGGCTCCCCGCTGGCATACATCGTATATCCTGACAAGTCGTATGTCTTGTGCTCCTGCTGTACGCTTCGAATAGCTTCCATTTCGGCATGCGCACTCACGTCATACCCGCGGTGCAGTTCATTCACCCCTTCAGCCGCAATCCGTCCATTCTTCACAAGTACGGCGCCAAACGGGCGGCCACCTTCTTCTGCATTGCGAAGAGCAAGTTCGACCGCCCGCTCCAAAAAAAAGCTCATCTTATTCCCTCCCGGTTAAACAGCTTGTCCCTGATACCCTTCCATAGCGGCATGATTCATTAATCCAAAGGGCTGGGCGGGTACCATATTAATCATTATACAAGGGGTGCCAAGGGGTGGGAAGTGAAATTGTGGTGAGCCGTGTGAGGGGGCTGGTGAAACGGTCTGCTCCAACAAACACGGCAGGACTCCTCTCTACTCACATCCTGCTGATACGAATCCATCTTAGCCATCATCTGCATCAGGGGTGATAAATCGTTTAATCCCTGTTATGAACCAATATGATATATAAGCGATAACGATATCAATAAGAAAAACGTAAAACTGATTCATGCCACGGGTGAATTCCACCAAGCCTATCACTCTTTCCACGGACATAAACACGAAAACAAATACCGCGCTTAAAACGATCGTACAGATATAAAAATTTTTCTTATGATTGGTACAGTACTGGTACAACAGCAGAAAGCCGACAGGAAGCAGAGACGTGGTCACGGTTAACGCAAACGGGAGCAGAGGCGTTATAAAATGAGTGTGAGTTAGATAGTTGTAGTTTTCCAGTATCATATCAATATAAGTCCAGAGTAAATGAACGGTATATCCGAAACAAAACAGTTCAAATATTCTGTTTCTGTCTATAAAATACAGTAGTAACAGCGGGAACACCAATAACGAAAGTACGACCCAGAATTCCCAGTCCCCTACATTCGAATAGCCACTCCAATAAGAAGAAATAAGCGAATTCAACTCATCCTTTGTCTCCTGTATCTGATTCCAGTACTCTCTGTAGCTCATATGATATCCCCCTATAAAGTTCCTCTTTCTAATGTTTCCGCAACAAAGACATTCATGCATTGAAGTTTCATTTTGATCAACATAAAACTAAAGAGAAACATCATTCACCGTGTGAAAGGGCCGGTTTCTCCTATAAAATGAAATCAGGAGTCACGTTTCATGAACAGGAAGGGGATCAGAATGGACAAAATGATCGATCATATCGGTATAGCCGTACGGGATATAGAAGGAAGCAAAGCTTTTTACATCAATGTGCTGGGAGGCACGTTCATAGACCATTACATCAGCGAAGCTCCCGGAGTGGAAAGTGAGGTGGCCGTTCTTCACGTCAACGGCCTTCAGACAGAACTGCTGGCGCCGACCAGTAATGCGACATCCCCGATTGCACGTTTTATCAAGCAGAAAGGCAAAGGCGTTCATCATATCGCCTACCGCGTGCACAATCTCGATGAAGCACTGAAGGAGTTGGAGGAACAGGGAATCCGCGTCCTCGATCATACGCGCCGGATAAATAAACACGGCAGACGTCTCATCTACTTAAACCCGGCGGATACGGAAGGCACCATTATCGAGTACTGTGATTACCCTGAATAAAACCGGCCCCGGACGGTGAAGTGCAGCACCTTCCGCCCGGGGCTGGATGTTTGCCGCTCACCATCTGCTCGAGATACTTTACAGTAATTCCACCACCCGTTCATAAAATCAGTCATACCAAACATCTCGGGAGGGTGAAGATGCAGGAGCATCAATGGGACAGATGAGAGGACCAGCGTAAACAGATACTCTGACATAAGTTATAAAATGAGATAAGATAAGTGGAGAAATGCTTTTGGGCATGCATGGTTTCCATCTTTTATTTACGAGGAGGTCATTTCTGTGAGATTGGAAGGAAAAACAGCTGTCATTACCGGTGCTGCTTCAGGTATGGGAAAAGCGATCGCGGAGCGTTTTGCAGATGAGGGCGCCAAGGTGGCGGCCGTCGATATCAATAAGGAAGGGGTAAAAACAGTCGCGGACACCATCGCGTCCAACGGCGGCATTGCTTCAGGGATAGCCGCCGATATCACTCGTCGGGCCGATATTGAAAACATGATCGACACGGCTGCAGCGACGCACGGCACGATAGATATTCTCGTGAACAATGCCGGAGTGATGGACGGGATGGAAGCCGCCGGCGACATTTCCGATGACAAGTGGGATCTGCTTTTTGATATTAATACAAAAGCGGTAATGCGCGCCATCCGTCACGCGCTGCCGATTTTTCTGGAAAAACAGAAAGGTGTCATTATCAACACGGCTTCCACCGGCGGATTGAACGGCGCACATGCCGGAGCTGCCTATACCGCCTCAAAACATGCGGTGGTCGGCCTGACGAAAAACACCGGTTTTATGTATGCCGAACAAGGCATCCGCTGTAATGCGATTGCACCGGGCGGCGTCCAGACAAACATTCAGTCCTCTATTCATGATGTGAGCGAATTTGGAGCAGGACGGACCCAATTGACCCAGAGCGTGATGCCCCGGGCAGGGGAGCCGGATGACATCGCGGCGCTCGCGGTTTTTCTCGCCTCTGATGAAGCAAGTTTTATCAACGGTACCGTGATCACAGCCGATGCCGGATGGACGGCGGGCTTTTGAACGGATATTTACGGCTTCCCTATGCTGATGACAGAAAAAGAGCCTCAGAGGTCACACCTCCGGGCTCCTTTTTTATATTCTATTTCTGTCCTGCAAAGAAAGCATGGTCTGAAATCAGATTCAAACCGCCTGCCCCACTGTTACCAGCTTGATTTTTTTACGCCGGGAAGCTGTCCTTTATGGGCAAGATCCCTGAACGCAATACGGGACAGGCCGAATTTGCGCATATAACCATGCGGACGCCCAGTGACCTCACAGCGGTTGTGAAGCCGTGTCGGGGACGCATCACGCGGCAGCTTCTTCAACGCCTCATAGTCGCCTTTTTCTTTTAGTTCTTTGCGCTGCTCTGCATATTTTTCAACTGTCTTCTGTCTTTGTTTTTCTCTGGCAATCTTTGATCTTTTAGCCATGGTTTCGTTTCCTCCTTTATTAAATGCCTGGTATTTTCTGCTTTTCTTCTTCAAAGGATTCGCGCCATTCTTCCATTTCACTTGGCTGAATGAGGCATTCGTCGAGTGTCTGTTCAATATAGTCCGCGTCCAGATCAACACCTATAAACACAAGTTCTGTTTTGCGGTCTCCGTAAGGGTAATCTTCCAACTCTGCTTTCGCTTCCGGTTGTTCACGCAGCATTTCACCTTTTTCCGCAGACGGCAGGGCGTCCACCCAATACGTAACAGATTCAAGGGTAATAGAGGAAGCGGCCTGGGAGAGCATAAATGCCATCGTATGGTACGTGGAAAGCCAGGCGATCCCTTTTGCTCTCGCGATTTCTTTCGGGTACTGTTCAAACCACTGCTTCAGCCTTTCCGTGTGAAACGGCATTCTGCGGCGGTACACAAAGGAACGGATTCCGTACTCTTCGGTTTCCGGGGTGTGCTCCTCCTGTTCAAGTTCCTGGAGCCAACCGGCCGATTCACTGGCTTTCTCAAATTCAAACAGGCCGGTGCCGAGAATGTCCTGCAACTCCACATTGCCGTAATTGGTCTTAATGAGTTTTGCCTCCGGCTGCAGCTTCTGGAGAAACGCAATAAGCTGATCTCTTTTTTCTGCAGGAACCATATCCATTTTGTTAGCCACCATCACGTCACAGAACTCAACCTGGTCGATTAAGAGATCGACGACCTGTCTCGCGTCCTCTTCCACTGCTTCCTGTTTACGGTCCAGAAGCGATTCTCCGGATGAAAAGTCTTCCCAGAAACGATTCGCATCCACGACTGTTACCATCGTATCGAGTTTACAATACTGGGTAAGGTCGATTCCCATATCTTCATCGATATAACTGAATGTCTGTGCCACCGGTACCGGTTCACTGATGCCGGACGATTCGATGATGATATAATCGATATCCCCCTGCTCAGCCAGCCGCTGCACCTCTACAAGCAGATCTTCGCGGAGAGTGCAGCAGATGCAGCCGTTTGACATCTCCACCATTTTTTCCTCCGTCCGCTTGAAACCGCCATGTTCAATGATGCCGGCATCCACATTGACTTCACTCATGTCGTTGACGATGACTGCCGTTTTCAGGCCCTGTCGATTGTTCAACACATGATTCAAAATGGTCGTTTTTCCCGCACCGAGGTACCCGCTCAGTACGGTCACAGGAATTTTTCTCATGTTCTTGTACCTCCTTTCACTTCAGGGTTTCATTAATGGCTGTGATCGTGGCTGTGGTCATGACTATGGCTGTTGTTTCCCTCGGTTTCTTCATTGGAACCACCTTGATTCGAGCTGCTGGATTGATTTGCGGATGCAGCTTCCAGCGCCGTTTGGAGGTTGTCCAGATTCTGCTGCATCAGATCGAAATAGTCTTCGTTATTTTGAATTTCTTCTTCGGTACGTACGGACAGATTGTGGAGCTGCAGTGCTTCGGCTCCGACTTCGTTCTGAATCACCTCTGTCACTTTCGAGGTGACGTTCTGCTCAAACATGACGTGTTCGATGCCCTCGGATTCCACGGTACTAATGATATTCCGCAGTTCTTTCTGGGATGGTTCCGATGATGGAGCAAGTCCTGATACGCTGATCTGTTCCAGTCCGTACCGGTCTTCCCAGTATCCATACGCCGCATGGGAAACGATGAAACGGTTATGTCCTGCTGATTCAGCAAGCTGTGAAAACTTCTCATCCAGATCGGATAGTCTGTTTTTTAGTTCAGAAGCATTTTCTTCAAAAAGGCTTTCCTGCTCCGGACGCAGTTCAATCAACTTGTTTTTAATAGTATCCACGGCTCCCTGAGCGCGTACAGGGTCCAGCCATGCGTGTGGATCAACGCTGCCGTGGGAGTGGGAATGACCGCTTTCTTCTCCTTCACCGGAATGATCATGCGAATGATTGTGGGAATGATTATGTCCGCCGCTGAACTCCCGCAGGTCCATGCTGCTTGTCACTTCAAGTGACGGTATTCCTTCTTCCTCCATCGTGTCGTTAACAGCCTCAGCAAAACCTTCCATTCCTGCTCCGTTCATCACAAATAAATCCGACTCTGCCATATCAATCATCGTTTGACTGGTTGGTTCGTAGCTGTGCAGATCCGCGCCGGCAGGTACGATGTTCGTTACTTCCACCTGATCGCCGCCGATTTTTTCCGTAAAGTCCTGCCACGCAAACAGTGTTGTATAGACCTGAAGCGGTTCTTGTTCCTGATTGCTCTCCCCATTTGTGCCCTCATCTGCATTGTCCTGGGATGCATTCTGTCCCACCTGTCCTCCGCCGCATGCAGCCACAATCATAATGACTGCTGTGATGAGGAAGTAAATCAGACCCTGACGTTTCATTCACTTATACCCCTTCCATTTTCGTAACTATTACGATTTACATTGTATGATTATAACGAAACGTTAACGATTTGTAAATAATAATGATTACGATTTAATGGCAAAAATAAATCAACCCCCTTTCCCGTGTGCTGTGAAAAGGGGGTTGATGTTTGTCAGCTTGCTTCTTTCTCTGTTTCTTCATGATCTTTACGGTTGTTTTTCAGGAACATGTAGAACGATGCTCCGAAAATAACGATGTACCCTATAAGACTAAGCAGCGTCGGAACCTGGCCGAATAAAAGAATACTCAAGAGAGCCGAGTACACAACCGTCGAATAAAAGAAAATCGAAATTTCCCCCGCCGGCGCGAACTTATAGGCAAGCGTAATACCGAACTGTCCGACTGTCGCAAAGGCTCCGGCTGACAGAAGCAGAGCCCATTGCTGCCAGCTCATCGGTTCATACAGAACGAAAAGAAACGGCAGCAGCACAATGGTTGTAAAGAATGAAAAGTAAAAGACCACGGTGTAGTGCTTTTCCCGGCTGCCAAGGATGCGCAGCAGTGTGTAGGCACCTGCCGCAAACATGGCTCCCACGACCCCAATAATATAAGGAAATATTTCTACAGAAAATTCGGGCTGAATAATGAATAAGGCACCGGCAAAAGCAACCAGCACCGCGATGATTTGATACCGGCGGACGGTCTCTTTCAGAAAAACCGCCGAGAATATAATAAGAATAAACGGACTGAGTTTATTGAGCATTTCTGCATCGGAGAGCACCAAATGATCAATGGCATAAAAGTTCAGGACGATTCCCACTGCCCCGAGCGCGGACCGGCTGAGCAGCAGCTTCTGGTTTTCTTTTCTGCCAAAAATCCGCTCCCGGTGATATAATACAAAACCCAGGGTGATAAAAGCTGCGACAATATTGCGGAAAAAGGCTTTCTGCATCGTCGGCAGATCGCCGGAAAGCTTCACAAAAGCCGCCATAATGGAAAATCCCAAGGCAGAAACCAGTAATAACAAAATACCTTTATTGCGGTCTGACATCGATTGTTCCTCCTATTTCTCGAAACCATGCAGAGCGAAAAAACTGGTACATTCCGCCCCACCGACACACTATATTAATACAAAACAGCGGAAATGGAAAGAATTCTGCTTCGGTTGCCCTTTTGTTCATCCGAAAAGTTTCAATCTAAGACTACAGTAAGACCCCCGAATCGTGATATAGTAGAGACGGGCATGTCATCCAATAATTATAATGATCATAAAAGGAGTGGACGTACATGAACGAAAAGCAGTTGGAACAAATGAAGAACGGCAAAGGTTTCATCGCTGCACTGGACCAAAGCGGCGGCAGCACACCGAAAGCACTGGCACTATACGGTGTAACGGAAGATCAGTATTCCGGGGAAGAAGAGATGTTCGACCTTGTACATGACATGCGTACGCGGATTATCACAGCCCCTGCGTTTGATTCCGAACAGATTATCGGCGCCATCCTGTTTGAACAGACGATGGACCGCGAAATTGATGGTCTGTATACAGCAGATTATCTTTACGAGAAAAAAGGTGTTGTACCGTTTTTGAAAGTCGACAACGGCCTGGATGCTGAAGAAAACGGCGTACAGAAAATGAAGCCGATTGCCGACCTTGAGGACAAGCTCAGACGCGCAAACGAGCGCAATATCTTCGGTACTAAAATGCGCTCTGTTATCAAAGAACCGAACGAAGAAGGCATCAAAGCCGTCGTGGAGCAGCAGTTTGAAATCGGCCGTCAGATCATCAATGCCGGACTCGTACCGATCATTGAACCGGAAGTGGACATTAACAGTTCCGATAAAGCGAAATGCGAAGAAATGCTCAAAGAAGAAATCCTCAAGAATCTCAATGAGCTTAACGAAGACGACCGCGTTATGCTCAAACTCACCATCCCGACCGCAGCCAATACGTACACAGAGCTCATTGAGCATCCAAATGTAGTACGCGTTGTAGCTCTTTCCGGCGGGTATGAAATTGATGAAGCCAACCGCAAACTCGCCGAAAACAACGGCCTGATTGCCAGCTTCTCCCGTGCGCTCACGCAGGACCTGAACGTGAATCAGACGGACGAAGAATTCAACAACAAAATGTCAGCAACCGTCGACTCCATTTATAAAGCTTCCATTACGTAAGCGGAACGCACAATCAACACCGAACGCTCCCGATTATTTTTTGCCATAATCGGGAGCGTTTTTTGTGTTATAAGGAAGGCAGCTCTCCACACCGGCTTATGTCCACTAACCATCTGAAATAATGGATTAGTGTCCATGAAACGATGTTCTATGGACACTACGGCGCTGAATGGAGGTGGGTAGTGGCTGCCGGCAGACGTCCGCAGCCATTAACCGCCTATGTGGGGAGCTTAGTGTCCACAAACAAATACTCCGTGGACACTAAAAGCACCGTCCGAGCAGCTAATGGCTTCTGAGAATTCTGATGGTGACTGCATTATCCTCTATTATAAAATCCAACGTGTTATATCAGAATATCAACTCTTGTCCAGTTGCTGTTTCAGATCGTTTTTCTTTTTCAAAAGCTGTTGGAACTCTTCATCCAACGCATCCGACGGAGCGATACTCAAGCGGCTTAATACCTCGGATATCTTCGTTTCCACCATCAACAGTTCATCCTGAATTGGATCATGGTCCACATCAGGTTCCGTATGCAGATACTCCTGATACGATCTATCAAATACAGTGACGTGCTTGTTGTTCATCGCAAAAATCCTCGTCGCCGTCTTTTCAAGAAATCGTCGGTCATGCGAGACAAAAAGCACCGTGCCGGAGTAATCCCGAAGCAGGGATTCCAGCGCTTCAAGCGCCCTGATATCCAAATAATTCGTCGGTTCATCGAGAATCAGCACATTCGCACCACTCACAAACAGTTTGGCAAAAGCCGTTTTCACCCGCTCGCCCCCGCTTAAATCTTTCACCAGTTTAAAAACATCATCCTGAAAGAAACCGAGGCGGCCGAGCACCGTCCGAATCATTGTCTGATCCTGAAACGACGTACGCCGCACATTATCAAGAATAGACTCCCCTTCCTCCAGAATTTCAAGCATCTGGCTGAAATAACCGAAAGACACAGCTGGCGCCGCCTGAATCCCGCCGCTCTCATCTAAAATCATACGGAGAAATGTTGTTTTCCCGCTGCCGTTAGGGCCGATAAGAGCAACTTTATCCCCTCCGCTGATGGAAAAGTCAAAAGCCTCCCATAATAGTTTATCCCCGATATGTCCCTCCACGTTCCAGCCGCGTATGATCGGACGATGCTGCAGAGATTCCTGCTCCACTACCTGCATGTTAATCGGAGGAAGTTCTTTCGGCCGTTCCACCTCCTTCAGCTGATGCAACCTCGTTTCTACGGCGTCTGCATCCTTACTAAGTTTTTTCTGCTTTTTGGCAAAGTGCGGTTTTGTCATTCTTGCCTCGGAAGCCGACACGTTTTTCGGTTTTTTCACTGCTCTCTGTGCTTGCTGCTCTTTCTGATGAAGTGCTTCCTCCAGTTGCTTTTTCGTGTCTATATATTTCTTGTATTCTTTCTCATGGTGTCTTCTTTTTGCTTCTTTTTGTTCTTCATAATCGGTATAACCGCCGGTAAACACCTTCACGTTTTCATCCTCTATTTCCCAGATCTGTGTGCAGAGAGCATCAAGAAAGGCACGGTCATGAGAAACAACAATGAATGCCCCATTCCAACGTTTTAGTTTCTCCTCCAGCTTCTCCACACTGCCGGTATCAAGATGGGTCGTCGGCTCATCAGCAAGCAGAACATCCGGATCTTCGGAAAATATTTCCTGAATTACCGTCTGCGATATTTCTCCGCCGCTTTTATCGGAAAGCCGGGGTTTTAACTGCGGTATCATCGAAACGGCCGCCCTTTGGATCACTGTCCCGCTTGACGGTTCTTTTTTTCCCGCAATCAGCTCGAGAAGAGAAGTCTTTCCAGACCCGTTTGGCCCCACCAAACCAATTTTATCCCCCTCATGAATACTCAACCGATCAATCGTACATAACGTACGTTCTTTCACGTCCAGCCGGATATCCTGTAAATGAATCAATGACATGATCTCATCTCCTTTATGAGCATGGCGGGGATTATTCATTCAGGCATTCCACCCATAAAAACAGCCCCCTATTTCCGTGTACAAACGTTCGGAACAGGGGGCATACCTCTACCTCTATTGGGGAGAACTGCAGGATACACGTTTCCACCAATCCTATTCCGAACGGTGCTGCAGGATAATACAGATCACCCCCCTCTGTGCAAAGGCTGGTGCCTGAATATCATGCATTTGTTCCGTCAAAGTGAAATTAGGATTAGTACTTCATGAGCCTACAGTTCATCCCCTTTTTCGTTTAAGTATAGATTAATCTTATATTTTTCTAATTCTCTTTGTCAATGGCAGTAGATAAAACAGACAGGACTCGTGTCCCAGTTCAAGCACGAGTCAGGAAAACTTCGAATAAAACGCGAATACACACGCTCCAACAGCTGTAGGATTTACATCATCATCCGCCGGCTGAAAGACAGGACGCTGCTGGTCTGTCCGTGAAATAAAGCCCTGCGCGGTTTGAATTACTTTTTCATAGTAAGCGGAGGATACTTTTATCAATTCACTATTCAGCACTACAATTTCCGGGTGAAGAACGTTGATCATGTTCGCCAGGCCGACACCGTAATAATAGGCGGAATCAAGCACTATGTTTTCAACTGCAGCGTTCCCGCTTTTCAATTCCTGCAGCACGTATTGCAGCACATCATTTTTATTGGGGTTCGTTTCCGAAACAGCCAGGTCTCCCGTCTGTATGAACCGCTCTGCTTTATCTACTAGATGATGATAGGAAATGAAGGACGACAGCGTTCTTCCTGACGCGGCATCAATAATCATGTTTCCATATGAACTCGCGTCCCCTTTTTGACTCTGCATGATGATGCCGTTTGTCAGCACCCCGCAGCGGAGGCCCCATCCGCTGATGCAGTATAGAATGGACTCATTTCGCTGTCGGCGGCGCAGAGATTCATAAAGAGCGGCTGTATTCGCCCCGTTTTCCAGAAAGACATCGAGGTGGAACGACTCCCGCATTTCCTCCACTACCGCGACCTCCTCCCATCCCGGAGCTGTGAAACCCTCCGGATACATCACACCCTTTTCCCGGTCCAGCGGTCCAACCGTTCCGATCCCGATGCCGAGTACATCTTTTTTATCTATCTGATTCCGGGCGAGAAGTGATGTTATTGTTTGTTTCAGCAGCGATATGGTAAGTGGTGGCGTATGATGTTCTGTCATCGGAAACGTTTCTTCGGCAGCCAGCTGAAACGACATGTCCACGATTGTAACGGTTGTCTCCGTTCTCGACAGAGCGATCCCGATGATAAAGGCGGCTTTCGGTTCCACATCATAAAGGGCAGGCGGCCGACCGCCACTGGATTCATCATAAGAAGCAATGCGGATCAAGCCGTACTGCTTCAGAGCATCCAGATGGCGGACGAGCGTAGTCTGCTTCATAGTCATTTTTTTTAAAAGATCCGCTTTCGTCACCGGACTTTCCTGGTGGATGACACGATACACGTCCCGCATTCCCTGGAATGCCGGAGAATGATGGCGTAACAGTTCCTCTATCACAGGGCATTCTCCTTCATCAGCATTTATATCATATAGTCATTGGGCGTCTGCTTTTCCTTCACAAATTCATCGAGCGTCAGATCACTCATCACATCCGGAAAACGCTCTTCCCAGCCGGCACGCTGCAGTAAGTCACGGACCGGTCCCTTGAGATGTACAAACCAGATGTTGATATCACCGCGGATGGTATAGGTCCGGATCAGCCGCTCCAGCTCATCAATACCGGCCGTGTCAATATCATTTACACCTCCCATGTCAATGATCACGTCATACAGCTTTTCCGGCTTTTCTTCCGCTTTCTTCACCTTTTTTTCGACGACCTTTTCGATGTAGGTCACGTTGGAAAAATGAATTCTGGCGTCAATACGAAGCAGCACTTTACCGGGCATTCGCTCGGTGCCGGTGAACCGCTCGACATCACGGTAATTTCTTGTTATATCATCCCAGCCCACTTCAACGATATGAGGCTGGGAGATACGGTGGATGAGAATACACAACGACACCCCGACGCCGATCAGGAGCCCCCATTGAATACCTGTAAGCAGAGTGGCGGCAAACGTGACGACCCAGACCCATCCATCCACCGGTTTGATGCGAAAAGCATAGCGCAGGGACGGCACATTAATCAAACCCGCCACCGCCGACAGAATAATAGCCGCCAGTACGGCCTGCGGAAGGTAGTAAAACAACGGCGTCAGAAAAAACAGCGTCAGGATAATACCGGCAGCGGTAATTACCATGGCAACCTGGGATACCGCTCCAGCGCGGTAGTTCACCGCACTTCTGGAAAAACTCCCGGTAACCGCATACGACGAAAAGAAAGGGCCCACAATATTGGCGGTTCCGATCGTGCGCAGTTCCTTATTCACATCCAAAGGCGGGCTGTCTTTGCCTGCGAGTGTCTTGGTAATGGAGAGCGACTCCATCATCGCAATGAAAGCGATGGTTAATGCCGTCGGCAGCAGCATGACCATGGCGGATGAATCCAGCGCGGGAACCGAAAATCCCGGAAATCCGCGCGGCACCTCGCCGACGATTTTCACGCCCGCGCCTTCAAGTTGAAACAAATAAACAATAGCGATACTCACTATAACAACGAGCAGAGGCAGAGGTAGTCTGGTTCGTTTTCTCAGCCCTATCAATACTGCCAGACTCACCAAGCCAATGATGGTCGTCGGCAGGTGGATATCGGAAATATTTTTTACGAAAGACAGAGCTAACGGAAGAATCTGATTCTGACTCGACATGTCCACACCGAAAAAGTTGCCAAGCTGGCTGAAACCTATAATAATAGCGACAGCGGAAGTAAACCCGTTGATCACATTCTGGGAAATGAACTTGACGAGCGCCCCCGCGTTCAAGAGACCCAGCAGCAGCTGCAGCACTCCAGTCATCAAGGTCAAAAGCAGTACAAGCGTGATGTAGTTTGAACTTTGCGGCTCCGCGAAAGCGGAAACCCCGGAAAATATCAGAATAGAGGACAGCGCGACCGGACCGACAGCGAGGTGCCGCGATGAGCCGAATAGAGCGTATAGAAGGAGTGGTATCGTGGAAGCATACAATCCCATAACCGGCGGAAGTCCGGCCAGCAGCGCATAGGCCATCCCCTGCGGTACCAGCATAATAAAAACGGTTAATCCAGCCGTTATATCCTGTTTCACTGATTGACGGTCATAGTCCGGTGGAAGGTTGAGGATTCCTCCCGGCAGTTTAGACATGTCACCTTCCCCCTTTCGTTAAACAAAGTCTTTGTTTTAACCATTTTGGATAAAAGTATTGTATGTTCACTATACTCTGTTTTCCGATGTCCTTCAAGAGCTGTATCTGAGATAACCGTTCTATAAAGCCGCACCCGTAGCAGCAGGGTTCAACGGCCGCGGCAAAAATCATAAATGAAAAAGAGAATAAAGAAGATCCGCTGATAGGGGAATTTTTCTTTTTTACCGGTATCCGCTTACATATGTTTACAATAAAGCGGCAGCGGAAACATAGGGAATGGATCGTTCTACTTGGAACGTTTCGTTATGATGGCGTTGATTATTTTTAAATCTCATTGGAGGTATATACATGGTTGATTTGAAACAGAACGGAAAACTTGGATTCGGCACTGCGCCTCTTGGCAACATGTACCGCGATATTCCCGAAGACGAAGCCAAAGCAGTGATAGAAGCAGCCTGGGACGGCGGCATCCGTTATTTTGACACGGCGCCGTTTTACGGAGCAGGCCTAGCGGAACTGCGTCTCGGCGAAGTGCTCACCAAGCATAACCGCGACGAATATGTACTCAGTACCAAAGTCGGGCGTTATATGCTCGATGAGACGGAAGAAAAAGGCGCAGGCCTTTTCCAGCACGGACGGAAAAACAAAGTCGTCGACGACTACAGCGCGGAAGGCACGCGCCGCTCGATCGAACAGAGCTTGGAACGCCTGCAGACCGACCGTATCGATTTCATCTACGTTCACGACATCTCCCCTGATTTTCATGGGGATGAGTGGGTAACGCGTTTCGATGAAGCGAGAAACGGCGCTTTCGTTGAGCTGGAACGTCTCCGCAGCGAAGGCGTGATTACGTCCTGGGGCATTGGCGTAAATCGAACCGAGCCGATTGAACTGGCGATGCAGCTCGAACATGCGAACCCGGATATCAGCCTGCAGGCAACCCGTTACACGCTGCTTGACCACGAGCATGCCCTGCAGCGCTTAATGCCGGAGGCCGAGGAACAGGGCGTCAGCATTGTGGTCGGGGCGCCGTACAGTTCCGGTATCATCGCAGGCGGTTCCCACTATGAATACGGCGAAGCCCCGTCCGAAGTAACCTCCCAGGTGGATCGTATGCATGACATCGCCTCGCATCATGGTGTGGATCTCACAGCCGCAGCCCTGCAGTTCTCCGCCGCTCATCCAGCGGTTGCAGCTGTCATACCGGGCACGACCCGCCCTGAGCGGATTCAGGAAAACATCGAAGCGCTTCATGCCGACATTCCGGAAGCCTTCTGGCATGAGATGGTGGAAGAAGGCATCATCTCACCACAGGCCCCGCTCCCTATTCACAGCTGAATAAAATGTTCACAGGCAATCCGGGGTTGTCCGGGGTGCCTGCCTTTTTCAGGATGGTTCCGCGTAGTGGACACTACATCGTACAAAAGCTGCCTGCAGTGTCCGATAGAACGGTTCTAAGAGCCACTATCCCTTCTTTTTGCCGACGTAGTGTCCAATAGATATTGTCTATCGGACACTAACCCTCCATTTTCCTCCTGATAGTGTCCAATAACCGAATCCCATTATTAACAACACCGCTTCACACAAAAATCTCCCGGCTGCTTTCAGCGGCAGCCGGGAGATTTTTTATCCTGATACAACGCTTTGAATGTCATCTTCCAGGCCTTCGGGTTTCGTCTGCGGGGAGAAACGGTTCACTACGTTTCCTTCTCTGTCGACCAGGAATTTCGTGAAATTCCATTTAATCTGGCTTCCGAATATACCTTTCTGCTCATCTGTGAGTAACTGAAAAAGCGGATGGGCACTGCTGCCGTTCACCTGAACAATGTCATGAATCGGAAACGTGACCCCGTAATTCAGGCGGCAGGATTCTTCCGCCTCTGCTGCGTCATCCAGCACCTGCTTAAACTGGTTCGACGGGAAACCAAGCACGACCAGTCCGTCATCCTTGTATTTCTGATACAGGGATTCGAGCCCGTCAAACTGACCTTTGAGCCCGCAATTGGTGGCGGTATTGACGATCAGCATCGGCGCGCCTTCATACTTGTTCAGCGTATACTCTGTTCCATCAGCTTTCGTAACGGTAATATCATAGATACTCACTAAAATCCCTCCTTGCATCCATTATACCCTCTTCTTCGCCGAGAGCAGAACCATATGCCTGCAACCAGGAGAACTGCATTTCTGCCCTTTATAAGAAAAATACAGGGCACCCTTCACAATGGTCGTGTCAGCTGCTCTATTTCGCAATTGACTCTTTGTCCTCCCCTCCCTAACGACCAACTTGTGACGTTTTACCCTGACTTCTTTCTTCCGATTTTCTATATCTGAACTCACAAAACAATTAAAACCACAACAAACAACAACAAAACACATTTTTTACTTGGAATTAATACTAGATTAATAAAGAAAATTTATAGTGAAAGTGTACCTGACAACAGGAGGGATATATATAACTAAACTATTCTCGCAACCTGCCGTTCCTATTAAAAAAGATTTACCAGAGGAGGATTTGATGAAATGAGGAAAACAATACTGTTTTGTTTTTCAGCACTGCTGCTGATTGTTACGACAGCGTGCTCGCAGGGCAGCGCTGAAGAGAAGACGGAAATTACCGTTTACACGGCTTTAGAGGATGACATGATCGAACCATACTTAAGTTCTTTTCACAAAAAACATCCCGATATTAAGGTGAACATTGTCCGTGATTCTACCGGTGTGATTACTTCCAAACTTCTCGCAGAAAAAGATAACCCTGTCGCCGATGTCGTTTGGGGAACAGCAGCTACCAGCCTTCTTGTCGCAGACCAGGAGGGGATGCTGAAAGGCTATGCACCAAAAGGAGTGGACCGCATCGCCAGCCAATACAAAGATTCAGGCGATAAGCCCCACTGGGTCGGTATTGATGCCTGGATGACCGCATTTACTGTAAACACCGCCGAAATGAAAGAAATGGGACTGGAGGTTCCGCAAAGTTATAAAGATTTACTGGATCCTCAATATAAAGATTTGATCGTAATGCCAAACCCTGCTTCCTCTGGAACTGGATATTTAACCGTATCTGCTCTGATTCAGCTCATGGGTGAAGAAAATGCCTGGAATTACATGGACAAACTTCATCAAAATGTCGGCATGTACACCCATTCCGGTTCAAAACCCGCCAAACTGGCAGGACAGGGAGAATATCCTATCGGCGTTTCCTTTGGCTACCGCGGAATCACACAAGCAGAAAAAGGACAACCGATTAAAACTATTTTCCCGGAAGAAGGCTCAGGATGGGATTTGGAAGCTAATGCCCTTGTCAAAAAAGAAAACATTAAACCAGCTGCAAAGAAATTTTTAGACTGGGCCATTTCTGACAAAGCAATGAAAGCTTACAGTGAAAATTTCGCCATCACAACAGTTCCAACAGATAAGCCCGTACCGGAAGGGTTCCCGGAAAATCCGACAGATCAGCTGATTGAAAATGACTTCAATTGGGCCGCGGAAAACCGCAGCACCATTCTGGATAAGTGGACAAAAAAATATGACGGAAAGAGTGCCCCAAAAGAATAGTGTACAAGTGAAATGCCCAAGTTATCCTTGTACTTCCGGAGACAGCTGTTTCCGTCATGCTGTCTCCATTATCCCACAATAAAGGAGGGAGTCAACCGATGAAACATTTAACCGTACAGAATATTACGAAGAACTTTAAGTCATTCACCGCATTAAATGATTTAACTTTTTCCATCGACAAAGGAGAATTCATCTGTCTGCTCGGACCCAGTGGCTGTGGAAAAACGACGTTACTGCGGATTATCGCTGGTTTGGAAAAACCGAACCAGGGGGCCGTCCTGATGAATGATAAACAGATCACCCACTTACCGCCGGCGCAGAGGAATTTCGGCATTGTGTTTCAGTCGTATGCCCTTTTTCCTAACTTAACGGCTGCTCAAAATACAGCCTACGGATTGGATACCAGCATGTCTAAAAAAGAACGCAGAGAAAAGGCATTGGATACACTTAAACTTGTAAACCTTGAACACATAGCTGACAGCTATCCTCTCCAGCTGTCCGGAGGCCAGCAGCAGCGTGTAGCATTAGCACGGGCTCTCGCCATGTCACCGGATTTTCTTTTATTGGACGAACCACTGTCCGCCTTAGACGCTAAGGTTCGTTTGCAGCTGCGCAATGAAATGAAAAAGTTACAAAGACAGCTGGGGATCACAACGATTATGGTTACACACGACCAGGAGGAAGCTCTCTCTATGGCGGATCGCCTGGTTGTCATGAATGACTCCTTGATCGAACAGACAGGCACGCCCCAGGAAGTATATGACCACCCCGCCACGGCGTTTACAGCTGATTTTATTGGAACTGCCAACTTTATTGGAGATCAGATTGTGCCACAGACGAAAAGAGAAGCAGCAGTGATTCGTCCAGAGCATGTCCAAATTTCCAAACATCCTGTAGTACATTCCCTTCCAGCTCATATTGAGCACATGGAGTTCCGCGGCAGAACCTATCGATTGATGCTTCAGCAATCGGAAAAAGATTCTATTATATACGCAGACATCGAAGCAGATGAGTTCAAGCGTCATCCTTATTCCGTAGGAGAAGCGGTTTATGCCGGAATCCAGAAAGAAAAACTTATCCATTTTGAAAACAGGGCTCTGCCCACCAGCTGCAAAATGCCGGTTTTATCGCAGGAGGCCAACCGTGAATACAATTTTGCAAAACCTCTTTGAACGGCACCCGGTTATTCAACAGAAACGAGGGAGACATGAACAAATCCAGCACCTTCTCATTCTACTCATGTTTTTAGGACTTGGAAGCACCATCGTCCTGCCTGTTATCGAACTATTAAAAAGAGCTTTACAAAACCGGGAAGGAGAATACATTGGACTTGGAAATTTCATCACGTATTTCTCTTCTCCGAGCCTTTTTCAGTCAGCAGTACATACTCTGACTGTTGCCTCCATCACCGCAGTCGTCTCTGTAGGTGCTGCTTTTCTTTTTGCTTATGCGCTGGAGCGAACACACATGAAAGGTAAGGCATTTTTCACCTCCATGGGGATGCTCCCGTTGTTTGCTCCCACGATGATGTACGGCATTGCGCTGATTTACCTTTTCGGTAATAACGGAATATTCACTACAGGGTTTTTTGGCTTATTTGAACAATGGTTCGGATGGGAAGATTCAGATTTCAATATTTACGGGCTGAAAGGGATTGTCATCTCGGAAATCATGTTCACGTTTCCTCAGGCTTTCCTGATTCTGAAGGTAGCTCTTTCGACTGCTGATCAAAGGCTTTATGAAGCAGCTGACACCTTTGGAGCCGGAGCAGTAAAAAAACTGTTCACAATAACCCTTCCAAGCATTAAATACGGCCTCGTCAGTGCCTTTTTCGTCTGTTTCACGCTCAGCTTTACAGATTTCGGCGCTCCGAAAGTGGTCGGTGGACAGTACGACGTCCTTGCAACTGACATTTACAAGCAGGTTATCGGCCAGCAGAACTTTTCGATGGGGGCAACTGTCGGTATTATCCTGACTATTCCTGCCCTGATTGCCTTTGTTGTGGATCAAAGAATTCAGCGGAAACAGACAGGTATCAGCGCCAAAGCTTCTCCATATCGAGCACCTGTCAATCCAGTACGCGACCGCTTCTATATGTTGTACTGTATCCTGCTGTCGGCAGCTATTCTTACGTTATTCTCGGCCATTTTTGCGGCAGCTTTTGTTAACGTGTGGCCGTATGACTTTTCCCTGACGCTCCGCCACTTTGGTTTCGGGAACGTCGCCGGAGATGGGCTGCAGCCATTTTATAACAGTATCATTGTCTCCACCGTGACAGCTGTTATGGGTACGGTAATTATCTTTATTGGCGCTTATTTAATTGAAAAAACAAGGCATTTAAAAATGGTACGCAGACTTTCCTATTTTCTTTCCATTTTACCTATTGCCCTGCCTGGACTGGTGATTGGTCTGGCGTTTATTTTTTTCTTTAACCAATCAACATTTGCCGTACCGTTTACGTCCTTTGACATCGTGAATCCTTTCCAATGGCTTTACGGAACGATGACCATTCTTGTACTTGCTAATATCGTCCACTTTTATTCGGTGTCGTTCATTACAGCAACCACCTCGTTGAAAAAACAGGATGAGGCATATGAGGCAGTATCTGAAACGATGAACGTTCCTTTTTATAAAACGTTTTTTCGAGTCACCGTTCCTTTATCTTTACCGGCTGTCCTCGAAATGGCCATGTATCTTTTCGTTAATTCGATGACCACAATCAGTGCTGTCGTTTTCCTTTACTCCTCCGATTGGAAACTAGCATCCATCGCGGTTGTAAACATGAATGATGCTGGAGATATCGCTCCGGCAGCTGCAATGTCCTTACTCATCGTAGCAGCTAATATTATCGTCCGAATTATCTATGAAGCAACCATTAAAGTAGTACGAAAAAGACAGCAAATGCAATGAACAGAAAGAAGGTATGTAATGTGAACAAACAAATTCAAGCCGTTATTTTTGACTGGGCGGGGACAACAATCGATTACGGATGTTTTGCACCAGTGCAGGTTTTTATCGCGATTTTCCGCAAACGAAATGTAGAGATTACTAACGATGAAGCACGCGAACCCATGGGGCTGTTAAAGATCGATCACATTCGTGCCATTCTCAGCATGGAACGCGTACACCAGACCTGGGTCGAGGCCCATGGAGAGGCGCCAGGAGAAGAAGATATTCAGGAACTCTATCATGATTTTGAAAAGATGTTGTTCCGCATTCTAGACGAGTTTGCCCAACCTATACCGGGTGTCATCGATGTGGTAAACACCCTTAAAGACTCTGGAATTAAAATCGGCTCCACGACAGGGTATACGTCTGACATGATTGACATTATCTCTAAAGAAGCGAAAAAACAAGGTTATGTACCGGATGCAGTAGTCACGTCAAGTGACGTTCCGGCAGGGCGGCCCGCGCCGTGGATGTGTTACCAGAATGCAATGAAGTTGAATGTCTATCCCTTAAGTCAAATGGTAAAAGCCGGTGACACCGCCAGCGATATGGAAGAAGGCAGAAATGCCGGTATGTGGACAGTCGGCATAGTGAAAGGAAGCAGTACACTCGGGTTCCTGCAGGAAGAAATAGAAGAGATGGACAAGGCGCTGCTCCACACTAGAATCGAGGATGCCAAACAAACGCTGTTTGACAGCGGGGCTCATTTTGTTATCGAAGAAATACACGAACTGCCTTCTCTTATTCAAACAATGAACCAAATGATGAACAAAGAAGAATCCTTCCATGTCTAATTGGCACCAGGGAGAGGGAGACGTCAACCATTCCCCCTTCCGTGAACAATGGAACCAGTCCATACCAAAAGGCACGGCTGAAGTATTACAGGAGGATGAACAATATTTTCTGCATCAATCATTGTCCACCCCCTGCCTGGACGTGATCGACCAAGCTCAAGGGTCTGCTTTTTATACAAAAGATGGAAAACGTGTCCTCGATTTTCACGGAAATGCCGTCCACCAAGTCGGCTTTCAGCACCCTGTTGTCATTCAATCTATGAAAGATCAGCTTGAACAGCTGAGCTTTTCAACGAGAAGGTACACGAATGCACGGGCCATTGAATTAGCCAAACGGCTGGCGGACATTGCGCCCGGCACTCTGAACAAAACACTGATTGCACCCAGCGCTTCGTCAGCAGTCAGCATGGCACTGAAACTCGCACGAATCGCGACAGGAAAATATAAAACACTGTCGATGTGGGAATCGTTTCATGGTGCTTCCATGGATGCTGTCTCCGTTGGAGGAGAAGCACATTTTCGTCAACAAATGGGCCCGCTCCTCCCGGATGCAATCCATCTCCCTCCGATACAGAATTACCGCCCGAATTGGGAGGGGGCGGACCTTGACGACCGGCAGCTTGCATCCTACGTCGAATACATTCTCGAACAAGAAACTGATATCGGTGCGTTTATCATTGAAACGATCCGAAACACAGATGTCCAGCTGCCATCCCAGGCATTTATGCAAAAAATACGAAAACTGTGCACAGAGCATAACGTGAAGTTAATCTTTGACGAAACTGTGGTGGCCCTCGGTCGCACCGGCTGCTGGTTCGCCTTTGAACATTACGGCGTCATCCCTGACATGGTTATCATGGGAAAAGGGCTCGGCGGAGCAGTCTATCCGATGGCTGCGCTTCTTGCCGATGAATCCCTGGATACCGCCGGGCACACTTCCATCGGCCATTACACGCATGAAAAAAGCCCGCTCGGTTCAACTGCCGCACTCGCCGTACTGGACATAATCGAGGAAGAAAAATTATTGGAACGCGTCCCTCTGCTTGAAACGCACGTCCGTGAGCGGCTCACAGAAATGATGCAGCGTTTCCCTCTGATCGGCGACATCCGCCATAAAGGATTGTTATTTGCGGTCGAGCTCGTGAAAGATCGCAGCACAAAAGAAAAAGCCGACGAAGAAGCAGAGGCTGTGATGTATTCGTGCCTCCAAAAAGGATTAAGTTTTAAACTCTCCAAAGGGAATGTGATTCAGCTCTGTCCTCCTCTGAATATTTCAAGAGAGGATTTGGAGCAGGGGCTCTCCGCTTTAGAAAAAGCTCTGTATGAGTCCCAACAGAGAAAGGAGATTACCAATGAAGGATGACCATTATCTGCTCTTAACCCCCGGCCCTCTTACAACAACAGATACAGTGAAAGAGACTATGCTCAAGGACTGGTGCACCTGGGATACTGATTACAATTCTCTTGTGCAGTCCATCCGCTCTTCATTACTGCACATCGCAGGGGTCTCTGAGACTTCTTACACCAGTGTCCTCATGCAGGGAAGCGGCACGTTCAGCGTAGAATCCGTCATTACTACAGGGGTCCCCGATGATGGGAATCTGCTCGTTATTGTGAACGGCGCATACGGTCAGCGTATCGTTTCCATCGCCGAAAGGGTAGGCATCAATGTTTCTTCCCTGGTCTTTGAGGAAACGGCCAGGCCGGAACCTGACATATTGTCCACTTACCTCAGCGATAATCCATCGATTACTCACGTTGCTGTTGTTCATTGTGAGACAACTACAGGAATGCTGAATCCAATAAACGAGATCGCCTCTGTGGTAAACAGCCATAATAAAACATTTATTGTAGATGCGATGAGTAGTTTTGGAGGGATGGACCTGCCTGTTACCGAGATGAATATCGACTATTTAATCAGCAGCGCTAATAAATGCATTCAGGGGGTGCCCGGCTTTGGATTTGTCCTCGCCAGACGGGATGTGCTCTCTCAATGTAGAGGACAGGCTCGTTCTCTTTCTCTTGACTTATATGACCAATGGGAAAGCTTGGAAAGTAATGATGGCAAATGGAGATTTACGTCCCCCACTCATACAGTAAGAGCCTTCAGGCAGGCACTGACTGAGTTGGAGAAAGAAGGAGGAGTCCAAGCTCGATATTACAGATATCATACCAATCAGCGTACATTGGTGAATGGTATGAGAAAGCTTGGATTCACCCCTCTTCTCCCTGATGAACTTCAGTCGCCGGTGATTACACCCTTTTATTACCCGGAAGACCCGTCCTTTGATTTTGATCGATTTTACGAAAAACTAAAAAGTCATGGTTTTGTCATTTATCCTGGAAAAGCTGACAACAGTCAGACTTTCCGGGTTGGTAACATAGGCAGCATCTACCCATCAGATATTGAAGAGCTGCTTGAAGCAGTAGAAAAAAGCATGTATTGGAAACAAGCTGCATTATAGGAGAGGAGACTGATTATGAAAGTTTTTTGTTTAGGAGGCGCCGGAAAAATTGCCCGGGAAGCTATTGCCGACCTGGTGGAACACTCCGCTTTTTCCACGATCACGATTGGTGACTTCAACCAGGAAGAAGCAGAAAAAACAGCAGAATGGCTTAATGATCCCCGGATAGATGTACAGTTTGTGGATGTCCGGGCACACGACCAAACCGTGAAACAACTGAAAGGTTACGATGTCGTTATGGATGGAACAACGATAACTTTAAATGGGCTGTCCACCCAATGCATTGCTGATGCCGGTTGTCACGGAGTGAATCTTAATGGCTTCGGAGAAGAGAACAAAGCCCACGAAACGTTTAAAGAACACGGAAAGGCTTTTATTGCCGGTTTTGGCATGACCCCCGGGGTCACGCAGATGATGGCGATGGCAGCAGCACAAAAACTGGATACGGTCGAAAGTGTCCGAGTCAGCCACGGATCTTTCCGCCCTATTGCTTTTTCAAAATCGATTACGGAGACAACTACATACGAATATGATCCAAACTTGGAAGACCGTGTCGTCTATGAGAACGGTTCGTTTACTGTAGTACCTCCATTTGCCAGACCGAGAAAGATTCATTTACCTGAGCCTTATGGAACAACGACTCAATATATTATCCCCCATGCCGAAACCAAGACACTTGCCCAGGCGCTGGCTGACAAACAGGTTCAGCTGATTGAGGTCAGAGGCACATGGCCGGAGGAAAACATGAATTTAATCAAATCCCTGTACAATTTTGGTTTTATCCGTAATGATGCGATTGAAGTTAATGGGCAGTCCATTGGAATTATGGACTGCATTAGCGAACACCTCGGTCATTCGATAGAAGGACAAACCACCAGCCTCTATGGTTATGCCCTGCATGTGGAAGTCATAGGCGAAGTAAATCATCAGCGTATCCAGCATATATTAACCCATACGCACCCACGTTCAGACGGCACAGTGCCCGGTTGGGAATTTTTGAGGGCGTATACGAGAAATGTCGGCATTCCTATGGCCGTAGCAGCAGAGTTGCTGGCACAGCATCACGTAAATGCAAACGGTGTTGTCATTCCTGAAGATGCCTTCGAGCCACAGCTGATTTTCAGCGAGCTGGAGAAAAGAGACATCTACATTCATGAAGAAATCACCAAACCAGCGGAATAGCCTATTGGTCTTTTAATGAATAATGTATAATCTGTGTTAATGAGGAGGTTGCGTAATGTCGCTTATAGCTGAAGAACGAAAGCAGGAAATATTAGGTCTGCTGGAAATGCAGAAAAAAGTGCGTGTCAGCGATCTGGCAGAACAACTTAATGTATCAGCAGAAACCGTTCGGCGGCATTTGGACGATCTGGAACACCAAAACAAACTGAAAAAAGTATATGGAGGAGCTGTTCCCGTTCCAGCGGACAACGAACTGCCGCATTATGAGAGAGA
This sequence comes from Salibacterium halotolerans, assembly GCF_900115625.1. Classification (GTDB taxonomy): domain Bacteria; phylum Bacillota; class Bacilli; order Bacillales; family Marinococcaceae; genus Salibacterium; species Salibacterium halotolerans. The sequence goes on along the minus strand of NZ_FOXD01000018.1, from coordinate 18,541 downwards.
ATCGATTCATATCAGGGAAAAACGGATAATCGGACGTCTAGCCGCAGAGCAGGTATTAGACAATGACATCATCGTCATCGACGAAGGAAGCACCCCGCTTCAGATGATTCCATTCTTAACGGATAAAAAAAATTTAACGATTATGACCTGTTCCATTCCAGCTTTAAACCGTCTTATAGAATATGTCAGACGGGCAGAGATAGATGCCCGGGTTCTGTTTATAGGTGGAGAAGTCAGTGTCGACCATTTACGGATTTCCGGACCGGTCGCTGAAAGCATGATGGATGATTTCTACGTGAACAAAGCATTTATTGCCACCGACGGGGTCGACATTAATCACGGTATAACCAGTTTTGATCTAAATAAAGCCCTCTTCACAAGAAAACTGATTGACCAGGCTGAACGGACATACATTCTTGCAGACCAATCAAAAATCGGTTCACGCACATATGTGAAAATGTCGAAGATGGATGATGTGTATGCTATTATCAGCGAAAAAGGGGAGCCGGATAGCTGGGTTTCTTCTATGCAGGACAAAATGACGAAGTGGTTGTCGCCTGATTCTGTTTAGACTGCAGTGTAAAACAGCCGAACTTTCTCTTAAGAATACGTACAATTAAGAGAATAATATGGGTGACCATACAATTACCGTAGGTGTATGTTTTCTTCCCCCATCTCTTAAATGGTCTTACCATCTCTCTGCACTAATACCTTACAATCCTGCTTCTATTCTCCGTTGGCTGCGAGAGGACCTAACAAAAAACCTGCCCTTCTGGAGCGGCTGCTCTAAAGGACAGGTTTTCTTTTCTGATTCTGCTTTACTGCGGTACCGGTTCGGCCTGTTTCAGGTCGAGTGCTTCGGCTGCTTTATCCTGAATCTCGTCAATCAGTTCAGGGTGTTCGGACAGCGACAGGCCGTAGGACGGCACCATTTCCTTGATCTTCGGCGTCCATCCGGCGATATACTGCGGGAAGCATTTCTCGAGTACTTCGAGCATGACCTGGACGGCAGTGGAAGCGCCCGGTGACGCACCGAGGAGCGCCGCGATGGATCCGTCTGCTGCGGTCACGACTTCCGTTCCGAACTGGAGCGTTCCTTTGCCGCCTTCTTCTGTGTCCTTGATGACCTGCACGCGCTGTCCGGAGACAACCAGCTCCCAGTCTTCACTTTGGGCATCCGGAATAAATTCACGGAGTGCTTCCATGCGCTGCTCTTTCGACTGCATAACCTGGCCAATCAAATATTTGGTCAGCCCCATTTCTTTCGCGCCGGCTGAGAGCATCGTCAGCACATTGCCCATCCGAATGGATGTAAATAAATCCATCAGCGATCCGGTTTTCAGAAACTTCGGCGAGAATCCGGCGAAAGGACCGAACAGCAGTGTTTTTTGGTTATCGATATACCGTGTGTCCAAGTGCGGTACAGACATCGGCGGTGCCCCCACCGGAGCTTTGCCGTACACTTTGGCATGGTGCTGAGCAGTGACCTCCGGATTCTTACAGACCATAAACTGGCCGCTGACCGGAAAGCCTCCTATGCCTTTCCCTTCTGGAATACCTGCTTTCTGCAGCAGATGCAGACTGCCGCCGCCGGCTCCGATAAAGACAAACCGTGCCCTGTGACTTTCGGCGTCCCCACTGTTGTGGTTGCGTACTTTCAGACTCCATGTTCCATCGGAATTCTGCCTCATACCCTCCACCTCGTGGTTATAACGAACATGAACGTTTTCACTTTGCAGCTGATCAAACAGCTTACGTGTCAGCGCTCCGAAGTTTACATCCGTTCCTGTATCGATTTTCGTTGCCGCCACAGGCTCTTCGGGGCTGCGGTTCTTCATCATCAGCGGCATCCATTCTTTCAGCTGCTCCGCTTCCTCAGAAAATTCCATGCCCTGAAACAGTGGGTGCTGCGCCATCTTCTGAAAACGCTTCTTCAAAAATTCCACGTCGTCCGGCCGGTGCACGAAACTGATATGCGGCAGCGGCATAATAAATTCCTGCGGATTAATGATTTTGCGGCTGTTCACAAGATACGTCCAAAACTGTTTGGACACTTGAAACTGTTCGTTGACGTTCACTGCTTTACTGATATCGATCGAGCCATCCGGTTGTTCTTTCGTATAGTTCAGTTCACACAGCGCCGCGTGACCGGTGCCTGCGTTATTCCATTCGTTGGAGCTTTCTTCTCCTGAATGTTTCAGTTTCTCCAATACCGTAATGTTCCAATCCGGTGCCAGTTCTTTTAAAAGACTGCCGATTGTTGCGCTCATAATACCGGCACCAACCAGAATCACGTCTGTTGATTCGTTCGTACTCATGTATATCATCCTTACAACCTGAAAATTCACAGAACAGAACTGTTTCATTCATACTGTCCTATTCTGTTTTACCTGTTATGTCCGTTTGCCTGTAATACTACTGCACCGACTAGTTGGTTTCTCTTCTTTTCTCATTATAGACTATTTCGTGTCTATAAAAAAGAAATGTCCCTTTTGTGAAAAAAAGAACATTCACAGAATATCTACAGTCAGCCTTACAGGCATACATTAAAATGTAAGTGTTTATCCCCCGCACAGAAGGAGCAGGTATGATGGGTCATTCAATCAAAAAAGAACAACAGAAAAACTATAATATTTTCTGGCGCTGGCATTTTTATGCCGGCATTATTCTCGCCCCGATTTTATTGATGCTGGCGGTGACGGGGGCTTCGTATTTATTCCGGGGTAACATTGAACACTGGCTCTACCAGGACTATACCGAGGTCGCGGCGGAAGGTGAGCGGCATGAGGCCTCCGCGGTTACACAGGCGGTTCTCGATGAAAGGCCGAAAGCTGACATCACACGCTATCAGCCTCCGGGCGGGGTGGGACAAGCCTCCGAAGTCGGTATTACGACCGCTTCCGGGGAAGGGATGACCGTATTTGTGAATCCTTATTCCCTTGATATAACCGGAACACTGCTTAACCAAAACCGGCTGATGGACCGGGTCGAGGAATTCCACGGTGAATTAATGCTCGGAACGACAGGCGACCGGATCGTCGAAACCGCTGCCTGCTGGACGATATTCATGCTTGTCAGCGGGCTGTACCTCTGGTGGCCGTCCCGCAGTCAGATGGCGAACCGGAAAAGTTTTCTGCCTGGTCCTTCCGACAATAAGCGGCAGAAACGACGGCGGTTACACTCCGTCCCTGCATTCTGGATTTCAGGCGGTCTGCTTTTCTTTTTACTGACCGGGATGCTTTGGACAGGCTTCTGGGGAGACGGGTTTCAGCGCATTACAACCAGTATGGGCATCGGCTATCCCCCTTCTATATGGGTGGGAGATGCCCCTGTATCCGACACTGTAACCAAAGACAAAGGGGACGTTTCCTGGGCCGCGGAACAGATGCCGGTGCCGGAATCGTATGCCGGAAATTCGTATGAACGGATTTCGATTGACCACGTCGTAAATACCGCAGAGCGGACCGGGATCGTGTCCGGATATAATGTGTATTATCCGTCATCAGAAACAGGGGTTTTCACCGTCTCGGCGTTTCCAAACCAGGCCCAGAACGAAGTGACGATGCATATCAATCAGTATAACGGCAGTATCCTGGCGGATTACCGGTGGGAGCAGTATCCGCCTCTCGCCAAAATGATGGCAATGGGGATTACCATCCATAAAGGACTTCAGTTCGGTATCTGGAACCAGTTGTTCGGACTGCTTATCTGCCTTGGCTTAATCGGTATTATCCTGACCGGCATCCTTCTCTGGTGGACCCGGCGTCCATCCGGAAAACTCGGCGCCCCTAAAAGCATGAGCGCCTGGAAGTTCCGCGGCTTTGTCATCCTTGTGGTCTGTTTTGGTATCGTCTTCCCGCTGTTCGGATTGTCGGTGCTCATTTTGTATGCTCTGGATTATCTCTTCATCCGACGAATCAGCCGACTGCGGTCTTTCTTTCACATGACTTGAACGAAAAGAGGGAAACATAATGAAGAAAATATCGATACCTGTTCTGTTCCTGCTGCTTGGCGCCTGTTCGTCTCTTGATGTGAACAATCACGCCGATTACAACAATCAGACACCGGTGAGTGCCTTCATTCATACGGACAAGCCGATTGCTGCCGGTGGACCGGAACCCGTTCAGGTTCACGTGCTCCAGAACGGTGAGCCGTATGAAATACAGGAGAATATAGCGATAACATTGTCCTCGTCTGAAAAAGGGACGATTGAAACAACAGCCATAGAACCGCAGGAGGACGGCACGCCGGAAACATCGGTTGAGTTCCCGGAGGACGGGCTGTACCGCCTTCGTGCCGATATTCCTGTCAATGAACACAGTCTCCAGGTTACGAAGCGCATCGGTGTGGGAAATCTAAGTGAAAGAGAACAACAGATACTCAACGCGGATCAACATTCCACTTCTGCCGGCGGTCATCATTAAAAAATATTTTATATATACCCCTCGTAACCGTTCAGACAAGAGAGTGGATGAGAGAACAGGTTCCATGTCTCGTATTCAGCTAAACGGAATTCCTTCCTTTACGGCATAAATAACTGATTCAGTTCTACGGAAAGTCCTTCAAACAAAAAAGACCTGGCAGATTCAGGGGGTTTGCACATAGCAGTTTGATGAATCTTTTGATCTTTAAAATGATAGATGATCAGTTTCTTTTCCAATGGATCGACAATCCAGTATTCTTTGACACCGCACTCCATATAGAGGTCCAGCTTTTTAACAAGATCCCTGCCCTGCGTACTTTCTGATAAGATTTCAACCACCAATAAGGGCACCCCTGTATAGTAATCCTGATCATTCAGGTTATCATTCAAATCGCAGATAATCATTAGATCAGGCTGCACTACATTGGGATTATCATCGTACGGTCTTTTGGGACGGATATCATAAGGCGCAGTGAATGGTATGCATCCACTATCCCCGGCCCATTGGTGAAAAATAGGAAGTAATTGTGTTATAACGTATTGGTGGGAAACTCTGGGTGAGCTGAGAAGATAAATTTTCCCGTCCATATACTCATAACGTGTTTCCCCATCACTGGTCAGCTCTAAAAACTCTTCAAAAGTGGCTGTCCTCCCTCTGAAATGATAAGATGCCGCCGATTCCTGCACTGTACTTTCCTGCAGCTCCTCTTCAGAATGTCCTTCTTTAGAGACCAATCTCGCAATTTCAACCCCGTTTCGGGTTACAATAACGTCTTCTTTTGCTGCCACCCTCAAATACTTCCCAAAATTATTCTGCAATTCGGTGGAGCGGACAATCATATGATTTCTCCTCCTTTCTTCATTAGCTATGTTAGCTAATCGTAGCATAACGGAAGGAAAAGAAAAAGAAAAAGAAAAGGAAAAGGACTGGATCAGAGAGAGTGTATCACCTCTGGTATCCAGTCCATTTTTCATGGCTATACATAGGCGTGCTGGGCGCCATGGAGTTTGGCGTAATGACCGCCGTGTGCGAGCAGTGCATCATGGGTACCCTGTTCTTCGATACCACCGGGTGTCACGACAATGATTTTGTCCGCGTGGCGGATGGTGGCCAGCCGGTGGGCGATAATCAGGGTCGTTCTGCCTTGAGCGAGTTCATTTAAGGACCGCTGAATGGATTGTTCGGTTTCTGTATCGAGGGCGGACGTCGCTTCGTCCAAAATCAGAATGGGCGGGTTTTTCAGAAACATGCGCGCAATCGACAGGCGCTGTTTCTGCCCGCCGGACAATTTCACTCCACGTTCACCGACAACCGTGTCCAGTCCTTCCGGAAGCTCCTCCACAAAAGACTCCAGTTCCGCGCACCGTGCCGCTTCCCATACTTCGTCGTCTGACGCATGAAGACTGCCGTAGCGGATATTATCGCGAAGCGTCCCGGAAAACATGAAAACATCCTGCTGCACAATCCCGATCTGCCGCCGCAGAGACGAAAGCTGCACATTGCGGATATCTTCCCCGTCTATCGTAATCGCTCCGTCCTGAATATCATAAAAACGCGGAAGCAGACTGAGCAGCGTCGTTTTACCGGCGCCGGAAGGACCGACAAACGCCGCCGTCTCCCCTGCCTCAATTGATAAATCAATGCCGTCGACAATCGAACGGTTATCATCATAGCCGAAACGCACCCCGCTGTAGGCAATGTTTCCTTCCACTTCAGGAAGCGGTTTGGCGCCGGGAGCGTCCACTATATCAGGCTCTGTATCAAGCAGGGCAATGTATCGTTTAAAACCTGCGTACCCTTTCGGATAACTCTCAATAATGGCGTTGATTTTTTCAATCGGCTGGAAAAAGATATTGGTGAGCAGAATGAACGCCATAAAGTCGCCGATCGACATATCGCCCTGGACGATGAAATAAGCCCCGCACAACAGAACGAACAACGTCATCATGCGCATCATCATATAACTGAGCGAGTTGTTCAGGCCCATAATGCGGTAGGACCAGATTTTTGCCTGTTTGAAATTCTGATTGTCACGGTGAAATAATTTCTGCTCGTGACGCTCATTCGCAAACGCCTGCACGAGACGAATACCGCCCACAGTATCCTCCACCCGGGCGTTAAAGTCGGCCATCCTGTTCAGCATATATTTCATGGCCGCAGCCATCCGGCGGTGGCAGAAGATAATAATCAGGATCAGTACCGGAACAATCAAAAAGGTGAGTACGGCCAGTTTGACGTTAATATACAACATCACTCCGAATGATCCGAACAGCGTGACGAGCGCAATAAATACATCTTCCGGGCCGTGATGTGCCACTTCCCCGATTTCAAACAGGTCATTTGTTAAATGGGAAAGCAGATGACCGGTTTTGTTGTTGTCATAATACGTGTAAGAAAGCCGCTGCATATGATCAAACAATTCGTCGCGCATATCGGTTTCAATATTGATACCAAGCCGGTGGCCCCAATACGTCACAATAAAATGAGCGCCGGTGTTAAGGATGTATAGGAAGAACAAACCGATACACGCCCAGATAATAACAGAAATATTACCTTGCGGAAGCAGCGTATCCACCACCCGGTTTACAACGAGCGGAAAAGCAAGATCCAGAAGCGCCACAAAAATCGCGCACGTGAACGTAAGGGTGAATAGTTTCTTGTATGGTTTATAATAGGAAGCAAAGCGGCGCAGCACGCGGATATCCCCCTTGATTGCTACATATCTTGATTGAAAATGATTATCAGTGCAGGAAATAATAACTTAACACATAGAGGAGGAAAAGGCAATGCTGCCTGCCGCCGTGATAATCATTCAACCGGTACCCCGGAAATAAACCCGCCGGATACGTCTTTTACGTTATGAACGACGATAAAGGCATCCGGATCTACTTCTTTGATGACACGTTTTAACTGAAGCAGTTTATGCGTGTGCACAACGATGTACAACACCCGCCGCTGCTCTCTCATATACTCTCCTTCTCCGTAAAACACGGTGGCACTGGAAGCAAGATCATGAGTAATGCGCTTCGATATGTCTTCGGAATGCTTCGACACGATGTTGATCGCTTTTTTGGAATCAAAACCGCCGAGCACAAAATCCGTAACCACCTTGCCTATATAAAGCGTGATCAAGGTATACATTGTACTCACGGGACCGATAATGAATATCCCCACAATGACGACCGCGGCATCGAGAGCAAGCGTTGTACCGGTTAGATCCCAGCCCAGCTGCCGGTTTAATACGCGGGCAATGATCGATGTACCTCCGACGGAGCTCCCTGCCTGATAGATAAAGCCGAATCCGGCACCGGTAATAATGCCGGCAAACACGGCAGCAAGCATCGTGTCTTCCATCGGCTGGGCGAATCTGCCCTCGAGAAACCGTATGAACACGGAAAACAGAATGACATTGAATACGGTTTTGTACACCATATGCCGCGGCAGGTAACGGATACCCAAGCTTAACAGAATGACAAAGATAATCGGAGTGGAAATACTGGGGGAAATGCCGATGCCGTAATAAATTAGGAGGGCGATTCCTACGATGCCGCCTTCAGCGATCGAGTTTGGCATCCCCAGCTGTGATACCGCCAGAGCAAACAGCAGTGTTCCTATTATAATATACATTGTGTTTTTCAAAGACTAACACCCCTTCCAAGCGTTGCGGATACGACGGTTGAGCATAAAAAAGAAACCACCCTTGGCGCTGAAATAAAGGATGATTTCTCACCTGTTCCCATCATAGCACAGCCCGAGCGCAGTGAACATGGAAGACACGCAGATCTTTTGAATGCGCTGCGGCCGTACATTTTCATTCCAACGCACAAGGGGGTCATCTGCAACAGAGCCGCAGCAGCTCCGTGGACACTTTATCGTCCGACAACCTACCTAGTGTCCACAAAAGATCAGCCGGAGGACACTGTGACTCCCGGTACCGGCAGTTAGTGTCCATGGATTTCTGCCGGTACCCACTAATTCTTCATTTAAGCAGCGTAAGGATATAACACAGAGCCAACCGCCGAGATGGTTAAACAGGGAGCGGAGGAGCTTGCATCCTTCCAGCCTGACTGGATTATCGGCATCGGCGGCGGCTCTGCGATGGATGCTGCCAAAGCCATTTGGCTCTTTTACGAATACCCGGATCATTCCTTTCTATGAATACACTACAGTATAAAACTTCATACATCGTGTTACAAGGGTTAAGAATAAAAAAAGCACGGTATTTCATAATGAAATGCACCGTGCGTTTTTTTGCGGGTATTTCTACGTAAAAAGTAAATCCGTCAGCCGGCCAGCGTCAGCCCGAATTGAGCGATCAGCGCGCTGACAACATAGGTTCCGATGAAAACGAATATGGCAACGATGCCGATTTTCCATGACGATTTCCGCAGATCCGCGAGCCGGTCCACGACAGATATGCCGGCAAACGTCAGAATCGGTGTCGTAATGGACAAGAAGTCCACCGCCTGAATCGCTGTGACGAAAAAGTCAAAGATTAAACACATCACAAGCGACGTAATCGAAACCCACCCCAGAATAGGGAAGTTTCTCAAAAACGAGATATCTATTTTTTTCATAATCTGTGAGATGCCGATGCCCATCATGGAGAAAAGATAGAGGCTGAACAGCCCTGCTATCGTTAACCACGTCACCGGCGTGCTTTCCGGATTTTTCACCAGTTTTATTTCCTGGGTGAATAATATAAGAGCAATACTGAGAAGCAGTACGAGCGCATATTTTACGTATTGATTCAGACCTGCCGTCATGTCCGGTCACTCCTAATCAAGAATTTATACATGAACTGCTGCAGCGGAGCGGCCAGAAAGATCATGGTGAATGTTCCAAGAAAGCTGGTTAAGAGCTGACTGGCAGCCGCATAGGACGTTATCGTGCTTTCCATTTCCGGCAGCCGCGCGACCAGGGTGGACGAGGCACCGGTCATCATACTGCTTGAGCCGACACCCGACGCCATCGCAAGCGCCTCCGGACGAAAGCCGAGATCGAGCAGTACAGGCGCAATGATACTGAAGAACAAGGCCCCGAATATCGTCCCGATGATATACAGGGAGAGAACGCCGCGTCCTTCGTCGGACTCGAGTGTGTACTTTTCGGAAATGTAGGCGAGCTCCCCTTCCCGTCCGATACCAAGCGTTGCGCCGATAGCTTCGCGGCGCAGCCCGATCAGCAGAGCAATCGGCAGTCCGATTAGTACGGTTCCCAAATTGCCGAGCTCCTGGATAATGAACACCCAGCCAACCTGCAGAATTTCTCCCATCTGCGGCGCCACATCAGCGCCGTATCTTGCCATCAGCGGAAGCATAATGAAAATCAGATATTTGCTCGCAAAGTCAACATTCTGCTTGCTGTAGATTCTTTTTAACAGACCGGCACGAAACACTTTCACCCCGAGCACCATCGTAATGATAATAGCAAAAACAAGTGGAAGCAGGCTGATGGTAATGCTCGCGATCGTAATACTCTGAATACCGATCAGCTCTGCGATCGTAATAATAACCAATGCAAAAACAAGAAGCAGTACCGCATTTACTTTGTTCATTTTTGTGTCCTCCTGCCTATTCCGTCATGGAAGAAATAACGTTTAAATAATCTTCATAGCTTCTGCTGTAGACCTTCTCTCTATCTATGTTTCCATTCATCTCCTCCAGCACTTCCACCAGGAACTGCGGGAAAATCTGATAAATGAAAACCGGATCGATATCAATAAAATCATCGCCGTGGATGGTACCGGTAAAGCCGCTGTATCCAATCTGGATGCACGGCATCATGTAGGATAAATCGCCGATATCCCCTGCCGCACTAATCGGATTACTGCTCATGAGCTTTGGAATCTGATTGTTTTTCTCAAACGCTGCTTTTGCAAACGTTGATAAATAGCGGTCTTGCTTAAAAGGCAGATACCCCATCTGTGTTTCGATATCGACATCCCCCATCAGCGCCCGGCTCGATCCTTCTGCAGCATGGTCCAGGCGGTCCGCCGCTTCTTTCATATACGTCAGAGACTGCGCGCGGAGGTCCGTCCCCACCGTAATATGGTTGGGAACCACATTCGTCGACATGTCCGAATCCATCACAATCGGATTCATGCGTACCATCTCTTTTTCATCGATCTGCTGCCGGGACAACCCAACCGCCGTATTAAACAGTGTAGAGATGTTATAGGCATTCACCGATGAGAAAGGATCCAGTCCGGCATGAGAAGCTTTGCCTTTAAAGTGGTATTTCTTGTATAAAAAGCCGGCCAGGTCACTGTTCACTTCCACGGTCCGCTGTTCGAACTCTCCGCCGATGGCGTGCACGCACATGCTGATATCAATGTCATCAAACACGCCCAAGCGCACGGCTTCCGGCTTTCCGCCGTAATGGGTGATCGTACCCTCGCGGCGGAGCTCTTCTCTGTATGCCAGATCCAGATACTCCTCCGCCGGTACGAAAATAAAGGAAAGCTTATAATCAAAAGCCTCGTACCTTCCGCTTTCAAAAAGCTGCTGGTACAACGCAAGTGCAATCGCCACCTGCGTATAATGCCCGCAGTTGTGAGCCGCCCCGTTTTCCAGACCAGCCCGGAAATGCGACGGAGCGTATACCGCATCAAGTTCTGCAATGAACGCGATGTTTAGCGGCTTCTCCCCGCTTCCGAGAGTGATCCTGAATCCGGTCGTGCTGAAATACTGCACGTCGATATCCGGATTCACCTGCGTTAAGTAATCCAGCACCAGCTCTTTCGTATTCGTCTCCTTATAACCCAGCTCCGGGTTCGCATAAATCTGATCGGCAATCTGCTTAATGGCTTCATAGGAACGGGAAAAATCCAAACCAATCACTCCAGATAAATAAAAAATTATCATAACCAATACTACTAGTTATAACACTTTTCGACATATTTCATCAATGTCTTTGACGAACTTTTTTCGTAAATAAACTATCAAATGTTCGTTTTTTATATTGAAAGTCTATGTCTGATGCGGTGTGAAAAGCATTTTATTCAACATATACTCGAATATTATTCTGGTATATGTAAAAGAAATGCCGCTGCACCATAAGAAAATAGAATGACAACCGGCAGAGAAAAATAGCAGGCGGCCAATCATACGAACAATGGATTGGGATACAGTGCTTGAGCATTATGTTCTTCCGTTCGGATTTTTGGTGAACCGAGGTCAACTAGGCATGGCGCCGACATTTCGAATACCTACCCGGGCAGAGGGAGACTGGATGGAGGCTCTACCAGCCAAATCGCCGCAGTTACCCGTCAAAACAGCAGCTTTACCAGCCACCCGGGTGCTGAACAGAGAATATCTTCATGACAGCATCGCAGACACACCCATACCAATACATTCGTCAAATGGCACAAATATATCCGAACAATCATCCGAAGAAGACAGCGGCACCTTCGTCGGAAAATGGTTCGGATAATATTTAAAAATGATTTTGTACCAGACACTTTATCATCCAATTATTCTGCTGCTCTGGTTATATAAAAAAAGACGCGTGTTGTCATACAACATCATAAGAAACATAGTTCGGTTTATTTTCCCGGTAACATATAAATGATGTGATAGAAGAGCTGTGGATACAGGGGGAATTCGGCATCGTGGGTATGGATCCGGGTTCCGCGGGGTGTAGAGAGACGAGATGGTTTATGGCAGTCTGTATACCGCCGGTGCTTTTTACAGGGAGTCCTTCATTTTAAACAATTTCCGTTCGACGTCGTTCAGCTTATGGTTGTGAAAAGCAACGCTGCCTTTCACTTCTGAAAGCTCCATTGTTACATGCATGTGGTATTCAGACAATTTTCCCGTTTGATCCTGTATGACGTTCTGTTTACGCTCCATGCGGTCCACCGTCTCCTGCAGTGAATCCATTTGCTGCTGCAGACCGGCGGTATCCGCTTTCGTGGCAAGATGCTTCTGCGACTCTTTTGTCGCTAAACCTTCCAACATGTCTTTTGTTGCCAGATTCTCCAGCATATCTTTTGTTGCCAAATCCTCTAACATGTCTTTCGTCGCAAGATCCTCCAGCATATCTTTTGTTGCCAGATCCTTCAGCATGTCTTTCGTCGCCAAATCCTCCAGCATATCTTTCGTCGCCAGATTCTCCAGCATGTCTTTCGTTGCCAAGTCCTCCAACATATCTTTCGTCGCCAGATCCTTCAGCATGTCCTGCGTCGCAAGCGATTTTGTCTCTTCTTTTACCAGATCCTGCATTTCTTCACGAGTCGCCATATTGGTTTCCACGTGTTGAAGACGTTTTTCCATACTTTGAACCGTACCTAGAATCTGTTGAAGAATATCGTTATCACTCAATACTTCCAGCCTCCTTTCTTATTAATAGATTATACCACAGTATTCCCTTCATCTATTTAGAAAAATAACAACATTAGATTGTTTTCTCCAGGTTCAACGTTTCTCTATTAGTGAGCCGAAAATAATGCATGAATATATACCTAGATAAATGGCCATGGCCCTTGTTTGATCGCTGGAACAACTGAATTATTTCCTACTCACATATACTACAAACTGCAATTAAAAACCTCCAGCTGGTAAGTTTTTTAACAAGCGGGCGGTTTCGATTCAACTATTGATAGTTTTAAAATCGATTTGTCCCATTGTAACTTTGCTAAACACATTTATCTTACGAGTAATGCACTTCTTCCAATAATGTGCTTGAAAGACGACTACCACCGCGCTCACATATTGATTCAGCTAAGAAAAATTTAAAAATTGAACTTCAATTGTCTTTCATTTGTTAACGATTCAATCCGTTTATGAACGTTTCAAGACTCATTTCTTGTGAATCTTCAATATCCACTTGAAGATTAAAGCCCCCTTTTCTTTTTAAATCTACGAGTCCATGTAATAAACTTCTTAATCCTCTTACGACATGCATTATTTCTTTTTCATTCAAGGAATAAACAGACAAGGATTCCCTTATCAAACCGACAATTGCTTCTCCAGCTAATTGGAAATTTTCAGAGTAAGGATACGGGGCAGTTATTGAAGCATCATATGTCCCTGGATGTTGTTTGGCAAACTCAATATAAGCTTTCCCGATAGCTCGAATGGTCTCAGAACCTTCCTTTTTACCTATACCTGCTTCTTTTAAATGTTGGTAAAGAAGGTCTATTGCTTTGACAGACATCGCTTGCTTGACTTCTGTTAAGCCTTTGAAATGATTATATAAAGAAGGTGATTTTATCGTTAACTCACCGGCTAAGGCGGCCATCGTTACAGTTTCCATTCCATTTCTATCAGCTATTTCCAGTGCTTTGTTCGTTATCATTTCTTGATTAAGTCTAGTGCGGCGTGACATGTTACTATAGCTCCCTTAATAATTTTTTGCACCTTCTATCGCTTGTACCATCTTCTTTTCTGGATCAATGATTAAGTCTCCATGACCCACTGCAAGTAAGGAAGGCTTGTAATTTAATAAACGTTCAGCAGAATCTATTGCAACTTCTTTATTCCATGTAGCCCAAGTGGGAAACGGAAAACGCCAACGCATATCACCTGATACTGCCATTCCTCCTCTTGTTTGAAAGGCGTCTCCTGCTATTAAGCTGTTATTTCTAATATCCAAAAACGCCATCATTCCTGGAGTGTGACCAGGTGAATGAATAGCTGACAAAGAACCTATTTGATTTCCGTCTACTAATAAAGTATCTGGCCTTGTTGTGATGTTCTTCGGTATTCCGCCTTTAACCGGCCTATTCCCTTCGCCTTTTTCTAAAGAAAGATCACCTGTAAGCAGCTTCGCTTCTCGCTTAGGCAGTAATACTTCGACATCATCTAAGAGCTCCTCTTTGAGGCCGTCCAATGCTCCTATATGGTCGCTATGCACATGCGTTAATACAATTTTACGTATCGGTTTCCCTATATAAGCCGCTGTTTTTAAGATAGCTTTTTTGCTAAAGGATAACCCTGCATCAATTAACGTAAGATACTCCTCTTCCTCGACCAAATAACAATTGACTGGAAAGAACCTTGGCATAAAAGCCAATTGATAAATATTGTTCAATTTCGTTATTCTCATCGTTTTTCCTCCAAAAAACTAATGGCGTTAGTTACATTGTAACTAACGCCATTAGTTTTTGCAATTCCTTTTATACATTACACTTTTACGTTGTATAGGAAACTGTTGCGGATAAGTAGATAACATCAACATGGTTCCTTGAAGCACGGATGAAAGGTATAATGAACGATTTCTAGGTTTCTCCTCTCCGATTTCTTCAAAAATGTCACACTGAAACTCGAACTGTCTGGCGTTTTCTTCAATAAGTAAACGACTGTATTGGATCAAGTCCAAATCTGCTTCCGGCTGTGTTTGCAAATGCAGATAAAACGGAATACCTCCGGATTTTGATAGACGTTATCAATAGCACCTTCTATGATATACCTGTGTTGCTCATCTGGTTTCCTATTTGACTTCGCGCTTTCCATTACTTCAACCAGTTCCCTAATTCTGGTCTCAACCATTGTAGCCAGAAGTTCCTCTTTCCCTTTATAGTAATTGTAAAGTAAGCCTTTCGATATGCCTGCTTCTTTGGCCACATCACTAATGGAAGTAGCATGATAACCCTGTCTGATAAACAATGCCATTGCAGCCTTTTGAATTTTTTCCTTGGCTGACTGGCGAATGCGTTCATTTTCTTCTGGTGTTCTTGGCATAGCTAGCTCCTTCTTCTATCAAATCATGAATATGGCCACACAGTTCAGATGCCCGTTACCATTAACTTCGTAATTCAAATCCACTCAAAAACCCCTCCATCATTTTAAAATATTTAATATCAATTTATCGTTGAATGACCGTTTAGTCGATTTAAAATTCATTAAATCATTTTAAATCGATGTTATTCCAGAATACAGCTCTATGATTCGAATACTGGCGCCACTCCTTATTAAAGATTCGCGCCCGTTTGAGGAAGATCAAGGGTGAATTTAACCACACGTTAAATTTGCTGTTGACAGTACTTTAAGAGACAGGAACATACATACACCAAAAAAGATTTTCGTTTCCATCCACGTGGGTAGCGGAATGAATGCGGAAATGAATGGTTTGGCCTTGCTCATCATTTATCGAAAT
Source organism: Salibacterium halotolerans (assembly GCF_900115625.1). Taxonomy (GTDB): domain Bacteria; phylum Bacillota; class Bacilli; order Bacillales; family Marinococcaceae; genus Salibacterium; species Salibacterium halotolerans. Next base: position 3,017 of record NZ_FOXD01000018.1, on the reverse strand, counting down.
GAAACTAACCTTCTTCTGCTCAATGTGATGCTGTTCCCATAGATTTTGAAACAAATTGCTTTGCTGTTTTAGATTTAAAAGGAGTTGATTAAGAATGGGGTCCTCCGGAAAGCGCTCATAAATGCCCCGAAAGATTGCAACCGAATAGGTTGAAAACTCATCCCAATTTTGAATACGATTCCGAATACTTCCCTCCAAAAATAGGAGTTGTAGTAAATACCGTTCTTCAGAAGAACAAGAAGAAAACGGAAAAAGCATTGTTTCGGCCCCTCGATTCCAAAAAATAACCTTGGAACGCTGATCTGTAATGAAGGATGGAAATGGTAAATTGTCGATTGTGGCTTGTAATGAATTATTATATTGTTCTTCATTCGGCAATGATAATGCTTCATTATACGCTAAGTTGAAAAGATGTTCTTTCTCGTCAGGACTAAGCTGTAACGCCTGGCCAATATTCATTAAAATATCCCGTGAAGGTTGAATGTCTTTTCCCTGTTCTAGCCAAGTATAATACGTCACACTAACGTGGCTAAGATAAGCAACCTCTTCCCGGCGCAGTCCCGGAGTTCTTCGTCTTCCCGAGGTCATGTGAATGCCGGCTTCTTCAGGCTGAACTCGTTCTCGCCTGGACTTTAAAAATTGGCCAAACACTTTGGAATGTACACTTTTTTGCATAATACTTGATTCATTCCTTTCTCATTGCATTACCAGTATAGCTTTCATTTTGCTTAAGATAAAAGGATTTGTTCAACTTTAACTGGTTGATACAGGTGTTTTAATATGGGCAATTTTTAAATCCTGTTAATAACATTACTAGTATAAACATGCAGTGGTTGTAACCAAGTTTATTCGTTAAGATAAAAGCATATCACGAATCAAAGGAGGACATTCTGATGATTAATAATCAAGACGTTCCAAAACGAAAGCTAGGGAACGAAGGGTTGGAAGTTTCCGCTGTCGGACATGGTACGATGACCATGCCCGACGACCAATCTTCTGTTGATACAATTCGAGGAGCTTTGGATGATGGTGTCACTATGTTTGACACCGCAGACCTTTACGGAAATGATGGTTATCTTCAGGCAAGGTTTGGAGATAATGAAAAGTTGTTGGGCAAGGCATTAAAGGGCAGGCGTGATGAAGCTGTGATCGCAACGAAATTTGGAATTACTCATAATCAAGGTTATAAGGGTGATCCGGCTTATATTAAAAAGTCGGTTGATGCCAGTCTGTATAGCCTCGGAGTCGATTACATTGATCTCTACTATCAGCATCGATACGACCCGAATGTTCCTATTGAAGAGACCATCGGAACCTTGGATGATCTCGTCACACAAGGTAAGATTCGTTATATCGGCCTGTCAGAAGCACCAGCTGACATCATTCGCCGTGCACATCAGGTACATCCGATAACCGCAGTGGAAACGGAATATTCTTTATGGAGCAGAGACGTGGAAGATGAAGTTTTGCCGCTTCTCAAAGAACTAGGGATCGGTCTCGTCCCATACAGTCCACTGGGCAGAGGATTCTTGACGGGTCAGGTTAAAAAATTGGATGATCTTTCAGAAAATTACCCACAGGAGATGTATTCTCGTTTTCAAGGTGCAAATTTCACTAAAAATGTAGAATTAGCTTCCCGTATTGAAAAAATGGCTATGCAAAAAGGATGTACGACTGCCCAGCTTGCGTTGGCATGGCTGTTGGCACAGGGAGATCAAATCGTCCCCATTCCAGGAACCAAGCGGTTAGAAAGAGTCAAAGAAAATCTCGAAGCCACTCAAATTCCCCTTACAAATGAAGATCTGGAAGAAATTGAACGTATATCACCGAAGGGAGCAGCTTCTGGAAGCAGGTTCTAGTTGAACTGATTTATCGTTTGAATGTTTATATAAAATCAAGACAAAAAGGCTTAGGCTATTCTTCTGAAATGTAGTCTAAGCTTTTTTCATGGCTTTTTCCAAGAAAGCGCCTGCTGTCCTTATTCCACAAAATGTCCCTAAGATGGCAATTCGGATGCTGTCTTTATTCCGGAACAGCACCCGTTTGCTGCAAACCGTAGTTTTGGAACAAAAATTAGATAAACATTAGCGGTACCAACTTGAGTCAAAATCCAATTCAACTATTTTTCATAGTTGAATCCCAGACGGGAGGGGGTCTCACTTTAGGATAGGAATTTCACAAAAAATACGGTATAGCCGATATATTCCAGTTAAACCTTCGTCATGTGACTCATTGACTCTATAATGATATATCAGTCAAATCAGCATGGTTCCGAACCCTTCTTTAGTGTTTTCAATTAAGCCATCCGTTCCAATCTCTCAATGAATGTATGGCTTTTGTTATGTATAACATTTTTCCTTAGCGACGTAAAAGCTCCCTTATAATTTTTCTCATTCTTTATTTCATATCAACCTCTTCTTCACCTAATCTTTATTCCTCTCGTTTGACCTTTGTAGTGAAAGGGATCTTGGGATTCCCTTAGGATCATATTTTATTGAGATCATTATAGAAAGGGGAGTTTACGCCTTGAGCTCTGAGCCATGATCCATGTTTGTTAACTATCTATTTTGCGAAGAGTAGGGAAAACCAGCAAGTCTTCATCAACATACAGGAGGTATCTAATGATATGAAGAAAAAAATATTTCTTAGTTTGCTTATGATCATTTTTGCTATATTTACTGCAGCCTGTGGTGATCAACAAAAGGAAAAGGACAACGTAAGTCAAGGTGAAAATCAAAATGAAAGTCAAAACGATTCTTCGGATGGGGAGAGCCAGGCTTCATCGTTTTACGATAACAGCTTGTTTTATGGAGATTCCATTTTAAAAGGGCTATCCAATAACTTAGATAATGGCCATGTGATCAGTAGTTCGGGGGGCACCACTCAATTTGCCATGGAAAATGTCAATAAAATTGTAGACCAGGCACCTGGTGGATTTTTGGGTGTTGGCGTATTTTTTGTTTTATCCGGGTACTTGATTACGGACATTTTGATGAGGCAATGGAAAAACAAAGGGA
>NZ_FOXD01000050.1 GCF_900115625.1 Salibacterium halotolerans | reverse complement strand
TTCGAGGTCGATGATTTTTCATCGGACACTCCGTACTATACCAAGGGGGCTCTTTTTTGTTCAAAACTCACATTTTCCCCTAACAGGAATGCTCCCTAGTGAATTTCTTTTCGAGAAAAATTTATTCCGCCAAGTAATATCAATACTACTCCCAACATGCAACTAAGAAATAACACACTCCATAGATCAGGGTTTAACATTAATGTATTTGAATTATAATTCATTCGTATTGTTGAAGAATTTAGCGGGTAGGCCCACGGAAGCCATTTTGTCACGGAACTTAACGCAAAAAATAAACCGCCCATAGTTGAAACTGCCCCTATTGTAATCGAGAAAGCTTGATTTTTAATTGTTAATGACAACCACAATTGAATTACCATGATTGGAACGGTCGCAATATAGGGGAAGAAGCTGTCTCCGATAATCTTTGCCCAAGGCACTTCGGATGTAAAGTTGAACACCACTCCAAACAAGAACATGCCAACCATTAACAGCACCGCTGATAAAAAACTTCCGCTTAGCAGTAATACAAATTTGCTTAAAAACACTTTGATCCGCGGGACTGGAAATGTGAGTGTTTGTTTCCAAGCCTCCGCTTGGTGTTCGATGTTAGCAATTACCGAGGCTGCAATTGTTATACCAATCGGTAATGCTAAACACAGAAAAAATTGCTTATCATACAGAAACAACTGCCACATGTCAGCATTCCGTTCATTCGCCTGAGAATGCAATATTTCAGAGCGAAACAAAAAATTAACGATCTCGTACAGAAGGGTTAACGCCGGGATAAGGAATAACACTAACCCTAATACGGTTCTTCTTGCTTTGAGTATGTCCGAGACAACTATTCCTTTCATTACAAGCTCCCCTCTTTCCCTGTTAATTCCAAAAAGATATCTTCCAATGAAGGAGTGACTTCTTCCAGGGGTATAATAAGAAGGAGAAAGTTCAGGTCAAAAAAGAATTCCCGCGAATGATGTCCAATATGAGTATAGATCCTGCGAGATTCAACTTGTTAATCGGTTTTTTGAGACGTATGTAACGCTTACTTCTTCGGAAGAAAAGAAATTACAGGAAGAGGTGAAACGCATGGATGGTAGAGAAGGCCAAAAAGTTAGGGAATTTGTGGTATCTTACGAAAAGAAGGGGATGGAAAAAGGCTTGGAGCAAGGTATCGAAAAAGGGAAAGAAGAGACAAAAACAGAAATTGCTGCAGCCATGCTGAAAAAAGACATGGACGTCGACACCATTGTTGAAATAACAGGACTCTCCGCCGGGGAAATTCTTCGTTTAAATAAAGAAGAACAATAGAAATTATTCATCGCCGCCATTTTTTGCAGCACCTCCAGCCATAACAAAACGTGGTCGTTTTGAACCCCGTCCTCCTGGATTTGCCGTGCGGTTGTATGTGTAAAATAGTTCTCGGTAGCGACGAAAGCTGATGATTGGCAAAAAAAGAGAAGGTCCTCTATCATCCATGTATGCCTAGGAAGCAAATA
>NZ_FOXD01000028.1 GCF_900115625.1 Salibacterium halotolerans | reverse complement strand
AATCTGCGCTTTGAATGCTGGGGTATATCGTTTACGTTTCATACCCACACCTTAACACATCCTTTTTTCGTGTCTGAAATCTTGGGTCCAGTATATCAGGAATTAAACAAACGGGCCATTTAATTGAATAAAGGTATAGTATCAGTGAAACCGTCACTACGGTTAAAGTAGATGATTGTTATTCAAATGCCTTTTATATGATTGTTTTCCCAGATAAATGATAAATAAAAATAAAAGAATTTCTATAAATAGCGAACAACCGCAATTTCTCAGTGAGAAATTGCGGTTGTTTAAAATAGTAGTTTGTTATTATGACATTAAATAGATGTGATATTTAAGTGTGGTAAACTTTCCCCGCATCAAGAATATATATTGCATTACTCTTCAAATTCCTCTTTGGCTTTTGAGGGAAGTTTATGGGATTTTACCACTTCCCATGTTTTTACGTAGGATCCTTTTGCATCAACCTTTAGATATGAACCTTCCGGTAATATTGTCGAAGAAGTAAAGGTAACCTTTTTTTCATTACCATCTGATGTATAACCTATTAGGGAATACTCATAGCGATGCTGACCCTTTTTTGGTTGATGTTCATCGATTTGAACATATACATCTTCTTGGGAAATAAAAGGATTTCCCCGGTCTAACACTTCTGTCACTGTTTGTGGTAGAAATGTATACCCCACAATTAAAATTAATATTACTACAATTCCAATGCCAATGCCCTTGAGCTTTTTCATTATTCAACATCCTTTCAATACAAAAAAGTAGCTATCTTACAATGATAGAATCAGGCTCTCCGCCGCTATATGCATTTAGACGGCGGAGGACTGCCCGTTTACAATGCTTCTCGAATCACTCGCTTATAGTAACGAACCGATAAAACACCGAAGATCGAGTACAGAACGGTATAAATGGCCATGACGATTACCGTTGGCGTTAACATTTCCGTACCAAATATGAACCAGCCTGATTTGACGGCGAAATAACTGTGCAACAGTCCGAGTATTAATGGAATACCGAAGTTGAAAAGTTGTTTATACCAAATACCACGAACTAAATCGTCCTGGGTAAAGCCAAGTTTCCGTAAAATTGTGTATGTGGGCTTTTCCTCTTCACTCTCATCCATCTGTTTAAAGTACAGAATGCACCCGGATGTAATCAAGAAAGTTAACCCGAGAAATCCGACAATAAACATAGTCAGACCGAGTTGCTGTTTTTGCTGGTTGACGCTTTCCAAGTAACTGTAAGCCGGATTTTTCTCCTCGTTGTCCCAATCCTGAAAGATAGCATTTGCCTGACTCAGCTGATCATCATCGGCAATATCAATCCCGATGTATTCGTAACCGAAAGCTCCTTGGATGTCCGGGTCCAGACTTTTTTCCAGCTGCTGATAATCGCGATCATCCACAACGACAACTGGAAAATTGAGTGACTGAATCCTTGGCAAAAGTGATCTTTCCTTTGATTCTATATAATGTGCATCAATGGTACTGGTTTGACTGGACAGGGTTATGTTGCCCTCCTCTTGAAAGGAAAGGAATTGCGAACTGGAACCACCGACCCCGGTAAGGGCCGCTTCATCCGGCGAAACATTGATGTCCGCTGTTGCTTGGTCACTGACGACCACTATCCTGGTATTCTCCAGTTCACCATTAAAATTGCTCGGAGCCGATTCCAGAGCGTCTGTTATATCGGCACGGACAGTTATAAAATCAATCCGCGTTTCTTCATATTCGATTTGTTCCGCATTCAACTCTTCCTTAAAACTATTGGCATCATCTGCATCTGTAAGGGAAAAGTCATTAGGCGCTATCTGCTGGGCCGATTTTTCCATTGAATAATAGGAAATATACGTGAGCGATAATAAGCCGATTGCCAAAGCAGAAACGGTTGTTATGACCGTCAGCAGTACAGCATTCGACTTCATGCGGAACATGATCGACGACAAGGATAGCACATTGTTAATCGATAAGTAACCGGCTTTCGATTTGCGAATTAGCTGCAGGATAAAGCTGACCGATCCCTTGAAAAACAAGTAGGTGCCAATGATAACCGAACCTAAAATACTCAACATCGCAAAAAAGAGCTGGTTATCAATATCTCCACTGAATAGTTTCGTGGATAAATAATATCCGGTCATAATAAGTCCAATACCAATAATTCCGATCAGTATCTGCATAATCGACATTTTTTTCACGTTCTCTGATTTGGACCTTATCTGAAACAGGGACAGAACGCTCTGCCGGTTTATAAACAAATAGTTCATGACCATAATGAACAGGTAAATGATGAGAAAGACAAGCAGCGTCTGTCCCGTGGCTTTAGCTGAAAAATTTAATGCCGCAACCTGATCAATCCCCGTTATTTGGAAGAAAATAAGTTTGATCAGTTTCGAACCAGCAAAACCGAGAAAAATGCCAATGACTATCGATCCGGCATAAAGGACACTATTTTCGATACTCAAAATGCGAAAAATCTTACCTTTTGTCATGCCAATCAACTGAAATAAACCGATCTCTTTACTTCTACGTTTAATAAACAGGTTGTTGGCATATAACAGAAATACGGTAACAATGGCGATAAGTAATACTGATCCGGTGTAAATTCCCGCTGATCCTTTTGCGGTACCCGACATGGTGTCCAATGCCGGATCAAACTGCAGCGTGACAAATGCAAAATATAGCGCCGCACTAAAGATCAAGGCGAATACGTACAGGTAGTAGCTCCGGATATTCTTCTTCAGACTTTGCCAAATCAGACGGTTAATGCTCATTATAAACACCGCCCAGGACACCTTGTGTTGTCATGATATCTTTTAAAAAGGTCTTCCGTGTTTGATCACCTTTATTGAGCTGGGTATACATTTGGCCGTCTTTGATAAAAACAACCCGTCCTGAATAGCTGGCAGCGACCGGGTCGTGGGTTACCATAACAATCGTTGCGTCCCGTGTGTGATTTAAGTTGTTCAGTTTATCTAATAAATCGGATGCTGATTTCGAGTCAAGGGCCCCAGTCGGTTCATCTGCAAAAATAATGCTTGGTTCGTGGATGAACGCACGCGCTGCCGATGTGCGCTGCTTTTGTCCGCCGGAAAGCTCATTCGGATACTTATTCCGGATGTCATAGATACCGAGCTCGTCTGTTACCTCCTTAAACGTTTGGTTCGCCCCTTTTTTCGATACGTTATTAACGGACAGTGGCAGTAAAATATTTTCCTTGACGGTCAGCGTATCAAGCAAATTATACTCCTGAAAAATAAATCCTAAATGGTGTTTACGGAATGTTGCGAGCTGTTTATCTTTCATCGATGTTAATTCCTGCCCTTGAATGATGATCGTTCCTCGGTTTACCCGGTCAATGGAAGAAAGCACATTAAGCAGTGTTGTCTTTCCAGAACCAGATGCCCCCATAATACTGACGAATTCGCCTTTATCGACGTTAATATCAATCCCTTTTAAGACTTCTTGTTTATTAAATTTGTTTCCAAAGCTTTTATGAATTTTCATTGCTTGTAACATCATGTCCTCACTCCTTTAAACTATTTCCATCATAAACGTATGCCATCCATTTTTCCTACGATTCACCGAACAAATGATACTGGCATGTGACAATCTTGTCACATGCCAGTAATCGCAACAAATTCACTTTTGTTGGGGAATGTTAATGTAAATGTCGACCCTTCTCCGACATTGGATTGAACACTGATCTTGATGTGTAATGGTTTTAGCGCATTTTTTACCAAATAGAGTCCCATACCAGATGAAGCGGTGTCCTGATGGGCAGTAGTAGAGGTGAAACCGCGGTCAAAAATGCGCGGCAAGTCTTTGGCATCAATACCTCTGCCGTGGTCCTTGATGGCAAGCGTTGTGTGCTGTTGTTCACGGTAGCTGGTGATCGAAATATCGGCACTTTCCGTATATTTGATGGCGTTGGTTAACAGCTGCCGAATAATGAAGGCAAGCCATTTGGCATCCGTTAAAACCTCCTCTATTTCTAAAGAAACGTCAAAACCGATCCCCTTGCGCATACACCAGGATTGTAATGCTTTTATTTCCTGAAAAATCAGTGGTTCCAGGTTGGTTTGTTCGATATATAAGTCGTTTTCCATAAAAGGAATGCGCTTTTGATGCAGCTGCTGATCAAGAAGTAGGTACATTCGCAGCCATTCGTACTTTAATTGCTCTTTAACCTTTTTGTCTTCTACGCGTTCAATCATAAGCTGCATTGCGGTTAGTGGTGTTTTCACTTCATGGATCCACGATAAAAGCTCATCTTTTTCCTGTTCTAGTTTTATATTGTGCTGTGAAAGCTCATTTTTGTACTGTTTCGTTTGCCCATCAAGTCGTTCTTCAACAATTTTTTCGAACGGGCTCGTTCCCTTATTTATATCGGTTAAGTCGTAATCACTATCCCGTAGTTGTTTATAAAATGCTGTTTCCTTTTGATAGCGGACGATGACAAATACAACCAGGATAACAGTCGATAAAAAAACAATATATAACACGGGACGGACGGTGATACTCGGGTCGATCAGGGCAATAAAAATCGTAAGCAGTTGTAGCCCGATAAATAGGATTAGCCAGCTGCATCGCTCGATTAAGTACTTTTTAATCATTTGGTTGGGCCACCTCTTTTGCCTGATAGCCTTGCCCGACTTTTGTCTCGATAAAACGGCCTAATGCGAGTTCATCCAACCGCTTTCGCAGCCGGTTCACATTGACGGTCAAGGTATTGTCACTAATAAAACGTTCGTCATCCCAAAGCCTCTGGATGATTTCTTCGCGGCTGACAATTTCGTTTTTACGCTCGATTAAAACTTTCAGGATGTACATTTCATTTTTCGTTAACTCAATAGTACCTTTCTGATTGGTTACTGTATTTTTGGCATAATCAAGCGTCGCGCTATTCCACGTGCGCAGTTCTATTTGCTCCGTGTTGTAATCATAAACGCGTCGGAGGATCGCTTGTATTTTTGCAATCAATACATCAAAGTGGAACGGCTTCTGAACATAATCATCCGCGCCAAGCTGCATCGACATGACCATATCGGTAGGATGATCGCGGGAAGATAAAAAGATAATGGGAACATTGGAGTGCGTCCGAATCATCCGGCACCAATGGAAACCATCGTATTTCGGCAATTGAATATCAATAATAACCAAGTCTGGTTTTAGGCTTGTAAAATCTTGCATGATTTCATTAAAGCTACTTACACCGTATACTTCATAATCCCAACTGGAAAGGCGTTCCTCTATTTCTTGAAACAAGCTTGTATCATCTTCAATTAGCAAAATGTTGGACAATGGAATCACTCACTTTTTGAAACATTCTCTAGTTCTATTGTAGCGAAACTGTTTTATCGTGTATAATGCAGTGGTTATGAAAATATTCAGTTAAATGTTATAAGTGTAATTAGGTTTTGTGATAAGATTGAAGTAAAAGAACATGTTGGAACATGCGGAAACGTAGCAATATCAAAAGTAATGGTTACCTTTTGTTCTTCAATACCAGCTAAATATCGGAAAAGACTATTCAGCAATCGGGCGCGATTCCTTAAGAAGAATCGCGCTCATTTCGCATGTAAGAGCCATATTCTGAAGTAACACATTTACAGGACAGGTTTAAAAATAGGCACTACAAGCTCTAAATACCATTAAGTAAATCCTTATAGTATTTTCTTAATTTTTCTTTTAAAATAACAGGCTCAATTATTTTCATGGATTTTCCAAATCCGGCAAGGTATTTAATGATAAAATCAAGCTCCTTTGGCTCATATGTACCGACAATGTACATATTTTCTTTCTCATGAACTAACTTCATCGATGGGTAATGTTCCTGTAGAAAAAGCTCCGCTCCCTTCCGGTCAACTAAACATTTAAATTGAACGGCATTTTCAGATGGTTTCCAAAGAGAATGAGCACTTTTCATCGTCATTTCATTTAAACCCGCTAGTGGTTGGATCTCTGTTATTTCAGCCGATGTTATGCGGTCACAACGGAAAACACGGTAAGCTTTTTTACATATGTCATAAGCCTGACAATACCAATAGCCTTTCATCGAGTAAATCGAGATTGGTTGTATCGTCCGAGTACTTGTTTGTGATGTTTTTTGATAGTCTACTTTTAATACTTTATTTTTTACAGATGCCGTTAACAAAGGTTCTAAATGTGCACTATCGGCAATTTGTTCTGTATGTCGAAAGGCAACCCGGTTTTGCATTCTTTCTATTTCTTGTCTTTGATTATCCGATAATTCGTTGAGGAATTTTTCATGGATGGAACGAAAAGATACTTGAAAAGGTAAATTTGAGAAGCTTTGCAGTGCTTGCATGGCGAAATAAAGTGCAAAGACTTCTTGACTGTTGAAGGAAATCGGCGGAACCTGGATTTGATTAAGCAATCGATAGCCTCCGTAACGACCATATTCAGCATAAATTGGTGCACCGACTTCCTCTAACGCTGCGATGTCTCTTAACGCCGTTCTTTTTGATATTTGAAATTCATGCATTAAATCTTGAAGTGTAAAATGTTGTTTTTGATTGATGAAGCGCAGCATTTGATTGATACGTTCTGGTTTTTTCATAAAAACACCTCTTAATGGTGCCTTAATTCGTCACCTTTATTGACTATACTTGAAAGTGTAATCAATTATGATGAAGGAGGCAACAAAATGAACTTTGAAGTAATCCCGTTTTTATCTTTAAATGGAGAAGCTGCGGCGGCAATTGCATTTTATGAACAATATTTAGGTGCTACAGTTCTTTTTAAGAAAAATTATAAGGAAATGAGGGAAATGAATCCTCATTTTAGTTATGAAGAAGGCCAGGATGAATATATTACACATTCTGTCTTAGAAATAGGAGCTAATAAACTAATGGTTGCGGAGGAAGCAATGGATACTTCGCGCCCCTGGCAATTAGGTAACAGTTCGTCATTGTGTATTCAGTCGAAAGATAAGGATGTCATTACGAACCTTTATGATTCTCTCGTTCAACATGAAAAGGTAACCGTATTAGTACCACTGAAGAAAAATACGTTCAGCCCCGGGTATGCGATTGTACGAGATCCGTTTGGAATCGTTATACAGCTTTGTGTAACGGTACATGATTTTTAATATTAGAGAGGTGAATAAAAGAGTGAATTCACAAGGAAAGTGACATGGAATGCTCATAAAGGCGCGCAAAATCAGCCTTGCACTTCCCGAAGCCATTGACCATATCGATGGTTTCGGGCACACTTCCTTTCAAATCAATGGAAAATCTTTCGTGAAATTAACTGAAAGGGCCGGTTTGTCATTTAAATCAGATCGGGAAATGCAAGAGTTTTTGCTGCAGAACGAGAAGTTTTTCAAAACCACTCATACAGGGAATCACGGCTGGGTATCTATTAAAAATCCGCGTGAAGGAGACTGGGATGAACTTAACGAATTGATCCAAGAAGCTTATTTACGCGCCGCACTAAAGCATTTGGTTAAGGAATGGATTGAGCTGCATAAGAAGTGAATTTATAATAGCAGCTAGGAAGAAAGATGTGATTGGTTAACGAGGTTGCATTGATAAATTTATTCCATTATTGGGCGCCATTCTGTAATAAGAATTTGAGCTCAGCATTGACTTCTGAAGAAATGCTCTTTTCTTGTCAGACGTTTACTAACAAGTTTTCTTAAAGGTTTTTATTATTTTTCTAATAAGAGGAAAAAATGATCGTTTTATATACTTGATTAATTTATTATCTGAAATTTTTTAATCCTGACATACAAGATGTCAGGATTAATGTTTTATTATATGATTATTCAAATATAGAAAGGTGTTTTTTTATATGAGTAATTTTAATAACAAACAAGCAAAGTACACTTCAAAGCAAGCATCTGATTCCATTCAACCATTCCGAATCGAGGTTTCAAAAGTCGATCTTGATGATTTAAAAGAACGGTTAGGCCGCATCCGTTGGCCGGAAGAACTTGCGGGAACCGGATGGGAGCGTGGTATTCCAAAAAGTTATTTGAAGGAACTGGCCGATTATTGGAAAAACAGCTATAATTGGCGTAGGCATGAAGCAATACTTAACGAATTCCCTCAGTTTATAACGAAAATTAACGGGCAAAACATTCACTTTCTTCATATTAAGTCGCCCGAACCTGATGCAACTCCGTTGATGCTCATTCACGGTTGGCCAGGATCATTTGTTGAATTCCTAGATGTTATTGATCCCTTAACCAATCCCCGGTCCCATGGCGGACAAGCTGCGGATGCATTCCACCTTGTTATTCCATCAATACCGGGCTTTGGTTATTCCATACCATTGGGTGAGCCAGGTTGGACTCCTAGCCGTATGGCGAAAGCTTTTATTCGTTTAATGGATGGGCTTGGTTATCAAAAGTTCGGGGTGCAGGGCGGTGATACAGGTGCTTTTATTGCTCCTGAAATGGGGCATCTTATCCCGGAGCGAATCGTGGGGCTACACCTAAATGCTTTACTTACCTTTCCATCAGGTGAAGAAGGTGAGCTGGATAATTTGACGGAAGATGAACAAACACGAATGACAAGGTTGGAAACGTTTAATGATGGTTATTTGCAAATTCAGTCCAAAAGCCCACAAACCTTAGCTTATGGACTAAATGATTCTCCAATCGGTCAACTCGGCTGGATTGTCGAGATATTCAAAAAATGGACGGATCCGATGGATGGTTTGCCCGAGGAATCAATTGACCGCGACCGTATGCTGACGAATGTTAGCCTATTCTGGTTTACCGGAACTGCCGGTTCATCAGCCCAGGTTTATTATGAGTCCATGCATGACGAATCAGCTTGGATACCAAAAGGACGAGGTACAATTCCGACTGGTGTGTTGTTATCCCTCTCCCACGATACAGCCATAAAGCGCTTGGCAGAAAAAGATCATAACATTGTGCATTGGAATGAATATGAACATGGAGGACATTTTTTTGCATTAGAACAACCCGAACTTTTTGCTGAAGACGTACGAATGTTTTTCCGTCAGGTCCAATCACAATAGCCTGCCTTTGCTGGAAGCAATTTCTTTATAGCCAATGTTTTTACTGTATGTTTAATCTAAAAACTCCACTTTGATACTAAATAAAAGGTGCGTCCCTCCCTGCGGGAACCACACTTAAGAAACTGGGAGGGGCCATTATTCAATATTAAAGAATATAGTTGTTGATAGTGTCTCCAAGCAGAAAAAAATCTTTTATTAATGGTTTTATCTACGAACCAAGGTAGTTAGAAAAGTTTATTGCCGTGAGGTGTGAAAAATGAGGCTCGATCGTCTGCTAGGTATTACGATGACCTTGTTAACGAAAAAAAGAGTGACAGCGACTGAGCTAGCTTCCAGATACGAAGTCTCTGTTCGGACCATTTACCGTGATATTGACTTGATTAGCCAATCCGGTATCCCTGTTGCATCATTCTCCGGAACGGATGGCGGTTTTGAGCTTTTGAGTGGGTACTTTTTAACAAAACAGCACTTTACAATTGAGGATTTTTCGATGATCTATCATTTACTCAAAGGTGTTGAGGGAGCTGTCGGTGGGGCTAAATATACGGCGTTACTCAATAAGCTAAGCACATTACAGCCCGCTTTGTTAAATTCAGAGCGCCAGGATAAAATTACTTTTGATATCAGCGCTTCAGATGAACAGAAAGCTATTATTCTTCCTTTGCTGGAGGCAATTGATCAATTAAACAAAGTAGTGTTTACCTATACGGATGCTTCCGGTCAGGTGTCAGAAAGGAAAGTAGAACCTCTAAATCTTTTATGGGAACAAGGCAGTTGGTATATGAATGGTTATTGCTTATCAAGAAAAGATAAGCGCCTTTTTCGAGTTTCAAGGATCGATAATCTCAACGTGTTGGAAGAGCATTTTCATCGAAGATCTGAATATAAGCGGCCGAAACAGGAAAGAGGCATAGATGTACACCTCCGTTTTGATTTGACTGCATGTCCACGTGTGTTTGAACAGTTTCCGGGGAAGTTTACAAACCACGGAGCTTTTATTGATGTACAAACTATTTTTTATTCAAGGGAGTATGCGGTATCAGTCATTTTAAGCTATGGAGAAAAAGTTGAAATCATTTCTCCAGATTACCTGCAAGATGAATTGCTTCAACAGATCAATCATGTCCAAAACATCTACTTGGATTGAAGCGTTGAATTTATGGCGGCAGCATTTTTGTGCAGCGTATGTACGTTAGGAAGGGAAAGAAAAATTTCTCTTGCTATGGAATAAAGTTCTTTACTGAATTCAGCTGTTGAATCTTACACAAACGGGCGCGATTGTATAAAAATCACAAGCCTAATTCCTTGTTCAAAAGAAAGGGAATTAGGCTTTATAATTTATTATATAGTGCAAAATATGGCCCAAAAAATGTGCAAAATAGCGATAAAAGTGACAACTTAAGAGAATAAAAAACAAAGAAGAAACTATCACTATCATTCCAGACAACTTACCTAGTCAAGTGTAGATTTGCAAAAGTATTGGTCATCCAGTTCACCAATTGAGTTCCCCTTTACTTCGCAGTATTCCAAAATAGCACGGGGCAGCTTTTTGTATTTAACAGTTGACCTATTTTAATAATGCTGTCATGTCATATTTTTCTCCACCCATGCTTGTGTGTGTTCCAGCCTCTAAAGAAATGGATACTCCTCAGCCCAGTTCCCTAAAAAACAATCTGGTATCCGTCCCTTGCCGACTCACGACGTTCACCGACCCCTCCGGCACATAGCTGTTTCCGCTTTTTCTGCTTGACATTACCTTTTTTACAAAGGCTGTGTTGATCGTGATCTCCTGTCCTGTGCTTACGTTACCTCCATCCTTTTTCAATACTTTCATAGTCTGTAATCTATTATGACCTGGTAGGCCTGCGTTTGTTTCCTGATCCCGCCGTTTCTCCGGCTGAGCGTGGTCATACTATAACGTAGTTCGATTACATGTACTACTTGAAAAAGGAGGCCGGGTTCATCATGAAGGTCGGAGTTGTAGGAGCCGGAAACATGGGCGAGAATCACATTCGAACGTACAAGTCTTTATCTGATTCCTGCCGTCTGGCTGGAATTTATGATGCAAATGAAAAAAGAAACCAACAGATGGCCCAAAACTATAATGTCCCCCCCTTCTATTCACTGGAGGAGTTATTAGAGGAAGTAGATGCCGTTAGTATTACAGTGCCGACCCCGTTTCATTACGACGTCGGTCTGCGCTGTATTGAAAACAAGGTGCACATGTTGATGGAAAAACCAATCACTTCCACGATCCAGGAGGCCCAAACGTTAGTTAAAAAAGCCGGGGAACAAGATCTCATCCTGCAGGTGGGACATATCGAATTATTTAACCCGGTCATTCAGACATTAAAAAAAGAAATACAGGATCAGAACGTAATCGCTGTCGATACGCACCGTATGTCCCCGTATCATTCAAAATTCAAAGACATTGATGTGGTCCACGATTTAATGATTCATGATCTTTATATCATTAATGAACTAATGGAAGATGAATTAAAAGAATTTTATACAGTGGGACAGTTAATGGAAACGTCCCCAAAACATGCTATTGTAATTGCTGAGTTTAAACAGGGCGTGGTGGCGCAGGTCACAGCAAGCCTGCAATCCAACAAAATGATACGTACGGTTCAGGTTTTAACAGAAAAGGCTTACTTTACAGCTGATCTTCTGCGAAATGAAATTAACATTACACGTACCGATAAACCAAAAACAAAAGATTTCCCAAGTACCGTAACAAGGACGATACAAATCCCCCCCTTCTATCAGCCGTTGACCTTTCAACTGAAAGAATTTATCTCTTGTATCAAGAACAACACACAACCGTTGGTAAGTGGGACAGACGGCATTAAATCGCTCACGATTTCCAGTGAAATCAGCGAGGCGATTAAAAAACAAAAAGGGAATCGTAACTCCTGAGGAGCTGTATCAAAAGGTGCAGCTCCTTTTCTGTAATATAGAATATTCGCCCAAGGCAGAAGCGGAAGGCGGCGACGCCATTTTAGCAGTTCGCCGGCTAAAAACGGTCACGTCCTGTGACCAACGCCGGCACTAGAACATCCTGTTCGTCGAAGCAGCAGCCGAAGATCCCATCAAACGGCGGCTTTACCGTTTGATGTAGCTGAGGCGCTGCCCGCGGCAAAGAAGACACGGTGAGCCCCCGGCGAGCCGATGTCGCCCTTGTGCTCTGGAGTGCAAGCGTCCGCCTGCAGCGGATGCTTTAAAGTTTAATGGCTTTTGATACAGCCCCTTTTTTAAGTAATATAAGCACAGAACGCCTGCAGCTGGATGTTGAATACACGGATTTTTATACGTTCGGATACTATAAAAAAAGACCTTAAAACCTGCTTCTTTAAGCAGGTTTTAAGGTCCCATCCTTTATATTAAGAGTGTCTCCATGGGAGCTTTTCTGTGTCCACGATGAGATTAACAGGCATTAACTATGCTGCTGTGGCTGGAAAACGAACGTAGTTGATGCTGTCAATAGAGATATACAACCTGTTTCCTGATCCATATCCGTTGGTCGTGTCAATGGTGATTAAATTACTGTTAACGCTGATCAGTAAGCCTTCGACCAGATTCTCGCTTGTCGCTACTTCAATTCTTGAACCAAGCCGCGTCGCTAATTCTGCAGCAAACGTGTTCTCAAACAATGTGAAACCCTCCTTTACAGTTCGTTTACTGTCTCGATATTTTCATAACGGACAAGGACTTGAGCCCCTGTGTCATCCACCAGCACAATATAGTCGCTTTGGACGGATAAGAGCGTACCGTCCACTACACCAAACGGGGTGGTCACCTCAATCTGTTCCCCTACCAAGGAACATAAAACTTCCCGCAGTGTATCAGGGGTATTAGGGGAGCATGTGGTGGTGTCATTGTTAGATGACGTTCCCCCTCCGATATTCGCACTTACATTCGACAACTGGTTAACCAGCTGTTCTATATTTGCGGATGCCGAGGCGTTCACTCTAGCCATATTAATCCTCCTTTCTTCTTTTCAATATATTAGATGCAGGGATAAGGGGTATTGTATAGGGAGACTACTAACTCTTCTGCCTATTTCAAAAAGTTTCCACAGTTGTCCTCTATTAAAAAAAGCTCCAGCGCCCCGGGCAGCCGGACGCTGGAGCTGGATCCAGGAAACGCTGACATTATGCACTTTCTGATACTATAAGAAACACAACAATATATTCATGAACCCTCCGGCTCTTTCTATCATAGGTATAAATATTCCCCGCCCCACAGAAAAAACAGGAGGGTTACGAAGTGAACGATATAACCGCTTTACTGTTCGGATATTCGAATAGAAAGACATTACAACAGGCGCTCTGCTCCCTTGAAAAGATACACCATCGTATAAATATGGTTATGGTCCTGGATCCGGCCAAACAAATTGGAAACGAAGCAAAACGTCGCAGTTTCGATGTTTCCTTTATTCCGGAGCACGACCCGGGAAGCGCTTTGAACCGGATTTTGTCCTCTATTAAGACGTCCTATATTTTGTTCTTACATGACGATGACTATATCTCTTCCTCCTTTCAGCCGTCCTATGTAAACCTTGATCCTTATAAATCAGTAATGACCGTTCCACAGCGCATAGGAAGAGCAGTGATTGAGAAGCCGTTCCTGATAAGAACGAGTATTGGGAATCAAAACCCTTTTCCGTCCATCCGCCAGCTCCCTTTTCGAGAAGCGCTGCTGCCTGCCTGGCTCAGCGCGTTAGAAAATCACCACCTAACAGCGGGGCAGCTGGATGGGTTGAAAAAAATAAATAAAAACACTTCCAAAAGTGAAAGGGAAAAGATTCATTTTTTAACGAAATATGAAACTACTTCCATGAAATCAAAGACCCCTTCTCTTTCGATTTTTATAGCCAATTATAATATGGGCTCCTATGTGGAAACAGCATTGCTGTCCTGCATTTTACAGAACGTCCAGCCGGAATCCGTTTTTATTATTGATGACGGCTCCACAGACGATTCCCGCAGCCGGCTTTCTGAATGGAAAAATCACCCCCGGGTAACATTCATTGCAAAAGAAAACGGCGGAAAAGCCAAGGCTCTAAATGACGTCCTCCCCCGCGTTTCCACCGAATTTGTGATGGAACTGGATGCAGATGACTGGCTCGATCCGGATGCGGTATCCATGGTGAAACATTATCTTCAGGACCTGCCGGAGCCAGCATGTGTTTTATATGGAAACCTCCGGCGGTGGAAGCAGACAGCTGACGGTGGTGTTTTATATAAAGGCCTCTCTAAAGGAAGGCCTGTGCGTGCGAAAAATGATCTATTATCCTACCGCTTTCCACTTGGCCCCCGGATCTACCGGACATCTACGCTGAAACAAATCGGAGGGTTTCCGGTGGTCCCCTTTGAACATGGAAGGCTGTACGAGGACGTCAGTGTTTTAATGAACCTTTTCAGAGAAGCTCCTTTGTTTTTTCAAGATTTCACCGTATACAACGTTCGTGAGCACAAAGAAAGTATTACAAAAAAAAATCATTCCAAATGGAATGACTTTTATAAATCGTGGTTAGGCACTGATTAATCTTTCTGCTGGTCAAAAAATCGGATCACATTTGAAATGATATAGTTTTGTTTCTTAATAGAAAGCTCTGGATAAATAGGGAGAGCCAGAATCCGTTCTGCCGTTTTTTCGGAGACAGGAAAACTTCCTTTTTGGTGCCCCAAATAATGGAAAGCCTCCTGCAGATGAAGAGGGACCGGATAATAGACAGCAGATGCGATGCCGCTCTTCTTCAAATGGGCAGCTAATTCATCCCGCTGCGCTGTTTCTATACAATACTGATGGTACGTCCGTCCCTCCTGCTCCCTCGTTTCCGGAGTCTTGACGTATCGGTTTAACTGTTCGGTATACCGCTTGGCAATTTCCTTTCTTTTATGCAGAAACAGATCCAGGTATTTAAGCTTCACCAGTAATCCTGCTGCCTGCATTTCATCCAGTCTGCTGTTTACACCTATGGAAGAATGCTGATACCTCATTTGACTGCCGTGATTTCGGAGTTCACGAACGTTGTCACAAATATTCTGTTCATTGGTAACAATCATTCCCCCATCTCCAAAGGCACCAAGGTTTTTAGACGGGAAAAAAGAGAAGCATCCGATATTCCCAATGCCCCCCGCTTTTTTATCTTTTATCTTCGTTCCTACCGCCTGGCATGCATCTTCAATCACTTTCATGTTGTATTTTTCCGCCAGCTCCAGAATGTCTTCCATGTCCGCTGCCTTTCCGAATAGATGCACGACGATCACTGCTTTGGTTTTTGTGGTCACCGCTTCTTTTATTTTCTCTGGGTCGATGGTATACGTTTGTTCCTTAATATCTGCAAAAACCGGTACAGCACCGGTTAGGGCAATCGCTTCTGCAGTTGCAAAAAAAGTGAACGGGGTCGTGATGACCTCATCACCGGGTCCGATATTCAACGCTTTTAATGATAAATACAACGCATCGGTTCCGTTTGCCACCCCAACAGCATGAGCTGTGCCGGTATAGGCAGCGATTTGGTTTTCTAGTTCCTTTCCTTTCGCTCCCAGCACATATTCTCCGCTTTTCAGGACGGTTTTCATTTCTTTTAACAGCGGGGCTTTCAACAAATCAATTTCTTTCTGAAGATCCACCATGGGGATAAACTCTGTGCGGTTCACTATCTTTCACCTCCCTGTCCCCTTGTCACAAACCTATTCTTTCGTAGTGAATCCCTAAAGCCATAATTTCTTCCTTATTTAAATCATTTCGTCCATCAAAAATCAGTTTGCAATTCGTAAAGTCATCAAAAGAAAGAAAGTGATATTCATGATGAAAAGCTTGAAGGATGATTGTATCGATTTGGGAAATTCTTTCATCTTCCAGTGATAACGGGATCATATCATACGTGGAAATTTCCTGATCCGTAAACAATGGATCGTTTACGTAGACCCGCGCCTTTCTCTGTTTTAGTGCTTCTGTCAGAAGCAATGTCGTGGTTTTTGTCGGTTCTTTTACATTTCCTCGATAAGACAGCCCCAAAATCAGAACATTTTTATGCTCCAGGATTCCCAGGTAATCTTCGATTTTAGCAACAGCATAGGCTGCCATGCTGTCATTTATTTTTCTCGCCATGGGAGTCAACCCGTCCTGCAGCCCTCTTTTTATAAAGAAGTAGGGATAAATGGGAATACAATGTCCTCCTACTCCAATTCCAGGAGTGTGAATGTGCGAAAACGGCTGACTGTTGCTTGCTTTAATCGCCTCCGAAATGTCTACTCCTTTTTTCTCGGCATAGACCGCTAATTCATTGGCAAGTGCGATATTGACATCCCGGTAGACGCACTCCGCTGTTTTGGAAAATTCCGCTGTTTCTGCGGAATCTACTTCTATCACTTCACAATGAAGGGATTGTTTATAAAAAGCCGAGGCAGCCTGCAGTCCTTTCCCATTTGTGCCTCCTACTATTTTCGGATAGTGCTGCAGGTCGTGGATCATTCGATTGGAGTATACTCTTTCCGGGCTGTACGCTAAATAAAAGTCAGCGCCGGCTTTTAATCCGGAGATATCTTCAAGCTTCCTGCCAAACCTATTCCGTGTATCTCCTGCAGGCAGCGTCGTTTCAAAAATCACAGTCGTTCCTTTAGTTAGTCCTGTTCCTATATCTTCCACCGCAGCATCCATAAACGAATAATCCACCTCATTATCTTCACTAACTACAACGGGAACGATGACGACCACCACATCCGCTTCAACCACCGCCTCCGGTGTATGCTGTACAGCCCGCAGTCTGCCATTCTGAACGACCTCCTGCACCAGCTGATCCAATCCAGGTTCATTCTTTACGTGGGAAAATCCTTTATTTACAAGTGTCACGACTTCCTTCTTACGATCAGCTCCAATAACATCAAACCCACTATCAGCAAAAACCGCTGCCAGCGTCAGCCCAATTTTCCCTAATCCTACAACAGCGACAGTTTGCGCTCTTTTGTTGTGATTCATGTCTCTCCTCCTCTTTTCCACTGCTCTGTTCCGCTTCTCATTTCATACTTTATGTGGAAATTTAGTTGATGATTGGACTATCAGGAGGGTTGGAATAGTTTTGGTTATCTCATTCAAAAAGATAGAGAAGATACCTATCTGCTTCGTCTTTCCCTTCACGGCCGCGCTGGTTAGATCCTGCTTCACAAATCTATTTAGACATTCTGCCGTTCCTATCATTCTTTCGCTCTCATAGTGTGCGAGCACACGAAAAAGAAAGGATGATAGCAATGTTCCATTATAAAATGGTTACGTTAATGCGTTCCCAGGGCAGAAAAATGGACCGTCCGCTGCGGGAAGAAATGCTCTATTCCTACGACTTTTTAAAATCTGTTCCTTGTTTTCTCCACAACCTCATAGACCGGATGATTACCAGTCGAAAAAAACTACCGGTTATCATAGGATTTCATTATGATCAGTGCAGCGAAGGTCTGCAGGAAATCGAGGGCCTGTTACACAGCCACCAGCGTTGTAAAGTGAAAAATTATTTTAACAAAGCTGCCTGCTGCAGTGCTGAAGTTACACCCAGGGCCCTGGAAGATATCCTCTCCCGCAGTTCGAGGATTCGAAAAGTATTCTTGAACCGGGAAGTTAACGCGCTTCTGGACACTGCTGTTGCGTCCGCCGGTGCCAACAACGCGGAAAGCAGCGGCAGCTCTTTGACAGGGCAGGGGATTACAACAGCAGTCATCGATACCGGGGTGTATCCTCATCAGGACCTTTCCGATAGAATTGTTGATTTTGTAGATTTTATAAATAACAGAGACGAACCGTATGATGACAATGGGCATGGAACTCACTGTGCGGGGGATGCCGCTGGAAGCGGCGCCGCGTCCGGCGGTCAATACAGCGGCCCCGCCCCGGAATCCAACATTATTGGAGTTAAAGTACTGGATAATAGAGGTTCCGGCACATTGGAGTCCATCATGCTTGGCATCGATTGGTGTATGGAATATAATCAGCAGGATATGGATTACTCCATTGATATTATGAGTATGTCTTTAGGAAGTCCTGCCCAAAGGTATGAGGAAGAAGAGGATGATCCGATGGTACAAATGGTGAATGCCGCCTGGGATCAGGGTATTCTGGTTTGTGTGGCTGCCGGAAATGAAGGACCCGAATCACAAACCATTGCCAGTCCCGGAGTCAGTGAAAAGATCCTTACCGTTGGAGCACTTGATGATAATAATACGAATACCAGAGATGATGATAAAGCGGCCGGCTTTTCCAGCCGCGGTCCTACCATCTACGGAAAAACAAAGCCCGATCTTCTGGCGCCCGGGGTTGACATTGTCTCGCTTCGCTCCCCCAATTCCTATGTCGATCGGACCCGGAAAAGCAGCAGATTGGGCAGCTATTACTTCACGATGTCCGGCACGTCTATGGCCACTCCCATTTGCGCCGGCATTGCCGCTTTGCTTCTTCAAAATAATCCGGATGCTTCCCCTCAGCAAATAAAAGAACAACTGTTGGCCGGAGCAGATCTATGGAGAGACAGGGATCCAAATATTTATGGAAGTGGATATATCAACGCAGAAAACTCTACAGACGAATAGCAAACACTTCGTCCGAAGAAAGTCTCTGGGACAAAACTCCAAAGTGAATGAAAAATTCCGAACGATTCCTTCAAGGAATCGTTCGGAATTTTTGTGTTGCATTAAACACCGCTTCATCAAAACACTTCGCTTTCCGTTGGAGAGGCTTCTTTGTTTTTACGTTTTTATATTTTCCAGTACATCCTCCATTGTGTTCCGGCTGAATTTAATAAGTCGTTCATACACGTTTAAGATGAGCTGCCCGTAGTCGCTGCCGGGAACAGCCCATTTTCCATTTAATCCGGTCCAGGAAGGGGCTGATCCTCTTTTTATCAACTCAAACCTGGAATCCAGCAGCGGATAAGCTGATGGAAGATCTGACGTGGAGGCATAAGCATACAAATGCTGCAGGTGGGCAATCACGCCGTCTTCCGGTTTGTCAAAGCTATCTCCGGGATTGTCAGGCCCTGTTGCGCCCAGGCCTCCGTAATTGTTTTGTTCAGGCTGAACGACACCGGTGAAACGAAAATAGTCGGTTTCATGCAAAGCCTGCGCGAAAGCGATATCTCCTCTGATCCCGTAATACGCTCCATATTCCAGGTAATAGACTCCAATTTCAGGAGCCTGGTCATTAATGGATTTCACGTATTGATCTAACAAATGGGGAGATAAGACCATCTCGCCTAAAATGGAAACCCCATTGTCTTCTTCCATCTGCAAAGTATCTTCATCTACAAGAATAAAAGCATCTTCTATTCCTAAGCTCCGGATTGCTTCC
This sequence comes from Salibacterium halotolerans, assembly GCF_900115625.1. Classification (GTDB taxonomy): domain Bacteria; phylum Bacillota; class Bacilli; order Bacillales; family Marinococcaceae; genus Salibacterium; species Salibacterium halotolerans. The sequence continues at coordinate 22,662 of NZ_FOXD01000028.1, read as the reverse complement.
ATTCGTCTTTCTGCATTCTCTCTGTATTTAAACGCTCCTGTCTGCACCCGGTATCTCGTTTGATTGGAAACCACAGCCTCCACTACGACAGCCTCTATCCCGTTCGATTGAAAAAACGACTGTCGATTATCAGCATTATCCCGGACCTCAAAGGATCCTGCTATCACTTTATAGACAGAGCCTGCACTTTGCTGGTGCTGCAGATTAAATGCTTCTTCCAGTCCATTTACATGGCCGCGGGCCACAGACTGCCTCCATTCACTGCTCGCCATGAAGGAAGCATCACCGGGGTTATCGATAAATCCATTCTCCGTTAATAAAGCGGACATTGCTGATTCCCGCAGCACGTGGAAATCAGCCTTTTTTCTGCCTCTGTCGGGCAGGGAATGAACAGCGGTAACGTGGTTGTGCATGATATTTCTGTACGCCGCTGTCTTTGATGAGTCAGGTAACCCTTGATAGATATAGTCTTCATACCCAGAAGCCTGACCATTGAAAGCATTGCAGTGTATCGATAGGAAATAGTCTGCATTCCATTCATTGGCCTGACTGGTCCGTTGTTCCAGACTGACAGTGGTGTCCGAGCTGCGGCTCATTCTAATCTCTACATTCTGGTACTCATTTAATAAAATGTTCCTTAGTCTTATAGCAATGTCCAAGTTTATATTTTTTTCAAGCAGGCCGTTTCCGGCTGCGCCGGAATCGTTTCCTCCATGACCGGGGTCCAAAAATAGTTTCACAAGAGCACCTCCTTCTCTGTCACAGTATGGCAGGAAGAAAATACACGTGTAGATAGACATACCACTCACGCGAAACTTGATGGAATAGACTACTGTTTACCTTCTTCTCATAATCTTTCATACAAACGAAGCAGTTTCTCTTCCATGATCCCCCAATGATAATGCTCCTCCATACTTCGCCGGGCTTTTTGGCTCATCTTCTGAAGTTGTTCCTGATGGTTATAAAGATAGAACAACGCATCCGCATAATCAGCAGCCGAAGCCTGCTCCTTGTCTACAATAAATCCGCACTGATGACGGTGGATCATATCACTCATATCCTTACAACGATTCACCAATACAGGAACGCCATTGTTTAAGTAGCTGAAAAATTTATTAGGAACCGCGTAATGATTGTTCAATGAATGCTTCGCATCAAGATCCACCAGTCCGATGTCCACCTCTTCCATTGCCTGTGGAATGTCTTCATAAGGAAGCCATCCGTGCAGATGGACGTAAGGCTTCAAATGAACAGGAACAGAAAGTTCTTCTTTTTTATCAGCAGCTAAACCGCCTATGATACTTAGATGCAGATCAAAGCGGGATTTACTGATCTCCAGCAGTTGAAACAGTGTTTCTGCTTTTCCCCTGCTTCGATTGACGATTCCTTCGTAACCGAGGACCAATCTGTTTTTATTATATGATTTGGGTTCGTATGCCGGCGTTAATGGAGGCGAGTTAAAAATAACTTCTACAGGCACACCGGGTTGAACAGCGTGATACCAGGATTTAATCGATTCGGATACGGTAATAACATAATCGGTTTCTTGCAGCATGGCCGTCAGCATTTTCTTCATCGTTCGTTTCCTGCCCTCTCCGATAGGGCTTTTCGGGTCCGGCACCAGCTCATGGCTGTCATAAATCAATGAAACGGATTTTTTGCTGGAACCAAGGGCCCGTTTCACACCAACTCCTGCATACAGGGAAAAAAACTCGTGAGCATGATAAATATCTGCCTGCTCGGCAATACCGAGTCTGGTCAACGTATTCGTAAAACGGTCTGCTTTCCCCGATTGTACATGATGATGCAGTAATTTATACTTTTTTTCAAAATGTATTTGTTCATACGTGACGATCTTAATGCCTTCATGGATGAACGTATCTTGTTGAAATGTATCCCGAAACAAAGTCCCGTCGATATGAAACAACAGGCCCTGTTTCTTAGGCACAATCATTGTTACATCATATCCGTGGTGGAACAGGGTTTTGGCTTCTTTTTTAAATATTCTTGCATCTAAAAACGGATGATCCGCTACTAAAAAACAGACTTTCTTTTTCATCCCTTCCCCCCTCCTCATCCAGGATGCTTTCCTTTCATTTTATGTTACGTTATGTACAAAAACATAAAAATTATTTAGGTTCTATCCTTGTGTTATCTGATGGGGCAGGGCGTGCTCTCTTTTCATAGCTTACTGTAGCTGCTTCATAAACAAAAAAAGCATGGGAGGAAAAACGAGATGAAAATGGTAACCGTACTAGGAGCCAGACCCCAGTTTATTAAAGCCTGTATGTTATCCAGACTTCTTCAAGACGACGACAATATCAATGAAATCATCGTCCATACTGGACAGCATTATGATAAAAATATGTCGGATGTATTTTTCACGCAGCTGCAGCTTCCGGCCCCTGATTACAATTTGGGCGCAGGCTCAGGGTCTCATGGAAAACAGACCGCAGCCATGATGGTTCACCTGGAAGAGGTGATAAACACAGAAAAACCCGACCTGGTGCTTGTTTACGGAGATACAAATTCCACCCTTGCCGGCAGCCTGGCAGCGTCCAAGCTGCATGTCCCCGTTGCCCACGTAGAAGCAGGACTTCGCAGCTTCAACAAACGGATGCCCGAAGAAATAAACCGGGTCGTGACAGATCACCTGTCAACCATCCTGTTTGCCCCTTCTCAGGCAGCTGTGGATCATTTAGCCCGGGAAGGAATCAGCGACGGTGTGTATCAAACGGGAGACATTATGTATGACGCCGTTCTTCATTATAAAGAAAAAGCCTTTCACCAATCAGACATTCTCGAGCGGTTGCAGCTGGAAGCAAAAGATTATTATCTTGCCACGGTTCACCGGGCAGAAAATACAGATGAGCCCAACCGGTTAAAGAATATTGTTAAAGCCTTTCAACAATTAGATAAAAAAGTCGTTTTTCCCCTGCATCCAAGGACAAAACGCGCGTTGGAGAAGGGGAACGAGGGCACAAATTCCAATATTCTGTTCATTGAACCATTGAACTACCTGGATATGTTAGTCATGGAAAGCCAGGCCAAAACGATTTTCACGGATTCCGGCGGCATTCAAAAAGAAGCCTATATGCTTCGCACTCCGTGTATTACACTACGGAAGGAAACAGAATGGGCGGAAACCGTCCGGGAAAAATGGAATACGCTGCTGGATCCTGCGGACCTTTCAGAATGGAGAAAAGCTGTTGCCGATGTAAATATCCCCCACTCCTATCCCCCCCTTTTTGGCGATGGGAATGCAGCGGGCCAAATATACCGTATTGTAAACAATCTCCCCTTTGCCATGTCCTAAAGGGGAGATTGTTTGTTTAAAAGTAAAAGGAGTTAAAACGATTGGAAGTCAGGGACTGATAAACCAACAATAGGTCCTTCTCCATTTTCTCCCAGCTATAGATCCTTTCCATGACCTTTCTTGCATTGATACTCATCTGCTTTAATTTATCCCTGTTTTCATGTAAGAATAGAAAGGCTTCTGCATAGTCTTCAGAGGTGGCCCTTGTCTTATTGATGACCATTCCGCATTTATGCGTTCTTATAAAGTGTTCCATTTCATGACATTTATTTACCACCACCGGGACTCCGTTGTTTAAATAACTGAAAAGTTTATTAGGCAGCGCATAAGATCGATTCAGAGAAGACTTGAGGTCATCAAAATCAATCCATCCTACATCTATCTCTTTCATCTGCTCGGATATTTGCTGATAGTCTATCCACCCGGTTACTTTCACCTTCTCCTGAAGATGGTCAGGAATGGAAAGCGTGTGTCCATGCAGCACTCCTCCAATAACTTTAAAACGAAAATCGATAGTCGCGGAACATAAATCAGTTATTTTAAATATCTTATCGCTGCTTCCCTTCTTATGATCAGCAATGTGTCCTTCATACCCAACGGTCAGTGATTTCGTTTCATATTCTTTTGGTTGAAACTCTTCATTCAAAGGCGGCGAATTATAAATAACCTCTATCGGAAGTAAAGGGTTTTTCGCAATATACCAGGACTTAATGGAAGGAGAAACTGTAATTAACTGGTCCACTTCTTTTAACATCGTATCCAAAAGGTTTCCCGTTACCGCATTTTTCGTTTGGGACTCCTCAAATGGATCAGGAATGAGGTCATGGCTGTCAAAAATAAGTTTGGCTTCTTTTCCTTTGTTTTTCATTGCTCTTTTAACCCCGATCCCCGCGTACAACGAAGCCGTTTCATGAGCATGATAAATGTCAGCCTGCTGGTTCAGTCCAATATTTGTTAAAACATTATTGAAATTGGCCGAGACCGACTTTAATTTTTTCTGCATCATAGGCGCCGTTGGTTTAAAACTCTCCACATTGTACGTAACAATATTTATTCCCTCATGCCTGAACGATTTTTGCAGAAATTTATTTTGAAAGGGTTCTTTATCTATATTAAACAGTTTACCCTTCATTCTGGGAACGATCATTGTCACCTCATAGCCATTTTTCTGTAAAGTTTTCGCTTCCTTGTGAAAAATTCTAGAATCCAAAAAAGAATGGGTATGAACCAACATGCATACTTTTTTCATCTTTCCCTCCCCGTTTCACCTTTTATTATCTACCTTTATATGGCGTCTTTTCCAATCCGTTATACAATGGAATCTTATTCCATGACTCTACACATCTCTTCCATTTTGTTATATAGTCCAGCAGCTTCTCATTTTTTGTTATCTCATAAAACTCTTCTAATCTGTGAAGGTGTATAAAATGATAAACATTATGCCATTTGGACCCAAACTGTTTAAATCTCGTCGGTTCGCCAAGATCCTGTAACATATCCCATGGTACGTTGATGGTAATCTCGTTTTTTCCTTTCTGTATGGGCACCTTTTTGATTTGCTGATAACGGGACTGCTGTTCTTTGATAATATTTTTGGGAAAATACGTTGGAGGTACCATCAAAAATTGAACGGTGCTCTCCCCGGGACTGTAAAGCGTAAATGTCAGTTCATTCTCCTTGGGGTAGGAATACCTGCTTAACAATACTTTGAGTAAAGCACTCTTATTTTTCAAATATACGTTTTGACGATGTTGAAGGACAGAGGATTTGACAATAAAATGCTCATATTTTTTATTTTCCGCAACAAAGACATTGTACTCTCCTTCACCCGGCACCCTGATACGCACGTCCTGGAGTTCAAGGTTGGAAGAGGACAACACCTTCATAGTGACCATTCCATTTAGTGTGTACCGGGAATTAGCAAGATGAGGAGCGTCAAACAATGGCAGTAATTCAATCATTGTCTGCAAATTGTCACGCCAAAACACGCCGGCCTCTTCGTCTCCCGTTAATTCAGCATAATGCTTTATCGACGAGAGGGCAGAAAGCCAGCCGTTTAACACATAACCGTTCGGCGACATGGGATACTCCTGAATACTGGGTCCGTGGGAAGACTGATGAAAGACTCCCCCTTTCTCCACCGGGATTTTCAAGCTCTGATATACGTTTTCTGCCGCTTCTTTATATCTCTCACGGCCGGTAGTAACATACATTTGAGCTAACATCTCGGCATAGTAGGCCTGAGTGAGGCCGGAATAATAATCCTTGTTTGTTGAATTAAAAACTGTGCCTTCTCTATACCAATAGACGAGAGAATGATGAAAGCTGCTCATCCGCCCGATAGCAGCGTCAGCTACTGTGATGGCTGCTTCTTGATAGGCGGGATTCTTTGTTTTTTTGTATTGATACAGATAATCTCTTATGACATATATTCCATAGATTGGATGCGGAGCGACATTATCCCCTGTATCCTTTCCCGGGTATCCGTCCTCCAGAAATTTGATTTTATACCTGTCTTTACTGACAGCTGCCAAACGCGGCGTGAAATCAGGCATATTCATTTTTGTCCTCCTCTTGATGTCTTATCATCCAAACCTTCTGCACCGCTGACTTTTCTTTTTTCGACCCCGTATTTCCTGTATATGTATCGGTTTATAACAAGGTTCCCCTATACATATAAGATATGTTTGAAAAATAAATGTATGCAAAAGAGCGGCAGACTCTATGGCAGCGGCGAATAGTTTTGATTAGTTGTTAGTGTATTTCCCGTAAAATAGGCGGAAGAGTTAGTAGTCTCCCTATACAATAACGCAGGCTTTGCATTTGATGTATATAGAAAAAGAATAAAGGAGGGAAAAACATGCAGCAAAACCCACGACTGACAGAGATGTTAGTTAAAAAACTGATGAGAAAATACAATGTAGATCCAGGCACTTTACAGGTTTCAGACGAAGATAGAGAGTTATTGCAGAGTATAATCCAGGAAATTCAAGGTGAAGTTAATCAATTTCTTGAAGACCAGCAGGCCGCCGATGAGGGCAATACGACTTCCAACAATAACTAAATGATAGAAAAACAAACGAATATATTAGGTAGTTTGTCCAAACCAGTATATTTCTTCGTCATATTGTGTAGTAGAAAGGAGGTAAAAGAATGAGTAAATGTAAAGACAGAGACCGAAACAGATACAGAAAGTGGGACAGAGATAAAGACCGGGATAAGTACCAGGATAAGTACCGGGATAAGTACCGGGATAAGTACAAAGACCGAGACCAGTATGAGGACCGGGACCAGTGTTGCGAGGATCAAGACTACTACGAGGACCGGGATCACTACGGAGACCGGGATCACTACGAAGACCGGGACGGGTACAGAGAAAGAAAGCGGGATAGAAGGTACCACAGAAAATGGAATGCGCTGGATCCATCCTGTTCCCACGGCGGCACGCCTTCCTGCGGGAGTGGCGGGGAAACACAGTCAGCAGAACAATCAAACAAAACCGTGCAGGCGTCTGATGAGTATATCGAAGTCATTGACTCTTGTGACGTAAAAGTGTCAACCGCCGATACGAAAGGTGCCTTAAACTTGCAGGCAGGGCTGCAGGCAGCACTTTTGATCACCATTTCCATTACCGTCTTCGATGGCGATACCACAAAAGCAGACAATTTCACACAGGAATTGATACAGTCTTCGAAAATCAAGCAGGTGACGAACCAGCAAACGTATATTGAGAACAGCAGAGATGTCACTATTGAGACAGACGATACGCAGCTGGCCCTCAACATTCAACTGCTATTACAGCTTCTATTAGCCATAGCAGTAATCGTGGATATCTTCTAAGATGATCTGCACCAATTACGCGAAACCGGTATATTCTCCGGTTTCGCGTATCTTCCTGTACTTACAGCACTTTGAGGCATAGAAAACATGTAGAGGGGAGATACGCATATGTCTGATCATTCCAACAAGGCGCAAACCGGAAAAAATGTAGTGATCGAAAAAGACGTCGAGATCGGGAACAATGTGGTTATCGGCCATAACACAGTGATCTTAAACGGCACCTCCATAGGAGATAACGTAAAAATCGGTGCTAATTGTGTCATAGGAATCCATCCAGAAGGAAATGAGACCATGAGGAATAATGTTCAAAACATTCATCCCTTAACGATTAAAAACGGCACAAAAATCGGCCACTTAGTGTCAATATACGCCGGTACGCTTGTCGGGGAAAATGTGTTTATCGGCGATCTTGCCAGTATTAGAGAACATGTACTGGTAGGAGATGAAACGGTAATTGGAAGATCAGCTGTGGTTGAACGAAATAGCAGCATCGGAAAAAACTGCACCATTCAAACGCAGGCTTACGTAACCGGGGACACCATTTTAGAAAACAACGTATTTCTCGGTCCGAATGTCTCCATGTCCAATGATAAGTATATGGGAAACCAAGCCTATACGTTACGCGGGCCCAGCATTAAGCAGGGTGCCAAAATAGGAAACAATGCATCGCTTCTTCCCGCCGTCCAAATTGGAGAGAACGCAGTAGTCGGAGCCGGAGCCGTCGTAACAAAAGATGTAGAAAGCGGGCTTGTCGTTACAGGAGTGCCTGCTAAAGTTAAAGCGTAGCACCTCCTGCACGGTTAGGTCCCATATAATTCGTCACATGTGCTGCTGAATAATGTTCTCCATGCTGGTCACTAACTGTTTCATTCTTTGATGCTTTGAATGAAACTGATGGACAAATTCATATCCCTGCGTGCTGATTATTTCTCTCTCGCTTTGCTCCCGCAGATAGTAATCCGCTTTTTCCTTAAAATTCGTTTCATCCACCGCCACAAAATGATAACCGGGGATAAATCCAAGATCTTCTAATTCAGGGAATGTCGGTGCCAGCAGAAGCGTACGGCAGGCAAGGGCTTCAAAATATTTTTTAACAGGATAATGATAGATCGAGGGGCACGTAAAAAACAGCTTTGCTTTATTCAACTCCATCGCATACTTTCTGTCTATCAGATAGTCTTTCTCCTCCTTTGTGGACAGGGTATGGTAGCCCGGGTGGGAGTGGTATACAAACCGATGGTCATGGTTGTACGTAGCGCGTATTTTCTGCCGGAGCGGATAATGATCATCGACAGCCCCCATCATTAACAATTCAATGTTTTTTTCCTGCTGATAATCGTCAAAACGATCCGAATCAATAAAGTGGGGAAACCACACCAACTTATGCTTATGAGCAGGATAAACTGATCGAAACGTGTCCCGGACAGCTGAAAAAATATAGGGAATGTTGTTCTTTCTTATATAATTATCTCTTATTTTAGACAAGCGGTGGACGTCATTCACGAACAGGCCCGTGGGAATATTAGTAGTAGAAAGTCCTTTCACCCGGGGGTACAGCCTCTGTCCAATGTCATTCAGCAGTAATATAAAATCCGGCGGTTCAGGAAGCTGCTTCAGGATATAATGAATATGCCCGGGCTTTCTCCAAATATACAAGTCATGTTCGGCTGCCAGTTCTTTTTCCAACAGAGAAAAATTATCATCAACAAAACGGGACGTGTCATATGCAATCCACAATATTCTAATGAGAACGTCCCCCCTGTTTCATCATACTTCCTCTTTATATTGTATGATGGGACTTAGGTTTCGTGATTTCTTGAAAAAGAAAAACAGACCAAGCTGGAGAAAGAAGCTTCTACGAAAAGATCGCACGTCCTGCAGAAGTATTTTCTATACCTTTACAAGCGGGTTACCTGTCTTTATCAGCGGATTGCCTGCTTTTATCGGCGTCTTATGTAAAAGCAACTTTCCCCAAGGCATCTTTTTTCACTCCAAGTCCTTCAACAAAATGGAGATGTTCTGTTGTTTCATCATATAGATATAAAATGACAGTATCACTGTTTATCATCAGCTTGAAAGCAGCTTCTGTGATGGTGGATAACACATCCTGAATATCATGTATGCTCGTCATCGTCCTCGTGATGTTCAGCAGGTATTCCCAGTTCGCTTCCATTGATTCCGACATACAGGGAACCTCCTCTTTTTTTGATGGTTTATTGTACCATGAAAACACGACATTAAAAAAAGCCTCCGCTTCCTGCTTGGAAACGGAGATTTTTTAACGCTGTCCGGCCGGAGAAGATGTTAAGATATCGTGCAATGCTGTGAGGTTTTTTTCATCCAGTAATGGTCTTTTCTGCTGAAAACGGCTGATAAACATATGTCGCTGCATGTATTCGGCCATCTCTTTATGATGGATTACAATCCGACTGGAACTGCTTTTCCGCCAAACCGGGTCCGTGTCAAAGGTGGACGGGGAAGAAAAAGCAGCAATACAAATAAGGTAGTCATGATAATGTGCAGGTAAGCCGGACGCCACCGCTTGCTTCCACTCCTTCAATTTGAAGAACGGGTTGCATATCCTGCTCGTTTCATTAATATACCATGTTTCTTCTTCCATATCCGCCTGGACATGACCAGAATCTGTAAGCTGGTTTATGATATATATACCGCACGGAGAGAGGATCACCTTATCAATCAATGCCGCGCCGTGCACGGAAATATTGTCCACACACTGTATCGAATACGGGAGCTTCTGCAGGTCGTCTTCGATTTCTTTCATCATGCTCCGGCGCGGATCTTTCTTTTTTTTCTGAAATATATTCTGAAACTTCATCGTTATCCTTCCCCTTATCCACTTCTTACTCTTATCATCGGCTGTTTTGGTCAACTTTTTAAAATAAAATCATAATCGCGGCTTTATTGTTGCGGGATGTTACATCAAGCCGGCTGTGGAAGGTTGGAAACGTATAAGACCGTCCACGGATCGTTATACTATCTGCGTAAAAGGAGGTGATGACACCGTGGATGTGTTACGCGCCCGTGATATCGCCGATTCCCCGGTTATGGCGGATGTCACCTATGACGGTACGCCTGTCTACATCCAGCATGTCGCAGAAGACGGACGGACCGCACGTATTTATTCCCTCGAATACCCGGATGAAGAATTAACAGTTCCGCTGGAGCAATTATTGGAGCATTAAAAAGAGAAGTAAGAAGGAGTAATCCTGATCCAACGTAAAAAACTCCGCTTCCTTGTTGGAAACGGAGTTGCTTGGTTTAGGACGACATATGCTGCAGCACTTCTTTGAGCTGTGCGATCTCTTCGGTACTGAGCGTAACGCCTTTGCCCATTTTCTCCCGGCCGGGCGCCCAGTCCCGCAGGTCATATTTCGGTTCGCGGTCGTTCCAGCTCACCCGGTTCAACTCTTTCGTCCATCCTTTCGGCGATTCAGACAGAACGCCGATATGTTCCACAACTTCATAGTTTATGTCAGCCATGGCGGTGTCTCCTTTTTTCTTTAGTGTATCATCAGGAAACATCGGAGAACAGCGGGACCGCCGGACATAAGGGACGTAATGTGATTGATGCCGGGTGCTGTCCGACGCGATGATCCACCCGCGCCTTACTCCTCTTCGGATGCGTTGAATTTACGCTTGCCGAGTTCTTCTTCGAGCATGAAAAACGCGTTGCTGTCACTGTTGATGCGTTTCAGTTTCTGAATCAAGTCGTCAAACAGCGATTCTTCTTCGATCTGTTCTTCAATGAACCAGTTCAAAAAGTTCATCGTCGCGTGCTCGCGCTCATCCAGCGCCATGTCCGCCAGTTTATAGATACGCTGGGTGACGTCCTGCTCCTGCTGCATTCCTTTTTCAAATGTATCGAGAACGGAGGAAAAATCATTATTCGGCTCGCTGAATCCGTGGAAAGACGCACGGGCACCCATGTCATTCAGAAAATGATAGAATTTCATGCCGTGGAAACGTTCCTCTTCGGCCTGCACGAGAAAGAAATTTGCGAACCCGTCCAGGCTTTCCGCGGAGCAGTAAGCCGCTGCCGCCATATATGCATGGGCTGAATAAAACTCGTAATTCATCTGCTCAATTAAACCTTCTTTTAATTTTTCACTGAACATGTCATATCCCGCCTTTCTATGTTTCTACTATTATCTCCAACTAAAATATTAGCATGTTTAAACCGTTGTGTATATTCATCCGTTCCGGGCGCGGCAACAGTCAGTCCCGGCTCCTATCTGCCTGCACTTCCTTTTTGGCTTCTTCATGAATTTCTTTCTCCTCTTCTTCCCTGTACTCCCAGAGGGTATTGTACACTTCCACCAAACTTTCTTCCGGCAGACTGTCAATCAAGGCGTGGATGTCGTCTCTCAGTGACATGGTGATGCTCCTTTCGATGCGGCTTTATGAAATGCCTTGATCCCCTTCACCAGCTGCGAGGTGTCTTCCCCTATGCTTACCATACTTTTACCTGTGAGACTGTTTTTTAAACGGGAAGTTTTTGTGTCACAAAACATTCATTCTTTCGGTTGTGAAATAATTCACGTATTATGTTATCATTGTATGTGAAATAATTCACATGTTAGGAGATAAAAATATGATACCCACTACCAACCGGATCGTCATCATCGGAGCAGGTGCTGTTGGATGCAGTTATGCCTATGCGCTGTTGCAGCAGGGGCTGACCGGTGAGATTGTACTCATTGATGTGAATAAGGAAAAAGCGGAAGGCGAAGCGCGCGATCTCCGCGATGCCGTGCCGTTTGCCCCGTCGCCCGTGACAATCCGAAGCGGCGGCTATGAGGATTGCAGCGAAGCAGAACTTGTTGTGATTACTGCCGGACTGGCACAGAAACCCGGTGAAATGCGGCTGGATCTGCTTACGAAAAACGCGGACATCTTTGAACGTATCATAACCGAAGTCATGGCAGTTGGTTTTGACGGCCTAATTATTGTGGCGGCCAACCCAGTCGATATTTTAACCGACATCACCCAGCAGGTATCAGGTCTTCCGGCAGAAAGAGTGATCGGCTCCGGCACTGTTCTTGATTCCGCCCGGCTGCAATCGGCTTTAAGTGAAGCCTTTCAGATTGATGCGCAGGATATACAGGCCTGGGTCATCGGCGAGCACGGCGATACATCTCTCCCAGTCTGGAGCATGGCGTCCGCCGGCATGAAAGACATCCGGTCGATAGCGCCTGCGCAGGAACTGGATACGATTTTTCAACGCGTGCAGTCGGCCGCCTACGACATCATTCAGCAGAAAGGGTCGACGCATTTTGGCATCGGTATGTCACTCGCCCGGATTTCTAGAGCTGTTGTTCGCGACGAAAACGCGGTGCTTCCTGTGTCTGCCCGTCTGAACGGTGAATACCGGGAAAGCGGCATCTACATCGGTGTCCCCGCCGTTGTCGGCCGGACCGGCATCCGCAGCGTGATGGACCTCCCTCTCGATGAAACAGAAACGCGGCAGTTTGCCCATTCCGTGCGAACCATGCGGGAAACAAAGCACGCCCTTCCATAGACGGACTACCTGTAAATCAGGAAAAGTGTCCGGTGTCCCCATTGGCACAATGATTGCAATCTGAGAAAATTTTGAGCAGTTGTCTACGTTTATCTGTCCCTATTTATGAAAAAGGGAGGTATGAACTGCTCATGGTTGCGTTTAGCTGCTTTCGAGATGGCCTAAACGTAACTATGAATGTCCCATGATGACGTTTGGGCGTCCGATGTTACCGGTTTTGGCTGCATGACACCTCCTACATGACGTTTGCAGCCATTTCCAACAGCTAAACGTAACTAGACCCTCCTTTCTTCATCCTCCCGAGCACAAAAAAAACCGGATGAGCGCGCGGGCGTCCTCATCCGGATATGTGCGTTTCTTTATCTGCCGCTCGTCCGGCTGTGTTCCAGTTTCTTTTTCATATCATATACTTCCTGCTCATGGTGCCAGCCTTTCATCGCCAGCAGATCGACACCACTTTCCACTTTAGAGAGGCGCTCTTTGATTTCGTCCTGGCCCTTATCCAGCTTGTCTACTTTGACTTCCAATCTGTCAAAACGGCCTTCCAACTTGTCAAAACGACCTTCCAGGTTGTCGAAACGGCCCTCCAGCTTGTCAAAGCGACCCTCCAACTTGTCAAAGCGGCCCTCCAGGTTATCGAACCGGAGCTCCAGCTTGTCAAAACGGCCTTCCAATCTTGTCATGCGGTCATCCAGCGATTTAACACTGGCAGTGATTTCTTTCTGACCTTCCAGGAGAGCATGCAGCAGCTGCGTTGTTTCTTCCGGCATAGCCATCGTTCCTTTCTTCGTGGTACAGCCATTATATCACACAGCCGGTTTCAACCCTACTTTTTTTCACTCTTTGCTGTCCGGCATACTTACCTGGATGCCCTGTTCGATGCGGCGTCCGGCCAGGTACAGAAATGCCACACATGTGCCTATGGTGAGAAAAAGAAACACGAGAATGCTGCCCGCCGTAACGAGCGCGCTGTTTGTCAGTTTCAGCTGCAGAAGCGACGCGGCTGCGGACGCACTGCCTCCTATGATACCGCCCCCTGCAACTTTTTCAAACAACCCGGCGCTTTCCGCGGGGACAACGACAAGCAGCACGGGAATCAGCGTCAGCAGCACATACACATAGGACAGTACCAGCATCAGGAGCGACGGTGCGAACTGCAGCCGGTTCTGCGGGTTGGAAGGATTGTATTTTCCGCCGATGGCGCCGGTCCAGATGCCAAGCGCACTCAGCGCGGGGCTGATGAGCGCGCTGAGCACCAAGCCGAGGAGAAAGAAAGACACCGGCCATCCGAGCAGAATACCAGCCGTCATCTGAAGTACAGATACGGGAAGAAAGGGAATGAGCCAGCTCATCCACAGCTTTCCGCACGCAATCTGCACACCTGTCAGCGGAAGGACGTGCAGCATCCAGGTCGATCCTGCTTCGCGGGCGACGAATGATGCGGACAGACTGCCGTTGAAAAACGCGTAGATAAAAAGCGCCGCCGCCTGCACCGCGGTCCAGGACAGAACCGGGTCCAGCTCTCTGAATGCCGCAACCGATGAGCTGCCGGCCGTATAACCGAATCCCATAAAGATAAACAAAAATACAAACGGCATGAAAATGAGCCATTCCCTGATGTCGCGCTTCATGTAGCGCCATTCTTTCCATCCGATTTCGGCGACCGGCGATCCGACCTTGAACCGGCGTCCTTTTTCTCCGGCTTTTTTCTTTTTATTTTTTCCTTCATTTAATTGAATCCAGCCGCTTCGAAAGCCTTTCTCGACGAGAGCGGAGGCGGCAAACGACAGCCCGGCGGCGGCAACGGCGAGCCCGACCGTCGGAAGTAGAAACGATACGTCTCCTGCCATCGCGCTCGTTAACGCAGACGCCCCCCAGCTCATCGGAAGCCAGGCCGGCATCTCAGGCAGCAGACCGGTTGGAAGCGCCGTCTCGGAACCTGGCCCTGGCTCCGTCAACAGGTTCGGAAGCTGGAACATGCCGTACACGAGCACGCCGGACACCGCGCTCATCACGGTCATCAATTCATTGGCGCGCTTAGCTGGAATGATATGCACGAGCCCCATGTTGATAAAGTAGGCAGCCGCCACGCCGAGCGCCGGAATGGCCAGCGTCACGACGAGCAGGGCGGGGTAAAAGAACCCGTGCACCCCGGCGTGAAGCCCGTAAGCAAGCCCCGGCAGAAACGTCACGATAAACAGCGCCGCCGGTATGTTGAGAAAACTTTGTATGTATTTCACCCAGAAAATGTGGCTCACCTTGATCGGCAGGGTGAACAAAAACGTCAAGTCCCGTGAGGCATACAGGTGCTTGAACACCTGCGGCACCCCCATCAAAAGGATAAGCCCAAGCACCATCATGAAAACGTACGAAAAGAGCAGTTCCACCAGCTCGGTATCGTACGCCGTCGGAAGCGACGTGACGATGTTCAAGGCGAACAGAAGAAATAGTATAACGACAAATCCAATGATGGCATGCGAGACATTCGTACCGGTCTTGTTGGTTTCCATCGTATGTTTCAACATCCTGGCCTGCACACCAAGCAGTGTACGGATCATGGCGCATCCGACCTCCCACCGGCAAGCTCCCGGATCAGTTCCTGCTGCTCCTCATCCCCGGTCAGCTCAAGGAAAATATCCTCGAGACTTGCGCTGCTTTCTCCGCGCAGTTCTTCCATCGTTCCAAGCGCTGCAATCTTCCCGTCCCGGATGATGCCGATCCGGTCACACATCTCTTGGGCGATTTCGAGAATATGCGTCGAGACGAACACGGTCGTACCATCGTCGCATAGCTGCCGCAGCAGGTCTTTCAGCGTCTTCGCGCTCTTTGGATCAAGCCCGACCGTCGGCTCATCGAGAAAAATAACATCCGGATCGTGCAGCAGCGCACCGGTCAGCGCCATTTTCTGCTTCATCCCGTGGGAATACCCCTCTATCAGCTCATCAGCCCGGCTCCCAAGCGAAAATAAATCAAACAGGCGGACCGCTTTTTCCTCCGCCTGCCGGGCGGGAATGCCGAAGACGGAAGCGATGAAGCGGACATATTCCCAGCCGGTGAGCTTTTCATAGAGCGTCGGATGATCCGGCACGTAGGCAATCTTTTTTTTCGCCTGAAGCGGGTGTTTCCACATGTCGACGCCGCCGATCTCAATCGTGCCGTCCGTCGGCTCAAGCAGCCCCGTCATCATTTTAATCGTCGTCGTCTTCCCCGCCCCGTTCGGACCGAGAAAACCGAAGAGTTCCCCCTTCGGTACCGTAATCGATATGTTATCCGCTGCTAAAAAGGATCCGTACTGCTTTGAGATCCCATCCAGCATGACAGCTGGTTCTGCCATCACTACCACCTCTTTCTGCCTGAACATACGCAGCTTTCAAACGATTCGTTTCAGCAATTTCGAAAAATCCGGTTTACAGTTCCACCGCCTCGGCGTGTTTCTCGAGACCATTCTTCAGCTGCTCTCTCACCGCGTCAATCTGCTCCCCGGGCACATTCATTTTCTTCCTCGAATCTTCCAGCTTCTTCAGCACATCGCGCTTGTCATTGATGTCACCGAAACGGCGCTGGTATTTCTTGTATGATTTGCTGTAAGCGGCGTAATCGGTGCTGTAAATGACCGCCGCGTAGCCGTACACGTAGCGGAGCCGCTTCGCTTCGATACGCACGTCATGCAGCGCCTTGAGCGCCGCTTTTGAAGCTTTGCCTTTCTCGTCTGCCGCCTCAAGGTACATCTCTTTTTTCTCCTCAAACACATTTTCAAAATCCTGCAGCCGCTTCGGCAGATCAAGCGTGCGGACCAGAGACGGAAGGTCGTTCACACAAAACCGGTCCCAGTGCTGCTGGAACTTCGCATTAATGATTTTCGGCAGACTGCCGGCAAGCTTCTCCTGTTCTTTTCCGCGCTTACGCTCCACAACCGCTGCCGCTTCATGAAAGACAGCAGCCTCTTCCGCATCATCCGCCTGCGCAGCCCGCTCCTTAACGTCCGCGAGAAACACATCGCGCTCCCGGACCCGGCCGAGCTGTTTATGCGCGTCATCCAGCCTTTCAAACAACTTATGACCATCCGGCGCTCCCAAGAACTCCAGCAGCGTCCGGAGACGGCGTCCTTTCACCCGCGCCTGGTGGATATCCTCCGGATCAGCAGTCGACACACACTTTTCGCAGTAACCGATGTAATCGCCAACCACCTCCTGCAGCACATCCTGCCAGCGCTCCGTCCAGGCCGCGCCCGCATCCTCCATGCAGACCCGGCACAAAAACCGGCCCCTGATCTTCACGAGCGACGCCCGGTTCTCACAAACCGCACAGCGCGCGCCCTCTCCCTGCAGAAGAACACCTTCCTTCTCCTGCTGCATTTCAATCTTATCGCCCTGATTCCAATCAAACTGGCGCCGCACCTCCGCCGGAATAAGCAGACGCCCCTGTTCATCCAGAATCTTGTGGTCTTCCTCGTCCTCATCCTCCGGAGCTTTGAACACAAGCACCGCCTGACGATTCGCCTCAAACTGCAGCGAAAGCGGGTGCTCCGTCAATGTCAGCGCATCCCGGATATCTTTCGGAATAACAACCCGGCCCATCGCATCAACCTGTCTCGTCTGCAACGTCTCTGCCATTTTACATCCCCCACTTTTCACCCTTTTTCCTCCTCATTCCCTTCCACACCAAATCCAAACCCCCGACACGTGTAGAAAAACAACACACATAACGTCTCCATTTCACCATATGTCTACCATAGCATGAATACCCTGCCAATCCCACACCCCGAGAAAAAACACGCACCAGCCGCGCCGCAAGCGATAACAACCGGCGCAAATAAAGAGCCAAAGAAGCAGAAGCTGAGCATCCATGCCCTGCCCCGCCCCGCCGGAAAACAGATTGCTTGGGCTCATGCCGCGCGATTGGTAAAATAGCACCGGTACATCAAGCAAAAAGAAAGAAGGGAACCATAAATGAGTCACGTATTCGAAAACACCCGTTACTCCGTGCTCGACCTTTCTCCCATTGTAGAAGGAGGCACCGCGGCTGATTCCTATCAGAACACGGTCGACCTCGCAAGGCGCGCAGAAGAGCGCGGCTACGAACGCTTCTGGCTCGCCGAACACCACAACATGCCGTTTATCGGCAGTTCCGCGACATCGGTACTTATAGGCCACGTCGCCGGCGCCACGTCCTCGATCCGGGTCGGCTCCGGCGGCATCATGCTCCCGAACCACGCGCCGCTCATGATCGCCGAGCAGTTCGGGACTCTTGAGACGCTGTATCCAAACCGCATCGACCTCGGACTCGGCCGCGCACCCGGCACAGACCAGCCGACGATGCAGGCGCTGCGACGCAGCAGCAAAAGCGACGGCCACGATTTCCCGCAGATGCTCGCAGAACTGCGCCAGTACCTCGATTCCCAGCTCACGCCGGAAAACCCGCGTATCCGCGCGTTCCCCGGCCAGGGACTCGACATTCCGATCTGGCTCCTCGGTTCCAGCGGTTTCAGCGCCCAGCTCGCCGGACAGCTCGGACTGCCGTTTGCGTTTGCGAGCCATTTCTCCCCGGACAACACGATTCCGGCGATGAACCTGTACCGCGAATCGTTCCAGCCGTCGCACGTGCTGGCGGAACCATACGGCATGGTGTGCGCCAACGTCATCGCCGCCGACACCGACGACGAAGCGGACTACTTGAGCACCACGATGATGCAGCAGTTCCTCAACATGGTCCGCGGCACCGAAATGAAGCTCCAGCCGCCGGTCGAGAACATGGACCGCATCTGGAATGAAAACGAGAAATTCTCGATCCAGCGTCAGCTCGGCTCGTCCATCGTCGGCGGCCCCGAGAAGGTGAAAAACGGGCTCCACCGCTTCCTGCAGGACACCCAGGCCGATGAAATCATGATCAACGCCCAGATTTATGACGCGGAGGCGCGCCTGCGCTCCTACGACATCGCCGCTGATATTATGAACGGGCGGATATAATAAACGCTGTTTCAAACGAAAGCTGCCGGTGATCGGCAGCTTTCGTTTTTCTATAAAGCGTGCGGTTAGTCGGCGGGGAAATTTGAGACGGAAAATGACAAATAAAGCGATTAAAAGACTGTGTTTCGATCACTTTTTAGAGTTAGTCTAAAAAGTAGACACGTTCTTGAGAGAATTGTTTTTAATGAAGATACTATTTCAAAAAGACGTGGAAGCAATGAGTAAGCCCTATAATCAAGAGTATAAGGATTATGTAGCGAAGTTAGTGGTCGATGAGGAAAGACAAGGGAAAGAGCTGGCCTATGAACTGGAAATCCCGTATTCGACCATGCGAAAATGGGTGACCCATTACAGGGAAGTCAAGGATCGAAAGCCGGGGGAAAACTATTTAACCCCAAGTGAGCTGGAGAAAGAGAGAAGAAAACACGAAAAAGAAGTACAGCAGTTAAGAGAGGAAAATGAGATACTAAAAAAGGCTATGCACATCTTCACCAAAAACCCGGAATAATCTACAGCTTCATCGATGCTCATCGAGATGAATATGCTGTTGTGACGATGTGCCGTGTATTGAACGTATCGAAGAGCGGCTATTATAAATGGTTAACGGCGAAACAGACCCCCAATCTGGAAAAAGAAAGGTACAGGAAAGGGTTGATCCAAAAGATCAAGAAATCGTTTTATAACAGCGGGAAAACGTATGGCAGCCCCAGGGTTCATAATGATGTCCTGGAAGAGATATATGTCATCTCTCAGAAGACCGTTGCCCGTATGATGCAGGAACCGGGGTTACGTGCGACCCTTCAGGAAAAGTTTCGGACGACCACCGACTCGAATCATTCCCTGTATGTATACCCGAACCTTTTAAATCAGGATTTCACCGTGTCCCAGCCGGATCGTGTATGGGTGACCGATATTACGTACATCTGGACGCTGGAAGGATGGATCTATCTGGCCACTATCATGGATCTTTTTTCCCGGAAAATTATCGGTTGGAATATGGCTTCCCACATGACCAAAGAGTTGGTTCTGCCGGCGTTAGACCGAGCTTTCATCAGCCGATCTCCTGGTCCCCATCTTCTTCATCATTCCGATCGGGGATCGCAATATTGTTCGAAAGACTATATCCATCAACTCAAGGCGTATGATATTCAAATCAGCATGAGCCGGACAGGCAACCCCTATGACAACGCCTGCATCGAATCGTTCCATGCCACCATAAAAAAAGACCTTATCTATCGACTTCGATTCCAGACCCGTTCTGAAGCGATGCAGGCCATTAATTATTATATTAGTCATCGTTATAATGAACATCGCAAACATTCGACCCTGGCTTATGATACCCCTAATCAATTGGAACGGAAGTACCACAGCCCGAATCCGGAACCAGTATCTTCAAAGAACCATGAGGACCCCTGGAAGGATACGTCAAGGGTTTCGACGTATCCTTCCAGGGGGCGCACCAAGCGGAGCGCGGTAGGATCTTGACACAAAAAATGACCAAGAGAAAATGTCTACTTTCTTGACATAAGTCCACTTTTCCTTTAAAAGTTCGCTGATACAATCAACGTGGCAGAACAAAAGTGATCGAGGTTGCATAAAGCTGATTAAATACGGCGTTCGGCGTCGTTCCAAACAACGTTAGAATATACCAATATTGTTTAATCCACCGCAAGAAAGACTCAATCTGCCAGCATTCCCGTTAGTTATCGGCATCTATCGTCTTCTGCCGTTCATGACGAGGCCTCCCAAAGCTCTTTGGCGGTATCCTGTCCATGCATGAGCCGATGCGTTCGTTAAGTAGTGAAGTAGAGTGAAGACGTCTAGTTTACTACCAGTAACAATATAACCAACGTTCTCTAAAAGCTCCTGCAACTAATCATCTAGATTTCGTTTTTGGAGTAAGTTCGGTAATGTGATACGATGATTCGAGAGAGACATCCTTTCTTGAGTGTCGTGCATGACTCCATTTTAGAGAAAGGTGTCTCTTTTTGCACACATTTTAATGGATATTAATGGAAAATAAAAGGTATGATTTAACATGCAAATTTACATAAAACACTGGAAGGAGTTCACTATGAAAAACAAAACAAGAATCACCTTAGGGGTGGCTTTATATTTTTCACTTTGTATGTTTGATTACATTCTCAATAACACATTTAATTGGATAACCAACTTTTTTATAAGCTTAGTTGGAATGGTAATTGCATGGTTTGTTATAGAATTTTTTTCAAATAAAAAATAATATTGAGTTTAATGTAAAAGATTTCAACAGCTGGCGGAAGACACATTAACTTTCCTGTATATCAGTGAGCAGCAGTTACGCTAGTTGTTAAATGAACTGCCTATCTGTCACCTAATAGTAGACCCTTCAATACAAGCTCAAAAAATCCTTTGTTTTTTTCTAGATCGAGAAAGGGATATAAGCGACATTTATTGAAAAAATAATTATGACGAAACCAACGAAATGCGACCTAGCAACAACAAAAGAAAAATGGGAGACGATAGCTGTTCACTTGAACCCAAAACGCGAAACTGGAATTGAAAATAGCCTAGTATGAAGAATAATTCCGACTCAGCCGGGAGCAGCAACTGAATCATCTACTAGTGGGACCGGTGAATTATCGTACGGTTAACCGTCCTTATATTATAGGGTCCCCTGATATTACAGTTTATTTAGGATTAAAAAAGAATAATAGGTATTGAGGTTGAGAAGTGGACTTATGAATATTAATTGCAGGTAGTTTATCATGAGTCTGTAATAATATGATTGTATATACATTTTATTCCATCCATTATTCAACTTTTTTATGGTTGAATAATGGATGGAAAAATGAGATACTCATAATAGGGAATTAAACCCAAAAATGTTATTTAAAGGAGTTTTTTCAATGAAAAGAATTTGGATTAGCTGTTTAGCTCTGATGACTGTTCTTGCAGTACTATTACCTTCCACTGCTCCAACTGTACAAGCGAAGACACAAGAAGACAAGAAGGTTGATGAACTTGCTGAAACACTAGAATTCGTTTATGAAAAAGCAACAGTTAAAGACTCAAATGGTGAAATAGAAAATGTTGACATTGAGATGATAGAAAAAAAATACGGTGAATCTTTAGATGCTTTGAAACAAAAAAATGACTCAAAACCATGCATAAATGAGCCTTCTAACAAGACAGAAGAATTAAATAAGGTTTCACCTTCATTAGTCATACCCCCAACAGATGTAGAATGTATGCAGGATGAATTGAATTCTTTTTTTGAAGGCTTTGTACCTACTACTGTAATTTCTACTATCTACGGACATTTATATGATGGTGAGTACTTAAGTGCGGCTAAGAAATTGGCTAAAGCAGGTTTTAAAGGAAGTATAGTTGGAATAGCTACCCAACTTACAATTTCATATGCTAGATGTAAATAAACCATGTTTTTAAAGTAAACATTAATAATCCCCACCTTGCTAATTGAACTGACCCAGTGAAACGAGACAAGAAAAAACACCTAGGCTGCCATGGTCCTGTATTCAACAGGGCTGTGGCAATTTAATTTTGAAAAAGGTCGTATATAATTGTAATAATACATGTGATTTGCTACATTTTCTATTACAATAGTAGTTGTTAGGGTCGCTCTTAACGGAGCGGCGAATTCTTCCGACTTTATTGAGGAATGGAAGGATTCGATGACGGCATGATCAAAGCAATTGCCTTTGCGGGACATGCTTGTGGTAATGCCGTTTTCTTTTGCCGAGGCCTGAAAGGCATAAGATGTATATTGAGCCCCTTGATCGCTGTGTAAAATCACCTCATGTGTTTCTCTTACATTACACGCTTTACGCAACGTTTCTAACACAAAATCAACGTACTGCGTATCGCTAATTTGATAAGCAATCACTTCGTTATTATACAAGTCCATAAAGTGGACCCCTTTGTCAAGACACATTTTTAAAATAAATAAGGTGTGACTCCTTTTGAGATAGAGAGGCTACCTTGGAGGAAAAAAGGAAATC
>NZ_FOXD01000020.1 GCF_900115625.1 Salibacterium halotolerans | reverse complement strand
ATTAGCTCCGGTTTCCCGGGGTTATCCCGGACTTTCAGGCAGGTTGCCCACGTGTTACTCACCCGTCCGCCGCTCGTTCCACAGGTTTCACCCCGGAGGGATCTACCTGCTTCCCGCGCTCGACTTGCATGTATTAGGCACGCCGCCAGCGTTCGTCCTGAGCCAGGATCAAACTCTCCAATAAAAAAGTTTGATGCTGCACTGTGTTTCTTATCTGTAATGACCGAAAAACAGTCATTTGAATTGACAGACGCTTGACTTTCATTCAATTTTCAAAGGGCAGATGTCAGCGCCGCTTAATTAGCGACTTAATTATAGTATCATTTAATGAAAACAAAGTCAACAACTAAATGTGAATGTTCATTAAAATGCCCGCCTCTCTCGATGGCGCATCTAATAATTTAACACGCAGGGAGGGTACGGTCAATCCCTTTCTTAAAAAAATTTAATGTTCCCCTCATTTTTGCCGCTTTTCCCCGTAAACCTTTATCTGCACTGCTCTTTTTCCCCATCCTATGGAGTGTCTTTCTTTTTCGTGTACAGAGATGAATGGTTCAGCGATCTGTTCCGTCATATCTTGTCCCAAAAGGAATATAGTTAGGACAGGACCACCTGAGGAAAGGAGACGAATGCGTTGGCCAGAAAAGTTTGGATACTCACAAGCCGCCGCATGTATACGTACATTTTGGCAATCATCGCTTTGTGCACCATCATCACAGGGGTATGGATGAACCGTTCCGTGCTGCCTGTTTTCTCTACGGAGGAAGGACCCTCTGCTTTCTATCGGGCGGACATAGATGAGAAAAAAACCGCCTTGACGTTCAACATCAGCTGGGGGGAGGACCGGGCTCTTCCTATTCTTGATACATTGAAAGAAAAAGAAGTAGAAGCAGCGTTTTTTGTTTCAGGAGCATGGGCGGAGCGTCACCCGGACATCATGGAACGGATGATGGAAGACGGTCACACGATCGGCAGCCACGGCTACAGGTATGAACATTATCCGAACATGGATAAAGACGAAATCATACGCGATCTGAATTTAAGTCATAAAAAAATCAATGACGTTACCGGTATCGATGTTGAGTATTTCCGGCCGCCGCATGGTGATTTCACCCCTTCTGTACTGGAAACCATCTCGACATTCGGGTATACAACGGTGCACTGGAGTGTTGGGGGAAATGACTGGGAAAATCCGGGGGTGAATCAGATCGTATCAGATGTAACGGGAGCAATGCAGCCGGGTGACGTTATCATGCTCCACGCTTCCGATTCCGCGGAGCAGACCGGCGAAGCGCTGCCTGAGATTATTGAAGATGTCCGGGAAAAAGGATATACGTTTGCTTCTCTTGATGAACTTATTTCCCAGGCGGAAACAGACGTGGAGGAGCTGGCTTCACCTTGAGGCAGCGGCCCGTGCGCTCCTCCTCATCAAACGTTTGTTTAATTGGAAGCTTTCTTTCTTCCGTCTCCTGTTAATCGGTGCAAAAGAAGCAGCTGCCATGTGTTAGCGGCCAGAAGCGGAGTGACATAAATCCAGAGCCACTTCGTATCGTTCACAACATCCACCGTTAACGCCGGAACCCACTCAATCGTCGTCACAACAAACATAAAAAACAGTGCCGGCATGAATGTTTCTTTGTTCGTTTCCCGCTGTTTCCAGTAAGCTGTCAGTAGGCAGTACGCGAGAAGAAGCAGCGGCATCACCATATAACCGGCGAGAGTTTCTCCTTCGTCGGCAAATGAAATGTACCGCAGATAAATCAAGTCAAACAGTACAAAGAGCACCAGCACCACCTGGATACGGTTCCAAAGTTTCACGGATTTAAATACCCCTAAAGCAAACCGCTGCAGGGTAAGATAGGCAAAATACCCCATCTGCGCGACCAGACTGATCGCAGCACTTACACCAAACATCCACAGCAATCCGAAGAAGAAATTGAGAAAACCGCCGCCGAAGTATGTATCTGTATCAAGCAGGACCCCAATAACAGCACCACTTGAGGCGCCGATCAGCAGCGTGGAAAAAAACAGATAAACGAGTTTTCGTGTATTCAACGCTATCGCGCTCCTCTATAGAAATGAATCATTTCCGTACTGATTTTACCAATCCATACAGCAAAAAGCTACACACCCTCCTATCCATGCATAATTTTTTCACATCTGAGCATGTTAAGCAAAACACCAGTGCATTCATGTAATGGAAAGGAGCGTGAATCCATGCCGGTACTGTTGAAAAAAATCACCTTGTCTTTATTTCTTTTCTTACTACTTGCCGGCTGCGCCCAGGCAGCGGAAGAGCAAGGAAGCGCCAAATACGAAGAAACCAAAAAGATGCTCGTTGATTTATTGAAGTCTGATGAAGGCAAACAGGCAATCAGCGATATCATGAGTGAAGAAAAGATGCGGGAAAAAATCGTCATGGACCAGGAGGTTCTCAAAAAAACAGTGGAGAATACGTTAACCGCTGAAAAAGGAAAATCCTTCTGGCAGGAAATGCTGAAAGATCCGAAGTTCTCCAAAACGTTTGCCGAGAGCATGCAGAAAAACAACGAAAAAATGCTGAAAAAATTAATGAAGGATCCGGAATATCAACAGATGATGATGGATGTGATGAAAGATCCGGAGATGAAAAAAGCAATGCTGGAATTAATGAAAAGCAAAGAATACCGGCAGCAGGTGATGACAATCATGAGTGAGGCGATGGAAAGCCCACGGTTTAAAACAAAAATCACCAACATTCTGGATAAAGTAGCGGAAAAGCAGATGAGCAAGGGCGGCAGTCAAGGCGGCGGTTCTTCTTCCGGCGGCGGAGGGGGCGGCTGATACATTCAACATCAGCAGGGAGCCCGCCGATTGGGCAACGAACCGGAGCTGAAAAGAACCACCTCGAACAACGGTTGTTCAAGGTGGTTCTTTTTACTTACCGATCTTTTCCATGATACGGCTTGTAATCTCATTGTAGATTTCTCCAATGGGATGATCGGATTCATATACAGACGGGGCGAAGTCTTCTTTTTCCATATCGGGCTGGCCGAGCGGGATCCGGCCGAACATTTCGGTTTTCAGCTCTTCGGTCAGACGATCGCCGCCGCCCTGGCCGAAAATGTACTCGCGTTCCCCGGTTTTTTTACTTTCAAAGTAGGCCATGTTTTCGATGACACCGAGAATCTGGTGGTTCGTCTTAATCGCCATCGCGCCAGCTCTGGCTGCGACAAACGCAGCGGTCGCGTGCGGCGTCGTCACGACCAGTTCTTTACATTCGGGCAGCATGGTGTGCACATCGAGCGCGACGTCCCCGGTTCCCGGCGGCAGGTCGAGAATCAGGTAGTCGAGATCTCCCCACTCGACCTCATTGAAGAAATTATTCAGCATTTTACCGAGCATCGGCCCTCTCCAGACGACAGGGGCGTTATCTTCCACGAAAAAGCCCATAGAAATCACTTTGACTCCAAAGCGTTCCACCGGATAAATCGTTTCCCCCTGCACCGTCGGACGGTCTTCAATACCCATCATGTCCGGAACACTGAAGCCATAGATATCTGCATCAATAATACCGACTCTCTTACCGGCTTTGGCAAGCGACGTTGCGATATTGACAGAGACGGTGGATTTGCCGACTCCGCCCTTACCGCTTGTTACGGCTATAAACTCGACTGGATTGTTTTCGGAGAGGAGGGAAGGATTTTCTTCATCTTCTTCTTCCGCTCCGCCCCCCATTTCTCTGACTTCTTCATCCGACAACGTATCAAAACGCAGGCCGACCGATTCGGCACCTGCTTCTTTTACAATCTGCACAATGTTCTGCTGCACCTGCATCTGTTCGGCTGTGCCGGTTTTGGCAAGTGCGATTTTCAGGCTGACGTTGTCTTCTTTTATCTTTATTTCCCGGACGCCTCCGGTTTCCACGATGCTTTTATGAAGATCCGGGTCCTGGATTTTCTCGAGAGCTTCGCGGATTTGTTCTTCGGTTAACAAATCGGACACCTTCCTTTACAACGCTGTATGCTTCCTCCTACAGCATACCGTCTTTACGGCACCTTTTTCAAACGTTTGCAACTACAGAGCTTCAGGTTCTTCTCCTCCGTAGTACCGAAGAATTCCGCGGTAAATCGAAAACGCGACCTTATTTTGATGTTCCTTTGTCCCAAGACGCTGCCCTTCCGCCGGGTGGGACAGAAAACCGGCCTCCACGAGTACACCGGGAATGTCCGCTTCGTTTAACAAAAAGACTTCTTTTATCCCTTTCGCTTTACGGGTTGTCCGCTCGAGTTCTTCTCTCATCTCTCCCTGAATAAGCCGTGCTATTTTTTCATTTTCAGGAACTCCCGGTTGAAAAAACGTCTGTGCCCCGCTCCAGCGGCTGGAAGGTACCGCGTTTAAATGAAGGGTGAGGAATAAATCCCCGCCGCTTTTGTTTACAATATCCAGACGTTTATGGAGATCTTCTGTTTTACGGCGGCTGTACCCTTTCACGTCGTGAGCAGCCAGATCATAATCGCCTTCCCGTGTCATCAATACAAGCGCCCCGGCTTCCTGCAGATAATCGCGCAGCATAAAGCTGATGGAAAGAGCAACATCCTTTTCAAGCGTCCCGTCTTGTGTGGATGCGCCGCCATCCACGCCACCGTGCCCCGGATCCAGAATAATCACTTTCCCCGATAACGGCGTCTGCCACGATGTTACCGCCTGTGGCATCATCCAACTCTGTATAAGCCATCCCGACGCTGCTAATACTATGAACAGAATGGCAATACCAAGCCATTTTTTCATAAAACGCCCGCTCCTTTATGGTTCACCCAGCTTGTCTCATGTATATGAAGGAGCGGGCCTAATATGACGCTCTGTCACCGTTTTCGATAATCCAGCGGCTGCCGGCGCACCCCTGTCTCGAGGCCGCGTTTCCACCAATACACAATAAAGGAGTCGACCGCTTCTTTCATTTCTTTAAGGTAACAGCCCGGGTCATCTTCCACCCAGCACTGCATAAATTCATACAATTCCCCGGCGATCTCCCCGACTGCTGCGGCAGCCTGCACTTGAAAGGTGAAAGGAAGCGCCCTGCCTTCTACATACCGGCTGTATTTTCCGCCGGAAAGAAACGATTCCAGCGCAAGATCCACGCAGGCTTCCTCCAGAAAAGTATACGGAAACTGAAACCGGTGGAATACCGGCGTAAACACTTTTTCCGCTGTGCTTTTTACTTCCTGCACATCAAGGTCCTGCAGCAGGCGCTTTTCTTCTTTCCACTCCTTTTTGATGCGGTGCGGCTCCAGTGATATGACAATCCCCATCTGACCTCTCCCCCTTCACGATGTAGTATGTGATGGATGGGCGCTGCCATACTAACGGTATATGCCAGTTCTGTGCGGAGGCGTCCCGCGCGGTTATGTTGACGTTTCCGTGCTGATTCCTGGATGAAAAAGGAATCATGAATGGCTTATATTGACGAAAGGATAAGAACTGAAGGGCAAAAACCTAACGATGACTCAGGCATACTTATGTTTTCTTCCCGGGGAATGTGGAAAACGTAAGCATGAACGTTCTTACGTGACGTTTTCACCGTTGTTCATGGTCCAAAAGAAGTGTATATGTATGCTGCGGTCCCGGCACCAATACAAAAACCCCCCACTCGTAAAGAGCAGAGGGGTCTTGAAACCCTTGATATAAGAGGAATTTTAACGCTTCGAGAACTGCGGAGAACGGCGTGCGGATTTGAGGCCGTACTTTTTCCGTTCTTTCATTCTGGAATCGCGTGTCAGGTAGCCGGCGTCTTTCAGCGGCTTGCGGAAATCAGGATCCACGTCCAAGAGAGCGCGCGAAAGACCGTGGCGGATAGCGCCCGCCTGACCGGTGAAGCCGCCGCCGTCGACGTTGACTTTCAGGTCATATTGTCCTTCTGTGCCGGTTTCTGCAAGCGGCTGCTTTACGACAAGCTTCAGTGTTTCCAGGTCAAAATAATCGTCAATGTTTCTGTCATTAATGGTGATGTTGCCGTCGCCTGGTTCAACAAAGACACGGGCTACGGAATTTTTACGGCGTCCGGTGCCGTAATATTGCACTTGTGCCAAATCAATACCCTCCCTTTTGTATTATCCGCGAAGTTCGTACTTCTGCGGCTGCTGTGCTTCGTGTTTATGCTCGGAACCTGCGTAGACGTGAAGCTTTTTCGCCTGCTGACGGCCGAGAGATCCTTTTGGAAGCATTCCTTTCACGGCCAGTTCAAGCATACGCTCCGGCTTGTTCTGACGCATTTCCATCGCACGGGTTTGTTTCAGTCCGCCCGGATACTGGCTGTGACTGTAGTAATACTTGTCCTCCAGCTTGCTTCCGGTAAGCTTAATGCCCGATGCATTAATTAAAATAATATTGTCACCTGTGTCGATATGCGGTGTGTACTGCGGCTTGTGCTTTCCGCGGAGAAGTGACGCTACTTCACTGGCAAGGCGGCCGAGTGTTTCGCCTTCTGCGTCAATCACGTACCACTTTCGTTCTACTTCGCCAGGCTTCGCCATGTAAGTTGTACGCATTGTTTTCCCTCCTGATCCTGTATCATGTGTACGTTTCGTCTATTTGGTTGCACTCATCTTCTTCGTTTTCATTTCGATCCCGGGGCTAGTGGGATTTGAAATGCCAAACTATATCATATAATATCGGCATGTTAATGTCAATGCCTGCAACGCACGGATTCGTTGTTTTTATGTTCTATTATTCATAACGGACTTCCACCAGGTACAACGCGTGGCCCGGCGCGGTGTTTCCGGCGGATTCCCGGTTCTTTGCTTCCACGACGGCGGGCATGTCTTCCGGCCGGCGCAGGCCTTTTCCGACCTCAAGCAGCGTACCTGCCATAATCCGCACCATATTGTACAAAAAGCCGCTTCCGCGGAAGGTAAAATGGAGCTCATCGCCGTCCTCTTCCACCGTTATCTCATGAACCGTGCGGACCATATCCGTCACGTCCGTCCGGGATGAGCAGAATGATGAAAAGTCATGCGTGCCTGTAAGATACGGCGCGGCCTGTTTCATATCCTCCACGCGGACCGGATATGGATAAAAATAAACATAATGCCGCCTGAAAATGTCTCTTTCCTTCGTGAGATGAACCCGGTAGCGGTATGTTTTCTCCACAGCATCAAAACGGGCGTGAAAAGAAGAATCGACGAACGACGTCTCCATGACCTGAACGTCGGGTGCAAGCAGCTGGTTCAGCGCTTTCGGCCATCTATCCTCCGGAACAGCAAGTGTCGTATCAAAATGGATCACCTGGCCGAGCGCATGAACCGAAGAATCCGTTCTGCCCGAAGATACGACCGGCGTGTGCTCTCCTTTATGAATCCTGGTGAGCGCCCGCTCCATCTCCTGCTGCACGGTACGTTTACCGGGTTGCACCTGCCATCCTGAAAAGTGCGTCCCGTCATAACAGATGACTGCTTTTACTCTCTGCATGACCATCTCTCCTTATTTTCCGAACAGTATCAAAAAAACACCAAGTACTGCTGTGAACATACAGGCCATTGTATCACGCCATCCCCATACCAGCTTCCTGAGCTTCGTACGGCTTGTGCCGCTGTTATAGCCTCTTGCCTCCATCGCAAGCGCCAGATCTTCCGCGCGCTTAAAGGCCCGCATAAAGAGTGGAACAAGAAGTGCTGTGAAAGCCTGTGCACGCTTTTTTAACGATCCTTGATGAAACGATGCCCCTCTCGACATCTGGGCCTTCACAATCTTCTCTGTTTCCTGCAGAAGAGTGGGAATAAATCGTATAGCAATGGACATCATCATGGCAATGTCGTGTGCCGGCAGGCCAAACCGCTGGAACGGACGAAACAGCTGCTCCAGAGCATCGGTTAAATCCATCGGATTGGTCGTCAGTGTCAAAAGCGACGTGATAAAGACAAGCAGAAGAAGTCTCAGTGCAATAAACAGCCCTTCTTCCACTCCGCCACCATGTAGGGTGAAACCCCAGACACTTATCCACGCCTCTCCTTCGCTCGTAAACAGAGCATGAAGTAAAAATGTAAACAACACCAACAGCAAAACCGGAAGCATTCCTTTGCGCATATAACGAAGTGATACTCCGGAGATGATAAATGCAGCAACGGCGGTGCTCCAGAGTACGCCGTACCCAAACCAGGTGTCCACCATAAAAACCGTACATATAAACAGAAATACGGTCACCAGCTTCGCACGTGCATCCATCCGGTGTAAAAAAGAATGACCGGGAAGATACTGGCCGACAATAACGTGTTCAAACATCTTTCTCCCTCCCCGGTTGATACCTGCTCATCTCTTCCACCGCTTCTGCGGGAGTGAGGGATAGCGAAGAAAACGTGATACCGGTTTGTGCTTCGATTTGTTTTAACACTTTCGCCTGTTCCGGAAGATCCAGATCCAGTTCCTTAAGCTCTGCTTCCCTTTTGTATATCTCTTCCGGGCTGCCTTCCATGTATATCGTTCCGTTCTCCATCACAATTACATGGTCCGCCAGAGCCGCTGCTTCTTCCATTTGATGCGTAATCATGATAATCGTCGTCCCGCGCTTTTGCTGCCAGTCCTGAAACAGATGTATCATGTCCTGCCGCCCCTCTGGATCAAGGCCGGCTGTAGGTTCATCCAATATAAGCAGCGACGGTTCCATCGCAAGCACACCGGCTATTGCCGTTCTGCGCATCTGTCCGCCGCTTAACTCAAACGGTGAACGAGGCAGAAACGACGCATCCAGACCGACTTTTTCAAGAAGGCCGGGGAGCATCGGCTGTATATCGGTGCTTGCGTATCCCAGATTAAGCGGGCCGAACATGATATCCTTTTCCACTGTTTGTTCAAACAGCTGATGTTCCGGATATTGAAATACCATTCCGACATGCTTTCGCAGAGCGCTTATTTCTTTTCGTTTCATTTTTGAATGGATGCGGTGTCCGCCGACAAACGCCTGCCCCGAGGTAGGTTTTAAAAGACCGTTCAGGTGCTGGACGAGTGTGGATTTTCCGGACCCTGTCCTGCCGATCACAGCCGTGACGGAGCCATCCGGCACCTCGAGGGAAATGTCCCGTAATGCAAGGGTCTCAAACGGGGTTTTGGGCATGTATATGTGATTTAGCTGCTGTACCAACACTCTCATTGCCCTGCCTCCCGGACAGCCTGAATCCACAGCGGGTCCAAGTGCTGTGCCTCCTGTGCCTGCTTCAAAAGGGCATAGGAATAAGGAAGAGGCATATTCAGCTTCTCAAACCATTCCGGATGCTGCAGGATGTAGGACGCGCTGCGGTCATACAGCAGACGCCCTTTTTCCATATACCACACTCTGTCTGCCTCCATCGCTTCGTGCAGACTGTGTGTAATGGACAGTACGGTCATCCCTTCTTCTTTATGAAGGTGCCGCACCATCTCCATGACTGCTTTCCGTCCGGCCGGATCGAGCATGGAGGTCGCTTCATCCAGAATCATGATATCCGGCTGCAGCACCAGCACTCCCGCAATCGCCGCGCGCTGTTTCTGACCGCCGGAAAGCCGGTGCGGTTCTATATCCAGAAGATGACTGGTCCCTGTCTGTTCTGCCACCTTCTGAATCCGCTGTTTCATCTCGGCTCTTTCCACGCCCGCGTTTTCCATCCCAAATGCTATATCATCCCGCACCGTGGGAGCTGTGAATTGATGATCCGGGTTCTGAAAGACCATCCCGACGCGCCGGCGTATGCCGGACAACGCAGCATCATCTTTGGTGGAGGCTCCGTGAACATAGACTCCGCCGCTTGACGGAAGGAGAAGCCCGTTACACAAACGGGCCAATGTGGACTTTCCGGAACCGTTCGGCCCAATGACGGCCGTCCATTCCCCGTCCTTCACTTCGACATCCAAATCCGCTGCTGCCGGTTCATCCTTTTCGTTATAATAGTAATAAACTTGTTTAAATTGAATAACTGTCATTTGAACCCCTCGCTGCTTTCGTTATCACTTCTAAAATGTTAACACATATATAATAAAAGGTTAACAATGAAATAGAATGCCTACACATGCGAGGATTCACCGGGATTTGTACCGGAATAAAAAAAGGGCACAGACGTCTCCCTGTATCAGGTAGTCCTGCCCTTGCAATCCTATTTATACACTTTACCACGAAAAGAAAGCATAAACGCGGACGTTTATACAAATTCAATAATCGCCAACTCGGCCGAATCGCCGCGGCGGGGGCCTGCCTTCAGAACTCTTGTATAGCCGCCCTGACGCTCTTCATAGCGGGGAGCAACGTCATCAAAAAGTTTCTGAATAGCATTCTGGCTGCTGTTTTCATCTGCTGATTCTTTACGGATGATCTGCGCTGCCTGACGGCGTGCGTGCAGGTCACCGCGCTTTCCAAGAGTTACCATTTTCTCGATGATCGGGCGCAATTCCTTAGCTTTTGCTTCCGTCGTTTCAATACGCTCATTGATGATGAGATCTGTTGCCAGATCACGGAACAGTGCTTTTCGTGCGGAACTGTCGCGTCCTAATTTTTGATATGCAGACATGTATATTTCCCTCCTTTATCCGGGACACTAAGGTTACACTGAATCAGTCTTCCTTGCGAAGACCAAGTCCAAGTTCACCCAGTTTCTCCTGTACTTCTTCAAGCGACTTGCGTCCGAGATTACGAACCTTCATCATATCCTCTTCAGACTTCTGCGTGAGCTCCTGTACGGTATTAATACCGGCGCGTTTCAGGCAGTTATAGGAACGGACCGACAAATCCAGTTCTTCGATTGTCATTTCCAGAACCTTCTCTTTTTGGTCTTCTTCCTTCTCTACCATTATCTCCGCTTTTTGAGCCTGGTCCGTCAGCCCGATAAAGATATTGAGATGTTCATTCATAATTTTAGCGGCGAGCGAAATAGCTTCTTCCGGACGGATACTTCCATCAGTCCATACATCCAGGGTCAATTTATCATAGTTGGTAATCTGTCCAACACGTGTGTTTTCCACCTGGTAATTGACACGGTCCACCGGTGTATAAATGGAATCCACCGGGAGTACACCAATCGGCAGGTCATCGCTGTTGTTACCTTCCGCCGGCACATAGCCGCGGCCGCGCTGTGCTGTCATACGCAGATGAAAGTTAGCACCTTTGGTCAGCGTTGCGATGTGCAGATCCGTATTCAGGACATCAACATCACTGTCATGCGTGATATCTTTGGCGGTGACGACACCCTCGCCCTGCGCGTCAATCTCCAATACTTTCTCTTCATCGGAGTATATCTTCAGAGCCAGCTTCTTCAGGTTCAGGACAATCGTCGTTACGTCTTCAACCACACCTTCGATCGTGGAGAATTCATGAAGTACGCCGTCAATCTGAACCGTTGTGACAGCAGACCCTGGAAGGGAGGATAAAAGGATTCGACGCAAGGAGTTTCCCAATGTTGTACCATAACCGCGTTCGAGCGGGTCTACGACAAATTTGCCGTATTTGGCATCCTCGCTTAATTCAACCGTCTCGATATTAGGCTTTTCGATTTCGATCATTCTGGTATATACCCTCCTTCAAAACGTCCACACCCAAGAGCTGTATTTCAGCGTCCCGGGATGTTGCAATAGGCAGTTCCCGACTATATGACACACCTTAACCGTCAATAATAAGCAGGCATTCCGTTTTCAGAGCCTTACCCATTATTGACATTTCAGGGAAAACTAATACCTCTCTCGGGTTACACTCTACGACGTTTCGGTGGACGGCAGCCATTATGAGGGACCGGAGTCACATCGCGGATGACGCTCACCTCAAGACCTGTTGCCTGCAGGGAACGGATTGCTGCTTCACGGCCGGCTCCCGGGCCTTTTACCGCAACTTCAACGGATTTGAGACCGTGTTCCATACCGGTTTTCGCAGCGGACTCTGCTGCCATTTGAGCCGCAAATGGAGTGGACTTACGGGATCCTTTAAATCCAAGAGCCCCTGCACTTGCCCAGGACAGTGCATTTCCCTGTGTATCCGTGATTGTCACAATTGTATTGTTAAATGTGGAACGGATATGGGCGACCCCGGACTCTATATTTTTACGCTGACGGCGTTTGCGGGTGTTTGTTCTGGCTTTAGCCATAATACATGTACCTCCTTTGCTTTATTATTTCCGTTTGTTTGCTACCGTGCGGGCCGGACCTTTACGGGTACGGGCATTGTTTTTCGTTTTCTGTCCTCTTGCCGGAAGTCCTCTGCGGTGACGGATACCGCGGTAGCTTCCAATTTCAATAAGACGCTTGATGTTCAGGGAATGGTTCCGGCGGAGATCCCCTTCCACCAGGTAGTTGTTGTCAACAATGGTACGGACACGGCCCAGTTCTTCCTCGGTCAGGTCGCGTACACGGGTACTTGCATCAATACCGGCTTCCTCTACAATCTGCTGTCCAAGGGACTTTCCGATACCGTATACGTAAGTCAATGAGATGGGAAGTCTTTTATCACGTGGAATATCAACACCTGCGATACGTGCCATTTACGCTGCACCTCCTTTTCTTAGCCTTGTTTTTGTTTGTGTTTCGGATTGGAGCAGATCACCATGACCGTGCCTTTACGGCGGATGACCTTGCATTTTTCACAAATTGGTTTGACAGATGGTCTCACCTTCATGTTTGTTTACCTCCTTAACTGTGCGGAGTACATGCGAGAGTATACACAAATACAGATCTGTTTTACAGGCTGCACAGTCCGTCAGCATTTATTTATAACGGTACGTAATCCGCCCGCGTGATAAATCATATGGCGAAATTTCAACAGTCACCTTATCTCCGGGAAGGATCCGGATAAAGTGCATCCGAATTTTACCGGATACGTGGGCAAGGATCTTATGCCCGTTTTCCAGTTCGACCCGGAACATTGCGTTTGGAAGCGGCTCAATGACCGTCCCTTCCATTTCAATAACATCATCTTTGGCCATGCATTACTCTCCTTCCTTCAGCAATTGCGGCTGCTCCTGCGCACTGCTTAAAGCAAATCTCAATTTTGCATTGGTAACACGTCCGGTTTCCTCAATACTTCGTTTCACTTCATTGGAAACATGTGAAGTGACTTCCACATGGCTGATATTTTTCTTCTTAGCCCGGTCGAATTTGCGTTTTTCACCGTCTGCCAGAAGCAGAAAACGCTCATTCACTATTCCAATGACAACCGCGTAGTTGCCGGTCTCCCGGCCCTGTACAATACGGACGACACGACCGACCCCGGGCGGCGATTCAGCATCATTCATCCTCGCATCACCTTTAACATCAGGCTTTTGTTAAAATCTCAAAACCTGTATTAGTTATTGCAATGGTATGCTCAAAATGAGCACAGTTTCTGCCATCGGTTGTTACAACTGTCCAATTATCCGAAAGGGTATGAACGTAACGCTCTCCGGCGTTGACCATTGGTTCTACGGCCAATACCATTCCCGGTTTCAGACGCGGGCCTTTTCCCGGCGGACCGAAGTGAGGAATCTGAGGATCTTCATGCAGGTCCTGGCCGACGCCGTGTCCGACATACTCCCGTACAATCGAAAACCCATGAGGTTCTACATACGTTTGTACGGCATTGGAGATATTGGACAGACGCTCTTTCGGCTGTGCTTCGTTCAGCCCTTCAAAAAGAGAGGCTTCCGTCACATCAAGAAGACGCTGATCTTCTTCCGAAATGGTGCCGACCGGATATGTCCAGGCAGAGTCCCCATGATACCCATTGTAATCTGCTCCGATGTCGATGGAAATGATATCGCCGTCTTTCAGTTTACGGCTGCCCGGAATTCCATGTACCAACTCTTCGTTTACGGAGACGCAAATGCTGCCGGAGAAACCTCCATAGCCTTTAAATGATGGGATTGCTCCATGGTCGCGGATGAATGCATCTGCAATGTCATTCAACTTCCGGGTCGTAATGCCCGGCTGAATGTTCTTTTGCATTTCTTCATGGGTCAAAGCGACAACTTTACCCGCTTCCCGCATTATATCGAGTTCCCGATCGGTTTTACAAATAATCATGCATGAAGTCCTTTCAATAGTTCTTCAATGTCCTGAAATACTTTGTCAATGTCCTGATCTCCATCGATATTGCGAAGGTAACCTTTTTCGTTATAGAAATCAATCAAAGGCTGCTGCTGTTCAATGTTCACGTCGAGTCTTTTTCGTACAGTTTCAGGCTTATCGTCATCTCTTTGGATAAGTTCACTTCCGTCGACGTCACAGATGCCTTCCTGCGCGGGCGGATTGAATTCGATGTGATACGTTCTGCCGGAAGTCGGCGAAACGCGCCGTCCTGTCAATCTTCTTTCCAGCCTGTCCTTCTCCACCTCAATGTTAAGAACATAGTCTAAAGATGTGTTCAGGTCTGAAAGAATTCCTTCCAGTGCTTCGGCCTGTGCTACGGTGCGCGGAAACCCATCCAGCAGAAATCCTTTACTGCAGTCAGGATTCCCAAGCCTTTCCCGAACAATACCAATCGTTACTTCATCCGGGACGAGCCCGCCGGCATCCATGTACGATTTTGCCTGTTTTCCGAGTTCCGTTTCATTTTTGATAGCGGCGCGAAACATATCTCCGGTGGAAATATGAGGGATGCCGTATTTCTCTACAATGTTTTCGGCTTGCGTGCCTTTACCGGCACCGGGAAGCCCCATTAATATCAAATTCATGATATCTCCTCCATCGCTTCCGATTTCTGCCGGGGAAGAATCGCTGCCGTGCAGCTTCCTTTCCCTTATTCTATCTTTATTTAATAAACCCTTTATAGCTTCTTTGAATAAGCTGGCTTTCAATCTGTTTCATCGTATCAAGTGCCACACCTACAACGATAAGCAGTCCGGTACCACCGATCTGAATCGACTGCGGCAGGCCAAGCTGATTAATGAAAAAGACAGGAATAATGGCAACGACTGCCAGGAACAACGCCCCGACAAACGTCAGCCGGTATAAAATTCTGCGGATGTAAGTCTCCGTTGTTTTACCCGGACGGATACCTGGAATGTATCCACCCTGCTTTTTCAGATTATCTGCCATCTGCTCCGGATTAACCTGAACAAATGTGTAAAAGTACGTGAAACCGATGATCATAGCTGCATACACAACCATTCCAACAGGCTGGGTGTAATCGAAATTCTGGATAACCCATTGTGCAACAGCATTATCCTCTCCGACAAACCCTGCTACGGTTGGAGGGAATATAAATAAAGATAGAGCAAAAATCACCGGAATAACGCCGGCTGAGTTCACTTTTAACGGAAGATGGGTCGACTGCCCGCCGGCCTGACTCCTCCCTACCAGACGCTTTGCATACTGGATCGGGACTTTACGAAGAGCCTGCTGGACATAAATAACGCCGACGATAATGGCAAGAACACCAATTGCAAGGAAAAGCACCGTTACAATACCGGTGAAAAGCCGGTCGGCATCTTGAATCTGCGTAGCGTACAACTGATTGATTCCGCTTGGAATACCGGCAGCAATACCTGCAAAAATCAAAATCGAAATCCCGTTACCGACGCCTTTAGCTGTTATCTGTTCACCAAGCCACATAAGAAAAGTGGTTCCAGCCGTCATAACAATTGCAATGAAAATATACTTCGGGATACTCGGATCAGGAATCAAACCCGAAAAGATGTTATTGAACCCAATCGACATTCCAAGACCCTGCAAAAACGCGAGCACGACAGTGAAATATCGTGTGAACTGCGTCATTTTCTTACGTCCGGCTTCACCCTGCTTTGCCCATTCCGTAAATTTCGGCACAACGTCCATTCTTAAAAGCTGAACGACGATGGATGCCGTGATGTAAGGCATAACACCCATGGCAAAAATCGAGAATTGAGACAGCGCACCGCCTCCGAACGTATTCAGAAAACCGAACGCATTCGCCTGGTCCGCAAAATTCAACACATCATTGTTAGATCCCGGTACCGGAATAAAACTTCCGATCCGGAAAATAATTAACATGGTGAGCGTGAAGAGAATCTTGTTTCGCAGGTCTTTCACGCGAAATATATTGGAAATTCCGCGGAACATTAGATCACCTCTGTTTTTCCGCCTGCCGCTTCAATTGCTTTTGCTGCGGAAGCAGAGAACTTGTTTGCCTTAACAGTCAGTTCTTTATCTACACTGCCGTTACCAAGAATCTTAATGCCGCTTCCAGCGTTTTTCACAACGCCTGTTTCAATCAGCAGTTCCGGCGTAACTTCCGTCCCCGTTTCAAAACGGTTCAGCTCATCAACATTTACAATCGCAAACTCTTTGCGTGTCGGGTTAGTAAACCCGCGCTTTGGCAGACGTTTGTAAATCGGGTTCTGACCACCCTCAAAGCCTGGACGGACACCACCGCCGCTGCGGGAATTCTGACCATGTTCTCCACGTCCGGCTGTATTCCCTTTACCGGAGCTCTGTCCACGTCCCACACGCTTGCGGGATTTATTCGGACCGTGAGACGGCTTCAACTCATGCAGTTTCATGATGACACCTCCCTATCACAAAAATCTTACGTTACGCGTTCAGTTCTTTCACCGTCAATAAATGAGATACTTTGCTAATCATACCGCGGATTGCGGAATTGTCTTCCTTCACGATTGAATGATTAACTTTGCGGAGACCCAGTGCCTCGACGGTATCACGCTGTTCCTGGGGTCTTCCGATCAAACTGCGGCTGAGGGTGATTTCCACTTTATTGGCCATATTCTTTCCCTCCTTATCCTAACAATTCTTCAACGTTTTTACCACGTAGTCTGGCAACCTGCTCTGTTGTTTTCAGTTCAGTCAGACCAGTAATTGTAGCGCGTATCATGTTGATTGGGTTGTTGGAACCAAGGGATTTTGAACGAATATCCTGAATTCCTGCAAGTTCAAGTACAGCGCGTACCGGTCCGCCTGCAATGATTCCAGTACCTTCAGCAGCCGGCTTCAACAAAACATTTCCGGCGCCGAAATGACCGACAATCTGGTGTGGAATAGTCGTTCCGCTGATCGGAACCTGAACCAGATTCTTTTTGCCGTTGTCTACGGCTTTACGGATAGCTTCCGGTACCTCGATCGCTTTACCCATTCCGAATCCAACGTGTCCGTTACGGTCACCTACAACCACAATAGCTGCGAAGCGAAAGCGGCGACCGCCTTTAACAACTTTAGCTACACGATTAATCGCTACAACTCTTTCTTCAATATCAAGTTTACTGGCATCAATCTGCATATATTTCCCTCCCATCATTTTAGAAATGTAATCCGTTTTCGCGTGCTGCATCAGCCAGAGCCTGCACGCGTCCGTGATAGACAAAACCGCCGCGGTCAAATACAACAGTCTCGTATCCTTTTTCCGATGCGCGTTTTGCTACAACTTCACCTATTTTGCTGGCTGCCTCTTTATTACCGCCATTCTCCAAATCCATACCATTTTCCATCGTCGATGCAGATGTGAGAGTGATTCCGTTTTGATCATCAACCAGCTGCGCATAGATGTGCTTGGAAGAACGGAATACGTTCAAACGTGGACGTTCATTCGTGCCTTTAATTTTCTGCCGGATGCTGGCGTGGCGTCTTTTCCGGTTGGCATACTTACTGGATTTCGTTGTCATGCTGCGTTCCTCCTTTCATAACGATTAGCGGAAACGTTATTTACCAGTCTTACCTACTTTTTGACGAACATGTTCGTTTTCATATCGGATGCCTTTGCCTTTATAAGGCTCCGGCAGTCTTACGGAACGGATATTGGAAGCTGTAGCTCCGACACGTTCTTTGTCAATTCCTCTAACCACTACTTTGGTGTTGGACGGTACTTCCAGTTCGATTCCTTCTTCCGGTTCTACTTCGACCGGGTGGGAATAGCCGACATTCAACACCACTTTTTCGCCGGATTTACTTGCGCGGTAACCGACACCGACAAGTTCCAGACTCTTTTCGAATCCGTTTTTGACACCTTCGACCATATTGTTTACAACACTGCGTGTCGTGCCGTGAAGAGAACGGTGCAGCTTATTGTTGCTCGGACGTTCGAATGTGATCTCTTCTTCACCAATGTTGACTTTGATTTCAGGATGGAGATTACGGGTCAATTCCCCTTTAGGTCCTTTTACCGTGATTGTGTTCCCTTCCATCACTGCCGTAACATCACTAGAAAGTTCAATAGGTTTTACACCAATACGCGACATTCATTACACCTCCGTTCTGACTCCATTTTCATTACCAAACGTAAGCAAGTACTTCGCCGCCGACCTGTTTTTTCCTTGCTTCTTTATCACTCATCACGCCGTTGGACGTTGAGATAACAGCAATTCCCAGTCCGCCGAGCACACGAGGAAGTTCCTCTGCTTTGGCATATACGCGGAGTCCAGGTTTGCTGATTCGTTTCAGTCCTGTAATAACACGTTCATTTTCCGCACCATATTTCAAAAAGATACGGATAATCCCCTGCTTGTTGTCTTCCACAGACTCCACATCACGGACAAAGCCTTCCTGCTTAAGGATGTTGGCAACTTCACTTTTCAGATTTGATGCCGGCAGTTCAAGCTTTTCGTGGCGTACCGTGTTCGCATTCCGGATGCGGGTCAGCATATCTGCTATTGGATCAGTCATGACCATATCGATTTACCTCCTTCCCTGTCTCGGGCTTACCAGCTGGCTTTTTTAACGCCTGGAATTTGTCCTTTATAAGCTAATTCACGGAAACAAATACGGCACAATTTAAATTTACGAATGACGGAGTGAGGACGTCCGCAACGCTCACAGCGGGTGTACTCACGTACTTTAAACTTTTGAGGACGTTGCTGTTTGGCGACCATTGATTTCTTTGCCAAGGTCCAATTCCCTCCTTTACATGTTTAAATTATTTTTTAAACGGCATGCCCATTTGATCGAGCAGCTCGTATGCTTCTTCGTCCGTCTCGGCTGACGTTACGATAACAATATCCATTCCGCGGACTTTGTCCACTTTATCGTATTCGATTTCCGGGAAAATCAGTTGTTCCTTCACACCTAGTGTGTAGTTGCCGCGACCGTCGAACGCTTTGTTTGAAACACCACGGAAGTCGCGCACACGGGGGAGAGAAACGTTAATCAGTTTTTCCAGAAATTCGTACATTCTTGGGCCGCGGAGTGTAACTTTGGTACCGATCGGCATACCTTGACGTACCTTAAAGCCTGCAATGGATTTTTTGGCTTTTGTAATAAGCGGTTTCTGACCAGTGATCAGAGAAAGTTCCTCCACTGCTTTATCAAGGGCCTTTGGATTCTGCACCGCATCACCGATACCCATGTTAATGACAATCTTTTCGACCTTCGGTACTCCCATTACGGAAGAGTATTCATATTTATTGTGCAGATGAGGCACAATGTCGTTCTTGAATTTTTCTTTGAGCGCGTTCATTAAAGGGACCTCCTTTCCTCAACGACTTACTTATCAAGGGATTCGCCGGATTTTTTGGCGATACGGACTTTTTTGCCGTCTTCTATTTTAAATCCGACTCTTGTCGGTTCATTCGTGCTAGGATCCAGCGGCATCACATTAGAGACATGAATCGGTGCTTCCTGATTGGATATGCCTCCCTGGGGATTTTCCTGAGAAGGCTTTTCGTGCTTTTTAATAACATTTACACCCTCCACCAGTACACGGGACTGGCTTGGAAATGCCTTAAGGATGACGCCTTCTCTGCCTTTATCTTTTCCTGTGATTACTTTGACTTTGTCACCTGTTTTCACATGGAGTTTCGGTTGACTCATGATCGCACCTCCTTCATCGGGCCATACTGGTTTTTATTAAAGAACTTCCGGAGCGAGGGAAACAATCTTCATATATTGTGATCCGCGCAGTTCCCGTGCTACTGGTCCGAAAATACGGGTTCCACGTGGGCTTTTGTCGTCGCGGACAATGACGGCTGCATTTTCACCGAAACGGATGTAGGAACCGTCCGGACGGCGTGCTCCGCTTTTCGAACGTACAATAACAGCACGAACAACTTCATTTTTCTTGACAACCCCACCTGGTGTTGCATGCTTCACAGAACATACAATCATGTCACCTATATTAGCTGTTTTGCGTCCTGAGCCACCCAGTACTTTAATGGTTTTAATTTCACGGGCACCCGAGTTGTCAGCAACTTTCAGCATCGTTTCTTCTTGAATCATAGACGTTTAACCTCCCTTCTTCCAAAAAAGATTGTTTAGATAATAACGGATTCCTCAACAACTTCTACAAGACGGAAGCGTTTATCTTTAGAAAGCGGGCGGGTTTCCATGATTTTCACAATGTCGCCCTGTTTTGCTGCATTGTTTTCATCATGCGCTTTGAATTTCTTCGAATCTTTTACACGCTTGCCGTAAAGGGAATCTTTTTTATACGTTTCAACATAAACCGAAATTGTTTTGTCCATTTTGTCGGAAACAACACGGCCGGTATAGACTTTCCGTTGGTTACGTTCAGCCATTTTACGCCAAACCTCCCCTCTTGTTTTATACTTTGTTCAGACCGAGTTCACGTTCACGCAGCACGGTTTTAGCGCGTGCGATATCCTTACGGACATTGCGAAGGCGGGCAGGATTGTCAAGTTGTCCGGTTGCCAGCTGAAATCGGAGGTTAAAAAGCTCCTCTTTCAAGGTCTGTGTCTGTTCTTCTATTTCAGTTGAGGTCAAGTCTCTGAATTCATTAGCTTTCATTTGCCTCACCACCCACTTCTTCACGTTTTACAAACTTCGTTTTCACTGGAAGTTTGTGAGACGCAAGTCTAAGTGCTTCCCGGGCAACTTCTTCGGAAACACCTGCGATTTCAAACATAATCTTACCTGGCTTTACAACAGCCACCCAGCCTTCAGGAGAACCTTTACCGGAACCCATCCGTACTTCGAGCGGCTTTTGAGTGTAAGGCTTATCCGGGAAAATCTTGATCCAGACTTTACCTCCACGCTTCATATAACGGGTCATCGCGATACGGGCTGCTTCAATCTGGCGGTTGGAAACCCATGCCGGATCCAGTGCCTGAAGACCGAATTCACCAAACGAAACTTCTGTTCCGCCTTTGGCGCGGCCTTTTGTTCTTCCGCGATGTTCACGACGGAATTTTACGCGTTTTGGCATTAACATAACTTATTCTCCTCCTTCCTCGTTGTTCGAACCTTTCGATGGAAGGACTTCTCCACGATAAATCCAAATCTTCACACCAAGTTTGCCGTACGTCGTATCAGCTTCAGCTGTACCGTAATCGATGTCGGCACGCAGTGTGTGGAGTGGAACAGTACCTTCATTATAACTCTCATTACGGGCGATATCAGCACCGCCGATACGTCCGGATACCTCTGTTCTGATACCCTGTGCGCCGGCACGCAGTGTGCGTTGAATGGACTGCTTCATAGCACGGCGGAAAGATACACGGTTTTCAAGTTGGCGTGCGATGTTGTCTGCGACCAGTCTTGCGTCCAGATCCGGATTTTTCACTTCGGAAATATTAATATGAACTCTTTTTCCAGTGAGATCATTCA
This sequence comes from Salibacterium halotolerans, assembly GCF_900115625.1. GTDB lineage: Bacteria > Bacillota > Bacilli > Bacillales > Marinococcaceae > Salibacterium > Salibacterium halotolerans. The sequence goes on along the minus strand of NZ_FOXD01000020.1, from coordinate 37,649 downwards.
GTGCTTTACGGAGAATTTCCACTTCAGAACCGCCTTTACCAATAACCATTCCCGGCTTTGCAGTATGAATAGTAATGTTCACACGGTTGGCTGCCCGTTCAATTTCCACGGTGGAAACGGCAGCATCCTGCAGGCGGTTCTGAATATATTCACGAATCTTTATATCTTCATGCAAAAGCGTTGCATAATTGTTTTCTGCGAACCATTTCGAATCCCAGTCCCGGATGACTCCGAGTCTAAGTCCTACTGGATTTACTTTTTGCCCCACTCATTATCCCTCCTTCTTTTCTGATACCACAACTGTGATGTGGCTGGTGCGTTTATTAATGCGGGTTGCGCGTCCCATCGCACGGGGACGGAAACGTTTCATCGTGACACCTTCGTCTACGAAAATTTCACTGACATACAAATCTTCCGGTTCCATTTCGTAATTATGTTCCGCGTTTGCCACTGCGGAGTTCAGAACCTTTTCGACAATGGGTGAAGCAGCTTTCGGCGTATTCTTTAAGATGCCGACAGCTTCGCCGATGTCTTTGCCCCGTACGAGGTCAACGACTAACCGTGCTTTGCGGGGGGCAATGCGGATTTGTTTAGCGACTGCTTTAGCTTGCATTTTCAGAACCTCCCCTCTTCTTACCGTCTTGTTTTCCTGTCATCGTTTTTATGGCCTTTAAACGTTCTGGTGGGAGCAAATTCCCCAAGTTTGTGGCCTACCATATCTTCAGAAACAAATACAGGTACGTGCTTTCTTCCGTCATAAACAGCAAATGTATGTCCTACGAACTGCGGAAATACTGTAGAACGGCGGGACCACGTTTTAATTACCTGCTTATCGTTCTTTTCGTTCAAGTTCTCAACCTTTTTCATTAAGTGGTCATCGACAAAAGGTCCCTTTTTTAGACTGCGAGCCATGAGGAAACCTCCTTTCATTGTTTAAGCTGCGGAATGTTCCGCGCGCATTATCGTTTTATTTCTTTTTCTTCTTACGTCTGCGGACGATATATTTATCGGAGTCTTTGTTCTTCTTACGTGTCTTATAGCCAACCGCAGGTGTACCCCAAGGTGATACCTGAGTGGTACGTCCGATCGGAGCACGGCCTTCCCCGCCGCCGTGAGGGTGGTCTGCCGGGTTCATCGCAGAACCGCGTACAACCGGGCGTTTGTTGAGCCAGCGGCCTCTTCCGGCTTTCCCGATAACAACGAGTTCATGCTCGAGATTTCCTACCTGACCGACTGTTGCTCTGCATGTCGCCAGGATCAGACGGGTTTCTCCTGAGCGGAGACGAACAAGCACGTACTTGCCTTCCTTACCAAGAACCTGTGCTTCAGCGCCGGCTGAACGGACGAGCTGAGCTCCGCGTCCCGGTTTCAGTTCGATGTTGTGGACAACAGTACCCACCGGGATGTCCGCAAGCGCGAGTGCATTCCCTGTTTTAATGTCTGCTCCCGGACCGGAGTAAATCTCCTGTCCTACACGAAGGTTCTTTGGAGCTAGAATATAACGCTTCTCCCCATCTTTATAGTGAATGAGAGCGATATTGGCCGAACGGTTTGGATCGTATTCGATCGTGGCTACCCGGCCCGGGACTCCATCCTTATCGCGTTTAAAGTCAACAAGCCGGTACTGCTGCTTGTGGCCGCCGCCTTGGTGACGAACCGTAATACGTCCGTGGTTATTGCGTCCGCCTTTTTTATGCTTTGGTTCGAGCAGCGTGCGTTCCGGTGTATCTGCTGTTACTTCCGTGTTCTTGTTAATGGACATGAAACGTTGACCATTTGTTATGGGTTTTGTTCGTTTGATCGCCATGTTTTTCCCTCCTTCGCTGTTGGTTTATGCTCCTTCGAAGAATTCGATTTCTTCACTGTCCGGAGTCAGTGTTACGACTGCTTTTTTCCGATTTGGTTTATAGCCTGTATAACGGCCGAAACGACGGAATTTACCTTTATTGTTCATCGTGTTGACTTTGGCTACTTTCACGTCAAAAATCTCTTCCACAGCTTTAAGAATCTGTGTTTTGTTCGCCTTCACATCTACTTCAAACGTATATTTCTTTTCTTCCATTAAATCAGCAGACCGTTCGGTGATGACGGGGCGCTTGATCACATCGCGTGCTTCCATTATGCGAGCACCTCCTCTACCTTCTCTACTGCTCCCTGCGTAATGATGAGTTTGTCATGCTTCAACAGCTCAAGTGCATTCGCATCATCGACAGTAGCAAAAGTAACTCCTTGAATATTGCGCGCAGACAGGGCTACCTGCTCATTGTAATCAGCAGTTACGACAAGTGCTGTTTCTTCTACAGAAAGACTGGAAAGAATCTTGATCATGTCTTTTGTCTTTGGAGCTTCCAGCTGCAGATCGTCCACTACGATTACTTCATTGTCTTTCACTTTACTGGAGTAAGCGGATTTGATCGCAAGTCTACGGACTTTCTTCGGAAGTTTGTAACCATACTGTCTTGGAGTCGGTCCAAATACAATTCCGCCTTTTACCCACAGCGGCGAGCGTATCGAACCATGACGCGCACGTCCTGTGCCCTTCTGACGCCAAGGCTTAGCTCCGCCTCCTTTTCTTTCAGAACGATTCTTTGTTTTATGCGTGCCCTGACGCTGTGAAGCCTGCTGCATCACGACAGCATCATGAAGCACGTCTACATTCGGTTCAATACCAAAAACAGCTTCAGAGAGTTCGATGTCTCCTACTTTGGAGCCGTTTTGGTTCATAAGATCTATTGTCGGCATGATGGAGCCTCCTTTCTATAAAATGTTACTTTGCTGTTTTTACAGCGGATTGCAGAGTGACGTAGCTTTTGCGCGGGCCGGGTACATTTCCTTTAATCAAAAGAAGATTGCGATCGGTATCCACTTTGACGATTTCAAGATTCTGTACCGTCACTGTGTCGCCGCCCATACGTCCAGGTAGCTTCTTCCCTTTCATAACATGGTAGTTACCCATTGCGCCCATGGAACCGGGACTGCGGTGAAAATGGGAACCGTGTGTCATTGGTCCGCGTGCCTGGTTATGACGCTTGATGGCCCCTGCAAATCCCTTTCCTTTTGATGTGCCTGTTACATCCACAAGCTCACCGGGTTCAAACGTATCTACTTTGACTTCCTGACCAACTTCGTAATCTCCAGCTGCGTTACGGAGCTCACGAGTGTAGCGCTTGGGAGCAGCGCCGGCTTTGTCTGCATGACCTTTTTCCGGCTTGTTTGCATTGGTATTCTTTTTATCGTATACGCCCAGCTGGACAGATTGATATCCATCCGATTCTTCGGTTTTCTTTTGAAGGACAACGTTTGGCTCCGCTTCAATGACGGTAACCGGAAGCAGTTCACCCTGCTCGTTAAACAACTGGGTCATTCCGATCTTCTTACCCAAGATTCCTTTGGTCATTGGTCACACCTCCTATTTAATGATGTTTTTATAATTTTATTTCGATATCGACGCCTGACGGCAGATCCAGACGCATTAGCGCATCGACCGTCTGCGGTGTCGGATTGACAATATCAATCAAACGCTTGTGCGTACGCATTTCAAACTGTTCACGTGCATCTTTGAACTTATGTGTTGCACGAAGGATCGTGTACACCGATTTTTCCGTTGGAAGCGGGATTGGTCCGGAAACACCCGCGCCGGAACGTTTAGCTGTGTCGACAATCTTTTCTGCAGATTGGTCCAGCACCCGGTGGTCATAAGCTTTCAAACGAATGCGGATCTTTTCATTTGCCATGTTAAGCCCTCCTTTATCGCCCGATTTTTACAGACATACTCCGTGAAAATTTCCCACACAGCCAACCATGGCAAAGGGGCCGGGTGTGTCGGCAACCTTTCACATCATCGCCTGGATCATAGGCGCAGCCCGGATGAAACAGCCTGTAACGCATTTGTACGTCATCAACTGCAGTCTATGATCACACTTTATCAATTATAATGATTCAAGGTGTTGAATGCAAGGATTTCTTAAAAGAAATTTAATCATCCTTCGATGTTTTTATGAAAAAAAGGATCCCGCCCATGGACAGGATCCCTTTTCATTATCCAGATTACTCTTCGATCTTGGAAACCACGCCGGCGCCGACAGTACGGCCGCCCTCGCGGATGGAGAACTTGGTTCCTTCTTCAATCGCAATCGGCTGGATAAGTTCAACCGTCATCTCAATGTTGTCGCCAGGCATTACCATTTCTACACCGTCCGGAAGGTGGATAATTCCTGTTACGTCCGTTGTACGGAAGTAGAACTGCGGGCGGTAGTTTTCAAAGAAAGGGGTGTGACGGCCACCTTCGTCTTTGGAAAGAACATAAACTTCCGCCTGGAACTTCGTGTGCGGTGTGATGGAGTTCGGCTTCGCAAGAACCTGGCCGCGCTTGATATCTTCACGGTTTACACCGCGGAGAAGCGCGCCGATGTTGTCGCCGGCTTCTGCATAATCAAGAAGCTTACGGAACATTTCCACTCCTGTAACGGTTGTCTTACGCTTGTCTTCAACGATTCCGATGATTTCGACCTCGTCACCAACGTTAAGCATACCGCGTTCAACACGTCCTGTCGCAACAGTACCGCGTCCGGTGATGGAGAATACGTCCTCAACCGGCATCATGAACGGCTTATCTTTGTCGCGGTCCGGTGTCGGAATGTAGTTGTCTACAGCTTCCATCAGATCCAGGATAGCCTGTTCATGCTCTTCCTGACCTTCGATTGCCTGAAGGGCGGAGCCTTTAATAACCGGCGTGTCGTCGCCGTCAAAGTCGTACTCGCCAAGAAGTTCGCGCACTTCCATTTCTACGAGTTCGAGAAGCTCTTCGTCATCCACCATGTCTGTTTTGTTCAGGAATACAACGATGGATGGCACCCCAACCTGACGGGAAAGCAGGATATGTTCACGAGTCTGCGGCATAGGTCCGTCAGCTGCGGACACAACGAGGATCGCTCCGTCCATCTGTGCGGCACCTGTAATCATGTTCTTTACATAGTCCGCGTGTCCCGGGCAGTCCACGTGTGCATAGTGGCGCGTTGCTGTTTCATACTCTACGTGTGCAGTAGAGATGGTGATTCCACGTTCACGCTCTTCCGGAGCGTTGTCAATAGTATCATAAGCCCTGGCTTCACCAGTACCTGATTGCTTGTTGAGTACAGTGGTGATAGCTGCTGTAAGTGTTGTTTTACCATGGTCTACGTGTCCGATAGTACCAATGTTCGTATGCGTTTTGGAACGATCAAACTTTTCTTTAGCCATTGTGAATTTCCTCCCTTTAATACAGGTTAATTATATGGAAGCCGAAAAGGTGTACCACCTTGGATAGTCACCTTATTCAGCTTACAATAAAACAAATGTAGAGACAATCATTTACACAAAATTATTCTCCGCTGTTCTTCTTGATAATTTCTTCCGAAATGGACTTCGGAACTTCTTCGTAATGATCGAAGAACATCGTGTAGTTACCGCGTCCCTGTGTGATGGAACGCAGGTTGGTTGCGTAGCCGAACATGTCGGACAATGGAACAAAGGCCTTGATTGCCTGGGACTTACCGCGCGCTTCCATGCCTTCGACACGTCCGCGGCGTGCAGTGATGTCGCCCATGACATCTCCCATGTAATCTTCAGGCATAACCACTTCTACGCTCATCAGCGGTTCAAGAAGAACCGGCTTACAATGATTTTTCGCTTCTTTAAGCGCAAGAGATCCGGCTACTTTAAAGGCCATTTCGTTGGAGTCCACATCGTGGTAGGAACCGTCAAACAGTGTAGCCTTGACGTCAACCATTGGATAGCCCGCAAGAAGACCGTTGTCGAGTGCTTCTCCGATACCCTGCTGAACAGAGTTTACGTATTCTTTCGGAACAACACCGCCGACAATCTTGTTCACGAATTCATAGCCTGCCCCTTCGTCGTTCGGTTCAAACGTGACCCAGACGTGACCGTACTGACCCCGGCCGCCGGACTGACGTACAAACTTCCCTTCCACGTCAGCTGACTGACGGATGGTTTCACGGTAGGAAACCTGCGGAGCACCAACTGTGGCATCGACTTTGAATTCGCGCTTTAGACGGTCAATGATGATGTCGAGATGAAGCTCGCCCATTCCTTTGATGATGGTCTGACCTGTCTCTTCATCCGTCTCCGTCTGGAACGTCGGATCTTCTTCAGCAAGTTTACCGAGGGCGATACCCATTTTATCATGGTCGGCTTTTGATTTTGGCTCTACGGAGAGGTTGATAACCGGTTCCGGAAAGTCCATGGATTCCAGGATAACGTTGTCTTTTTCAGCGCAGAGGGTATCTCCGGTACCTGTGTCTTTCAGACCAATACCGCCTGCGATATCACCGGAATAAACCGTGGAAATCTCTTCACGAGAATTGGCGTGCATCTGAAGGATACGGCCGACCCTTTCCCGTTTGTCTTTCGTGGAGTTCTTTACATACGAGCCAGCATTGAGTCTGCCGGAATAAACCCGGAAGAATGTAAGTTTCCCGACGTAAGGGTCTGTTGTAACTTTAAACGCAAGCGCGGAAAACGGCCCTTCGTCGTCAGCTACTCTTTCGACTTCTTCCTCGCTGTCCGGAATGAAACCTTTGATAGCCGGTACATCAAGCGGGGACGGAAGATAGTCGATGACAGCGTCGATCATCAGCTGTACGCCTTTGTTTTTAAAGGCGGAACCACAAAGCACTGGATAAAATTCTACATTCAGGGTGCCCTTACGGATAGCTGATTTGATCTCGTCATTGGTGATTTCTTCTCCTTCAAGATACTTCATCATCATGTCTTCATCAAAATCAGCAACAGCTTCGATCAGGGACTCACGGTATTTCTGAGCCTGTTCCTGATATTCCTGCGGAATCTCACGTGCTTCCGCGCGTGTACCAAGCTCATCCATGTAGTAATATGCTTCCATGTTGACCAGGTCGATGATTCCTTCAAAGCTGTCCTCTGCACCAATTGGCAGCTGAATCGGGTGTGCATTCGCATCAAGACGATCTGTTAATGTAGAGCAGGAATATAAAAAGTCCGCCCCAACCTTATCCATTTTGTTTACAAAAACAATACGTGGAACGTGATAGGTTGTAGCCTGGCGCCACACAGTTTCGGTCTGCGGCTCCACACCGGACTGCGCATCCAGCACCGCGACAGATCCGTCGAGTACACGAAGGGAACGTTCCACTTCTACGGTGAAGTCGACGTGCCCGGGAGTGTCAATAATGTTGATTCTGTGACCTTTCCACTGTGCTGTTGTCGCAGCGGAGGTGATGGTAATTCCGCGTTCCTGTTCCTGAGACATCCAGTCCATCTGGGAAGCTCCTTCGTGTGTTTCCCCGATTTTATGGATACGTCCTGTATAGTACAGAACACGTTCTGTGGCTGTAGTTTTACCGGCATCAATGTGAGCCATGATACCGATATTACGAGTTTTTTCTAAGGAGAATTCTCGTGCCATGAACTTTCAATTTCTCCTTTCTTCCATAACTAATTAGTTAGTAGGGTGTTGGATAGCTGCTTATTACCAGCGATAATGGGCGAATGCTTTATTTGCTTCAGCCATACGGTGTGTGTCTTCACGCTTTTTCACAGCGGACCCTGTATTGTTGGATGCATCCAGAATTTCATTGGCCAGACGTTCCTCCATGGTTTTTTCCCCGCGGAGACGGGCATAGCTGACAATCCAGCGGAGTCCGAGTGTTGTACGGCGGTCCGGCTTCACTTCGATAGGAACCTGATAGTTAGCACCGCCGACACGGCGTGATTTAACTTCCAGAACCGGCATTACATTCTTGAGCGCTTGATCAAATGCTTCCATTGGATCGTTACCAGATCTTTCTTCAACAAGGGTGAACGCTTTGTAAAGAATGTTCTGCGCCTTTCCTTTCTTTCCATCCAGCATAATCCGGTTGATCAGTCTTGTTACCAGTTTGGAATTGTAAAGCGGGTCCGGCAGGACATCTCTGCGTGGTACTGGTCCTTTACGCGGCATGAATCAACCCCTCCTTTCCTGTTGTTTGAATTTCATTTATTTTTTGGCACGCTTGGTACCGTATTTTGAACGGCTTGACTTACGATTCTGCACACCGGCAGTATCAAGAGCGCCGCGTACAATGTGATAACGTACACCCGGAAGGTCCTTTACACGGCCGCCGCGGACAAGAACAACACTGTGCTCCTGAAGGTTGTGGCCGATTCCCGGAATGTAGGCTGTCACTTCAATTTGATTGGTCAAACGTACACGGGCATACTTACGCAGAGCCGAGTTCGGCTTCTTCGGCGTCATCGTTCCGACACGGGTGCAGACACCACGTTTTTGCGGCGAATTCTGATCTGTCGGGATTTTTCTGTAGCTGTTATACCCTTTATTCAGAGCGGGTGAGTCAGAAGCCTTGGTTTTCATCTTACGGCCTTTGCGCACCAACTGGTTCATTGTCGGCATTATTGTGCCTCCCTTCTTTTCTGTTTTTTAAGACCACCGTTCCAGGTGGTTCGTCGGAAAGCAAAAGTAAAGTTTTTGCTGGCAGGCTCTGCCTGCCGGCAAAAACGTCATTGCTTTTTCAGTGCAACCGCAGCTGCTCCCACATCAATTCCACAGACTGTTCCAAGCCTGCGCATGGAATCCACTGTATACACAGGAACCCCTTTTGATTCAGCGGTCAGGAGAACTTTACTGATAACCCTGTTTTCAGCATCTCCTGCTACGATCACTTCTTTTACGAAGTTTGCTTCCAGCGCTTTGAGCGTTTGCTTCGTACCAATTAAAACCTCATCCGCCTGTGAAACTTTTTCATAAGACATTCTGCATCCTCCAAAGCACAGGGTGTTAGGCGCACTTTGACAGCATATCACCGCGCCGGATAGATGTCAACACTGTTTTAATTCTGCGGAACCGTCTCTTCATCGGTTTCCACAATTTCGGCTTCCTGCTCCTCCGGCTTATCCATCTCAAGCGACCGGTAACGCTGCATACCGGTTCCGGCTGGAACAAGTTTACCAAGGATGACATTTTCTTTGAGACCGAGCAGTTCGTCGCGCTTTCCTTTTATGGCGGCGTCTGTAAGCACCCTTGTTGTTTCCTGGAACGAAGCCGCTGAAAGGAATGAGTCCGTCTCAAGCGATGCTTTTGTAATTCCAAGAATGATTGGATGACCGACTGCCGGGCGGCCGTTGTTTTCGAGTACCTTCTGGTTGGCGTTATCAAAGTGATAAATTTCCACCATGCTTCCCGGCAGAACTTCTGTATCACCGGGATCAGCGACTCTGATTTTCTTCAGCATCTGGCTGACCATGACTTCAATGTGCTTATCGCTGATTTCAACCCCCTGCATGCTGTACACTTTCTGCACTTCTTTCAGGAGATAGCGCTGCACTTCCTGCACTCCAGTATAACGCAGAAGTTCTTTTGGATCGATCGACCCTTCTGTCAATGGATCACCGGATTTCACCTTGTCGCCGACGTCCACTTTCAGGCGTGCCCCGTAAGAAGTGGTGTAGTTTCTGTTTTCGAGGCTTCCCTGAACAGTGATTTCTTTTTTACCCTGCTGATCTTTAACGTCTACTACTTCACCATCAAGCTCTGAAATAACTGCCTGCCCTTTTGGATTCCGGGCTTCAACAAGCTCCTGGATACGCGGCAGACCCTGCGTGATATCGTCTCCGGCTACGCCGCCTGTGTGGAATGTGCGCATTGTCAGCTGGGTACCCGGTTCTCCGATAGACTGCGCTGCAATGATTCCGACAGCCTCTCCGACTTCCACGTCGGAACCAGTAGCCAGGTTCTTTCCATAACACTTCTTGCAGACGCCGTGACGACTGTCACAGGTGAACACGGAGCGAATCGTTACTCTTTCCACTCCCGCTTCGTCGATTTCTTTTGCTTTTTCTTCGTCGATGAGATTCCCTTTTCTTACCATAACTTCATTCGTTTCAGGATGACGGACGGTCTTGAAGGCTACTCTTCCTGTCAGGCGATCCTGAAGTTTTTCAATAACTTCTGTGCCTTCCTGAAGGGGGGTAACTTCCAGCCCGCGGTCCGTGCCGCAATCATCTTCACGTACGATAACATCCTGGGCGACATCCACTAGACGGCGGGTGAGATAACCTGAGTCCGCTGTCTTAAGGGCGGTATCGGCAAGACCTTTCCGCGCACCGTGTGTGGATATGAAGTATTCGAGCACCGTCAGTCCTTCACGGAAACTTGATTTAATCGGTAGTTCGATAATCCGGCCGGATGGGTTTGCCATCAGACCGCGCATGCCGGCAAGCTGCGTGAAGTTTGAAGCGTTACCGCGTGCTCCGGAATCACTCATCATGAAGATCGGGTTCATCGTGTAAAGGGATTTCAGCAGTTTCTCCTGAATAACCTCTTTGGCATCACTCCAGACGGAGATGACATTATTGTACCGCTCTTCGTCGGTGATGAGACCACGCCGGAACTGCTTCATTACCTGCTCGACCTTGCTCTCGGCATCTTCGAGAATGTCCGGTTTGTCTTCGAGAACCACGATGTCTGAAATTCCTACGGTAATACCTGCTTTTGTCGAGTAATAAAACCCTAAGTCTTTCATGCGGTCCAGCATTTTGGACGTTTCAATAATCTGGAACTTCTTGAACACTTCCGCAATAACGTCGCCTAGGAAGCCTTTCTTAAACGGCGGTACAAGTTCACGCTGTTTATATTCTTCTGCTACATTGGTTGTTTTATCAACAATATACTGTTCCGGAACGGCTACTTCCAGGTTGGTTCCCGTTGGTTCGTTCACATACGGGAAGGAAGTCGGCAGAATTTCATTAAAGATGATTTTTCCAACCGTTGTCAGCAGGAGTTTGCCGTTCTGCTCTTCTGTAAAGTTGGTTTTTCCAAGGCTGGATACCGGCAGCGCTATTCTTGTGTGAAGATGGATATAGCCGCTGTGGTAAGCCTGCAGCGCCTCGTTTGGATCTTTGAAAATCGACCCTTCACCAGTAGCTCCTTCTCGTTCAAGAGTAAGATAGTAGTTACCGAGCACCATGTCCTGCGACGGCGTAACGACCGGTTTACCGTCTTTCGGGTTCAGGATGTTCTGAGCGGCAAGCATCAGAATACGCGCCTCTGCCTGCGCCTCTGCCGAAAGAGGTACGTGAACGGCCATCTGGTCTCCGTCAAAGTCCGCGTTATATGCTGTGCAGACGAGCGGATGAAGTTTTACCGCGCGGCCTTCCACCAGCGTCGGCTCAAACGCCTGAATACCGAGACGGTGGAGAGTCGGTGCCCGGTTTAGGAGTACCGGGTGCTCTTTGATTACTTCTTCAAGAACGTCCCATACTTCATCATGAACTCTTTCGACTTTGCGTTTAGCGCTCTTAATATTGTGCGCAAGACCACGGCTTACAAGCTCCTTCATGACAAACGGCTTGAACAGCTCGAGAGCCATTTCTTTCGGAAGCCCGCACTGATACATTTTCAGACTTGGACCAACAACGATAACAGAACGTCCGGAATAGTCAACACGTTTTCCGAGAAGGTTCTGGCGGAAGCGCCCCTGTTTTCCTTTCAGCATATGAGAAAGGGATTTCAGCGGACGATTTCCCGGTCCTGTTACCGGACGGCCGCGGCGTCCGTTGTCGATGAGTGCGTCGACTGCTTCCTGCAGCATCCGTTTTTCGTTCTGAACAATGATATTCGGAGCTCCAAGATCAAGCAGGCGCTTCAGCCGGTTGTTACGGTTAATAACACGGCGGTACAGATCGTTCAGGTCGGACGTTGCGAATCTTCCGCCGTCGAGCTGTACCATCGGACGGATTTCCGGCGGAATAATCGGAAGAACATCGAGAATCATCCAGGCCGGATCGTTGCCGGAATGACGGAAAGATTCAAGTACCTCAAGCCGTTTGATAGCTCGTGTACGGCGCTGGCCCTGGGCGGTTTCCAACTCATCTTTCAGCATCTTAACCTCTTTATCCAAATCGATGTTCTGCAGAATTTTACGAATGGCCTCTGCACCCATTTTAGCAGTAAAACTGCGGCCGTATTTATCATAATAGGAACGGTATTCGCGTTCGGAGAGCAGCTGCTTGTATTCCAAAGGGGTGTCGCCGGTGTCCGTCACAACGTAGGAAGCAAAATAGATCACTTCCTCGAGGGAACGCGGGGACATATCGAGTACAAGTCCCATGCGGCTCGGAATGCCTTTAAAGTACCAGATATGGGAAACCGGCGCAGCCAGCTCAATGTGCCCCATTCGTTCCCGTCTTACTTTGGAGCGGGTTACTTCAACACCGCAGCGGTCACATACAACACCTTTGTAGCGCACGCGCTTATACTTTCCACAGTGGCACTCCCAGTCTTTTGTAGGACCGAAAATCCGTTCACAGAAAAGGCCGTCTTTCTCCGGCTTCAACGTACGGTAGTTGATCGTTTCCGGCTTTTTCACTTCGCCGCGGGACCACGAACGCATTTTATCCGAGGATGCGAGGCCAACTTTCATATATTCAAAATTATTCACATCTATCAAGGGGTCAACCTCCCTTTCGAAACTTTGGGATAACGGCAGGCAGCAGGGTTGGAAGAGGTGCTTTGTTCTGCGCACCTCTTCTTGGTTTCTTCAGAATCCGCTTCAGGCGTTTTCGCTTGATTCCAGTTTCAGGTTCAACGTGCCGCTGGACTCTTCTTCATCATCCAGTTCTTTCATATCAATCTCTTCTTCCGTACTGGACAGCATTTTCACGTCCATTCCCAGGCTTTGAAGTTCTTTGATGAGAACTTTGAATGATTCAGGAACGCCCGGCTCAGGTACGTTTTCCCCTTTGACGATAGCCTCGTACGTTTTTACACGACCGACGACATCATCGGATTTGACGGTGAGGATTTCCTGAAGCGTATAGGCAGCGCCGTAAGCTTCCAGCGCCCAGACTTCCATTTCACCGAAACGCTGTCCGCCGAACTGCGCTTTTCCGCCGAGCGGCTGCTGAGTGACAAGAGAATACGGGCCGGTGGAACGGGCGTGGAGTTTGTCATCAACCATGTGGGCCAGTTTGATCATGTACATCACACCAACAGAAACACGGTTGTCAAACGGCTCTCCTGTGCGTCCATCATAAAGAACCGTCTTGCCGTCCCTGGCAAGGCCGGCTTCCTGTATGGTCTCCCAGACGTCTTCTTCCCGGGCACCGTCAAATACCGGTGTTGCCATGTGCACGTTCAATTCGCGGGCTGCCATACCAAGGTGAAGCTCCAGTACCTGGCCGATGTTCATACGGGACGGAACACCAAGCGGGTTCAGCATGATTTCAATCGGTGTTCCATCCGGAAGAAACGGCATATCTTCTTCCGGCAGGATTCTTGAAATAACACCTTTGTTTCCGTGGCGTCCTGCCATTTTGTCCCCTTCGTGAATCTTGCGTTTCTGCACAAGGTAAACCCGTACGAGCTGGTTCACACCCGGTGGCAGTTCATCTCCGTCGTCACGGTTGAAGATTTTCACGTCGAGAACGATACCGTCTGCACCGTGGGGTACTTTTAGCGACGTATCGCGGACTTCGCGCGCTTTTTCTCCGAAAATCGCGTGAAGCAGGCGCTCTTCTGCGCTCAGTTCCGTCATACCTTTCGGGGTAACCTTGCCGACCAGAATGTCACCGTCTTTCACTTCGGCACCGACACGGATAATGCCGCGGTCATCCAGATCCCGGAGCGCATCTTCACTGACGTTTGGTATATCTCTTGTGATCTCTTCGGGTCCGAGTTTTGTATCGCGCGCTTCTGATTCGTATTCTTCAATGTGAACGGACGTATAAACGTCATCTTTTACCAGCCGTTCACTGAGAATAACTGCGTCCTCATAGTTGTAGCCTTCCCAGGTCATGAAACCGACGAGAATGTTGCGCCCGAGCGCCATTTCCCCGTTTTCCATGGAAGGACCATCACCAAGAACTTCGCCTTTTTCCACGCGGTCGCCTTCGATGGCGATCGGGCGCTGATTGTAGCTGGTTCCCTGGTTGGAGCGGATGTGTTTGGACATTCTGTATTTATCCAGGTCCGTTTCTACTTCTTTTCCGTCAATGTCTTCCAGGCGGCGTACCCAGATCTCCCGTGCTGTTACACGCTCTACTACTCCTTTATAGCGCGCAACAATCGCGGCTCCGGAATCTCTTGCCGAAACGTATTCCATGCCCGTGCCGACAAGCGGCGCTTCCGGTTCAAGCAGGGGTACAGCCTGGCGCTGCATGTTCGCCCCCATCAGTGCACGGTTGGAGTCGTCATTTTCCAGGAAAGGTATGCACGCGGTGGCTGCAGAAACAACCTGTTTCGGGGAAACGTCCATATAGTCAATCTTTTCTTTCGGAACATGGGTGTTTTCCCCGCGGAAACGGGCAATAATATTGTCGTCGGCGAACCTGCCGTCTTCGGTCAAGGTCGCGTTTGCCTGGGCAACAACGTAATTATCCTCTTCATCCGCTGTCAGATAGTCGCATTCTTCTGTTACGATGCCTGTTTCGTGGTCCACCCGCCGGTAGGCCGTTTCGATAAATCCGAACTCATTTACTTTCGCGTAGCTGGAAAGAGAGTTGATCAGACCGATGTTCGGACCTTCCGGAGTTTCAATCGGACACATACGGCCGTAGTGGGAATAATGAACGTCCCGGACTTCAAAGCCGGCCCGTTCCCTGGTTAAGCCGCCGGGTCCGAGTGCGGAAAGACGCCGTTTGTGGGTCAGTTCCGCGAGCGGATTGGTCTGGTCCATAAACTGCGACAACTGGGAGCTTCCGAAGAACTCTTTAATGGAAGCGATAACCGGCCGAATATTAATCAGAGCCTGCGGTGTAATGGAACTTGGATCCTGAATGGACATCCGTTCACGCACGACGCGCTCCATGCGGGAAAGACCGATTCTGAACTGATTTTGCAGCAGTTCACCGACAGAACGGAGACGACGGTTACCAAGATGGTCGATATCATCGGTCAGTCCTACGCCGTGAAGCAGGTTGAAGAAATAGTTGATGGTCGAAACGATGTCTTCCGGCGTAATATTCTTCACATCGCGGTCGATGTTGCCGTTACTGATGACCTGGATCGCTTTATCTTCTTCCTGTTCTTCAGGTGGATAGATTTTGATGGACTGCACATCCAGATCCGCCTCTTCTATTACACCGCCGGCCACAGAATACCGTTTGAAGCCGAGGTCGTTTTCCAGATAAGGCAGCAGACGGTCGAGTGTGCGGCGGTCCAGCAGATCGCCGTCGGAGGCAAGAACCTCTCCTGTCTCCGGATCAGCGAGTGTTTCAGCCAGACGCTGATTGAAAAGACGGTTTTGGATGTGGAGTTTTTTGTTTGCTTTATAACGGCCGACATTGGCAAAGTCATAACGTTTTGGATCAAAAAATCTTGTATTCAACAGACTTTTGGCGCTGTCAACAGTCGGGGGCTCGCCAGGGCGCAGACGCTCGTAAATCTCAAGCAGCGCTTTCTCACTGCCTTCCGTATTGTCTTTTTCAAGGGTGTTGCGAAGATATTCATCTTCCCCAAGCAAGTCAATGATTTCTTGATCAGACCCGAACCCAAGTGCACGGAGCAGCACAGTCACTGGAACCTTTCTGGTGCGGTCAATTCTGACGTACACAACGTCCTTGGCGTCGGTTTCCAGTTCAAGCCAGGCTCCGCGGTTCGGAATTACCGTGGCGGTATGGCCTTTCTTCCCGTTCTTGTCCAATTTCTCATTAAAGTACACGCTCGGGGAGCGGACCAGCTGGGAAACAATGATGCGCTCGGCTCCATTAATAATGAAGGTACCGATATCGGTCATCAGCGGGAAGTCCCCCATAAATACTTCCTGTTCCTTTACTTCGCCCGTTTCTTTGTTCATTAAACGGACTTTCACGCGTAAAGGCGCGGAAAAAGTCACATCCCGTTCTTTGGATTCTTCCATAGAGTACTTAGGTTCACCAAGATTGTAATCAATGAACTCAAGCACCAGATTTCCTGTAAAATCCTCAATTGGAGAAATGTCCTGAAACATCTCCCGGATACCCTCATCAAGAAACCATTGATACGACGCGGTCTGGATTTCAATAAGATTCGGCAGATCCAGCACCTCGTTGATACGGGCATACGTTCTTCTTTGGCGGTGGCGTCCAAACTGAATAAGTTGACCTGTCAACTGAGTCACCCCTTAAATATCACATAATGTCAACCTGTTACTACAGGCTAAAGTAACCCTGTGGCGGCTGCTAAAATTATAGAAACATAAAAGCCTGAAGACTTTGGAAAACAGCGTTACCGTGTCGTCCGCAGAGGCTTATTATGTTATCATTCTTTCAGTGCCTGACCTCTCCCACAAAGAAAAAAATGGTTTCTTCTTCAAGAAAGAACCACTATTTTCCACATGTCAGACTGATTATATTATTTTTCCCTACCCTTGTTTCTTCTATACGTGGTACAATGATAAAAAATAACGTAAGTGCATGTTTAATGGCATGCAAAAACAAGGATACTTATACGCATTAAATAATGTTAACACAACGACCGGGCGCGGTCAATTCTTTTTTGCGTAAAAAATGTAGTACCCTTTTTTTCTGGCTTCAATATGCACGCTGTCAAACACCGCCTCCAGCTTTTCTCCGGCAGAGGGTGCCCCCTGCTTTTTCTGCAGTACTGTCCAAAATGACCCTCCGCTGCAAAGGTGTTGATAAGCTTCTTCAAAAAGAGTGTGCACGGTCTCTTTGCCGGCTCTCACCGGTGGATTCGCGAGCACCGAAGCGAACGTTTTCCCGCCGAGCTCATCAAACAGATTACTCTTCATCACCCGCGTGTTAAAAAGCCCGCCTTCTTCTGCATTCCGCCCGGCGAGTTCCAGAGCCCGCTCATTTACATCCGCCATCCAGATCGTACGGTTTGTCTCCGCGGCAAGCGTCAGTCCAATTGGACCGTATCCGCACCCCATATCAAGAATATCCCCTTCTACGTCCGGCAGGCGGTAAACATCCAGCAGAACACGCGTCCCATAATCCACTTCCCTTTTCGAGAATACACCGTGATCACTGCGAAAAGACATCTGCTGCCCGCGAAGGTGTGCCGTTACTGTTCTTTCGTCACTTCGCTGTTCCGGGTTTTCATCAAAATAGTGGTTCGCCATCTATTCACACCCTTTTGCATCGTTCAACTATTTTAACAGATCTTCCCTACTTCCTCAAATAACTCTGGTACTCTCATAATGAAAAAGAGCTTCCTCTATTGGAAGAGAAAGCTCTCTGTCTTGCCCGTCTTACTTCAGTTCTACTGTCGCACCTGCTTCTTCAAGCTGGCCTTTCAGCTGTTCTGCTTCTTCTTTTTCTACGCCTTCTTTAAGTGTATCCGGTGTTCCGTCAACCAATGACTTCGCTTCTTTCAGGCCGAGACCTGTGATTTCACGAACGACTTTGATAACGTTAACCTTGGAAGAACCTGGGTCAGCAAGGACAATGTCGAAGTCAGTCTGCTCTTCTTCCGCTTCAGCAGCATCGCCACCGCCGCCGACAGCAACCGGCGCCGCTGCAGTTACACCAAATTCTTCTTCAATAGCTTTTACAAGATCGTTCAGTTCAAGAACGGACATTTCTTTGATTTCTTCAATGATTTGTTCTTTACTCATTGTAGATCCTCCTTTAATAAATATCTTTTGTCAGAATAAAAAACTATCCCCGGGTTTTGTTTACGCGCCTTCTTCTTTTTGATCGGCAACCGCCTTGGACGCAAGCGCAAAGTTGCGGATCGGAGCCTGAAGTACGTTAAGCAGCATAGACACAAGTCCTTCGTGGGAAGGAAGACTTGCGAGTTCCTTGATTTCTTCCATGGAAGCTACGCGGCCTTGAATCACTCCGGTTTTAATCTCCAAAGCACCATGTTCTTTCGCAAAGTTATTGATGATCTTAGCAGGAGCCACAACATCTTCAGTGCTTGTCGCGACAGCGGTAGGGCCGAGGAGAAATTCATCAAGTTCCGTTAGATTCGTTTTCTCTGTAGCACGGCGGACCATTGTGTTTTTATACACTTTAAAGTCCACGCCCGCTTCGCGAAGCTGCTTACGGAGTTCTGTCGCTTCTTCCACATTCAGCCCGCGGTAATCAACAATGACGGTCGATACACTGTTTTCCAGTTTGTCCGCGATTTCCTGAACAACCTGCTGCTTCTGCTCAATGACTACACTCATCCTTTACACCTCCTGCTCTCAATTGTAGGACCACAGACAAACGACATTAAAAAACCTTCATGTCCACAGACATGAAGGCGGTCAGTCTCAACTCGTTCTCCCTGAATCACAGGAAGGACGTCCAAAACTACCTCGGCAGGAAATTAAGCACGGAATGCACCTGCTGTCTGCGGTAAAATTCATATATTTTCTACCAGTACGTTTCATACCGCTGTTAAGTGTAACGGTTTTTTTTCCGGCAGTCAATCCATTATTTCAGATTGAGTGTGGAAGTACTGATTGTCACGCCCGGCCCCATAGTAGAAGCCACAGCTGTGCCTCTCACGTACGTCCCTTTCGCTGCTGCCGGTTTCGCCTTAACAAGAGCATCCACCAGCGCATTGAAGTTTTCAGCCAGCTTTTCTGTGTCGAACGAAATTTTTCCGATCGGCGCATGGATGTTTCCGGATTTGTCCACCCGGTATTCCACCTTACCAGCTTTTACTTCTTCAACGGCTTTGGTTACATCCATGGTTACCGTGCCGGTCTTAGGGTTCGGCATAAGGCCTTTTGGTCCAAGGATTTTACCAAGTTTACCAACCTGAGCCATCATATCCGGAGTCGCGATGACTACGTCAAAGTCAAACCAGCCCTGCTGCACCTGATTGACGAGATCTTCCTCTCCAACATAGTCGGCGCCGGCCTGCTCTGCTTCCTGTGCTTTATCGCCCTTGGCAAACACAAGAACACGCTGGGTTTTCCCTGTTCCGTGCGGAAGCACAACAGCACCGCGGAGCTGCTGGTCGTTTTTACGCGGATCCACGCCGAGACGGACAGCCGCTTCCACGGTTTCATCAAAATTCGCGATGGACGTCTTTTTCACCAGTTCAATGGCTTCTTCCGGATTATATACCTGCTCTTTATCAATCAGCTTGACTGCGTCTTGATATTTTTTACCTCTTTTAGCCAATGTTATTCCTCCTCGTTTGTGGTTATAACGGTCAGACCTACCTCCCACTTTTAAAGGTTGCGAACAGATATCCTTTCCGGTGCGGAAAGGAAGTCGCAACCTCTGGCAAGGCAATGTGTTTTATTCTACGTTAAGCCCCATGCTGCGGGCTGTACCTTCAACCATGCGGATCGCTGCATCCAGGTCAGCCGCATTCAGGTCAGGCTGTTTTGTTTCAGCGATTTCGCGCACTTGATCACTTGTAACCGAACCTACTTTATTCTTATGCGGTTCACCGGAACCACTTTCAATACCGGCTGCTTTCTTCAAAAGAACGGCAGCGGGCGGAGTTTTTGTAATGAAAGTAAAAGAACGGTCTTCATATACAGATATTTCAACAGGGATAATCATACCTGCTTCATCTGCCGTGCGAGCATTGAATTCTTTACAGAATCCCATGATATTCACGCCTGCCTGACCGAGCGCCGGGCCAACGGGCGGTGCCGGGTTTGCTTTACCGGCAGGAATCTGAAGTTTTACTACTTTCTCGACTTTTTTAGCCACGCACATACACCTCCTTAGTCCGTGATGTGGTTGATCGGACGACCAAATCGTCCTCCCACTCTCAGAAAAAACGCGCAGAACACCTGCCTGCTGTCCTTCCTGTTATCAATTCCAAACATTAAAATCTTATCACTTCATACCATGTCCCGCAAGGGTTTTTTATAAAGGGGAAAACTTTATGGATTCCGCTGTCCGCAAAATCCAGCGCCGGCGCCCACCCAGGCACGCATACGCTTTTTCTATATCTTTTCCACCTGTCCGAATTCAAGCTCTACCGGGGTTTCACGTCCGAACATGTTGACATGGACTTTTATTTTCTGTTTTTCCGCATTGATATCTTCGATTGTACCGGTGAAATCGGCGAACGGACCATCTGTTACTTTCACCGCTTCCTGCAGCTCAAACTCTGTTTCAGTTTTTGGCTCCTGCTCACCGGCCTGCCGGAGAATATGCTCCACTTCTTCAGGCAGAAGCGGGGTCGGCTTCGAACCGGCTCCGGTGGATCCGACAAACCCTGTAACCCCCGGCGTATTCCGTACAACGTACCAGGAATCATCGGTCATAACCATCTCCACGATGACATATCCGGGGAATATTTTACGCATGACCTGTTTCGTCTTTCCATTTTTCACTTCTGATTCTTCTTCGACCGGCACAAGTACCCGGAAAATTTTGTCCGTCATTTCCATCGAGGCGACACGCTTTTCCAAGTTCGTTTTTACTTTATTCTCGTAGCCGGAATAGGTGTGAACCACATACCAATTCATTTCCATTATTTACTGGACGGTCCGTCCTTCCCTCCTTTTATTCGGAGCCTTCTGCTCATTCCTTTATTCAAGGATAATTCGAACCAGTTCTGACAACCCGAGATCCACGACCGCAAAGAAAATAACAAAGAACACTACCGTCACTAAAACAACAATCGTATATTTTGTCAGTTCCCTCCGGGTCGGCCAGGTGACGCGCTTCATTTCTTTTCCTACTTCACGCAGAAATTTCACCGGGCTTTTTGTTCCGTCAGCCATACAGCCACCTCCAAACCAGTCAAACCGCCTTTTGCAGACGGCCGCCTTTCTCCTCTGATCAAACTATGTGTCTATCGTTTTGTGCACAAATAAAAAAACAACCGCTCTCAATGTTTTTCATCCGTTCCATGCGGTTTGTTTCTTCCGGTTATTCCGTTGTTTCCCAAAAACACGCAGTCTATTCTTTCTTTTTTTCATTTGAAGTATCCATTAAACAGATACCCTGCATACGCTAAGTCACTTTATCATAAAAAAAAGAGCATGTCAATTTACATTGACATGCTCTTCCATTTCAGCAGAAAAGCTTCTGTGACGCCGTTTTGAAAACGCTTTCTTAAATTGTTTAAAATTGAAGGTCTCTTCATTCATTAAGAACCGACACCCTTTACTTCGACACACTTCTCTAATTTTCGTTTGACACGCTGCAACGCATTATCAATAGACTTCACGTGGCGTTTCAAATCTCCTGAAATCTCCTGATACGACCTCCCATCGAGATATAACAACAGCACTTTCTGTTCCAGATCGCTGAGAACTTCACCTATCCGTCCTTCAATATCGTGCAGTTCCTCGCGGTTCACAATAAGCTCTTCCGGATCACTTCCACTGGATTCACAGAGCACATCAAGCAGCGTCCGCTCTGATTCTTCATCATACAGAGGCTTGTCCAGCGAAACATAGGAATTGAGCGGCATATGCTTCTGCCGGGTCGCCGTTTTTATAGCAGTAATAATCTGCCTTGTGATGCAAAGTTCCGCAAACGCACGAAACGATGACAGCTTGTCCCCCTGATAGTCCCTGACCGCCTTGTACAGGCCGATCATGCCTTCCTGTACAATATCCTCCTGATCACCGCCGATCAAAAAGTAGGACCTGGCTTTAGCCCGGACAAAGCTTTTGTACTTGTTAATAAGAAATTCCAGCGCATGATTGTCTCCGGATTGAACATGCCGGATGAGCAGTTCATCTTCTGTTCTGCCGGTATACTGATGCCCGTTTTCTTTGAGGTCAAGACCCAATACAACCCCTCCGCCCTCGACTGATTGTAGATTTTAGGAAGATATAGCAACATTATATAGGAATTTTTATGAAGGCGTCAACAGCTCAACGGCCGCCTCGACGCCATTTTTCAAAAATTTCAGCGATTTCGCGTGGAAGGGGAAAATTCGACATATGTTCCTGCCGCGCCTGATCGGTTACACTCCTGGATATGTTTTGTTCCACCATTTCCATCTCCACCCGGAGTTCGCGTGCGGACTTACGCAGGGCTCCGCTTCCAAAGGTGAAAGACTGCTCCGCATAATCCGAAGTCGCCACATAAACTCTGGTTTCCACATTCTTCAACTGTCCCACCAGTTTTTCAATGCGCTCATCCGCTGTTTCGTTCTCTTTGGTGAAAATAATATCCACCAGATACTTCTGATACTCGCGGCCTGCCCCTTCTACCATGTGAGCATCAAAAATCACTTTGATGTCCCAGCCTTTGTATGCCCGGTATTCGGCCATCTTCTGCACAAGACGGTCTCTTGCCTCTTCCAGGTTTTTATCCCGTAAGTCTTTTAATTCCGGCCAGTCTCCAATAATATTGTATCCATCCACCAGCAGTATATCTTTCATACTAGACGCTTCCTAACGGGCGGCGGCGCCGGTAAACTTCATACATGAGAAGAGTCGCCGCTGCGGAGACGTTCAGCGAAGAAACCTGCCCGGTCATGGGGATCGACAGCAGGAAATCACACTTTTCCTTCACGTTGCGGCTCATCCCTTTCCCTTCATTTCCAACGACCAGGCCGACCGGGACCGAAGCATCCAGTGTCCGGTAATCTTCTGATCCCCCCCCGGCTGCCCCGGCCAGCCAGAGCCCTTCTTTTTTCAGTTCTTCCATCGTCCGTGCCATATTGGTTACCCTGGCGACAGGAACATGGGCTGCTGCACCGGCGGATGATTTAAAAACAACGTCGGTCAGGCCCGCAGAGCGGCGTTTTGGAATAATGACACCGTGGGCGCCGGATGCATCTGCCGTACGGATGACCGCCCCAAGGTTATGGGGGTCCGAAATTTCATCCAGAAGCACAAAAAACGGATTCTCCTTCTTCTTTTTTGCAGCTTCGAACAAATCATCCAGCGCTGCATAGGACACCGCCGGCAAGGAAGCCAGCACTCCTTGATGGTCCGTCGTTCCGGAAAGATCGTTCAGCTTGCCGCGCGGCACGGTCTGCACGACAATGCCCTGATCCTTGGCGAGCTTCTGCACATCCCGGGCCTGGCCTTTCACAGAGCCTTCGGCCAGCCACACTTTATGGATCGGCTGCTCTGCCCGCAGCGCTTCCAGCACAGCATTTTTTCCGTATATCCATTCTTCGTTCATTTTTTTTCACTCCCTTCTCTTATCGTTACGGCATAATCTATAAGCTCTGTCAGCCTGTCTTTGCGTCCGCGGAAGTACACATAGCCAATCAGTGCTTCAAACGCGGTGCTGTACCGGTACGTGTTTTGATCCGTGTTTTTTGGAACCGATCCTGATTTTGCATTTCTGCCGCGTCTTGCTGCGGCAGCTTCCTCACCGGACAGCATGTCCTCCTGCAGAAAGGCATGCATCACTTCAGCCTGGGCTTCCGCGGAAACATACGTGACAGCGCTCCGGTGAAGCTGGTTTGGCCGTACACTTCCAGACGCGATAAGGTAATGTCGGATGTGAAGATCATAGACGGCATCCCCCATATAGGCAAGCGCAAGAGCATTTAATTGTCCTGCATCGACGTGCTGGTTTTTTTCTGTCATGACTGCTCCCTTTTCCAGCGTGTGCCCTGCGGGGTATCTTCAAGAATAATGCCCTGATCCTTCAGATAGTCCCGGATTTCATCTGCTCTCGCAAAATTTCTTGATTTCCTGGCCTGCACCCGTTCCTCCATTAATGCTTCAATCTCTTCATCCAGCATGCCTTCCGAGGTTTCCACCATGATATCCAGCGCCGAACCGATTTCACGGATGGTATCCAGAAAAGATATCAGTACTTCTTTGGACGTCTGCTTCTCCTGAAGATAAAGGTTGGCTGTTTTGATGAGATCAAACAGAACGGTGATACCGTTGGCGCTGTTAAAGTCATCGTCCATTTCACGGATAAAACGCTGCAGGTATTCAGCTGCGGTTTCCTGCCAGCTGCCTGCTTCTCCAAAGTCCGCGCTTTCCTGATGGCGGTGTTTCAGGTTATTGACCGTCGTCTGGATCCGTTCCAGGCTGTTTTTGGCACTTTCGAGCAGCTCTTCATTAAAGTTCAGCGGGCTGCGGTAATGCGCCTGCAGCATAAAGAAACGAATTACTTCAGGTGCGTGCTTTTGAATAATATCATGCACAAGCACAAAGTTCCCGAGTGATTTGGACATTTTTTCATTATCAATCTGGATATAGCCGTTATGCATCCAGTAATGGGCCATCTGCTTTTCGTTTAAAGCTTCCGACTGTGCGATCTCATTTTCATGATGCGGGAAGGCCAGATCCTGTCCGCCGGCATGAATATCAATCGTCTCACCCAGATATTTCTCCACCATCGCCGAGCATTCGATATGCCACCCCGGACGTCCGCTTCCCCACGGGCTTTCCCAGGAGATTTCCCCTTCTTTGGATGATTTCCAGAGAGCAAAATCAAGAGCGTTCTTCTTTTTCTCCCCCGGTTCAATACGGGCACCCAGCTGCAGATCCTGAATGGACTGCGACGATAACTTCCCGTAGTCAGAAAAGGACGGCGTGGAAAAATAGACATCTCCGTCTGCTTCATACGCATATCCTTTGTCTATCAATGCTTTGATAAACGAAATAATTTCAGGCATCGTTTCTGTCACCCGCGGATGGAGATCCGCCTTATCCACCCCGAGCGCTCCGGTATCTTCAAAATATGCCTCTATAAAACGCTCCGCCAGCCGGGGAACCTCTTCACCGAGTTCGTTCGCGGCTTTGATGATTTTATCGTCCACATCGGTGAAATTCGAAACGTAGTGAACGTCGTACCCGCGGTATTCCAGGTATTTACGAACCATGTCAAACACGATAGCCGGACGGGCGTTTCCGATGTGGATATAGTTATAAACGGTTGGTCCGCACACATACATCTTCACTTCGCTGCCGGACATCGGCTGAAAAGCTTCTTTCTGCCGGGTTAATGTGTTATACAGCGTAATCCCCATTCAGTCATCGGTCCCTTCCTTTATCGTTTTTTCTTTTTGCTCCGAAAGTTCTTTCTTCAGTTCCGCGATCTCCTGTTCCAGTTCTTTGAATTTATCCGAGACAGGATCGGGCAGCTTATGATGGTTCAGGTCATTACGTTCCACTTTCACTCCGTCCTGAACGACGACTTTGCCCGGAATGCCGACCACGGTGGAGTTGGGCGGCACTTCTTTTAAAACAACGGAGCCTCCGCCTATATTGGAATTCCGGCCGATCGTCATCGATCCCAGTATCTTGGCACCTGTCGCGATCAGCACATTGTCTTCAATGGTCGGGTGGCGTTTCCCCTTTTCTTTTCCGGTCCCGCCAAGTGTCACACCCTGGTAAATAGTGACGTTGTCTTTAATCTCACATGTTTCTCCAATAACAACACCCATGCCGTGGTCAATAAACAGACGCTGGCCGATGACCGCTCCCGGATGAATTTCAATCCCCGTAAAGAAACGGCTGATCTGGGAGAGAAGACGTCCCAGAAAATACATCTTCTTTTTCCAGAGCAGATGAGCGATCCGGTGGGACCAGATTGCATGCACGCCGGCATAGGTGAATACGACTTCGAGTCTGCTTCGGGCAGCAGGATCCTGTTCAAACACCACGTCCATATCATTTTTTAACGTCTTCCACATAGCGTATTCCACTTCCCTCCCCCGGGTGTAGTAAAAAAGCGTCTCCGTGCATGTTTTCTGCACAGAGACGCTTGTCTTTAAACGCGGTTCCACTCTGTTTAAAAGAAATATCCCGCGGGATATTTCTTTTCCCTTCCTGGATAACGGCATTGCTGCCGCTTCCGCCTACTATCATTTCAGCGGAAGGTTCAGGGATGCATATTCAGCTGCGTCGTTCCAAAACCACTCTCAGCCGCGGTGATTCTCTCTGTCTGGACGAAGCGCCGCCTACTTCTTCCCGTCTACACTTTCTCTTTTTTATTGTGTTACTGCGTGCTGCAGCCGCTTCTGTACGGTTTCTTCTCCAAGCAGCGCAATCGCCTGCGGCAGCTCCGGACCGTGTGTCTGTCCGGTCACCGCTGCCCGGATCGGCATAAACAGTTTCTTGCCCTTTTGTCCTGTCGCTTTCTGCACGGACTTGATGGCTGCCTTTATTTCATCCGGTTCAAAGGCCTCAAGAGCTTCCAGTTCTTTTGAAAACTGCTCCAGCACTTCCGGCACCTGTTCTCCGGACAATACGTCTTTGGCATCTTCATTATAATCGATTCCGCTTTGAAAGAACAACTCTGTCAGCTTGGTAATCTCCGCGGCATAATGCATCTGCTCCTGATAAATGGAAACGAGACGCTTCGTCCATTCATACTGCTCTTCACTTAAGGTATCGGGCAGTTTGTCTGCTTTTTGAAGATAAGGAACAGCAAGTTCTGTGAGGCGGTCCAAATCCGCTTCTTTTACATACTGGTTATTCATCCAGGCTAATTTGTCGTTGTCAAAAACCGCCGGCGCTTTGGAAACCCGCTCCAGTGAAAACTGCTCCTGCAGAGCTTCCATCGAGAACAGCTCTTCTTCCCCGACAGGCGACCAGCCGAGAAGCGCGAGAAAGTTGACCAGTGCTTCCGGCAGATAGCCGAGTTCCTGGTACTGCTCCACGAACTGCATAATGGATTCGTCCCGTTTGCTCATCTTCTGACGGTCGGGATTTAGAATAAGGGAAGCATGGGCAAACATCGGCTTTTCCCACCCGAATGCTTCAAACACAAGAGCCTGTCTCGGGGCGTTGGATAAATGTTCTTCCCCGCGAATAACATGCGAGATGGCCATTAGATGATCATCTACGACGACCGCGAAGTTATAGGTTGGGATTCCGTCTTTACGAGCGATGACGAAATCACCGATATCGTTCGTTTCAAACGTGACATCTCCCCGCACCTGATCCGGTACGTGTACGCTTTTGTTTCCAGGAACACGAAAGCGCACGACTGGCTGTATACCCTGATCTTCGTAGGCTTTTCTCTGTTCCGGTGTCAAATCCCGGTCGCGTCCGCTGTACTTCGGCGCTTCTCCGCGGGCAAGCTGTTCTTCACGTTCTTTCTGCAGTTCTTCTTCGGTCATATAATCATAGTACGCTTTTCCTTCTTCGAGAAGCTGCTGCAGGTATGTTTCATAAGTATCAAGACGCTCCATACAGCGATAGGGGGCATACGGGCCTCCCTTGTCCACACTTTCATCCCAGTCGATACCCAGCCATTTCAGGCTGTCCATCAATTTGCCGGTGGCATCTCCTACGTTTCTGGCCTGGTCTGTGTCTTCAATGCGGACAATAAACTTTCCGCCCTGGCTGCGGGCGAACAAAAAGTTAAACAAGGCGGAACGCGCTCCGCCGATATGAAGATGTCCTGTCGGGCTTGGCGCAAACCGAACTCTTACTTCACTGCTCATAATTCTCCACCTTCCATCATCATTGGTACTATTCTCTATTATGCGCAAGTTCCTTATTCATCTGTGCCGGAAAGGCTCTCCAGAAGAACGACTGCATGGGCGGCAATGCCTTCTTCTCTCCCCGTGAATCCAAGCGTTTCTGTCGTTGTTGCTTTTACGTTGATCCGGGAGAGAGGACTATCGAGCACACGGGCTATATTGCTTTCTATGTCAACAATGTAAGGTGCCATCTTCGGTTTCTGCGCAAGAATTGTACCATCTATATTCACCAGTTGGTACCCCTTCTCTCGGACTACCTTATACACCTGCTCAAGCAGCAGCGATGAATCCATATCTTTATAGGCGGGGTCCGTATCAGGGAAGTGAGCGCCGATGTCCCCGCCTCCGACAGCTCCCAGAAGCGCATCCGCAGCTGCGTGCAGCAGTACATCGGCATCGGAATGTCCTGCCAGCCCCTGGGGGTGCGGAATTGTCACGCCTCCCAGTATGAGCGGCCGCCCTTTTGTCAGCCGATGTACATCAAACCCATGTCCAATTCTCACTGCCGTTTCCCCCTTCGTTTTTTCAGGATCGCTTTGGCGACGACCATATCTTCCGGGGTAGTCAGTTTAATATTATCATAACCGCCTTCCACGATATGTACCGAAACGTTCATGCGTTCCACAAGGCTGGTGTCATCCGTTCCCCGGAAATGATCTTCTTCGGCTTTACGGTAGGCATCATAAACTACGGAAAACCGAAAAGCCTGCGGTGTCTGGACGGACCACACGCTTGAGCGTTCAATCGTTTCTGTCACAACGCCGTCCGCTACCTTTTTCACTGTATCTTTCATGCGGAGACCGATTACGGCTGCGCCCTGCTCCGATGCTTTCAGGACCAGTTCATGTATATGGTCTTCCGTCACAAACGGCCGCGCCCCGTCGTGGACCAGAACAATCGCGTCATCTAAGCCGTCCGCCTTTTTCAGTCCTTCAAACACACTATCCTGTCTCTCCTCGCCGCCAGTCACAATGCGGTCAACTTTGCGGAAGTTCCACTGTTCGAATAATGTGTTCATCGGACCGGTTTCATCCTCATTGGCGACGACAATAATGCGTTCACACCACGTGTCCTGTTCAAACACAGAGACGGTATGAACGATTAAGGGCCGGTCCTCAAGCATTAAAAACTGCTTATTGTGGCCGGCTTTCATGCGCTTGCCCTGCCCTGCCGCCGGTATCACGACTGTATATTTCATAGTACCTCTCCAATAACTGAACTCGCTTTAAAATCAGGCTCTTTTATCATAACTTGAAAGCCCGTCTACCGCAACAAGAAAAGCGTAAACGCCCTGAGCAGTGGAAGTTCGGCTTAAAAGCGCCACGTCCTGAGGCAGCGCCGAGCTGACCTGCAGGCCCGCGGCAGCTATTAACCACGAAAACCCCTCTGCCTGCATCAGACAGAGGGGGATCCTGTTTATAGGGCTTTTTCCATCAGTTTTGGTTTGGCAAATATCATACGACCCGCACTTGTCTGCAGAACGCTGGTTACTACAACCTGGATCGTTTTGCTGATATACTCGCGTCCGCCTTCCACGACAATCATCGTGCCATCATCCAAGTAGGCGACACCCTGACCCTGTTCCTTGCCGTCTTTGATCACCTGCACGTTCATTTCCTCTCCCGGCAGTACGACTGGTTTGACGGAATTTGCCAGGTCATTGATGTTCAGTACTTCCACACCCTGCAGATCACAAACTTTGTTCAGGTTGAAATCATTGGTGACGACCATGCCTTCACGTATTTTTGCCAGCTTCACCAGCTTGCTGTCCACTTCATGGATGTCTTCAAAGTCCCCTTCATAAATCTCTACATTGACGGAAAGTTCTTTTTGAATCCGGTTTAAAATATCAAGACCACGGCGGCCGCGGTTTCGTTTGAGAACGTCGGATGAATCCGCAATATGCTGCAGTTCCTCCAGAACAAACTCAGGGATCACCAGCGTCCCCTCAATAAACCCGGTCTGACAGACATCCGCGATACGACCGTCTATAATAACGCTTGTATCCAGAATTTTAACTTTAGCTCTGTGTTCGGCTGGAACGCCTTCCTCCTTTTTCTTCGCCGCAGAAGCAGCGCGGCCGGCCGGAATCAGACTTTTCAGTTCATCACGTTTCTTGAAACCGAACTGAAATCCAAAATAACCAAGAAAAAACGTGATAAAGATCGGAAGAACCGAGTTAACAACCGGAAGATACAGGGAATCCAGCGGCAGACTGATGAGAAACGCGACCACCAGACCGAATACAAGACCGAATGTTCCAAAAAGCACATCGGTAACCGGCGCCTTCACAATCTTTTCTTCCAACACCTTCATTCCGTGGACAATATGGTCAGCCACCCAGAACGTTGCCGCAAATACAATAATTGCGCCGAGAAGTGCACTTACATATGGATTGCCGAGCCACCCGGGTATCGAACTATAGTTTAGTAAAGATATTAATGCAGGTATAAAGATAACACCCAGCGTGCCTCCGGCCAAAATAAAAAACAGCTGTACAATACTTTTCAGCACACCCTCTCACCTCCTTTTTTCATTATGGACACTATTTCTTTTTTCAAACCCTTCTACCGTATTTCTTTTTAACAAAATGAAACCGGGAAAGGGTTTTAATTTTAATATAGCAAATTTTTGGCTTCTTGTCATAGATTTTTAGAATTTTTCATTGTATCGTGAAGGAATTGTAAAGTCAATGTCACATTCTACAAAATGTTACATTTTTCACCATTGAACAGGAGAGTGTTCGAGACACACTTCCAATGCTTCTTCGAGCGTTGATACTCCGACAACTTCAATGTTCTCCGGGTAGGTCCAGCCTTCCAGGTTCTTCTGCGGAACGACCGCACGTTCGAAACCAAGTTTGGCTGCCTCATAAATTCTGTCCTCCACCCGGGCCACTCTTCGTATTTCCCCGGTCAAACCGACTTCCCCCACCACAACATCCGCCGGGTTGGTCGCATGATTGCGGAAACTTGAAGCAATGCAGACCGCCAGCCCAAGGTCAATCGCAGGTTCATCCAGTTTGACACCGCCTGCCACATTCATATAGGCGTCCTGATTCTGCAGCAGCATGCCGAGCCGTTTCTCAAGCACTGCCATCAAAAGGGCAATCCGGTTGTGATCCACTCCGGTTGCGGTTCGTTTCGGATTGGAAAAACTCGACGGTGCAATAAGCGCCTGTATTTCAACAAGTACAGGCCGGGTTCCTTCAAGTGACGCTACGACAATGGACCCGGCACTCCCCTGGGTTCGTTCCTCCAGAAAAATCTCCGACGGATTTTTAACCTCTTTCAGCCCCATTTCCTTCATCTCAAAAATACCAATTTCATTCGTGGATCCGAAACGGTTTTTCACAGCGCGGAGAATACGGTACGTGTGGTGCTGTTCTCCTTCAAAATACAGAACAGAGTCTACCATATGCTCCAGCATTTTCGGCCCGGCTATCGCTCCCTGTTTCGTCACATGTCCGACGATAAACACAGCAATTCCTCTCGACTTCGCGATTTTCATAAAAGACGATGTCGTTTCGCGAACCTGGGATACGCTGCCCGGAGCAGATGAGATGCTGGACTGGTGCACCGTCTGGATGGAATCAATGACAACCATCGTTGGTTGAATCTGGTGAATCGCCTGTTCTATCAGATCCAAATCAGTTTCGGCAAATACAAACAGTGTATCCGCATGAACGCCGAGGCGGTCCGCCCGCAGTTTTGTCTGTTTTACTGATTCCTCACCGGAAATATACAGCACCCTGTGATGCTGTTCAGCAAGCACTGATGTCAGCTGCAATAGAAGGGTGGATTTCCCTATTCCCGGATCTCCCCCTACCAATACGAGGGAACCCGGCACAATTCCGCCCCCGAGCACCCTGTTCAATTCCGGAAGGGACGTGTCAATTCTCGGTTCTTTTTCTCCCGCTACCTTCGTTATTGGTTCCGGCTTCCTGGACGCTTCCCCACTCTCTTGAAACGAACGTTTGGCGCCGGAACTGTTTGCCGGTGCTTCGATTTCCTCGACGAGCGTGTTCCACTCCCCGCACCCGGGACAGCGTCCCATCCATTTCTGTGATTCATATCCGCAATCCTGGCAGACAAATTTCGATTTCTGTTTTGCCATCAAGTGTCCTCCGTTTTATGTTTTGGTTCAACTTTGATATAAAACAGCTGTTCGCAAAAGGCCGGAGCCTTCTACAAACAGCTGTTGCTATTCAGATATACTCTCTTTTACGTTTTGGCTCCGGATTTCGTTTCAACGACAAAACCGCCGTCTTTCACATCGATATATGCTGTGTCTCCATCTTTAATCGCACCGCGCAGGAGCTCCTCGGAAAGACGATCTTCCACCTGGCGCTGCAGGGCACGGCGGAGTGGACGCGCTCCGTATTCCGGGTCAAAGCCTTCATCAGCAATTTTACTTTGGGCCGCTTCACTGAGCTCAAAGTTAATACCCTGCTCTGACAGCCGTTTTTTCAGCTGTTCGGCCATCAAACCGACAATTTCTTTGATGTGCTCCTTCTCGAGACTGTGGAAGACGATGATTTCATCGAGGCGGTTTAAGAATTCCGGCCGGAACGTATTTTTCAGCTCACCCATCACTTTATCGCGCATATCTTTAAAGTTTTCCCCTTCATCAGTATTGGTGGTGAAACCTGCATAGTTATTTTTGCGGAGCAGGTTGGCACCTACGTTTGAAGTCATAATGATGGCCGTGTTTCTGAAATCCACGCGTCGTCCTTTTGAATCTGTCAGGAAACCATCCTCTAGAACCTGCAGGAGGATGTTAAAGACTTCAGGATGCGCCTTTTCCACCTCATCAAGCAGAATAACAGAGTACGGATTACGGCGGACTTTTTCTGTGAGCTGGCCGCCCTCTTCAAACCCTACATATCCAGGCGGGGAACCGACCAGACGGCTGGTGGCATGACGTTCCATAAACTCGGACATGTCAATGCGGATGATGGATTCTTCATCTCCGAACAGTGTTTCTGCGACAGCGCGTGCCAGTTCTGTTTTACCAACACCGGTTGGTCCAAGGAATATGAATGAGCCGATTGGACGTTTAGGGTCCTTCAGACCCGCACGGGCACGCCGCACAGCCTGGGACAGGGATTTCACTGCTTCGTCCTGGCCGACCACACGATTATGAAGAATTTCTTCCATACGAAGCAGCCGTTCGGTTTCTTCCTCGGCAATTTTTGACACAGGGATACCGGTCCAGCTTGCCACAACCTGGGCGATATCTTCTGCTGTCACTTCCGTGTTTTCCTGCCCCTGTTTTTCTTTCCATTCATCTTTCATGTTTTCGACTTCTTCGCGCAGCCGCTGTTCACTGTCACGGAGCGAAGCCGCTTTTTCAAATTCCTGGCTCTGCACAGACGCATCTTTTTCTTTGCGCGTTTCTTCAAGCTTCTGTTCCAGCTCTTTCAGGTTAGGCGGAGCTGTGTAGGAGCGGAGTCTTACTTTTGATCCCGCTTCATCGATCAGGTCAATCGCTTTGTCCGGAAGGAAACGGTCGGAAATATAACGGTCTGACAGTTTAACGGCCTCTTCGATGGAAGCGTCCGGAATCGTGACGCGGTGATGGGCTTCATAACGGTCACGAAGGCCGGCAAGAATCTGAATGGACTCTTCTGTCGTTGGTTCATCGACCTGGATCGGCTGAAAGCGGCGCTCTAGTGCCGCGTCTTTTTCGATATACTTACGGTATTCATCCATCGTCGTTGCACCAATACACTGCAGTTCCCCTCTGGCAAGAGACGGCTTCAGAATGTTGGAGGCATCGATGGCTCCTTCTGCACCTCCGGCTCCAATAAGTGTATGAAGTTCATCAATGAAAAGAATGACGTTGCCGGCTTGGCGGATTTCTTCCATTACCTTTTTCAACCGGTCTTCAAACTCGCCGCGGTATTTTGTCCCGGCGACAACCGTTCCCATATCGAGTGTCATAACACGCTTACTGCGGAGAATTTCCGGAACTTCATTGGAAATGATTGATTGTGCCAGACCTTCAGCTACGGCTGTTTTACCAACACCAGGTTCCCCGATAAGAACCGGGTTGTTTTTCGTCCGGCGGCTCAGTACCTGAATAACACGTTCAATTTCACTGCCGCGCCCGATGACCGGATCAAGGCCCTCTTCTTTCGCTACGGCTGTCAAATCACGGGCCAGACTGTCCAGGGTAGGCGTGCCGGCATTGGAATTTCCGCCTGCGGGTGCTGCCTGCTGCTGGCTGCCGCCGCCTGCGGATTCATTGTTACCAAGCAGTTGCAGCACCTGCTGGCGGGCTTTGTTCAGGCTGACACCAAGATTGTTCAACACTCTGGCCGCAACACCTTCTCCTTCCCGGATTAAACCGAGTAGAATGTGTTCTGTTCCTACATAGGAATGACCAAGCTTTCGTGCTTCATCCATGGACAATTCAATAACCTTTTTGGCTCTCGGCGTATAATGAATCGTTTTCGACCCTTCCTGGCCGCTGCCGATCAAGGCCTCCACTTCTTTTTGAATCTGATCTGAACCAAGGTTCAAGGCCTGCAGCGCTTTGGCCGCGATACCTTCTCCTTCCCGTATCAGGCCGAGAAGAACATGCTCTGTTCCTATATTGTTATGCCCCAGACGGATTGCTTCTTCCTGAGCAAGCGCCAGTACTTTCTGGGCTCTTTCTGTAAAACGTCCAAACATCATCTATGCGCACCTCCACTTATAAATTACTTATTCACCGCTCTCTTTCTCCAGCTCCATTCTCTCACGAATAAGCGAAGCGCGTCTCATGTCACGCTCATCCGCACGCAGTTCTTTTTTTGCATACTGCTGGAGGAAACCCGACTGCGTCAAAATCATCAACTCATTCAGAATATTACCCGAAATCCCTTTAATTAAATCAAGATCAATACCCAGACGTACATCCGACAGCCTTTCCGTTGCCTCTTTAGACTCCATAATCCGGCTGTTTTTCAGGATGCCGAAGGAGCGGAACACTTTATCTTCCATATACGTTCGGGACGAACGCATCAATGCGTCTCTGGCCATCCGTTCCTGGCGGATAATCTGGGTTACAACGCCTTGCAGATCTTCGACAATATCCTCTTCAGACTTTCCAAGTGTCATTTGATTGGAAATCTGAAAAAGATTACCCTGGGCTTCACTTCCTTCTCCGTAAATGCCGCGTACGACAAGGCCCAGCTGGTGAATGGCGGGTAGAATCCGGTTCAACTGCCTTGTCATTACCAAAGCCGGCAGATGCATCATGACCGATGCTCTCATACCAGTACCGACGTTGGTCGGACAGCTTGTTAAGTACCCCCGCTTTTCATCAAAGGCATATGTTATTTTCTCCTCGGTCCAGTCATCCAGCTTATTTGAAAAATCAAGCCCCTCACTAAGCTGAAAACCACGGAAGAGCGACTGCATTCGTATATGGTCTTCTTCATTTAACATAATGCTCACCGATTCATCCGGGCTGAGCATGACAGCTCCGAATTGGGAGCGTTCCGCCAGATAAGGACTGATTAAATGCTTTTCCACCAGCACTCTTTTTTCGTTCAGGGTGAAATCATCCATATTCAGACGTTCCAGAGAACTTCCGGCCTGCATCCGGATAGATGAAAACTCACGGGCTGTATGATGCAGCACAGCTTCAGCTGTCTCCTGTGAAGCAAAAACAGGAAAAGGGTATTGTTCCATGTTCCGGGCAAGACGAATTCTCGTGCTCAATACAATATCACTGTCCGGCCCCGGTTCATTTTTCATCCACGGACTGATTGCTTCTGAGATGAAACGCTGCAGTGACATCAGGCGTCCTCCTCTCCGCTGTGCATTTTCTTTTCCAGTTCGCGGATATAATCGCGCAGGCGCGCCGCTTCTTCAAATTCTTCCTGTTCCACACGGCTGCGCAGATCTTCCCGAAGCTGCTCCATTTCGCGCTGCACCTTTATATTTCCACCTGTACGTTTGGGAATTTTGCCCGAATGGCGGTAATTTCCACTGTGTACACGTTTTAATATGGGATCCAGTTTCGTTTCAAACGCTTGATAGCACTGTGCACATCCAAACCGTCCCGTTTTCGCAAAACGTTCATACGTCAACCCGCAACCGCGGCAGACAGGCTGTTTCGGCTCCTCGGTTTCCTGTGTCTTAAATCCATTATTTCCAGATACCTGCTCAACATTCAGCAGACCGGATAATAATTCATGAATAGAATAACTGTTCGACCCCGGAATCTGTTCTCCTTTGTTCCGGGCGCATTCATCACACAAGTGCATTTCCGCTTTTTTTCCGTTTATAATTTTAGTGAAATGCAGAGCAGCCTGGCGTGTTTGGCATTCTTGACATAGCACTTCCTGTGTTCCTCCCTCCGCCATTAATTCTATTGGTACCGCAGACTCTGCAGCATGGCTTTCAGCATTTTCGCGCGAAGCCAATCCCGTTCTTCTGCGTATCTCAACGATAGAATATTACGGTCCAGGGCGGATGCCATCACATTTGCCTCCCGCCTGGATACAGCATTCTCTTCGTACAGCCGCATAATGATACTTTCCGCTGTCACCTGATCAATCCCTCCGTCAATCAGCATCAACAGTTGATTAATCAGTTCAGCGTGATCATCCACCTTTACTTTCGTAATACGGATATACCCTCCGCCGCCCCTTTTGCTCTCTACGATATATCCTTTTTCATTTGTAAATCTCGTACTGATAACATAATTTATCTGCGACGGCACACATTCAAAACGCTTCGCCAGTTCACTTCGCTTTATTTCAATTAAATCCTTCTCGCTCTGGGTAAGAATCTGCTTCAAATATTTTTCTATACCATCTGAAATGTTACGCAAAAGGGCCAGCCTCCTTCCCTTTCTATATCTGTTTTAATACTACTGACTTTGACTATCTTTGACTTTAAGCATAATACAATACAGAAAAAAAATCAAGCAAAACCCTTTTATCTAATCAGGAAGACACCGCCAAATCCACTTTCTGTACACCCTCCATTCTTATTAACTGATCATAAAGATCGGCTGTGTTCTTATCTGGAGGACTTTCAATATCAAAAACAAAGGAAATATTCTGCTCCTGTGCTTCATGTTCTGTGCTCCCGGTTATGTTTTTAACCAAAATGTTTTGTTCTTCAAATATTTTGATAATATTAGATAAAGACGTGTGATGAGTTCCCACTGTAACTTCGACCTTTTTACGTGTCGATGTATGCTGGAATAACCGCTCGATATTATGGAGAAACAACAGACTCAACAAAACAACAATGGTTGTTAAAAGTGCCGCGAAATACATACCGGCTCCGGCGGCCAAGCCAATCGAGGCCACTACCCAGATGGAAGCCGCGGTGGTTAATCCTTTCACGGATACCCCCTGCACGATAATCGTTCCTGCCCCTAAAAATCCGACACCACTGATAACGTAGGAAGCCAGACGGGACGGATCATATGCAGAGATATCAGGATTTTCTTCGAGGTAAGGCTGGAATCCAAACAAAGCCATCACCATGGCGAGACACGCTCCCGTGCCTACAAGCAGGTGTGTCCGGAAACCGGCCGGGTGCTTTTTATATTCCCGTTCTGCACCAATCAAACCGGCAAGCACAGCAGCAGATAAAATCCGCACCATAATAACAACGGAGTCCTCGGTCCACAGCACATCCATAAAAGACCTCCTCTACGGTGACATACAAGCAGCGTATAGTCTTGTTAAAAAAATTATACCATATGAATGGAACATCCGATAAAGCCGTCTGAAATTTGGCATTATTGTTTCCATAATAGAAACGGCTGTAAGCAGGCAGGAAAATTTTCAAATGCCATTATGACTTTTCTATAGTGATCTTGGCCATATAGTCTTTGGAATCATAGCTGGAGAAGGCTGTATTCCTGATGCAGCGGGTGGAAGCGTCGTTCATAGGCAGCTCCCACCACATCTACGTCGCGTTTATCATGAAAAAATAGAGACAAACGCAACATAAAAAGGTTCATGGTGACGTTTACCGATCCTGAAGGGAGAAGAAACGTAACTATGATTAATTCATAGTTGCGTTTGCACCCCAAGCAGCAGCTGCAAACGTCGTTATAATTTTTCTAAAATGACCTTGGCTATAAAATCTTTAAATTCCCAGCTGGAGATAACTGCATTCCTAATGCAACGGTTTCTCCCTCGTCCGGAAACAGTACGCAACGCCTTTACGTTGCGTTTATCTCGGAAAAAAAGAGACAAACGCAACGTAGAGGGGTTCATAATGACGTTTACAGGTGCAGGAAAGCGGAGAAACGTAACTATGGTTAATTCATAGTTGCGTTTGCACTCCCCATAGCAGATGTAAACGTCGTTATGATTTTTCTAAAA
>NZ_FOXD01000048.1 GCF_900115625.1 Salibacterium halotolerans | reverse complement strand
AAAAAAGAGAAGGTCCTCTATCATCCATGTATGCCTAGGAAGCAAATACAGAGTGAAAAGAGGCCTTCTCATGACAACCATTATAACAGAAATGTATCAGATATTGAAAGAAACACCGGATGTCCTGGCCATGGAAGAAAAGCTGCAGCAGCTGATGTACCACTGGTTCAGTGATTTGGTGGGAGAGGCCCTCACCTCGCTGGATGAGCCGGTGAGAGAAGCCAAAAAGAAGGAAGGATGGGATGTTGAGACGCGGGATGCTAGAACCGTCCAGTTTTTATTCGGGCCGGTGGCGTACTCACGCACCCTGATGACCGATCGGGAAGGGATCTCTCATTATCCGCTGGATGAACACCTGTCTATTCAGCCGAATCAGCGGTACAGCCCTCTGGTGGAGGTGAAAACGGCGGAAATGACGGCTGAGAGCACGTACCGGGAAGTGGAAAGGGTCTTGAAGGAATGGACCCCGGTGAGCCTCTCTCACCAAACGGTGGGGGCCATCGTGAAACGGGTCGGGGAGGCTCAGGCTGAAGCAGACAAAGGGCTGGTGACCGAGCTGGATGAAGCCGCGGAGCTTCCATCCGGGCGTGAGGTCTCCCATCTCTATGCGGAAGCGGACGGGGTCTTTGTCCGCGGGACAGCCAAAAAGCAGGGGATTGAAGTAAGCCACGCCATCACGTATGAAGGCTGGGACACGAACGGAAAGCGGGTGGCCCTGCAGCATCCGAACGTATTGATGACGACGCAGCCGACAGCAGCATTCTGGAAGGAAGTCCAGGCGGCCACCGCTCATCGTTATTCGCTGGAAACCACGCAGGTCGTCACCAACAGCGATGGGGGAGCCGGGTACACCCCGGAGAAGTTCCAGGAAGCTTTCTCCCAATCCCAGTATCCGGTGCTGAACCAACTGGATGCCTATCATGTCCATCAGGCGCTGAACCGGGCTCTGGGTGCGGCCCAGAGTGAAACGAAAACGAAGATAAGGGAGGCTCTGCGGGAGCACAACCAGGACGATTTCCGGTTATGGCTGGACACGTATGAAAGCACGCTGGAAGAGGATAAAGCGATCGAGAAGGTAAAGAAGCTGCGCTCGTATATCCTGGAGAATTGGGATCGTATTATAGATTGGCGGGACCATGTGGAAGATCCGCCGGAAGGAGCCCGAAGCTTGGGAGCCATGGAGTCGAACCAGCGCCATGTCACCTTCCGGATGAAACGAAGAGGGATGCACTGGAGCCCCCGGGGTGCGGAGGCCATGGTGAAAATCAAACAGGGCCTCCTGAACCGAACGCTTCGGGAAGCCTATCTGGCCCGAAAGAAACCACGATCGGTCCGTCAGCAGCGACGATTCGCCCAAATGGTGCGGATGACTGATATACTTCGAGATCCGGTCCGTGAATCCAACGGGGCGACATCCGGAACCATAGCTCTGCATACTGCTCATTCCACAGCCATGGGACATATGGTGAAGAGCTTTTCCTAGACCTCTCTGTATGGCCTGCTTTCGCCAGAAAGCTGGGCATACAGAGAGGCCAGCAAGCGGAGCGCGGTAGAAGATTCGCGGTGTACAAAAATAGAGGGCTGAAAACGGCAGTCTTTCAGAACGACCGAGAAAAACTTGACGCATAC
>NZ_FOXD01000049.1 GCF_900115625.1 Salibacterium halotolerans | reverse complement strand
CACTAGTCTTGCAAACAACTTCCTTATAGTATCATTTATGGGTTATTTTTCATTTACAAGCCTAAAAAAATCTCCTATTGTAGAGGGATAGACTTGTTACCCAAAAACTCTACAAAAGGAGAATAAACCATGGGTAACAGTATACCAGAAAAAACGGTTTGTGAACATATTCTTTCTTCCATTCAAAGCATTGATTTTCGCGATCCCTTTCACGATCATGGGGCGAAAAAGCTGCTGACCGGTCAAGCTCTCGGCCTTCTTATCGAAGCTCAGCTGCGCCGGCACGAATCGCTCTCGGATATTGAAGAAAATCTTCGGGCGAGGCCCGAACTCCGACGGACGTTGAACCTTGAAACGGTGCACGGATCCACGATCTATCGAAAGATAGAAGCTTTACCGGTTTCCACGCTGCAGGAACTGGCTATGCAGTGTTTACAAAAGCTTGATCATCAGTACAGCGGTACACCTTCTTTTCCGAACCTGGGAAAGCTCCATGTGGTAGATGGAAGTGAAATCAGTCTTCCTGCCAAAGCAGGGGAATGGGCGTACTGCAGCAAAGAGAAAAACGCGGTGAAAATCCATCTCCGCTATGTGGTCCTCAATGAGGAAACAGGCTATCCGGATGATCTGGTGTTATCCACAGCCGCGGTTTCTGATAAAGAAGGAGCCGCTGATTTGATTGTGGATAAAGAAACAACCTATGTACTGGATCGAGGATACATCCACTACCACCGCTATCATCAATGGGATCAACAGAACATTGCTTTCGTGGCGCGGATCAAGAAAAACATGAAATGCCCGGTCGTCCGGTATAACCACCCTTCCGATGACCCCGACGCGCCGTTGGATGCCGAGGTGGAAATAACGGACCCCGAAACGGGAGAGCCTTTCCGGCTGCGCCTGGTGGCATTTCAGGACGAGCAGCACCGGGAGTATCGTGTTCTTACGAACCGATGGGATCTCACGACCTGGGAAGTAACCGAAGTCTACCGGCACCGGTGGAAGATTGAGTTATTTTTCAAGTGGCTGAAACAGCACCTCCATCTCGTTCAATTCTACAACCATAAGCCCGAAGCCGTGTGCCTTCAAATTTATACCGCCATCATAGCTTACAGTCTTATGGAATGGATGAAGACGCAGGTCGAAACGAAAGCCACCACGTGGGATGTTCTCAAGAAAATCCGCCACTACTGGTTTCTGACCTGGCGCCAACTGATAGAGGAATTCCAACGGAAACCAAAGCGTTCGTCCAAAGGACGACGGAAAAAAGGGAAACCGGGACGACCCCGGAAACACCCAAAGAAGCAGCATCCTCAAAAAAAGATTCTAACATAACAACACAATATTAGAAAAAAACGGTAACAGGTCTAGGCGTTTTGGGACGCTGCTGCCTTTTTTCATTTTCCACCCCAAACCTCATGTAAAAAAACGGCATAAATGTACTTCTAACCCTTCTATGTTGAAATCCACCTATCCCCTTTCTACGAACTAAAGAAAACTCAACACGAGAATAAAGTATTATTTCTCATTATAGTTATTATATGTTAGCTATTTGCAAGACTAGTG
>NZ_FOXD01000051.1 GCF_900115625.1 Salibacterium halotolerans | reverse complement strand
GAAAACAGCAAGAGGCCGGAGAATCGATAGATAAAAGGGAGAATCGATTGAATGCCGCGTAGAATCGATAAACAAACATCGTACCTCTTTGACCGGAAGCGATCGATTCCATTTCACGCTGAATTAACCGAAAGCAGCCGCTGGCAGTAATTATTTCACTAAATTCGAACAATTATTGTTACAATGTTTTCAAAAGGTTCCAAGCACAAAATTAATCTTGAAAGGGGGAGGCTGCACTGAGCAGAAAATCACTAAAAGAAGTCTATGAAGAATGGGACAAAGCCAGCGTTGAAGAAAGAATTGCATACGAAAGACGATGGATGCAGATAATGGACGACGGTGCCAAAGACAAAGACAAAGAATACGAACTCCGCGTCCAGGATGCAGAAAAAGAAGGTATGGAAAAGGGAAAGCACGAGAATAAACAGGCTGTCGCTGCATCGATGGTGGAAGAAGATTTCGATATAGAAACAATCGTCAGGCTAACCGGTTTGGATACGGAAACCGTCCACCGGATAAAAGAAAGCCAAGAATAATGCTGAAGCTGCCGGTCATGCCGGCAGCTTTTTTCATATTCAAATCAGGGATCCGATCATGGTACAGGCGAATCGATATTTAAATCCAGAGAATCAGCTTATAAATCGGGAGAATCAATAGGGAAAAAGCCAATCCGCTTGAGAATCGATAGCGAAAAATTGGAATCGATCGAGAAATCCCGGGAATCACTACAGAAATCAGCTGATACCGCGAGAATCAATAAAGAAACGCGGGAAACGATACATAAATCCAGATTCCTTTGGGCATCCCAATACACAGCACCCTAAACCCCAAAGGAGACCCGAATGATGATGACATATGAGGAATGTATCCAGGTTTGTCTGGAGTGTATGGAAGCGTGCAACAACTGTTACAGCGCGTGTCTGCAGGAGCAGGACGTGAACATGATGGCCGAGTGCATTCGGCTGGATCGTGAATGCGCGGAAATATGCGGATTTGCTGCGCAGGCGATGCAGAGAAACAGCCGGTTTGCCAAGGAAATCTGCGGCGTCTGCGCGATCATCTGCCAGGCGTGCGGCGACGAATGCGCCAAGCACGAACATGACCACTGCCAACACTGTGCGAAAATATGCCAGCACTGCGCCAATGTATGCCGGGACATGGCATCCTGATCGTCCAAGACTGATTCCATTATCCAGAGAATCAATAGAGAAAATGAGAGAATCGAGATGAAAATCCCGAGAATTAATAGCGAAAAACGCAAATT
>NZ_FOXD01000053.1 GCF_900115625.1 Salibacterium halotolerans | reverse complement strand
TCCCACCCGTTCCCATGCCGAACACGGAAGTTAAGCTCTCCAGCGCCGATGATAATGAAGGGGCAACCCTTTGTGAAAGTAGGACGCCGCCAGGCTTTTTAGTGGAGGGTTAGCTCAGCTGGGAGAGCATCTGCCTTACAAGCAGGAGGTCGGCGGTTCGATCCCGTCACCCTCCACCATTTATGCCGGTCTAGCTCAATTGGCAGAGCAACTGACTTGTAATCAGTAGGTTGGGGGTTCGATTCCTCTGGCCGGCACCATGCTTTTTTACATTAGTATAAAATGTATAACTTAAATACCATCTGCGTTATGGTTTATTTTTTTCTTCGGCAAGTGGTATTGTTCATAGATGAGAGCCATTAGCTCAGTTGGCAGAGCATCTGACTTTTAATCAGAGGGTCGGAGGTTCGAATCCTCCATGGCTCACCATTTCAAATCAAAAGGTGTGCAGGATTCTCACCTACGGTTCCCTGTAGCGGGGACGTTGTTTCAGGAAGCTGCAGGACTAGCTTCGCGTCGGAATCCTCCATGGCTCACTATTTCAAAATGCGGAAGTAGTTCAGTGGTAGAACACCACCTTGCCAAGGTGGGGGTCGCGGGTTCGAATCCCGTCTTCCGCTCCATGTATCATGCGCCCGTAGCTCAATTGGACAGAGCGTCTGACTACGGATCAGAAGGTTAGGGGTTCGACTCCTCTCGGGCGCACCATTTTTTCATTACATTCCTAAATTGATTTTGTAATGAAAACATACAGCATAGGGATATAACCTGATGCAGAAAGTACAGCTGACTGCGGGACTCGCAGTTTATTCTTTCAAAGAACGGGAAGTAGCTCAGCTTGGTAGAGCGCTTCGTTCGGGACGAAGAGGTCGTAGGTTCAAATCCTGTCTTCCCGACCATTTAATCACGGGGCCTTAGCTCAGCCGGGAGAGCGCCTGCTTTGCACGCAGGAGGTCAGCGGTTCGATCCCGCTAGGCTCCACCAAAAAAGAATTTCATAAAAGTATTGACTCTGCTTAAATGGGTTGGTACAATTGCAATTGTCGCTTTGAAAAGCGGCATACAAACTGCCCTTTGAAAATTGAATGAAAGTCAAGCGTCTGTCAATTCAAATGACCGTTTTTCGGTCATACAGATAAGAAACACAGCACAGCATCAAACTTTTTTATTGGAGAGTTTGATCCTGGCTCAGGACGAACGCTGGCGGCGTGCCTAATACATGCAAGTCGAGCGCGGGAAGCAGGTAGATCCCTCCGGGGTGAAACCTGTGGAACGAGCGGCGGACGGGTGAGTAACACGTGGGCAACCTGCCTGAAAGTCCGGGATAACCCCGGGAAACCGGAGCTAAT